>NZ_JMPI01000030.1 GCF_000735355.1 Buttiauxella agrestis ATCC 33320
AGTTTAGTTCAGCTCCACTCGCCGAGCAGGAAATCATTCACTTAATTTCATACCTCAGATAGTCCTTATTCATAAACAAGCCTGGCTCAATAGTAATGGCTTCTTTATAAGTCGTCATTTCTGCCGTCAGCTCAATGTATTCTTTAAAATGGGATGTCATACGATGGGCCTGATATACCTCTTCGCTGGCGTAGATCTCATAGAAATACCAGCGGTTTGGGTTCGCTTTATCGATAGCGGCGCACATGGCCAGCTCCCCCTCCTCCAGCTTAATGGACGTTGCCATTTCGGGTAGAATGACATCGCGAAAAGCCTGCCCAGACTAAAGTTTCACATCAACGATGACGAGTTTATTTCTCGTGTTATCGCTTTGCACAATCTTTTTATCTGCAAGAAATTGCGGCACCGTAGCAATTCTACGCTTATAACTCGCCTCCAGAATATCAGGTGATTTGCGCAAAAACGCTTTATAGCTCGCTGAATTCAGGTGCTGATCGTAAGCATCACTATCAGCATAAATTTCAAATATATAAGCAACTGACGGATTCACTTTCTTTTTCGCTAAATACATCGCCAGTGTTCCGGCTTCACCGGTTACCGAAGCCGTAATATTCTGTTCAACCCGTTAAAGAGCAGTTTCTCGCGGTGATGATGCCTTACTGGAAACATATTCGACAGTTTATCCTTACTATTTAAAAAGCACCGACAAGGCAAAGCGTTGATTGATTAATTAATGTTGAAAACAAAATAGTCGCCATCGGCATGACCTGACGAAATATGCAAAACCTGTTCATGTGCAGAACCGATTTTGGGCCTGGGTCAGAACGGATCCCCCGGCATACGTTGCTTAATGACTCATTCAGTAACGAGACAGACCTTTTCCGCAATGTCATGTCAGCTATCCTGGGCCCTTATGTCAACTTATAGGTAAAACAGCTTTTTTGTCGCAGATCAATTTGTCATATTGACAGTAACTTACTTTCACCATGCATCTTGTCGGTGCCAGCGTCCGTCATCCGGTGTACAATTCCCGCTGATTTTTAACCGAGCAACATCAAGGAGAGTGCATGTCTATCACGGCGGGTTCTGTGTACCGTGACACGGGGAATTTTGTACGCAATCAGTTCGTTACTGTTTTACTGATTGCCTTGCTTTGTGCCTTTATTTCGGTTGTTATCGGTCACGCTTTTTCACCTAGCGATGAGCAAATGTCTATCCTTAGTGAAGGGGATAATTTATCGAATAGCGTTGGGCTATTTGACCTTGTGCAAAACATGACACCTGAACAGCAGCAGATGCTACTTAAAGCCTCTGCGGCATCAACGTTTGCAGGCTTGATTGGTAACGCTATTCTCGCGGGTAGCATTTTGGTTCTCATCCAGATGGTGAGCGCCGGGCAACGCGTAAGCGCCCTTCGTGCCATTGGCACATCGGCTCCCGTGTTGCCTAAAATCTTTGTTCTGATGTTCCTGACCACTTTTGTCGTGCAAATCGGAATCATGTTGGTAGTGGTGCCGGGTGTGATATTTGCGATTCTGCTCTCTTTTGCACCGGTGATGGTTGTTCAGGATAAAATCGGGATTTTCCAGTCACTGCGCAGCAGTATGCGCCTGGCCTGGGGAAATATGCGCCTTGTCGCCCCGGCGGTTATTAGCTGGTTACTGGCGAAAACGGCCCTTTTGATGCTCGCATCTTCATTTGCGGCGCTCTCACCCGCGGTTGGCGGGGTGATTGCAAACACGATAAGCAACCTTATTTCTGCGGTGTTGCTCATCTATTTATTCCGCTTGTATATGCTGGTTCGCCAATAACATTCACCTGCTCCTGAGCGGCAAATAAACGCTCAGGAGTCATTTTACGGAACAGATTATGAAGCAGTTTCTCGACTTCCTGCCGCTGATTGTTTTCTTCGCATTTTATAAAATGTACGACATCTATGTGGCGTCTGGGGCGCTTATCGTCGCCACTGGTTTTGCGCTGGTCTACAGCTGGTACAAATTCCGCAAACTGGAAAAAATGGCGCTAATCACTTTCCTGATGGTTGCCGTATTTGGCGGCCTGACGTTGTTCTTCCATAACGATGAATTTATCAAATGGAAAGTCACCGTGATTTATGGCCTGTTCGCCGCTGCCTTGCTGATTAGCCAGTGGGTGATGAACAAACCATTGATTCAACGCATGCTTGGGAAGGAGATTTCACTCCCGCAAACGGTGTGGTCCCGTCTGAACATTGCCTGGGCGCTGTTCTTCATTGCCTGTGGCGCGCTGAATATTTACGTGGCGTTCTGGCTTCCACAGAGCGTTTGGGTGAACTTTAAAGTGTTCGGTCTGACCGCTGCGACACTGGTCTTCACCCTGCTGAGCGGCGTCTACATCTATAAGCACATGCCGCAAGAAGAGAAGTAGTCCCCCTTCAGAAATGCAAAAACCCGCTCCGGCGGGTTTTTTTATGTTCGAACATTATATTACGAGGATTTATCCACGCTGGTGTTGTTGCCAGAGGTGAGAATGCGCACTTTATCTCCCTTATTAAACGTGATGCGTCCATCGTAACTCTGCGTAACCTGGATAATCTGCCCCGCATCGGTTTTGATCGTCAAATCCACCTGCTGGGCGTTTTGCTGCTGGCTCTGACGGTTACGTGAAACCTGAGCGCCTGCAACGGCACCCGTCGCCGTCATGATGGTTTTCCCTGAACCACCACCAAATTGGTTGCCAATGGCGGCCCCTGCAGCCCCTGCGGCGACGGTGCGCAGAGGATGGGAACGGGTTTGGCTCGTGGTAATTTGCGATTGTTGCACCACACCATATTCCACCAGCGTTTTTGTCCCGGCAAAACTGGACTGGCTGGATAACGCAAGCAGACTGACAAAGATAAGTAAGTATTTCTTCATATTGGTTACAGTGTCGATTCAAAGTGAGCGTGATTTTGCCAGCCTCGCGCTAAACCCTTTAAGACATTAATGCTACCTGGTGACTGAAACGAGTAAAGCGTATTAAACTTACGTCAGAAACCCGCAACACGATGATGAATTTCATCAACATTTTCAGGAATACACATGACCCAGCAAGACGCTCCTGCCGGAGAACTGGTTTTACGCACCCTGGCAATGCCCGCAGACACCAACGCAAATGGTGATATTTTCGGTGGCTGGCTAATGGCGCAGATGGACATGGGCGGCGCGATTATGGCTAAAGAAATTGCCCAGGGTCGTGTAGTCACGGTTCGGGTCGACGGGATGACTTTTCTCAAGCCTGTCGCCGTTGGGGATGTGGTGTGCTGTTACGCCAATTGTATAAAACGCGGAAACAGCTCTATTACGGTGAACATCGAAGTCTGGGTGAAAAAGGTTTCATCCGAGCCGATTGGCCAGCGTTATAAAGCCACCGAAGCCGTATTTATCTATGTCGCTGTCGATACAGAGGGCAAACCTCGCCCTATCCCTCGTTAATGCTGATATAAAAAATGCGCCATTGGGCGCATTTTTTATAAACCTAGTTTGTCGATAAATAAATGGACAGGAGGGTTATGCATTTTCAAATTTTTGAGGAATCGTAACAACTCACAATCTGAATTTAAATTAAACTTACTCATCATCAAACGTTTATGGGCGCTCACTGTTTTCACATTAATCTGTAATAACTTCGCAATATCAACAATGTCATTCCCACGTAGAAAGTATTTAGCGATAATTGACTGTTGAGGCGTTAATGTCCGATACTTACACTGAAGGCATTTTTTGCAATTAACCTTTGAAGGTTTCTGCAAACTTTCATTCCATCCATTAATCACATTATAACGAGCGGTAGATAATGGTTCTGAACGGTGAATGAAAATAATATCTTTAACGCATAATGGCAGTACATCATGGTAAGGTTTTTTATCACCATCAACGATACCAATGATCAAGCCTGGTTTACTTCGGAATTTTAAAATTGGTTGGCAAACATACTCCGCGCCGGGAACGAAACTTTTCACGATAACATCAGCCTGAATGGCATTTGTCTTCGTCAGCAGACTGAATTTCACCGATTTGTTTTGCTCACTTAGAAATAACTCCTTCAGAAGTAGCTCCATCCCTGTTCTATAAAGCGCATCTGAATCATCAACAGCAATATTCAACATAGTACACCTTCGAAGAATTTAAAAGCACTGTAAACCACAATAATTATTGATAGATGAAATCAACATTCACAATTGAATTAAACGTACCACCCTTTGCATTACCCAACGGGCTAATAATTCGCGCAGATAATGGAAACGTCGCTTTGCGTGTAGACATATTTATGGAAACAACTTTTATGCTTCCGTTACCGTAAACTACTGAGTGATCAGCATTGGTTATTTGTAGGGCAACGTTTGCACCACTACCATAATTTTTAAATGCATTATTGTCATTAACATCAGGCTCACCAACAAAATAGGCAGTAACAAAAGGTGTTGACGCAGAGCAATCTTCCAACAATAAATCAAAGTTAGTCCAGCCTCCGCCCGTTCCTGCTTCCCGGATATTATGTGCGATGACTTTCCCCAAATCTATTTGCTTATACTCCGTATCAATATCTACAGTGCAGGGCTTGTCAACAACGCGCCCGTGGATACTGATATCTTCAGCATTTGCCTGTCCGATTATCATTAAAAATGACAGAATAATTAGATAACAATATCGCTGCACAAGGCCTCCTGACGGGCACGTTATTAACAATAAGAATTATTGATAAACAAATGAGGCCAAAATGACCGTACTAATATCACCTGGCTGCGCATTTCCCTGCGCACTATAAGCTGCCGTTTTTAATCTAAAGGTCGCTTTATTAGATGCAACCGGCGCGGTTAACATACTGCCATTACTGATTGTCACACTTGTTGCTTTATCTTTAAGTTCTACGGAAGTATTCAGTGCTTTGCTCGCTGCCGTGTTTAACCAGCGAGTACCGTCAACAGTATCAGGACTGCCAGTAAAAGTGGCTTTAACGTTATTGGTACCACTCGGGCAACCTGTTAATGCCAGATCAAATTCGACCCATTGAGAATTACTGCCAGCAGACTGAAGTGAACTCGCGCCAATATCATCACCAAGTGACACAGTTAAAGGGTTTTGCCCCCCGTTAACAGTCGTACAAGGTGAAGCGATCACTCTACCAGTAATAAGAATATTGACATTATCAGCCGCCGCATTGGCATATCCTGTAAACAATGTGGCGAAAATGGCTGCGGAAATGATTTTCTTGGTGCTATTCATAACTTTATTCCTTTATATTTTTGATGTCATATCTTGGACATGACATTCTGTTGTTAATTTACTACTGATAGGTCAGCGTTAATGTTGCGGACGAACTTGCGTCCCCCGTAGTTACCGTGGATTTGGTTTGATAATAACGTGCTATCAACGGTAATGAAGTTGCTGTGGATGTCGCTGTTTTCAAAAATATTGTTGAATTAAGCGTTAAGGGTGTTGAGCCATATACCAATTGCACGCCAATACCACTTGCCACACCTGCACTTCCCTGATTTGATAATTTCAATACACTGGTATTCGTGGTATCCGGATTTTGTGTTCCGCTCATTGTGACATTAACATTCGCATTAACATCACAGTTTAACCCCAGGTTTTGTGTATTTGTTTTAGGGTTAATAAAGCCTACCGTCGAACCAAATGTATTCACATTTACATCTCCAATCGGGAATGAAAGATCTGGCGTATTAATAGAACAAGCGACAGTGGTCACGCTACCGCCGGTTAATTGAACATTCATACCTATCATTGTGGTTGGACTGACGACCCTACCCTGTTGAACCAAGCCTGTCGTAAATACGCCACTTCCTGTTGGGCCGACTTTATAGAAATATAACGTACGACCATTCGGCCAGTATCCATATCGGTTGGCCCCCATTGCTACAGGAGTTTGTTGGCCAAATGAAATACCCACACCTGGAATATTTGTTAGCCAGATTGGTTCTGTGCCTGTAACGGAAGACTGCACATTGAATATCATCGGAAACCATTTATAGCTCCACGTGGTGGTACAACCGAAACCCGCATTCGTTCCGGCGCTCACTACGGTTGCGATATTTGTGCCTACGGGAGTATCACGCTGAACAATTATATTACCTGGATTAACCGTTAACGTTACGAGTGAAGTTCCACCAAAATCACACCCCGCGAAGACATTCGCTCCGCCGAATAATAATGGCAACAGCAATAATGCTTTAATTAGCAAATTCATAATCATTCCTTACAGACATTTTGCTGCAATCTGCATTACAGACTCGTCTTTTTTAACTGTTGGCAAATCAGATTTCACTCGACATGAATCCGTAGGGTCTCCCCCCCATTTAATTAGCATATCGATACGCTCAGATAATCCGGTCAGATAGACTTGTCCACTATCGCCAACAATAAAACCTTGCTCTTTAACCCGAGTATTCACTGGTGTTGCAATAGCCCCAAACGGTACATATTCCCCGTTACTCCGTGTCACTGAAAGTAATACGCGAGCGCCAACACTGGCAATATATTCTGCGCGAACAATCGCACCTCGAGTCGGCACAACCGTTTTACTGGTCAGTTCAATTTCTACATCTTCAGGTGTTTGTTCTGGATCCAAGGTAATATCGTTTTTTCGGAACGGCGACAGATTGCTGACCACAGTGTAACCCCGGAAATCAGTTTTCACTCCCGTTTGGTTTGCGATACCCACCCCTTTTGCACCAGGTGCTTTAACCAACACCAGAGTTTCACCAAAAGGTTGTGCCAACGTGATGCCATCGGCATGAGCTAATACACCGCCGGAAATCCCATAGTTCATGCGCTCGCTTCTTTTGTCATAACCGTAACCGGCCATAACTTCAGCATAAGTTCCGCGATAATCGGCATTCATATTGCCTGTCGCACCTGCGCCACTAGTGCCATAACCTTGTTGCACGCTCCAGCCAAGCGCATTTCCTTCCAGTGCGTTACCACTTAAACCGACAGAGTGAGTCGTATTACCCTGTTTACTGGTGCTCATGTTGTAGTTCGCCCAGGTATTACTCAGGAAGCGATCCAGCGGCACGTTAATCGACAGTGAGAATTGTTGATCTTTATCATAAATTCGACCACCGCTGCTGCCATTCGCCGTTGAGTTTTTACTGTAGGTGTAACCAAGCCCGTAGCTGATCCCATTCAACGAGTTGTTATAGCTCGCACCATAGGATTCCATGGTCTTGTTAATGCTCCAGTAATCTTCACGAATAGCCGTTAGCGTCAGTGCGCCAAAATCTTGCCCTAGTGACTGGCTTAACGTGGTTTCGGCGCGATTACGACGACGCTCCGGATTAACCGTCTGATCGCTGTACGAGTCCAGTATTTCCTGCATGCTGTAATAGCCTGAAGTTGAGTAGCGATACCCGGCTATAGCGAAGTTGGTCCCTGTTTCTGCGAAGTTTTTGCTGTAACGAATCCGCCATGATTCACCACTGCTCTTCTCGCCATCTTTCGGTCTTGACCACCCCTGAGTCACATCGACAGAGATTGCTCCAATTTCGCCGAGATTTTTACCCAGACCCAGAGCCAGTGACTGATATTTGCTTGATTCCTGTAAACCACCATAAATAGTAAAACCATGTGGAAGACCGTAAATTGCCGTACCCTGCGCCAGCGGTGTATTTTCAACACTGCTGCTATACGAGCGATATTGCCCGGCTGTCAGGCTGTATTTCATGCTCCCTTCACGCTGCAAAACGGGCAGTGATGCAAATGGAATTATTAAATATTGTTCGCTGCCATCGGCCTCTTTGATGGTGACATACAGATCGCCAGATCCGCCGGTTGGAAACATATCGGTAATTTCAAATGCACCTGGAGCGACATAATTTTCATAAATGACATAGCCATTTTGGCGGATGGTCACTTGCGCATTAGTTCGCGCAATGCCACGCACTACAGGTGCATATCCTTTCATACTGTCTGGCACCATGTCCTCGTCTGATGCCAACTGAGCACCGCGAAAAGGTATACTGTCAAACACATCCGATGGTGATGAACTGTCACCTAATGTCATCTGGCTTTTCAGCGAAATAACATTACGTTGCAGGTAGGTATAAACAGAGTTCCACTTACTCTGGCCATTGCCGTCTCGCGTCCACGTTGAATAATTACGTAGACGCCACGGGCCGAGGTTTGCGCCAGGCCGTAAATTGACATACTGACTATTGTCGCTTTCACCGTTATTTATCCGCGCATGGGTATTACTGCCACTTGCGCTGTAATTTAATAACAGTGCACTAATCCCTTCATCCCATGATTCTGGAGAGACATAGCCGCGCGCTTGTTGTGAAAGCGCAGCCTGGGGAATGCTGAGCAATAATTTTTGTGTCGAAAATAGAAACTCAGATGAGGCCTGCGGAATAACCGCAAGATTGACACATTTATCGTCTGTTTTTATTGCAGGAAAAAGCTCTATTTTTACGCCATAACTTTGCAACATCCCGGCAGATAAACAAGGCTGAAGCTTTGCTTCGTCATTACCTTCTTTCAATAAACTAAAGGTAATGTCCCGAGTGTCGACCATTTCATTATTAATAATGACATCAACCCGATATACCCCTTCTGCCTGCTCACCATTTTCAAAAGCGGCGAGATCAACGCCCTGTGAGGAAGGGTTATCTACCTCCAGTAATGCGGGATTAAAATAATCCCGCGACTGTGCCGATTCACTCATTCCTGAACATGCCAGCGCAATCCCACAGGCGAGAAAGGCCGGTCGAAACTGGAGACGATTATTTGCTATCATTATTAACTTCCTGCCTATTGATATAGGTCTATAATCAACAACCGTACCTCCCTGTACGTACTGGGGAGTATTAATACTGTATTAAATTGATGCGTTATGAATTTCGCCAATGCCGCCATAGTCACTAATAATTTTAAAGGTCAGCGCACCTGATGAAACTCCTGTAGGCAAATCAAAACGTGCAGTACTGCCAGGGGCAACATAGGTCACATCTGCCAACGCTTTGCCATTGACTGTAATTTGGTTAAAATTCATATAGTAGTTTGTCGGATTATTAACTTGAACCTGGTTACCTACTTTCTGCCAGGTCAATTGACCCGCCAGGTTTTCAGGCACAGTCTTTTTCAAAGCTTCAGGGCGGTAGATTAATTTAATCCGCGTTTTCACCGCCACCTGAAGCGTATTTTCTTTCTTTGGTGCTGAAGGAATAGATTTAATACTTAACCAAAACATTGATTCTTTATCTTCCGGCAAACTACCAGCACGCACAATACGCATCACGTTTTGCTGACCATGATCCAGACGATACAGAGGGGGTGTAATAATAAAGGGAGCTTTCTCAGCGCCACCCGATTGGGTATCAATCCATGACTGAATAAGATATGGCACCGTGTCTGGATTATTGACGCTCAGTGAAGCTTCCTTCTTACCTCCATCATAAATAACCCTGGTGCCGCCAATAACTACGCCTGCATTAACAGTGGTAGAAATAACAATGGCTAAAACACCCAATAAAACAGATTTATGGAATACTTTCATATTTATCCTATACGATGAAAATACGGGCCGATAATATCGGCCCGATGCACTCCCTTTATAAAGGGAATAAATTAGTTGTAGTTAACTGTGAAGGTCGCTGTTGAATTTGCAGGACCCGCAGTTACGGTAGCCGCTTTTTTCAGATAGCGGGCATAGAACGGCAGTTCGTTCACGCCAGCTGTTAATGTATAAGCAGTAGATGCCGTGAACAGAGGCAGTGTTGCCGCAATATCAGCCAATTCAATCGCAACGCCAGTTGCAACACCTGGTTCGTCGTTCAGTTTCAGAACTGAATCATCGCCCGGGTAACCCGCACCATCAAACTTAAAGCGAGCAGTCACCAGGTTTGCCGGGCAATCTTTCAGCTTCAGGATAAACTTGGTTGCCGAAGAGCGCGGGCTCGCGTCAGTTAAAGAAGTACGAGAAACGCGACCGAGATCGACTGTCATAGTATTGTTTGCGCCGATATCAACAGTACATGCTGTATCCAGAATTTCGCCCGTAAAGTTAACGGTGCCATCAGCAGCGAAAGCTGAAGCTGCAGCCATTAAGGATGTAGCAGCGATTGCGGCAGCAAGTAAGTTCTTTTTCATTACGTTTTCCTTTATATAATTATATGGCGAGATATTTAGATAAAAAGATCCCTATCCATTATCGTTAGATAATGAACTAATATCCTCGCCAGGTTTGTCCATGCATCATCATGTGATATTTACAGCGAATAATCATGCGTTGCATAAATATGATTTTCGTCATTAATATTTACGTGGTTGACCAAATATAAAACCGGAATCCACGTTTATATTAAAAAATCATTTTTCACATTACTACATCATTCCCTGCTTGAATCAATTTTCATCAAATCACGCATTAAACTCAAGGTGTTTTTGGGTGTAATTTTACACCGTAACATTTATTCACTTAATAAAAATTCTTAACCATAATGCAACCGTATATAGCCAACCCAGGAATGTTCCTGGTCTTTACGAGAGGAATGTAAATGTCTGTATTTGAACAACAAAATCCATTTTTTACAGATGATTTAACCATCTTAAATAAAAAGCCCATTGCTGATATTGAGTTGTTGATCACGCACCTTAATAAGCATTCTAACAAAATGGAAACAAAACCACGTCAAATTATTAACTATATGGACAGCAGTGAGAGGAAGTGTTTTCTTTTACATAAAGGTAGTGTTTCACTTTATCGCAGTATAGATGGGATGGTATTAAATACTGAATCAGCGCCTTTTGTGTTTGGCATGAGCACACAATTAACCAATCCTGATTATCTTCATATCAGAACTCACGATGAATCCGAAGTGAGCTGGATAACTTTAGAGGTGGCAAACCAGATTATTGCACAAGAGAATCTGTGGAGAAATCTTTCTGCATTATTGGTGTACACCGTCACGCGTGTTTACGACCATTGCACCAAAATATCTTCGTTGTCTTCTTATGACATTATTCGTTATCAACTATATGAATTGATGAGAGAGACAGTGGAAATCAGAAATAGCGTTAGTATTGCTAACTATATACAGAGCCGAACATTTTTGTCGCGCAGCAGTATTATGAAAATTCTTGCGCAGTTAAAAGCGGGGGGGTACATCATCACTGAGCGTGGTTGTTTAGTTAGCATCAATAACATTCCGTTGAAATATTGAAGCCCTCAATAAAGGTAAAAATTTTTCATATCCATCTGTTTACTAACCAGTAATTGTTACAAAAACGATATTCACATCTTCCCGTTTTATGCTAGTTTTAATTAAACAGTTTTAATATGAAATGTGCCGACATGAAAGATTCTTCCGACGATAATTTCACCACGACGATTCAAATCCAAGCAACTTTCGATCTTATCGAAGTGCTGAGTCCTTTTGTCACATTTGAAAAATTCCCCCCACAGCGCAGGCTTTACTACACAGAAGGCGGGGTGAAAATGTGCTACATCATAAGATCTGGCCTGATAAAAGTGCGCCGTGATGCAGATGACTTTGTAATGGGCACCTTACGTACGCCTAATATCGCTGGGATCACCAATATGATTCCCGATACCAGCGGGTTATACCTAGAGTTACAAGGTGAAGCTGAAATCGCTATTCTTACCACCGCCCGAGCACAGGAATTGATAGCTGAAACAAAATCATGGGAACTGCTCGCTAGGCACATTATGAAGATAACCACCAATCTTTTTAATAACAATATTATTATGACAGCCCCCACTACCTATGAAGTGGTGAAGTTCCACTTAATCATGTTGATGCAAGAGCCTGAGAGTGTGCGGGAAAAAACTTCTGCAGTGAAATACATTCTGGAAAGAACACGGCTTTCACGCAGTACCGTGATGAAAATGCTCGCTCAGTTAAGACAAGGCGGGTATATACAACTCGACGACGGTATCCTGGTCGCGTTGAATCATTTACCCGCCAAATATTAACGCACTTTTATTCGGCCAGACCCCGGTTTTCCAGCATCGGTTCGCTGTATGGCGCATGTCCTCGCCATTCGTTATAAAACGTTTTAAGATCCTGGCTATTTCCGCGAGACAAAATCGCCTCACGGAAACGCTGGCCATTATTTGCTGTTAGCCCGCCCTGCTCCACAAACCATTGATAGCCATCGTCGGCCAGCATTTGCGTCCAGATATAAGCGTAATACCCTGCGGCATAACCGCCGCCAAAAATATGCGCGAAATAGCTGCTGCGGTAACGCGGGGGCACCGCAGCAAGTTTGATGCGCTCTTGCTCCAGCGCGTTTGCTTCAAACTTAACCACGTCGTCAATCACACTTCCCGCAGGCAAGCTGTGCCAGTTCATATCCAGCAACGCAGCGGCGAGCAGCTCTGTCATGTCGTAGCCTTTATTAAACTGCGCTGCGCGGAATAACTTCTCTTTTAGCGCCTCTGGCATCGGTTCGCCAGTTTGATAATGGCGAGCATAGTTGGCAAATACCTGCGGCTCGCGCGCCCAGTGCTCGTTGATTTGCGAAGGGAACTCGACGAAATCGCGCGGCGTATTCGTGCCGGATAAAGTTGCGTAATGTTGGGTAGCAAACAGGCCGTGAAGGGTATGGCCGAACTCATGGAACAGCGTGACGACATCATCCCAGGAAATGAGCGCGGCTTCGCCAGATGCCGGTTTGTTGTAATTGCAGACGTTGTAAATCACCGGCGCGTTAGCAAGCAATGTGGATTGCTCAACAAAATTGCCCATCCACGCCCCGCCGCCTTTGCTGTCACGGGCAAAGAAATCGCCGTAAAACAGCGCCATACCACGACCGTCTTTATCGAAGATCTCCCACACCCGCACATCATCGTGATAAACCGGAATATCGAAACGCTCAACGAAACTGAGACCGAAAAGCTGGCTTGCTGCCCAGAAAACACCGTTGGTGAGCACATTATTCAATGCAAAATAGGGTTTGATTTGCGCTTCATCGAGATCGTATTTCGCGCGTCGTACCTGCTCAGCATAAAACGCCCAGTCCCAGGCCTCGGCTTTAAATCCACCATTTTGTGCGTCGATAACGTGCTGGATATCGGCCAGTTCCCGCTGTGCCCGCGCCGTTGCCGCAGGCACGATACCACGCATAAATTGCAGTGCAGCCTGCGGTGTTTGGGCCATCTGGTCAGCAATTTTCCATGCCGCGTAGTTATCGAACCCGAGCAATTCCGCCTGTTCTGCGCGCAGCGTTGCCAGGCGAGCGACAATAGCGCGCGTGTCGTTGCCATCATTTTGTTGTGTGCGATCCCAACCGGCTTTAAACAGTTTTTCACGCGTCTCACGGTGACTTAATGATTGCAGCGCTGGCTGCTGCGTGAAGTTAAGCAGCGCGATAACATATTTGCCGTCAAGCCCCTTCGCTTTCGCCTGTTGCGCGGCGGCGGCAATTTCCGCAGGCGTTAACCCGTCCAGTAGATTGACGTCGTCAACCACCAGCCCGGCGGCTTTATCAGCGGCATGCAGACGATTATTAAACTGGCTACTGAGCTGCGCGGCTTCTTTGTTGAGTACCTTCAGGCGTGCTTTCTTTTCTTCGCTTAACATCGCACCTGCCAGGTTAAAGCTCTGCCAGACGACTTCAACCAGACGCTGCGATTCGTCATCAAGATTTAGCGTATGACGACGTTGGTAAACGCTATCCAAACGCGCAAACAACACGGCGTTCAGACGCATTTCATCCGCCAGTTCGGCAAGTTCGGCGGCAAACTCTTCATCGAGTTGTTGCAGATAATCGTTGGTATTTGCTGAAGTCGTGGCGAAGAAAACATTCGTCACTCTTCCCAACATTTGCCCGGTTTTTTCCAGCGCCAGATAAGTATTTTCGAAAGTGGGTTCGGCGGTGTCATTGGCAATTGCGGCGATTTCTTCGCGCTTGATACGTTTGGCTTCGTCAAACGCCGGGCGATAGTGGCTGTCGTGAATGTCATCAAAATGTGGCGCCTGGTAGGGCAATAAACTGATGCGGTAAAACGGGTTAACTGACAGCATCCTGAACTCCTGATAAGACCAGCAGGAAGGTGGAAGACGCTAGCGCTTTTCCACCCTACGAAGAAAGTTAAGTGATTGTAGGGCGGATAAGCATATGCGTCATCCGCCAATCTCTAACTGGCGGCCTGATATACAGCAATAATCTCTGCGGTAATAGCCACGGCGATTTCTGCCGGGAGTTTCCCTTTCACATCGGGCAAACCCACCGGGCAGCGCAAGGTGCTCAGTTGCTGCTGCGTGATGCCTTTTCCCGCCAGTCGATACTCAAAACGCTGGCGTTTCGTGTGTGAGCCAATTAACCCCAGATAGCGGTAATCACCACGTTTCAGTATCGCTGCGGTTAATTCCAGGTCGCGCGGGTGATGGTGTGTCATCACAATAAAATAACTGTTCGCAGGTGCGGATTTCACCGCATCCAGCGGGTCTTCCGCCTGCCAGGCTTTCACTCCTGGCGGCACGGCAGTGAACATATCAGCACGTTCATCAACCCAGGTGATGTGACAAGGTAAGGTTGATAATAATGCCACCAGCGCCTGCCCGACGTGGCCTGCGCCAAAAACGACAATTTGCGGCTGCGGCTGAATCAGCGGTTCAAATAACACCGTGGTCATTCCACCGCAACACTGCCCAAGCCTGGCGCCGAGATTAAAATGTTCGGTATGCGGAGCGGTGTTTTGCTTCTCCAGCATGTCACGGGCCATGGCGATGCACTGGTATTCGAGATGCCCGCCGCCGATGGTCAGATAAGTGTGTTCGCGGCCAACGATCATTTTGGTGCCGCAATTTCTCGGCACCGAGCCTTTGTCCGTCAGCAACGTCAGCAACACACACGGTTCACGGCGTTCATGTAACTGCATCAGAATGCGGATCCATTCATCGTTCATGGTGCCTCCTGACAACCCCAGAACACGCGCTCCGGTGTGGCGGGCGCGTCTAATAACGGGTGTTTCTGGTAATTCGTCACACTGCCGACGGCATCCTGCAAGGCACACCACACCGATATTCCCAGCATAAATGGCGGTTCGCCAACGGCTTTGGAACGGTAAACGGTGTGCTGCGGGTTAGCGTGATTTTCCAGCAGATTCACCCGCAGATCGCATGGCACATCGCTAATCGCCGGGATTTTGTAGCTCATCGGGCTGTCGGTCAGCAGCCGCCCTTTTTCATCCCACACCAGCTCTTCGCAGGTCAGCCAGCCCGCGCCTTGCACAAAGCCGCCTTCGATTTGCCCGATATCCAGCGCCGGGTTTAGTGAACGCCCTACGTCATGCAGAATATCCGTGCGCAGCAGGCGATATTCCCCGGTCAGCGTGTCGATAATCACTTCCGAGCACGCCGCTCCGTATGAGAAGTAATAGAACGGTTGTCCGCGTCCGGCGGCGCGATCGTAATGAATTCCCGGCACTTTGTAGAAACCCGTCGCCGAAAGCGGCACCTGGTTAAGCCACGCCAGGTGAGCAATTTCGTTGAATGTGAAATGTCGCCCTGCCGCTTTCACTACGCCGTTGCGAAATTCTACGTGTTCCGCTTCACAATGGTGTAAACGGCAAAGCATCTCCACCAGCCGTTCTTTAATGGTGAGTGCCGCAATTTCCGCCGCTTTACCGTTAAGATCGGCACCGGATGACGCCGCGGTCGGTGAAGTATTAGGGACTTTGCCCGTATTCGTTGCCGTGACCTGAATCTGCTCGACAGGAATTTGCAGCACCTGCGCGACGACTTGCGCCACTTTGGTGTTCAGGCCCTGTCCCATCTCCGTGCCGCCATGGTTAAGCTGCACGGTGCCATCGGTGTAAATCAGCAGTAACGCGCCCGCCTGATTCAGGAAACTGGAGGTAAACGAGATACCGAATTTCACCGGGGTCAGGGCGAGTCCGCGTTTGAGTACCGGGCTGTGGCGATTAAATTCACCGATTTGCGCACGACGGTTCTGATAATCTGCGCTCACCTCAAGCTGACGAGTTATTTCCGGCATAATGTTGTGTTCAACAGTTTGGTGGTAGTGCGTCACGTTGCGTTCGGTGTCGCCATAGTAATTGCGTTTGCGCACATCCAGCGGGTCCAAGCCCAGGTCGCGGGCAATGTGATCCATAATCTGTTCGATGGCGACCATACCCTGCGGCCCGCCAAAACCACGATACGCCGTATTCGACGCCAGATTTGTGCGGCAGCGATAACCCGTGACACGCGCATCACCGAGGTAATAGGCGTTATCGGCGTGAAACATCGCCCGATCGCAGATCGATCCTGAGAGATCCAGCGAATAACCGCAGTTAGCCGCCAGATCGATGACTACGCCATTGAGCATCCCTTCATCCGTAAAACCAACATCGTAGCGGACAAAAAACGGATGCCGTTTACCGGTGATGCGCATATCGTCACGCCTTGATAAGCGCATTTTTGCCGGTTTTCCGGTCAATGCCGCCACCAGGGCAGCATGGCAGGCGATGCCCGCAGCCTGCGTTTCTTTGCCGCCGAATCCCCCGCCCATGCGGCGCATATCCACCGTGACTTTATTCATAGTGACGCCCAGTACCGAGGCCACCAGCTTTTGTACTTCGGTCGGATGTTGAGTGGACGACCACACCGTCACGCTACCGTCTTCACCGGGCTGTACGACGGCGATTTGCCCTTCGAGGTAAAAATGCTCCTGGCCACCAATATGAAACTGCCCCTGAAGTCGATGCGTAGCCGTTGCCAGCGCGGAGTCTGCGTCACCACGTTGATGAACGTGCGGCTCTTGCACATACAGCTCGCGGCGCAATGCTTCTTCGACATCCAGCACGGGTTCAAGCAACTCATATTCAATCACCGCCTTGAGCGCCGCTGCGCGTGCGGCGTCGGGTGTTTGCGCCGCGACGGTTAATACAATCTGGCCGTGGTATTCCACCCGGTCGCGGGCAAACAGCGGGTCGCCCGGTGCCAGCGGGCCGATATCCAGCTCGCCAGGGACATCCTTCCAGCTGAAAACTCGCTCAACACCTGGCACCGAATAACACGCGGACGTGTCGATGTTTAAAATTTTCGCATGAGCGTGTTGGCTGAGAACCGGGCAAAGATGCAACATGCCCGGCAAGGTGAGTTTGTCGTCGATATATTCCGCTTTGCCGCTGACGTGTTTATCCGCACTTTCATGTTTCAGGCTTTTGCCCGCGCCGCCGTTCATTTCACGGGTAAATTGTTCTATTAAAGCCTGTTCTGACAGACGCACCGGGTTAGTTGACATAAGCGTTTACCTCCAGCGCATCGCTTGGTTCGTTGTGTTGCAAAACCAGGCGTGTTAACAGATTCTGCGCAACTTTCAGACGGTAAATGCCTGAGCCCCGGAAATCGGTTAACGGTTGGAAATCATTGGCCAGCGCTTCGCGGGCCAGCCCGACCGTCCGCTCATTTAAGGGTTGTCCGATAAACGCCTGCTCGGCACTTTTCGCCCGCGCCGGAACCGCCGCCATGCCCCCAAATGCCAGTTTTGCGGACTCCACAATTCCGTCTTTGACATGCAGATTAAATGCGCCAAATACCGTCGAAATATCGTCATCCATGCGTTTAGAAATCTTCCATGCGTTAAACGTCGGCGATATCGCTTCGCGTTCAATCACCACCTCGCTGATAAATTCACCCGGCTGCAAAGCAGTTTTGCGGTAGCTCAGGAAGAACTCATCGAGCGGCAGAACGCGGGTCACCTCGCCACAGCGCAGTTCAAGGCTGGCTCCCAACGCCAGTAACATGGGCGCGCCATCACCGATGGGCGAGGCATTCGCCAGGTTCCCGGCAAGCGTCGCGTGGTTGCGAATTTGCGGCGAGGCAAAACGTTCTAATACGCGTGCAAACGCCGGGGCCAGCGGCTGCAAGACCTGCTCACACCTCTGTAACGTCACCATCGCCCCCAGTCGGATCTGATTTTCGCTGACGGTAATGACTTTAAGTTCTTCGACCTGATTAAGGCTGATGATCAGCGGTAACGTCTGGTATTGCTGGGTAATTGTCAGCGCCAGATCGGTGCCACCCGCCAGCAGACGAGCCTGCGGGTTTTGCTGATAAAGCTCGGCCAGTTGCGCCTCGCTTTTCGGTAACAGGCAGCGGTTAGATTTGCGTAGCTCGCCCATCTGCGCTTGTTGTAGAGATTTCAGGCGTGTCACCGTTTGCGGTTCATCCCGGCTGAACTGATCCTGCTCAGATCCGGCACTTTTTTGCATCGCCTCGATAATCGGACGATAACCGGTGCAACGGCACAGATTCCCGGCAAGATGTTTTTCAATCTCATGGCGCTGCGAGTGGCTCCTGGCTTTGTGCAGCGCGAAGCCGGACATCACAAAACCCGGGGTGCAAAAACCGCATTGTGATGCATGGCAGTCCGCCATCGCCTGTTGGACCGGATGCAGTTTGTCGCCTTGCGCTAAATCTTCGACCGTCAGCAACTGCTTGCCATCCAACTGGCTGATGAGCGTGATGCAGCCGTTGGCCGTGTCATAGCGCATTTTCTCGCCATCGATTTGCCCAAGCACCACAGTGCACGCGCCACAATCGCCCGACGCGCACCCTTCTTTGCTGCCGCAGCGATGTTCGCTCCCCCGCAGCCAGTTCAATACCGTGGTATTTGGATCAACATCGTCGAGCGTTTTTAAGGTTTGATTGAGCAAAAATTGAATCATGCCGCGACCTCCAGCGTGTCTCGCGTCCACACGCATTTACCGTTGACCCAGGTATGCCAGATGTTGCGATCGTCGCCCAGCGTCATCAGCACGAACAGTTTTTCGAAAATGTCGCGGCTATTGGCATGGCGCATTTTCTGTAGCGGCGATACCGCTAAGTCGAGCACCACGAAATCCGCTTCTTTGCCGGGTAAGAAATTGCCAATCTTATCGTCAAGATCTAACGCGTGAGCGCCGCCTAACGTGGCATGATAAAACGCTTCGCTTGCGCACAATCTGTAGCCTTGCAACTGTGCGACTTTGTACGCCTCCGCCAGGGTTTGCAGCATATTAAAGGTGGTGCCTGCGCCCACATCGGTGCCAATCCCCATGCGGATCCCGCGCTCGTGGCACTGTTTTAAGTTAAACAGGCCGCTCCCCAGAAACAGGTTTGAGGTCGGGCAAAAGGCAATGGCCGATTCGGTGCGGTGCAGGCAATCCCACTCGCAATCCTGCAGATGAATGGCGTGGGCAAAGACGCTACGTTTCCCGGTCAGTTTGTAGTGGTGATACACCCCAAGATAGCTTTCGGACTCGGGCCACAGGCTTTTCACCCATTCCACTTCCGCGCTATTTTCACTCAGATGGGTGTGGAGCCAGGTATCGGGGAATTCTTCGCGCAGCGCTTGCACGGCGGCGAGCAATTCAGGTGAAGAGGTAGGCGCAAAACGTGGGGTTAACGCGTAATTCAGACGCCCCTTTTTATGCCAGCGTTGAATGAGTTCGCGGGTCTGCGTGTAGCTTTGTTCCGGTGTTTCAGTCAGATAATCCGGCGCGTTGCGATCCATCATCACTTTCCCGGCAATCATGCGCATTGAGAGGTGCTCCGCCGCACTGAACAGAGCCTCTACCGATTGCGGATGCACAGTGCCAAACACTAATGCCGTGGTGGTGCCGTTGCTCAGTAGCTGGCTGAGGAAAAATGCCGACATTTTCGCGGCGTGCGAGCTGTCCTGGTACTGACTTTCCACCGGGAAAGTGTAGGTCTGGAGCCATTCAAGGAGCTGTTCGCCATATGCGCCAATCATTTCGGTTTGCGGATAATGCAGATGCGTATCAACGAAACCTGGCAGGATCAGTTTGCCGCGATAATCGACATAGTCATTTTCGCCGCGTAGATGGAGACACCCTTCTTCCCACGGCAGCAACGCGACGATAATGCCGTCGTTAAGAAATAACAGCCCATCTTCGTGATGACGAGCGTTTGCCAGTAATTCATCCGGGCGGGTTCCGGTTTGGGTGATGTCGAAAAACTGACCGCGCAATGCTTGCGTGTAATTAACTGTCATCGCTGTACCTGTAATGGGTTTGTGAAGAATGAGTTAACTATTGCAATGTTGATGCCATGTTGCCGTTTGGCTTTAATCAGTTTGATAACAGTAGCTTAGATTACATTTTTGGTAGTTGCGCAACATTTGCGCAACTTTAAGGTATGCAACCGGTTGCTATTTATCGCAATCGGTTGCCTTTCCCCTTTGCGGACGGAGTTCTCGGGAATGGCGAAAAAATCTGCGCGATGCTGGTGCAGCGCGAAACCCTTGCTGCACCAGCATTGCGCAAGGTCTACCATACTAAAGTTCAATTATCGAAAATAGCGTTCGCGTGCTAAGGTATTACGACATAAAAAGCGTTGAGGAACAGTGAGATGATTATTCTGGTAACCGGCGCCACCGCCGGATTTGGTGAGAGCATTACCCGTCGTTTCGTCCAGCAAGGCCATAAAGTGATTGCTACCGGCCGCCGTCTGGAGCGCCTGCAAGAGCTGAAAGACGAACTGGGTGATAGCATCATTACGCTGCAACTTGATGTACGTAATCGCGCGGCTATCGAGCAAGCGATGGAACAACTGCCTGCCGAGTGGCGCAATATTGACGTGCTGGTGAATAACGCGGGCCTGGCGTTGGGTATGGAACCTGCTCATAAAGCTGACGCGGATGACTGGGAAACGATGATCGACACCAACAATAAAGGTCTGGTGTATATGACTCGCGCCGTGCTGCCAGGTATGGTGGAGCGTAATCGTGGTCACATTATCAATATCGGTTCGACTGCGGGAAGCTGGCCGTACGCAGGTGGTAACGTTTATGGCGCAACCAAGGCGTTTGTGCGCCAGTTCAGCCTGAATCTGCGTGCAGATCTGCATAAGACGGCTATTCGCGTAACGGATATTGAGCCGGGTCTGGTTGGCGGAACTGAGTTCTCAAACGTGCGTTTCAAAGGTGACGACGGCAAAGTCGAGAAAACCTACGAGAATGCCAATGCGCTGACGCCTGAAGATGTGACTGAAGCCGTTTGGTGGGTCGCGACATTACCGAAACACGTCAACATCAACACCCTTGAAATGATGCCTGTTAGCCAGTCGTTTGCGGGGCTTAGCGTTCACCGCGAAGGTTAATCGCCTTGCCCATATCTGGAGGTTTTCAGGTATGGGCGACCGTGCAAATAAATGTTAAATTTGCACGGTTCTTCAACGATAAGAAAAAAAACCATGTTACCGTCAACTTTGCTCAACCCCACTCAGCCTGTAAACCAACAAATCTACCGCATTTTGCGCCGTGATATTGTTCGTTGCCTGATTCCGCCTGGTACTCCGCTTTCTGAAAAAGAAGTGTCGATTCGCTTTGAAGTATCGCGCCAGCCGGTGCGTGAAGCCTTTATTAAACTGGCTGAAACGGGACTGGTGCAAATCCGCCCGCAGCGTGGTACGTATGTGAATAAGATTTCGGTCAGCCAGGTGAAGAACGGCTGTTTTGTGCGTGAAGCGATTGAACGTGCGGTGGCAAAACGTGCCGCGAGTATGGCGACGGATGAACATCTCTATATGCTTGAACAGTTGCTCAATCAGCAACGCACGGCCATTGACCGTAACCAACTGGATGATTTTTTCCAGTTAGATGACGAATTCCATGAGCAGTTAGCATTAGTAGCGGATTGCCGCCTGGCGTGGGAAACGGTCGAGAATATTAAAGCGACAATGGACAGGGTGCGCTATATGAGCCTTGAACACGTCTCTCCCCCAGAAATGTTACTCTCTCAGCATTACGATATTTTTGAAGCCCTGAAGCAGCATGACGAAAACGGCGTGGATCAGGCAATGCATCGCCATCTGCATGAGATAAGTCAGTCAATTTTGTTGATTCGTAACGAGAAGCGCGACTGGTTTACTGAAGAGTAAGTTTGAAATACTGCGCGTGAAGACTTGCATTCGTAGGTCGGATAAGCGCAGCGCCATCCGACATTTTCATCTGTAACAACAGCGTAAACGGTGGATGTCGCTCGCGCTAATCCACCCTACGAAACTACAAATTTAGAACTTAGCGACTGTCGCTTTCGCGCCGTTTTCACGCAGCGCCAGGTAAGATTCAATCACCTGATTAACGAATTTCGCATTCGCAGGCAGGTCTTCACCAAAGATAGTTTTCAGCCCTAACAGAGCCTTAACGCGGGTTTCCCCTTCTTTGCTGGCAGCAACCGCTTGCTGGATAGCAGGCAATAATGGGTCACTCACTTCGATAGCCGCGCCCTGCTCGTCCACACCACCGACATAACGCATCCAACCTGCAACGCCCAGCGCCAGCAGATTAAATTCGCTGCCGTTTGCCAGGTGCCAACGAATGGAGTCTAACCAACGCTGTGGCAATTTCTGGCTGCCGTCCATCGCGATTTGCCAGGTACGGTGACGCAGTGCCGGGTTGGTGTAACGCGCAATCAGTGAATCGGCATATTTTGCCAGGTCAACGCCCTGCACTTTCAAGGTTGGCGCTTGTTCCTGCAACATCAATCCATGTGCGGTACGACGGTAATTCTCATCCTGCATGCACTCAGAAATATGCTGATAGCCCGCCAGATAGCCGAGGTATGCAAGGAATGAATGGCTACCGTTGAGCATACGCAATTTCATTTCTTCGTATGGCAGAACGTCTTTCACCAATTCCGCACCGGCTTTTTCCCACTCTGGGCGACCAGCCACAAAGTTGTCTTCGATAACCCACTGGCGGAACGGTTCACATGCCACAGCAGCAGGGTCAGCAACGCCGGTTGCCTGAGCCACTTGTTCCAGAGTTTCAGCAGTAACGGCTGGCACAATGCGGTCAACCATAGTGGATGGGAATGTTACATTCGCTTTGATCCACTCCGCCAGTTCCGGATTAATCGCCTGCGCGTACGCGGTAATAACATTGCGTGTGACGTGGCCGTTTTCCGGCATGTTGTCGCAGGACATCACGCTAAATGCTGGCAGACCAGCGGCTTTACGACGCGCCAGGGCTTCAACAATCACGCCCGGTGCAGATTTTGGCTGTTGCGGATTTGCGATGTCGTGTGCAATGAATGGGTGATCCAGCAAGATGGTGCCGGTTGCCGGAGTATGGCAATAGCCTTTTTCCGTCACGGTCAGGGAGACAATCGCCACTTCAGGTTGCGTCATGGCGGTGAACACGGCTTCCAGGCCATCGACCTGAGCGTGAATGGCGTTTTTCACCACACCCACCACCCGGCAATGCCATGCGTCGGCAGACATTTCTGCCACGCTATAAAGGTTGTCTTGCTGTTTTAAATCAGCAATTTGCTGCTCGCCACCAATCAGGTTAACTTCACAGTAACCCCAGTCGCTACCGTGATCGCTTGCCAGGATGTCAGCGTAAACTGCCTGATGAGCGCGATGGAAGGCGCCAAAACCAAGATGAACGATGCGTGATACCAGTTTGCTACGGTCGTATTGAGGGACAATAGCTTTTGCAGATAAGAGCTTGTTTTCCATTTTGAAACTCGCTGTTTAGTAGCTGTGTAGTAACTTGGGGACCGCCACAGACTACCTGCTATGGTAGTCTGCATATTGATTTGCATTAAAGTTTTGTGCATTTGGTATGACACGAAATCAAAGGTGTATAACAACTCACACTTTAGAGTTTAAACATGCAATCCCTTTACCACTCGTGTAGCTTGCGCAGGTTCCGCAGCATCCTCTAACAAGCTCAAATCACGGTCTTTCACCTCAGGCATTAGCACCGCTGACAGCAACCCAACAATCGAATAAGAAATCATCATCACCACAATTGGCCACCAGGAATCAGTCATGTTGACAAATATCCCCGCCAGCACAGGGCCAAAGCCTACTGCAACTAGCCCACCAGCTTCTTTAGAAATGGCCATGCGGGTGAAACGGTTACGCGCTCCGAACATTTCCGCCATGGTGATATTTTCCAGGGCAAATAACCCGAGTACCGCCACGTTATGAATAATAATGATGGAGGCCATAATCACATTCACGCTATTACTTTTATCCATAATCATCGACAACATCGGGTATGCGAGAATAATCGATGAAATACTGACAATAATATATGGAATGCGACGACCTATTTTATCTGAGAGCCAGCCAAGGAAAGGAATAGTGATGAAGCCAATGACAGAGCTAATCATCAGCGCATCCGTCGGCACGCTTTTTTCAAATAGCAGGGTTTGCACTAAATAACCCGCAAGGAAGGTCTGAATTAGCCCCGAATTACCGGCTTGCCCAAAACGTAATCCTGTTGCTAACCAAAATGATTTACTGGTGAACATCGCCCCCAGCGAATGAGTATTATCAGCAGCATGCTGCTTTCCAACCGTGGCTGGCGCTTCATCATTCACTTTTTCAAATACCGGGCTTTCTTTGAGGTTCAGACGTAACCAGATGGCAAAAATCATCACGACGACACTTGCGAGGAACGGGACACGCCAGCCCCAAGCTAACAACTCTTCTTTCGAGAGCACAAAGAACATCACCGCCCAGATCGCCGTAGCGGAAAGTGTGCCACAGTTTGTCCCCATAGCTACCAGAGAAGAAATAACACCGCGCTTACCTTTAGGCGCATATTCAGCCAACATAGTACCGGCACCGGATATTTCAGCACCTGCGCCAAGGCCCTGAATAATACGTAGTAGAACCAGCAATAATGGGGCGAAAATACCTATTTGCGCGTACGTTGGTAATACACCAATTAATGTGGTGCAAATTCCCATCATGGTAATTGTGATAAATAATACTTTCTTACGACCAATGGTGTCACCCATTCGGCCAAAGAAAAAGGCACCGGCAATACGCGCAATATAACCTGCGCCGTAGGTTCCCATCGCCAGAATCAAAGCCATAGCAGCAGATTGTTCCGGGAAAAAAATCTCATGGAATACCAATGCGGCACCGAGGGAATATAACTGGAAATCCATAAATTCCAGCGCTGTT
Source organism: Buttiauxella agrestis ATCC 33320 (assembly GCF_000735355.1). Lineage (GTDB taxonomy): Bacteria > Pseudomonadota > Gammaproteobacteria > Enterobacterales > Enterobacteriaceae > Buttiauxella > Buttiauxella agrestis. The sequence continues at coordinate 24,941 of NZ_JMPI01000030.1, forward strand.
CCTAACCAACCGGAAACGGCGGCTTTAACCAAATCACTGGTACTTCTTTCAGGTTGGGTATTATCAAGTTTAGTTATTGTATTCATTATTATGTTCTCTGCTATTTGTCGTTGTAGGTACAGCAAATATAAGGGTACAGAGGTTGTGACTTAGAATTTCAATAAGACCTTGCAACACTGCTTCTGGTCTTTCTCGAAGAGTTCCATTGCATCAAGCACCTGCGTATAAGGGAATTGATGAGTGATCAGTTTTTCTGGCTGAATTTTGCGCTCTGTCATCCAGCTAATCACCAGCGGGAACCGGTTGCTATTCAGACGAGAGCTGAAAATAGTTAACTCTTTGCTGGTAATCGCCTGCTGGCTAATGACACACGCTTCTGATGAAAACCCCATAATCCCGATACGTGCAGCAGGTGATGCAAGGCTTATGGCTTCCGGTAAAATTGACGGGTGGCAGGCGGCATCAATGATCAGCGTCGGGCGAATTCCAAGCGCGTCCAGTTCGGTTTTTAAATCACTGTTCGCGTTGTTAATCACGCGATCGGCACCGTTTGCTTTCGCCATGGAGAGGCGTTCGTCAATGCGGTCTGCGACGATAATTTCTTTCACGCCGTATACTCCGCGTAAAACCTGAATAGATGTCAGCCCCATCGGCCCTGCACCATAGATAAGCACCGTATCCAATGGGCCTGGTTTCATCTGAGAGCATATATTTGCCGCAATGGTAAACGGTTCAACCATCGTCGCTTCGTTATCGGGAATAGAGTCCGGCACGACGTGCGCGTTTTTCGCCGGTAGCGTGACGTACTCACTAAATCCACCGTCGCGATGCACCCCAATGACCTGAAGTTCCGCACATACATTTGGCCGCCCTACCGCGCACGGATAACAATGACCGCAACTGACGACCGGGTCACCGACCACACGTTCACCGATGCGTGATTTTTCAACACCTTCACCGACCGCATCAATGAGGCCGAAAAACTCATGCCCAATAACGCGAGGATATTTGGCAAAAGGATTATGACCGCGATAAATGTGTACATCAGAGCCACAAATACCAGCGCATGTCACCCGTATTCTGACTTCCCCCGGTAGCGGTTGTGGGGCTGAACGTTCTTCAATTACCAATTTTTCGGGCTGCTGTATGGTTACGCTTTTCATATTTTCTTCCTTACCAATTCCACAAAGTGCCATCTTCAAGGCGGGCCACCGGCAGATACGCAGGTTCGTAGGGGTATTTCGCGGCCAGTTTTTCATCGAACTCAATGCCAATACCGGGTTTATCACCGGGGTGCATGAATCCATTATCAAACGTCCAGTTATGCGGGAATACTTCCAGCATTTGCTCGGAGTAGCCCATGTATTCTTGCACGCCAAAGTTCGGCACCCAGAGGTCAAAATGCAGCGCGGCGGCCATACAAACTGGAGACAGGTCGGACGGGCCGTGTGAGCCGGTTCGCACCTGGTATAACGAGGCGAAATCCGCAATGCGGCGCATGCCGGTGATGCCACCCGCGTGAGTAATCGTGGTGCGGATATAGTCGATTAGCTGCTCTTCGATAAGCTGTTTGCAATCCCAGATGCTATTAAAGACTTCGCCGACGGCAATCGGGGTTACGGTGTGCTGGCGAATCAGACGGAAGCATTCCTGGTTTTCGGCAGGCGTCGGGTCTTCCATCCAGAACAGGCGGTGATCCTCGATGCTTTTACCAAAACGCGCGGCTTCGATTGGCGTCAGACGATGGTGCATGTCGTGTAGCAAATGTTCGTCGAAGCCAAACTTATTGCGCACGGCCTCGAATAATTTGGGGGTGAAATCGAGATATTTTTCCGTTGACCATAACTGCTCCTCGGGCCAGTCACCTTTGGTTGCGGGTTCGTACGCCAGCCCTTTGCCTTTTGCCATACCGTAGGTGGTTTTCATGCCCGGCACGCCGCACTGCACACGTATCGCTTTAAAACCCTGCTCTTTATGCCGGGCGTAGTCTTCCAGCACATCATCAATGGAATGACCGGTGGTGTGGCAGTAAACCATCACGCCTTCGCGGGAGGCTCCGCCCAACAATTGATACAGCGGCATGTTGGCGGCTTTCGCTTTAATGTCCCACAACGCGACGTCGACCGCAGAAATCGCCGACATCGTCACCGGCCCACGGCGCCAGTAAGCACCTTTGTAGAAGAACTGCCAGATATCTTCGATACGGTGCGCATCACGCCCCACCAGTTGCGGGCAAACGTGGTCTTTCAGATACGACGCAACCGACAATTCGCGGCCATTTAAGGTGGCATCGCCCAGTCCGGTGATCCCATCGTCTGTCGTAATTTTCAGCGTGACAAAGTTCCGTCCAGGACACGTCACAAACACTTCTGCTTTTACAATTTTCATTCAGGTTCCCTTACTACACATCAGATAATGGGTGTTCAATGAGTGTGAAATTAACCCTCAAAATACTACCATACAAGTATGTAGATCGAATTTTGACGGACTGAGTCACAATTATTTTGTGACTCTTGCAAGGGGTTACATCAGAGGAGTTAAGGGAAGTGAATGAATTTTAGAGAAAAAAGAGGAATTAATCAGGCCCGGCCCCAGCCAGCGACGATAATCAACATGCCGCAGAAGGCAACAGATGCTCCTATCCAGTCGTAGGCACTTAATTTGATGCCATCAACCACACGTAACCATAACAACGCGGTCACGACATAAACGCCACCGTAAGCGGCATACACACGCCCACTGGCTGCCGGGTGGAGCGTCAACAACCAGACGAACATCGCCAGTGATAATGCTGCCGGAAATAGCAGGAATGCAGAGCCTTCGCGCTTTAACCACAGCCAGGGTAAAAAGCAGCCAATGATTTCGGCCAGAGCCGTTGCAAAAAATAACAAGGTTGTTTTGATCATATTGAACGTTGTCTGGGATAATGAGGTCAAATGTGCACCATCTGGTACGCATTGCGCACCGTGGTATATTTATAAGCTGCAAAATACTCTAAAGGAAACCGCAATGAACACAATCCTTCGCAAATATCTGTCGGTGGCTATGCCGCTGGCATTATTGCTGAGTGCGTTTGCGTTTGTCCAACCCGCGAATGCTCAGACCAATAAACTGATTATCGAGTCGGGTGACAATGCGCAAACTCGCCAAGATGCGGCGATGGACAAAGAGCAATGGAATGACACACGCTCTCTGCGCCAGAAAGTTAACAAACGCGCCGAAAAAGAATGGGACAAAACCGACGTCGCTTTTGATGCCCAGGACAATTGCCAGAAAAGCGCTAACGTCAACGCTTATTGGGAACCCAATACCCTGCGTTGCCTTGACCGCCGCACCGGTCGCGTTGTCGCTCCGTAACTGCACGACGTTAATCAATAAGGCTTCTTAAGAGAAGCCTTATGTCTTTGAAAGGAATTCAAATGAGCCAGGAACTCCCCATTAAACTTCGCCCGCTTGAGCGTGAAGATCTGCGTTTCGTTCACCAGCTTGATAACAATGCCAGCGTGATGCGCTATTGGTTTGAAGAGCCTTACGAGGCATTTGTCGAGCTGTCGGATCTTTATGACAAACATATTCACGATCAGAGCGAGCGTCGTTTTGTCATCGAATGTAATGGCGAAAAAGCAGGCCTGGTGGAACTGGTCGAAATCAACCATGTTCATCGCCGTGCCGAATTCCAGATAATCATCTCGCCTGATTATCAGGGCAAAGGCCTGGCATCACGTGCCGCAAAGCTTGCGATGGATTACGGATTTATGGTGCTCAATCTGTACAAGCTGTATTTGATTGTTGATAAAGAGAATGAAAAAGCCGTGCACATCTATAAGAAGCTCGGCTTTATGGTGGAAGGTGAGTTAATCCACGAGTTCTTTATCAATGGAGAATATCGCAACACAATTCGGATGTGCATTTTCCAGCATCAATATCTGGCGGGGCACAAAACTGCGGGCAATATTTTAAAACCGACTGCGCAGTAACCGAAACCCTGGCCCCCTGAAAGTGAGCGTGGTGCCAGGGTCTGGCGGCGGTTACGCCAGGTTCAGTGTCGCGCGATGTTTCGCGGATTCCATGCCCAGCTCAATCATTTCCATTACCTGAATGGCCTGCGCGGCAGGAACCGGGTTCTCACCGTGGCCCGTGAGTGCATCACGAATCCCCGCGTAGTAAGCCGGATAATTACCCGGCACGGTCAGCAACGTCTGCTCCGCCATCACCTCGCCCTGCGCCAGCGTTAACACGCCGTCGCGCATATCGTAACCCCAGTCTTCCTGCGGTAAACGCTCGCCCGCTTTCAGGCGATCTTCCTGTGGGTCGAGGCCATATTTGATGTAACTGCCACGCGCGCCATGCACGATGTAGCGTGCTGTTTCTGCTGCCGCCAGCAAAGTGCCGTGCAGCACAACGCGACGCTGCGGATACGCCAGCACCGCATGGAAGTAGTCCGTCGCCTGAGCGCCTGGGCGCAGTTGGCCTAAATCCACCGTCAGGCTGACAGGCAGTCCAAAAAGATTCAGCGCCTGGTCAATAAGATGTGGGCCTAAGTCATACCAAATCCCGCTCCCAACGCCCGCCTGCTCGCGCCAGCGGTTACGTACCTGCGGACGATAGCGGTCAAAATGAGATTCAAAATAGGCCACTTCACCCAGCGTACCGTCAGCCAGCAGCGCTTTCACGGTTAAGAAATCGCTGTCCCAACGGCGGTTGTGGAAGACAGAAAGCAATAAGCCACAGCTTTTCGCCAGTGCATCCAGTTCACGTGCTTGTGACAACGTCACGGTAAAGGGTTTATCGACAACGACATGTTTACCGGCTTCAAGCGCTGCTTTTGCCAGCGGGAAGTGGGTGTCGTTTGGGGTGGGAATGACGATTAAGTCGATATTTGGATCATTAAACAGATGATGAGGATCAGAGACTACCGGCATGTTTGGCCAGTCAGCATGAACTTTCGTGGCATCGCTGCTGGAAACACCGGCCAGAACCATGCCTGGTGTACCGACAATTAATGGCGCATGAAAAGTCTTACTGGCGTAACCGTAACCGATTAATCCGACACGAATGTTATCACTCATTTGCTTTCCTCATAATTTTGGACGACCTATTTGACACCATCCCTGTAATTGTAACAACAGGTAATTATATTGTTGCGAGCTAGTTGCACACTTACCAAACACCAGACAATTCGCGGGTGTCAGGAGGGTCAGGTGATGGCGTATGTGATGATGAAAACTCCTAAAAAGTCAATATCACGCTTTCTCCTGCAATAAAAACATGTATTTCCGTTTATTATTCATGCAAGTCAGAATCACCGCGTACCGCTTATTTTCTCTTTTGTATGGATAACCGCCTCTCATGACCGCTCTAGATTATTTAATGAAATTTCGCAAAATCAGCTCATCCGAAAGCCTGGAAAAACTCTTCGACCATCTTAATTACACTCTGACCGATAATAATGAATTGATGAATATGTATCGTGCTGCCGATCATCGTCGGGCTGAATTGGTTTCCGGTGGACGGCTGTTTGATTTAGGTTGTGTGCCAAAATCCGTCTGGCGATATGTGCTGTAGCGCAGCTTGCGGTAGCAAAGCGTTAAAAAAACCTTATAATCCTCCCGCCTTATGAATCTCATAAGGAAAGTCTTATTCTTTTTCGGGAGGTAACATGACGACAACGCAATTTCCTGGGCGATCACCCCGCATTGCAGGCTGGCTTCTTGCCCCTCTCGCCTGGCTTCTGATGACCTTACTCAGCAGCAGTATTGCCCTCGCCATTTATCTTATGATGCTCATCTCCCCAGAAAGCCATCGACTTATGAGCGCGCAAGGCCCCAAAATGGTGATGTTTTGGTACACCTCGATTGCCTGCGCAATTGCCATGTGGGGTTATACCGTGTGGTTGACTATCGCCTTCTTTAAACGTCGTAAGAATGTGGTCCGTCATTATATTCTTTGGTTATTGCTGTCGGTGTTGTTAGCGGTTAAAGCCTTCGCGTTTTCCCCAGTGAGTGACGATCTGGCATTACGTCAGCTGATGTTCCCGCTGTTAGCTGCGGCTTTGTTGGTCCCGTACCTCAAGCGTTCGCAACGCGTGAAGCAGACATTTATCAACCCGTAGTTTCGCCGTAATAACCCTATAAACGCCCAGTTGTCGTCATCGGTCGGTTAGACGATAATAGGCGGCTTTTTTTGTTTCAGGTCTCATTCATGACAGATTATTTGCTGCTCTTTGTTGGTACGGTACTGGTTAATAACTTCGTATTAGTGAAGTTTCTTGGCCTGTGTCCGTTTATGGGAGTTTCCAAAAAATTGGAAACGGCCATCGGCATGGGGCTGGCGACCACTTTTGTCCTCACCCTGGCGTCTATTTGTGCGTGGCTGGTCAACGAGTTGATCCTTATTCCTCTTGACCTCGTCTATTTGCGCACACTGGCGTTTATTCTGGTTATTGCCGTCGTTGTGCAATTTACCGAAATGGTGGTGCGCAAAACCAGCCCGGCGCTCTATCGCCTGCTGGGTATCTTTTTACCGCTAATCACCACTAACTGTGCGGTGCTGGGCGTCGCGTTGTTGAACATCAATCTCGGCCATAACTTCCTGCAATCAGCCCTTTATGGTTTTTCTGCCGCCGTGGGTTTCTCGCTGGTGATGGTGTTGTTTGCGGCTATTCGCGAACGTTTAGCGGTTGCCGACGTGCCCGCGCCATTTCGTGGCAATGCCATCGCGCTTATTACCGCCGGTTTGATGTCTCTGGCCTTTATGGGCTTTAGCGGGTTGGTGAAGTTCTGATGAGTACGATTTGGATTGCTGTTATTGCGCTGGGTCTGTTGGGTCTGGTCTTCGGGCTGATCCTCGGGTATGCCTCGCGTCGTTTTCGCGTCGAAGAAGACCCGATTGTCGATAAAATTGACGAACTGTTACCCCAGAGTCAATGCGGGCAATGCGGTTATCCAGGCTGCCGCCCTTATGCGGAAGCTGTGGGTAATCAGGGTGCAAAAATCAACTTGTGCGCACCTGGCGGTGAAGCCGTGATGCACAAAATTGCGACCTTACTTAACGTGGATCCCCAGCCCATTGAAGGCGATGCTCAGGCATTGGAACCCGTTCGCATGTTAGCCGTTATCGACGAACCGAATTGTATTGGCTGCACCAAGTGCATTCAGGCCTGCCCGGTGGATGCCATTGTCGGTGCCACTCGCGCCATGCATACCGTAATTAGTGACCTTTGCACCGGATGCAATTTATGTGTCGACCCATGCCCAACTCGCTGTATTGAGCTGCGCCCGGTCGAAACCACCACAGAAAGCTGGAAGTGGGATCTGCAAACCATCCCGGTTAGACTCATTCCGGTGGAGCAAAATGCTTAAGTTATTTACCCGTTTCAAAAAAGACAAAATCTGGGATTTCGATGGTGGCATTCATCCACCAGAAATGAAAACTCAGTCAAACGGCACGCCGCTGCGCCAGGTTCCTTTGCCACAAAAGCTGGTTATTCCGTTGAAGCAGCACATTGGTGCTGAAGGTGAACTGTGCGTGAAAGCCGGCGATTATGTGCTGCGTGGTCAACCTTTGACTCGTGGGCGTGGTCGCATGTTACCCGTTCATGCTCCCACTTCCGGAACCATCACCGCCATTGCGCCCCACTCGACCGCCCATCCTTCTGCATTGGCTGAGCTGAGTGTGATTATTGAAGCCGATGGCGAAGATACCTGGATTGAACGTGACGGCTGGCATGATTATGCGTCGCATAGCCGTGAAGAATTAATTGCGCGTATTCATCAATTTGGTGTTGCCGGTCTGGGCGGAGCAGGCTTCCCGACCGGAAACAAATTGCTCGGTGGTGGCGATAAAATCGACACGCTGATCATCAATGCCGCGGAATGCGAGCCTTACATTACCGCCGATGACCGCCTGATGCAGGATTGCGCGGCGCAAATCATCGACGGCGTACGTATTCTTACGCATATTTTGCAGCCAAAGCGCGTGTTAATTGGCATTGAAGATAACAAGCCGCAGGCCATTTCGATGATGCGTGCGGTGCTTTGCAATACGCACGGTATCGAGTTGCGGGTGATCCCAACCAAATATCCGTCTGGTGGCGCAAAGCAACTCACTCAAATTCTTACCGGGAAACAAGTTCCACAAGGTGGCCGCTCGTCTGATATTGGCGTGCTGATGCAAAACGTCGGCACCGCTTTTGCCGTGAAACGCGCCGTTATGGATGGAGAACCGTTAACCGAGCGTGTGGTGACGTTAACCGGCGGTGCCGTTCAGCAACCGGGAAATGTCTGGGCGCGTCTGGGAACGCCAGTCCGCCATCTGTTGGATTTTGCCGGATTCCGTCCGGGTCATGATCAGCAAGTGATTATGGGCGGGCCGTTAATGGGCTTTAGCCTGCCGTGGCTGGATGTTCCTGTCGTCAAAATTACCAACTGTTTGCTGGCACCTTCCACTCTCGAAATGGGTGAGCAACAAGAAGAACAGAGCTGCATTCGTTGCAGCGCCTGCGCTGATTCCTGCCCGGCAGATCTTTTGCCACAGCAACTCTACTGGTTTAGCCGTGGGCAACAGCACGATAAAGCGCAGGCCCATAATCTCAAAGATTGCATCGAATGCGGGGCTTGCGCCTACGTTTGCCCAAGCAATATTCCGCTGGTGCAATATTTCCGTCAGGAAAAAGCCGAGATACGTGAAATCGAGCTGGAAGCCAAACGCACCGCTGAAGCCAAAGAGCGCTTTGAAGCGCGCCAGGCGCGGCTCGAACGCGAAAAAGCCGCTCGCCTTGAGCGCCATAAACAAGCAGCCGTTCAACCTACAGCTAAAGATAATGATGCCATTCAGGCCGCTCTCGCCCGGGTGAAAAGCAAGAATGCGCAAGGCAATGAGCCGATTGTTATCAAAGCCGGAACCTTGCCGGACAACCAGCAAGTGATTGCCGCCCGCGAAGCGCGTAAAGCGCAGGCGCGCGCTCGTCAGGTTGAGAAAGAAGCGCAAGAAATTCCAGCAGAAACCGGTGTTGTTGATCCGCGTAAAGCCGCGGTCGAAGCAGCGATTGCCCGAGCGAAAGCACGCAAAGCGGCACAAGCAAACGAAGCAGCAACAGCCCCGGTCGAAGTGGCTAAAGCCGAAACGGTTGATCCGCGCAAAGCGGCGGTCGAAGCCGCCATTGCCCGAGCGAAAGCCCGTAAAGCCGCGAAGGCCGAACAACAATCTGAAGAAACACCTGCCGAAGAACAAGATCCGCGTAAAGCCGCCGTTGCCGCGGCAATTGCTCGTGTCCAGGCACGAAAAGCAGCGCAACAAATGGCATCAGAGGAATAAATGGTTTTTAAGATAGCAAGCTCCCCTTATACCCATAACCAACGCAGCACATCGCGAATTATGCTGCTGGTGACTTATGCCACTTTGCCAGGAATGGCAATGCTGTGGTACTGGTTTGGCTGGGGCAGTCTGGTGCAAATCGCATTAGGTATTTTGACGGCTGTCGCCGCTGAACTGCTGGTGCTCAAACTGCGTAAGCAGCCGCTACGGATCCTGGGCGATAATTCTGCCGCGCTTACCGGCCTGTTACTTGGCATCAGTATTCCCCCGTTTGCTCCTTGGTGGATGGTCATCCTCGGCACGGTGTTCGCCGTGATTATCGCGAAACAATTATATGGCGGCCTGGGGCACAACCCGTTTAACCCGGCAATGGTCGGTTATGTGGTGTTGTTGATTGCCTTCCCGGTGCAAATGACATCCTGGTTGCCACCGCATACGCTTGCCGCAACGGTACCTGGTTTTGCCGACTCGCTGCACGTAATATTTTCTGGCACGACGGCGGCTGGCGATACCATGTCGCAGTTGCGGATGGGTATAGATGGTATAAGTCAAGCCACCCCGCTCGACACGTTTAAAACCGGATTACGCGCCGGGCATTCCGCCACCGACCTGTTGCAAGAGCCGATTTATACCGGCGTGCTGGCGGGAATTGGTTGGCAGTGGGTGAATCTCGCATTCCTTGTAGGCGGGCTGTTCTTACTGGTGAAAGGTGCCATTCGCTGGCATATTCCGGTCAGTTTTCTTCTGGCGCTGGCGGTGTGTTCCACCCTGGGCTGGATGTTTGCTCCGGAAAAATGTGCATCACCGCTGATCCATCTGTTCTCTGGCGCAACGATGCTGGGTGCATTCTTTATTCTCACCGACCCCGTTACCGCCTCGACAACCAATCGTGGGCGTCTGATTTTCGGCGCGCTGGCCGGTTTGCTGGTCTGGCTGATTCGCACCTACGGCGGTTATCCTGATGGCGTCGCGTTTGCTGTTCTGCTGGCTAACATCACCGTGCCGTTGATTGATTACTACACCCGCCCTCGTGCTTACGGGCATCGCTAAGGATTCGTCATGCTGAAAACAATGCAAAAACATGGCGTGACTCTGGCGCTGTTTGCCGCGCTGGCAACAGGACTTACCGCAGTCGTTAACGCGCTGACCAAAGGCACCATCGAACAACAAGCCGTTGCTCAACAGAAGGTGTTGTTCGATCAGGTGATTTCATCCGATAGTTACGACAACAATATTCAGGCCAGTTGCGTGGTGGTGAACAATTCGCCATTAGGCAAAGGCGATCGCGAAATCTATGTTGCGCGTAAAGGTTCGCAGCCGGTAGCCGTGGTCATGGAAGCGACTGCACCCGATGGCTATTCTGGCGCTATTCAGTTGCTGGTCGCTGCGGATTTTAACGGCAAAGTATTGGGCTCACGAGTGACCGAACACCATGAAACACCGGGCCTGGGTGACAAAATCGAAACGCGCCTGAGCGACTGGATTACCCATTTTGCGGGTAAAACCATTCAGGGTAATGATGACCCGAGCTGGGCGGTGAAGAAAGACGGCGGTCAGTTTGATCAGTTTACCGGCGCGACGATTACCCCGCGCGCAGTTGTCAATGCGGTTAAACGTGCGGGATTGTTCGCAAAAACATTACCCTCTCAAGTAGATAATTTACCTGTTTGTGGAGCACAACCATGAGCGAAGTAAAAGATATTGTCGTTCAGGGGCTATGGAAAAATAACTCCGCGCTGGTGCAGTTACTGGGCCTGTGCCCGCTGCTGGCGGTAACATCCACAGCCACCAACGCCCTGGGACTTGGCCTTGCCACCACATTGGTATTAGTGCTAACCAACAGCGCGGTTTCAGCACTCCGACGCTGGGTTCCTGCTGAAATTCGTATACCGATTTACGTGATGATTATCGCGTCGGTGGTCAGTACCGTACAGATGTTGATCAATGCTTACGCCTACGGTTTGTATCAGTCGCTGGGGATTTTTATTCCTCTGATTGTGACCAACTGCATTGTGATTGGCCGCGCCGAAGCTTTTGCCGCTAAAAGTAGCGTACCGCTTGCCGCTCTCGATGGGTTTGCCATCGGCATGGGGGCTACCAGCGCGATGTTTGTTCTCGGCTCGCTGCGTGAAATTATTGGCAACGGTACGCTGTTTGATGGGGCTGATGCGCTGTTAGGCAACTGGGCAAAAGTGCTGCGTATTGAAGTGTTCCATACCGATACGCCGTTCCTGCTGGCCATGCTGCCGCCAGGGGCATTTATTGGTTTGGGTTTGATGCTTGCTGTTAAATATCTTATTGATGAAAGAATGAAAACGCGCCGCGCAGCGAAAGCTGTCGCCACGGAAGGACATCCAGAGAAAGCGTAATGAATAAGAGCAAACGGTTAGAGATCCTCACGCGCCTGCGTGACAACAATCCTCATCCTACGACAGAGCTGCAATTCAGTTCGCCGTTTGAGCTGCTGATAGCCGTGTTGTTGTCCGCGCAGGCGACAGATGTCAGCGTCAACAAAGCCACGGCAAAACTGTATCCGGTTGCAAATACACCGCAGGCGATGTTGGAGATGGGCGTGGATGGCATCAAGTCGTATATCAAAACCATCGGCCTGTTTAACAGCAAGGCTGAGAACGTGATTAAGACCTGTCGGATGCTAATTGAATTGCATAATGGCGAAGTCCCGGAAGACCGTGCCGCGCTGGAAGCGTTACCGGGCGTAGGGCGTAAAACAGCAAACGTGGTGCTTAATACCGCGTTTGGCTGGCCGACCATCGCGGTAGATACCCATATCTTCCGCGTTTGTAACCGCACGAACTTCGCGCCGGGTAAAAATGTTGAGCAGGTAGAGGAAAAACTGCTGAAAGTGGTTCCGGCAGAATTTAAAGTCGATTGCCATCACTGGCTTATCCTTCACGGTCGTTATACCTGTATCGCCCGTAAGCCGCGCTGTGGCTCGTGTATCATCGAAGATCTTTGCGAATACAAAGAGAAAGTCGATATCTGATTTCTTCCGCCTGCGGCATTCGTGGCAGGCCGGTTCAATGCTCCATTCCTCCTCTCTTCCTATTCGCCATATTCAGTTGCTTTGTTCTGCAAATCATTGCCGCCTCGTTTACATCCTGCGGTGAATAATTACCCGAACAGGTTAATCATTTTTTTACGATAAGAATTTTCCATAACTATGTGACGCAGATCACACTGATAACCTGATGTTAAATTTAAGTCATCAAAATGAAACAAATAACCTCTTATTCACCAGTGAATACTCAACTTAGGCAGTACAATAGCCTGCACATATCTTTACACCCCGCCCATATCACTACACATTCGCCTTTAGAGCAGAATATATAACTAAATTGATTTAATTTTGATATTCCAGCAGAGAATAAATTGGTAAAGCGCATTTTGATAAAATTTAACGCTGAATAACAAATTGCTTTTCGGTGCTTTATTCCGCCTCGGATATATGTAACAGATTATTACAAACCTCTTGCCTGATTGCGCAGGATAGTGAACATTACCCGCCGTTTCCCCTTCCTTATAACTAAAAAAGCGAATGCCCACCCGGCATGACGCTTAGAAAACTCCTGTTAAAGTGGGATGTAAAAAAAAGAGGTATATGTGTCGACTGCAAACCAAAAACCAACAGAAAGCGTAAGTCTGAACGCTTTCAAACAACCAAAATCGTTCTACCTGATTTTCTCTATCGAGTTGTGGGAGCGTTTTGGCTACTACGGCCTGCAAGGCATCATGGCCGTTTACCTGGTCAAAATGCTGGGTATGTCCGAAGCTGACTCCATCACCCTGTTCTCTTCCTTCAGCGCGCTGGTCTACGGAATGGTCGCTATTGGTGGTTGGTTGGGCGATAAAGTTCTCGGCACCAAGCGTGTCATTGTGCTCGGCACAATCGTTCTGGCTATCGGTTACGCGCTGGTAGCTTACTCCGGCCACGATGTTGCCGTTGTTTATATGGGTATGGCGACAATCGCTGTGGGTAACGGTCTGTTCAAGGCTAACCCGTCTTCCCTGCTTTCTACATGCTATGAAAAAGACGACCCGCGTTTGGACGGTGCATTTACCATGTACTACATGTCCATCAACATCGGTTCATTCTTCTCTATGTTGGCTACACCATGGCTGGCAGCGAAGTATGGCTGGAGTGTTGCGTTCTCTCTGAGCTTCGTGGGTATGCTGATTACCCTCGTGAACTTCATGTTCTGTAAGAAGTGGGTGAAGAACCACGGTTCCAAACCTGACTTCCAGCCTGTTCACTTCGGTAAACTGGCCACGACTATTGTCGGCGTTCTGGTGCTGGTTACCGCAGCAACCTGGCTGCTGCACAACCAGGGTATCGCACGTATGGTTCTGGGCGTAGTCGCTCTGGGCATCGTGGTTATCTTTGCTAAAGAAACCTTCGCCATGAAAGGCACAGCGCGCCGTAAGATGATTGTTGCGTTCATCCTGATGGTTGAAGCGATCGTGTTCTTTGTGCTGTATAGCCAAATGCCAACCTCTCTGAACTTCTTTGCTATTCGTAACGTTGAGCACTCCATTCTGGGTATCGCGTTTGAACCAGAGCAGTTCCAGGCACTGAACCCATTCTGGATCATGATTGGTAGCCCGATTCTGGCTGCAATCTATAACAAAATGGGCGACCGCATCCCAATGCCGCACAAGTTCGCATTCGGTATGGTTCTGTGCTCCCTCGCGTTCCTGGTGCTGCCAGTCGGTGCTAAGTTTGCATCCGATGCGGGTATCGTTTCAGTAAGCTGGTTGATCCTGAGCTATGCGCTGCAAAGTATTGGCGAATTGATGATTTCTGGTCTGGGTCTGGCGATGGTTGCACAATTGGTGCCACAGCGTCTGATGGGCTTCATCATGGGTAGCTGGTTCCTGACGACTGCTGGTGCGGCAATCATTGCAGGTAAAGTTGCCAACCTGATGGCTGTACCGGAAAACGTGACAGATCCATTGCAGTCACTGGCAGTTTACGGTCACGTATTCATGCAAATCGGTATTGCTACCGCTGTTATCGCGGTTCTGATGATGATTACGGCACCGAAACTGAGCCGTATGGCACAGAGTGACGAAAAAGCTGAAACCACCACGGAAACAGCCACCGCGTAATGTAGCGGGAAACATGATTTTTTCAGCCGTTAGCTTTTCGCTAACGGCTTTTTTTTTGCCCGTTTGCGCACTAACATAGGGTATCTTAGCGCCCTATAGGAGTTCAGTAATGAAACTGTATTATAAAGCTGGTGCCTGTTCCCTCTCCCCCCACATCATCCTGCGCGAAACCGGTGTAGATTTCTCCCTCGTCAAAGTCGATTTAGCGGCAAAGAAAACCGAAACGGGTGACGATTATCTTGAAGTGAATGCCAAAGGCCAGGTTCCGGCACTGGTACTTGATGACGGTTCGCTGCTGACTGAAGGGGTTGCGATTGTGCAGTTCCTCGCAGATAAAGTGCCTGACCGCCAGTTGCTCGCTCCCGCAGGCAGCATGACGCGCTACCATACGCTCGAGTGGCTTAACTACATTGCGACAGAGCTTCACAAAGGCTTCTCGCCATTATTTAATCCAGCAACGCCTGACGATTTCAAAACACTTACGCGTGCCGCACTTGAGAAAAAATTCAAATACGTCAACGAAGAGTTGAATGACAAACAGTGGCTGATGGGTCTGCGTTTTAGCGTGGCGGATGCGTATCTGTTTACCGTATTGCGCTGGGCGCAGGCATTGAAACTCAATCTGGAAGGGTTGAGCAACATCGACGCGTTTATGGAGCGTATGAAAGCGCGTCCGGCAGTGGCGGCGGCGTTAACAGCTGAAGGGATTTAATCTGCTTGACGTGAAAACGCCCTCTACTGAGGGCGTTTATGTTTTACAGTTTCACCGCAGTGAAATAATGCTCAGGTTTCGCAATACCTTCTTGCGCCGCAACCAGTTGGAGTTCGTACTCTTCCATTTTCTTCGTCACGACCATCACGTCATAAACCGCAGCAGTAACGTGCTCAAGCGCTTCGCGAAGTGTGGCTCCCTGCAACAACTTCACCAGCAACAGGCCACTTGTCACATCGCCTACACCAACTGGCTGGCGCTCACCAAAGTCCACCAACGGACGGTGAATATGCCAGGCTTCATCGGCTGTCACCAACAACATCTCAAAGCGATCTTGCTGATAAGCGGCACGTGCCAGATGTTTCACCAGGACAATTTGCGGGCCTTTGGCGATGAGTTCACGCGCCGTGGCAACCGCTTCTTCAACGGTATTCACTGCATGGCCGCTGAGAATTTCAAGCTCAATCAGGTTTGGCGCAATAATATCGCTGGCAGGCAGCGCATAGCGCGTATGGAATTCGGCTACACCAGGTGCGACGATACAACCCTTTTCAGGGTGCCCCATAACCGGATCACAGAAATACTTCGCCTGCGGATTCGCTTCTTTCACTTTGCGCACGATAGAAAGAATGTGTTCACCCTGCTCCGCAGAGCCAAGATAACCACTCAGCACCGCATCACAACGCTGCAACTGACCGATATCTGCAATTCCCTGCACAATCTCACTGAGATGGCTGGCAGGCATGACGTCGCCTGTCCATTTTCCGTATTGGGTGTGATTGGAGAACTGAACGGTGTTCAGCGACCACACATTGGCGCCCAGGCGGCGCATCGGGAATTCGGCAGCACTATTACCTGCATGACCAAAAACCACATGGGACTGGATGGCAAGAATGTTTTTCATTTCTCTACTCGGGCTACTCTGGGGATATATCGCAAAAATAAAGGGCGTGGTTTCCCACGCCCTTCTGGTCTTTCTTAATTACTTCCAACAAACGAGGCAGTAATTTTTCTTACCCCGGCGCAGCAAGGTGTAGCGATTGAACAGAATATCGCTATCAGCAAAGGTATATTCCGGGTCGGACTGCTTCTCACCGTTAATGGTGATAGCATTTTGCGCGATAGTTTTACGCGCCTGACCACGAGAGGGTTGCAGTTCAGAATCGACCAACGCTTGCTGTAAATCAGCGCCGCGTTCCATTTCAACCATTGGCACGCCGTCCTGAGCCAGTTGTTCAAGGTCAGCTTCGGTCAAATCGCTCAGGTTGCCGTTAAACAGGCTGCTGGTAATACGTTTCGCCGCTTCCAGACCTTCTTCACCGTGAACCAGACGAGTCACCTGCTCTGCCAGCACATATTGCGCACGCGGAGCCGCACCACTGTTTTTGTCTTCTTCTTCCAGCGCGTCGATTTCTGCCAGGCTCATGAAGGTGAAGAACTTCAGGAAGCGATAAACGTCGGAGTCTGCGGTGTTAATCCAGAATTGGTAGAATTTGTACGGGCTGGTTTTCTTCGGATCAAGCCATACCGCGCCGCCTTCGGTTTTACCGAATTTGGTGCCATCAGATTTGGTGATTAGCGGCACAGTCAAACCAAACGCTTGCTGCTGGTGCAGACGGCGGGTCAAGTCGATACCAGAGGTGATGTTACCCCACTGATCGGAACCGCCAATTTGCAGAACCACGCCGTGCAGTTTGTTCAGGCAGGCGAAGTCGTAACCTTGCAGCAGATTGTAGGAAAACTCGGTAAAGGAGATACCCACATCATCACGGTTCAGACGTTGCTTCACCGCTTCTTTGTTGATCATCTGGTTTACGGAGAAGTGCTTACCAATATCACGCAGGAAGGTCAGAACATTCATTCCGCCAAACCAGTCGTAGTTATTCGCCGCAACCGCTGAGTTTTCGCCACAGTCAAAATCGAGGAATGGTGCAACCTGGCGGCGGATTTTTTCAACCCACTCTTGCACGGTATCTTCGGTATTCAGTTTGCGCTCGGAGGCTTTAAAACTTGGATCGCCAATCAGGCCTGTAGCACCACCCACCAGCGCAACCGGTTTGTGACCCGCTTCCTGGAAGCGTTTCAGGCACAGCAGTGGAACCAGATGGCCCAAATGCAAGCTGTCAGCGGTAGGATCAAAGCCGCAATACAGAGCAATTGGCCCTTGCGCCAGTCGCTGTGCTAACGCTTCTTCATCCGTTACCTGGGCGACTAAGCCCCGCTCTTGCAATTGTTTTATCAAATTGATGCTCGCCATCAAATTCTCCATCTATATACGACTGCACCTTTACCGGTACACGGTTTTTCGCCTGGTGGCGAAAGGAGTTAATTTCTTAGGGGACATATAATAGAGAGCTGGCACGTGGAGTACCAGCGCTTAACACAACAAATTCCTGATGCTACGGAGCCAGACGGTCTATTTTCCAGGCACTGCCGTCACGCTGGTATAAAAAACGATCGTGCAGGCGATGTTCACCGCCCTGCCAGAATTCCATTTGGTCAATCGTTACGCGATATCCGCCCCAGAAACTCGGCAGTGGAATTTCGCCCTGCTGGAATTTTTGTTTTAGTTCGAGGAATTTACTTTCCAGAATACCGCGCGCGGAAATACGGCTGGATTGTTTTGAAACCCAGGCGCCGATTTGGCTATCACGCGGACGGCTGTGGAAATATTTCAGCACTTCAATGGTGGATAAGCGTTCCGCCGTTCCCTGCACCATGACCTGGCGATCGAGCATATGCCACGGGAAGTGCAGACTGATTCGAGGATTCGTTTCCAGGTGATGGGCTTTGCGTGAACCAAGGTTGGTGTAAAACACAAGCCCTCGTTCATCGAAGTGTTTGAGCAAAACAATGCGCTGATATGGCTGGCCGTTTTCATCAACGGTTGCCACTACCATCGCGGTAGGATCGGCAAGTTTTGCATCACATGCCTGAGCTAACCAGCGCTCAAACAAAGGCAGTGGTTGTTCGGTAAGATCAGTGCGGCGCAACCCACCTTTGGTGTATTCGCGGCGCAAATGCGCAATTTGTTGCAAAGAGTCGTTATCAGACATGGCTTTACGTCAGGCAATTGTCAGGTGGAGCTATTGTGCGCTCCACCCTCAAAAATCTCAACGCTTAGGATTTTGTAACTGGCAGTTATCTAACACCACCGTGTCTTTACGATAAACCGTGGCGGTATCGCCTTTCGACCAGAACACGTACACCCCGTCGGTATAACGCGTGCCCGAGGCTGACAGACCCTGAGTCAGCGACAGGTATTCGTTGTCGTAGACAAAGTTGACCATCTGTTTCTGATTATTAAGTTTAACGGTAAGGGGTTTTTCGTCGCACTGATATTGCAGGGTATCGGTCTGCATACGCTCAACAAAGGTGTTGTAATAGCTGCATCCGGCGAGCATGAAAGGAATAGTGGCAATAAGTAGTTTTTTCATCTGCATGTCCTGAAGTTCTTATAATTTCTTATAAAAGGGGGAGCTTAGCGTCCCCCATCACTTCAGTTTAGAGTTTTAGTGCTGTTGTGAATTTCAGTTAACTCCGATTCTTCAGGGAAGATGGAGCGGGTTTGCGGGAAATATGGCACCAATCACGCTAGCGGCTGTTGCACCGGTCACGGACGGCAGATTTCCCGGCAGGCCCGACATAGTGCGGTACGCAAGCCAGGCGAATGCCAGTGCTTCCATGTCATCGCCGCTAATGCCCGCATCATCAGTGGTTGTCACTTCGATTCCAGGCAGCAAACCACCTAAACGCGCCATGAGTAGCGGGTTACGGCTCCCGCCACCGCACACCATCAGGCGTTCACAACCACCGCTTAATAAAACCTGCTCGGAAATAGTCACCGCGGTGAGTTCCGTGAGTGTGGCCTGAACATCTTCCCCGGCAAGCCCTGGGAATGCAGCCAACTGGCGCTCGAGCCAACCATAGTTGAAATACTCGCGACCGGTGCTTTTAGGCGCAGGCATGGCAAAATACGGGTCACTAAGCATTTGCTGCAATAGAGGAATGATAACTTTACCGCTGCTCGCCCATTCGGCGTCTTTATCGTACGCCTTGCCGCGCTGACGCCAGATCCATGCATCAATCAGCATATTTCCGGGGCCGGTATCAAACCCACGAATGGGTTGTTCCGGTATCAGCAAAGAAAGGTTGGCAATCCCACCGATGTTGAGCACCATGCGGTGTTCGGTCGGATGGGCTAATAAAGCATGATGGAATGCCGGAACCAGGGGCGCGCCTTGTCCACCAAGCGCCATATCGCGGCGGCGAAAATCCCCTACGACTGTTACACCGGTGCGCGCAACAATTTGGTTGTTATCACCAATTTGCATCGTGTGCGGCGCATCACCTTGCGGTTCATGCCAGACGGTTTGCCCGTGGCACCCGATAGCCGTGATGTCGGTATAAGTCAGCCCCTGTTCATTCATCAACGTTTGCACCGCTTCGGCGAACAATTTCCCCAGGCGATTATCGAGCTGCCCAAGCTGAGAAAGCGTTAACTGCTGCCCCTGACAGATTGCCAGAATGGCATTTTTGATATCTAAAGGAATCGGGTGGCTGTAACTCGCCTGCTGCGCAACAAGATGCTCATCAATCGCTGCCAGAACGACATCAATACCGTCCAGACTGGTGCCCGACATCACACCGATATAACGCCCTGATTTCATCTGTTACTCCTGTAGATTCGCCATTTTAGGGGGTAAACTCCATCATAAATTAGCACTCAATTCGATGATTCATTAATACTTTTTAACAACAATGCCTGTGTCACAAAGAATATTGCGCTGGTTTAGGCACGGTTAAGTTAAGGTTTTTTAGTATCAATGCCATAATGCATCTGAACTAATTTTAAATTCAGCACCTAAATACCATATAATTTATCCATGAAGGATGCTCAGTTGGGCGTTTCAGGTGTTCAGGAGAGTCAAAAAATGATTTCACGTGTACTGGCAGTAACATTAGTTGGGTTAACTTTGGCTGGTTGCAGCAACACCAGTTCACTTTCCGGCGACGTGTACAGCGCCTCTGATGCCAAACAAGTGCAGAGCGTCACGTACGGTACGTTGGTTTCTGCTCGCCCTGTTCAGATTCAGGCAGGAAATGATTCAAACGTGATGGGTGCGATTGGCGGGGCTGTTCTGGGTGGCTTCCTGGGTAACACCGTCGGCGGCGGTACCGGTCGTTCACTGGCAACAGCTGCGGGTGCAGTAGCAGGTGGCGTGGCAGGTCAGAGTGTTCAGGGTGCGATGAACAAAACTCAGGGTGTTGAGCTGGAAATTCGTAAAGATGACGGCAACACCATTCTGGTCGTACAAAAACAAGGCGACACTAAATTCTCTGCGGGTCAACGTGTGAGAATCGCTAGTAACGGCAGCCAGACCACTGTTTCACCGAACTAATTAATGCTTCTATAAAGCAGAAAGCCTCGCTTTGCAGCGAGGCTTTCGATAAAAAAATCATTCTTTCGTCTGTAAATCAACGATGTTTTTTTCCAGCCGGTTTATCAGGTTAAGCAACAGTGTCTGCTCTTCGGGGCTGATACCCAACAGAATTTCATCGCGCGTCTTTTTGATAACCGTTTCCATCTCCGTGATGATGGGATCTGCCCGCTCAGTGAGTTTAATACGCTTCGCGCGACGGTCGTTCGCACAAGTCTGACGAGAAATAAGACCTTTCTCCTCAAGTTGATCAAGTGTTCTGACCAATGATGGTTGCTCAATGCCGATCGCTTTGGCCAGTTGAATCTGTGACTGCTCGGGCGGCAACTGATGAATATTGTGCAACGTAACCCAATGCGTTTGTGTCAATTCAAGTGGTTTCAGGCGATGGTCAATCAGAGCACGCCAAATGCGCACCAATCGTGCCAGATCTGATCCTAATGGCGATTCCAATTTCATCTCCTTATAATTAGCTTGCTAACATATTATACTGATTTTAAACTACTGTGCAGGCTTTAATTGAAAAAACAAAATCCTTATTTTTGCTGACGTTATGCAACCAGCTATACTTTTAGTTTACATCTAAGTCAGGGGAAACGGCAGTCGTCCCCGGAATTTTAAAGGATTATCTGACGTGAGCTTTAATTTACTGACCTCAGGCTTACCCATTCAGGACCTGATTTTGGGTGCTTCTATCTACTTTCCCCCTCTTTTTAAAGCGGTTCTCGTTGGTTTTTTTATCTGGCTCATCCTGCATCATTTGTTACGTGACTGGATGTATTCCGGCGAAATCTGGCATCCGACATTAATGGATTTGTCGTTATTCTCACTCTCTGTCAGTGCAGGCCTGGTCATTCTGGTGGTGTGGTAAAGCATGAATATGAAAACAATTAAGTATTTTTCCACGCTGCTGGTTTTTGCTGTAGCCATCATTGTTGGCTGGATGTTATGGAATTATTACATGCAATCACCGTGGACGCGAGATGGGAAAGTTCGCGCAGAGCAAGTCAGCATTACGCCGCAAGTTTCAGGGACCATTACAAAGCTTAATATTGAAGATAATCAGTTCGTCAAAGCGGGTTCGACTTTGTTCACCATTGACGTCACGCCTTACCACATTGCCGAACTCAACGCGCAGGCGCAGTTAGCCCAGGCGCAGTCTGAACTGGGCAAGGCCAGCAACGAAGCCAAACGCCGCCGTAATTTGCCGCGCAACTATATTTCTGCCGAAGCTATGGACACCGCCAATATCAATGTGAAAGCCGCTCAAGCCGCAGTAAAAGCGGCTGAAGCCACGCTTGAACAGGCAAGATGGCAGATTACGCAAACGACCGTGACCGCGCCCGTTGATGGCTGGGTGACAAATCTTTCAACACGAACCGGCAATTACGCCACCGCCGGGCAGCCGGTATTTGCGCTGGTCGATAGCCACTCTTTTTATGTTGTTGGTTATTTTGAAGAGACCAAACTTCGCCATATCCAACCCGGCAACGCCGCTCAAATCGTGTTGTATAGCGGCCATATTCCTTTAAGCGGCAAAGTACAAAGCATTGGCCGCGCCATCTACGATCAGAGTGTTGAAAGCGACAGCAATTTAGTGCCGGATATCAAACCCAACGTGCCCTGGGTGCGACTGGCCCAACGTGTTCCGGTGCGCATCAAGCTCGATGAGATTCCGCAAGGAGTCACATTAGTATCCGGCACCACCTGCACTGTATCCATTAAGCACTGACAGCACTGATGAAACTCTCAGCGTTGGCATGGCAAAATACGCCCTGGGGCAAAGCAAACGCCGGGCAATGGCGCTACGCCCTGCGTAATGCGATTGCGATGTGTCTGGCATTGACCATCGCTTATTACCTGAATTTAGATGAGCCCTACTGGGCAATGACTTCAGCGGCGGTCGTGAGCTTCCCTACCGTCGGCGGCGTGGTCAGTAAAAGTCTGGGGCGCGTGGCAGGCAGTTTGATTGGTGCTATGGCCTCGCTGATTATTGCCGGGAATACGCTAAACGACCCGTGGTTGTTTACTTTTGCTATGGCTGCGTGGCTGGCGCTGTGCACCTGGAGCTCAAGCCATTTCCAGAATAACGTCGCGTATGCCTTTATGCTGGCGGGCTACACCGCCGCGATTATCGCTTTCCCGATGGTGAATACGGTTGAAACCACGCAGCTGTGGGATATTACTCAGGCACGTGTTTGCGAAGTTATCGTCGGGATTTTATGCGGTGGTTTTATGATGATGGTGCTGCCCAGCACCTCTGATGGCACCACGCTGCTGAGTGCGCTGCGAAATATGCATGCCCGTTTGCTGGAACACGCGTCGATGCTGTGGAAACCAGAAACCACCGATGCGATTCGCATGGCGCACGAAGGGGTTATCGGGCAGATTCTGACCATGAATCTTTTAAGGATTCAGGCGTTCTGGAGCCATTATCGTTTTCGCCGCCAGAATAATTTGCTCAATTATCTGATTCATCAACAACTCCGCCTCACCAGTGTTATCTCCGGCCTGCGTCGGATGTTGATGAACTGGCCTGACCCGCCAGAAAATTTATGGCCAGTCCTGGAAGCCTTAATTAAAGAGCTGGCGCGGGAGGATACTCATAAATATCACATCGCCCGCCTGTTACAGCAGATTGCCCCCGGGGTCGATGATGACTATCGGTATCAGGCGTTCTGGCATCGTCTGCGTTATTTCTGCTGGTTGTATCTGAACAGTTCGCGATGGTTGCGTGAACTGGAAAATGCGACGCCGGTATCAGAGCTAGAACCACCGAAAACTCCGCCACTGGCGCGGCATACCGATAACACCGAGGCCTTGTGGAGCGCAGTTCGCACCTTCTGCGTAATCACCGTGACCGGAGCCTGGTGTATCAGCACCCAATGGGATGGCGGGAGCGGTGCGCTATCGCTGGCGGCAATAAGCTGCGTGCTCTATTCGTCTGTCGCCTCGCCGCTTAATTCGCTCACCTTGCTGATGCGCACATTGCTGTGGCTATCGCTATTTAGCTTCCTGGTGAAATTCGGCCTGATGGTGCAAATCACCGACCTCTGGCAGTTCCTGATTTTCTTATTGCCGCTGCTGGCGACCATGCAGTTACTCAAGCTACAACAACCCAAGCTGGCGGGCTTATGGGGGCAACTGATCGTTTTCATGGGTTCGTTTATCGCAGTGACCAACCCGCCGGTTTATGACTTTGCAGATTTCCTGAATGATAATCTGGCAAAAGTGATAGGCGTGGGCCTTTCGTGGGTGGCGTTTTCCATTCTGCGACCGGGTTCAGACACGCGGAAGAGTCGCCGCCATATTCGGGCCTTGCGACGTGGTTTTGTCGATCAGTTAAGCCGCAAACCCGTCCACACGGAAAACCAATTTGAATCGCTGGCCTATCACCACATTAGCCAACTGAGTAACAGCAAAGATGAAACGGCGCGCCGCTGGCTGTTGCGTTGGGGAGTGGTGTTACTGAACTGCTCGCATGTAGTCTGGCAATTGCGGAGTTGGGAAACACGGTCCGACCCGCTTTCGCAGGTGCGTGATGTGTGTATTCATACCTTGCGGGACGTGATGAGTGAACGTGGGGTTCAGCAACGATCGCTGGCAGCAACATTGCAGGAATTACAGAAAATGTCGGACACGCTTGCGCATCACCATAATGCGGATGCCCGAGAACTCGCCGGAATCATCTGGCGGCTTTATTGTTCGCTTTCCCAACTGGAACAAGCGCCACCTGCCGGAACGTTGGCAGGCAGCCACTAGTTTTACTGGATAACGCCGCAAGCGTAGCGCGCCCCACCACCGCCAAGTGGTTTCGGTTGATCGGACATATTATCGCCATCAACATGCACCATTAACGCCTTGCCTTTTACATCATCGAGTTTTTTCAGACGCGGTGCTGTAACGGGCTGGGTGGCGCTGCCGTCGTTATCGACCACCAGCACGGGTAAATCACCCAGATGACCCACACCCATTGGACCCATATGTTTGCCAGTATGTTCAGGATCAAGATGCCCACCGGCCGCTTCAGCGGCTGAAGGTTTGCCATCTTTCATAGCAGCATCACAGCTGCCTTTGGCGTGGACATGGAACCCATGGTCGCCAGGGGGAAGTGTTCGCAGGTCCGGTGCAAAAACCAGTCCTTTATCGGTCTCGGTGATTTTGACATTGCCAAGAGAGTGACCAATCCCCTCAGCCGTGACGAGATTCATTTGAACGTCGGTGCTTGCAGCGTGAGCTGCTCCACAACTCAATAAGACCAGTAACGCCAGACTCATTCGCTTCATATTTATCTCCCGGATTCATGTTTACCCTGTTAAGCATAGGCCAGACAGGTGGAATCCTCCGGGAGATAACTATTTTTGCGGGTTATGGCACGTCGTAACCCAGAGCGGCTTTACGAATGCGGAACCATTGTTGACGGCTCATATCCAGGCTCAGAGAATGAATGGCTGAACGCACACGTTCAATTTTACCGGAGCCGATAATTGGCAACGGTTTAGACGGCAAACGCATCACCCATGCGTAAACCACTTGCTCGATAGTTTCAGCACCCATCTCATTTGCTACCGCTTGTAACTCATCACGCAGCGGCTGGAAGGCTTCGTCATTAAACAGGCTACCACCGCCCAGACATGACCATGCCATCGGATGAACGCGCAACTGCTGGCATTGATCCAGCGTGCCATCAAGAATAGTCGGCTGATGTACCGGAGAAATTTCCACCTGATTGGTCGCCAGCGTAAACGGCAGACGCGATTGCAACAATGCAAACTGAGCGGGTGTGAAGTTTGAAACGCCAAAGTGACGCACTTTGCCGCTCTGATGCAGCATAGTGAACGCTTCCGCCACTTCGTCAGCATCCATTAAAGGATCAGGACGGTGAATTAACAGCAGGTCCAGATAGTCAGTGGCCAGGTTCTGAAGTGACTTTTCCGCGCTGCTGATGATGTGAGATTTGTCGGTGATGTAGTGCCCCAAAGCGTGATCGGGTTTTGCCGTGGTAGCAATCCCACACTTCGTAACGATTTCCATTTTTTGACGCAGATGCGGAGCCAGGCGCATTGCCTCGCCAAACGCGGCTTCACATTGATAACCACCATAGATATCAGCGTGGTCAGCAGTGGTAATACCCAGGTCGACATGCTCTTCAATAAAGCTGGCCAGTTGAGGGGCGGACATATTCCACTCCATCAAACGCCAATACCCCATCACCAGACGGGAAAGTTCTGGTCCCTGCGGGGAAATCGTAATGCGCTGTACCATAAAGCCTGTCCTCAGTGTTAAATGAATTCTGCGACTGAGTATAGAGGGATCAGGGAATTAAAAAAGTGAAGGTTGTTGCGGTTCTTCGGGGGATGCGCTCTTGTTTGCACGTAATTTACGCATTAAACGCTGGCGGCATAAACGTAGCACTTCTTGTTTTTGCCCATCGCTCAGTTGCTGCCACTGAAAGCGCTCGTCACGGCTGCGCATACACCCACGGCAAAAGCCGCGCTCATCTGACTGGCAGATCCCGCGACACGGACTTTGTATCGGGAAAAACTCTAACTGTTCAGACACTCGCCAACCTCTTCAAGCACATTGCTTCAATTGAAGCCTGACACGCAGAATGTTGCAAGCGATGCGGAGAAATTAAGGTTCGCCTAATCTTATTAAATTAGTCTACGTCCATTATATTCGTGTCGTACGGGCGTTATGGAAATCAATAAAAGGTTACGGTGTAACGACTCCAGATTTAACCTGTGCTGTGCCCTTTTCTTTACTTTGATTAATTCACTGTTCATAAAACGCGCATGGGACATCATTGCCGCGGACTCATTTCACAGCTGGATATTCGCCATTTCCGTGCCCGTGGTTTTGTTCAGCGCCTGGTTATCCCTCTTCAATCTGATTAATTTTCCGTGGATACGTAAGCCACTGCTGGTGATATTGGTGATGGGTTGTGCGGCGAACAATTACTTTATGTTTACCTGTGGTGCAGTCATTGACTCTCATATTGTAAGTAGCGTCTTTGAAACCGACTCCCATAACGCATCCGGGTTAATAACCCCGCCATTACTGCTCTGGATCGGGCTGGCTGGACTGGTATCCGCATTGTTTCTGTCAGCGATTAAAATCCAGGCTTCACGCTGGTGGTACACCCTACTCATCCGCCTGGTCGGCGTTCTGGCGGGACTGTTGATCATTATTCTGGTGGCTTCAGTTTTTTATAGCGATTACGCATCGCTGTTCATTAGTCACAAAAACATCGTAAAAATTTTACCCTAAAAACTTGCGTTAGACCGACTGGTCTATTACAGTCTTTCCCCATGAACAGACATCCTGACCATGACACACGCGAACACCTCCTTGCGACCGGCGAGCAGCTTTGCCTGCAACGCGGGTTCACTGGCATGGGGTTGAGCGAATTGTTAAGCACTGCCGAAGTCCCGAAAGGATCTTTCTACCATTACTTTCGCTCTAAAGAAGCGTTTGGCGTGGCGATGCTGGAGCGCTATTACACGGCTTATAACCTGCGATTGCAGCAGCACTTTTCCTGTGGCGTGGGAACGTACCGCGAAAGATTGTTGGCCTGGTATCAGGAAACTGTTAACTGGTTTTCCCAACACGGTAGCCTGATCAGCTGTTTGACGGTCAAACTTTCGGCGGAGGTTTGCGACCTTTCAGAAGATATGCGTGCGTCGCTGAATCAAGGCTCGGCACAGATTGTTTCCCAGCTTGCAGATGCACTGGAAAAAGGTCACGCAGAGAAAAGCCTGAAATTGACCGATTCCGCGTTCAGCCAGGCTCAGGTGATTTATGCCCTTTGGCTCGGAGCGAGCTTGCAGGCGAAGATTTCACGTAGCGCGATACCGCTGGAATGCGCCCTCGCTCACGTCACTCAATTATTAGCGGAGCCTGTCTCCTGACAGGCTTTTATTTCAGTACTTTTTATTTAATCAAACAGTAGACGACCGGTCTATTAGAGGCGTTTTATATGTCAGCAGATAAATTATTTACTCCACTAAAAGTGGGTGCTATTACCGCCCCGAACCGTATTTTTATGGCTCCACTGACCCGACTGCGCAGCATCGTACCGGGTGATATCCCTACGCCGTTGATGGGTGAATATTACCGCCAGCGTGCCAGCTCAGGGCTTATCATCAGTGAAGCGACGCAGATTTCAGCGCAAGCGAAAGGTTATGAAGGCGCACCAGGTTTGCATAGCGATGAGCAAATTGCTGCCTGGAAGAAAATTACGGCGGGCGTTCACGCCGCAGATGGCCGTATTGCTGTGCAACTGTGGCATACCGGTCGTATTTCCCACACCAGTATTCAGCCTGGCCAGCAAGCACCGGTTGCTCCATCTGCACTTTCTGCCGGTACCCGCACTTCGCTTCGTGATGAAAACGGCCATGCCATTCGCGTCGATACATCCATGCCGCGCGCACTTGAGCTCAATGAAATTCCAGGCATCGTGAATGACTTCCGCCAGGCGGTAGGAAACGCACGTGACGCTGGTTTTGATATGGTTGAACTGCACTCTGCACACGGTTATTTGTTGCACCAGTTCCTCTCGCCATCCTCTAACCATCGCACCGATGAGTACGGCGGTAGCCGTGAAAACCGCGCGCGCCTGGTGCTGGAAGTGGTTGATGCTGTGAGCAAAGAATGGAGCGCTGACCGTATTGGTATTCGTGTCTCTCCAGTCGGTTCATTCCAGAATGTGGACAACGGCCCGGATGAAGAAGCCGATGCGTTGTATCTGATTGAAGAACTGAACAAACGTGGCATTGCTTATCTGCACATGTCTGAACCAGACTGGGCCGGCGGCAAGCCATACACCGAAGCATTCCGTCAGAAAGTACGCGAATGTTTCAACGGTGTGATCATTGGTGCAGGCGCTTATACCCCAGAAAAAGCAGAAGCATTAATCGAAAAAGGTTTGATTGACGCTGTCGCGTTTGGCCGTGATTACATCGCGAACCCTGATTTGGTTGAGCGCCTGCATCGCAATGCAGAACTCAACGCCCAGCGCCCTGAAACCTTCTACGGCGGTGGCGCTGAAGGTTATACCGATTATCCGACCTTATAATCAGAGTCTTCCGTTGATAGCGGCGTTTATTCGCCGCTATACTTACCTCACATTTAGAAATTAACCTTCTAATTCTTCGAGGAATTTATGCGCTTACTTCATACCATGCTGCGTGTCGGCAACCTGCAACGCTCCATCGAGTTTTACACTAACGTACTGGGCATGACCCTGCTGCGTACCAGCGAAAACCCTAAATACAAATACTCTCTGGCCTTCGTGGGTTACGGTCCGGAAACGGAAGAAGCGGTTATTGAGCTGACTTATAACTGGGGCACCGAAAGCTATGATTTGGGCAATGCTTACGGTCACATCGCGCTGAGCGTTGATAATGCAGCCGAAGCTTGCGAACGTATTCGCCAAAACGGTGGCAATGTGACGCGTGAAGCTGGTCCGGTCAAAGGCGGCTCCACCGTTATCGCTTTCGTTGAAGATCCAGACGGCTACAAAATTGAGCTGATCGAAAGTAAAGACGCTGGCAAAGGTCTGGGTCACTAATACCCGAGTAGCGGGCATTTTTGCGCCCGCTACTGCAACCCTCCCTAAAATTTGCCATAATGCGCGCTGCTTTTTCCCCGTACTAAGAGATCCTGATGTCTGACAACACGCAACTGCATAGCCTGTGCGACCGTTTTCGTGGTTTTTATCCGGTAGTCATTGATGTAGAAACTGCCGGCTTTAACGCGAAAACCGATGCTTTACTGGAAGTCGCAGCCATCACTTTAAAGATGGATCAAGACGGCTGGTTATCGCCGGATGAAACCCTGCATTTCCATGTCGATCCGTTTGAGGGTGCAATCCTTCAGCCTGAAGCGCTGGCCTTTAATGGTATCGACCCGCACAACCCGTTGCGTGGTGCCGTCAGCGAATATGATGCGCTGCATGCGATTTTCAAAATGGTGCGTAAAGGCATCAAAGACAGCGGATGCAACCGTGCGATTATGGTCGCCCATAACGCCACATTCGATCACAGCTTTATGATGGCAGCGGCAGAACGCGCATCACTCAAACGTAACCCGTTCCATCCGTTTGTCACCTTTGATACCGCCGCGTTAAGCGGACTGGCATTAGGTCAAACGGTGTTGGCGAAAGCGTGCATCGCCGCGGGCATGCCGTTTGACAGTAGCCAGGCGCACTCTGCTCTGTATGACACCGAGCAAACAGCGCACCTGTTTTGCGAAATCGTCAATCGCTGGAAACGCTTAGGTGGCTGGCCTCTTCCGCTTCCGGCAGAGCCTGAATCTTAAGCATAAAAAAAGCGACCTAAGCCGGTCGCTTTTTTATTAGCACAAAACACATGAGCAAATAATTACTCTGCGTCTGACTCTTCAGATTTATGCTTCGCTGCGGTCTCTTTAATCAGAGATTGCAACTCACCACGCTGATACATTTCGATGATGATGTCGCAGCCGCCAACCAGCTCGCCATCAACCCACAGCTGCGGGAAAGTCGGCCAGTTTGCGTATTTTGGCAGCTCAGCACGGATGTCTGGGTTCTGTAAAATATCAACGTATGCGAAACGCTCGCCACAGGCAGACAGCGCCTGCACAGCCTGGGCAGAGAAACCACAGCTAGGCAGTTTCGGAGAACCTTTCATATAAAGAAGAATTGGGTTCTCGGTGATCTGTTGTTGGATTTTTTCAATAGTGCTCATTGCTTGCTTCCTCAAACCAAGTACTGGCATTAGCCTGCCATTGTAGCGATTGACACCCTCTCCAGAAAACACCATTTTTTACAGGGTTTCTCTGTGCTGCGCGATGGAGGGACAACATGCATCAAGAATAACACTTTTCCCGCAGCGGGAAATCAGGAAATAACTATAAGCACGATCAATAAATAGCCTCACAACCATTAGTTTGGTCATTTTTTTTGCGTTCGGTAACGAAACAGGAAGAGGAATCGAAAAAGGTTATTAACTTTATTGCGCCTTATGGATTAGAATCGGCGGGTTTCGCAAAATCATACACGGGCATGATGGTATTTATCATGCATTTATTTTAACCAGGGGAATGTCGAGTGGCGCGGATAACAAAAACATCTATCACGCTCTGTGCTCTGCTATTTACCTTGCCGTATATACCATTGACGCAGGCGTCTGAACACGCTCGTCCCGTGGTCGCGCAAAAGGCGCACGTTGTGAAATCCACAACGAAGAGCACAGAAAAGAGCAGTAAGAGTAAACAGAAAACCACTACCGCCAGCAAGAAAAGCACCACCACCAAGACCGCAAGCAAGAAAAAAGAAACCGCTGCCGCGAAAAGTAAAACCGTTAAAAATGCCAGCAGCACCAAAACCAAGAATCTTGCCAAAACCGACCGCAAAAAATCCTCTCAGCTCGCAAAAGTCCAGCCTGTTACTTTCACCGAAAAATGCAGTAAACCTCGCAAAGGTTACAAAACGCGTTGTGTGAAAGTTAAAGCAGAGCATCCAACGACTATTGCTCAGGCGCATAAAGTCCGCGTGCAAAAAGCACAAAAAACGGCAATGAATAAATTGATGGGCCAGATTGGCAAACCGTATCGCTGGGGAGGCACTTCGCCAAATACCGGTTTCGATTGCAGCGGTCTGGTTTACTACGCTTATAAAGACCTGGTGAAATTCCGCATTCCGCGCACCGCGAACGAGATGTACCATCTGCGTGATGCTTCTTCAGTAGACCGTGGCGAACTGGAAACAGGCGATCTGGTCTTCTTCCGCACCCGTGGTCGCGGCACCGCTGATCACGTTGGCGTGTATGTTGGCAATGGTAAATTCATCCAGTCACCTCGCACGGGTCGCGATATTCAAATCACGTCTTTAAGTGAAGATTACTGGCAGCGCCATTATGTGGGTGCCAAACGCGTTATGACCTCAAAAACCATTCGCTAATCCCTCTTCGTAAAAACTCGCACTTGCCCATAAACGGGTAAGTGCGTTTCTCTTTTGCTTTTCCTTTCAATTTGTTAACCTAAACCCGCACTAAAAGTGTTTATTTAACAATAGATACCCTAACTCATTTGAGTCAACGATGCGGCTCGAAGAATGACGGGTAATAAGGAGTTTGCAATGTCGTTCGAATTACCTGCACTACCATATGCGAAAGATGCTTTAGCCCCACACATCTCTGCCGAAACGCTGGAATACCATTACGGTAAACACCATCAAACCTACGTCACTAACCTGAACAATCTGGTTAAGGGCACCGCGTTTGAAGGTAAAACTCTGGAAGAGATCGTTCGTACTTCAGAAGGCGGCGTATTCAACAACGCAGCACAGGTGTGGAACCACACTTTCTACTGGAATTGCCTGGCACCAAACGCAGGTGGCGAGCCAACAGGCGCACTGCTGGAAGCCATCAATAAGTCTTTCGGTAGCTTTGCTGAATTCAAACAACAGTTTACCGACGCGGCTATCAAAAACTTCGGCGCGGGTTGGACCTGGCTGGTTAAGCAAGAAGATGGCGCATTAGCTATCGTTTCAACGTCTAACGCGGGCACCCCGCTGACCACTGCGGCAAAACCGCTGTTGACAGTAGACGTTTGGGAACATGCTTACTACATCGACTACCGTAATGCTCGCGCAGGCTACCTTGAGCATTTCTGGGCGCTGGTGAACTGGGAATTTGTTGCGAAGAATCTGGCAGCGTAAAACCTAAAAGATATGGGCCGCGATTGCGGCCCATTTTAATCAGTGCAGTACGGCAGTTAACGCGCCACAGACGATCAGTGCCAGAACAATGACCGTTGTGGTGATTGAAAATTTCAAATCTGTGCTCATCAATAAACTCCTTTTAATTACCTTACAATCGGTGTGTCAGAGCGATTTTCCCACAACCAGAAATAAAAATCCTCCTGGTTTTAACCTGATATCACTTTTCCCTCTTCCACTTTTCTTCCGGATAGGCCAAAATCCCTCGCTAATTTATTGCGTACCATCAATTCTATGCCCTCCTTCCGTTTTATGTCGCAATCCCGGCATACCCGCAACCCAAACGTTGCCTCAGGAGTCAGTGTACGCAAACGTTTAACATATTAGTTATCAGGAGTTTACGATATGGTCTGGAGTGAAATTTAATGGCGACAATCAAGGACGTGGCGAAGCGCGCAAACGTTTCCACTACAACCGTATCACATGTGATTAACAAAACTCGCTTTGTGGCGGAAGAGACTCGCAATGCGGTCTGGGCGGCAATCAAAGAATTGCACTATTCACCTAGTGCCGTCGCACGCAGCCTTAAAGTTAATCACACCAAAACGATTGGTCTGCTTGCCACTTCCAGCGAAGCCCCTTATTTCGCCGAGATCATCGAAGCCGTGGAAAATAGCTGCTTTGAAAAAGGCTATACCCTGATTCTGGGCAATGCGCACAACAACTTTGAAAAACAGCGCGCTTATTTATCAATGATGGCGCAAAAGCGCGTCGATGGCCTGCTGGTGATGTGTTCTGAGTATCCGGAATCACTGCTGACAATGCTCGAAGAATATCGCCATATCCCCATGGTGGTGATGGACTGGGGCGAAGCTCGCGCAGACTTCACCGACTCTGTGGTCGATAACGCGTTCCACGGCGGTTATCTGGCCGGGCGTTATTTGATTGAGCGCGGCCACCGTGAAATTGGCGCCATTCCTGGCCAAATGGAACGTAACACCGGCGGCGGTCGTCACGCAGGCTTTATGAAAGCGCTGGAAGAAGCCGGTATCGCCATTCCAGAAAACTGGATTGTTCAGGGCGACTTTGAGCCAGAGTCTGGGTACCGCGCGATGCAGCAGATTCTCGGCCAGTCTCATCGTCCAACGGCAGTCTTCTGTGGCGGGGATATTATGGCGATGGGCGCGATTTGTGCCGCTGATGAAATGGGTCTGCGTGTGCCGCAGGATATTTCAATTATTGGCTACGATAACGTGCGTAACGCCCGCTTCTTCTCGCCAGCACTGACCACCATTCACCAGCCAAAAGATTCGCTGGGTGAAACGGCGTTTAACATGTTGCTGGACAGAATCGTCAACAAACGCGAAGAGTCGCAGTCCATTGAAGTGCATCCGCGCCTGATTGAACGCCGCTCCGTAGCCGACGGTCCGTTCCGCGATTACCGCCGCTAAAATAGCGTAGGTCGTACAGCAGCGTCATCCGACAGTTCTGACGTAAATGGTGGATGACGCCTGCGGCTTATATCCACCCTACGAACTCTGTGAAGCAGCGCTGTCAGGCTCCTGCAACCACTCCTGATTCATCGTTTCGCTATCTCCCAGATAATCTAATAACCAGGCTAGCGCGGGTGACGCATCATTTTGCTTCCACGTCAGGCAACACGCGGCATCCGGGAATGGGTTATCCAGCGTCAGCTCGCACCATTTACCGGAATCTACCCACGGTCTGGCGATATGCAATGGCACCATACCGATGCACAAACCTGCACTCAGGCAATCGGAACCCGACTCCCAATCTGGCACTACTACACGCCGCTGGTTATCCAGCAGCCAGGTAATACGCTTTGGCAAGGAACGCGAGGTATCTTCCAGAACCAGCGACGGCCAGGCACGTAAGTCGTCATCACTTAATGTACCGCCTTGTACCGCCAGGGGATGATTTGCAGCCACCACGCAACGCCAACTCAGTGTCCCCATGTCCCGGAAGGCAAAACGCCCACCGACAGGAATGGCCTGCGTTGCGCCAATCGCAACTTCAACGCGCCCATCCGCCAGCGCGTCCCACACGCCGTTAAAGACTTCCTGATAAATATGCAGCTCGATATCCGGGAAATGGCGGTAGAAATCCAACACCAGCTGGCGCGTGCGTTCGGGTTTTACAATATTATCGACCGCAATCGCCAGGTGTCCGCGCCATCCATTTGCGATCTGCTGGCACTGCTGCCGTGTCGTCATCATTTTTTTGATAACAGAGCGCCCTTCCTTCAAAAAAAAGACGCCCGCGGGGGTTAATTCGACATCACGATGACGGCGTTCAAACAGCGGAACAGCTAACCATTCTTCCAGTTGCCGTACCGTATAGCTGATGGCAGACGGAACGCGGTGCAACTCCTGTGCAGCACCACTGAAGCTGCCATTGCGCGCCACCGCATCTATCACTTCCAGCGAATATTCAGACCACATTTTTCTGCTCACAAATTTTTTGAACGCAATAGACAAATATTAGCGTTTCACAAGCGTAATTGCACTCCGTACACTCTCGCGGCAATCAACCTGCAAGATAAATCAAGAGAAAAACATGCAACCATCAAAAGGATTTCTTATCTGGCTGGCCGGATTAAGTGTGCTGGGGTTCCTCGCCACAGACATGTATCTGCCAGCTTTCGCGGCTATTCAGCAAGATTTACAGACCGATGCTTCCGCGGTGAGCGCAAGCTTGAGTTTGTTCCTCGCCGGATTTGCGTTCGCTCAGTTAATGTGGGGGCCGCTGTCTGACCATTTCGGCCGCAAACCTGTGTTACTGGCCGGGTTGAGTCTGTTTGCCATCGGTTGTATCGGCATGTTGTGGGTCGAAAGCGCCACCGCGCTGCTGGTCCTGCGCTTTGTACAGGCCGTTGGCGTGTGTTCTGCGGCGGTGAGCTGGCAGGCGCTGGTGACGGATTACTACCCGGCAAACCGCGCAAATCGTATTTTCGCAACAATTATGCCGCTGGTTGGTTTGTCTCCGGCACTGGCACCGCTGCTCGGTAGCTGGATTTTGACGCACTTCGACTGGCAGGCGATTTTCGCCACCCTGTTTGCTATCACCCTGGTGTTGATGATCCCAACGCTGCGCCTGAAACCACGGACTCAGCATCACCCGCAAACTGAAGACAACAAAGTCAGCTTTATGTCGTTGCTGCGCAATCGCGTATATAGCGGCAACGTATTGATTTATGCCGCTTGTTCCGCAAGCTTCTTTGCCTGGTTGACCGGTTCCCCATTCATCCTGAACGATATGGGTTACAGCCCGGCGGCAATCGGCCTGAGCTACGTGCCACAAACCATTGCCTTCCTGATTGGCGGTTACGGTTGTCGCAGCGCGCTGCAAAAATGGAACGGCAAGCAAATGCTGCCCTGGCTGCTGGCTTTATATACGCTGAGTATTTTCGGCACCTGGGCGGTTTCGATAAGCGGTCACGCGACCCTGACGCTGCTGCTGATCCCATTCTGTATCATGGCAATAGCCAACGGCGCAATTTACCCTATCGTTGTTGCTTCAGCACTGCTGCCATTCCCGCAGGCCACCGGTAAAGCCGCTGCGCTGCAAAACACGCTGCAATTGGGCCTGTGCTTCCTGGCAAGTTTGATGGTGTCCTGGCTTGTGGCAACGCCGCTGCTGACGACCACCAGCGTGATGCTGGTGACCATTGCGCTGGCAATGTTAGGTTATCTGATGCAGCGCCGTAAAAATGCAGAGGTCTGGCAACCTGCTGAATCCGATGCGCATTAATGATGTTAGTGAATAACTTAGCGTGCTAACAATATTTCATTGAATCACTAAACAGGCGAGCCTATACTCATTAACGGCTCGGTTGTCAGCACAATTATAATGAAATCGTGACGGGAGCCTTTGTGCTCCCGTTTGTTGTTTTGAGAGCTTTTTTTGTGGGCACTCGCCCCTTTCTCTGTTCTACGTCGGATATCAGGCTCACGGTTTTTTCCGTGACATTTCTCACATGCCCAAAATAGCGTCTACGCTGTTTGAAGGTTCCTCACACAATGGTGATGGAGAAGCTATGAGTTCATCGTGTATAGAAGAAGTCAGCATAAGAAATAACCCGTGGTATCGAATTGTTAACGAAATGCTCGCTAAGGCTGGAGTGGAAATAAACGGCCCGCGCCCTTTCGATATACAGGTTAAGCACCCCGATTTTTTTAAACGCGTCCTGCAAGAGGGTTCACTCGGGCTGGGTGAAAGCTATATGGACGGTTGGTGGGACTGCGAGCGTCTGGATATATTTTTCAATAACACCATTCGTGCCGGACTCGAGGATCAACTTCCCCGCCATTTAAAAGACACGCTACGCATTGCCGCTGCCCGGATAATGAATCTGCAATCTAAAAAACGCGCCTGGATTGTTGGCAAAGAACATTACGATCTTGGCAATGATTTATTTAGCCGCATGCTTGATGAGCATATGCAATATTCCTGTGGTTACTGGAAAGAAGCCACCACGCTCAGCGATGCGCAGAACGCCAAACTAAAAATGATCTGCGATAAACTGCAACTGGAACCGGGAATGACGCTGCTGGATATTGGTTGCGGCTGGGGCGGTCTTGCGCAATATGCTGCCCGACATTACGGCGTCGCGGTACACGGTGTCACGATCTCTGCTGAACAACAAAAAATGGCGCAGGAACGGTGTGCGGGTCTTGATGTCACTATTTTGCTGCAAGACTATCGCGAACTGGATATGCAATTTGATCGCATTGTTTCCGTCGGCATGTTTGAACATGTCGGGCCAAAAAACTATGCCACCTATTTTAGTGTCGCCGACCGTAATCTGAAACCGGAAGGGATTTTCCTGCTGCACACCATTGGTTCCAATAAAACCAATAACAGCGTGGATCCGTGGATTGATAAATATATCTTCCCGAATGGCTGTCTGCCGTCGGTGTGCCAGATTGCACAATCCAGTGAAAAGCATTTCGTGATGGAAGACTGGCATAACTTTGGTGCCGATTACGATAAAACCTTAATGGCCTGGAATGAGCGTTTCTTGCAGCACTGGCCTGAAATCGCCGATAACTATTCCGAACGTTTTAAACGCATGTTTAGTTATTATCTGAATGCCTGTGCCGGAGCCTTCCGCGCCCGTGATATTCAGCTTTGGCAAATAGTCTTTAGTCGCGGCATTGAAGACGGCTTACGAGTTCCTCATTAATGAGTAATGGCCCCGGTATCTCCGGGGTCACTATTTACTGCAACTCTGTAGCATTTTCTTAACAAAGCGTGACCCTCCTCACGTTTCCTGGTCTCCTTTCTTCCTGAGTTTGATCCCGTTAACACTTATTCGTTTCTCAGTTGGAAACCGGTTTCCGTTTTGTTTCACAATAACCGCACTTCCCGAAACAATAACAAGGATACCGCCATGAGCATCTACCAAAAAATGGTCAATGTGATTGAGCACAAAGTCACCCCCATGGCCGGAGCAATGGGTTCTCAGCGCCATGTCATCGCTATCCGCGATGGTTTTATCTCAGCTCTGCCGTTCATGATTATCGGTTCGTTCTTGTTAGTGTTTATTTTCCCGCCGTTCTCTCCTGACAGCACCTGGAGTTTTGCCCGCTCGT
Source organism: Buttiauxella agrestis ATCC 33320 (assembly GCF_000735355.1). Lineage (GTDB taxonomy): Bacteria > Pseudomonadota > Gammaproteobacteria > Enterobacterales > Enterobacteriaceae > Buttiauxella > Buttiauxella agrestis. The sequence continues at coordinate 62,852 of NZ_JMPI01000030.1, forward strand.
GGCTGAATTTCTCGCTCACTTATCGTGAACAACTCATGCTGCCGTTTAACCTCAGCATGGGCGTGATGACGTTCTTTATCTCCGTCGGTATCGGCGCAAGTCTTGGCAAGCACTACAAGCTCGACCCTATCATGACGGGTCTGTTGGCATTTATGGCCTTTTTGCTGGTTGCCGCCCCTTATAAAGACGGGCAGATTTCGACGCAGTATTTCTCGGGCCAGGGCATCTTTACCGCGCTGATTACCGCGATTTACGCCAGTGAAATGTACGCGTTCTTAAAACGCCACAACATCACTATTCGCCTGCCAAAAGAAGTGCCTACCGGCGTGGCGCGCTCCTTTGAAATCCTGATCCCGGTGGTGGTGATTGTCGCCACGCTGCACCCGCTGAACCTGTTCATCGAGTCCACCACCGGCATGATTATTCCTGAAGCCATTATGCACCTGTTGGCGCCACTGGTTTCAGCGTCAGACTCTTTGCCTGCGATTCTGATTTCAGTGTTTATCTGCCAAATCCTGTGGTTTGCCGGTATTCACGGCGCGTTAATCGTCACCGGGATTATGAACCCGTTCTGGATGGCTAACCTTTCCGCTAACCAGACGGCGCTGGCCGCAGGTAATGTTCTGCCGCACATCTATCTGCAAGGTTTTTGGGATCACTATCTGCTGATTGGCGGCGTAGGTTCAACGCTCCCGCTGGCCTTCTTATTGCTGCGCAGCCGTGCCATTCACCTGCGCACCATCGGCAAAATGGGCGTGGTTCCTAGCTTCTTTAATATCAACGAACCGATTCTGTTCGGTACGCCAATCATCATGAACCCGCTGTTCTTCCTGCCGTTTACGCTGGTGCCGATGATTAACGCAACACTTGCCTATATCGCGACCAAATTAGGTTGGGTTGCTCAAGTGGTATCGCTCACTCCGTGGACAACGCCTGCGCCGATTGGGGCCTCGTGGGCCGCAAACTGGGCGGTAAGTCCCGTAATCATGTGTCTAATTTGTATGGTCATGTCGGCTGTGATGTATTACCCATTCCTGAAAGCTTACGAACGCACTCTGATCAAACAGGATGAAGAGCGTAGCGCGCAGGAAAGTGAAAACCCGATTACCGTGAACTAATCAACTACTTTTGCCTGCCGGTCTGGCAGGCTCGTCCGTCACAAGAGGAACTGTAATGAAATACGTATTTCCTGAAAATTTCTGGTGGGGCAGCGCAAGTTCAGCGCCACAAACCGAAGGCGAAACCCTCTCTTTTGGCAAGTCCGCCACTATCTGGGATCAATGGTATAAGGAACAACCCACCCGCTTCCACAACGGTGTGGGCCCAGCAGAGACTTCCACATTCTACAAAAACTGGAAGCAAGATATCGCCCTGCTCAAAGAGCTGAATCACAACACCTTCCGCACCTCGATTTCCTGGGCACGTCTGATTCCTGAAGGCCGTGGCGCGGTTAACCAGGAAGCCGTCACCTTCTACAATCAGGTTATCGACGAACTGGTGGCGCAGGGCATTAAGCCGTTTATCAACCTGTTCCACTTTGATATGCCGATGGTTATGCAGCAGCAAGGTGGCTGGGAAAATCGTGACGTTGTCACGGCCTACGCGGAATTTGCGAACGTTTGTTTCGAGCTGTTTGGCGACCGCGTGAAGCATTGGTTCACTTTCAACGAGCCGGTAGTGCCTGTTGAAGGCGGCTATCTGTATGATTTCCATTACCCGAACGTGGTGGATTTCAAACGTGCGGCAACCGTCGCCTACCACACCATGATTGCCCACTCCCTGGCGGTAAAGGCTTACCACCAGCGTAACGACGGCGGCGAAATTGGTATTATCCTCAACCTCACCCCTTCTTATCCGCGTTCGCAAAACCCTGCGGATGTGAAAGCGGCAAACATCGCTGACCTGATGTTCAACCGCAGCTTCCTCGACCCAGCTTTGCGTGGTGAATATCCGCAAGAACTGGTTGCACTGCTGAAAGAACATGGTCAACTGCCTGAGTGCCAGGCGGGTGACAAAGAGCTGCTTGCAGCGGGTGTCGTCGATTTACTGGGTATCAACTACTACCAGCCGCGCCGCATCAAGTGCCGCGACTCGCTGGTTAACCCGGACAGCCCGTTTATGCCGGAATGGTTCTTTGAAGCCTACGAAATGCCGGGCCGCAAAATGAACCCGTATCGTGGCTGGGAAATTTACGAGCAAGGGATTTACGATATTCTCACCAACCTGCGTGAAAATTATGGCAACCCAAATTGCTATATTTCTGAGAACGGCATGGGCGTTGAAAACGAACAGCGTTTCGACGAGAACGGCCAGATTCAGGATGACTACCGCATTGATTTCGTGCGCGACCACCTGAAATGGCTGCATAAAGGCATTAGTGAAGGCAGTAATTGCCTGGGTTATCACATGTGGACGTTTATTGATAACTGGTCCTGGTGCAATGCATACAAAAACCGTTATGGCTTTGTCTCGTTAAATCTTGAGACTCAGCAACGCACTATCAAGAAAAGCGGTGAGTGGTACAAAGCAACTTCCGCAGAAAATGGCTTTAACGATCGTACGTAATCTCAGCATTCGGGCCGCAAGGCCCGTTTCTGGCTGAGAAGCGGGAAACTCACACCATGTCGAATATTAATGATGTAGCACGCCTTGCACAGGTTTCTAAAGCCACCGTTTCGCGTGTTTTAAGCGGCAGTCGCGGCGTGAAAGAAGAGAGTCGCCAGGCCGTTTTGCGCGCGGCAGAAATACTTAACTACAAGCCCAATGCGATTGCTCAATCTTTGAGTTCCCAATCAACCAATTGCATTGGCGTAATCTGTGCCACCGAGCATATTCAGCAGTCCACAGGCTACCTGCAAGCGCTGGAGAAACAGCTTAACCAGCATCATAAACACCTGCTGTTACGCTTCGCCAATGACCACGACAGCGTGGCGCAGGCCGCTCAGGAACTTTCAAACGGGTTATGCGATGCGTTGCTGGTTGTGGGGGCGCGTTTCTCACTCCCTCCCCTCGACGACGATATTATGCTGATTGATTGCCTGAGCGGTTCGAATGCGCTGAGTATTCAATGCGATCACGTTTTCGCGGCTGAAACCGCCGTGCACTATTTGTGTAACCAGAAACGGCGGCAAATCGCCCTGATAAACTTTGCCAGCGGTGAAGCGGCAGCCCAAACCCTTGAGGGTTATCACCAGGCGCTGCACAACCACGTGGTGCCTTTTAACCGGCAGTTGGTGATTGAGGATGAATCCTCGGTGCGTATCGCGCTGCAACGGCTGATCAATCGCGGTGTGAAGTTTTCCGCATTGCTAGTGACCGATGACACTCAGGCGCAGGAAGCCATGATGATGCTCAATCAGTACCAGTTACACGTGCCTGAACAAGTGATGGTATTCAGTCTTGATGGTTCAACCCGAATGCCGGGAGCAAACGCCATTCCAGCGATTAAATATCCCCTGGAAAGTATTGCGCGTCGGGCGGTGGAATTATTGCTTGGGGATCGGCATACCAGTGATTTGGTGCGCGGAAGTTTGTTGATTGCATAAGAAAGTCGGATGTCGCGTAAACGGCATCCGACAAAACCCTGCAATCACGCCTTCGGTAGCAACGCATCCAGTGTCGCTTCACGCTGCGCAAGCACGCGCTCAACGGTGTCTACTATCGCCTGGGTTTGCGGGTCGATTTCGATATTAATACGATTCCCCAGTTTTTTACTGCCAAGTGTAGTGCGCTCAAGCGTTTCCGGAATTAAATGTACGCAGAAACGCGAAGCCGTGACTTCACCGACCGTCAGGCTAATACCATCAATGCCGATATATCCTTTATGCAGAATATATTTCATCAAGGTTTTATCGCGCATTTTAAACCAGATCTGGCGGTTATTTTCTGAGGTCAGAATCTTTGCTACTTCAGCGGTCGTCATAATATGACCGGACATAAGATGCCCGCCGATTTCATCATTAAATTTAGCCGCGCGTTCGACGTTAACACTATCACCCACAACTAACTCGCCGAGATTGGTAATACGCAGCGTCTCTTTCATTAAATCAAAGCTGACGTGGTTGCCATTGATTTCAGTGACGGTCAGGCAACAGCCGTTGTGTGCCACCGACGCACCTGTTTCAAGGCCAGGTAACATCTCATCTGGCATTTCAATTACGTGGGTACGGAAATTGGGTTTCTCATCAATGGAGACCAGGGTCGCAGTACCCTGCACAATACCTGTAAACATCGTCAAACTCCTGGTAATTATTCGGCTGCTGATAATTCGTAATGCAGCACTTTAACAGTTGGAAAAACAGCTTGCCAGCTATCCGCACTACCCCACCATTATTTGGCTGGCGTATTCGTTTTCTGCCGCTACAATAGTCAGGCTAATTCCCCTGCAATTCCTATTTTTCTGCCATTTCTGGCGGTCTTGTTGTCTTTCTAATAACTAATAATAATCAGGTGTTAAAAATGCAGAAGTACATAGTTGAAGCCCGCCAGCTGCTCGCGCTGGCGATACCTGTCATCCTCGCGCAAATCGCACAAACCTCGATGGGCTTTGTCGATACCGTGATGGCCGGTGGCTACAGCGCAACCGATATGGCCGCTGTGGCAATCGGTACCTCCATCTGGCTACCCGCCATTCTGTTCGGCCATGGTTTGTTAATGGCGCTGACGCCTACCGTGGCGCAACTCAACGGATCTGGTCGCCGTGAGCGTATCGCGCACCAGATTCGCCAGGGCTTCTGGCTGGCTGGCATTGTCTCGGCGCTCATCATGATTGTGCTGTGGAACGCGGGCTATATCATCCATGCTATGAAAAATATCGACCCACAACTGGCCGATAAAGCCGTTGGCTACTTGCGTGCATTGCTGTGGGGCGTCCCGGGGTATTTATTCTTCCAGGTGGCGCGTAACCAGTGTGAAGGCCTGGCGAAAACCAAACCCGGCATGGTGATGGGTTTTATCGGTTTACTGGTCAACATTCCAGTTAACTACATCTTTATTTACGGTCACCTTGGCATGCCAGAGCTCGGCGGCGTAGGCTGCGGTGTTGCAACGGCTGCCGTATATTGGGTGATGTTCTTCAGCATGATTTCCTATGTGAAGAAATCCCGTTCGATGCGCGATTTGAAACTACCAAAAGGCTTCATCAAGCCCGACTGGAAAGTGATGTATCGCTTAACCCAACTAGGGCTGCCGATTGCGCTGGCGCTGTTCTTTGAAGTGACGCTGTTCGCCGTGGTCGCTCTACTGGTTGCGCCTCTGGGGATTATCGATGTGGCTGGGCACCAGATTGCCCTTAACTTCAGCTCGCTGATGTTTGTTCTGCCGATGTCCCTTTCCGCGGCGGTCACGATACGCGTAGGCTTCCGTCTGGGCCAGGGTTCAACACTCGACGCGCAAACGGCGGCCTGGACCGGCATTTGCGTAGGGATGTGTATGGCGATGCTGACTGCGATTTTCACGGTAGTGATGCGCGAACACATCGCCCTGCTCTACAACAGCAATCCTGAAGTTGTCGCGCTGGCGGCGCACTTGATGCTACTGGCGGCGGTGTATCAGCTTTCTGATTCTGTGCAGGTGATCGGCAGCGGCGTGCTGCGTGGCTATAAAGATACGCGCTCGATTTTCTTTATCACGTTTATCGCCTACTGGGTGTTGGGATTGCCAAGCGGTTACATTCTGGCGCTGACGGACTGGGTGGTTGAACCGATGGGCCCGGCAGGTTTCTGGATTGGATTTATCATCGGCCTGACGTCTGCGGCCGTCATGATGATGCTGCGGATGCGTTGGTTACAGCGCCAGCCTTCAATCACGATTTTGCAACGCGCTGCACGGTAAATGTTCATGGCCGCCTTTTTGGCGGCTATTTTTACACCGAGTTGCGCAGATGCGCAGCAAACGAGTGAAATATGGAAGAAATTTGCTGTTTACCGCTTGCAAGGCTCGGGTGCTGCCGCTAATATTCGTCCCCGTTGTCACAGACAACACAGTGCGTCCGTAGCTCAGTTGGTTAGAGCACTACCTTGACATGGTAGGGGTCGGTGGTTCGAGTCCACTCGGACGCACCATTTAACGTTTTACCGCAATCAGCAGTACCGCAACAAACAGTGCGTCCGTAGCTCAGTTGGTTAGAGCACCACCTTGACATGGTGGGGGTCGGTGGTTCGAGTCCACTCGGACGCACCATTCTTGAAAAATCTCTCTTTGTTCAACTCCTCTGTTATAAAAAATCATCTACACATCACAAACAGCTTTGTCCCCCATTTTTTGCCCCAGACATTTTCAGTTTTTGATTTCCTTGATGACATTTCCCGCCTGACCGTCGGTGATATTCAGGGAGTGCACCATCGTGGTTAATAACCCGGCTGCAACAAATAGAATGGATTATTTTGTTTGTATGAATAAACAAATCTGCTGGAGGGGGATGACTACGGCCTCTTCACAGAGGCCGTTACTGATTAGCTGCCGATGACTCCGCCATCTGCTTTCACAATCACCACCGTGGAAGAACGCGGACGACTAGTTTTATCGCCATCAGGCCAGGTTGAAACGGCAGTAGGATTCGCCGGGTCGCTGATATCATCGCCAGGTTCGCCGGGGTGCTGGATATTAATAAACAGTGTGCGGTTGTCTGGGGTAAAGGCGATGCCGGTTATCTCGCAGCCGCGCGGGCCGGTGAGGAAACGGCGATATTCATTGGAGCCAGGTACGGTGGCGAGCATCTGGTTATTGCCCATGCCCTCGTAGGCTTTTTTGTTGATGGTGCTGGACGAGACATCCGTCTGAATCCATAACACGCCGCGATGGTCAAACGACAAACCATCCGCACTTCCAAATTCAGCCCCGGTCATTGAGCCTTTGGTTTTTTCATCCGCGCTATCGGGTTTGCCGCCCAACACCAGAATGTCCCACTTAAAGGTAGTTGATGCCGGGTCGCTGTTCTCCTCGCTCCAGTGCATGATGTGCCCGTAAACATTGTTAGCACGTGGGTTAGCGGCATCTACCGGGGCTTTGCCTTCTTTGCCGCGATCGCTGTTATTGGTCAACGTACAGTACACGCTCCCCGCGGTATGGGTATCGACCGCAATCCACTCCGGTCGGTCCATTTTCGTTGCGCCAACCACATCGGCGGCAAGACGGGTTTTGATCAGCAACTCGCCCTGGCTTGCAAAACCGTTACTGTGATCAAGTCCTGATTGCCCATAAACCAGCGGCAACCAGACACCGCTGCCATCGTCATTAAATTTCGCCACATACAGCGTACCTTCAGAAAGTAGGTCCATTGCCGATTCGCGATTGCTGGCATCGTAAATGCCTGTGGAAACAAATTTATAGATGTACTCGAATTTCTGGTCATCGCCCATATAGGCAACAGCACGGTTATCCGCAGCCAGCGTCACCGCCGCACCTTCATGCTTAAAACGCCCGAGCGCGGTATGTTTACGCGGAGTTGATGCCGGATTATACGGGTCGATTTCCACCACCCAGCCGAAGCGGTTGGGTTCATTCGGTGTGGCGTCCACGTTAAAACGCGGGTCAACTTCACTCCAGCGGTAGGAGTCATCGCTGTCGCTAATGCCATAGCGTTTTTCGAGTGCATTCGGCGCGGCTTTCTTAACGAAAATATCCGACCAGTTCTCTTCACACGTCAGATAAGTTCCCCACGGTGTATGCCCGTTGGCGCAATTTTGCATGGTGCCCAGCACCGTTTCACCCTGCGGGTCGGCAGCGGTTTGCATCAGGGCATGATGTTTCGCAGGCCCGGTTAAAGTCATTGGAGTGTTCACGGTGATGCGACGTGCAAACTCAGAGGGGCGAACCACTGCCCAGTTCCCCCCCTCTTTTTTCACCTCGATAACCGAAACCCCCATCGCATTCTGCCCTTTGCGGACTTTATCCAGGCTCCAGTTCGCCACACCATCTTTAAACAGCAAACCGTTGTCGATGTATTCATGGTTCATCGCCAACAACCCGTGATGCGGGTCATCACTGCCCTGCGGCAGACCAAACCACGCCATCCCGTCATGGTGCATTCCCGCCTGAGCTGCCTGCTCATCAGTGGTGTTGCTGCCATCGGTTTTAAATTCCGGCAGATTGCCTTTTAAACCCACCGCATCGCCCCAGCGGTAAAACGGTCGCGCCACGTAGCCTTCAGGCACGCGAACGGTGTCGTCGGTCGAAACGCCGATACTGGTAAAACCGAGTGATGAAGGCCGCACCATGGCAGTCTCGACCGCCCATGCGGCAGGCGATTTCAGCAGTGCCGGGAATGTCACCGCCGTGCCGGCGAGCATACCCAGTTGCAGGAAGCGGCGGCGGCTGACAAAAGCACTGGCAACATCTGAGAAAACGGGGTTAGCGCTGCAATTACTGATTTCGTTGCTGTGTTCTTGTTTAAACAGCGGCTTAAGAGGTCTGCTCATCATGGCTTCCTTTCGATATTGTTATCAGAAGTGAGCAGTGTAAGAAGGATTTGTTACAGATTTATAACAACAGACGCCAGAATTACATCCATCATGGCCACGTTATTCATTATCCAGCCAGTTAATGAAAAACTCGCTGAAAGCGGTCACCTGCAAAGGCTGGAAACGCCGTTGCGGGTAGACAAACTGGAGGCCGACCTGTTTTTTGTCATGGCGGCTGAAACCGATAAAACACTCCGCAAACAGAACCGCCAGCCGCCCCTGCTCCACATCGCGCTTAATGTCCCACCACGATTTACTGGCGATACCCGCCCCTGCCAGCACCCACTGGCGCAGTAGTGCGCCGTCATCACACACCATCGCTGGCGTGACCCGAACCACGGCTGATTCGCCCTTTTCTTCAAAGCGCCACTCGTTCATCAGCGTGCCGCGTTGCTCCATCACCAGGCAGCGATGCGCGTGCAGCTCATCGGGATGCTGGGGAATGCCGTGTGTTTCAAGGTAGCTTTTCGCCGCCACGAGCACACGGTGGTTGGGGCGAATAAATTTAGTTACCAGATTGCTGTCCGGAAGGTTGCCGAAACGCACGCTCATGTCCAGGCGGTTGGCAATCAAATCCACCACATTCTCGCTCAGATACACCGAGCTTCTGACTTCAGGGTGGAGACGGGAAAAATCGAGTAACGCGGGCGACAGATACTGGCGGCCAAAATCTGACGATGCTGAGATCCGCAGGCTGCCGCTAAGCACACCCTCTTTTTGCGTCAGTTTCGATTCGGCCTGCGCCATTTCTTCCAGCACGCGCAGCGCGGCGTGATAAAACTCCTCCCCGGCTCGAGTCAGGGCGATGGCGCGCGTGGAGCGGTTAAAAAACCGGGTCTGATATCGCTCCTCCAGCGCTTTCAGCCTGGCCGTCATGGTGGCAGGAGAAAGGTTCATCCTGCGTCCGGCGGCAGCCAGCCCACCCGCCTCAACCACTTCCACCAGCAACGTAATATCTTCGAGTTTGCCCATTATTTTGTTTTCCTGAATAGAGAATCAGTTTTCGCTGCCATTATCAAAGCGATTCGCAGGGCGTAAAGTCAAGCCATAACTGACCTCCCTGGAGAATAAAACATGAAGCAACGTACCCTGTTTGAGAACACGCAAGTTGGCGCTGTCGAACTGAAAAGCCGAATCGTGATGGCCCCCATGACCCGCGCCCGCGCCGCACAACCGGGCAATATCCCCACGGCGTTGATGGCAGAGTATTACCAGCAGCGAGCCGGAGCTGGGCTTATCATCACCGAAGCCACGCAAATTTCTCCCCAGGGTCAGGGGTATTCCTGGACGCCGGGTATTCATTCTGCGGAACAGGTTGCGGGTTGGCGGCTGGTGACGGACGCCGTCCATAAAGTCGATGGCAAAATATTCTCTCAGTTGTGGCACGTGGGGCGCATGTCTCACGAAAGTTTTCATCCCGACGGCAAGCCTGTTGCCCCTTCCGCGTTGTCGCCAGACGCGCAGGTGTGGGTGGTGAACAGCAATGGCGTCGGAGAAATGGTCGCCTGCCCGGTGCCACGTGAACTGACTAATGATGATATTCAACAGGTGATTGCGGATTACCGTCAGGCGGCCATTAATGCCATGGCTGCCGGGTTTGACGGTGTGGAAATCCACGGTGGAAACGGTTATCTGATTGACCAGTTTTTGCGACGCACCTCGAATAAGCGTACCGATGAATACGGCGGCAGTCTGGCAAACCGGGTGCGTTTTGCGCAGGAAGTGTTGGAAGCCATCAGCGATGCCATTGGCGCAGACCGCACCGGCATTCGCCTTGCACCGTTTATTACCCAGCGTGGGATGGACGACTCGCAGACCAGTGAAGCCATTCTGGCCCTGGCCGCCTGGTGTGAAACCAAAGGCATTGCCTTTATTCACCTTGCCGAAGCAGACTGGGATGATGCGCCGCAGGTGCCATATGAGTTCAGAGAAACTCTGCGGGCGACGTTCAGCAGGGCGATCATTGTCGCGGGCAATTACACGCGTGAAAAAGCCGACAAACTGCTGGCTGCAGGAATGGTGGATCTGGTGGCTTTTGGTCGTCCGTTTATCGCCAACCCAGATTTCCCGCGTCGCCTGAAAGGCAATCTTCCTCTGGCAGGTATTGGCAATCCGGCAACCCTATTTGGTGGCACCGAAGTCGGTTATACCGATTATCCCTTGCTGGCGGCTGAGGTCTGAGACGAAACGGAGGTTAAGGATGGCGCTCTCAACTATTTCAAGATGAGGAGTCAGCCAGGTCATCCTTAACCCGCGTGAAATTTGATGGCAAATCCTTGTTTTTGCCAGTGTTCCAGTTGTTCTTGTTGGCGCAGAGTTAATGCCTTTCCTGTCCAGACAAAAACATGTTGGCCAGGGAATAATTCCGGACGAGGTGAATCTAGCGGATCGGCCAGCACATCAGGACGCCAGCCATGTTGTGACAGACGCCAGGCCTCGAGCCACAGGCGGGTGCGGTCATCGCTTTCCCAGCCAATCATTAAGGTGTCTTGACCTTCAGTATTGCGTGATTCAGCAAGGCGCTGGACAACATAGTCAATCAGCAACCCATCAAGCAGGCTTATCATTGCTCTGGAGGTATATTTATCGAGGCTAAGGCATTGACGAACCGGGATGAAAACATGGTCAATCAGGGTATCAACCGGGATTTCACGCCCCATGGACGCGATTTTTGCACGCAGTTTTGCCGGTTGGACAAAACGCAAAACGGTCATCACCTCTTCTTGCTGTAACCGCCAGGCATCATGGTCATGAGCCGTAGTCTGGTTTGCTTCAAGCAAAGCTTTCACCTTGCCTACGGACACGCCGCTCTTAATCAGGCGTTTAATCTCTTCGATACGCAGGATATCTTCGTCATCAAACTGCCGATGCCCGCCCTCGCTCCTCTGCGGTTTGAGGAGACCGTAGCGACGCTGCCACGCGCGCAGCGTGACGGGGTTGATTGCACATCGTTCGGCAACTTCACCGATACTGTATAAGGTCATTCATTCCCTCGTTGTGAACTTGACACTTCCCTGTCGAAACTAACGACTCCGTGCGGGTTGTACAACTTATTTTTTTCATTGTACAACCTGATTCAGAGATCTGCTTTCCTTTCAGGCCAGGCCACGGCGGATATTCCGTTCAGACAAGCGCTGGCAAATAAGTTCCCCTGGAACTGCGTAATTCCAGCGGATTCCAGCCACATCCACTCCTCGACCTTCTCCACTCCCACCGCTGAAATGGAGATTTCCAGCGAAGCACAGCACTTAATAATCGCCTGAATAATGGCCTGACGTGGGCCACTTTTATGAACATTCTTAATCAGTTCGCTGTTGATTTTAATTCTGTCTGGCTGAAATTGAGCCAGTAACAAAAGACCGCCAAAACCCGCCCCAAAATGGTCTATTGCGACGCTAATGCCCGCGCCTTTCAGTTGCCTGATGGCACCGGTGAATTCATCAATGCGCGAAATCACCTCGCTTTCAGTGAACTCTACCGTTACCTGTTCCGGGACCAGTCCATTTAGCTGAATCTCCCTTAGCAAAAAATCAACTGCGTCGGGAACCATCACCAGCGTCATGGGGAACAGGTTAACCGAAACAGAGTGCTCGCCAAGGTTGAGCGCCCTCGCCATCGCAAAGGCCACTTTTTTGCTATTCAGGTCGGCTTCGTAAAGCGCGTTACCGCTAAGCCCGGCAAAATAGCTGGCCGGAGAATCGCCGCCGGGAGTGCGTAACAAAGCTTCAGTAGACAAAATTTTCTGGGCAAATGGGTCGACCATTGGCTGGAATGCAAAGCTACAATCTGCGGCGTTTTCAGGAACCACTGCCCCTGTATGAACGCTCGTGTGGCTGAGTTTTTTGGCGCCCGTAACAAAGACCCAGGAGTCCGCTGGCGGAATTTCAAAATAGTTTTCTTTTTCAGTCGACTCAACGAAGGTACGCAAAAACTTAAGCGCCCGATCGTTATAAATAAGCTGATACTTGGTTGTCCCTTTATCGAGCACCGCTTGCAGGACTTCATGCCCTTCATATTCTCTTAAATCAAAGAGTTCCATACCGGCTTTGCCAAACCGTCGCGCCGGAGCGTAGTCACACAGCAGCTCCACGATGTTGTGGTGACGCGCGTCCTGACAAATATGCTGGTAGACGTTTAAAACACTCGCTTCCGGGCCTTCAATCAGCTGAAAGAAGTGTGTGCCGTTAAACAGCAGTATGCCTGTCACATCGGCCTGTGCATTTTTAACATTGGCGACGGCAACCATATCCATGACCGAGGTAAAGGGTACGTTCTTACAGATATGACTGCGGTAAATGATGGTTGTGAGCATTCAGTGTCCAATTAGAGGCGATTTAAGTGTTTACAGTAGCAGATGAATAACCAAATCCCACATTAAAAATACATTAATATTAATAACTTATTAACAAAAAATGAACATACGTACAGCCATGCAAACAGATTTCTCGTCGTGACTATGTGCAAAAAACACTATATCTGTACATGATTTTTTTAACTCCATAAAAAATTAGCAGTCTAAGCAACTGAAATTAAACATATAGCATTTAATGTATAAGAATTTAAGACAATTCTTTACGTTTTTCTATGTACAGCTTTTTAATATTTGTATAACTTTATTTGTACATTAACTGATGACTGCATGTTTACAGGAGTGACTAATGCAACAGAACAACTACGTTCCCGATGCGGCTAACGCCATCACACGCTATTTCTCAAAGGCATCTTTGCCTTCCCAACAAGAAACTCTAGGGCAAATAGTGGTTGAAATCCTGAGTGACGGGCGCAGTTTGAATCGCAAATCAATCTGTACAAAATTGTTGCGTCGAGTTGAACACGCGTCCGGTCCGGAAGAAGAGAGCCACTATCACACTTTAATTGGCCTGCTTTTTGATCGTTAGGTTCAAACGGTAAACAAGCACAAATTACGGGTTTATAAGTAAACATTTTCGGGAGTATTATTTCAGGCTATATCGGAAAGCCTGGCAACCTTCAGCTCACCTCCTGCATGAGAAAGCTGATTTCATGCCACGTTTCGGAAACGAACCACGCTGGCAAGCAGAGACGCAGTTATGAACAGAAGTAAAAGAGAGAAATTAATCGATCAGCTGATCGGAGAAGCAGTTTTATCAATCCTTTACGATAACGGAGCCATAAGCACCCGATCGTTGGTGGAAAGGCTGCAAATAATGGAAGCGACAGAAAGAGATGATCACCGACGTGATGTGATAGCCGATGTGATTGCAGATATTAGCAACCACCGCCTGGGCCTCTCGCGACGTGCTTTGATTCCTGCGCAAAACGATGGGGACAGGGACGGCCAGATTGAGAAAAGTAACAATGTATATTCGTTGTTTGACGAAAGTCCGGTACCTGGTAGCAGTAAAAAACACTGACTGCCTCTATTAACTCATAACTTAATAATGGTGAAGTAAATGACCCAGATAACGCTTCATAAATCAGAAATTTATGCCACTCTGCCAAACACTGCACTGACTGCATATTTCCGTAATGCTGGCGACATGCTGGCTGATGAGGCTGTATTACTCGGAGCGGTAATACGCAGTATTCTTGCTACTGATGGACATCTTACTAATAAAGCCATTATTCAACGGTTAATTGAGGCCATTGAATCCACGGACGATGTCGTGACCATTGATATCGTACGTAAGACCCTGGAAATCGTTGTTGACCATACTACGGACGATATTTAACAGGGGATTATAATTTCGCATTATTTTTTCTCACAGCCTCGTTTTCTTTCAGCCAATTTTTTATTTTCTCAGGCTATGAATTAACGCTTCGCTTAAACAGTGAAGTGTTGATTCATAGCTATATAATTATTTAAAAGCGACACTCAGCATCCCCCCCTTTTTTTTCAGATATTTTAACAGCGTAACTGGAAATATTTAAACACCTCACTTCATTCGCAGACTATTCTTAAGACTTACGGTGTGGTTATTTCAATGGTGGTTTATTACTGGCCATTATTGGTACCGCCATTGGTGACAGCACTATCGATCCCCTTAAAGAACAAGACCCTCTGGAAGGTATTGCAACCGGTGCCGCAATCTGGACTGGCCTGAGCATGCTTATCGCGATTGCTGCCGGGGGGTACGAAAGCGGTCATAGATCCAGTAAGGTAATTGAGTTGGGGTTTAATCCAAACCGCCTAAGGGCGGTTTGTTTCTTTTAGGTTAGTGGCGCCAAAAACTACTTTTTTACATTACAGTCCGCGCATCCATGTATCTTTACCCTGAAATTGCCCGGTCATTTTAGTCCACACGTCCTGCTAAATTTTCGCCTGATTGACCCGTTGCGAAAGTGCCTCATGGCTTTCCTTTCTTTCACTATATCGGTCTGCGAGATAATCGGCATTTCCCTTGAGTATTAACGTAATTTTAAACAGCTCTTCAGCCACATCAACAATTCTGTCGTACTAGGCGGAAGGTTTCATTCGACCATCATCATTAAACTCCTGCCACGCCTTGGGGACTGAAGACTGATTGGGAATAGTGAACATCCGCATCCAGCGTCCCAGAATTCGCATCTGATTTACGGTGTTGAATGATTGCGAACCCCCACAGACCTGCATCACGGCCAGCGTTTTTCCCTGGGACGGGCGAACAGCGCCTTCACTTAAGGGTATCCAGTCAATCTGAGCCTTCATCACGGAACTCATCGCGCCATGTCTTTCCGGTGAACTCCAGACCATTCCGTCACACCACCTCACCAGCTCCCGCAATTCGAGAACTTTGGGGTGAGTAACCGGTGCGTCATCGGGTAACGGTAGGCCAGATGGGTCAAATATTTTCACCTCGGCCCCCATTTTTGTCAGTAACCGCCCTGCTTCCTCGGCGGCAAACCGACTGTATGAACGCTCTCGCACTGACCCATACAGGATCAGAATTCGCGGGGCCGCCCGGTCGCAGGCATCAAGTTTGCTGCTTATTGCATCATCAAAGTGCGCCTGTTCGAGGGCTGGTAAATGTGTCATGAATATTATCCTTTTCAATAGCTGTGCTTTAAAACTTATCACATATGAATTATCATATGTATAGTCATTTTACATCGAGGTTAAAAATGCTACTGCCTGTTCAGCTTTTTAAACTACTTGCTGATGAAACTCGTTCATCCATTGTGATGTTGCTCAGGGAATCCGGTGAGCTGTGCGTTTGTGATATCTGCGGCGCAACGAAAGAGTCACAGCCTAAAATTTCCCGCCATATGGCTCTGTTGCGGGAAGCGGAGCTGGTTATTGATCGACGTGAAGGAAAGTGGGTGCATTATCGCCTGTCGCCACATATGCCTGCCTGGGCTGCAGCCATCATTGATGCGGCCTGGAATTGTGAACGTGACGTTGTTCGTAGCAAACTGAGCCACGCGTCAGCAACATCATGTTAAAAACAAGAATTCACATACACAAAAACAAATATGAAGGGAGTTTCTGATGCTATTGGCTGGGGCTATTTTCTTACTCACTCTCGTTCTCGTCATCTGGCAACCCAGAGGATTGGGTATTGGCTGGAGTGCGGCGCTGGGTGCAGGTCTGGCGTTACTCACAGGCGTCGTTCACCTGAGTGATATTCCGGTAGTCTGGCAGATAGTCTGGAATGCCACCGCCACTTTTATCGCCGTGATTATCATCAGTTTACTGCTCGATGAATCTGGCTTTTTTGAATGGGCTGCGCTGCATGTTGCCCGTTGGGGAAATGGACGGGGTCGGCTGCTGTTTACCTGGATAATCCTGTTAGGCGCGATGGTTGCGGCCCTCTTCGCCAATGACGGTGCCGCACTGATTCTGACGCCGATAGTCATTGCGATGCTTCTGGCACTGGGTTTCAGCCAGGGAGCCACCTTAGCGTTTGTGATGGCCGCGGGGTTTATCGCCGATACCGCCAGCCTGCCGCTTATCATCTCGAACCTGGTCAATATCGTCTCTGCGGATTTCTTTAAGCTCGGGTTCACTGAATACGCCGCCGTGATGGTGCCTGTTAACCTCGCCGCGATTGCCACCACGCTGGTGATGCTGCACCTGTTTTTCCGCAAAGATATTCCCGCCACTTACGATGTTTCGCTGTTAAAGGAACCAAAAGACGCGATCCGGGATGTGAATACCTTCAAAACCGGTTGGCTGGTTCTGATTCTGCTGCTGGTCGGTTTTTTCGCTCTGGAGCCACTCGGTGTCCCCGTCAGCCTGGTCGCGGCTGTTGGCGCGCTAATTTTGCTGGGTGTTGCCCGCAAAGGTCATGCCATTAATACGGGCAAAGTCTTGCGTGGCGCACCGTGGCAAATCGTCATCTTCTCGCTCGGTATGTATCTGGTGGTCTACGGGTTACGAAACGCCGGACTGACTCACTTTCTCTCTGCTGTGCTCAATCAACTGGCAGAACAAGGGCTGTGGATAGCGACACTGGGGACCGGGTTCCTGACGGCATTCCTTTCGTCGGTGATGAACAATATGCCGACCGTTCTGGTTGGAGCGCTGTCGATTGATGGCAGCACGGCGACAGGCGTTATCAAAGAAGCGATGATTTATGCCAACGTTATTGGCAGCGATCTCGGGCCGAAAATCACCCCGATTGGCAGTCTGGCAACGCTGCTTTGGCTACACGTTCTGTCGCAGAAAAATATCAAAATCACCTGGGGATATTACTTCCGCGTGGGGATTGTCATGACTCTTCCGGTCCTTTTCGTCACGCTGGTCGCCCTGGCACTGCGCCTGACTTTCACCCTCTAATGAGAATCTAAAATGAGCAATATCACTATCTATCACAACCCGGCCTGTGGAACCTCGCGCAACGTGCTGGAGTTCATTCGCAATACGGGCGCTGAACCTAACGTTATTTTGTATCTGGAAACACCTCCTTCGCGCGAGGAACTGGTCAAATTGATCGCGGATATGGGCATTACAGTGCAGGTGCTGCTACGCAAAAATGTAGAACCTTATGAGCAATTAAAACTGGCGGAAGGATCATTCACCGACGATCAGATCATTGACTTCATGTTGCAGCATCCGATTCTGATTAACCGCCCGATTGTTGTCACTCCCATAGCAACCCGGTTATGTCGCCCTTCTGAAACGGTCCTGGACATTTTGCCCAATTAGCAAAAAAGATCGCCTCTTCAGGCGATCTTTTTTATTTCTGGGGAATACAGAGACATCTTCCGCACTAAGATGATCTCGTCGCATTAATGTCAATTGTTGTGCGCTTCGTAACGCCAGAAAATCTGTAAAAGTAGACAATTGTCGACTTTTCATCTTAAAGTCCTGCACTTCGCACCAGACAACACTAGTATCCGGTGACCCAATATTGTTGATGAAATGTTAAAGAGCGGCCTGCCAGATAGCCGTCGCCATTTCGGTCTTCACAAGTACGTATTACAGACCTTTTCTGGAGATTTTATGCATTCCTCTGCAAACCAAAACGAGAGCCGAACGTTTTTCGGCCATCCTTATCCGCTAGGCTCATTATTCTTCACAGAAATGTGGGAACGCTTTTCGTTTTACGGCATCCGCCCGTTACTGATTTTGTTTATGGCGGCAACGGTTTATGACGGAGGCATGGGGCTGGCACGCGAAAACGCCTCGGCCATCGTCGGCATCTTTGCCGGTTGCATGTACCTCGCCGCATTGCCGGGTGGGTGGCTTGCGGATAACTGGCTTGGGCAGCAAAGAGCCGTCTGGTATGGCTCGATTCTCATCGCCATCGGACATTTGTCGATAGCCTTGTCTGCATTTATGGGCAACAACCTGTTCTTCATCGGCCTGATGTTTATCGTGCTGGGTTCTGGCCTGTTTAAGACCTGTATCTCAGTGATGGTGGGCACGCTGTATAAAAAAGGCGATGCGCGTCGTGACGGTGGTTTTTCACTGTTTTACATGGGTATTAACATGGGTTCGTTTATCGCCCCGCTGATTTCCGGCTGGCTGATAAAAACGCACGGCTGGCATTGGGGCTTTGGTATTGGCGGTATCGGTATGTTGGTGGCGCTGATTATTTTCCGCCTGTATGCCGTTCCGGCGATGAAACGTTACGACAGCGAAGTGGGTCTGGACTCAACCTGGAACAATCCGGTGGCGAAGAAAAACGGTGTCGGAGCCTGGTTGCTGGTGCTGGCGGTAGGTGTGGCGATTCTCGTTACGCTGATTGCACAGGGTGTTATCGTGATTAACCCTGTCGCGGTTGCCAGCATGCTGGTGTACGTGATTGCCGCTTCGGTTGCGCTCTACTTTATCTATCTTTTCGTCTTTGCAGGCCTGAACAGAAAAGAGCGTGCCCGACTGCTGGTTTGCTTTATTTTGCTGGTTTCCGCTGCCTTCTTCTGGTCAGCGTTTGAGCAAAAACCGACTTCGTTTAACCTCTTCGCAAATGACTATACCAACCGCATGATTGGCGACTTTGAAATACCCGCCGTGTGGTTCCAGTCAATCAACGCGTTGTTTATCATTATACTGGCACCGGTGTTTAGCTGGGCATGGCCCGCGCTGGCACGCAACAACGTGCGCCCGGGTAGCATCACCAAATTTGTTATCGGTATTCTGTGCGCGGCAGCAGGCTTCGGCATCATGATGTTGGCCGCGCAAGACGTGCTCAATAACGGCGGCGCAGGTGTATCACCTTTGTGGCTGGTGGGAAGCATTTTAATGCTGACACTGGGCGAGTTGTGCCTCAGCCCGATTGGCCTGGCAACCATGACGCTGCTGGCACCGGAAAGAATGCGTGGCCAGATGATGGGGCTTTGGTTCTGCGCCAGTGCGCTGGGCAACCTGGCTGCGGGTCTGATTGGCGGGCACGTTAAAGCCGACCAGTTGGATATGCTGCCGAACCTGTTCGCACGTTGTTCCATTGCGCTTCTGATTTGCGCCGCGGTGCTGTTCATTTTGATTATTCCGGTGCGCAGAATGCTGGCAAACGCTCAGGTTAAAGCAGAGCAGAAACCCGCCACCAGTGCCTGATTAAACTCCCAGGCTGGGTGATTAAGTTTGCCCATACGCAGAGGCCGGTCTTTCGACCGGCCTCTGCGTTTATCTTTAACCCTGCTGCTCTCAATGACGGGAGTGTGGTGGATAGCGATAAATTTAACGTTTCCTGTCGGGAATACACACCAACAGCAAGCCAATAAAAATCACCCCCACTCCGGCCAATTTCCCGACGCTAAAACCTTCATGCAGCCACGGCAGCCAGATAGCGGCAGCCCACACAATAACGTAGCTTAAACTCAGTAACGGATAGGCTTTACTCAGCGCAATTTTGCGCAGCGCCAAAAACCAGCATCCCATCGAACAGGCGTAAGCGCACAATCCTGTTAACAACGCCACGGCACCCGGGGTGAGCGACAAAACGGCTGTGACTAGCTCATGCGGCTGGTTAACCAAAGGCAGTTCCACCATCGCCCATTTCATGATCAGCTGCGCACAACTGACTAACAGCACGCTCACCAATGCCCAGAAGTAGCCCATCAGGCGGCACCCCCGAGAATAGAAATACCCGCAATAATCAGCACCACACCGAGCCAGTGGCGCAGTGAAACAGGCTCATGCCAGATGAAACGTGCAGCAAAGGTAATAAAGATAAAATTCAGGCTTAACATCGGGTAAGCCACGCTGACAGGAATGCGTTGTAACACTAACAACCACAGCAACATCGCGCAGCCGAGCAGTAAAACGCTCAATGCCAGCCAGCAGAGCAAGTGACGACGACCAGGCCGCCAGGTGGCCTGCTTCTGGCAAAGCTGGCCGCCACAACTCAATAAACTGGCCAATACGATTAGCAGATAACTCATGAGACTGATGACAAACCTTTTTCGTAGGTCGGATAAGCGTTAGCGCCCTCCGACACAACCGGTGGAAATGGTGGATGACGCTTGCGCTTATCCACCCTACAAAAACTGGCCAATACGATTAGCAGATAACTCATGGCGTTTTTTCGTAGAAGAAGAGCACAAAGCGCCCTTTGCGATAAAGGTTATCCGGCGTGGGGACATCATGGTCTTCAGGCAATGTGTCTTTGGACATCAGCATCAGCAGCGACACATTGCCTTCTTTGCGGTGAACCGCGAGCCAGTGCGCAAAATCTTCACGCGAGACAAAGTTATCTTTCGCATCAGCGAAATTCTTCAGGCCGTAATCCAGCTCGCCGGGTTTGGCATAAAGCGTAATATCATCGCGCTTTAACTCCCAGGCAACACCCGCGCCAACGCCTACACTGTCGGCAAGAATATAGCGGCTGCTCTCCAGTTGCGGGCGTACCACATTGATAAATGCCTGCGGGTGCTTGGAGTCGATAACCTTAGCGGGAATAACACCGCCGACTAACAACGCAATACCCAGCGGGCAAATTGCCGCCCACTGCCAGAGCCGGGCGTTATCGCGCGTGGTGATGAACCCCACCAGCGCCCACACCGCAAACGCCACTGTAGCCTGAACCACTTTCAACACTTCCTGGCTGGCATACACGGGATGTTTTGCCACACCCCACGGAGCCAACACCACCAGTACAACGAGGCTACATAGGGTGCCAAAAATGACGTTAATCCAACCGTTAATTTTCAGCGTGTGTGATGTCGCCAGTAATTGCGTGGCATGACGGGCCAAAAGAATCGCCAGCGGGGCAAAACACGGCAGAATGTAGGTCGGTAATTTGCCTTTTGCGATACTGAAAAACAGTAAAGGCATCACGACCCAGCCCAGCAAATAGAGCGAGCCGCTTTCAAATTTGCGCGCCTGCCAACTGCGTTTTAAAGCGCCCGGTAATAACGCCACCCACGGCAAACATCCGGCAATCAGGAAGGGAATGTAATACCAGAATGAGGCTTTATGCTGGGCATCTTTTTCAGCAAAACGCTGAATATGCTCCACCCAAAAGAAGTAGTGCCAGAAAGTCGGCTCCGCTTTAGCGATAGCCAGCGCCCACGGCAACGTTATCAGCGTGGCGCTGATGATGGCCAGCGGCCCAAACAACAACACTTCTTTCCAGCGTTTTTGCGCAATTACCCACGGCAACACACCCAGCACCGGCACCGCCAGCGCCAGAAAACCTTTGGTCATGACGCCCATGCCGCAAGCAACACCCAGCAGCAGGTAACCGCCCAACTTGCCCGCCGTGGTTTGTGCATTGGCCGCCAGCCAGAAGCTGCACATGGCCGCCACCAGCCACAGGGTGATCATCGGGTCGAGAACGGCGTAAGTCCCTACCCCGTAAACCAGCAGGCAGGTCAGGAAAATCACACCTGAGAGCACCGCGACACGTGTATCAAGCCACAAGCGAAACGCCAGCCAGGAGACCAACAACGCGCTGAGCGTTATCGAAAACACCGAACCAAACCGCACCGCAAAGTTGGTATGGCCGAAGAAAATCTGGCTGAGGTTATTGATCCAGTACCCGGCGACCGGTTTTTCGAAATAACGCACATCCAGAAAATGCGGGACTATCCAGTTACCCGCCGCCAGCATTTCGCGACTGATTTCCGCATAACGCGTTTCATCCGGTTGCCAGAGGGCGCGGAACTCGATGGGTAACAGGTAAAACAGAGCAAAAAACACCGCCAGGATAAATACAGGTTTTGCTGACTTCATCAGTTCATACCCAAAACAATTTGCTGGCACCCCAGCCATCCTTCTCGGCCGGGGATAACACCACGTACGATTTTACCCAACGGCAGTGAGGTTAAATCTTGCGGTAACAGCTCGCTCAATGGGCAAAATTCAATCCCTTCAAGCGCCGCCATGGTCAGCAATTCGTTAAAATCGTTTTGCATCACGATCCCTTCCACCTCAGCGTGGATGGTGTACACCGGCGTCCCGGCGTCTTGTTTGATGCGGTCAAGAATAAAACGGTTATACCCTTCGCGACTGATGCCTTTACCCATCACTTCATCCCAGGTGGGGAGCGTCACCGGAATTTGTACCGTCCCGGTGCTGCCATCGGGTAACAGCGGACGAAACGGCGTAGTGCCACGGCAATCGCTGTTATAGCTAAAACCGAAAGACTCTTTTGCCCGTACCACACGCTGATCGGCTCGCCAGCCCGCAACTGCTGAACAAGTCACCGGTTGTTCGATAATCTGGCTCAACGCCTCCCTCCCAAGACGAATTTGCTTCTCGAGATGGTTGTTGTCCCAGACTCCCGCCCAGGTTTGCCAGGCGAAGTGATCCCACGCGTGCAGGCCGACTTCATGATGATCCGCCGCAGCGGAAATGATCTCCGCATTGCCTTCGCCGATTTTCCGGCCCGGCCATGCGGTTCCTGCCAATAAAATATCCCAACCGTAGAGCGATGCCGCTTTGGAACGCAGCATCTTCCACAGGAATTGCGGTTTCACCAGTCGCCACAAATGGCGGCCCATGTTATCCGGCCCAACACTGAAGAAAAATGTGGCCTGAATACCGTGCAAACTTAAGATTTCGAGAAGATGAGGAACCCCTTGTTGGGTGCCCCGCCATGTATCTACATCAATGCGCAGGCCAACTTTTCTCATGCCTGAGGTTCCGTCAGTTCAACTGTTTTAAGGAAGAAATCCAGGGTCTCGTCAACGGTTTTTTCCATCTCGACCGTTGGCGTCCAGTTCAGTAAGCGATGCGCATTACGAATGCTCGGCTTGCGGTGCTCCACGTCCTGATAACCTTTACCATAATAGGTGCTGCTTTCCACTTCGCGGAAACCGGCAAACGGCGGGAAATGGTTACGCAGCGGATGTTTTTCAAAACTCACCAGCAGCATTTCAGCCAATTCTTTAATACTCGCTTCGTTATCGGGGTTGCCGATATTAATAATTTGCCCGTCGCAGTTATTGTCTTTGTTCTCGATAATGCGGAACAGCGCTTCGATACCGTCGCTAATATCGGTGAAACAACGTTTTTGACGCCCGCCATCAATCAGCTTAATCGGCGAGCCTTCCACCAGGTTAAGGATCAATTGAGTAATCGCGCGCGAGCTGCCGATACGGGCGGCATTCAGGTTATCCAGGCGCGGCCCCATCCAGTTAAACGGGCGGAACAGCGTGAAACGTAAACCTTCTTTCTCGCCATAAGCCCAGATCACGCGGTCGAGCAATTGCTTGGATACCGAGTAAATCCAGCGCTGTTTGTTAATCGGGCCAACAATCAGGTTCGAGTTATCTTCATCAAACATTTTGTCGCTGCACATGCCATACACTTCTGAAGTGGACGGGAAAATAATGCGCTTCTGGTATTTCACACAGTCACGAATAATTTTCAGGTTCTCTTCAAAATCCAGCTCAAATACGCGCAATGGGTTACGGGTGTATTCAATCGGCGTGGCAATCGCCACCAGCGGCAGAACCACATCACATTTTTTAATGTGATATTCAATCCACTCGGAATGAATACTGATGTCACCTTCCACAAAGTGGAAACGCTCATTGCCGAGGAAGCGGCTAATAGCATCAGAGCCAATATCCAGGCCATACACTTCAAAGTTATCGTCCTGCAACAGACGCTCGGTCAGGTGGTTGCCGATAAAACCGTTCACCCCAAGAATCAACACGCGCGTGCGGCGTTTAATCGCCGACACCGGCTTGCTGCAAAGCAATGCCCCGGCGACTAAACCGAGACTTTGAGCCAGTTGCGAGCCCTGCATGTAGACGCCGTTTTCAGTTTGCCCGGTCACGATTTCCAGCGCCCCGCCGCCGGTGGCAATCACCAGCGGGTTGATGGACAAAACCGTTCCTGCTTTCGCTGCCTGCAAACCTTCCAGCACGCGCGATTTCCACACGATAAACTTGCTGCCGCCCACATAGCCAAAAGCACCCGGCCATGGATCCGTCACCGCACGTACCAGGTTATTGATTTCGCGAGCGGTCGATTGCCAGTTAATGCAGCCGTCCTGTGGCGTGCGGCGGCCAAAAACCGTCGCTTTGCTGTGGTCTTGTTCAACCTGCGGGAAATGCCCGGTTTTGATAACCGGCAGCATATCGTCCAACAGGTCAGACGCCGCCTCCGTCAATTTATGGTGCAGCGTTAACGCCGTGTCCGTCGCGGCAATCGCCACGGGATGCTGCGCCACAATGGCACCCGCATCAGCGCGTTTGACCATACGATGCAGCGTGACGCCTGTTTCAGTTTCACCATTGACTAACGCCCAGTTCAACGGCGCGCGGCCACGGTACGCAGGTAACAATGAGCCGTGCAGGTTAAATGCGCCAACGGAGGCGCTATTTAAAATTTCATCGTTGAGCAAGTTGCGGTAATAGAAAGAGAAAATCACATCCGGCTGCGCCGACTTGATGCGATCCACCCACAGCGGGTGATTCACATCGTCAGGTGCGTAAACCGGAATACCGTGTTCCGCTGCCGTTCGCGCCACCGAGCCAAAGAAGTGATTTTCAGCAGGCGAGTCTGGATGGGTATAAATCGCCGTGATGTCATAACCGGCGGCAACCAGGGCATTAACACCGGCGCACCCCATATCGTGATAAGCAAATACGACAGCTTTCATTGCTGATTTTCCTCTGAAGTTGAAACTGAGCTGCGGCTAACGACGCGCTGAATAAAGTAACGGGGGCGTGCACGGACATCGGTATATATTCGGCCGATGTATTCCCCTAACAGGCCCATGCCGACAAACTGCGCACCGATAAACATAAACAGCACCGCAAACAGCATGAAGACCCCTTCCGCCGCCCATTGCGGCCCGAAGGCAAGACGTAACACCACCAGCAATACCGAAAGCGCAAAACCCAACACTGCAATAATGCTGCCGAACACGCTGAGCATGCGCAGCGGCGTGGTGGTCAGGCAGGTGACCAGGTCGTACATCAAATTAATCAGGCGCATAAAGCTGTATTTCGATTCACCAAATTCACGCTCGGCGTGATGCACAGGGATCTCAACCGCTTTACGCGCAAAGGTATTGGCGAGAATGGGAATAAAGGTGCTGCGTTCGTGGCAATGCAGCATGGCGTCGATAATGTGGCGGCGGTAAGCACGCAACATGCAGCCATAATCGCCCATCGCTTTACCGGTGGTACTCTGAATCAGGCGGTTAATCACACGCGATGCGCGCTTGCGAAACCAGGTATCCTGGCGGTTCTGGCGCACGGTACCGACCACGTCATACCCTTCATCGGCTTTGGCGACCAGGCGCGGGATCTCTTCCGGCGGGTTTTGCAGATCCGCATCAAGGGTGACAATCAAATCCCCGGTGACATGGCTAAAACCGGCCATAATGGCGTTGTGCTGGCCGTAATTTCGGTTGAGCAAAACCGCGACGATATGGCTGCCGGGTGCTTCGGCAGCATCGCTTAACATTTCTGCCGAGTTATCCGTGCTGCCGTCATCCACCAGCAGAATTTCGTAATCTTTACCCAGGGTTTCGCAGGCAGCCGTGGTTCGCCTGATCAGTTCAGGCAAACTTTCCTGTTCGTTATAAACCGGGATCACGACAGTAACTTTGTGGATTACTTCTGGTTTGGTCATATTATTTTCCTGCTACTTCACGTAAGGCGGTAATTACGCGAGTCACATCGTCATCGGTCATCGTTGGGAATAACGGAATGGAACAAATACGTTCGCTATTCCATTCGGTGTCGGGCAACGAAAGAATGGAATAACGCTCGCGGTAATATTTTTGTGTATGCGCGGCTCTGAAATGCAGCCCGGTGCCAATTCCTTTTGCTTTTAAAGCATCCATGAATTCATTACGGCAAATTCCACAGCGAGTTTCATCTATGCGCAGAATAAAAAGATGCCAGGCATGTTTATGTGCCCAACCTGGTTGAATAAGCGGTAAATAAGGCATATTCACTAATTCGCTTAAATAACGCTCAGCTATTTCAGTGCGGCGCGCGTTGTTTTGCTCGAGTTTTTTTAACTGCACCAGCGCAATGGCTGCATTAATATCCGCGAGGTTGTATTTATAGCCCGGCGAGATAACTTCCGCCTGCGGTGCACGCCCCAGCGTCTGGCGGTCGAACGCATCAACGCCCAGGCCGTGGAACTTCAGGCTGCGCATTCTATTCGCCAATTGCTCATCATCGGTAACAATCAACCCGCCTTCGGCGCAGGTCATGTTTTTGATGGCGTGGAAGGAGAAAATCGCCGTTCCTTTGTCGCCAACATGTTTGCCTTTGTAGTGAGTTCCCGCCGCGTGCGCAGCATCCTCAATCACAGGGATCCCGTGGCGTTCGCCCACCGCACGGATGGCGTCAATATCCACCGGCGCTCCGGCGTAATGAACCGGGATAATGGCGCGGGTGCGGGGAGTAATCGCGGCTTCAATCGCCTGCGCCGTGACCATCAACGTATCGCGGTCAACATCAATCATCACCGGTTCGCCACCGAGTAATACAATCATATTCAGGGTGGAAACCCAGGTCAGCGACGGCGTGATCACTTCATCGCCCGCCCCAATGCCCAGCGCCATCAATGCGACATGCATACCCGCCGTTGCAGAGCTCACCGCAATCGCATGCTTATTGCCGGTTAACTCGCAAAATGCCTGTTCAAGTGCCTGATTTTTAGGGCCAGTTGTTATCCAACCAGACTGCAAAACTTCACTCACTGCGTTGATTTCTTCTGGTCCCATCGCAGGACGTGAGAAAGGCAGAAATTCACTCATTGGATATCCCTGTAATTATCTAAGTTGCTTTTTAAATCATGAGCCGGGTTAATTAAATGAAAGCACAACATGATTGCGTTACTGCGCTCCAAATTAAACCGGATTAAAACAAAACCATCCTGGCAGAGATTCCTTAGCTCAATATTAAGATGGACGGAATCACAGTGAAAATTTAGAAGGGCAACATTAAGGTTAAATTAAGGTTCAGGGTAAATAATCCCTTTCGTAATTTGCAGGCGTAAATAGTCACGTCAAAAACTTGTTTGCAAATTTGTTAATCCCTTTTTTTAGCTAAAAAAACAATATCGTTGGAGATGTAAATGCCTGTACTTTTCAGGATGAAAGTTATCCCACTGGTTTTGCTGTTGGCGATGGTTTTTGCCTTCCTACTCAACTGGCCCGTGTTGCTGCATTTTTACGATATTTTGTCGCATCTTGAGCATGATAAAGCCGGCTTTGTTATCTCCATCCCGTTTGTCCTCGTGGCCGCGCTCAACTTCGTCTTTATGCCCTTCTCTGTCCGTTATCTGCTCAAACCGTTCTTTGCGTTGCTGCTGATTACCGGGTCGATGGTCAGTTATTCGACGCTTAAGTATAAAGTGATGTTTGATCAATCCATGATCCAGAACATCGTTGAAACCAACCCGCAAGAAGCCCATTCCTACCTGAACGGCTCGATCATTTTGTGGTTGTTACTGACGGGGGTTCTTCCGGCTGTCTTGCTGTTTTTAATAAAAATCGAGTACCCATCGAAATGGTATAAAGGTGTTGCCTGGCGCGCGCTGTCGATGGTGGCGTCACTGGCGCTTATCGCCGGTGTGGCCGCAATCTATTACCAGGATTACGCTTCCGTGGGTCGTAATAACTCCACGTTAAACAAAGAAATCATCCCGACCAACTACGTTTACAGCACCTTTGGCTATGTGAAAGACACGTACTTTACGACCAAAGAACCGTTCCAGACGCTGGGTGATGACGCCAAACGTGTAGCCAGTGCAGATAAACCGACGCTGATGTTCCTGGTGATTGGGGAAACGGCGCGCAGCAAAAACTTCTCAATGAATGGCTATTCACGCGACACCAACGCCTGGACCCGCCAGATTGGCGGCGTTATTTCCTTTGCCAATGTACATTCTTGTGGCACCGCCACCGCAGTCTCTGTGCCGTGTATGTTCTCTGATATGAATCGCACCGAGTACTCCCACAAAAGAGCCGCCAACAGCGAAGGTCTTCTCGATGTGGTGCGCAAAACGGGCGTTTCAATGCTCTGGAAGGACAATGACGGCGGTTGTAAAGGCGCTTGCACGCGCATCCCGACTATCGAGATTAAGCCGACCGCTGACCCAAAACTTTGTGATGGGCAAACCTGCTATGACGAAGTGCTGCTGGATAATATCGATCAGGATATTTCTAAAATGTCAGGCGATAAAATGTTGGCATTCCATTTAATTGGCAGCCACGGCCCAACCTACTTCCAGCGTTATCCTGCGGATCAACGCCATTACATGCCGGAATGTGCTCGCAGCGATATTGAAAACTGCACCCAGGAACAGCTCGTCAATTCCTACGACAACACCATCCGTAATACCGACCGTGTGATGGCGCAAATGATTGAAAAACTCAAACAATACAGTGACCGTTATAACACCGTACTGATTTACGTTTCCGACCACGGCGAATCATTAGGCGAAAAAGGGTTATACCTGCACGGCACCCCGTACAAAATTGCGCCTGAGGAACAAACGCATATTCCGATGCAAGTGTGGATGTCACCCGGCTTTATTGCCGAGAAACACATGAATATGACGTGCCTGCAAAATAACGCGCTCAAGAACGCTTATTCCCACGACAATTTGTTCTCGTCGGTACTGGGGCTTTGGGATATTAGCACCAGCGTTTATAAACCCGACATGGATATATTCCACGGATGCCGCAGTTAATTGTTGGTTTAATTGCCACCTGATTTCTGGGTGGCAACCTCAATAACTGAAAAGCTTTTTTATGACTCATGCTATGATTTCGGCAAAAAATGGCATGGGTAAATCAAGTGGGTTCGAGTAAAAGAGGTGCGCTGAACGTCTTAACGGCAGCGATTTTGTGGGGAAGTTCTGGGGTTTGCGCGCAATACATTATGGAGCAGAGCCAGATGTCATCGCAGTTTTTAACGATGACGCGCCTGTTGTTTGCCGGGTTAATTTTGCTGACGCTGTCCTTTATTCAGGGCGAGACAATTTTCCGCATTTTCAAAAACCGCCAGGATGCCATCAGCCTGCTGGTATTCTCCCTTGTGGGTGCGCTGGCCGTGCAACTCACCTTCCTGATGACCATTGAAAAATTCAACGCTGCCACCGCCACCGTGCTCCAGTTTTTATCCCCTACCATTATCGTGGCCTGGTTCTCGCTGGTGCGTAAATCCCGCCCCGGCATATTGGTTTTTGCGGCAATTGGCACCTCGTTGTTAGGCACCTTTTTATTAGTGACCCATGGCGACCCGACGTCGCTCACGATTTCCGGTAGCGCATTATTCTGGGGGATTGCCTCGGCTTTCGCCGCCGCGTTTTATACCACCTGGCCTTCGCGTTTAATCGCCCGGTACGGCACCCTGCCGATTGTCGGCTGGAGTATGTTAATAGGCGGCGCGATGCTTCTGCCATTTTATGCCGGCCAGGGAGGCGACTTTGTGATAACCGGAAATGTGCTGTTGGCCTTTTTCTATCTGGTGGTTATCGGAACGTCACTCACTTTCAGCCTCTATTTAAAAGGTGCGCAGCTTATTTGCGGGCCAAAAGCCAGTATTTTGAGTTGCACCGAACCGTTAAGCAGCACGTTCCTTTCGCTATTATTGCTGGGCATTACCTTTACGGTTTCCGACTGGCTGGGCACCCTGATGATTTTATCTTCAGTTATTCTGATTTCGCTGGACTCACGCCGTCGCGTCATCACCCATCAGGCGTAAAAAACGCACATATAAAAGAGGCACCCCATGGGGTGCCTCGAAACATTTAACGCTTTACTCATTCGTGCATTACAGCGTCCCTGTCCCACCGTCTGAACACCAGACCTGCCCTGAGGTAAAGCTGGACTCTGGCGAAGCAAACGTCACGTACAGTGACGCAATTTCCGCCGGTTGCCCTGGGCGTCCAAGCGGTGCGGAAGCGCCAAACTTTTCAATTTTTTCCTGCGGCTGCCCGCCGCTGCATTGCAAAACCGTCCAGTACGGGCCTGGCGCGACAGCATTGACCCGGATCCCCTCGGGTGCGAGCTGCTTCGCGAGAGATTTGGTGAATGCCACAATCGCGGCCTTGGTCTGAGAGTAATCAAGCAAATTATCACTGGGTAGATAAGCCTGCACGGACGCGGTATTAATGATTGCCGCCCCCCGTGGCAGATAGCTCAGCGCCGCTTTGGTTATCCAGAACATGGCGTACACATTGGTTTTGAAAGTGGCATCAAACGCTTCAGTCGTGAGGTCTTTGATTGATTCGCAGAACTGTTGACGCCCTGCGTTGTTAATCAGCAAATCTAATCCGCCCAGTTCCTGTGCGGCCTGCGTCACCAGTTGCTGGCAAAACGCTTCGTTGCGGATATCGCCCGGAATGGCGACGGCCTTACATCCCTCGGCACGAATCAGCGCAATCACTTCAACGGCATCTTCTTCTTCCTCGGGCAGATAATTAATCGCCACATCGGCCCCTTCACGAGCAAAGGCAATGGCCACGGCCCGCCCTATTCCTGAATCTCCGCCGGTAATTAACGCCTTACGCCCAATAAGTCTGTCGCTGCCTTTATAAGATGTTTCACCGTGATCGGGGACGGGGATCATGTTTTTGGCAAGCCCCGGAAATGGCTGCTTCTGATGTTCAAATGGTGGCGATGGATAAGCATCGGAGTGGGTTCTATTGCGTGAATCGGGGATCCCATTCTTGCTTTGCATATTCAGCTCCTGTGATTTTCATTCGCAGAACAGAAAGCATAGAACAAAAGGCCACCGAGGTGGCCTTAAAGCTGAGAACAAGATTCTTCCCAGGCCGGATAGCGCAGCGCCACCCGACAACACGCTAATCAGAAATCATAGGTCATTGACACTTTCAGCGTGCGCGGCTCGCCCTGGAAGATATAGGTGCCTAAATCTTCTACGCCAGACCAGTATTTCTCGTTGGTGACGTTATCAACGCCCGCCCGCACCACCATTTCATTGCGATCGGCATTCAGGTTCATACGATAGCGGACACCGAGATCAAGCGTGGTGTAACTGTCGAGTTTTTTGGTATTCGCCGCATCGGCATATTGCGAACCGGTATGGTTCACTTTCGCCGTCGCCGTCAGTCCGTTAACCGGCTTGATGTCGTATTCCGCGCCCACCACCATGTAGAAACGGGAGACACCAATGGCGTCTTTGCCGTCAGTTTTGCCGCCTGCGGTGTGGGTCTGCTCCGGATCCAGCCACATCGTGCTGCCGTTTAAGCGCAAGCCTAACATTGGCTCGCCAAACACGTTCAGCTCCACACCCCGGTTGCGCTGCTCGCCGTCGAGCGCGTAATAGTTACTGGCATTCAAAACGGCAGAGGGTTTTTTGATTTCGAAAAGCGCAAGCGAACCGCCGACACGCTCGTAATCAATTTTCACCCCGGCTTCATCTTGTTTAGAGTGCGCGATGCCGGTGCTTTGCCCGTAGTTGGCCGCCCCTTTTGGCGCATTGCTTCCCGGCTGCAAGGCTTCGGTATGGTTCGCATAGAGAGAGATTTCATTCCATGGCTTGTACACCAGCCCGAAGGTCGGCATCCAGCGGCTTTGCGTATACCGCGAGGAAGTGTCTTCGAGGCCAGTTTTGTTGCTGTAGTTACGCACCACCACTTTTTGATGACGGGCAGCGGCGGTAAACAGCACGCTGTCATCCAGGATGCCAAACGTGTCACTCAGCAGCCAGCCCTGCGTGCGGTTACGCGCCGTGGTCAGCGGGTCAAAATAGTCGCCGCCAAAGTACGCATTCGTCGGTTCTGGCACGGCGTGATTATCATAAATATTGGTGGTTGGATTTTTGGCAGACATGCGCCACGCGGTAGCGTCGCGTTTGATTTGCGCGGAATAGCCAACGTTCACTTTATGAGAAATCGCGCCGGTATCGAAATCACCGCGCACCCCCGCCATGCCGCTGAAGGCATCAATAATACGATTGGTATCCAGACGGCCGACGGTGGCATCGCCGTTTTCATTGAGCATTTTAGGGGCGCTATAAGTGCCGGTTTCGTGAGCGTGTTGTGCGCCTAATGCCGCGTAGGTCGTCCAGCTATCGGTCAAATCAAACTCGGTTTTCGCCATGCCGAATTCGTTTTCGATATCGCTGTAGCCCCATTTCTGGCTGTAGTTTTTGGTGCTGCCCGGCACGTCAGGAATGAAATCAACGCCGCTGATATTGATGCCCATGGTGCCGCCATGGAACGTTTTCTTCTGATAGCCAAAATCCAGAGATGAACGCGAGCGATCGGTTTTATAATCGAGGCCAATGGAGGCAAGCGTGGTACGGCGTTTGTCATCATCGACCGCCGCTTCCCCTTCGCGATGCACCAGATTCACGCGCGCGCCAAACTGGTCGTTATCGCCGAAACGGCGTCCGACATCCAGCGAACCGCCTACCTGGGAATCTGATGTGTAATCGACGCCAATCTGGGTGGTCGGTAACGCCTCGGCACGTTTTGGCTCGAGGTTAATCATGCCGCCAACGCCGCTGCCCGCCGCGCCATTGAGTAAAGCATTCGCGCCTTTAAAGACTTCGACACGTTCGAGCATCTGAGTGTCCATCACCTGGCGCGGTACCACGCCCGACAGGCCACCCATCGTCATATCGTCGCCATCAAGTTTGAAGCCACGAATACGGTAGGTTTCGGAGAAGTTGCCGTAACCCTGCACCGCCTGCACGCCCGCATCATTGCTGACAACATCGCCAATGGTTTTGGCCTGCTGGTCCTGAACCAGTTTGGCGGTATAGCCGATCACGTTGAACGGCACGTCCATCGCTTTTTGTTCGCCTAACATGCCTAAACGCCCGCCGTGGGCGATTTGCCCGTCCATGTATGCCGGAACCAGTTCGTTGCCGCCGGGTTTAAATGCGCTATCGGCATTGCCCTGCACGACAATCGACTCCTCTTGATTCTGCTGTGTGGACGCGTCGTTGCTGGCTGCGTGAGTGGTTTGAGTGACCGCTCCCATTGCCATCGCAATCAGAGATTTACGTAATAAACGGGTTTTGCCCAGGGTGTTGTGCATAATTTTCTCGCCAAAAAATCCAAATAAAACAAAATGGCCCGCAACCGGGCCTGATGCTTATTTTTTGAGGTCGATTCTCACGATGCTGTCCGGGCCATTCGTGGAATGATCTTTGTTAAAGGCTTGCTTGACGGTGACATACAGAATTTGCCCGTCGTCAGAGAGCAGCAGGCTGTTTGGGTTGGGCTTTAAATCCCACGATTTCTTCAGCGCATAAGTGGTGCCATCGAGGCTCAGTAGCTTGCCGGACTCGCGCTGAGTGATGTAAATCTCATTGCGTTTGGCGTTGAATTTCACCGCCAGAGAATCGCCCACCGCCAACTGCTTAATCACTTCTCCGGTACGGATATTCAGCACCAGCGTGGTTTTCGCTTTCGAGTTATCCGTGACAAACAGACGCCCCGTCGCGCTGTCTTCTGCCATATTGAGCAGCAATGCCGGTTTATCACCCAGCGGTTTCCAGCGTTTTTCGACGCGATTTGTTTTCGGGTTAATGACCAGAATCTCACCGCTGCCATTGGCGGCGTAAATGCGGTCGGTGGTTTGGGAATAATGCAGGCCGGTCATCCATTTGCCGGTATTTTTGATGCGCATTTTAAGCTTCAGAGTTTCGGCATCCACCACCCAGATTTGCGCCGGGTCTGCAACCGCGCCGATGTAAAGCAAGCCGTTATGCAGCAACACTTCACGAGCACCGTAAGGGAAACCCTCTTTGTTGCGCTCGCTGAATAAAATACGTGATTTAACTTTTCCATCTGCGGTGTTCACCGCACTCAGAGCGCCATCCAGAGAGTTAGTCACATACACAATCTGCCCATCCGGGGAGAGAGCCATCCCGAAGTTTTTCAGGTCAGTGTGGCTCGAACCAACGGTTTTCAGCGTAGTGGCATCCAGCTTGTAAATTACCCCGCCCTGCACATCTTTAAATCCTTCAGCGCTGGCGACATACAGCACATCGCCCTTCGGGCCGAGCGCCATTTCGTAGAGTCCGGCGGCTAAATCGCGCTGAGTGGTATCGGTGGCGACGGCTTTTTGCGTGGCGGGAGGCGTGGTTTGTGAGGTTTGCTGAGTTGCGCAACCGCTCAGTGCCACTGTCAAAAACAGTGCAACGGCGGAGAATTTTGTTTTCATCAGGAAAATCCCTGTCATATCCGTCAATAAAAAAGAGAATGAGAACTATACTCATTAGCATTTTGTAATCAAGCGTAAATGACTGAATCAATAAAAATCTCTGCGTCGGTAAGGGGTACTACATAGTCCATACTAGCCGGTCGGCACGACCGCGACACCGCTCACGCTGGGCATCACCTCTTTCATCATCTCGATAAACTTTCGCAGACGTGCCGGGTAATAACTTGCATAAGGATAAAGCAGATAAACAGGTAACGGCGCGGCCTGCCAGTCGGGCAAAACGTGCTGCAACGTTCCTTGTTCCAGGTCCTCCTTCACCACCCACGAAGAAACCATACCAACGCCTACCCCGCTGATAGCCGCATTGCGCACCGCATACAGGCTGTCGGTGCTCAGCCTTGGAGTAATAGTGAAGCGTAACTCCTCGCCGCGGATCACATGATTTAGCGTGACTTCGTTACGATAAAAACTGCTCAGCGCCACCCACGGTAATGCCGCTAAATCCCCCACGTCCGTCACCGGTTGATAGCCTGCCAAAAGCGACGGCGCAGCGACCACAATGCGCGGTACTTCTGCCAGTCGGATCGCCACCACCGAGGGGTCGGTAATCGCGCCAACGTGAATCGCGCAATCAATACCCTCGGGGATAAAATCCGGAGAATGGTCGTTAAGCACCCACTCAATATTGATATGCGGGTAACGCTGCAAGTAGTCGCCCAGAGGCTTAATAAGCTGATCCTGGCCGAAAGCGTGTGGCGCACGAACGCGCAGCACCCCAACCGGATCATCACTCACGCCGCTGACTTCATCTTCCAGCCTCTGCCAGGTTTCTATTAGCTTGCGCGCATGTTGATAACACCGCTCGCCATCATCGGTGAGTTTCATGCTGTGAGTGGTTCGCTGGATTAATTTTACGCCAAGCAGTTGCTCAAGGCTTTGCAGGCGGCGGCTAATGGTTGGCTGGGTAGTTTCGAGCTGCGCCGCAGCCGCTGAAAGGCTACCGCTCTCAACGATACGAACGAAGGTTTGCAATATGGCTATACGGTCGCCACTGGGATTAATGTTTTTGTTCATACGTAAAGTGTATAACAGTTTTACCCCGCCAGGGGCTACAACGGGCAGCGAATAACGATAAAAATGGCGACACATTCACTTCATGAGCACTTACAGGAGCGCGCCATGAGCCAGCTTTCCGCAGTCTCTTCATCCGTAACCGACAACCCGCTGTCGGGCAAAATTGTTTTTCTTCTGGCACTCGGCGCTGGCCTGAGCGTGGCTTCAATTTATTACAGCCAGCCGATGCTCGGAATTATCGCCAGCACTTTCCACGCTCGTGTCGGTGACGTTGGCCTGGTGCCGACGCTGACACAAATCGGTTATGCGCTGGGCATTTTGTTGCTCGCGCCGCTGGGTGACCGCTTCGATCGCCGCCGTATCATTCTGGTTAAAGGCACCCTGCTCGCACTGACTTTGCTGTTATGCGGATTTGCATCTTCCTGGCACGTGTTACTACTCAGCAGCCTGGCAATTGGGCTGGTAGCAACGGTCGCACAGGATATTATTCCCGCTGCCGCAACGCTCGCTCACGAAAGTCGCCGGGGGAAAATCGTCGGTATGGTGATGACCGGGCTGCTGGCAGGGATTCTGCTTTCACGCGTATTTAGCGGCATCGTGGCGGAATTATTCGGCTGGCGCAGCGTTTATGGAATTGCCGCTGCGGGAGTATGGCTTGTCACGTTAACGCTGTGGCGTGTGCTGCCTGATTTCAAGCCGGAAACCACGCTGCGCTATCCGGCACTATTGCGCTCGCTGGGCAAGCTATGGATGGAATACTCCGCTTTACGCCGTGCCGCGCTGGCGCAGGGATTACTGTCGATTGCCTTTAGCGCATTCTGGTCAACACTGGCAATTATGCTCGCCGAGCGCTTCCATCTTGGCAGCGCGGTAGCAGGGGCTTTTGGACTGGCGGGCGCTGCTGGGGCGCTTGCCGCACCGCTGGCGGGATCTCTCGCGGATCGTCGTGGCCCGAACTTCGTCACCAAAATCGCCTCAGCGCTAGTGGTTATTTCATTTGCGTTAATGTTTGTCCTGCCGCTGCTGCCAGTCCCTGCGCAGCTGGCGGTTATCATCATCAGCGCTATCGGTTTTGACCTCGGTATTCAGGCTTCATTGGTGGCGCATCAGACCATTATTTATGCTCTTAACCCAGCCGCACGTAGCCGTCTGAACGCCATCATGTTTACGGTGGTATTTATCGGCATGGCGCTGGGTGCGGCATTAGGCAGCAAAGCACTGGAAACCTTCGGTTGGCCGGGGATGGTGACGCTGGCAACCGGTGCGGCGTTATGCGGATTACTGATTCGTCTAACCACGCGTTCAGGCAAATAACGAATCGCCCCCTGCCCCGTTTTGCGCTTTCAGGATTAATCCCATCGCTCATGGCGTCTATGCTTACTAGTTCAGTACGAAAACACTGGAGGCGGTATGAGCAACCCGAATACTGGCGCACATAATAATAACGCCGGGCGGCAGGACACCAACCCGATTGAATATTACAGCTTTCGACTCACACGCCGCAGCCTGCTTAAAGCAGGAGCAGCATCGGCGGCAGTAGCCATCGCGCCCCGGCATGCTTTTGGCGCAAGCGACGCTACCGCAACACCCGCGCCTGAAATGGCAAACGTAACCCTAAAAATCAACGGCGAAACCCGGCAACTGGAGGTCGATACGCGTACCACGTTGCTGGATGCGCTGCGCGAAAACCTGCATCTTACCGGCACCAAAAAAGGCTGCGACCACGGTCAGTGTGGTGCATGTACCGTAATCGTAGATGGCCGCCGGATTAACTCCTGCCTGACGCTCGCGGTAATGCAAGACGGTGCTGAAGTGACCACCATCGAAGGGATAGGCACACCAGAAAATCTCCATCCGATGCAGGCCTCGTTCATCAAACATGATGGCTACCAGTGTGGTTACTGCACGCCAGGGCAAATTTGCTCCTCGTTGGCGGTGCTCAGCGAAATCGAGCAGGGAATTCCCAGCCACGTGACCCTCGATTTAGTCTCAGCGCCTCAGGCCACCAGTGATGAAATTCGCGAGCGGATGAGCGGGAATATCTGCCGCTGCGGCGCTTATGCCAACATTCTTGCCGCCATTGAAGATGTGGCCGGAGGGCGGAAATCATGAAGGCTTTTACTTATGAACGCGTGAAAACCCCCGCTGAGGCTGCCACCAGCGCACAAAAAAAAACCGGTGCTAAATTTATTGCTGGCGGCACCAACCTGCTGGATTTAATGAAGCTTGAGATTGAAACGCCCACGCATCTGATTGATGTCAACGGCCTCGCGCTGGATAAAATTGAGCCGACGCCAGACGGCGGGCTGCGGATTGGCGCCCTGGTGCGTAACACCGATCTTGCCGCAGACGCGCGGGTACGACGGGATTACGCGGTGCTTTCCAGAGCGCTGCTTGCAGGCGCATCGGGCCAGCTTCGCAACCAGGCGACCACCGCCGGGAATTTGCTTCAGCGCACGCGCTGCCCCTACTTTTACGATACCCATCAGCCATGCAACAAGCGGCTTCCCGGTAGCGGTTGCGCGGCACTTAACGGTTTCAGCCGCCAGCATGCCGTGGTGGGCGGCAGTGAAAGCTGCATCGCCACCCATCCGAGCGATATGGCTGTGGCAATGCGCCTGCTGGATGCCGTTATTGAAACCGTGGACCCCAATGGCTTTGAGCGCAAAATCCCGGTTGCGGATTTCTGGCCCGCGCCCGGCAACACGCCCCATCAAGAAACCGTGTTAAATGCGGGAGAACTTATCACCGCCGTCACCCTCCCGGCACCGCTCGGCGGCACCCATATTTATCGTAAAGTCCGTGATCGCGCGTCCTACGCTTTTGCCCTGGTTTCCGTCGCTGCGGTTGTACAAAAAGATGGCTCGGGCCGCGTGGCGCTGGGTGGCGTGGCGCACAAACCCTGGCGGCTTGAAGAAGCGGATGCGCAACTGACCAACGGCAGCCAAAGCGTCTACGCGCGTTTATTCGCAAGCGCCCATCCAACGCCCGAAAACGAATTCAAGTTGCTGTTGGCGAAGCGCACGCTCGCCTCGGTACTCACGGAAGCGAGGGGATAAGCCGATGAAATTTGAAAATCCTGCCAAAGATAACCCTATCGACCAGCTTACCGTGGTCGGCCAGCCGCACGACCGTATCGACGGCCCGTTGAAAACCACCGGCACCGCGCATTATGCCTACGAGTGGCATGACGAACAGCCCGATGCGGCGTATGGCTATGTAGTAGGCGCGGCGATTGCCAAAGGTCGCATTCAATCGATTGATCTTTCTGCCGCCGAAAAAGCCGCAGGCGTCATTACGATTGTCACTGCCGAAAACGCCGGGCATTTGGGTAAAGGCGAGAAAAACCCGGCCAAACTACTCGGTGGCCCGGAAATTGACCATTACCACCAGGCCATTGCCGTCGTGGTCGCACAAACTTTCGAGCAGGCGCGTGCGGCAGCCGAACTTATTAGCGTGGATTACCATCGCGAGCGCGGTCGTTACGATTTAGCCTGCGAAAAACCGTCTGTTTCCACGCCGCCCGAAGATGAACCGGACAAATCCGTCGGTGATTTTGCCAGTGCCTTTGCCGCTGCCGCCATACAGCTCGACGCCACCTACACCACGCCGGATCAAAGCCATATGGCGATGGAGCCTCATGCCTCAATGGCTGCGTGGAATGGCGATAAACTCACGGTCTGGACCTCTAATCAGATGGTGGACTGGTGTCGCAGCGATTTGAGCCTGACGCTGAAACTGCCGAAAGAAAACGTGCGGGTGATATCGCCTTATATCGGCGGTGGCTTTGGCGGCAAGTTATTCGTGCGTAGCGATGCGCTGCTGGCGGCACTCGGTGCTCGCGCGGCTAAACGTCCGGTCAAAATCGCGCTGCAAAGGCCGCTTATCCCTAACAACACCACGCACCGCCCGGCCACTATCCAGCATATTCAAATCGGCACCGATAACACCGGACGCATTAACGCCATCTCGCACGAAAGCTGGTCAGGTAATGTCGCGGGTGGCCCGCCGGAAACCGCCGTCCAGCAAAGTGAATTGCTTTATGCGGGAGCCCATCGCCACACCGGATTACGGCTGGCGGAACTCGATTTACCCGAAGGCAACGCCATGCGCGCGCCCGGAGAAGCGCCTGGATTAATGGCGCTGGAAATCGCTATCGACGAAATAGCCGAAAAAGCTGGCGTAGACCCCATCGAATTTCGCGTGATCAACGACACCCAGGTTGACCCGGCAAATCCTGAGCGCTTTTTCTCGCGCCGCCAGTTAGTGGAATGCCTGCGGACCGGGG
Source organism: Buttiauxella agrestis ATCC 33320 (assembly GCF_000735355.1). Taxonomy (GTDB): domain Bacteria; phylum Pseudomonadota; class Gammaproteobacteria; order Enterobacterales; family Enterobacteriaceae; genus Buttiauxella; species Buttiauxella agrestis. Next base: position 102,646 of record NZ_JMPI01000030.1, read on the forward strand.
CTGAACATTTTGGCTGGCAGCACCGCAACCCCAAACCGGCGCAAGTGCGTGACGGGCGCTGGCTGGTCGGTATCGGTGTGGCGGCAGGTTTTCGCAATAACATGGTGATGAAATCCGGCGCACGGGTTCACCTTGATGCGCAAGGCATCGTCACCGTTGAAACGGATATGACGGATATCGGGACGGGCAGTTACACCATCATCGCCCAGACGGCAGCAGAAATGCTGGGCGTGCCGCTGGAAAGCGTCGTGGTGCGCCTGGGGGATTCTGATTTCCCGGTGTCTGCGGGTTCAGGCGGGCAATGGGGGGCGAATAGTTCGACGGCGGGGGTCTATGCCGCCTGCGTGAAATTACGTGAGGCCATCGCCAACACGCTTGGGTTTGACGCGAACACGGCGGTATTTGCCGACGGGCAAATCAAATTCGGCGCCCGTACCGCTCAACTTAGCGATGCGGCCTCCGGCGGCAAATTGAGTGTCGAAGACAGTATTGAATTTGGCGACCTGGAAAAGACATTCCAGCAATCCACCTTCGCGGCGCATTTTGTCGAAGTCGGCGTCGACGTTGCCACGGGCGAAACCCGCGTGCGCCGTATGCTGGCCGTCTGCGCGGCGGGCCGGATACTCAACCCAAAAACTGCACGCAGCCAGGTGATCGGCGCGATGACCATGGGCGTGGGGGCTGCGTTAATGGAAGAGTTAGCCGTCGATACGCGCCTGGGGTATTTCGTTAATCACGACCTTGCGGCATACGAAGTCCCGGTTCATGCGGATATTCCCGCCCAGGAGGTGATTTTCCTCGATGACACCGACCCGGTTTCATCCCCGATGAAAGCCAAAGGTGTGGGGGAATTGGGGCTATGCGGCGTGAGTGCGGCTATCGCCAATGCGGTCTATAACGCCACGGGCGTGCGGGTGCGCAACTACCCCATCACGCTGGATAAACTGCTCAAACACTTACCGGAGCTGATTTGATTCAGGCTGCGCGACTTCACATTATCCTAATTCCCCGGCGTTGCGCTCAGGCCAACTATACTTAACCATTCATTGTCCTTTAAGGAGTTCGGTATGTTTGATAAAGCCACAGACAAAATCAACGAAGCAGCAGGCACAGCGCGAGAATTATACGGTAAGCATGCGCATAACCCGGATGACCAGTTTAAAGGCGCGGCACGTAAATATGCGTCCCAGGCCAGTTACGCGGTAAGAGATGCGACCGATAACGTACGTGACCAGGTTTCAACCAACCCTATCGCCGGTTTAGCCATTGCCGCCGCAGTGGGCGTGGTGTTTGGTTTCCTGTTAGGCCGGAAATAAACCCTGCAAATTGAATTAATAAATAAGATATTGGGCTGTTTAACAGCCCTTAATAACAGACTTTAAACTCTCTGCTTTTAATGTTGTTATGAATAGCGGTGTGAATATTATCTTGGCTTCGGATCAAAAATATTATGCAGGTCTAGTGAATTAACTTTGTTTTCTAAAGCACGATGATAATGAATATAACACTCAAATTTCATGTCTAACGCTTCCGGCGATCGGAATGATTTCAACGGAAACATCCCTTTGAGCGATTCAACAAACACTTCAGGGATCATAATAATGTTATCGCTACTGGAGCATAAATAAGCCAGTGTGAGCAGGTTCGGGCTTTCCCATGAAATTTCCCGCTCGCGGAATAAAGGCGTTTGGAAATCCATGTTGTTGACCATGCTGGAGATACTGCCTGAATCTCGCTGCCAACGAAGGTGTTTGTTTGTTTGCCAATCATCCAGCGTAAACGTCTCATTTATGGTTGGATGGTTATTGCTGGCCATAATACACATTTTAGAATACAGATATCGCTTTGAGACTATTGATACATCTTTTGGTAATCTTCCGCCAATATCAATGTCCACTTCTCTGTGTTGTAGCTTGCGCAATCGTTCATTTTCGCAGGTGTCCATGGTGATAAAGTGGAGCAAGGTGCCATCAATCATTGAATTGATATAGTCAGCAAGATAAAACTCAATTAACGAATAAGTGGAAATAATAAATTTTTTGCGCGTGGTATTTAACGCCATTATCTCGCGATATTTTTCCTGCAACGCAAGAGCATGCTCATTAGGTTTTAATCCATTGTTTTTTCTGATGAATGGACTCACATCAAGTTGAGCCGTAAGCTGCTTTAAGGTGTAACTGATCGCTGAAGGCGATATCCCCAGCACTTTTGCCGCTTTCGCCGCACTACCACACTCAATCAGAGTATTAACAACTTTTAATTTTTTTAGGCTAATCTCTTTCATTGCTATTCCTGGATAAAATATCACGGACTCAAGCACAGATCTCTTACGTTGCTCATAACGTTATCGACAAATTTCATCGCCTGTTCATCTTCGGTGATTTGAGTATTAAAATGCATGTAGCAGTCATATTTCATATCGAATTCAGCGGGTAACTTATGACATTGCACCGGGAATTTTTTGGTGAGCATCGGCACAAACATTTTGGGGATAAGCATAATAGAGTCACTGTGCGCGCAGAATGTCACCATGTTAATAATGCTGCTGGAAATCAGCCCGACATCTCTACTCTGAATGTATTTACCGACCTTTTCCGCGTTTCGTATGCTGTGACAATAATAGTCAATCATCACATTCCATATCGCATGTCTGGCGCGGTATAAATCATCAACCGACAATTGTGTTGGCAAAGCTTTGTTTTGCACCCCTGATAGCGCCACTACATCGCACGATAAGATCTTAACTTTGCTAATAAGCTTATCGGCCGGGAGTTTCCCGCCAATATCCACATCGACAATACCGCTTTTTAGCTTCTCCGCTCTTTCATCAATACTCGCGGTGTAGGGTAAAAACACATAGCGATACAACGATGAGTCCGTGGGTAAATTAAATATGGATTCTGCCAGTAACATTTCCATCGGAGAAAATGTCATCACGGTCAGTTTTTCTCGGCTTACCTCAATACTGTCAGCGTTATTCTCCTGCGCTAATGAGCAAAATTTTTGGTAGCGCTGGCTGAGTTCAAGAGCGGTGGCATCAGGTTTCATGCCCGCTTTGGTTCTGATAAACAGATGTTCCCCGGTGAGGCTTCTGAGTTTTTTTAGTGAGTAGCTGACGGCTCCAGGGGTTAAGTTGAGCAACTGTGCAGCTTTAGTCACGCTCCCACTCACCACTAGCACATTAATTATCTTTAATAATTTTAGGTCGATTTTGCTCTGCATAAAAAAACATTCCGGAATATATTATTATGTCAATTCCCTTGACTTATTTATAACAGTTTAAAATTAACAACAGATAAACTGAATTTCTTATGAATGAAGCTGGTGTTGGCTACTGAAAATATAATCTCAATTGCAGTGCATAACAATAAACATAGTCAGCTACAAAACGATTCATGCCCTATACATTCAATTCATCCAGATCCAACACCTTGTATTTATTGTTTTTTTAGTTTGCTTTTAAATCCATTAAAAAGTTAAATATAAAGATTTAAAGCACGGTAGATAAGCGCAATTATATTTAACCCTTGCGGTTGGATTTACTCCGCGAAATATTGCCGTATCGGAACCACTGCGCTGGTCTATACTCCAGTGAATTTGGGATATTTCAACAAACGAGTCAGATGGGGAACGGGATGCAACACTGTTCCTGACGCCATAAAAGGAGTGATGTTGACCATGGATAATCAACTCGATATGAAAGTTCTTAGAGCCATTCATATCCTCAGCACCTCGGGAAGTGTGACTAAAGCGGCTGAAATCCTGCAAGTCACGCCCGGCGCCGTGAGTTATTTGATTAATAAGGCCAGAAAAAGCACCGGTTCTGCCCTGTTTTTCAGAACCCGCAGCGGGATGAAGCCCAATACGCTGGCACTCGAACTCAGTCAGCGCTATCAAAACATCAACCAGGACTACAATGTGGATGGTTCAGCTTTGTCGCCTGGCGGCCGCGCAATTGTGTTAAGCACCCCTTCAATACTGGAGCTATTGCTGACGATAACGTTGCTGAATAACGAAAATGAACAGACTCAACTGGCCTTTTGCAGACCGTCAGATACCGATTCAGAACGCCTGGCCCGCCTGCGCAATAAAGAAATTGATATTGATGTTGGCTCACGTCTGCCCGTAGACAACTCGATTATTCAACTCAAACTCTTCACCTGTGACGTTGGCATTCTGGTCAGAAAGGGGCATACCACGATTAAGCCCCCCTTCACTCTTGATGACTGGCATCAAAATCGCCATGCCATATGGTCTCGCGGGATGCACTTTATTAGTGATGATGTTGAACAAACCCAGCATTTCCGGGCATTGTTTGAGAAGCGGGATATTGCCTTTGTGGCAAGCAGTTCGCTAAATCTGATTACACTTTGCGCGTTCAGCAATTTGGTTATATTGGTCCCCACAACTATTGGGAAAAAGACGCTAAATATTCTTCCAGTACAGTTACTCGAAGCCCCGCCAGAGCTGCAAATGCGCTATGAATGTTATCTTCATTATCACCATTCATTTTCCAGCGATCATTATTTCCAGCAGCTTTTAATCAGATTGCAAACATTCCTACAAAATTAGCATTTCGAATTTGGTTTTTTAATGATTTGAAATCATAGATTTTACTAAATAAGTTCAACAAGTTACTGATGCGCTCGCTTGTACTAGCGGGCTGAATCGTACATTTTTTGATAGATGAATATTCTTATATTTGATGATTAGCTGCCAGTTGGCAGCAATTAATGCTTTAAAATAGCTTATCAAAAGAGACATACCATCGTGCCCTTACTTTTTTCAATCCTCCTGCGCTTGATGGTCAGCAATTCACCAAATCAATTGATTTAAATTCCATACATTCAGTATCGTTATTGACCAAAGGGAAACACAGAGAATTAATGGCTTGTTTTTCTGTTAAAGATAATAGAACACATTAAGGTTCTGTTTTCCCTTTGAGTAGGATTTTAATAATTAAGATAGTGAAGTTTTACGGCTTCATTCTAATCCAATATATTGATTAAAGGGTATTTCGATGAAATTCAATTCCGCTTTACTTTCCTTAGTGGCTGCTGGCCTTTTCTCTGTTGCTGCGCACGCAGATACGACGGTTGCAGGCGGCACAATTAAATTCGAAGGTCAGGTTGTTGATGCGGCTTGTTCTGTATTTGCTGATTCCATGGATCAAACCGTGACGCTCGATCAGGTGACCGCTTCTAAACTTGCGACCGCGGGTACAGCAGCAGGCCAGCAGAAGTCATTCAATATCAAACTCGAAGACTGCGACACCACAGCAAGCCAGAATGCATCGGTAACCTTTATTGGCCAATCCGATGCCGTTACTTCGGGCGCTCTGGCGAATACCGCCGGTGCGGGTGCGGCAACTAACGTTGCCCTGCAACTGTATGGCGCAGACGGTGCCGTGCTGCCACTGGGCACAACGTCATCCACAACCACGCTGATTGATGGCGAAAATATTCTGCCATTCAGTGTTGATTACATCGCAACAGGCGCTGCGGCAACAGCGGGTAATGTCTCCGCAGTTGCAACATTTAGCACAACCTTCTCCTGATTTGTTGTCTTCCCCCGCTTAATTGCGGGGGACTTTTTAAATTTATGTCAGAGCGCAAACTATCTATGCATATTCTACAAAAATCTCTTCTTGCCAGTTCTCTGATACTGACGTCGGTCACCTCGGCTTACGCCGGAGGAATTGCTCTGGGGGCCACACGGGTTATTTATCACACCAACGAAAAAAATACGGTTTTACCGATTCTGAATACATCAGAAACCACCCGTTTTTTAATTCAGTCGTGGGTGTCTGATGGCCGCAATAATAAAGTCGATAACTTTATTATTACTCCACCTTTATTTGCCCTTGGCCCCAAAAAAGAGAACCGACTGCGTATTATTTATAACGGCCCAATGCTGCCACAAGATCGCGAAAGCGTATTTTATATTAATAGTAAAGCGATTCCTTCAGTACCCAAAGAGTCATTGAAAGGTAATACCTTGCAAATTGCGACCCAGAGTGTCATCAAACTATTTATGCGCCCACAAGGGTTGGAATCGAACCCTGCTGATGCCCCTGAATCTCTGACCTGCCATGTTTCAAACGGCCAGGTTATGGTTAAAAACCCGTCGCCCTATTACGTCACACTGGTGCAATTTCGCGTAGGAAACCAGAAGCTAAAAAATAACATGGTGGCACCAAAGTCGACCTTAACCGCGACTATTCCGGGTCATGCTTCGGGCAGTGTCTATTTCCAGTCCATAAATGATTTTGGCGCGAATAGCGCTGAGCAACACTGCACGGGTTAGCCGACGCGTTTATTAAGGATTTTTGGGTCGGTAAAGGAACAATAAGACAATGCCTCGTTTAAAATACAAATTAGCCCCGCTGGCGATATATATCGCTATGGGGTCAATACATTGCTACGCGGAAAATGTCTTTAACCCTGCATTTTTATCTGACGATCCTTCTGCTGTAGCCGATCTATCCCATTTTGATGAGGGGGGCCAGGCTCCAGGTATTTATCGTGTCGATGTCTGGGTAAATGAAGAATTCATCACCACAAAAGACATTCAGTTTATTAGTGCAAAGAACGATGAGCAAAGCAATGATGACACGGGACTTGAACCTTGTCTGACCGTCAAAACGTTAGGTGTGTTTGGCGTGAATACCACCGCGAAGCCCGATCTTGCTGCAACCGCACCCGACACCTGTGTCCATCTCGCCTCCGCCATTGAAGGGGCGATGACGCAGTTTGATTTCGACCAGCAACGCCTGGATCTCAGCGTGCCACAGGCCATGATGAGTACCACTGCACGTGGCTACATCCCTCCTGCACAATGGGATGAAGGCATTAATGCCTTGTTATTTAACTACAACTTTTCCGGTGCTAACAGCAGTGACCGCGAAAATGACAGTGCCAGTAATACCTACTTTTTAGGCCTTAACAGCGGTTTTAACCTTGGGCCATGGCGCTTGCGTGATTATTCGACCTGGAGCTATAGCAGCGGGCAGCGCCGTCAAAACAGCCAGTGGAACCACATCAATACCTATCTTGAACGGGCCATTATTCCGCTGAAAAGCGAGCTGACCATTGGCGACAGCAGCACTCCTTCCGAAGTGTTCGACAGCATTAGTTTTCGCGGTATTCAGATTGCCTCTGATGACAATATGCTGCCGGACAGCCTGCGCGGTTTTGCCCCTACGGTGCGCGGCATTGCCAAAAGCCACGCGCAGGTCACGGTCAGACAAAACGGTTACATCATCTATCAGACCTACGTTTCCCCCGGTGCGTTTGAAATTAAAGATCTGTTCCCTACTTCTTCGAGTGGCGACCTGGTTGTTGAAGTTAAAGAGTCCGATGGCAGCGTGAATATTTACCGCGAGCCGTATTCCACGGTGCCTATTTTACAGCGCGAAGGTCGCATTAAATACTCTGCCACCGCCGGGACTTTTCGCAGTAACAATGATCAGCAAGATAATCCTGGATTCGCGCAATCTACGGTTATCTGGGGTTTACCAAAGGGTTTAACGGCCTACGGCGGCGGGCAATTTGCTAACCGCTATAAAGCGGCGGTGCTCGGTTTGGGGTTAAATATCGGCCGGTTTGGTGCCGTTTCGATGGATGTCACCGGCGCTGATAGCGAGCTGGTTGATGGCACAAAGCATGTCGGTTCATCTCTACGCTTCCTGTATGCAAAATCCCTCGGCGCACTCGGAACCAACTTCCAACTGCTGGGCTATCGCTACTCCACGCAGGGCTTCTACACCCTGGAGGAGACCACCTGGAACAACATGTCCGGTTACGTTAGCGACGAAACGATTAACGATGGCACGGCAAAACCGGAATACATCAGTGCTTATAACCTTTACAACAACAAGCGCGATAAATTCCAGGTCAACATCTCTCAACAACTGGGTGCTGTCGGCTCGCTTTATCTCAGCGGCAGCCGCCAGAGCTACTGGAACACCAATAAAGCCAGCATGCTTTTACAGACCGGCTACAGCGGAAATGTTCTCGGCGTGTCGTGGAACCTGAACTACAGCTACAACAAGATGCCAGGTCTTGCGCACGCTGATAACCGCATCGCGATGAGTGTTTCTGTCCCACTCAGTCTGTGGTTTTCTCAGGGCAATGATGCCTTGCAACGAAACAACTCGGCCTACGCAAGCTACAGCGCCAGCAACGATATGCACGGGCACACCACGCAAAGTGCCGGGATAAATGGCACGTTGCTTGAAGACAACAACCTTAATTACAGCGTGCAGCAGGGTTATCAAAACCAAAACAGCAGCGCCAACGGTTCCGTTTCTGCGGATTACGCCAGTTCGTGGGGCAATGTCAACGGCGGGTACAACTACAGCGACAACGGCAATTACCAGCAGGTGAATTACGGGCTTAGTGGCGGCGTAGTGATACATGACCAGGGCATTACCCTCAGTCAGCCGCTCGGCCAGACCAATGTATTGATTGCCGCGCCCGGTGCGCGAAATGTGAAAGTTGAAGATGTATCGGGGTTAAAAACTGACTGGCGCGGTTACGCCGTGGTGCCGTATGCCACCACTTATCGTCGCAACAAGATGGCACTGGATACCACCTCCATGCCCGATAACGTCGACATGGTCGACAGCGTGGTGAGCGTGGTACCCACCCGTGGCGCGCTGGTACGCGCAAGTTTCGATACTCAGGTCGGTGCCAGGGTGCTGATTAATCTGACCCACCAGGGAAAACCCGTTCCCTTTGGCGCCATGGTTTCAAGTGCTGATAACAGCAGTATCGTGGGTGATGACGGACAAGTTTATCTTTCCGGCCTCAAACCCAAAGGCTCGCTGACGGTGAAATGGGGAGACGGTGCCATGCGTACCTGTAGCGTCGATTACACCCTGCCGGACGATGCCGAAACAAAACCGATTAACACCCTGACAAGAGAATGTAAGTCATGAAAATCACATTTGGAAAAACATTACTCCAGGTCATGGTGGTGTTTTGTGCGTCACTGAGTACCGCACACGCGTACACCTATACCTGCAAAGGGAAAAGTGGACATCCAACCAATATCTCCGGAAGCTTCGGGACGGTGACGATTTCTGACACCACCTTGAATGTGGTCGGGCAAGTCTTTGATCATGCGGCATCGTGGAACACCGGTGGGCGAATTCAAGTACGCTGCGATGAACCTTCCGGGACTCGTTCCCGGCGCTTCACTGCAACTTCCCCCCTGGTTCCGACCACTCTGGAAGGCACCACACAATGGTTCAATGTGAACGAATACCTCGATGCAACGATTAACGTTGCGGTTCAGGGCAACCGCTATGTCCCTTTCAAAAATATACGAGGAGGCGGTGCCAACGACTCAGCAGGCCAGACGAGCATGCCAGCAGGGACCACCGGCTTTCTTGACTTAAAAATCATTAAACCCTTCGTCGGCACCACCTCATTTGACAACATCCATGTGGCCGATATTTTCCTGTCTAAGCAAAGTGGCGTGTATAGCCCGGAACCCATCGCGCAGGTGTTCCTCAATGGCGTTATTTCCGTCCCGCAAAATTGCAGCGTGAATGCCGGTGCGGTTATACATGTTGATTTTGGTACGATGTACAACACCGATTTTACCGCCGCGGGGCAGAAAGCAGACAACGTTACCCCGCAAACTTTCAGCGTGCCGGTTGAGTGCAACTACGGCGCGTCTCTGGCAAACCTCTCACTTTCATTGAAAGGCACTGCTACCGCCAACGGCGATGCCATCCAGTCTGATAATCCGGACGTTGGCGTGGCGATAACCGACCAGAATAGCGCCCTGCTGCGCCCTAATGACGACTCCAGTTCCATTCGTCTGGCTCTCGACGAGATAGATACCGAAACTTTTTCGACCAATGTGATGCTTAGCGCTTATCCGGTAAGTACCACCGGCAACGCCCCTGCGGAGGGTACCTTTACCGCCCTCGCCGTCTTGCGCGTGGATTTTTCCTGAGGAGTGATGATGAAAATAAAACACCCCCCTCTGAAGGAATTATCCGCCGCACTCTTCCTGCTGGTTGCCCCGTATGCCGCCGCGGATGCCTACAACTTACAAATCACCGGCACGATTTTGTCGCGCACTTGTGATGTCAGTAGTAGCCAGAGTCAGACGGTGAACATCGGCCAGTTTTCCGTAAGTCACTTTGCCGCCGCAGGCGACACGACGACCGCCAAACGGTTCACCATTGATTTGGTAAACTGTGGCTCCGCCGCGACCGGAACTAAGCTGACATTTTCTGGCACGAACGACAGCGACAACCCGGCATTACTCGCGCTTTCAGACACGGGAAGCACGGGGGCTATGGCAACCGGTGTTGGGATAGAAATCCTCGATGGCAACCAACAGCCGCTGGCGATTAATACCCTGTCATCCACCGTTTACGAACTCTCGCCGGGGAGCAATTCTCTGCCTTTTTATCTGCGCTATAAAGCCACGCAAAATGTGGTCACCGCCGGAAATGCCTCCTCCGTCATGTATTTTGATTTGCAGTATCAATAAGGTGGCCGCATGAAACTCCATTTTTTGCTCACGGCGGCGCTATCGGCAGGCAGTATATTCGCAGCGCTTGCCCACGACGGAACCATGAATATTACCGGCACTATCACCGACAACACCTGCGTGGTTTCTGCCGATTCACAAAACCTGACGGTGGAGATGGGAAACGTCAGCAGCAAGCAGTTTTACCGGGCGGGTGCCGCCACGCGTTATGAACCGTTTACCATTCATCTGGAACGTTGCGATGCCGCCGCCAGTCGCGTCAGCATTACGTTTATTGGCACACCGAACTCCGTAAATTCGCAGCTACTCGCCGTAACAACGCAAGCGCAAAGCGCTCAGGGCGTAGGAATTGGGCTATACGATAGCGATAAAACGCTGGTTCCGGTCAACAACCTCAGCGGCGGAACCGCACTGACATCGCGCCAGGCAAATGTAACGCTGCCTTTTTTTGCCCGCTATGTGGCTGACGGCAGTAATGTCAGCCCTGGCGCGGCCAATGCCACCATCACTTTTACACTGACTTATGAATAAAACTTTTATTGCAGCAGCCATTATTGTGTTCTTTGGGCTCGTCACACAAAGCATGGCGGGAGTCAGCATTGGCGGCACTCGGTTTATCTATCACGAGCGGGCCAAAGGGGTGAAAGTTGAGCTGCGCAATACCAGCCAGAGCGCCTGGCTTATCAATACCACCGTGAGTTCTGGCGGCACATGGTCAGGGGTGACACCTTCAACACAACCTGCCCCGTTTATCGCAACACCGCCGCTTTTCTCCCTCAAACCAGGACGAGAAAACAGCATTCGCTTACTCAAAACTCACGCCAACATGCCCCCTGACCGCGAAAGTTTGTTTACCTTGAGTATCGCTGCAATCCCTTCGGGCCAGGCTCAAGCCAATAGCGTGCAAATTGCGGTGCGTTCCAGAATGAAGCTTTTTTACCGCCCGGCCAATTTAAAAGGAAACCCGCAGGAGGCTTATAAACAGCTCAGATGGGAGAAAAGCCGTGGGCAGGCCCGCGTCAGTAACCCGACGCCGTTTTATGTGACGCTAGTGAATCTGGTGGTTAACGGTAAAAAAATTGATAACCCTGGGATGGTGGCCCCGTTTAGCTCGCGCAGTATCAACGGGTGTGCGACGGTAAACACTTGCCATTTAAGCTGGCAAAGTATTAACGATTACGGGCGTATTCTTGAGAAAACCGAACGGGATATTTCCGGGAAATAAGTATTTAAAAAAGGGCCAATAAACCTCACGATATGAGCTTCATTGGCCAGAAGCGGTGTCAGAGTATTTTTTTGAGATCCCTCTCTTCCTGGACGTGCTCGTTATAAGCCAGGTGCGTTTTGATGACCTCTTCAACCCTGAATCCTTTATTTATCGGCTTGTTTACCCCATGTTCCGCGCACGTAATTCACCACGTTATTTCGCTCTTCCTCAGACATAACCTGTTTGTAAGCAGGCATTTTGAAAGAAATATTCCCCTGAGTCTGTGGTGTCTGTGTACCGTCATTAATGACTGAAAGCAGTGACGCCGGGTCTTTCGCCGTAACGATGGAGTTATTCACCAGCGATGGTACGGTAAAATCTTTGCCTTTGCCGTCATCGCCGTGGCAGGTCGAGCAATACATTGAATAAAGCGTTTTACCGTCTTTCGGCGAATAGGTTATTGCCCCGCTTGTAGACACCGCACCCGCATCGGGATGGTTAAAATTGAGCAAATAATATGAAATCGCTTCCAGGTCACCGTCGGTCATATATTGCGTACTCTGCGTCACCACTTCGCTCATCGGCCCGGAGAGCGCGTCATGCTGGCTTTTGCCCGTCCGCAGCAAGCCTTTTAATTCCTCCCGCGACATCGAGATGTTTCTGAGCGACGGGGCATTCCAGCCATCTATCATCGCTCCGCTCAAATAAACATCGCTGGAGGCGTCATAGCCTTTTTCTTGCATCGTGATACCGCGTGGAGTATGGCAGGCGCCACAATGCCCCGGCCCTTCGACTAAATATGCACCCCGGCTCAATAATACATTGTGCTGTTCATCGGGCTTATTGGCGTTATTAACCGATTGAGTGTCATCGACATAAAGCCAATTCCAGATATGCAGCGGCCAGCGAGCGGATAATAGCCACGGGATATCATTATCTTTATTCTTTTGCGCCGACGGCGGAACTTCATTCATAAAGTAATCATACAAATCATGAATATCTTTGTCGGTCATTCTGGCGTAGGAAGGATATGGCATCGCCGGATAGAGCGCGTGCCCGTCTTTCGCAATCCCCTGCCTCACGGCTTTTTCGAAATCTTCATAAGAGTAATTGCCGATCCCGGCGGTTTTATCCGGCGTGATATTGGTGGCGTAAATATCCCCAACCGGCGTTGAAAATTTCTTGCCGCCCGCCATCGGTTGCCCACCTTCGGCGGTATGGCATGCCACGCAATCTGACGCCCGCGCTATGTATTTACCGGGTGAAGAATTACCGGGTGAAGAATCAGCCGCCGCATTTCCGGCAACTATCAAACATCCGATAGCCAATAGAGTTTGTTTCATCTCAAATCACCCCATTGCCTTAAGTTCGTTGACCGCACGCCAGGCCTGGTCAATGGCCGTGTGCGCGTAGGCGTCCCAGTCTGAGTCAGAGTTGGCAATCGCAATTCGCCCAATCGGTTTGCGCGCGTTATCTTTAATGGCGTCCATTTTGTCCATATCATCGAACAACGCGCTGGCGTAATACGCATAGCCATGCGCCCAGCGGTTAACGGTAATCGCCGTGATATCGCGTTGATGGTCAAAGCCGGTATGCCCGAGCATTTCCTGAAGTTGCGAGCGAATCATTTGCTCGTGAGTATCAAACGTCGTGCCCAATAAATACGCTCGCCCCTGGCGGAACTGCTCGCGCGCGCTCAATTTGCTGCCCGGATAGGTCGGGACATAAACCATATGCAGGCACATCGGTTCATCCGGGTTTTGCGGATGCTGATAACTGCCGAGACTGACCGGGTAATCGAGCTTCACGCGGCTGTACGGAGCCGCCGGAGAATAAAATTCGTGAATACCCAGTTGCTTGAATGCCTGCCAGTTTTTGACCACCACATTGGTGTAAACCAGCGGCGCTTTGACATTCAGGCGCAGATCGGCTTTTTGCTCTTCCGGCGTTTCTGGCACCAGATACGGGATCATCATGTTGTAACCGGCCATGATCGCGTTGCGCCCTTTCACGCGGTACGCTTTGCCGTCGTTAACGTAGGTCACAACCACGCCGTCATCGGTGTTTTTAGCATTAATCACAATACTGTTGAGACGGATTCGGGTGGTGTTTTCCGGGTGGTCGAGCTTTTCGTAATTGAGCCGCGAGGTGACAGAATCCTCCATGGTATGTCCGGGTAACGCCTCAGGCACCAGGTGGCGAACAATCAAACGCGCCAGGCCCGCATTGCCATCCGGCAAATGATAAACGTACGGTTCTTCCAGGTCAGCGAGGGCTTCTTCATCCAGCGGCGGCAGCTCCATGGCATCCATCCCTGGCAGCGCGCAGGTTCGGGCGTCAGAACAACTCACGCCCTCTATACCAATGGCGAAAAAGTCGTTGGTGCGCTGCTGGAAATACATCATCGCCATTTTGCTTAACCCCACTTTCTCAGTCAGGAAATCGTGATAGCTGTGGGTGTCCATCCAGGCGGTTTTTTCGTCCTGCGTCATCCCTTTCAGGTAATCAACCGGGTTCACGTACAGGTCCAGAATGGCTTTGCGGTCACTTTCGCTTAACGGGAAATCGTTGATAAACTCAGCCAGCGGGCGGCCATTGAGCCTGTCGGGTGGAATGTCATCGGCCACCGCACGCCCTGGGTCGCCACCCACAATTTTCGTTTCACCGAAGTTCTTTTTATCAAAGAACACGCCACGGCTGAGGTGTAAGTTGGGGTAGAAATTAACATCAAAACTTTGCTTCATGCGCGTAACGCTGACACCGACCGTGGACATCAGCCCGTTGACGACGTCGCTAAAATTTCGTGTCGGCGACTGAAAGGCTTCGCTGCCACCGTAACCGATGATTTTTTTGCCGCCGGAGTTAAACTCATTGCGTTTGGCGTGTCCGCCGAAATCATCGTGGTTGTCGAGAACCAGCACTTTGCTCTCTTTACCCATCACATCGCGCCAGAAGCTGGCGGCGGCTAAACCACTCAGCCCGCCACCGACTATTACCAGATCGTATTCTTCTTTAATGGGAAGATGGTCGGTACTGAATTTTTCATGGTCGCGCCCCACGGCGTGGGCCATTTCAAATGAACCGGGATGATTCCCACGCAGACCTGTTAACTGCGGCGGGTAATAATCATCGTCCATTATTGCGGTGGCTTTTCCGGCGGCTTTAGCAAGATCGAGCGGCGTCATCCCTGCGGCAATGGTAATTGCCACCCCATTGAGAAAATCACGTCTGGTAATCGACATATAAGACCTTATTTATTTTTTGGCTTTAATTCTTCATCGAGCTTTTTGGAGTCGTAATAATCGCCCTGCCAGGTAATTTTCCCGTTATTGACGGTGATGTAACTCACCCCTTCAAATTTAATCGGGTTATTGGTCGCCGGGCTTCCCGCCCATTCGCCGCTATTTTTACCGCTGAATTCCCAGCGAAAGGCGATGGTGTCGTGGTCATAAACCGGTTTACTGGTCATTTTCCAGGTTAAATCTGGCACGGCTTTAATAAAGGCCCCAATCACCTCTTTTTCAGCATTGCTTTTGCCATTCACTGGCGTACCGCTTGCGGCGTCGTAATAAACCACGTCCGGCGCTAAATATTGCGCGGCTTTAGCAGCATCATGCGCATTCCACGCGGACATATAATCTTTAACGACGGTTAACGGAGAAACCTCGGCCAACGCTAAATTTGAGAATAGTACAAAAGATAACGCAGCGGCTTTTATTGCTTTCATTTCATCACCTTATTATTCAGAAACATCGCACATGATGTGTTTTACGCGGGTGTATTCATCCAGCGAGTACGAGGACAAATCCTTGCCGTAGCCGGATTTTTTAAAGCCACCGTGGGGCATTTCAGCGCACAGAGGAATGTGGTTGTTAATCCACACGGTGCCGAAATCCAGGCGGATGCTAAAGCGCTGGGCGCGACCGTGGTTACTGGTCCAGACGCTGGACGCCAGGCCATATTCCACGTCGTTGGCTTTTTCGAGCGCTTCGGCTTCTGAGGAGAATTTTTGCACCGTCATGACCGGGCCAAAAACTTCGTGCTGAATTGCTTCGTCGCGCTGTTCAAGGCCGGAAATAATCGTCGGTTCAAAGTAAAAACCTGGGCCTGCGCCAGGTTTGCCGCCGGTTTCAATTTTGGCATGAGCCGGGAGGCGGCTGATAAACCCTTTCACCTGTTCAAGCTGGCTGCGGCTGTTGAGCGCACCGTATAACGCATTTTTGTCTTCTGGCGTGCCGAAGGTAATTTCGCGGGTTTTGCTCACCAGTTTTTCGACAAACGATGCGTAAATCGACTCTTCAATCAGGATGCGCGTGGCAGAAGTGCAATCTTGCCCGGCGTTGAAGAATCCGGCGGTGGTGATGGTATCGACGGCTTTATTAATGTCGGCGTCGGCAAAGACAATCACCGGCGCTTTGCCGCCCAGTTCGAGATGCGCTTTGGTGAGGTTTGCTGCCGCCGAGGCCGCAACTTGCAGACCCGCGCGGACCGAGCCGGTAATCGACACCAGCGAGGCTTCCGGGCTGGAGACCACCAGCGAGCCGGTTTCCGCTTTACCGAGCACCACATTAAAGGCGCCCTGCGGGAATAGCGGTGCGGCCAGTTCTGCCAGAATCAAGGTGCTGACTGGCGTGGTGTCACTCGGTTTGAGCACCACCGTGTTGCCCGCCGCCAGCGCCGGGGCAATTTTCCATACCGCCATCATAAACGGGTAATTCCACGGCGTGACCTGGCCTACGATTCCAAGTGGTTCGCGGCGAATGGTGGAGGTTAAACCGGCGGCATATTCGTACGACGCTTTACCTTCAAGGCAACGTGCGGCACCCGCAAAGAACCGCAGTCCGTCGCAAGAAGCCGCAATCTCTTCTTTCTCAATGAAGTGGCGCAACTGCCCGGTTTCTTCACTTTGCGCGCTCACCAGTCGGTCAACATTGCGTTCGATTTCATCGGCCAGCTTCAGGAGCGCTAACTGGCGTTGCGCAGGCGTGGAAAGTTTCCAGACCGCAAATGCGCTTTTCGCCGCGCGGTACGCCTGCTCCACTTCTTCTCGCCCTGCACTCGGCGACAGCGCGTAAGTTTCGCCGTTGACCGGACTGACCAGGTCAAAAAGATTATCCTGCGAACCTGCCTGGTATTGCCCATTGATAAAGTGCTTCAGTACTTTCATCGCGCTCTCCGCTCGTTAAAACATAAACTATATTATGTAATATGTTTTGAGAGAGATAAATTCAATAACAATTTACTAACAATTTGATATACATCTCATTCCAAAACGATTTTTTGCGCTGCAATTGCGCAGCTCATCAAAGTGAAGTGCCTGAACACGAATACTTAAGGCTTCCTTCATTAACAAGGGGTTGTATGCTATGTTCAAAGGCTCTATTTAGGGATTATCTCACCAGGGAATATTATGATTACTCATGCGGTGATATTTGCGCCAATCGGTCAGGCCAGCCGTTCCGATCAAATCGTTCAGCGACTTTCCAATGCCATTATTACCGGCCTGCTTGAGGCTAATGAGCAACTTCCTAATGAAGCGGATCTGGCGAAAATGATGGGGGTTTCTCACATCACTATCCGCGAAGCGTTAAATACGCTGCGTGCCAATAATTTAATCCACACGGTGCGTGGGCGTAATGGTGGAAGCTTTGTTTGCGAACAAGCCTGGGAATTAAGTCAAACACTTAATCCTTTTAAATCATTAAGCACCGATTATCTTTCCGATCTCGGTGAAATGCACTGCGCCATTATTAGCCACAGTGCAAGATTAGCCTCGCGAAGAATGACCCAGGCAGATATTACCCGCCTGCGTGATTTTGTTTCGGTTCTCGACTCAGCTCAATCGCCTGAAGCACGCACTCAGGCGGATATGCGCTGTTTGTTAGCGATTGCGGCGTGTTCTCAATCAGCCCGCCTGGCGAACCAGGAATTGATTTTGCAATCAGAATGGTCATCGCTGGTGGCGATTTTGTTCCGTTCAGACAATATCCATCGCGAAATTGTTGAGCTGTATACCACGTTAATTGACACCCTGGCTTCACACCATGAAGCGGAGTCCGTTAACCTTGCCAAAAAGTTAATCGACACGTTTACTTTCTATCTGATAGAAAATAAATTGAAGCACAATATAAATTAATACCCAAGATAATTCGAATTGCATCGCGGCGGCAAGAGAACAAGTCCCGATGAGCTTACATAAGTAAGTGATTCGGGCGCGAGAACGCAGCCAACAAAGAGGCAACTTGAAGTATGAAGGGTATATAACAACAGGCATAAATATGCTAACAACATCACTCCGTACCCTAAGCGAAAAAATAGACAGCATCATCAATTCGATGATTGATTCCACCGGGATGCTGGCGAAAGCTATTCAATCAACACTTGCTGAAATTGAAGGGGTCAATCTTGAACATCTGCTTGAACCTTCCATCAGAAAGACCATTCAGGAACATATAAAAAAGACATTAAACAACAATGTTTATTGTTCGGGCGCGGGGTTTGCCAGCCATATAGAAGCCACGGCAAACAATAAGGAATTCTGGCTACTGGAGTGGTGGTATAAGAAGGCCGACGGCGTAAAGCAGGTGAATCTTGACTTAGACCAGGCTACCCAACAGCGCCTGGATTTCAGAACCTTTGAGTGGTTCAAACAAGCGCCAGCTGTGGGTAACGCATTTATTCATGGTCCCTACGTTGATTATATCTGCAATACTTCGTACACCATTACCTCCGCCGTCCCGGTTTATTTCAACCAGCAATTCTTAGGCGTGGCGGCGATTGATTTATTGGTGAGTCGTGTTGAGGATGAGTTATTACCTTTCGCGACGAATGATAAAGTTTTTCTTACCAATAAAGAGCGCAGAATCGTATTTTCGAGCCATCCAAAATTCCGCGTGGGTGACTTGCTGGATGTCAGCCTGGCGTCTGTGGTTTATGAAAATGATTACTTTAATTTATATCAGGCAAAGTAAAACGGGCGGGTAAACCCCGCCCTTATGTTTATGACTGTTCCGCATTCAGCTTGCGCGCATATTCAATCGCATCGTTTTCTGGTGCATTCGAACGGCCAAACGGTTTAGTGATAAACATGTAAAGCAGACCGGAAATGATCACAATCGCCAGCCCGACTAATACCGTCCAGCGATCCACAAAACTCTCGCCTGCCGCCGGTTGTGCCAGTAACCAAATCCCGCACAAACCATAAGCCAGCGCCAGCACATTGACGATAATTCCCCATGAACCGACCGTCCATTCCCCTGCTGGTTTCCAGCCTTTCAGGCGTTGACGCAATGCCGCCAGCACCACCATCTGGAATGAAATATAGATACCGATGACCGCAAAGGCTGTGATTCGCGCCAGGCTATCCGGCTGGAAGTAAACCCAGACACAAATAATCACCGGCAATAAGCAGCTCACCATCATCGCGTTATCCGGCACGCTGTGTTTGGAAATCTTCGACATCCACTCGCTGCCCGGCAGCATGTTATCGCGGGAGAAAGAGAAGATCAGGCGGCTCAATGCGGCTTGCAAAGAAAGAATACAAGACAGCATGGCGATAACAGCGACAACGATAAATATTGTCGCCCCGGTTTCACCCAGCGCCTGGTTAAGTATGGCCGGGATCGGGTCTGCGATTTTGCCGTTAACAATATCCTGCAAGTCGGGTGAAGAGAGTAAATACCCCATGATTGAGATAACCGCTGAAATAGCCCCAAACACGATACTTAAAATCATCGCCACTGGAATCTTCTTGCCTGGGTTTTTAACTTCTTCCGCCACATTGCCGCAGGCTTCAAAGCCAAAGAACATAAACAAGCCCATTAACGATGCGGACATAAACGCGGTGGTGTAATTGCCGTCTGCGGAGAGCACGCCCATGGAATCAAATACCACGGAGAACGGCTGGGCGCGGTGGAAAATTAACAGGTAAATACCCAGCGCAATCACGCTGACAATTTCGCACCAGAAACCAATTTTAGCGACGCGGGCTAAGTTTTTGGTCCCGGACATATTGACCCCCATCATAATCAACAGCAGGACGACGGAAGTCAGCATCATGTTGCCCGCGCTGGTCGCGTAGTGAAACAATGACGCAACAAAGGTAGCGGTATATTCGGCAATGGAAGTGATGGTCACTACTAATGCCCAGAGATAAATCCACGCGGCAATCCAGGCATATTTTTTACCCCACAATCTTCTCGCCCACGGATATAAACCGCCAGTAATCGGATATTGCGAAGCCACTTCGCCGAAGACTAATGCCACCAGCAATTGACCGCAGGCAACAATTAAAATCCACCAGATTGCCGGTGGCCCTGCCAGCGTCACCGCGAGGGCGAACAGCGAATACACCGCAGTCAGCGGCGAAAGATAAGTGAATCCCAATGCGAAGTTAGACATCAGCCCTATCGAGCGGTTGAATTGCTCGCCTTTAACTGGCTGATGTTGAAGATTTTCTTTGTCTGTCGTCTGTTCCATATCTTTTCTCTTTATGTGGCATAAGGGCAGGCAGTGTGTGTATTTTATAAAACATAATATGTTATATGTATACGTTCAATGTCACATAATTGTTAAAGATTTTGGCGGGATTTTTAACAGGTGGGATTTTGTCGGATGACGCTTCGCTTATCCGACCTACGAAAGGCTATGGCGCGATGAATTGTAGGGTGGATAAGCGAAGCGTCATCCACCATTTTACAAAGTCAGAGTTTTACGCAGACATACTTCATCTCCAGATACTCATCTATGCCAAAACGTGAACCTTCTCGCCCCAGGCCGGACTGTTTAATCCCGCCAAACGGTGCAACTTCATTAGAAATCAGCCCGGTATTGACGCCAACCATGCCATATTCCAGGGCCTCTGGGATGAGCCATTGGCGTTTTGCATCCTGAGTGAAGATATAAGCGGCTAAACCAAATTCGGTGTCGTTGGCGTAATTAACCGCTTCGGCATCGGTTTCAAATTTAAATAGCGGCGCAACTGGCCCGAAGGTTTCTTCTTTCGCAAAGCGCATATTCTGCGTGACATTCGCCACCACCGTCGGCGCGAAAAAGTTTCCGCCTAACGCGTGTTTGTGGCCGCCGGTTAATACTGTTGCACCCTTTTCTACCGCGTCATGAATATGGAGTTCCACCTTCTCAATCGCTTTGGCATTGATTAGCGGCCCTTGAGTGACGCCGTCATCCATGCCGTTGCCGACCTTTAGCGCTTCCACCGCTTTGACCAGTTCCGCGCTGAGTGCCTGATATATCCCGCTTTGCACATAAATTCGGTTCGCACACACGCACGTCTGCCCGCTATTGCGGAATTTCGACGCCATAATGCCTTTCACGGCCAGCTCAATATCGGCGTCATCGAAGACGATAACGGGCGCATTGCCCCCTAACTCCAGCGACAATTTTTTGATGGTCGGCGCGCACTGCGCCATTAACAAACGCCCGGTGTCCGTGGAGCCGGTAAAACTCAGTTTACGAACCGTCGCGTTGCGGCACAGTTCACCGCCAATTTCTTTGGCGTCCCCTGTGATTACCTGCAACAACCCTTGCGGCAAGCCCGCCAGCTCGGCCAGTTTTGCCAGCGCCAGCGCGGTCAGCGGGGTTTGCTCCGCGGGTTTTACGATAATCGCGCAGCCTGCGGCAAGTGCTGGCGCGACTTTGCGGGTGATCATCGCCGCCGGGAAATTCCACGGTGTAATTGCCGCGCAAACGCCGACCGGTTGTTTCGAGACGATAAAACGTTGATCCGCCGCCGTTGGCTGTAACAGAACGCCGTCCACTCTTTTGGCCTCTTCCGCAAACCAGGTAATAAACGAGGCGGCGTAGTTGATTTCACCTCGCGCCTCAGCCAGCGGTTTGCCGCCCTCCAGAGTCATCAGCCGCGCCAGATCTTCGCTGTTTTCCTGAATCAGGTTCACCCAACTGTGGAGAATTTTGGCGCGACTGGCCGCCGTTTGTGTCTTCCACTCTTTTTGCGCAGCTTCAGCAGCCTCAATGGCGCGTTGCGTTTCGACCTGCGCCATTAAAGGCACATCCGCTATTTTTTCCCCGGTGGCAGCATTCACTACCGGCATGGTTTTACCCGACTGCGCATGACTCCATTCCCCTGCAATCAGGCAGGCATCACGCAGCAAATCGTTATTTTTCAAATTGATCATTTTGAGTCTCACATCTGCGTCGCAGTTTTAATGATATCCAGCGCCTGATCGAACTGCGCATCGGGAATCGTCAGCGGGTACAAGAAGCGAATCACGTTGCCATTTTGCCCGCAGGTCAGCAGCAGCAAGCCTTGCTCTAACGCACGTTTTTGCACTTGCTGCGCGACGGCCGCAGACGGTTCTCCGGTTGCCGGGTCGTAAAACTCAGCCGCAACCATCGAACCCAGACCACGGATTTCTACCAGCGCAGGGCATGTGGCGGTGATTTCACGCAGCCGTGAAGTCAGGCGCTCGCCCAGTGTTTGCGCCCGTAAACAGAGTTTTTCGTCCGCAATGACATCCAGCACCGCGTGAGCCGAAGCAACGGCAAGCGGGTTCCCGGCGTAGGTTCCCCCTAGTCCGCCCGGCGCTGGCGCATCCATGATTTCTGCTTTGCCGACCACGCCGGATAACGGCATCCCGCCTGCCAGGCTTTTCGCCATCGTCATCAAATCGGGCTGATGGGAATAGTGGTTCATGGCAAACATTTTGCCGGTACGGGCAAAACCGCTTTGCACTTCGTCGGCAATCATCACGATGCCGTGGGAGTTACAAATCTCGCGAATAGCCGCCACAAATTCAGGCGGAGCTACGTTAAAACCGCCTTCGCCCTGGACCGGCTCGAAGATAATCGCGGCAACTTGCGTCGCTTCAATGTCAGATTTGAACAGGCGATCGATGGCTTTCACCGCATCTTCGGTGGAAATACCACTGAGCTCAGACGGATACGGCGCATGGAATACGGAGCCAGGGAATGGGCCAAAGCCAATTTTATAGGGAGCCACTTTGCCCGTCAGCGCCATCGTCATATAGGTGCGGCCATGGAATCCGCCGCTAAAAGCAATCACGCCTGGGCGACCGGTATGGGCTCGAGCGATTTTCACGGCATTTTCAACGGCTTCAGCGCCGGTGGTGAAAAACGCCGTTTTCTTAGGGCCAACAATCGGGGCCGCTGCGTTAATTTTTTCCGCCAGCGCGACATAACTTTCGTAAGGGACAATCTGATAAGCGGTGTGGGTAAACGCATGAAGCTGCTGTTCGATGGCCTGAACCAGGCGCGGGTGGCGATGGCCAGTATTGAGCACCGCAATGCCCGCAGCAAAATCGATATATTGCTTCCCTTCGACATCGGTAATGGTGCTGTTTTCAGCCGTTTGCGCAAAGAAATTACACATCACGCCCACGCCACGCGGAGTAGCGGACAGGCGACGTTGGTGGAGTTCGTTATTGCTCATTTTTTTATCCCTCACACGAAATTCAGATTTACAGGTTGATTGTCGAATTTCATTTAGACAGTATCTGGTACCTGAATCGAGAGCCAAATCGTTTTATTCATAGGATCCAAATGCGTTCACTTACCGTAGATGTGATCAAGCAGGCATTTCTCCAGACCCCTGCTGAGAAACTGCATAAGAAACTTTATGCCGCGATATGTAATTGTATTCTTGAGGGAAGTTTGCGTCCTGCGGCGCGAATGCCGCCGACCCGCGATTTGGCCAATGAATTATCGCTTTCGCGTAACACCGTGCTACGTGTGTATGAGCAATTACAGGCCGAAGGGTATATTTCAACGCGCACCAGCAGCGGCACGTTTGTCACCGAAAGCGTGCTCGACAACCTGAATACGCAGGCCGCACGCACGGTGCCAGCCACGGTACCAGAAGACCGCGCCAGTCTTTCCCTGCGCTGCCTTGAATTGCTGGAAAACGCCAGCGCCAGCCCGGCGCAATGGGGCGATTTCATTCCCGGCGTGCCGGATGTCGAAAGCTTTCCGCATCGTACGTTTAAGAAAATCTACGACCGTGTCGCCAGACGCCCGAATCCTGAATATCTGACTTACGACGCCGCATCCGGGCTGGAGGAGTTAAAATCTGCGCTCTCGGATTATCTGCGCACCGCGCGCGGCGTAAAATGCACCACCGATCAGATTCTCATTACCGAAGGGATCCACCAGGCACTGGATTTAGTCACCCGCACGCTGTGTGATCCTGGCGACAATGCGTGGATTGAAGAACCCGGCTACTGGGGAATTAAAAATATTCTGCGCATGAATGCGGTGAATATTTCGGCGCTGGATGTCGACGATCAGGGATTAATGCCGCAGGCCAATGCCGATGAAAAGCCAAAATTAATCTTTGTTACGCCATCGCATCAGTATCCGCTGGGTTCTGTGATGAGCCTGCCGCGCCGCCAGTTATTACTTTCGCAGGCAAGGGAATTCCAGAGCTGGATTGTTGAAGATGATTACGACAGTGAATTTCGTTTTTCCGGCCAGCCGATTCCATCGCTTCAGGGGCTTGAAGAAAACAGTCCGGTCATTTACATCGGCACGTTTAGTAAAACGCTCTACCCTGCACTGCGCCTGGGTTATGTGGTATTGCCCAACGTGCTCGCCGCTCCGCTGAAAAAAGTTCACAACGAGTTATATCGCAGCGGTCATCAGGTGATTCAGGCGGCACTTGCGGAGTTTATCCGCGAAGGTTATTACGCCGCGCATATCCGCAAAATGCGCCAGTTATATAGCAAACGACGCAACCAACTGGTCGAGTTAATTAAGCGGCATTTAGGGGAAGAATATCTCGGCTATTACAACAGCAATGCGGGGTTACATTTGATCATTCAGCTTCCCGCCGCAGCAGACGATATCCACATTGCGAAACTCGCGAATGTCGAAGGTATTCTGGTCAGGCCACTATCGCGCTACTATTTTAATGCGCAGAAATCAAAAGGGTTATTAGTTGGATTTGCCAGCGTTCAGGATGACAACATGTTGCCCTCTTTTCTTCGCCTGGTAAAGACTATTAAGTACAAAGCATATTGACGAATGAAAATGAGAGATATTTGAGCGACAACAAAGCTTTAATAGAAAATTATATCAAATATATGTTTCAGGCCCGCAAAATAAATCTTCACGCACATTTTAGAACCGTACCTTTAATGTAATGCGCCACTGGTACCCATGCCTTTTATTGGATCAACAGTCCGATACTGGACTGAATGTCTGATAAAATACCTCAAGCCATTCCCCTTAGACTATAAAACCACTAGATATATCTCAAATTAAATATAAGCTATAGTTATTGACGAGAAGTTCACTGCCGAGACGGCTAACTTAGTGGGGACTCTATGGAAACAATATTCAAAAATTTAATGGATATAGAAACGGAATATACCACTGCAGTAGAAAGGCTTTTTACTGCGATGAAAGATATAGGTGAAAATCACACCTACAAAAAGAATGAAGCTTTTTTTGATTTCAAAAACAACGAACAAAATATATTGCTAATAGAATCAGGTGCCTTTGGCTTTTATCGGCAAAATGATCGCCTGTTAATGCAAGAGAGTTTAGCTCCTGCAATCTTTGGTCTGGTGATGGTTTCATATAATCCCGATGTCATCCTTTTTGCTCATAGCAAGCTAAGTGCCAAAGTTGTTCCCTGGGAATCTGCATTAAGAATTATTGAGCAGGAAGGATTGTGGCATGAAGTTGTGATTGTTCTTGGTAAGATAATTAAAGTTTATGTTGAAAGAGATATGAACCTGATTGGCCGTGATGCCTATCACATTATAAAACATCACTTGAATTTATTGATGTTGTTATCCGTTGAGGAACGTTACTCCACAACGGCTGTGAAATTCATTACTAACCGCAGCATGTTATCCCGTAGTCGGGTAATGGATATTCTAAAGAAACTAAATGATGGTGAGTACATTTCAATTAAGAATGGCATACTAAATAAAATTAACTCCTTGCCAGATAGATTTTAGTATTTCTTATTTTAAAAATAACATCATCTTTTGCATAGCCCTAAACATGCGCATTCATAACATCCCATTTTAGATAGTTAACAATTCGAACACCCCAAAGAGAAATGCAATGGCTTTTATCCTATTGAGCAATGATAGTTTTTTTGAATTCGGTATACGCAGTATTTTTAATTCTGCAATAAGCGACTGTGTAAACCGCAGAACAATAATTATCGTTGACATAAAATATTTACCCAAAATAAACCTGGATATTAATCTTGATCAAGTAAGCACTATTATTTTCATGATGGAAAACATAGAAGACAGGAGGCTTTTTGACAAAAAATTAATAAATTACCTTTCGACAATTTGCACAATCCACTTCATCAGCAGAAATGCAACACCAGGTGTATGTAACGCACTCATCAATATGATTAATAAAGGGGATGTTAAAAATAGATCTCGGATTAACCAACCGATTAAAAGAGCGCTATTAACATCGATGGAAAGTCACGTTTTAAGCTTATTGCTCCAGGGTAATAGCTTGTGTTATATCGCGGAAATGTCGGCATTATCCGTTAAAACCATTAGCGCACATAAACGTTCGATAATGAAAAAAGTAAATGTTAAAAACATCCCCAAACTGGTTGAAAAAATTGTCTTCAAACAAAAGGCGGACAATCTGCTGCTTGAGTTATCACGCGCAAAGTTGGATTTAGTACAGTGCTATGACTTCATGTTGCCAGAGTTAGATTCTGTGTTCAGTTCTACCTTAGGTTCCGAGTATAGAAAGTCCCCTGAACTAACAAAACCGGTTTTACATGATGTTTCTACAGGTATTCCTGCTTATTTAACCACTCTATTGCACTCCAGAAATGTTATGTTATAACATAGTCACACATTCATGATTTTCTCTGGAGTTTTTATGACATCACGCTTCCCCACTGCCATTCTCGGCCTGGGCATTTTGCTCAGTAGTACCAGCGCTCTGGCACACGGGCATTCGCACGGAACGCCTCTTACAGACGCAGAAAAGAAAGCCAGCGAAGGCGTTTTTGAGAATCAACAGGTTAAAGATCGCGCCCTCACCGACTGGGATGGCATGTGGCAGTCAGTTAATCCGTACCTGTTAAACGGCGATTTAGATCCGGTGATGGAGAAAAAAGCGCAGAAAGATGGCAGCAAAACAGCGGCGCAGTACAAAGAGTATTATAAGAAAGGTTATGCGACGGATATTGATACCATTGGTATTGAAAACAATGTGATTGAATTTCATGTGGGTAAAACGGTTAATGCCTGCAAGTACGATTATTCGGGCTTTAAAATTCTGAATTATACCTCCGGGAAAAAAGGCGTGCGCTATTTGTTTGAGTGCAAAGACAGTCAGTCAAAAGCACCGAAATACGTGCAGTTTAGCGATCATATTATTGGCCCGCGTAAATCTGAACACTTCCATATTTTCATGGGCAATGACTCACAAGAGTCGCTATTGAAAGAGATGGACAACTGGCCGACTTTTTACGAGTACTCGTTAAGCAAAAATCAGGTTGTCCACGAGATGCTTGAACACTAATACCTGCAAACTGCGCCGGGCCATCACGACTTCCGGCGCACAATAATAATGAAAAGCTTCATAACCCGCCAATTTTACCAACCGCATTAATCAGCGCAATCCGCTGTTCCCCTCTAATGGCCCGGAAAAACCGCAAACTGAAACGACAGTCCGATAATGAGACATGGCAGGCGTACAGATTTTTTTGTTCCGCTACAATTGAAGGTATTCGCTAATTAAATCAACGAACAATTAATTTACCCCCAGAGGAGAAGTGAATGAATCAGCCTCGTTTTAGTGGTGTTATTCCCCCCGTTCCTACCTTATTTGATGAGCATGGTGAATTTGATGGCACCGCGCAGGCGTTACTTATTGAGCACCTGGTCGCCTCTCCGATTAACGGCCTGTTTTTTTTAGGCAGTGCCGGGGAATTTGCGCATATGTCTGAAGCGCAACGTGCTCAGGTAGCAGAATTTTGCGTGAAGAAAGTCGCTGGCAGAAAGCCGGTTTTGATTGGCATCGCCCACTGCGGCACGCAGCAAACCATTGACGCCGGGCTGCATGCGCAAAAGGTTGGTGCCAGTGGCGTCGTGGTGGTCAACCCGTGGTACAACCCGCTGAGTGAAGCGAATCTGTTGCGCCATTATAAAACCATTGCCAGCGCACTCGAGTTGCCGATTCTTCTGTATAACTTCCCGGCGCTTACCGGCCAATCTATTCCGGTGAATGTCATCCGCGAACTGGCGTTAAGCTGCCCGAATATTGTCGGTCTGAAAGATACCGTCGATACCCTCTCGCATATTCGTGAAACCCTGCACGCGGTGAAGCCTGAGCGCCCCGACTTCGCTGTTTTTGCCGGTTATGATGAGTATTTGCTTGGGACGTTGATTCTCGGGGGCGATGGCTGCATTCCCGCCAGTGCCAACTTTGCGCCGCAACTGACCTGCGGGATTTTAGACGCCTGGCGTAAACAAGATCTCTCCCGCGCCATTGAATTACAGCAATCACTTTCATGGATCCCGTCGCTTTACAGTACGGATTTGCCGTTTTACAACGCGGTGAAATATGCCATTAAATTAACCGGAGTGAATATTCCGGTGCATTCGCTGGCACCCGCGACGCCGTTGACCGAAGAAATGAAAGTTGAGATTGGCAATATTCTGCGTCGTGCAGGCGTGATTAATTCAGCCTCTTAACCGCACAGACACGCGTTCAGCGGCCAACATTTCCCCTGAGCGCGAGCCTGTCGCTGCGGCTGGAGTTGCACCAGCGCAAGCTCGGCGGTCGCCACCGCGTCACACAGCGCATGGTGCGCCGGGTAATCGGGAAGCCGGTATTCGCGGCGAAGACTGGAAAGCCGCAAATCATTTTGCATTTGTCTCCTGGCCTGCTGATATCGCCGCTCAATCTCCAGCGTGTCTATCCACAGAATCGGCAGGTCTTCTGCACCGTAACGGGTTTGCAGCCAGGCATTGATAAACGCCCTTTCCACCATTTTCCCATGCACCACAGCCACGCGCCCGGCGAGGCGCAGGAATAACGTTTCCATCGCCTCATCAAGCGCTTCGCCATCACGCAGCATTTCCGGCGTGATGTGATTGATGACCGCGCTGTGCGCATTGACCTGCGGATCACTGGAAATGTACTGGTGCTGCGCACTCGCCAACAAAATTTGGCCGCTTTGCACCATCACGCTGCCTATCGACAAGATCCGGTCCTGATTCGCATCAAGGCCGCTGGTTTCAAAGTCAAAAGCCAGCCACGGGACGCTAAAAACGTCTGCGGTGAAGTTCGGTACAGGTGTCGCCAATAGCTGTTGCAGTGCCGGACTCAGCCCTGGGATGTTGCGCCATCTCTTGTGTTGCGACTCAACTTGCTGAGTGAGTGATGGCGGGAAAATTCGTGACAAAAGGCCCATCGTTATCCCTTCACAAACAGCATGCGGGCCAGTTCTTGCTGGCGGGCAATAATGCGAAACGCGTCTTTTAGATGTTTACGCTCAAAGCTGCCGAACTCGTGCGGGTCGATGTGGTTGTCTGGTGCCAGCCCTTTGCGCAACTGCGAAAGCTGATGGTTAAAACGCTGACGGGTTAAAAAACGGAAGGCATCAATGATGTCGGTGCAGCCTTCTGCGGACATCAGTCCTTTGTCTCTTGCAGCGTAAAAACGCGCTTCGGTATGGGTTTCACTGCATCCGGCTGCCAGCGCATAAATGCGTGACAGGTCAATAATCAGCGTTAAGGCGTAGCGTTTGATGTTCAGGGTTTTGCTGTCGTTTCCGCTTTTTTCCAGCACCAGATTATTGAAGATGCCCAACGGTGGCGAAGTACTGGTGGCATCGCGCGTGAGCGAGCGCAAGAAGCCTGGATGCGCGGCAATCTCGGTTAACAAAGCCTGCTGGAATGCGTCATGTAGCCAGGTGTTGCCGTAGAAAGCACGCGTTTCCAGAAACACCGTGGCATTTAATAATTGGGTATATTCCGGGTTCGTCACCCATTTGCGAATGCAGGCCAGCCACACCGACAGCGGTTGGCACCAGCGTCTTTCTGACGCCATAAAATTCCCGGTACAGAGCGGATAACCGCATTGATCAAGCCCCAGGCAGACGCTTCTCGCAAAGCGCAAAAACCACATTTGCTCTTCAAGGCCGGTGCCGTCCGGCAAAATAATTGCGCTATCCTGGTCAGAATGAACGTGCACTTCGTTGCGGGCGTGCGACCCGGCGATGACCCAGGAGAATTCACAGGGTGGCTCGCCAAATTCCACGAGCGCGAGTTCAATGAGCCGACGCGTGAAGGCGTCCATCAGCATCGACATCACCATTTCGACCACGCCGCTGCGCAAGTTGCCCTGCACCAGTGCTTCAAATATGGCCTGGCGCTCCACTTGCAGGGCCGCTAATTCGTCAACCGACTGGCAATGGCTAATGCGCTCAATCAGGAAAATGGCCTGCACGCGATGATGCTGCACCAGATGTGAGGCGGTCAGCAGGCCGACGGGTTGATGATTATCGACCACCGGCAAACTGCTCACGCCATGGCTCATCATCAGTGACACGGCATGCATGACCAGGTCGCCTGAAGAAACCGTCACCGGGGCGGCAGTCATCACCTCTTTGACCGCGCGCGTAATATCAAACCCTTCGGCCACCACGCGCCGGGTCATGTCACGATCGCTGATGATGCCGATGATGTGGTCATTTTCCATTATCACCGCCGTGGAACAGCGATCGACACAGCGCATTTGTTTCGCCGTCTCCTGAATCGAGGTGGACGCTTCGACGACCGACACCGTTCCGCTCGCAAGGTCAGAAACTTTGCGCACAAACATGCCTTTGTCTTCGTCGCTCCAGACGACGTCCATCGCGGAATTCAGGCGGTCATGGGCGTTAATCGAAAAGTGCGTGGCGTACTGCGGATGTGCGTGCAGCACCTGTTTCAGAACGCGGTGGGGAATTTGGTACAGCAGCGTGTTTTCAATCGCCGTGACGTTGTAACAATCCTCAGGATTACCCGGAATGCCTTCAAGAAAGGTGAAGCCAAATAAATCTTCCGGCCCCAGACGGGCGCGCAGCACGCCATCGCTCCAGCGTTGTTCAAGCGAACCGGTACGGACGATGTAGAGGTAACGTTCACGCGCCGCAATATCAAAAGCCAGTGTTTCGCCCACCGCCAGATAACTGATGCTGATAGAGCGTGCGATATCGTTTTGCGCGTCCGCAGGGAGGGTATTGAGTGGCGAAACATGCGCGATAAAATCGCAGATATTGGGCAATAACGGTTCCATCGTCATTATTTATCCTAAAGTTGAAATCCTGTTTCATAATATAGGCTGGCAGGTGACCAAATAGCCATACTATTCAGCATGTCAATTAACCTGATACGCGCTGTTCTTGACCGGCTTAACATTTAATAATGTCAATCAGTTACATCACCATTGAATTGTGAATCAAGCGATGTAAAATTAACGTTACCATGTATAACTGTTGTGAATACTTCTTCAAATACCTGGCTTTCACTTTCGCCCTTTTCATCCCCGCCGGCGACCAGGTTTGAACCATTTTTTCAGGGAAAGTTACGATGAAATTGCGAAGCCTGTTGATCCTTGCTGTTGTGGCCACAGTCGTGGGTTGTAAAGCGCCACCGCCAAAAATGACGGACGATACAATCGTGACCAGTGAAATCAATGGCGTTACGCTGACTCACCGATACGCGGTGGCGGCTCCCACTGAATTTACCCCTGTAAACGCCAGCTATCGGGCGCTGTATCCAGGCTCGATTATGAGCAAACCGGACTTTGGCGGGAAAGTCATCAACACCCTTGAGAACGGACAAAGTTATACCGTGTTAGGCCAGGTTGAACATAACTGGCTGGCGATTGCCGAGCTGGATAAAACCGAATTGCTGGGTTATGTGCCGATGCGTGCGCTGGTGAAAAGCGAGCTATATGCGCAAACGCTGAAAAAAGATCGCCCACGTCCACGCAAAGCGGCCAGGAAAACCACCTGTGTTGCGGTCGATGATGCCAGCAAAGCCTGCCAGAACGCCAATAGCGGCACGTGGATTATTGATTAATCGTTGACGTTTAACGTCATGACTTTTGTTTAAGTTGTTCGGCTAACAAGGATTTTTATGAAACTCTGGCTTTCGGGTCTGGCGCTGCTGCTGGCTTCCTCCACGGCGTGGGCGGGGAATTATCGTATCGTCCAGTCTCCCTCGCAAAAGCTGGATGTCTGGATTGATAATGTTGCTGATAACACCCCGCAAAGCTGGTGTGCCGCCGAGCTACCGCTGCGAATTGTGGCCAATGGCGATAAAAAACCTACGGTACTCAATACTTTTATGCCGCGCCTCGGCACGCTTCTGGAAAGCCAGTGCAGCACCGTTCAACTGGTGAGCTGGAAGCTGGAAAGCCCGCAGGGCGACACGCTGGCCGTCGGCACCGCGACCAAAAGCAGCGACTGGGCGGTGATTGTCGCCCCTGATATTTCGAGCGAACCCAACAGCACGCCGCGAACCGATGAAAACTCACCGCTGGCAGACCGCACCCCATGGCAGGAGTTTACGCTGCAAGATGGCTGCCATTTGCGCACCTTCTGGCAAGGCGATGCTAACGCGTCGGCAATGTTTATCCCCAACGGGAAATGTGAAAAAGGCGGCTGGCTCAACGGTCGCAGCGAAATCATTCAAAGCGGCGTGCATGGTGAAAAACGCCATGAAATGACGTTTGTACACGGTTTCCCGGTGAGCGGATTAAGCAATGACGCAAGTTCAGACAGCCTGCTTATCACCAGCCTGAATAACGAACGCATGGTCGTGAGCAATGAACATGCACCGCAAAGCTGGATGATTTTGCCTTATAACGCTGAGTTAAATGGCTGGCAAGCGACCGGCACCGTAGCGGTGGAAGTCTCTCGTGAAATGACGATAGACGAATCGAGCATTCAGGCGCGTTTGAATGAAGTGCGCAAAGTCTGGTCGGCATGGCTTGCCCCGGAGACCCCGATCACGCTGCTATTGATTGACTCCCTGCGTCCGCAATTGCGTGACCCGGCGGTTGGCGCATGGCGCGCCCAGAAGTAATTTGTGATTTTTCGTCGATTTCGTGCAGAGAAAGGCCATCATGACTGATAAAGATTACGACCCAGAACTTCCCGACGCTCTGCCGCCTGGTTTCCGCTTCGACGAATTTGAGATTGAGCAAGTCACCGAGTCCACCCACACTAACGTGGTGTATAAAGCGTGGGATCACCAGCTCGAGCGCCCGGTGACGATCCACGAGTTTATGCCGCGAGCGCTGACTGTGCGCAGCGATAACATGCAACTGGTGCTGCGCAGCAAGCAAGATAGCCAGGCGTTCAACAACGGCATGAGTCGTTTTGTGCAATCCGCGCGTCTGCTGGCACAGTTTAACCACCCGAATCTGTTGCAGGTGTTGAGTTTCTGGACGCAAAACGAAACCGCGTATGCGGCAACGACCTACTCCAGCGGAATGACGCTTGCCGAGTTGCATCAGCAGCAACCCGAAGTCATTAACGATGCGTGGATCCGCCGCATATTACCAATGTTGTGCAGCGCGCTGGCAACGTTACATGACGAAGGGTTTGTTCACCGCGATTTGTCGCTACGCAGCATTCAGATTCAGGACAACGGAGCGCCGCTGTTGCTCAATGCGGGAGCGCCACGCCGGACTCATCCTGAGAGCGGTGAAGAGATAAAAACGCCGCTGAACCCGGGTTTCGCGCCGCTTGAGCAATATGCCGACGACCTCGAAAACCAGCTCGGCCCGTGGACCGATATTTATGCGCTCGGTGCCATTTTGTATACCCTGATTACCGGCACCTGCCCTCCGGCCAGCGTGACGCGCACCATTCAGGACCCGTGCGTTAAACTTGCGAAAAACCGCCCGGAAGGTTATTCCCACAGCCTGTTACACGCCGTTGACTGCGCCCTGGCGCTGAAACCGGAAGACCGCCCGCAGTCGATTGCGGAATTTGCCGCCCTGGCTGAAATCCCATTGACGAATATTCATGGCCTCGCGCCGCTCAAACAGCCGGGTACCATGTTGGTCGCCGTCGAAGATGCGGAGATAACGCCGCTCTCGCCGTTTAAAAAGCGCTATAAATTACCCCTGCTGACGGGCGCGAGTTTGCTGGCCGGTATTGCCATTGGTGCCGTGATTTTTGGCGGCCATTTTTCTGCGGGTTCGCGTCCTGAAAGCGCGAAAGTTGAACAGACTGCCTCCCAGGACAAAGCCGAGTCTGCCACGGCGAAAACCGTAGTTCCTGCCGCCGACGGGATGATGGCGCGGATTTATGTGCGCATGAACGATGGCGAAACGCTGTCTGTGAACGGAGAAAAACAAAAAGTGACACCGGGCGCGAACGGTTATGGCTTCCTGCAATTACCGATGGGGAACTACACCATTACGTTAAGTGATAGCAATCAAACGCGAAACATGACGTTATCGGTCGAAAAAGCGGGAACCTGGTTGATTAATCCGCAGGGGTAAGTTTACTGCGACCTAAAATTGGCATCAGTTCCGCGGGGGCACGCCGTTGAGCCAAAAGCTGGCTCATGATTTTCATGTACGGCGCACTGTGGGTGAAAAATGCATGATAACTGCTGCAAAGATAGCTTTTCCCTTCACTGAAGCGATGCTTTGGGCAGTCGCCGTGGCATAACGGTTTGACGGTACAGACCCGGCAGTCAGCAGGCAATAAATCGCGCTTGTTTTCACCAAAGCGAATGGCGGCATGTGAGTCATTGAGCGCCTGAAGCGGTGTGTCATGTAAATTTCCCAACTTGTCATCCGGGTAAACGTAATGGTCGCACTGATAGAGATCGCCATTGGATTCTAATGCGAAGGCGTGGCCGCAGGTTTCGCTCAGACTGCACATTTGCGAAGGATGGCCGCTCCATACGCCAAGTGTTGAATCGAACAACTGCACAAAAATATGACCAACATCTTCCCGTACCCAAATATCAAACACGCGTTTCAGGAAGGTGCCAAATTGCGCGGGTGAAACACATTCCGGCGTGACTGCGCCCTTTTCACTTCGTTCGACCAACGGAATAAATTGTATAAATGCACTGCCGAGCGTTTTCAGGTAGCGATATAACCGCTCAGGTTGTTGGCTATTATGCTGGCTTATCACTGCCAGTAAATTGAAGTCAACACGGTG
Source organism: Buttiauxella agrestis ATCC 33320 (assembly GCF_000735355.1). GTDB lineage: Bacteria > Pseudomonadota > Gammaproteobacteria > Enterobacterales > Enterobacteriaceae > Buttiauxella > Buttiauxella agrestis. The sequence continues at coordinate 137,544 of NZ_JMPI01000030.1, forward strand.
AGCTTTTAGCTTTTCGATGGCTGCGATAACGTGATGATGAGTCGGTTTTCCGCTGCGCGAACGTCGGTAATAGTCGTGAAGATCCGCCGGGCCATCAATTGAGATCCCAACCAACCAGCCGTTTTTTTTGAAGAATTGGCACCAGGCATCATTAAGCAAAATGCCATTGGTCTGGATAGTGTTTTGAATGCGCTTTCCCCCGCAGTAGCGCAATTGCCGCGCCATCACGCGTTGATAAAACGCGATTCCCGCAAGCGTCGGCTCCCCTCCTTGCCAGGCAAACTCCACCACATCACCCGGTTGCGCGGCGATATGCTGGCGAATAAACGTGTCGAGTGTGGCGTCATCCATTAAGGGTTGCTGTGGTTTATCGAGATAGAAACAGTACTGGCACTGAATATTGCACTGTGAGCTTGTCGGTTTAGCCATCACATGACATCCACGCATTACATTTTCTCCCATAACATCACAAGCTGACTAACATGTGCAGAAGCAAAGAGTAAAGCCAGGCTGCATACCGCAAGGGCGATAAGCAATTTAGCGCGCGTCGTGCGCGAGTCTGAAAAGTCGCACACGGCGATATCCATGAGATTGCGTTGCCGGGCGTAGCGATAAATGACTACCATCACCAGGGTAAGCACGATAAACGTCAGCCAGAAAAAGTTACCTGAGTGATGCCGGTGGTGACGCAGCGCAAGGATGAGTAATGCGCCGTATCCAAGAAGCGTGCGAAACCAGGCAAGCGACGTGCGTTCCGGCTGCAACCCTGGGTCAACAATGCGCCGTTGGAGGCGACTATCGGCCATAAATCACCATCACCATCACCGCCGCTGCAACAAGGGTCATCACCAGGCTGATGGCTTTCAGGCTGCGGGTATAGGGTAAATCTTGCTTGAGTCGCATCGCCTTTTCATTACGCAGCCAGCGCAGATAACCATAAACCGCCAACACTCCGGCAAACAGGCACAGCAATAAGGCGACTATTTCACGCACCAGTGGCGTGGCGAGATCGGGCGCGAGCTGATCGAGCCCAACGCCTGCGGCCAGAAACCCTAATGCAGTGCGAATCCATGCCAGAAAAGTGCGTTCATTTGCCAGTGAAAAGCGATAATCCGGTGCTTCACCCACTCTGCCTATTTTCATTTCTGTTCCCTGAAAAGGGCTGGCGGATAGCGTTGTGTTTATCCGCCTTCCGTAGCCCTATGTATGGTTAAAACTTCTGTTTCTTCTCTTCGACTTTCACGCCTTGCGTTGGCATTCCGGTATCGTAATCCCGCACGACCGGGGAGTAATCATCCTCCGGGCGCGGGCGGAATGCTCCCATCCAGCGCGGCTTCGCTTGCTTACGCCACGGGCGGCACGACCATTGATAGCTGCGGAATGGGTCGCGAATTTTATCCATGTAATCCATTAGTTGATCGTGTAGCTCATCGCGTTTAACTGCGTAGTCGGGATGATCAATAAGATTATGCAATTCGTCCGGGTCATTTTGCCTGTCGTACAGTTCATCGCTGGTAAACAGGTTCAGCACCAACTTGTGATGGTTCGTCACCCATCCACGTACGGGAATAAACCCGCCAAAACTATCGTGTTCAATCTCGTAGCGGTTGAACTCCACCATCACGCCGCGTGTGGTTTCGATATCGAGCATGTCCTCGCCTGGCAAAATATCCGGCTGATGAATACCTGCCAATTTCATCAGCGTTGGCAGGATATCAACGTGGCTAACAGGTGTGTCTATTTGCTCAGGTTCCCGCGTACCAATGGGCGGACGCATGATGAGCGGGATACGGGTAATATCGTCGTACATCGCAGCGCCTTTACTGATCAGCTTGTGAGCGCCCATCATCTCGCCGTGATCGGAGGTATAAACCACCCACGTGTTTTCACGCTGCGCAGGCGTCAGCGCTTCAACCACACGGCCAATTTCATCATCGACAAAATCATTGCAGGCGAAATAAAGTGGATGATGGTAATGCCCGTCAGCGCCAACTGGAGAAGGCATGGCCTGCGCCCATAAACGGTGATGCTCTGGCTTGTTGGCTAAGTTATCGAACGCTTTCGCGCCAAGGTCGTAATGAAAATCTTCATATTTCTCAAGATATTCGACCGGACACGTAAACGGATGATGCGGCTCGTCATAAGAGACAACCATCAGGAACGGTTCTGCGTTGCGCTGCGGCTGCTCAAGGAAATCAATCGCCCGATTACTGATGCGATGCGCCCAGGTAAAGGTCTTATCAATACTGTTTTCAACCAAATCGGCCACGTTGTTTAAACCATTACGCCACAGGCCAATCTCTTTATCCGTTAGTTCCGCGAGATAATTTGCGCCGTCAAACCAATAGTCTTCATCCCACTCCGGCGGGCAGATCCCGGTGCCAAAGTAGTCATGTCCGTCGAGATGCCATTTGCCGATGTAACAAGTTTTGTAGCCTGCATCTTTAAAATAGCGGCCCATAGTGGAAATGTTTTTGCCTGGTGCGACATTGTTAGTCCACGGCCCCGACTGGTTTGAATAGATACCCGTGAACAGCCCGGCGCGCGCGGGAGTGCAAACCGGAGCGCAGGTGTATGCCGAATTAAAACGAATCCCCTCCTCGGCCAGGCTATCAATGTTATGGGTGTTTAGCGCTTTACCGCTGTAGCAGCCCACCATATTGGTGGCCTGGGTATCGGTCATGATCAATAAGATATTAGGGCGTTCCATTACTTATCCTCAGGTGCAGAAGAATAGACAACACGGGAGTCCTGACGCGACCGCCAGCTACTGTAAATCAGGTAAACCACCACCGCGGCGACAATCACATAACTGATGATTGTGATGAATTGTGTCTGGTAGCCGCCAAATTGTGCGAGCCCTGCGTAAACGCCGATCATGGCAAACAACACCCCCACCGAGGCAATTTTGGCGTTGCGCCATGGCACCATATCGACGGCGAAAGCATCCTGGAATTTAAATGGCGTTGCGCGCGGTTTGACGACCCCGATAGCCAGCATCAACAGCACGTTGATGCAGAACGTGAAGAACAATACGTACAGGAAGTGAATATCGAACGAAACCACATAGTTGATAATGATATAGCTACAAATACCAAACAATAGCGCGGCTTTCGCGGCGATAGCCGGAATACGGGGGAAGAAGAACCCCATGATGACAATCGTCACCAATGGCACGTTGTAGATACCGTTAAGCTGTTTCATCCAGCTATACAAACCTTCTGGCGCGTTAGCAATCCACGGCGCGACCAGCACCGAAACCAGGGCGATAGCGAGTCCAAATTTGCGGCCGACGCGCACCAACTGTTCTGATGTCGCACTCTGGTTAATGATGCGGTTGTAAATGCCGAGGCTAAACAAGGTACTCGCACTGTTCAAAAAGCCGTTGAAAGTACTGATGATTGCACCGAACAACACCGCGCCAAAGAAGCCGACCAGCGGAAGCGGCATAACTTTATTCACTAAGGCCGGATACGCCATGTCGTGCTTGGGTAAGTCCTGGAACAGATGGAAAGCAATAAGCCCTGGCAGCACAAGAATCAGCGGGTCGAGCATTTTCAGCACCGCCGTTAACAGCGCGCCCTTTTGCCCTTCGGCAAGGCTTTTAGACGCCAGAGTACGCTGCACAATGCCCTGATTAGTACACCAGTAAAATGTGTTTACCAGAATTAAACCTGTGAGCGCGGCACCGATGGGCACCGGATCGTGGCTTCCCCCGATTGAGTTAAGTTTCTCGCTATGGACCGTGGTGAGCTGCTCGATACCACGCAGCACGCTCCCGTTACCCATCGCCATTAACCCGAAGAACGGTACCATCAAGCCGCCAATCACTAGCCCGATGCCGTTAATGACATCCGCAATAGCAATAGCACGCAACCCACCAACCACGGCATAGGCAATGCCTGCCAGCCCCAACAAGACCACCATCAGCCACATCGCGCTCCCTTGAGAAATACCCAGCGATTCGCCCACATGGAACAAGCTGTTTAGCGCCAGCGCGCCAGAGTAAAGGACTGTCGGCAGGAAGCAGACGCCTGTGGCAATCAGAAAACAGCAGTCCACGATGATGCGCGTGGTTTTGTCAAAACGCTCCTCAATGAAATCGGGGATTGTGGCTATCCCGCGCTGCAAATACTTCGGTAAAAAAATGAGCGCCAGGAAGATAAGGGGGATAGCAGAGATAACCTCCCACGCCATAACCGACATGCCATTGCGATAGGCCTGTCCGCTCAACCCGACTAACTGTTCAGTTGAAAGATTGGTTAGCATCAGCGAGGCGGCAATCACCGGCGCTTTTAACGATCGCCCCGCGAGGAAATAACCTTGTTGCGATCTGGTGTCGGCTTTTCGCAGCTTCCACCATGTTATTAATGCCACCAGTAGGGTAAAAGCAAAAAAGGTGACAATTTGCTGAATATTCATCTTACTGCCCTTATTATCATTATGTCCCGACGCGTGAAGGTCTGTAGGGAATTACGCTTGTGTCAGGTCATAGGCTGTTTAAGATATAGATTTTTCGCGGTGCAGTCAGAATCTGTTAAATTTCTGGCACGCGTTATCATCATGAAACCCTGGCGGGGAAATTAAATGAATGGAAAAACACACCTCTGGGATGTAAAAAACGAAACAACTTACAATATCCCGCTGGTTATTGATGAAAATGTGATCTCAAGCGGGATATCACTTATCTCTCTATGGCACACACTGGCTGATGAGAATTACCAGGTTGTCTGGCCAAGAGACAAAAAGAAACCGTTGATTGAAAATTCATGGGTGGCGGTCTATACCCTTCAGGGCAGTGGAAGGATATTTCTGAAGAACAATTCACACATTACGTTGAATGGCAACTGCGTCATATTCCTAAAACCCACCGATATAAAGTCTTACCACTGTGAGGGTTTAATTTGGGAACAGTACTGGATGGAGTTTATCCCTACCGGCGCGATGGAAATTCCATTATCCCAGCAGGCCATTATTTATAATGGCGACATTTTTAATAAGGAATTAGTCGAAGTTACAGAATTAATCTGTAGCGAGATTTCATTAAATAAAAACCTCGCCGTGGCATTTATCACTAAATTAATTTATCAATGGGTTTGCCTGATAGTGCAAACGGGCACCAAAGATAAACAGCTGATTCAAATTGAAAAATTGCTCTCGCTCATTCACACCGATATCCAGCAGCGTTGGACGGTCACGCAAATGGCGGAGTGGATGCAGTGCAGCGAACAATACTTGCGGCGGTTATTCCTGAAATACACCGGAAAAGGGCCAAAAGAGTATTACCTCGATGCGCGTCTGGAATTGGCGCTTTCGCTGCTACGCCAGGGGAGTTACAGCGTGAACCAGGTCGCGGATCTGCTCAATTTCTTTGACTCGTTCCATTTCAGTAAAGCGTTTAAGAAAAAATTTGGTTATGCGCCCTCTGCAACCAGGGCAAATTAGTCTTCTCCCCCTCACTGCGCATCACTAGCTGGCAAGCAGGCGTGTACAGGTAAATTATCTGCTTTGTTGCAAGTTGCGACTTCTCTCCTTCCACAGCCCGGAAAATCGTCTAAGGTTTTCATAGGGTTGATCGCGAAAATTTCACGCGAACCTGAAAAGGAGAAAAATAAATGACGATTCCTGTTTTGCGCCGTCCTCGCACTTTATTTATTGCGATTCAAATAGCTATCGGTTGTGCCTTCGTGAGTTTTACCCTGCCAGCAACAGCCGATGAGAGTGTACAACCCCTGCCGCAACCGCCTGATGTTCTGCTTGGCCCATTGTTTACCGATGTCCAGACAGCAAAGCTGTTCCCTGACCAGAAGACCTTTGCCGATGCGGTGCCGAAAAACGATCCGCTGATGATCCTCGCCGATTACCGGATGCAACGAAACCAGTCGGGCTTCGATTTGCGCCACTTTGTGAATGTGAATTTTGTGCTGCCGAAAGAAGGTGACAAATATGTTCCGCCAGAAGGCCAGTCGTTGCGTGAACATATCGACAGCCTGTGGCCGGTGCTGACGCGCACTACAGATAGCGCGAGCAAATGGGATTCTTTGCTGCCGCTGCCGAAGCCGTATGTGGTTCCGGGTGGGCGTTTTCGTGAAGTCTATTATTGGGACAGCTACTTTACGATGCTTGGGCTTGCGGAAAGCGACCACTGGGACAAAGTGCAGGATATGGTCGATAACTTCGCCCATGAAATTGACGCCTGGGGGCATATTCCCAACGGCAACCGCAGCTATTATCTGAGCCGCTCGCAACCGCCGTTCTTCGCCTTTATGGTCAAACTGCTCGCCAGCCACAATGGCGATGACACGTACACCACTTACCTGCCGCAGTTGAAAAAAGAGTACGCCTACTGGATGCAGGGCAGCGATGCGCTGGAACCTGGTGCGCAGAACCTGCGAGTGGTAAAACTCAAAGATGGTTCGGTGCTGAACCGTTACTGGGATGACCGCGATACACCGCGTACTGAATCGTATCTCGACGATGTGACGACGGCGAAAAACAACCCGAATCGCCCTGCGACGGAAATCTACCGTGATTTGCGTGCTGCCGCCGCGTCCGGTTGGGATTTCAGCTCGCGCTGGATGGATAACCCGGAACAACTGGGCTCGATTCGCACCACCTCGATTGTGCCAGTCGATTTGAATGCGCTGTTATTCCAGATGGAAAAAACGCTTGCTCACGCCAGCAGTGTGGCGAAAGACGGCAATGCCGCAGCACAATATCAGCAACTGGCTGATGCTCGCCAGAAAGCCATGGAAAAGCATCTGTGGAATACGAAACAAGGCTGGTACGCGGATTATGACCTGAAAACTAACGCAGTTCGTTCACAGCTGACTGCCGCGTCGCTATTCCCGCTGTATGTACATTCAGCATCGAAAGAACACGCCGACAAAATGGCAACCATTACCCGGGCGCAGTTACTGAAAGCTGGCGGCCTTGCCACCACCAACCTGAAAACTGGCCAGCAATGGGATGCGCCAAATGGCTGGGCACCGCTGCAATGGGTAGCAACCGAAGGTTTGCAAAACTACGGGCACCAGGATTTAGCCATGGAAGTGAGCTGGCGGTTCCTGACAAACGTGCAGCATACCTACAACCGGGAGAAAAAACTGGTGGAGAAATATGATGTCTCTTCTACCGGTACGGGCGGCGGTGGCGGCGAATATCCGTTACAAGATGGTTTCGGCTGGACTAACGGTGTGACGCTAAAAATGCTCGATTTGCTATGCGGCACTGAAAAGCCATGTGATTCGACGCCAGACAAATTGCCTTCGGCAACGCCTGGTCCGGTGACTGAGGCGACGAAGCCCGCTCCGGCAACCGCGCAGTAGTTTGCCCCTCACCCTCGGGGGACTTTCTCTTATAGATACAATTCACCCTGGCAATTTTGTCAGGGTGAGATTTAGAAGATGAGGTGTTTTTCCGTTCACCCGAACGTCTGGTTATCTCTGCAGCCGCTGTTAACGGTGAACGTTTAGTGAACGGAACTTTCTCCGTATCGGCAGAAACCTACCCTCAACGTTGCGTATAAGAGAGAGACCACAGGAGAGGACTCTCCCCCCTCCCCATTCCCCTTTCTTTTCATGGTCTTTCATTTCCTCCCTGCCAATATCTGCACTTGAAACCGCAAACAATAACGATAATAATTCGCATTCCATTATTACAAGCAATTACATTTTGGCTTCAGGGATTACACTTCATGAAACTGGCATTTACCGTAAAGCGCTCCGCTTTACTTTGCGCGCTTGCTTTGTCTGCGCCGACTTACGTCGTGGCGGAAGATACCGTCGTCGTGACCGCAGCACCTGCGCCTACTTCCACCAGCGCGACGGAAGGCTATACCTCGCCGGTGAGCAAAGGTGCGACCAAAACTGATGAGCCAATCATCACCACCGCTCAGTCGGTTTCAGTGATTACGCGTCAGCAAATGGACGACCAGGGCGCGTTATCGGTTAACAGCGCACTGAATTACACGCCTGGCGTGTTCACCGGCTTTGCGGGTGGCGCAACACGTTATGACACCGTTGCCCTGCGCGGTTTCCACGGCGGTGATGTGAATAACATTTTCCTTGATGGCCTGCGCCTGATGAGCGACGCCGGCAGCTACAACGTGGTTCAGGTTGACCCGTGGTTCCTCGAACGCATTGATGTTATCAAAGGGCCTTCTTCTGCGCTTTACGGACAGACTATTCCTGGCGGCCTGGTGATGGAAACCTCGAAGCGACCGCAGTTTATCGAAGAAGGCCACGTTCGCGCGATGTACGGCAATAACAGCACCAACGGCACTGCGTTTGATTACACCAATGCGATCAACGACGAATGGGCGTATCGCATTATCGGGATGACCAAAAATACCGATACCCAATATGAAAATACCCGTGATGAACGCTACGCCATCTCCCCGTCCCTGCTCTGGCAGCCGGACGAAAATACTTCGCTGGTGATGCGTGCGTATCTGGAAAAAGATCCTTCAGGCGGTTTCCACGGTTCGGTTCCGGCAGACGGCAGTATTTATTCTTCGACAGGCCGCAAAATCAGCACCGGCTTCTCTGACGTCGAGCCGGGTAATGACGAGTTCAAACGTCACCAGCAGATTTACAGCTATGAGTTTGCGCATAAATTCGATGAGGTGTGGGCATTCCGCTCAAACGCCAGTTACACCCATTCCAACGTTGGGCTGAAACAGGCTTATCAGATTGGCTGGGCTGATGCGCAGCATGACGAACTGATGCGTTATTACAGCGGCGAAACCTCTTCTCTTGATGCTTATGCCATTGATAACCAACTGGAAGCAGATTTCGCCACTGGCGAGCTGGATCATAAAGTGGTGCTCGGCGGTGAGTTCCATAAATACACCAATAACCTGTCTGATGATTCCGCATATACCACCAATATCAACCCATGGACCGGCGAGTCCGGCGGCCCTGGCGGTTTCTACTATTACGACCCGCGTGACCCGACTTATTCCACCATCAACCAGGGTTTGCTGACCAAAGCAGGCAAGCGCCAGTACGAACAGACCGGCGTTTATTTGCAGGATGATATGAAGTGGAATCAGTGGCATATGACGCTGTCTGGTCGTTACGACCATATCGTGACGAAGAGCCATATTGTGGCAGAAGCCATTGATAGCGACGTGACGGATAACCGTACCGATGACCATTTCAGTGGCCGGGCATCATTACTCTATGCCTTCACCAACGGTGTTTCGCCGTATATCAGCTACAGCCAGGCCATTACCCCGCAGGTTCTGCCGGGTGCCGATGGCAAATTGCTGAAACCTACCACTGCCGAGCAGTATGAAGCGGGCGTGAAATATCAGCCGGTGGGCACCGCAGATATGTATACCGTGGCGCTGTATGATCTGACGCAGAAAGATGTTGGCAACCGTGTCGTGCAGGGCAGCTACTACGAACCTGCGGGCAAAGTTCACTCGCAAGGTGTTGAGCTGGAAGCGCATTCCCAGTGGACGCAGCGTTTCTCAACCATCGCCGGGTACACTTACAATAAAGTGCGCTTCAAAGATGCGATTGACGGTAACGATGGCAACACGCCATATGTGACGCCTGACCAGATGGCCAGCCTGTGGGGAATGTTCAAAGCTGATTTTGGTATCAGCCTCGGTGCGGGTGTGCGTTATATCGGCAAGCAATGGGCGGATAACGAAAACACCCTGCGTGTGCCTTCTGCCACCCTGATGGATGCGATGGTTCGTGCAGATATGGGCGCGTGGACTCCTTCGCTGAAAGGGGCGTTCGTGCAGGTGAATGCCACCAACCTGACAGGCCGTGATTACGTTGCGGGCTGTTATGGAACGGGTTACTGCTACTGGGGGGCCGAGCGCTCTGTAATTGCGACCGTGGGATATGATTTTTAATCTGTAAATCGGGTGTCGGATGACGCTGCGCTTATCCGACCTACGGCACGGTGTTGTAGGGCGGATAAGCGCAGCGTCATCCGCCATTTATTTGACCTTCTACAAATTCACACTTCTGGCAATATTCACTTCCGTCTTTGCGCCGCCCTGCTGCTCCAGCGCAATCTTCGCCAGCGGTGTATCCGCTTCATAACGCCCGGCTTTATCCAGCGTCTTCTCGTATTTATTGTATTTCCACCACGCGTAGCCGAGGAAGATCACCAGCCCGCCCACGTTATAAAACACGATGGTCATGATGCTCGCCCCGGTTGGGAAGGTCGAAGCGATAAACCCGACGGTGAAAATGACAATCAGCACGCTGACAATGGCAATACCTTGCATCCGCGACCCCATGCGGAAGTCACGATTCACTTCGTCGTACTTCAGGCGCAAGTTCAGGTACGCCAGCATGATAAACAGCGGTGGCAACATGGAAGCCGCAGCGGTCATGTTAATCAGCGTGTTCATCAATTCCTGCACGCTACCGGAGCCTACGGTTGGGATAAGCATCAGCGGAATCACGATTAAGAACTGAATCCAGGCTGCGCGCGTTGGCACGCCATGCTGGTTCAGGCGCACGGTTTTCTCACCAAAAATACCTTTAGGGATTTCGGTAAAGAAGATTTTCACCGGCGCCGCCGTCCACATCAGCAACGAGCCAAACATCGCAGTAAAGGAAACAATCCCGACGAAGCGATTCATCACCGTAGTTGGCAGGCCGAAATGACGCGCCAGCCCCTCAAACACCTGCACCGTACCGCCGGTGTAGTGCAAATCAGCTTTATGCACAAAGACGTTAATCAGCAAGGAGGAAATGGTATACAGGCCGCCGATAAACAAGCCCGACAGGATAATGACTTTAACAAATGCCTTGCTACCACCTTTGACGTCGTTAACGTAAACCGCCACGGATTCCGCACCACCCGCAGCCTGGAATATCCACGCGATAATCCCTAAGAATGCCCAGCTAAACTGCGGCGTAATCGCTTCAACGCTGATAGGGTCAGCCGGTTCCACTCCACCGATAACTGCCGCACCCGCCAGAATGATGTAAGAGAAAGTTAGCAATAACATCAATGTGGAAGTGACTGATGTCATCGGCCCAAGCAATTTCGCGCCATGGTTAGAAATCCAGGTCGAGAAAGCAAACAGGCAGATAGAAATTATGGCCGTGGTTAATGGCGTGAAAATATAGTCATAACCGAGGAACGCATAGGACGCGTAAGCAATAACCCTTGGCAATAATGCCGTGAAGAAAAACAGGTTCACAAACCAGTAAGTGTAAGCGGTGATAAACGCCCAGCGTCCACCGAGTGCACTTTTTACCCATGCATAAACGCCTGCTTCTGAATTACGGTTGAGTGAGACAAATTCCGCAATAATTAAACAGAATGGAATAAAGTAAATCAGCGTTGCCACCAGGAAAACCGGCGCGGAGGCAATGCCGAGTTGGATATTATTATTAATAACGTTGTTGAAGCTAAATACCGCCGCAAACGTCATGGCTAATAATCCGAACTTGCCAATCGTGTTTCTGTTTGTTGAAGCCATGAGAACTCCACATTGTGTAGGATACTTTAATTAGTGCTTTTCGTAGGTCGGATTAGCGCAAGCGCCATCCGACATTTGTGTTACGTCCGCACCTTATTTGTTTAAGAAATACGTTTCCTCAACGGTGACTTTTAAGATCACTTTCTTGACGTCTTTACCCTGCGAGAACCGGTGTGCCTGGTGGTTTTCACAGATGATGACGTTGCCAGCCTTGAGTTCATGCCGCACGCCCTGCCCGCTGAAAAACTCGCGGTCACTTTCATCGCGATAAGCCATCTCAGGCATCAAGGCGCTTTTATCCGCAACCTCAATGGACTCGTGCCCGCTAAGGTAATAATGCACATCGAAATAGCGGCGGTTGCCTTCAAATAATTCCCCGTTGTGTGCATTACCTTCGGCAAGGCGATAAACCAGCGAGTCACCAATCGAATAAAAAACATTTGGCTTAATGTTATTAAGGTTATTGATAGCCTCGATACAGCGTTGCCATTTTTTGCCCACCCGATAAACGCTCTTAAATTCATCTAAGGTATTTAAAATAATCATGTTGCTTGCCTCATCAGGAATGTGCGCAATCGGTTTGTGATTTACGGAATGGCACCATAGTGAAACCGTATTCGAATGTTTTGAGATACACCCGGAACGAGTCCAGCACTTCGGAACCCCAGGAGTTGGAACCCAGGCCGAGGATTTGGTCGTCAAGGTTGAGCGTCAGGTAATCACTCGCTTCCAGTTCGTTGATGTGTTGCGCCTGTTGCAGCATTTCTGCGCTATACGGCCAGAGGCTGAAGTTAATCGGCCTGCGCGGCTGAATGAAAATTCCGTTGCCCTTTTCATCTTCCACGCTCAGCCAGCGCACGTCTTGTCGATTACCGTTGTCTTGCGGGAACGGGTAGTTTTCAAACAGGCTTTCAACGGGCTGGCGATAACGACCAATCAGGTTGCTCTGGCAGCTATCGGCATAGTTTTCACCCGGCCCGCGTCCGTAATATTCCACCTGCTTAAAGCGTTTGCTGATGCCAAAATCGAGACCTATTTTGGGAATAATGGCCTGATAGCTGCCATACGGCTGGCCGGATAAATTCAGCGTGACGTGGCCTGAAGGTGTAATTCGCCACTGATAAGTGCAGCGCATACCGAAATCAAACACCGGCGGTGCAATGGTGCTGTCAATTTCAATCACCTGATCATCACCCTGAGAGAAGTGGCGCATTTCGCGGAAGTTATGCTGCATCAGATGGACGTGATACGGCTGCCACAACCCTTCAAATTCCTGCTTGTGGTTATCAATCGTCGGCTTAAAGAAAGTCAGATGCGGAGCACGCCCAACAATTTCTTCGCCGTCGACTAACCATGATGTCAGCTCGCCGCTCAGGCGGCAGAAAGTCAGAGAAAAGCCCTGGCCGCGAATCACCTGTTGATGTTGCAGGGTTTCACTTTGAAGTGCGTCGGATTTCTCCACCGGCAGCGGTTCACGTTCTGCCGCTGGCTGGCGTAAAACCTGGAAATGACCGAGCGGATGCATCGCTTCGCTGTAAGGTGTAGCGCTGCGTTTCACGATTTCAACGTTGATGAACACTTCACCCGCCGGCAATTCTGGCGGCGTTAGCGGTAACGCTTCGGACTCGCCCGGCAGCAAATGCGGCAGTGCCAGCGTTTGTTGCGCGAGGATTTTGCCGTCAACCTGATAAGCCACACGGAATTCAATATCACCCAGCGTGCTATACCAGTAGCGGTTTTCCACCTGCAAAACGTCGGCCTGCGCAGTCTCAAGAATGTCTACCGGGCAAAGCACTTGTTTGTATTCGCGCAAACCCGGCCCAGGACGCTGATCGGGGTAAATCAGACCATCCATGCAGAAGTTATAGTTGTTCGGGTAATCGCCATAATCGCCACCGTACTGGTAACGCTCGCGACCTTGTTCGTCATGCACCAGTAAACCGTGGTCGCACCACTCCCAGATGTAATGCCCTTGCAAAGATTTATGCTGGTTAAACACCGCCTGATATTGCGCCAGTCCGCCCGGCCCGTTGCCCATCGCATGGGCGTATTCGCAGATAATGCGCGGTTTTGGATGCGGATATTCACCGAAGGCATTCATCATAGAAACACGGGAATACATGGTGCTGATCACGTCCACCACTTCGGCATCGCGGTCTTCTTCGTAATGCACCAGACGCGTGGGGTCGAGTTGCTTGCAGCGCGCCGCCATGGCACGAATATTACAGCCGTAACCCGACTCGTTACCCAATGACCAGATGATGATTGACGGATGGTTTTTCTGCGCCTGAACGTGGCGTTCAATACGTTCGACATAAGCGTGCTCCCACGCAGGGTCGTCGGTAATCCGGCTGATGTTGCCGACGTTGGCAAAACCATGGCTTTCGAGGTCAGTTTCCGCCATCACAAATAGACCGTACTGGTCGCATAGCGCGTAAAAACGCGGGTCGTTCGGATAATGGGCGGTGCGAACGGAGTTAATGTTGTGCTGCTTCATCAGAATGATGTCGCGCTCAACACGCGCCATATCCACGGCGCGCCCTTTTTTGTGGTCGTGATCGTGGCGGTTTACGCCATGTAATTTCAGGTAGCGACCGTTTACATAAAACAGGCCATCGCGGACTTTAATATCGCGGAACCCAACCTGCTGCGGCACCACTTCGACAATGTCGCCCTGGGGATCGCGCAGGGTTAACAGCAACAAATAGAGATTGGGATGTTCGGCGTTCCACTGTTTTGGCTGTTGGACGGGCATGACAAACTGGCATGACGCTTCACGTTGTACGGTCAGCGCAGCATGGTTTTGCTGCGCCACACATTTCTCGCCGTCAAAAAGTTGTGCGTGAAGCTGATAGCCTGCCGCCGCCGTTGCGGTGTTGTTGTGTAGCACGCAAGAGATCTGAAGTTCGGCATCACAGTAGTTTTCATCAAACTCAGTGGCCACGGTGAAGTCTTGCAATTGAACGAGTGGTTGGCCTATCAGATAAACGTCGCGGAAGATTCCCGCCATCCACCACATATCCTGATCTTCGATATAGGTAGAATCGGCCCATTGCATCACCCGCACGCTCAGTAAATTTGCGCCTGCGTGGGCATAAGGGCTGAGGTCAAACTCGGCACTCAGGCGGCTACCTTTGCTGAACCCGACATAGTGACCATTCAGATAAACTTCAAAATAGGTTTCTACACCATCGAATTTGATGATGATTTGGCGTTGCAGCCAGTCGGCTGGTAGCGTGAATTCGCGCTGATATGCCCCGGTAGGGTTGTTGGTCGGGACGTGCGGGACATCAATCGGGAAGGGATATCCTTCGTCGGTATATTGCAGATTGCCGTGGCCTTCCATTTGCCACATCCCCGGAACGGTGATTTCGCCCCAGGTTTTCATCGGCTCACGGTAAAATTCAGCGGGGACTTTTTCAGGGTGATCGAAGTAGTTAAAGGCCCACTTGCCACTGAGCAACATAAACCCCTGGCTTGAAGCGCGGTTAAGTTCTTTGGCCTGTTCAACGCTTTTGTAGCTATGGAACCAGGCGCGAGCTGGCAGTCGGTTCTCAGATTGTTTATCTATGTTTTCCCAGTTCTTCACGCTTACATCCTCTTTACGTGCGTCTGGGAAAACAATAGTAAATATTTACTAAAACTAAAAATTAAAGTTTACTAAATGACGAGGGGATCACAATAAATCGCCCTGGTCGTTTTCACCGGGATCAGGACGATTTTCTATTATTTATTGATTTTATTCAGATGGAGTGGTGGTGTCGCGCAACTGTAACGAACTGGGAACAAAGACCGAAAGAGGAATGGTTCGTTCATCACGAATGCGCTCCATCAGCAGGTTAACCGCCTGCGCGCCGATGGTTTCAGAATGAATGCGCACGGTAGAAAGCGCCGGGTAAACAAAACGCGCGGTAGGAATATCGTTGACGCTAATCAGCGCCATTTGCTCGGGTACTTTCACACCGTGCTCATGTAGCGCACGTAAGACGCCAATCGCGATGGAATCGGTCGCTACAAACAGCGCCGGTGGGTAATCATCTGATGTGGAAAGCATTTTCAGCGCACACTGATAGCCGGCCTGGCTACTAAAATCGCCAAAATAGACATCTTCTGCCTTTACCACTTTCTTGCGGCGACCGTATTCCACAAACGCCAGCTCACGTTGATCGGCATAGTCAAGGTCATCGCGCCCGCCAATAAAACCGATACGCTGATAGCCCCGGGAAATAAAGTAGTCGATGACTTTCTGGCTGATTTTGGCTAAATCCACACTCACGCAGTCAAAGCGCGGATCGCTGGTGATCCCATCAAGATAAACCAGCGGCAGTTCCTGCTGCTCGAGCAGCGCCTGAGCGGCTGGCTGAGGTTTACCAATTATCAGTAAACCATCCGCGGACGCCAACGCACGGTCGCCTTTAAAGTCATAGCAAGATACCAGGGTGATACCCAATTTTTCACATTGAGTTTCAATGCCATAGCGCATCGCCAGATAATAGGGATCGTTAATTTCTAACTCTTGCCCGTGGGTATAGAGGGCTGCGAACGTCAGGCGCTGACTGGCCTGGCGTTTTGCGCTCGGAACTTTATATTCCAGCCGTTCTGCGGCTTCGAGGATTTTCTGACGAGTCTGGCTTTTCACGCTCAACGTGGGATCGTCATTGAGCACGCGTGAAACCGTGGCGACAGACACCTGAGCCGCTTGCGCGATTTCCTTCAAAGTAGCCATAACATCCTAATAATCATGCGATGAAAACAATATACCCAGAATAATTCGAGTTGCATCGCGGCGGCAAGAGAGCGAGTCCCTGGGAGCTTAGTAAACTAAGTGACCTGGGTGTGCGAGCGTAGCCAACAATGATGCAGCTTGAAGTATGACGGGTATAGATTAATGTCATCGCGAGTCTCTGTATACCCCTGCGTTTAACCTGCGTAGTCGCAATTTGAAGTTGTGACGCAGTTATCGGTTTATCAATCTAAGTATATTTTTTAGTAAAATATTAACTAACATAACGACCATTCCGCTGACTGATAACAGCAAAAACGACAAGGAATGGCTTTCATGGCAAGGATTTTATCCGCAATACCGCTGGTGTTACTGCTGGCCCCGTTAGGGAGTTTACACGCCGCTGAAGCCGTTGTTCCGGCTGAACGGCAAACTCCAGCCCCCCCTGCACTTGCGGAAGACAACGCTAAAACGACATTTCGCTTTTATGGTGAAATGGGTTTAGGGGGCAGCGTTTATCTCAATGGCGACGACAAACACAAATACAGTGACGGCACTTACATCGAAGGCGGCCTTGAAGTCAAACACGGTAACTGGTTCGGGTTGTTGTATGGCGAAGGCTGGACGGTGCAAGCTGACCATCAAGGCAACGCCTGGGTTCCCGACCATAGCTGGGGCGGTTTTGAAGGCGGTATCAACCGTTTTTATGGCGGCTACCGCACCGACAAAGGCACCGAATTGATTTTAAGTGGGCGTAACGATTCGTCGCTGGACGATTTGCAATGGTGGGGCGATTTCACCCCAGAATACGGCTACGTCATCCCAAACACCCGCGATTTAACCTACGCCGCCAAGTTGCAAAACCTGACGGGCAAATTACGTTACAGTGTCACTTCTGCACCGGAAAGCCGTGTCGATGAAAGCAAGGCGTGGCTGCATTTTGGAAAATATGACCGCTATTCAGATAAGTACACGTATCGGGCTATGATCAACGGCTATCTTCAATACGATATTCAGGAAGGTTTAACCCTGCTCAACGGGCTGGAAGTCACCGATGGTACCGGGCAACTTTATCTGATTGGCTTGCAGGGTAAACACCTTGCAGGACGCGCCTGGCATCACACCGGTAAAGGTGATGGTTACAATCCGGGGAGCGAAAGCGGCATGATGATGAGTGGCATGATTGAACCCGCTAAAGGCTTTTATCTTTCTACCGCATACAGTTACGCCAAACACGAACTGGATAACGCCGATGACCAAACGACCTCCTATGCACAGTTTGGTATCTGGTATGAGTATTTTGGCGGGAAACTCGCCACCGCGCTGGACAGCCGTTTTTATCTTGATAACGACACCACCGAGGCCAGCAATTCGGTCTTCGTCATGCAATATTTTTACTGGTAAGGATACAACATGAATCCCCTCTTCCGTCTTGCCCCGATTGCCGCCCTGCTGGTTGTTGCTGGGTGTAAAGCTCCACATCACGATACCCAGGCGTTACAAGCCAGTCAGTTCCGCAATGTTATCGACCGCACCGGCGCACCGCAGGCGATGCTCGATTACGATTTTGATGAACATCAGCGGTTTAATCCGCTCTTTGATGACGGTGCCTGGCACGGGCATTTGCTGCCAGCCAACAGTGAAGCCATGGGGGGATTCCCCGGCCCGGCACTGCTGACCGAAGAATATATCAACTTTATGGCGAATAATTTTGACCGTATGAGCGTGTATAAAAACGGCCAAAAAGTGGCGTTTACCCTGCAGGCGTACAGCATTCCAGGCGCTCTGATTCAGACGCTGACCGCCCCTGGCGTCATGGTAAAAATGACGCTGCGGTTTGTCACATCGCGCACGTCATTGCTGGCAACAGAAATCACCACCGACGCACCGCTGGAGCTGGTTTGGGACGGTGAATTGCTCGAGAAATATCATCTTCAGGAGCAAAAACCAAAGTCCACTGAAACCATTACCCAGGCCTTCCCGGATTATAACCGTGTGCTGCATGCCACGCCGGATGGCCTGAATGTGACGTTTGGCAAAGTGCGAGCGCCATCTAACCTGATGACTTCCGGGGAGTCGCAATATCAAATCCATAAAACCTTGCCAATGCGCACACAAATCGACGGACATCGATTCGTGGCCAAAGCCAATATTGAAGGCTCAACCACCGTTTACACCACCTACTCTCACCTGTTAACAGCGGCGGAAGTGCAGAAAGAACAGGGCAAAATTCACGATATTCTCAATAATCCGCAAACGTATCTGACCGCATCGGAACAACGCTGGGAAGGCTATTTGAAAACGGGTTTGAATAACCCGGATGCCACGACGGCACAAACTCGCGTGGCGGTGAAGGCTATCGAAACGCTCAATGGCAACTGGCGTGGCGTGGCGGGTGCAATGAAATTTGATTCGGTGACGCCGTCAGTTACCGGGCGCTGGTTCTCAGGCAACCAGACCTGGCCGTGGGATACCTGGAAACAAGCGTACGCAATGGCGCATTTTAACCCGGACGTCGCCAAAGATAATATTCGTGCCGTTTTTGCCTGGCAAATCCCGAAAGACGACCCGATTCGCCCGTGGGACGCAGGTTTTGTGCCGGATTTAATTGCCTATAACACCAGCCCGGAGCGCGGCGGTGACGGTGGCAACTGGAACGAGCGCAACACCAAGCCAAGCCTTGCCGCCTGGTCAGTGATGGAGGTGTACAAAACCACCGGCGACAAAGGCTGGCTTGAAGAAATGTATCCGCATTTAGTGGCCTATCACGACTGGTGGCTGCGCAACCGTGACCACAACGGGAATGGGGTTCCTGAATATGGTGCAACGCGCGACAAAGCCCATAACACCGCCAAAGGCGAGATGATCTTTACCGTCAAACGCGGCAATAAAGAACAAAAAATGGTGGGGCTGGATAATTACAACCGCGTCTTGCGCAGCGGGAAATATGACAGCATTGATATTCCTGCGCAGGTTGCCGCATCGTGGGAGTCCGGGCGCGATGACGCCGCCGTGTTCGGTTTTATCGACCCGGATCAGCTGCAACGTTACCTGGATAAAGGCGGCAAACGCGAAGACTGGCAGGTTCTGTTTGCTGAAAACCACGCCCCCGATGGCACTCTGCTTGGCTATTCGCTGCTGCAAGAGTCAGTGGACCAGGCAAGCTACATGTATAGCGACAGCAGCTATCTGGCAGAAATGGCGAAGATCCTCGGCAAGTCTGAAGATGAACAACGCTTTAGTCAGCACGCCAAAAAACTGGCTGATTACATCAACACCTGCATGTTTGACGATATCACCGGGTTCTATTACGACATTCGTATCGAAGATAAACCGCTGGCAAATGGCTGCGCAGGCAAACCGTTAGTCGCACGCGGCAAAGGGCCGGAGGGCTGGTCGCCGCTGTTTAACGGTGCGGCAACTCAGGCACATGCCGATGCCGTGGTAAAAGTCATGAAAGACCCGAAGGAGTTTAATACCTACGTGCCATTGGGGACGGCGGCACTCACCAACCCGGCCTTTGGAGCAGATATTTACTGGCGAGGGCGCGTGTGGGTGGATCAGTTCTACTTTGGTCTGAAAGGGATGGAGCATTACGGATATCGAGCGGACGCGGTGGAGATGGCGAACCGATTCTTTGCTCATGCCAATGGCCTGACGAGCGACGGTCCTATTCGCGAAAACTACAATCCGCTAAACGGCGAACAACAAGGAGCCCCGAACTTCTCATGGAGTGCTGCGCACCTTTATATGTTGTACAACGATTTCTTTACTCAAAAACAGTAAACGTAAAACGGCCCCAAAAGGGGCCGTTACACAATAGGTTAAGACCTATCCTCTAAATAATTGGAGTTGCATCAAGGCGGCAAACTCAGGAATCCCCAGGAGCTTACTCGAGTAAGTGACTGGGGTGAGTGAGTGCAGCCAACGCCGAGGCGGCTTCAAGTATGACGAGGATAGTTAGCGTCGTACCATGCGATAAATAATCAACACAATAATCGCCCCCGCCACTGCGACCAAGAAGCTTGGAAAATTAAAGCCCGTCACACTGCCGCCGATATGCAGGAATGTGGCAATCCATCCACCAACAACCGCACCGATGATCCCCAAAATACAGGTCACAATGAAACCGCCGCCATCTTTACCAGGCATAATCAGTTTTGCAATTACACCAGCAATCAAACCGAAAATAATCCAGGCCAGAATACCCATATTGAACGTCCTCTTCATTATTGTGTGTGGTAACAAGCCAGAATCCACATTGGTTTGGCAATGGGTTCTGTCTGTCGGTACGCTAAGTATAATCAAGTGTTAGAAAAATGTGACTGACCTCACTAAGTTATTGAATTTATCCTATTAACTCTCTGAGATTTATCTTAAGTTTTTTTGCTTTATGCCGATAACTGCTTGCACAACTATCAAAAACACAACATGGACCTGGCCTTGAGTAACTATAACGAGCAGTTTCTGAAACAAAGTCCTCTGGCAGTATTAGGCGTGTTACGTGATCTTCATAAAAACCAGGTACCAATACGGTTGAGTTGGTCATCCGGGCAGTTTATTAGCAAGATTCTTGAGGTCACAGCTTCAGGTTTGATTGTGGATTTTGGTAGCCAGACGCAGGAAAACCAGGCGGCGCAAAAGGCAACGAATATTCAGTTCATCGCCGAAACCGAAGGTGCAAAGGTGGAATTTATTTTGCCTAAAATGCAGGCGGTGAATTACCTGAACTTACCCGCTTTCCACGCCCCACTCCCGCAGGCGTTATGGTTTGTGCAACGCCGGGAATATTTCCGTATCACCGCCCCGCTGCAACCGTATTACCACTGCACTGCGATGCTTCCGAACGGTTCGCCTTTCCAGTTCAGACTGTGTGATTTGTCATTAGGTGGGATGGGCGCGCTACTTGACGGGCCATTACCGGAAGGATTAAGCGCGGGCATGCGTTTTTCGCAGGTGGAAATGGATTTAGTGCAGTGGGGGAAATTCCACTTTGATATGCAACTGATAACGCTTTCGGAACGAAAAGTGATCGGCAGTAAAAATGAAACTGTCAGCACGCCACGCCTGAGTTTCCGCTTTCTAAATGTTAACCCGGCCGTTGAACGTGAATTACAGCGTATTATTTTCGCGCTGGAACGTTCTGCTCGTGAGAAAGCGGGCCGGGTTAAATAATTACATGGCGTTTAACGCCTTAGAGACCTTATACAAATAACGCGGCGCCTGTGGTGCCGGGTGGTTCTTCGCTATGTATTCGTAAAATTCGTCCGGGCTGAGATCATTGATTTCGTCAATGGCATCTTTGCGATCGGAGGAAAACGTTCTCAGCAACGCGCCCGCACCATTGGCATAAGACGCCAGTAATGCGTATTGCATCGTTTGCGGATCTTCAATGCCAGCCAGAATACCGTGCTCAAGAATGCTTAAGTAAGCCGTCCCAATCGAGATATTACGTGCCGGGTCTTTTAGCTCGCTGGTTGACGGCTGCCCGCCCCACCCTAAATGACGATACACGTCTTTGCCTGCCGTTGAGGCTTTAATCTGCATCAGGCCAACCGCATTGGACTTACTGACCAGCGTAGGGTTGCCACCTGACTCCACCGCAATAATCGCGGTAACGACTCGCGGGCTAACGCCCCACTCTTTTGCAGCCTGATCGGTGATCGGCATCCATGTTAGTGCGCGTTGTACCGGTTTTGTCGGATCCCACTCGGGTTGTTTTGTGGAGTGGCTGGAACAGCCAGCTATAAACAGAACCAACACAATCAGCCATCTTATATTCACACGTATTATCCTTTACTAATATTCATCGCCGTCAGGCGGGTGACAACACCCGTTTCAAGCGGCATGATAACCAATTCACTTTCAGCAAGGAAATGCCATGTCGACGATTCGTTTAATTGCCCCTTCAGGTTTCTGTGTTAATCAGGCCGCCGCGGCTCGCGGTATCGAGCGCCTGAAAGCCTCGGGCCATCGGGTAGAAAACCAATCTGTGGTACCGCGGCGTTTTCAGCGTTTTGCCGGAACGGACGAACAACGACTGGCAGATATTCAGGATTTATCTGCACTTCCTGAAGAATGCGACATCGTTCTAGCGGTGCGTGGAGGCTACGGTGCCACACGCCTGCTCGAACGTATCGACTATTCCCGACTCGGACTTGCCTTCCGCCAACGCACGCCGATTATCTGCGGGCACAGCGATTTCACGGCTATTCAACTCGCGCTGCTGTCGCAGACCGGTACCGTCACGTTTAGTGGCCCTATGCTGGCCGGTAATTTTGGTGCAGATGAGCTCAATAGTTTTACCTGGCAGCATTTTTGGCAGGCGATTACTGAACCGAAATTTACGCTGAACTGGCAAAGCCCGACGCCTGCGTGCTCCGCGAGCGGCACCCTTTGGGGCGGTAACCTGGCGATGCTGGTTTCGCTGATTGGCTCGCCGTGGCTGAGCGTGATTGATGGCGGTATTTTGGTGGTCGAAGATATCAACGAACATCCTTTCCGTGTGGAACGATTGTTGTTGCAACTTCATCACGCCGGGATTTTAGCGCGCCAGAAAGCGCTGATTTTGGGCAGCTTCAATGGCGCAACCTTAAGCGATTATGACGGCGACTATAATTTCGATGAGATGTGTCGAATGTTGCAGCAGCGGTTGTCTATTCCTGTGCTGCGTGGTTTACCGTTTGGACACGAACCAGAAACCGTTACCCTGCCATTAGGCGCTTATGGAGAACTGCAACACGACGGGCAGACTGCGAGTCTCACCATCAGCGGTCATCCAGTAATGAGATAAAATAAGTAGAATATGCCCCTCAGAAAGCACAATGAATCAATGCTTTCCGTGTTAAAATTTGCTTCACGAATAGAGTCACACGCAAAGGAGAAAGATAATTTTGGACGCAGGGGCGATAGTCAGTCTGTTTATTTTAGGTTCCGTTCTGGTAACTTGTAGCATCTTATTGAGTTCTTTTTCCTCGCGTCTTGGTATCCCCATTCTGGTTATCTTCCTCGCCATCGGCATGTTGGCAGGGATTGACGGAATCGGTGGCATCCCGTTTGATAATTATCCTTTCGCGTATTTAATCAGTAACCTGGCGCTGGCAGTAATTCTGCTTGATGGCGGAATGCGCACCCAGGCCAGTTCGTTTCGCGTCGCCCTCGGCCCCGCACTTTCGCTTGCCACCGTAGGCGTGCTGATCACGTCGGGTTTAACCGGCATGGCAGCGGCCTGGCTGTTTAACCTCAACCTGATTGAAGGCCTGCTGATTGGTGCCATCGTTGGCTCGACCGATGCGGCAGCGGTGTTCTCCTTGCTGGGCGGTAAAGGGCTGAACGAACGTGTTGGCGCAACGCTCGAAATTGAGTCCGGTAGTAACGATCCGATGGCGGTGTTTTTAACCATCACGCTCATCGAGATGATTCAGCATGGGCAAACTGGCCTGAGCTGGATGTTCCTCATGGATATCATTCAACAGTTTGGTCTGGGGATTGTGCTTGGCCTTGGCGGTGGTTATTTGCTGTTGCAAATGATCAACCGTATTACGCTGCCTCAGGGTTTGTATCCCCTGCTCGCATTAAGCGGCGGGATTATGGTGTTTGGCATCACCACCGCTTTAGACGGTAGCGGGATTCTGGCGGTTTATCTGTGCGGATTCTTGCTCGGCAACCGCCCTATTCGCAGCCGCTTTGGCATTCTGCAAAATTTTGACGGCCTGGCGTGGTTTGCACAAATCGGCATGTTCCTGGTGTTGGGACTGCTGGTTAATCCCACCGATCTGTTGCCGATTGCCATTCCGGCGCTGTTATTGTCCATCTGGATGATTTTCTTTGCGCGCCCTCTTTCTGTGTTCCTCGGCCTGCTTCCGTTCCGTGGCTTTAATCTGCGCGAGCGGGTGTTTATCAGTTGGGTTGGGTTACGCGGCGCGGTGCCGATTATCCTCGCGGTGTTCCCGATGATGGCAGGGCTTGAGAACGCGCGGCTGTTCTTTAATGTTGCGTTCTTCGTGGTGCTGGTGTCGCTGTTGCTGCAAGGCACATCGCTCGGGTGGGCGGCTAAAAAAGCCAAAGTGGTGGTGCCGCCCGTCGGCTGGCCGGTTTCGCGCGTCGGTCTGGATATCCACCCGGAAAACCCGTGGGAGCAGTTTGTTTACCAGTTAAGTGAAGACAAGTGGTGTATTGGCGCGTCGCTTCGTGACCTGAAAATGCCGAAAGACACGCGAATTGCCGCGCTGTTCCGGGACAATACGCTGCTGCACCCGAATGACCGCACCCGTTTGCAAGTCGGCGATGTGCTGTGTGTGATTGGCCGCGAGCGTGATTTACCCGCCCTGGGTAAAATGTTTAGCCAGTCGCCGCCAGTGGCGCTCGATCAGCGCTTCTTTGGTGACTTTATTCTCGAAGCCAGTGCGCAGTTTGCCGATGTGGCAACGATTTACGGGCTGGAACTGGATGATAACGTCGATACCCAGCAAACGCTGGGCGAATTTGTGGTCGGCATGTTAGGTGGCGCGCCGGTTGTCGGTGACCAGGTGGAGTTTGCCGGGATGATTTGGACGGTCGCCGAGAAAGAAGATAACCAGGTGCGTAAAATCGGTGTGCGCGTAGAAAGCGAAGAAACGGAGTAAATTAGGTTTGTGCCGGATGACGCTTGCGCTTATCCGGCCTACAAATGCTGGACCAGGTTAAAAGATTAGGATGTTGTAACTACGGGCACGCGCGGGGCCAAAGCGCACATTAATTCATACCCTACCGTACCCGCCGCCTGCGCCACATCATCAATTTTCACCGCATTCCCCCACAATTCAACCGGACTGCCAATTCCCGCATTCGGGCAAGGGGTCAGGTCAACGGTCAACATATCCATGGAAATTGCGCCAACGATATGAGTGAGTACGCCGTCAACACGCACTGGCGTGCCTGTCGGCGCAATGCGCGGATAGCCGTCAGCATAACCGCAGGCGACGATACCAATCCGCTGTTCGGTGTCCGCCCGATAACGACTGCCATAACCTACCGTATCGCCCGCTTTCAGATTCTGGACACCGATAATTTCACTTTGCAAACTCATGACCGGTTGCAGACCGCTGGTGGCAACATCACACCACTGGCCGCTTGGCGATGCACCATACAGGATGATCCCCGGACGAACCCAGTCAAAATGCGCTTCCGGATGCCACAACGTGGCCGCCGAGTTAGAAACAGAACGCGGGCAATCCAGCCCTTCTGCTGCTTGCTCAATGCGTTTCATCGGCTCGACTATGCCGTCGGGTTGCTCTGCATCGGCAAAATGCGCCATCAGCGTGAGTTGCCCAACGTTAGCAATAACGCGTAACTGTTGCCAGATGGAATGAACACGGTCAGGGCTGAACCCCAGGCGGTTCATCCCACTGTTTATCTTCAGGTACACATCTAATGGCGCATTCAGTTTGGCCCTGGCTAAGGCTTTGACCTGCCAGTTGCTGTGCAAACTGGTGGTTAACCGATACTCATCAAACAACGGCAATTCATCGGCGTGAAAGAAACCTTCGAGCATGAGAATCGGCCCTTTCCATCCGCGCTCACGCAGTAAAATTGCCTCTTCAATATTTAACATTGCAAAGCCGTCGGTATCACTTAATACCGACCAGACACGCTCAATTCCATGACCATAAGCATTCGCTTTAACGACGGACCAGACACGCGAATGGGGAGCAGCCTGGCGGACAATGTTTAAATTGTTACGCAGCGCGCTGAGGTTCAGCGTCGCAACAACCGGACGGGACATGTGTCCTCTCCTTGTTTTAATTTAGTTATGAGCGTTGTGCAGACGCTGCGAGCCTGTCGGCCTGAAACCCGGTGAGTAACGCGCCACCGCAAGATCATCAAAGGGAATGGCGGGCGTTCTTCCAGAAATTAAGTCACTGAGCATCTGGCCTGAGCCACAGGCCATCGTCCAACCCAGCGTGCCATGGCCGGTATTGAGCCACAAATTTTTGAACGGAGTGCGCCCAACAATCGGTGTGCCATCTGGCGTCATCGGACGTAGACCGGTCCAGAATGTTGCCTGCTCCACATGCCCACCACGCGGATAAAGATCACGCACGACCATTTCCAGAGTTTCACGACGCGGTTGCAGCAACTCAGTGTTAAAGCCAACAATTTCTGCCATCCCGCCCACGCGGATGCGCTGGTCAAAACGCGTGATAGCAATTTTGTATGTTTCATCGAGAATAGTCGAAACCGGCGCGCCTTGCTCGTCGGCAATCGGGATGGTCAGCGAATAGCCTTTGAGCGGATAGACAGGAATATCAACGATATTTTTCAGTAAACCAGTGGAATAAGAGCCGAAAGCGACGACATAAGCATCCGCTTTGACGACCTCTTTACCACACTGCACGCCATAAATACTTTGCCCTTCATATAGCAAACGATCGACTGGCGTGTTGAAACGAAACTCAACGCCCGCCTCTGCCGCCATACGCGCCAGATTTTGGGTAAACAGTTGGCAATCACCCGTTTCATCATTGGGTAACCGCAATCCACCGGTCAGTTTATGGGCGACATCAGCCAGGGCAGGTTCGACCTCGGCTAAACGACTGGCTTCAAGCAACTGATAAGGCACGCCTGCATCTTTGAGAACAGCGATATCTTTGGCAGCGTTTTCGTACTGCTGCGCGGTGCGGAACAACTGGAGCGTGCCGCCCTGCCGTCCTTCGTACTGAATATTGGTGGTATGGCGCAATTCTTTCAGGCAGTCACGGCTGTATTCCGCTAGACGCACCATGCGACCTTTGTTTTCCATGTAATGGCGCATGTCGCAGTTACGCAACATTTGCAGCATCCATTTGAGCTGGAACTGTGTGCCATCGAGGCTGATTGCCAGCGGCGCATGGCGCTGGAACATCCATTTAATGGCTTTGAGCGGAACGCCAGGTGCAGCCCATGGCGCAGCATAACCCGGCGAAATTTGCCCGGCATTCGCCGCGCTGGTTTCCATTGCCGGCCCAGCTTCCCTGTCGATAACCGTGACATCATGCCCAGCCTGGCGCAAATACCAGGCACTGCTGACACCGACTACGCCACTTCCCAGCACCACAACACGCATAACCATTCCACCATTTAGCTAAAAGAATAATCTTCTGATTACAAATTGATAACTCAGATGAAAATGTTATTCAACATATGGCTTTGTTATAGTGACTTTCCTCACATCCTGGCCTGATATAGCAGCTTCGTGATTATTAGAACCTCCTGCTTGGTACAATATTTTCAACAAAATATTATGCTACTTATTGGATTGGTAACGGGGTATTGGAATACGTAAATCGCGTGGAAAAAATTTTGCTTGCAGCAGCTAAGTTTCAGGAGTTGTCTATTCTTGAAAGTGAGGCTTTCCATTCAGAGAGAGCCGCCAACAATGAGGGCGCGCTGATGGCTATTGTTACTGATTCCGCCACAAAGGATTCTAAACGTCTAAGTGATGGACCTGACTGGACGTTCGAGCTGCTTGATGTCTATCTCGCTGAGATAGATCGTGTTGCCAAACTCTATCGCCTGGAGACTTATCCTCATCAAATTGAAGTGATTACCTCCGAACAAATGATGGATGCGTATTCGAGTGTCGGGATGCCGATTAACTATCCTCATTGGTCGTTTGGTAAAAAGTTCATTGAAACGGAACGGCTGTATAAGCACGGGCAACAGGGTCTGGCCTACGAAATTGTCATCAACTCCAATCCGTGTATCGCCTATCTGATGGAAGAAAACACCATCACGATGCAGGCGCTGGTGATTGCTCATGCGTGCTACGGGCATAACTCGTTCTTCAAAAACAATTACTTATTCCGTAGCTGGACGGATGCCAGCTCGATTATCGATTACCTGATTTTCGCGCGTAAATATATTACCGAGTGTGAAGAACGCTACGGCGTGGACGAAGTTGAACGTCTGCTCGACTCTTGCCATGCGTTGATGAACTACGGCGTTGACCGTTACAAACGTCCGCAAAAAATATCCTTGCAAGAAGAGACCGCCCGGCAAAAAAGCCGCGAGGAGTATCTGCAAAGCCAGGTGAACACGTTGTGGCGCACGCTACCACGTCGTGAAGAAGAAAAGACGGTGGCCGAAGCGCGCCGTTATCCTTCTGAGCCACAGGAAAACTTACTCTATTTTATGGAGAAAAATGCGCCGTTGCTGGAGTCCTGGCAGCGTGAGATTTTACGTATCGTACGTAAAGTCAGCCAGTATTTTTACCCGCAGAAACAGACTCAGGTGATGAACGAAGGCTGGGCGACGTTCTGGCACTACACCATTCTTAACCATCTGTATGATGAAGGAAAAGTGACCGACAGGTTTATGCTGGAGTTCTTGCATAGCCACACCAATGTGGTGTTTCAGCCGCCGTATAACAGCCCGTGGTACAACGGAATTAACCCGTATGCACTCGGCTTCGCGATGTTCCAGGACATCAAGCGGATTTGTCAGTCGCCTACTGAAGAAGACCGTTATTGGTTCCCGGATATTGCGGGTAAAGATTGGCTGGAAACGCTGCATTTCGCGATGCGCGATTTCAAAGATGAAAGTTTTATCAGCCAGTTTTTGTCGCCAAAACTGATGCGTGATTTCCGCCTGTTTACGGTGCTGGACGATGACCGCAATAACTATCTTGAAATTGCCGCCATTCATAACGAAGAGGGTTATCGCAAGATTCGTGCCGAGCTTTCAGCTCAGTACAATCTGAGTAACCTTGAGCCTAACATTCAAGTCTGGAATGTTGATTTACGTGGCGACCGTTCGCTGACTTTGCGATACATCCCGCATAACCGCGCCCCGCTGGATAAAGGCCGTCGTGAAGTGCTGAAGCATGTTCATCGCCTTTGGGGCTTTGATGTCACTCTTGAGCAGCAAAATGAAGATGGCAGTGTTGAGTTACTTGAACGCTGCCCTCCAAGGCTCAATAGTCTGTAAGCATAAAAAAACGCTTCCTTCGGGAAGCGTTTTTCGTTTTGCTGTCGGCAAGGGTAATGCTCGCCTATCGGCTGTGCATCGCCAAATCGCCCGGTAAATTTTTCTGCATTCGATGCCAGATATCACCACTTTCACGCCCATAAGTACGCACGGTATCAAAGACTTGATCGTGCAAACCTTGTTGGCAAATTTCAGCCAGACGATGGTAGAAACCTAACGCCAGGCTGCGTGCTTCCGGACTAGAGAAATAATGACGCCCGATACGGGTGTATAACCCTTTCATTCCATTAAGGATTAGACCGTAGATCGGGTTTCCTGAAGCAAATGCCAGGCCACGGAAAATGTTGTAATCAAGCTTTGCAAACGCATCAGCATGGTCTTCAACACTGTTCGCGGTCGCCAGAACTTCTTGCGCTTTATCCGGATGCTGACGAACAGCGGTACGAATAAAAATAGTCGCGATGTTCGTTCGCACTGACAGCAGGTTATCGATCAACTGCGGCACGCTGTCGTGATCGAGACGCGCCAGAGTTTCCAGAATGTTTAAACCGGAGGTTTCCCAGAAGTTGTTCACTTTGGTCGGCTTACCATGCTGAATTGTTAACCAGCCATCACGCGCCAGACGCTGAAGCACCTCGCGCAATGTGGTACGGGTCACACCAATCAGTTCGGATAATTCACGTTCAGCCGGAAGAATAGTTCCCGGCGCGAAGCGGTTATTCCAGATACTTTCGATGATGTATTCTTCCGCGAAACCCGCTGGGCTCTGCGCCTTAATGACCATAGTATGCTTTCCATTACACAGGTTTTGCTAAAGAGACTCATCATACCAGATGCCTTGCGGCGCAGGTAGCGGTGACAACCGCCAATTCTGGAATCATGGTTTAATTTTGTGGGTCAATCACACAACTAAAGAATATTCCTATGCCTTGATTGATATCTTGTGCGCGAGTACCCTGAAACGACACAACTGAACACAACTTTATATTTATCCGCACTATTTCGCTTTTAAGATCGGGGAGATGGCTTCACCTCACCCGGCTTCGAGGTAATACGGATAAATGGAGCATGAAAATTCTACGATGGAAATGTCTACCGGGCGCGCGCTATTCCGCAACTTCTTAGGTCAATCACCGAACTGGTACAAACTGACTTTACTGACTTTTTTAGTCATTAACCCGTTGGTCTTTTGGTTTGTCAGCCCTTTTATTGCAGGCTGGCTGTTGGTTGCAGAGTTTATTTTCACCCTCGCAATGGCATTGAAATGCTATCCGCTTCTGCCTGGTGGTCTGCTGGCCATTGAAGCGGTGTTTGTTGGGATGACCAGTGCCGATCATGTGCGGGAAGAAATTGCCTCAAATCTTGAAGTGTTGCTGCTGCTGATATTTATGGTGGCGGGCATCTACTTTATGAAGCAGCTTTTGCTTCTGGTCTTTACCAAGTTGCTGCTGGGTATCCGTTCAAAAATTCTGCTTTCACTCTCTTTTTGTATCGCTGCGGCATTTTTATCCGCATTCCTGGATGCCCTCACCGTGGTCGCGGTTGTCATCAGCGTCGCGGTTGGTTTTTATGATATCTACCACCGTGTCGCCTCTACCGGGTGTCTCGACGATGATATCCAGGATGACACTCTCCTTGATTCCGATAACCGCTCCACTCTCGAACAATTCCGCGCATTTTTACGCAGCCTGATGATGCATGCCGGTGTCGGCACCGCACTCGGTGGCGTGATGACGATGGTCGGCGAGCCGCAGAACCTGATTATTGCGAAAAGTGCGGGTTGGCATTTTGGCGATTTCCTTCTGCGTATGGCACCAGTGACAATTCCTGTTCTGATCTGTGGTTTAGCGACCTGCGTACTACTGGAGATGACCAAGATCCTCGGTTATGGCGAAAAACTGCCGGAAAAAGTTCGCGGTATTTTGCAGGATTATGATACCCAAAGTGCGCAAAAACGTACCCGTCAGGACAAAGTGAAACTGGTGGTTCAGGCGTTAATTGGCGTCTGGCTGGTGATTGCTCTGGCACTGCATTTAGCCGAAGTTGGGTTAATCGGGTTGTCGGTGATTATCTTTGCTACCGCGCTATGCGGCGTGACTGATGAACATCAGATAGGAAAAGCATTTACCGAGGCGTTACCCTTCACCGCCCTGCTTACGGTGTTTTTCGCTGTTGTGGCCGTGATAATCGACCAGCATTTGTTTACACCCGTTATCCACTTTGTATTGCAGGCTGAACCGCATTCGCAGCTGGCGTTGTTCTATCTGTTCAACGGTATTTTGTCGTCGATTTCCGATAATGTATTCGTCGGCACCGTTTACATCAACGAAGCGAAAGCCGCTCTTACCCACGGTATTATCGATCTCAAACAGTTTGAGTTATTGGCAGTGGCGATTAACACCGGCACGAATTTACCTTCAGTCGCCACGCCAAACGGCCAGGCCGCCTTCTTGTTCCTGCTGACTTCAGCGCTGGCTCCGCTCATTCGTCTTTCGTATGGGCGCATGGTGTTGATGGCATTGCCGTATACGCTGGTACTGACGCTGGTCGGTCTGTTGTGCGTTGAATTTACTTTGGTCCCGGCAACCGAGTGGATGGCACATGCCGGTTGGATTTCATCGCCAGTAATGGATGCTGTAACGCACTAAACAAAACTAACGGGTTGTCCACCGCCCGTTTAGTTTTTTGTCTGATAAACATTCAATTAGCGTGTTATTTTGATGTGCCTACTGGCACAGAAATCGAATTCGTTTACACTGCCGACTCAACGCATGTTGCAGGGATACTGATTATGTTGCGATATTTAAACCAATGCTCCCGCGGGCGCGGTGCATGGCTTCTTCTGGCCTTCACAGCATTCGCTCTGGAAATGGTGGCATTGTGGTTCCAGCACGTGATGATGCTGAAACCTTGTGTGATGTGTATTTACGAGCGTTGTGCGCTTTTTGGCATTATGGGTGCAGGGATTGTCGGCGCGATTGCGCCAAAAACACCGTTGCGCTATGTCGGGATTGCACTGTGGATTTACAGCGCCGGGAAAGGTCTGCAATTAGCATGGGAACACACCATGCTTCAGCTTCACCCTTCCCCGTTTGTGACTTGCGATTTTGCCGCACGTTTCCCAAGCTGGCTCCCACTCGATAAGTGGCTGCCGTCCGTGTTTGTGGCAACAGGTGATTGTTCCGTGCGCCAGTGGGAGTTCCTGACGCTGGATATGGTGCAGTGGTTAGTGGGTATTTTTGCTATCTTCCTGCTGATTGCGGTACTGGTGTTGATTGCTCAGCCTTTCAAACCTAAGCGTCGTGATCTGTTCGGACGCTAATATCATGTTCCAGAAATACAAAAACCCGCCTTGGCGGGTTTTTTATTATTAGCGGTCGCGTCGATATAACTCCCACTGGTCCATCCGTTCTCCACTCGGCAGCAAGCAATCGCCGCGCTCACCCAAATCGGTTTTCACCGTCCGTAATTCCCCGCCTTTAGCCTGGCAGTAAACAGACGCTGGGTTCGGCATGCCGATAACCTGTGGTGGTTTGGGCGCTGTGGGTTCAGGTGATGAACAACCGCTGAGAATGATCGCCCCAAGCAGTATTGTTATTTTTTTCATTATTCCTCCGTTATGGAGGCCAAATGGTAACAGTGCAGGAGTGGGAAAAGCAAAACCAGCGGAATCAGCTCTTAGCGAGCCACTGCATTATGTTGATGAATCGCACTCATCGGACGATGAAGGAGGTGCATCCCTGATTTACAGAAGATACAAACAGCGCCAAAGGGATTTGTTTCTCGGACATCGTAGGGGGAAGTGCGATACTGTGAACCGCCACATGACGGACACTTAAATGATAGATATTGGATAAAAACCTACTTTTATTTGTTATTGAAAGGATACTGTATCAGGGAAAAACAGGTTTGTACGATTTATTTTCACAAGTCGGACAAACCTTAGCAGTTTAGTCTGCATCGCCCCATTTCACTGGGGCTAGCGAATAAATTTAGAGTTTATAGGGCTGCT
Organism: Buttiauxella agrestis ATCC 33320; assembly: GCF_000735355.1. Lineage (GTDB taxonomy): Bacteria > Pseudomonadota > Gammaproteobacteria > Enterobacterales > Enterobacteriaceae > Buttiauxella > Buttiauxella agrestis. The sequence goes on from NZ_JMPI01000030.1 coordinate 170,688, forward strand.
ACAATGCAATTCTTGCCGTTCTTTTTAGCCTGATATAGAAGTTTATCCGCCTGCTCTAACATTTTATCCAGACCGTGCTCAGAATCAGCTTCTACCATTCCACAGCTAAACGTCACTTTGAGTGATTCTTCACGCCAGATTCGTTCTGCAACTTCATTTCGCCATTCGTCCATCAATTCGTAAGATTGTTTAAACGTGATACCAGGGAAAATCACCACCAGTTCTTCGCCGCCAAAACGGTAAATCGAATAATCGTCCCCCATTATTCTTGTCCCAATGCGACAGACATTTTTCAGCACTGTGTCACCGACAGGATGCCCAAACGTGTCATTAATTTGCTTGAAGTTATCCAGATCGATGATGGCGAGGTGGAAGCTGATATTCTTGTTGTGTAAATCGGAAGCATCATGCTCAAATTTACGACGCGTTCCTGCCTGAGTTAAGGTATCGGTTACAGACAGAGTTTCAACTTCTTTAAGATGCTTATGTTTTTGCACCATCCCTTCATACAGACTTTCAAAGTTTTCAACCTGGCTATTAACCTCAAGACCATTACTACTCATGTATAACAGGCTAATCAAACGCTTGAAATAGATTCTAAACAGTGCAATCACAACAAAATAAAAAACAGATGATATAAGAATAACCAAAGCCAGTAGTTTGTATTCAGATTCAAAAGTATTGGTATAGGTTGCTATATTTACAGATGTATAGGCTATCCAACCAGGATTGTTATATGCACGGTAATAAACGATCTTCCCAGTTTCCTCATCAACAAAAGAGCCATAGCGTTCGGTGGTTTTAACTAGCCATGACTTCGGTATTGTCCGCTTAAACACATCATCGGTATTTGAGTACATGACAACAACACCGCTTCGCGAGGCGATTTCAAACCTGCCATCATAAGGTATCGAGACCTCCTGAAGCATTCTGCTCATGTTCTTCATATCGAGATCGAACGCAACGTTCCCGACTTGTTGCGAATGCGCGTCGAATATATTCATACTGACAGTGACAGAAAGTTTGGACTGTTCTTTAGACCTGTCCAGCTTCAATGTTTCATAGGGGTCAGAAAATATTATTTCATCTTTTATTCCTGCGTGTGGATACCATGGCCTCGCACTTGGAGCAAATGGACTTATTTTAATTTCTGGGTAAATTTTGTAATTTTCAAACACATCAGAAACCAACGCAGAACTAAAAAACATTGTCGAGTCAACAATTGAAGGGATAACCATATTGAGATCGATGTATTCTGAAGACAAATACTTTTCAATTGCATCCCCTTTCATATTATCTGACAGTGAAAGCAATAATAACTTCATCTCGTCAACCGGGCGCTCCACGCAGGATTTTGCAGAGTTATCGGTAAACCTTCTCATTGTGTCTCTAAAATCGCTTTCTTTTTCGTATTTAATGTAGAAAAATGCACAAGTGCAAAGAAAGATAAAAGGAATCAACATGACAGACATGTTGATTATTATGGCTTTGTTTGTCGATAGTTTCTTCATTTCTAAAATCGCCATGAACACTAATAAAATCACATTCTCAATTGAGAAATAGTTCTACACTGTTTAAACGGGCGCTAATTATATACAAATTTGAGAAAGATACATTATTTATTAGAATACATTTTGTTTTACAAAAATTTATCAAGTCAAATACAAAAATAATGCGTGTCGTTAATATTTATAATATTAATAAAAGGAAACCTGAAGGGATTTTAAAGAATTAAATATTGTGAAATATGCGGTCTACAATACATTTTAGCGCTATACCCAAATGCTATAGCGCTATTCCCCCGTAGGGTCAATCAGCCCACTCAGGTTTGTTTAAAATATGGTCTTGCCAGTCGCGCACTTCCGACTCTTTCACAGCGATATGCCGCACAGAAATACGTTCCCCGTGCATGGCCGCTTTTGAACCAGTCAACAACGGGTGCCATGCAGGCAAGTCTTTGCCTTCAGCTAACAAGCGATAAGCGCAAGTATGCGGAAGCCATTCGAAAGTCGGCAAATTTTCACGGGTGAGTTTGATGCAATCGGGTTCGAACTCAAAACGACGCTCGTAGTTCTTGCACTGGCAGGTTTTGATGTTGAGTTGCTTGCAGGCGACGTTGGTGAAATAGATTTCGTCTGTATCTTCATCCATCAATTTATTGAGACAGCATTGACCACAGCCGTCACAGAGAGACTCCCATTCTGAGTCACTCATTTCGTCCAGAGTTTTGCACTGCCAGAACGGTACTGTAGTCATAATGTTTATCCGGTAATAAAAAAACAAGCGCACCTTATAAACAGTCTGGGCTATAGATGCAAGTTTTGCCGCCCACAGGCGGCAAATTCATTATAGAACGCGGGTGGTCAAACTACGATCGGCAAAACTGACTTCCAGTTCATCGCCGCTATTAAGTGGCCCAACCCCTTCCGGGGTGCCGGTAAGGATCACATCGCCCGCTCGCAAAGTGAAAAACCGACTCATGTAGGCAATGAGCGGCACAATCTTGTGGATCATGTCAGAAGTAGAGCCTTGCTGGCGCACTTCGCCATTGATCTTTAAGGCTATCGGAGAGTTTTGCGGATCACCTTTAAATTCACTGGCAGGAATAAAACCTGAAATGGGGCAAGAGTTATCGAAGCCTTTGGCCTTTTCCCAAGGCTGCCCTGCTTTTTTCAGTTTACCCTGCAAGTCACGCAACGTCAGATCCAGCGCCACTCCATATCCCGCAATGGCCTTAGTGACGTGATCTTCAGTGGCCTGTCGCAGGGTAGAACCAATCAGAATCGCCAGTTCAACTTCGTGATGCACTGAGCCAAAATCTTGTGGAAGAACCAGCGGCTGGCGAATATCACACAGCGCACTTTCAGGTTTAATAAATAATACGGGTTCATCTGGCGTTGCACTGCCCATCTCTTTGATATGTTTTGCGTAGTTACTGCCTACGCACACTACTTTGCTGACCGGAAAATCCAGCAGCGCGCCCTGCCAGTTATGATGCTGATACATGCCTTTCCTCTGCGTCGTTGTGTTAATTACATTTGATACTAGAGAAAAAAATCCCGACTGAATACTGATGAGTATCAGTTATTGTGCGATTGCATCGGCCATAGTCGCGATGCTTATCGCAAAGTAGTAAGAGCGGTTCCAGTGCATAATCGTGCGGAAGTTGTTGTAGACAAGGAATGAGCGCCCCAGATTATCATCAGGTGTGATTATCCAGGCTTTTTGCGAAGATGCTGGTTGTTTGACACCTTCTTCAAATTTGACGCCTAGTTTTTCCCACTGGCCAACCGTTTTGCTCTGCCCCGTTTTTGTGCCTGCTAATGTGCTATCAAAATCCACAGGCAAAATGACTGCCGTTCCCCAATCCCCTCCGGCTCTCCAGCCTTCGGTTTTCAGGTAATTCGCGGTTGAGGCGAAAACGTCGCTGGTGTTTGTCCAGATATCTATTTTTCCGTCGCCGTCTCCGTCTGCGCCATAACGCAGATACGAACTCGGCATAAACTGGTTCTGCCCCATCGCGCCCGCCCAGGAACCTTTTAGTTCATCAACCGTAATATGCCTCTGGTCGAGGATCTTTAATGATGACATTAATTCTTTGGTGAAGAACGCCTCACGCCGCCCCTCAAATGCCAGTGTGGCCAGCGCAGAAACGATGTCCTCCTTGCCCTGAATTTCACCGAAATGACTTTCCATTGCCCACAGAGCAACGATGTACTGGCTTTGTACGCCGGTACGGCTGCTTATCGCGCTTAATTCATTTTGATGTTGCTTGAATTGCTCGCGCGCCTGTTGAATTTTTTCCGGCGTGATCACTCGCGCCAGGTATTCATCAAGCATGATTTTCTTTTCGAGTTGGTTCTGGTCTGATTTTATGACCCGATCAACAAAATGTGCATTCGCGAACGCGCTGTTGATGGTGTTTTCGCTGATACCCTGAACTCTCGCCTGGGATTTGAGTGTTTCGAGATAGGCGGGAAACTCGTCGGGGTTACGCCCTTCTTGTGCAAGCGTTGGGGCCGCAGGCTTTGCCTCAGATTGCCCCACAACCGGTGCGTTTACAGGTGATTGCGTCTGCGCACTGACAGAAGTCGCGCAGAAAGAGGTGAGCATAAAGGTGATGACTGTTAAACAAATTGCTGGAGTCTTCATCATTTTCCCCGGGTTATTTGTTGTAAATATCATCTACCTTTATGTATAGAGAAGATTTGGCGCTAGTCCTAAAGTTATTTTTTAGGACTATTTTCCAGGTGAATTTTTAACAAACTTTCTGGCGGCGGCGGTAATTGTAAATAATAGCCATCATCTTTGAGTGCTTGTTTCACTTTTTCAAAATCAGCATTGGCCAGTTTTTTACTCCCATCGAGCGGTAATATCATCGCCAATTGAGGTACACCAAAACCTTTCATCAATTCTTCCGGCACGCGAGAGAAATCGTCTTTTTTTTCGACATAAAGATATGTCTGGTCACGTTTACTACTTCTGTAGATCACACAAAACATTTTTTTTACTCTATTTTCGCCAGATGGTGGCTTGCCTGAATATACCTGTGACTATAACATGCCAGATGTACTTCGGAATATCGTCCCACACCGGTGGGGATTAAAACTGAATTGAGTAAGGGCAGGATGTCAAACACGCCGATCGAGTTAAAAGGCAGCAGTTTTACCTTATCAGTGCTTCACTTACATGACGCACAACCCGAGGTGATTCTCCAGGCCCTTCAGGACAAAGTTTCTCAGGCTCCAGCCTTTCTGAAAAATGCACCGGTGGTGGTGAATGTTGCCGGCCTTGATGGTTCAGTAAACTGGAAGAAAATCCAGCAAGCCGTGGTTTCTTCGGGTTTACGCGTCGTAGGGATTAGTGGCTGTAGAGACGAAGCGTTGAAGAAAGAAATTGAACGCGCCGGCTTACCGCTTCTGACTGAAGGGAAAGAAAAAAATTCACGTACGAAGGCCGCGCCTGTTGAGGTTGCGCCCTCCGTCGAGCCAGTTGTTAACCCTGTCACAAAAACGCGTTTGATTGATACCCCGGTTCGTTCCGGTCAGCGCATTTATGCACCAAACTGTGATTTGATTATCACCAATCACGTCAGTGCCGGTGCAGAACTTATCGCTGATGGTAATATTCATGTTTACGGCATGATGCGTGGCCGTGCTCTGGCGGGTGCCAGTGGCGATCGTGATGCACAAATATTCTGTACAAATCTTGCTGCTGAGTTGGTCTCAATAGCGGGTGAATACTGGCTGAGTGAGCAAATACCAGCCGATTATTATGGGAAAGCGGCGCGCCTGAGTCTGGCGAGTGGTGCTCTCTCCGTTCAACCTTTGAATTAAGCCCTTTTAACAAGGAATTCCTTTATGGCACGCATTATTGTTGTTACATCGGGTAAAGGGGGCGTCGGTAAGACCACGTCCAGCGCGGCCATCGCTACGGGTTTGGCCCAGAAGGGAAGAAAAACCGTCGTTATCGATTTTGATATTGGCCTGCGTAACCTGGATTTAATTATGGGCTGCGAGCGTCGCGTGGTTTATGACTTCGTGAACGTTATTCAAGGCGATGCCACATTAAACCAGGCGTTAATCAGAGATAAACGCACTGAGCAGCTTTATATTCTGCCCGCTTCTCAGACCCGCGATAAAGATGCCCTTACCCGCGAAGGCGTGGCGAAGGTGCTTGAAGACCTGAAAAATATGGACTTCGAATTTATCGTTTGCGATTCCCCTGCGGGCATCGAAACTGGCGCGCTAATGGCGCTCTACTTTGCTGATGAAGCGGTTATCACTACTAACCCTGAAGTTTCCTCAGTACGCGACTCTGACCGTATTCTTGGGATTCTTTCTTCTAAATCGCGCCGTGCCGAAAACGGTGAAGCACCGATTAAAGAACACTTGTTGTTAACTCGCTACAACCCAGGCCGTGTAAACCGCGGTGACATGCTAAGCATGGAAGATGTGCTGGAAATCCTGCGCATTCCTCTGGTTGGCGTGATTCCTGAAGATCAATCTGTGCTGCGTGCTTCAAACCAGGGTGAGCCGGTCATTCTTGACCAGGAAGCTGACGCCGGTAAAGCGTATGCAGATACTGTTGAGCGCCTGCTTGGCGAAGATCGCCCTTTCCGCTTCATTGAAGAAGAGAAGAAAGGCTTCCTCAAACGCCTGTTCGGAGGATAAGTTATGGCATTACTAGACTTTTTTCTCTCACGGAAAAAGAACACCGCCAACATCGCAAAAGAACGCCTGCAAATCATTGTTGCAGAACGCCGCCGTGGTGATAGTGAACCGCACTATTTGCCGCAATTAAAACGCGATATTCTGGAAGTGATTTGCAAATATGTCAAAATCGATCCGGAGATGTTAACCGTCGTTCTCGATCAAAAAGATGATGATATTTCTGTTCTGGAACTTAACGTAACGTTACCAGAGACGCAGGAAGCAACAACAAAATCTGCGTAATGGTTGTTCGCATAATAACCCCCCTGGAATTATCGAGGGGGGTTATTTATTTTTACGCTAACACACTTCTTAATACAGACTATTCTTAAAGGTTAATTTCTCTATTCCATAATTACAGAAGCTAACACTGTAATTATTCCCAGTAAACTTTTAGTCAATATTAAAAATCAGCCAATAACGTTTTTAGCGATTCGCCCATAAGACGACCACGCCAGCCAACGATTAATTCTGGTTGCGTTGATTGCGTTTTTAATTTCCAGTGCCAGTTTAACAACTGATTAATTTGTCTACGCGACGCCAGTAATTCAGCACTTAAGCCGCTGGTTTCACTCACCTGCTGCACCAGAGCTTTAATCGCTTTGAAGACACGACGATAGCCCGGCATATCAACAAGATTGCTTAGCGGCTCAGGTAATTCATCGTCCGACAGAGCCTGCGCTTCTACCACCATTGCCAGTAGCGATTTACCGTGGAAACGAATTTCACTGCCGCTCAGGCCAAGGTGTTCAAGCTCACCCAATGAACCCGGCATATAACGTGCGACCTGCCAGAGATGTTCTTCGCGCACCACGAAATTAACCGCCATATCGCGCTCACGGGCTTTACGCAGACGCCAGGACGCTAACTTCTTCAGGCATGCCAACTGACGCGTTCTGAGCTGCCAGGCATTACCGATTTCGCGCCAGGCTTCTTCTGGGTCCAGAACATCCTGACGACGTGCAGCCATCAAATTGCACTCGTCCAGCGCAGCATCCATCCAACCCGCCGCTTTTGTCTCTTCCATCAGTTTATGCGCGATAGGCAGCAAATAGAGCACGTCTGCGGCAGCGTATTCACACTGGCGTTCAGTGAGCGGGCGTGCAATCCAGTCGGTACGAGATTCGCTTTTATCCAGCGCAATTCCGGTAAACGATTCGACGATGGTCGCAAAACCGCACGAAAGCGGACGCCCACTGAAAGCAGCCAGAATCTGCGTATCAATAAACGGATCGGGCAACATACCAAAAGCATTAAGGAACACTTCCAGATCTTCGCTGCCAGCATGCAGGAATTTAATCACCGCGGTGTCTTGCAACAACGCTTTGAACGGCGACCAGTCTGTGATTGTTAGCGGGTCGATAAGCGAAGCGGTTTCGCTATCGTAAAGCTGAATCAAGCCCAGTTGCGGGTAATAGGTGCGAGTGCGCACAAATTCGGTATCCAGCGCGACGGCTGGAAATTGACGAGCCGCTTCGCAAACGCGGACAAGGGCTTCATCGGTAGTAATCATTTGGTAAGTCAAATTCAGTTCTCATAGGTTTGCGCCCATAAAAAACGCCGGCGAACCGGCGTTAGGGCGACTGACTCGGAGCTCAGGCGTTATTGTTGCCTTTACTGACCGATTCGTCACGTAGTTCTCGTCGTAATATTTTACCTACGTTCGATTTTGGTAGTTCTTCGCGGAACTCAACCAGCTTCGGCACTTTGTAACCGGTGAGGTGGCGGCGACAAAATACCACCAGCGCTTCTTCGGTCAACGACGCATCTTTCTTCACAACAAAGATTTTTACCGCTTCACCGGATGCGCCGCTCGGCACGCCAACAGCCGCGACTTCTAATACACCGCTGTGCTGCATAACCACATCTTCGATTTCGTTCGGATAGACGTTAAAACCGGAAACCAGAATCATATCTTTCTTGCGGTCGACGATGCGCATAAAACCTTCTTCGTCCATCACCGCGATATCACCGGTGCGCAGCCAGCCATCTTGCAGAATTTCATCGGTCGCATCCGGGCGCTGCCAGTAACCCAGCATCACCTGTGGCCCTTTCACGCACAGCTCACCCGGTTCACCTGCAGGAACCTCTTCGCCTTCGTCATCAATCAGTTTCACTTCCGTGGATGGCACCGGCAAGCCAATGCTCCCGCTGTGGTAATCCATATCATGTGGATTGGCACTGACTAACGGTGCGCATTCAGTCAGGCCGTAGCCTTCCAGCAGGAAGCGCCCGGTGAGTTTTTCCCAGCGTTCCGCAACAGCATGCTGCACTGGCATTCCGCCACCCGCCGAAAGATGCAGGCTCGAGAAATCGAGCTGCTGGAATTCTTTATTATTGAGCAGCGCATTGAAGAGCGTGTTTACGCCCGTCATCGCGGTAAACGGATATTTCGCTAACTCTTTCACCAGGCCCGGGATATCACGCGGGTTAGTGATCAGCAGGTTCTGGCCACCAAGCTCAATAAACAGCAGACAGTTCATGGTCAGCGCGAAGATGTGATAGAGCGGTAATGCAGTGACCACCAGCTCTTTGCGTTCATACAGCAGCGGGCTATAGGCCGCTCTGACTTGTTCGAGGTTCGCCAGCATGTTGCGATGCGTCAGCATCGCCCCTTTTGCCACGCCAGTCGTACCGCCGGTATATTGCAAGAACGCGAGATCGGTATTAATAATCTCCGGCTTGATGTACTGCAGGCGATAGCCGTGTTGCAACGCGCTACGGAAGGAGATGGCATCCGGCAGATGGTATTTCGGCACCAGACGTTTTATGTATTTAACCACGAAGTTGACCAACGTCCCTTTCGCCGCAGAAAGCTGATCGCCCATGCGCGTCAAAATAACGTGCTTCACCTGGGTTTTATCAACGACTTTTTCCAGGGTATGCGCGAAGTTCGAAACAATCACAATCGCGCTGGCACCGCTGTCGTTGAGCTGATGCTCAAGCTCACGTGGTGTATACAGTGGGTTAACGTTCACCACCACCATTCCCGCACGCAAAATGCCAAACAACGCGACCGGATATTGCAATAAATTGGGCATCATTAACGCAACACGGTCGCCTTTTTGCAGGCCCAGACCCTGTTGCAAATAAGCAGCAAATGCGCGGCTCCGCTCTTCCAGTTTGCGGAACGTCATCACTTCGCCCATGTTCACGAACGCAGGCTGATCGGCGTAACGCGCCGTCGCTTGCTCAAACATATCTACCAGGGACTGATAACGGTCAGGATTTATCTCAGCCGCAACATCGGCTGGGTAGCGGTTAAGCCAAACCTTCTTCAAGGATCCACCTCTGAATTTATTATTCGTCGTCATCACAACCCCAATATAGAAACACGCCGTTAACATAATATTAACTCAGCGTACCAGTTTATTAATTAGACTGATTTAAGGTTGCGAAGCACATCACTAATTATTTTTATTCCATGACAAAATGAAGAGGCAGCGGACATGCCGCTGCCTCTTCATTTCGGTAAAACACGTTATTACTCAGTTACGATAGTCTGCACCTGCGCAGGGCCTGGATTATACCATCCGCCGCCCCACATACCACCGTGCCCATAGCGGCCTCGATAGGGATATGGCCCGCCCCAGAACCACGGGTCAATTGGTTGAGGTGGCATCACCACTTGCTGGGTGACACGCCAGCGTTTATAGCCGTTTACTTGCATCACCATAAATTTATACGGTGTTTCGCCTACTTTGCCTTCAACAGTGCCGGTAATTGGGCCGACCACTGTGACCAACTGCCCACGGAAATCGACCGGATCCAGGAAACCATTTACATCTGTGTAAATGCGCCCTTTCGATGGCTCACCCAATTGTGGACGAGCACCTTCGTCGAGGTTCACGGTCGCAATTTCCAGGCGCGTTATTCCTTTTCTGTTATCGATGTTGACCACTCGCCCGCCGAAACGCGCTTCCTGCCCGACGTAAAGCTGAGGTGCATTCATCACCCGCACTAAATCTTGTTGCGGTGTCGCACTCGTGCCTTTAATGGCATCGGGGACTGTGACACAACCGCTGAGCATCACGACGGCAGCCACTACAATTAAACGGGTAACAATCCTGACACGTAAACCAGACATATCCTTTCTCCTTAACGCCGTATCGGCCTCACGAGCGTTGTGAACTATTCTCTGCCTGGAAGTTTCTTCCATGTCACTTCGTTACGCAGATATACCGGTTCGGCATGTTCTACCGCCACCGTACAACCATCATTTAATGCCTGAATTGCCAGAGGCAACATATCTTCAGCCGCAGGAAGCGTCACTTCGCCATCACGGATGACCAGTTCACTTCCCTGCGCCATATCCGGCCAGGCTTGCCAACCTGTACCGACTGTAGCCCATTCCCCCTGAAGTTGTTTCAATCGCTCGGCAACCGCTTCAGGTTTTAAGACCGCTTCTGTTTCTTCACCGTGCCACACGCCGTTTTCATCGCGCTGGTATTCAGCCCAGTAGACTTCACCCATTCGCGCATCAATTGCGGCCAGTACACGGGTTGCACCTGTCATTCGCCAGGCACCTTGCGCCATGGTAGCCAGAGTCGAAATACCAATCATCGGTAATTCAGCACCCAGAGCCAGCCCTTGAGCAATGCCAATGCCAATGCGCACACCGGTAAAACTACCTGGGCCACGGCCATAAGCAAGCGCATTCAATGCGGTCAGACCAACGCCACCTTCATTGAGGATGTCACGCACCAGCGGAAGAATGCGTTGCGTGTGTTCGCGTGGGCAGAGTTCAAAATGGGCGCTAGACTTCCCTTCGTTATACAGGGCAACTGAACAAGCTTCTGTCGCAGTGTCGATGGCTAAAATTCGCATGGTATTGCCAACCTCTGGCGGGAAAATAGGGTCAAAAATCGGCGCGCATCATACCATAGTCTGGCACAAATTACTGCTCCGGTCGGAACTTAAGGAACTCTACTGCCCGATTAATATCGCGTGTGCGCGGCGTCGCTGGCAGGCTGTTAAGGAATACGGCGCCGTATGGACGCATCACCAGTCGGTTATCGCAAATCACCAGCACGCCCCGGTCATCAACATCGCGGATTAAGCGCCCCACGCCCTGTTTCAGGGTGATCACGGCATCCGGAAGTTGCACGTCATCAAACGGTTCCCCGCCACGCAAACGACAATCTTCCATACGCGCTTTGAGTAAGGGATCCTCCGGCGAGGTAAACGGCAGTTTATCGATTATCACTAATGAAAGTGCATCACCACGCACGTCCACCCCTTCCCAGAAACTACTGGTCGCCACCAACAGAGCATTTCCCGCATCGACAAATTGCTGCAACAACTGGCCTTTGCTGGTTTCACCTTGCAGTAAAACCGGCAAGGTCATCGTGGCGCGAAACTGTTCGGCCAAATCGCGCATCATGGCGTGGGAAGTACACAGCATAAAGCAGCGGCCATTGTTGGCTTCAATCAACGGCTTAAGCAATTTTGCCAGGTGCTTACCTGCGGCGGGTTGGTTGGGTGTCGGTAAGCCGCGCGGCACACACAGCAACGCCTGAGTGGCGTAATCAAACGGGCTGGCTAGCAGCAGAGTCTCTGCATTATCAATACCGAGACGGTCGGTAAAGTGGCTGAGTTTGTCGTTAACCGAAAGTGTTGCGGAAGTGAAAATCCAGGTGCCTGCTTTTTCACTAATCACTTCTTTGAATTTATCCGCAACGGATAGCGGCGTTAACGCCAGCGTGAAATTGCGCGAATTGCATTCATACCAGTAGCTGTAGCCCGGCGTGTCGACTTCTTTCAGGCGTTTGATTCGCCCGCGTAAAATCACCGTCCGTTCAAAAGCTGCATCAAGCAAAGCGGAACGACCCAGCGACATTTTCGCCACGTCATAACAAAGCTCAAGCGCATCATCGAGCAATAACAATGCGCGTTGGATAGAGGGTTCGGCTAACAGTTCGCGCAAATTGCCGCGATAACCCGGGTCGCCGAGTTTCAGCCTGAAATCCTGAGTGCTTTGTGCCAGACGGTCGGCACTTTTCTGTAGTTGCTGGGCGTCACGGACTTCGGTGCGATAAGCAATCGAAATATCTTTGGCGATGTCGAGCAGTTGTCGGCTCGATACCGATTGCCCAAAATACTGGCTGGCGATATCCGGGATTTGATGCGCTTCATCGAAAATCATCACTTCCGCTTCGGGAATGAGTTCACCGAAACCGCCCTCTTTCACCACCATATCAGCCAAAAAGAGATGGTGATTGACCACGATGACGTCAGAGTCCATGGCTTTTTTACGCGCTTTTACTACAAAGCAGTCTTTATAAAGCGGGCAGTCTTGCCCCAGGCAGTTATCGTTGGTGCTGGTGACTAATGGCCAGACGTTAGAATCTTCCGCCACGCTGGTGCAGGTGCTGATATCACCATCTACGGTTTCAATCGCCCAACCGCGCAACTTAACGATCTCACTTAGCGTCTGGACCTGGAGATCACCGCCTGCCAACGCATTTTGCTCTAAACGCTCGAGACACAGATAGTTGGAACGCCCTTTGAGCAGAGCCAACCGTCCTTTGAAATCCAGTGCTTTGGCAACGGTGGGTAAATCACGCGAAAAAAGCTGATCCTGCAAAGCCTTTGAACCCGTTGAAATAATGACTTTTTTGCCTGAGCGCAGAGCCGGAGCAAGATACGCATAGGTTTTACCGGTCCCGGTACCCGCTTCTACCACCAGCTCACGCCCGGAAGCGATAGCTTTGGTGACGGCTTCTGCCATCTGGCGCTGCGGTTCACGCGGTTTAAAACCAGTTATCGCCGTGGCGAGTTGGCCGTCTGCTGCAAAATCGTCTGTCACAATACCCCCTGGGTTTATTGACAGTATTATGTCAGCCTGAGCGGTGTTAATCCAGCAAGCCGGTGGAAGCGCCCGGCGGATTGTGGCAGTCTGTTGCGCATTATGAATGAGCTGAAAAGGAAACAGTGATGAGTATTGTGCGTATAAAACCGGAAGCGCGTTGGTCTGATGCGGTCATCCATAACCACACCCTTTACTACACCGGCGTGCCAGAAAACCTGGATGCGGATGCTTACGAGCAAACCGCCAATACCCTGGCGCAAATCGACACGGTGCTTCTTGAGCAAGGCAGTGATAAAAGCAAAATCCTTGATGCCACTATTTTCCTGCCAGAAGGCAGTGATTTTGCAGCCATGAATAAAGCCTGGGACGAGTGGGTTGTCGCGGGTCATGCGCCGGTACGTTGTACCGTTCAGGCAAAATTGATGAACCCGCGTTACAAAGTAGAAATTAAGATTATCGCAGCAGTTTAAATTGGCGTGGGCTACTGCCCACGTCACTTATCGTCATCGTTCTCTTCATAATGATCGACGTATCTTTCTTCATCGTCGTCACTTTCGTTTTCTTCATCGCTTTCAGCGTCACCAACATCGTCATCTTCAAAGCGAACGGCAACCATTTCACCGGTGTGAGTGGCACGAATTTCTGCCGCGACAAGCGTAATAGCTTCCCCACTGCTCATTCCGTTGGCCATCAGTTCCTGAATTCTCTCGACTGCTTTCTGCTGCTGCTCATGGGATAATGAGGGTAATCCTGCAAACATTTTCGACTCCTGTTACATTGCCTGGGTTAATTATTTCACGCTGCTGTCGGGGTTTCCAGAGGGTTTCCTGGTCTGGCAGGGTTATCTGTCTATTTTCTAGTTGTGGTTTATGACGTTGCAAACTCTAACTTATCAAACTTTGCCGTGGCATCCGGATGCTGTTCAACAGACTTTCAAAGCGTTGGCACATCAACCCTGGGCCATGCTGTTGCATTCTGGCTTCGCTGACCATCCGCATAATCGTTTTGATATTCTGGCAGCGGACCCTGTCGCAACGTTGGTCACACGCGGGGCGGAAACCACAATTTGCAAAGCAGATGTGCAGTCAGCGCATCATGGTTGTCCGCTAAAATTGTTACAGCACACGCTGGATAGCTTTGGTTATCAACCCGCAACACACGCGGACTTGCCCTTTTTAGGGGGAGCGCTGGGTTTGTTCGGTTACGACCTCGGACGTCATTTTGAAAAATTGCCTGAATATGCGCAGGCTGAACTCACTACACCGGACATGGCGGTGGGTATTTATGACTGGGCACTTATTGCTGACCATCATTTAAAAATGCTCACGCTGGTTTGCTGGGGAGACAATTCAGCCCGACTCAACTGGCTTGAGTCTCAGGTTCCCGTCGCAAACATGCCGTTCCATCTGACCAGCGCATGGCAGTCCAATATGACCCGCGAGCAGTATGGACTTAAATTCCGTCAGGTACAGGAATATCTCAAAAGCGGCGACTGCTATCAGGTCAACCTCGCGCAACGTTTTCATGCCTGTTATGAAGGCGATGAGTGGCAAGCGTTCGAGCGCCTGAACGCGGCGAACCGAGCACCGTTCAGTGCCTTTATTCGTTTACCGGAAAGCGCCGTTTTGAGCCTGTCGCCAGAGCGGTTTATTCTGCTTGAAGATAAGATGATCCAGACGCGCCCGATAAAAGGCACGCTGCCGCGTCTTGAAGACCCTGTTGCCGATGCACAGCAGGCTGAAAAACTGGCAAATTCACCGAAAGATCGTGCTGAAAACCTGATGATTGTGGATTTGCTGCGCAATGATATTGGTCGCGTTGCCGTGCCCGGCAGCGTAAAAGTCCCGGAACTGTTTGTCGTCGAACCCTTCCCGGCGGTGCATCATCTGGTCAGCACGATCACCGCACAGTTGCCTGCGCATTTACAGGCGACAGATCTGCTGAGAGCGTGTTTCCCTGGCGGTTCGATTACCGGCGCGCCGAAAGTACGAGCGATGGAAGTGATTGAAGAACTGGAACCTCAGCGCCGCAACGCATGGTGTGGAAGCATTGGCTATCTGAGCTTCTGCGGCAATATGGACACCAGTATTACTATCCGAACGCTCACCGCTGAAGGGGGGAAATTATATTGCTCCGCAGGTGGCGGCATTGTGGCCGATAGTGTTGAATCTGCGGAATATCAGGAAACTTTTGATAAAGTTAATCGTATCTTGCCGCAACTAGAGAGTTGAAGTGATGTCTGGTTCGTCCCTGAGCATGAATGATTTTTTATCCCGTTTTCAGCTGCTGCAACCGCCTGTCCCCCGCGTAAGCGGTAATAAACGCCAGGCCGCAGTGTTGATCCCTATCGTGCGTCGTCCACAGCCCGGGCTTTTGCTGACACAGCGCTCGGCGTTGATGCGCAAACATGCGGGGCAAGTTGCTTTCCCAGGCGGCGCGGTGGACGACACCGACGAGTCTTTGATTGCTGCGGCACTGCGCGAAGCCTGGGAAGAAGTCGCTATCTCGCCAGACAGCGTTGAAGTGATTGGCACACTCCCCCCTGTGGATAGCGTCACGGGATTTCAGGTCACGCCCGTCGTGGGCATCATCCCTCCCAATTTGCCTTATCAAGCCAGTGAAGACGAAGTGGCCGCCGTGTTTGAAATGCCGTTAATGGAAGCATTAACTCTTGGGCGTTACCATCCGCTGGATATTCACCGCCGTGGCAATGCCCACCGCGTCTGGCTTTCCTGGTATCAACACTACTTTGTCTGGGGGATGACGGCCGGAATTATCCGTGAGTTAGCTTTACAGATAGGTGTGGAACCCTGATCACTCTTTAATCCTGAGAAACCAGCTATATTTAGCAGAGTGTCTCGTTGTGGTTTCATTCCCATATAGATGAAATGGGTAATGAATTGATGGATACCGCTGCCACCGTTCTCCCTGGAAACGCACTCTACAGGCCGGATTAGTCAAGCTACGGTTAACCATTAGTTTAATTCATGTGAATAGTTTACCACGGTGACCAATAAATTTTTAAACTAGCCAGCTGCGATTTTGCAGCAGCAAATTTTATTTAGCCGGTGTCCTGAAAGGAGTTTTAGCGTGATTAGCATATTCGACATGTTCAAGGTAGGCATTGGGCCATCCAGTTCCCATACCGTCGGTCCAATGAAGGCCGGTAAGTTGTTTGTCGATGACCTGGTCGAAAAAGAATTACTGGAAATGACGACCCGTATCAGTGTCGACGTTTACGGTTCTCTCTCTCTGACAGGCAAAGGGCACCATACCGATATTGCTATTATCATGGGTCTTGCAGGTAACGAACCTGCTACCGTTGATATCGACTCTATCCCGGCGTTTATTCGTGATGTTGAAACTCGTAACCGCTTGTGGCTTGCCCAGGGTCGTCATGAAGTCGATTTCCCGAAAGACTCCGGCATGTGTTTCCGCAATGACAACCTGTCTCTGCATGAAAACGGCATGACCATCCACGCCTTTAATGGCGAGCAAGAGATCTACAGAAAGACCTATTATTCTATCGGCGGCGGTTTTATCGTTGATGAAGAAAACTTCGGCAAAGATGCCGCTAACGAAATTGTCGTACCCTACTCATTCAATTCCGCCGAAGAGATGCTCAACCATTGTAAAGAGACAGGCATGTCCCTTTCTGGCGTGATTATGCAGAACGAGCTGGCTCTGCACAGCCGTAAAGAAATCGAAGAGTATTTTGCTAACGTCTGGCAAACCATGCGTGCCTGTATCGATCGCGGTGTGAATACCGAAGGCGTGCTGCCTGGCCCATTGCGTGTGCCGCGCCGCGCCTCCGCACTGCGTCGTATGCTGGTTTCCAGCGATAAACTGTCTCACGACCCGATGAACGTGATCGACTGGGTAAACATGTTTGCACTGGCGGTTAACGAAGAAAACGCTGCGGGCGGACGTGTTGTCACCGCCCCGACTAACGGCGCGTGCGGAATCGTTCCGGCTGTTCTGGCTTACTATGACCACTTTATCGAGTCGGTAAGCCCGGATACCTATATTCGTTACTTCCTCGCCTCCGGTGCGATTGGCGCGCTTTATAAAATGAATGCGTCAATTTCGGGTGCTGAAGTGGGCTGCCAGGGTGAAGTCGGCGTGGCCTGTTCTATGGCTGCCGCAGGGCTTGCTGAGATTCTCGGCGCGAGTCCGGAGCAAGTTTGTGTTGCAGCGGAAATCGGCATGGAACACAACCTTGGCTTGACCTGTGACCCGGTCGCAGGCCAGGTTCAGGTGCCATGTATCGAACGTAACGCCATCGCGTCGGTTAAAGCGATTAACGCCACCCGTATGGCGATGCGCCGCACCAGCGAGCCGCGTGTTTCTCTCGATAAAGTGATTGAAACCATGTACGAAACTGGCAAAGACATGAACTCCAAATACCGTGAAACGTCACGTGGCGGCCTGGCCATCAAGGTTCAGTGTGACTAACCGTCCCGTGTGACTCATCCCCTTCCGGCCCTCTGCAAAGAGGGCCGTTTTTATATCTACCACGCGTAATTCTGGCACTGCTGACGAAGCGCTAATAAAAACTGGCGCGCTGTTGCCGTCAAATCAGATTTCTGTGACCAGATGACGCAATATTGCGCCGACGGAAGCGTGGTGATTGGCAACACGGTTAGCCGGTCCTGCAAAAATAGCGGCGTGCTCATCGCTCTGGCGACAATCGTCAGATAATCCGAGTGCAACACCATATTCAGCCCGCAAATCACTGAATCCGTGCGAATCGGTGCTTCATGCATCTGACCATAAAATTCGTTCAGCTCATCCTGAAGCTGCTGGTAATAGCCAATATTGGCTTCCGGCAATAACCATTTCGCCCTTCTCAATTGTGCAAGCGAAGTGGCATCGGCCAGCGGATGATCCCGCCTTGCAATCACACAAAATGGCGCGCTAAAAAGCGGTTCGACCATCACATCTTCAGGCACTTTAGCCGGATTAATGGTGCCTATTGCTAAATCCAGTTCCCCCTGTTGCAACAGAGGAAGTAAGGTCGCCAGTTGCCCTTCTTTGATATGCAAACTGGCCTGCGGTAAACGCGATTTAAAACTGTCAGCCACCGCGGGAAACACACTTAGCGCGATCAGTGAAGAAAAACCAATATTCAACTTGCCCTGGGAAAAGTGGTTAATTTGCTCCACTTCTTCTGCGGCACGTTGCAACTCCTCCAGAATCCACTCAGCACGACGGGCAAATGCCTCTCCCGCTTCCGTTAAGGTGATGCCTTCGTTACCGCGTAAAAAAAGTTGTGCGGATAAAACTTGCTCCAGCTCTCGTAACGTGCGGCTTACTGCGGGCTGAGACTGCCCCATGACCCTCGCTGCTCCGCGAATGCTGCGGCTGCGTACTACCTGCCTGAAGACATGTAGCTGCTGCATTTTCGGTAAATATTTCATCGCACCCCCTATCAACAAAAAGCATCACCCCAAACAAAATTGCATCTTTTGCCGGGTTACCCGCACTGCTTATATAGATATCAACGTTTGTTGTCTGAACCGGGGCAACTCGCCCACTGGGACGGAATTCCGCATAAGGGTCCGCATAATGAAAAAGAATCACTCCTTGATGATTTTCCTGTTATTTCTGGGCTATGTCATTGTCTATATAGATAAAACGGTGATGGGCTTCGCATTATTGCCCATCGAAAAAGAGTTTGGTGTTTCAACTCAACAACTGGGTTACATCACCGGCATTTTCTTTCTGTCTTATTCGCTGTTTCAAATTCCCGCAGGCTGGCTGAATGACCGCATCGGTTTTCGTACCATGCTGGTTGCTTCACTTTGCTTGCTAGGCGGGTTTGCCTTGTGCTTTGGTGTGTTGGGATTAAGTTTTGGCATGTTGATTGTGTTCCGCTTTCTCTCCGGGATTGGCCATTCAGGCTATCCGTGCTCCTGCGCCAAAGCCGTCGTGACTAATTTCAGCATTGAGAAAAGGACTTTTGCACAATCAATTCTGCTGTCATCGGCAGGACTTGCGATGACAATCGGCCCGATGGTGGCAGTCAGTGCCTTGACGCATATCGGCTGGCGAGGTTCGTTCGCGGGTTTAGGTTTGCTGGCGTGCGCCGTCGCGATTGTTATTTTTATGCTGGTACAAAAACCGCCTGTTGCAGCCAAAACAGCATCTACCGTCAGTTATCGCACGCAACTCAAAAACCCAACCGTGGTTCTGCTGTTTGTCTCTATTTTCTGCATCAATATTCCAAGCTATGGCCTGATGGCGTGGCTGCCTAAGTTTTTAGTCCAGCAACGCCATATGCCACTTGAAACCTCTGGTCTGGTTATTGCGGCAGGTGGTTTAGGTATTTGGATTTCCTCCCTGGGAACCGGTTGGTTGGTCGGCAAGTATTTCCAGGGCCGCGAACCGTTGGTGATTGTTGCCTGCGCCATTGCCAGCGCACTGTGCATCTTCACGATTTACCACATGGCTTCCCCGATAGCGGCCAGCGTGTTCCTGTTTTTAGGTCAGGTCTTTTTAATGGGCAGCTTTGTTACCGCCTTCACCCTGCCAATGAAACGGCTGCCGGTTGAAACCATGGGAGCGGCGATTGGCCTGATTAACACGGGCGGTACGCTGGGCGGATTCGTCTCACCGATTGTGATGGGTTATCTGATTGGCATCAGCCAGGACTACTACACCACTTTTATCTTCTTATCTTTGTCGATGATTTGTGCCGCACTTGCCGTCATACCGCTGATGGCAAAGAAAACCGCGCTAAACACAGTGACCGAATAATGGAGCCATTATGACTTTCAATATTGATATTCTGACCGAAGAAGTTGCCCATGATGTGTCTCGCTGGCGCCAGCATATTCATGCGAATCCTGATCTGTCTTTCCAGGAAAAGGCCACCGCAGATTATATTGCCGCTGAGCTTGCAAGCTTTGGTCCTCTTGAATTACGCCGCTTAACCCCTAACAGCGTGGTCGCCGAATTACGCGGAAAACATCCTGGCCCGGTGTGGGCGCTACGGGCAGATATTGACGCGCTTCCTCTTAAGGAAGAGAGCGGGGAAACCTTCTCCTCGTGCAAGCCTGGCGTGATGCACGCCTGTGGACATGACGCGCATAGCGCCATGTTAATGGGAGCGGCAAAAGTGCTTTGCCATTTCCAGGACCAGCTCAAAGGATCGGTGCGCTTTATTTTTCAGCATGCCGAAGAAGTGCCGCCGGGTGGCGCACAGGAACTGGTGAATCTTGGCGTATTAGAAAATGTGGAATACATTTTCGGTCTGCATGTCATGCCCGATAAACCCACGCAAACCCTGTCATTGAAAGAAGGCGTATTCAGCGCGTCGAGTGATAATTTCGATATTGTTATCACCGGGAAAGGCGGGCACGGATCAATGCCCCATTTGTGCGTTGACCCGATTGTTATCGGGGCCGAAATCGTCAGCGCTTTGCAGCAAATCGTCGCACGCAAACTGGACCCGCTGCACGCGCCAGTTTTAACCATCGCCACCTTCCAGTCGGGCGAAAGTTACAACGTTATCCCCAATAGTGCCCGCCTTGCAGGCACGTTGCGTACGCACAATCAGCAGGTTCGTGAGTTAGTTCCTCAGCTGATGCAGCAAGTGATTGCCGGAATCGTTGCCGCTCATGGCGCCAGCTTTGAAATTGAGTGGCAATCGGGTTATGCGGTCGGTAATAACCATCCCCAGGCATGTGAAATTGCGCGCAACGTTATTCAACAACATTTCCCGGAACAGACGCTGCAAACGGTGACAACACCGCTATTTGGCAGCGAGGATTTCTCGTCTTATCAGCAACATGTTCCCGGCTGTTTTATTTTCGTAGGATGTCGAAACCCGGAAAAAGGTGCCGTGTGGAATGTCCATAATCCTCATTTCCTGTTAGATGAAGATGCGATGAAAGTGGGCGTTAAAACGCATCTCAGTCTGATTAGCCCGCTTATCGTGAGTTAATGTACCGGGCAACACGTATTAATCGGTGCTGCCCGGTCACGATAAAGCATGATTTTCACAACGTAAGTCTAATCCCCTACTACACTTTGTATGTTCTGCGTGCCGATTTCGGTCGCGGTTACATACAAGGTGCAAACAGAATGCAGACGGCTCAACGCATTTTAAGAGGTTATCGCCGCAGGCGTTTAATTGTCTGTGTTGCGTTAGCTGTTCTGGCACTCTTCCTGACTCTCAGCGCCCGCTACGTTTCCGAACGCAACGTAAATGAACAGCGGAGGCAGGCGTTTAATCAACGTGTCATTAGCACGCTGGAAAGTATTCTTGTCCCACTCGAGCAGGCCAATAAAGATGTCATGCCGTTAGTGGGAATGTCCTGCCAGGTCGCGCAGTTAAAAATGCGCGAGCATGCCGCGCGCTTGCAAACGGTGCGATCTATCGGACTGATTAAGGACGACATTCTTTATTGCTCAAGCATTTTTGGTGCACGGGCCGTGCCGGTTCACCTGCTGCAACCCCGACTTCCCTCCACGCAGCCGCTGTTATTTCTTACAATCGACCATTCATTATTGAAAGGAACGCCGATTTTATTATCCTGGATCCCGCTGGCAAACAGTCGCCACGATGGTGTGATGCAGATAATCAATATTGAGTTGCTGACCGGATTAATTCTTGAACCTGAGCGCCCGTGGGTATCACGCGCAATACTGAATGTTTCAGATTCGCATCTTGAATATGGCAAAGGATTATTGCAGAGAATTAGCGTGGATGAAGGACAGGTTAGCCATGAAATGGCTTCTGAAAAATTCGCGTTTTCCGTCACCACTATTGGCCCCGCAGCAGGCGCTATGGCATTAGGCAACTTGCCGACACAACTCCCACTGGCGCTGATCCTCAGTATGCTAATCGGTTACATCGCCTGGCTTGCGACAGCCAATCGCATGAGTTTTTCATGGGAAATTAATGTTGGATTGGCCTCACATGAATTTGAGGTATTTTGTCAGCCACTAATGAGCGCACGTAATTTGCAGTGTGTCGGGGTAGAGCTGCTGCTGCGATGGCATAATCCGCGTCAGGGATGGATCTCGCCAGATGTCTTTATTCCCCTTGCTGAACAGCAAAATTTAATCGCCCCGTTGACCCGTTTTGTCCTTGAGGAAACGATTCGTCAAATCGATATTTTCCCCAAATCACGTGACTTCCACATTGGTATTAACGTCGCCGCCAGCCATTTTCATGAAGGTGAAATTATCAACGATCTTCGCCGCCATTGGTTTCCGTCTCAACCCATTCAAAAGCTGACATTAGAGTTAACCGAGCGCGACGCTTTACCGGATGTCGATCACCGCGTAGTCCGTGACTTGCACCGGATGGGGGTGGATTTAGCCATTGATGATTTCGGCACCGGGCAGAGTTCCCTGGCGTATCTGGAAACGCTAAATCCTAATGTGCTGAAAATTGATAAGTCGTTTACGGCGGCGATTGGCACAGATGCGGTTAACTCAACGGTCACTGACATCATCATCGCGCTGGCACAACGACTGGGAATTGATTTGGTGGCGGAGGGAGTAGAAACGCAGCAGCAGGCAGAATATCTGCGCCGCCGCGGCGTGAATGTTTTACAGGGTTATTTATTTGCGCGACCAATGCCATTGAGCGAGTTTCCGCGTTGGCTGAGGGGGAATAACACTCCCCCTCCGCGACGTAAGGGACACCCGGTGCCGATTATCCCGCTACGCTAAATCACTCTTCTTCGTCTTCATGTTCAGAGCGTTCTTTTTCCACGCGGACCAGATCCACGCGGTAATCATTGGCTTCAACTATCTGGATTCGAAGCGGAGCAATTTCAATGATGTCGCCCACTTTCGGGATTTGACCATTTACCGCAATAACAAGTCCCGCAATCGATGCGATATTTTCGTCATCGTCAACCAGGGTATTGATATCCAGGTGCTGCTGAATCGCATGCAGGTCAGTTGAACCTTTCACCAGCCAACCGTCGCCATCGCGGACGATTTCTGGCGTTTCGTCAGCATCAGGGAACTCACCGGCAATCGCTTCAAGAACATCCAGCGGCGTGACCAGCCCCTGCACCACACCAAACTCGTTGTTCACTATAACAAAGCTGCCGCGAGCACGACGCAACACACCTAACAGGTTGATAGGGTCAAGCGTTTCAGGCACCACAATCGCTGGTGATTGTGCCGCAATGGCGGCCACATCACCGTTATTTTCCAGCGCCACCAGCAACTCTTTAGCACGCACGATACCGATGATTTCATCAAGTTCGCCTCGGCAAACCGGGAACAAACTGTGTGGTGATTCCAGTAATTGCTCACGGATTTCAGCCTTCGATTTATCGGCATCAACCCAGGAGATCTCACCGCGTGGCGTCATGATGCTGCGCAGCGAACGAGAAGCCAGCGTCAGCACGCCGTTAATCATATAACGTTCTTCTTCAGCAAAAGATTCTGCTTCAATTGGCGTGATCGTCTTGTGGTCTTCATGTTGATTTTGCGGACGCGTCTGCCGTTTGCCGTTCATCAGGCGCAAAATCGCATCAGCCGTACGGGCGCGCAGCGGCACATTCGACTGATGGCGGATAAAGTTGCGACGCGCAATCTGGTTAAAGAACTCGATGATTATCGAGAAACCAATCGCAGCGTACAAATAGCCCTTAGGAATATGGAAGCCGAAGCCTTCTGCTACCAGACTCAGACCAATCATCAATAAGAAGCTCAGGCACAGCACCACTACCGTCGGGTGTTGGTTAACAAAGTTCGTTAACGGTTTCGATGCCAACAGCATCACACCCATTGCGATAACCACCGCCGCCATCATCACTGGCAGATGGTTGACCATTCCCACCGCGGTAATGACCGCATCCAGTGAGAACACCGCATCCAATACCACAATCTGCAATACCACGACCCAGAAACTGGCGTAGCCCTTACCGTGACCGTCATCGTGCTGGCGATTTTCCAGCCGTTCGTGCAGCTCTGTTGTCGCTTTAAACAGCAAGAACAGGCCACCAAAGAGCATGATGAGGTCGCGACCTGAGAAGGTCAGATTTGCAACGGTAAACAGCGGCTGCGTGAGCGTCACCATCCATGAGATTAATGACAGCAAACCAAGTCGCATTATCAAAGCAAGGGATAAACCAATAAGTCTGGCTTTATCACGTTGTTTTGGCGGCAGTTTATCCGCGAGAATGGCAATGAATACCAGGTTATCAATACCCAGCACAATTTCCAGCACAATCAGCGTCAGTAAACCCACCCAAATCTGGGGATCCATTAAGAGTTCCATGACAAGCTCCTGCTTTGGGAATAACTAAGCAGCATCACGCTTAACGCGGACGCAGAGAGTAGTGTTGAGATGTTTATAAGGCGTGAAACGCCATTGTGATGGGCTGAACATTCAGACCTGAGATTGAAAAGACGTCGGTGACGGTCCATACGGTGGGCTACTGCCCCTTACTCCTTAGTAATTAAACGAGATGCAAACAATATCAGAGCAAAATACCCTTTTGCAAAGATTTACCTGATTTTGCAATTTTTCTGTCATTGACCTCGTTCATTATTTATCCGGCGAATCATTAAGTTGTTAGCAAAGCTAAATTACGGATCTTCATCACATAAAATATTTTTTTCACTGACTAAAATAAATCCGTCTTAAGTTACACATCTTTACTCATACCGTTATCTGAATCGATTCGCTTGAGAAACGGATAATCTACAAAACACCTTTTAAGGGTGTGGCTATACCAACACAGGAGGTAGCAAGTGACTATTGCTATTGTCATAGGCACGCATGGCTGGGCAGCAGAACAATTGCTGAAAACCGCAGAAATGCTATTGGGCGAACAAGAAAACGTTGGCTGGATAGATTTCGTTCCCGGTGAAAACGCCGAAACTCTAATCGAGAAGTACAACGCTCAACTGGCAAACCTGAACACCGACAAAGGTGTGCTGTTTCTCGTCGATACCTGGGGCGGAAGCCCGTTCAATGCGGCGAGCCGTATTGTCGTCGATAAAGAGCATTACGAGGTCGTCGCCGGGGTCAATATTCCGATGCTAGTTGAAACCTTGATGGCCCGTGATGATAACCCTTCGTTTGATGAGTTAGTGGCACTCGCTGTTGAAACAGGCCGTGAAGGAGTAAAAGCCCTGAAAGCTAAACCTGTTGAAAAGGCTGAACCCGTTGCGCCAGTTGCTGCACCTAAAGCCGCAGCACCGCTCAAGCCAATGGGTCCAAATGACTATATGAATATCGGTCTGGCGCGTATCGATGACCGTTTAATTCATGGGCAGGTCGCAACCCGCTGGACCAAAGAAACCAACGTAACACGCATTATTGTCGTCAGTGATGAAGTGGCAGCCGATACCGTGCGTAAAACACTGTTGACGCAAGTAGCTCCTCCAGGCGTCACGGCTCACGTCGTTGACGTCGCTAAAATGATCCGCGTGTGGAATAACCCGAAATATGCAGGCGACCGTGTGATGCTGCTATTCACCAACCCAACCGACGTTGAACGCGTCGTAGAAGGTGGTGTGAATATCAAGTCAGTGAACATCGGTGGTATGGCGTTCCGTCAGGGTAAAACCCAGGTGAATAACGCGATTTCTGTCGATGAAAAAGATATCGAAGCCTTTAAGAAACTAAACGAACGCGGCATTGAGCTGGAAGCGCGTAAAGTTTCTACCGATCAAAAATTGAAAATGATGGATCTGATCGCGAAGGTGAAAAGCTAATTACGCAGGTAATTTGCTCAATCTACGTTTTGCTCAGTTTTCACACATAAGTCACACGTTTAAGGAGAAGTACAATGGAGATTACCACTCTTCAGATTGTGCTGGTGTTTGTCGTAGCCTGTATTGCCGGTATGGAGTCGGTGCTCGATGAATTTCAGTTCCACCGTCCGCTGGTCGCCTGTACCTTAATTGGTCTGGTACTGGGTGATATGAAAACCGGTATTATTATCGGTGGTACGTTAGAAATGATTGCTCTGGGTTGGATGAATATCGGTGCAGCGGTTGCTCCCGATGCGGCTCTGGCGTCGATTATCTCAACCATTCTGGTTATAGCCGGACACCAGGGCATCGGTTCTGGTATCGCTCTGGCCATTCCACTGGCAGCAGCAGGCCAGGTTCTGACCATTATCGTTCGTACCATCACTGTGGGCTTCCAGCACGCAGCAGATAAGGCCGCCGAAAATGGCAACTTATCGGCCCTGTCCTGGATTCACGTTTCCTCCCTGTTCTTGCAAGCAATGCGTATCGCAATCCCTGCTGTTATCGTCGCGGTTTCCGTCGGTACAAGCGAAGTACAGAACATGTTGAACGCCATTCCTGAAGTGGTGACAAGTGGTCTGAACATCGCTGGCGGCATGATTGTTGTTGTGGGTTATGCGATGGTCATCAACATGATGCGCGCAGGCTACCTGATGCCATTCTTCTATCTGGGCTTCGTTACCGCGGCTTTCACCAACTTCAACCTGGTTGCACTGGGTGTGATTGGTGCTGTGATGGCAATTCTGTACATCCAGTTAAGCCCGAAATACAACCGTTCCGCCGGTGCACCAGCGCCAGCAGCCGGTGCTAACGATCTCGATAACGAATTAGATTAATAGGTGAGCGAAATGGTTGATACCACCAAAACAACGACTACCGAGAAAAAACTCACCCCAGGTGATATTCGTGGCGTATTCCTGCGTTCAAACCTGTTCCAGGGTTCATGGAACTTCGAACGTATGCAGGCGCTGGGCTTCTGCTTCTCAATGATTCCGGCCATCAAACGTCTGTATCCTGAGAATAACGATGCGCGTAAACAAGCGATTAAACGCCACCTGGAATTCTTTAACACCCATCCATATGTAGCGGCTCCCGTTCTGGGCGTTACCCTTGCGATGGAAGAACAACGTGCAAATGGTGCAGAAATTGACGATGGTGCCATCAACGGTATCAAAGTTGGTTTGATGGGGCCGCTGGCCGGTGTCGGTGACCCAATCTTCTGGGGTACTGTACGTCCAGTATTCGCAGCGCTGGGTGCCGGTATCGCGATGAGCGGTAGCCTGCTTGGGCCACTGCTGTTCTTCATCCTGTTCAATGCCGTTCGTTTGCTGACCCGTTACTATGGTGTGGCTTACGGCTACCGTAAAGGTATTGATATCGTTAAAGATATGGGCGGCGGCTTCCTGCAAAAACTGACAGAGGGGGCGTCAATTCTCGGCCTCTTTGTCATGGGGGCGTTGGTTAACAAGTGGACGCACGTTAATATACCGCTGGTTGTGTCGAAGATAACCGACCAGACTGGCGCAGTTAAAGTGACCACCGTTCAAACCATTCTTGATCAGTTGATGCCTGGCCTTGTACCGTTGCTGTTAACGTTTGCTTGTATGTGGCTGCTGCGTAAGAAAGTCAACGCGCTGTGGATCATCATGGGCTTCTTCGTTATCGGTATCGTCGGTTATGCCATCGGCCTGCTGGGTCTGTAATTTGAGCATTTGAGTACAACCGGGGGCCTGCCCCCGGTTTTTTATTTTGGGAGGTGTCATGACGTTAACAGATGTCGTTCTACTGGTATTTATCGTGCTGTTGCTTGGCTGGGCCATTTATGATGAATTCATTATGGATAAGCTCAAGGGCAAAACCCTGTTAAAAATCACCCTACTACGCCGTAATCGTATCGACAGCAGCATCTTCGTTGGCCTGGTCGTAATCCTCATCTACAACAACGTCACCACCAATGGCACTGCGCTCACCACCTGGTTATTATCTGCTCTGGCTTTATTAGCTATTTATATTTCATGGATTCGCCAGCCTAAACTGCTATTCAAATCAGAAGGTTTCTTCTTTGCAAACGTGTGGATTTTATACTCCCGTATTAAAGAAATGAATTTATCTGAAGATGGTGTACTGGTGATGCAATTGGAACAACGCCGTTTGCTTATTCGGGTCAAAGATATTGATGACCTGGAAAGAATTTATAAATTAATGGTTAATAATCAGTAAATTATAGAAATAGCAAAGACTATATTCCTATATTTTTTGTACAGCACATAAATATAGCCGATGCTATTTCGCACAGTTAGTGTGCTTTTATTTTAACGCTTTGATTACCTGACGAGGCAAATGAAAATCGTTATCATTTAAAAGTCAAC
This sequence comes from Buttiauxella agrestis ATCC 33320, assembly GCF_000735355.1. Taxonomy (GTDB): domain Bacteria; phylum Pseudomonadota; class Gammaproteobacteria; order Enterobacterales; family Enterobacteriaceae; genus Buttiauxella; species Buttiauxella agrestis. The sequence continues at coordinate 198,818 of NZ_JMPI01000030.1, forward strand.
AATAATAGCTTTCAATAATTGTTTTATCTTTGAAAAATATGTTAAGGTTGCGCCCGTCGTTGGGGAGTAGCCGATTTTCGCGATTGCGAAAATGTACATGTCAACATACTCGTTACTGGTTTAAATAGATTTTTTAATCAGAAATATAACGTGGCATGTACGACTCAGATGCTGAGTAGGCGAGACCATAGGCACGTAGCCATCGTTTTAGTTGGGGATGGATTGCGTGTATATGGATATTCCCAACTGAGGCGTTTTAATGAATCTCTCCGCAACAATTATTCTCGCTTTCGGCATGTCGATGGATGCATTTGCTGCATCAATCGGGAAAGGTGCCTCACTCCATAAACCTAAGTTTTCAGAAGCATTACGCACTGGCCTTATCTTTGGCGTCATCGAAACAATCACCCCACTTATTGGCTGGTGTTTGGGGCTTTTGGCAAGCCAGGTGGTGCTGGAATGGAATCATTGGGTTGCCTTCATCTTGCTGGTGTTTCTTGGCATTCGAATGATTTATGAAGGGGTGCGCGGCAACGATGATGAAGAAGCACCTAAGCTTCAACGTCATGGATTCTGGTTATTAGTCACCACCGCAATCGCCACCAGTCTGGATGCCATGGCAGTCGGCGTGGGTCTGGCTTTTCTGCAGGTCAATATTATCGAAACTGCTTTAGCTATTGGTTGCGCGACCATGATCATGTCCACGCTGGGTATGATGCTAGGCCGTTTTATCGGCCCACTGCTGGGCAAACGCGCCGAGATCCTCGGCGGTGTCGTGCTAATAGGAATTGGCTGCCAGATTCTTTACGGTCATTTCAGCACCTTGAGCTGATCTTCGCGACGCCAGACACGAATCACAAAATCTGTCTCACAATTGAACGCCGTTTCAGCCGCGAGTGCTTGCCAGACTTCAGAGCGAGCACGCCAGGCAAAAGGCGTCATCTGCAACAAAGCCACCGCCTCATCTCCCTTTAACGTCATCGGCCAACCAATTTGTTGCGTTTGCTCGGCAATGAACCCCGGTAAAGACTCGGACTCCGCGCTGTGTAACATCACGTTGTCATAGATTAAGCCTTTAAGCTGCATCAGGTGTCGCGGCCCTGGGGTTGCCGTAATCACAACGCCGGCGGGTTTAACCACTCGCGCTAACTCTTCAGCTTTACACGGGGCAAAAATACGCACCACGGCATCAAGGCTATTATCGTCGAAGGGCAAACGGTGGCTTGAAGCCACGCAAAAATGTACTTGCGGATAGCGTTTTGCCGCATAGCGAATTGCTATTTTTGCGACGTCTAATCCCCAGGTAGTCCCATTTTGTTTTGCGGCGATCTCCGCAAACCCGGCGGTGTAATACCCTTCCCCACAACCGATATCCAGCAATGTTGCAGGCGCGGCCTGTTCTAAAATCTGACAAATGGTATCGCGCAGCGGCTGATAGTGCCCGGCATCAAGAAAAGCTCTGCGCGCCTGCATCATTTCACTGCTATCACCCGGATCTTTAGAACGCTTATGCTGAACGGGCAGCAAATTCACATATCCCTCTTTTGCCTTATCGAATTGATGACCTTGCGGGCAAACAAAGCTCCGCCCTTCAGGAACAAGGGGCGCGTGACATAGCGGGCAAAGATAAGACATAGAAACTCCGGGCAATCGTAAAGGGCGCAAGTGTAACGCTAAACGCCCCGTTTCGAAAAGCCACTAACCTGCGGAGTTATCTCCAGAGGACTTGTTTAACACTGTGACATTTTCGTTCCCGGCGGGTAAACCATCAGGCTCAATATTTTCCAGTCGCAAAACATCGCTCATTATCTGGCTGAATACGGGGGCTGATACCGCCCCACCATAATACGCGCCGTTTTCAGGATCGTTAATCACCACCACCAGCGCAAAGCGTGGGTTACTTGCAGGCGCAACGCCTGCGGTGTAAGCAATATATTTATTGATATATTTTCCGTCGTCGCCAATTTTCTTCGCCGTCCCTGTTTTAATCGCCACACGATAGCCACGCACGGCTGCTTTTACCCCGCCGCCGCCCGGCAGAGCAACGCTTTCCATCATATGTTCAACTTGGTGAGCAATAGCTTCCGACATGACTCGTTGCCCGACAACGGGCGGATCAACACGCGTGATTGAAAGCGGCCGGGAAATGCCGTAGCTGCCAATAGTGGCGTAAACGTGGGCCAGTTGCAGCGGCGTGACCATTAAACCGTAGCCGAAAGAAAACGTGGCGCGATCCAGTTCACCCCAAAATCTGCGATGCGGTAGCAGGCCGCTACTTTCCCCGGTCAGGCCCAACCCCGTCGGCATGCCAAAGCCGAAGCTTTTGTAAGTATCCAGTAGTTTCTGAATAGGCATAGCCAGAGAAAGGCGTGACACACCCGTGTCGCTCGATTTTTGCAAAATACCGGTTAGCGTCAGTTGCGGGTAGTAACCCACGTCGCGAATACGATGCCCATCAATAATATAAGGGTGGGTATCTATTACGCTGTCGGGTTGAACGATCCCCTGCTGCAAAGCCGTCATAACCACCATCGGTTTAACCGTTGAACCCGGTTCAAAAGTGTCACTAATGGCGCGATTGCGAAATTCGTTAAGCGTGGCGCCTTCGCGATTGTTCGGGTTAAACGTTGGGCAGCTCGCCATTGCCAGTACTTCACCGGTATTAACATCCAGAATAACGGCAGCGGCAGATTCAGCTTTATTCCATGAAACGGCATTGCTTAGCGCATCTTCGGTAACAGTTTGCAAACGCTCATCAATACTGAGCATCAGGTTATGGGCAGGAGTAGCTGCAGTTTCCGTTATATTCTCAATAACGTGGCCGTGCCGGTCTTTGCGGACTAATCTTTCACCCGCCTTACCGGTCAACTGGCGATTAAAACTCTTCTCAACCCCTTCAATTCCCTGGTCGTCGATGTTTGTAAATCCGAGCAAATTCGCAGCGACGTGACCTGCTGGATAAAAACGGCGGGATTCATCACGCAGGAAAATTCCAGGCAGTTTCAAACTCTCTATATATTGCGCTTGCTGTGGGTCGAGTTGGCGTGCGAGATAGATAAATCGATCGGCGGGATTACGACGAATGCGGGCGGCGATGTCATTAAGTGGCATGTTTAGCGTTGTCGCCAGCGCTTGCCAGCGGCTGCTTATCTGAACGCCACCTTTTTCCATTACCGTTTTCGGATCGGCCCAGATAGCTTTAACTGGAACGCTTACTGCTAATGGACGTCCGCTACGATCTTCAATCATCCCACGCGGTACAACCACGGCTTCTTCGCGTAGGGAACGCATGTCTTCTTGCTTGACCAGATTGTCTGGCGAGATGATTTGTAACCACGCGACTCTTCCAAGCAAAAACACCAGACACATGAAGATAGCGATGCAAAGCAGAGCAAAACGCCACTGAATAAAATTCCCCACGATTCCAGGAGCGATTTTTCTCACATCCAATCCTTAACGACAACTAAGCGATTGAAAATTTAAACATAATGAGGAAAGTAACCAGACAGGAACAGTGCTACAAGATGCGCTGCTTTGCTACAAGACATAACTGGCGAGATGATTCAGAAACACTTAGAAAAACAATGATTAAGTATCAAACATGAAAAAGCCCCGCTACAAGAGCGGGGCTTTTATCAGAATTTGGCGTTATTCGCGCCAGGTCTAATTCAACGGAATTAGATAGCAGTTACGTTAACCGCTGCAGGGCCTTTCTGGCCGTCCTGGATTTCGAACTCAACGTTCTGGCCTTCAGCCAGAGTTTTGAAGCCGTTACCCTGGATTGCAGAGAAGTGTACGAACACGTCTTTGCTGCCGTCAGCAGGAGTAATGAAGCCAAAACCTTTAGACTCGTTGAACCACTTAACTTGACCTTTAATCTTTGCCATTTTGCAAAATTCCTTAGATTGTTTTCTTCGCCCGCAGGCATAACTTAGCTAAAACAGAGACATTACTGCATGAGGCACTAATATAAGGCTCGGCAGAGAAGCGGTATTCAACGACAACGTGTTTACTCAGGTCTTCTTTACTGAAAATGCCACACATAAACAGAACTGTACCTCGTTTAACCCAAAGTGTTATCACATACTACGCAATCAATGGCAAGCCATTTTTCGGTATGTATCGATCTGTCGCACAAATTCCGAAACCCTTATTGTTAATGAAAATGAAATGCACAATAAATGCATAGAATTAACATTGAACAATGATGATTCCGGACATTAGTTTGAAGAACGTAAACAACGTTTTTACCATAGCCCAAAGAGATCTATTCGTCCAGGCGAAGTGTCAAAAATTCGATGATGTGACATTATATTTATGATTTTTTTAGCATAGCTATTCAAAAAATGAACAATGTTGTCGTACCAAAAAATCAACAAGTCTGGATAGTTAAATAGGAGAAATGACTGGGTGAATAAAGCTTGAGCGATTAATTGTTTATATTGCACCAAAATAATGAAAGTTTAATGACACGCTGCTTCACAATGAAGCAATAAAAACGTTTCGCTATATTCATCAACTAATATAAACGTCTTAGCGTTGCGCTAAATATCGCTTTAGGATTTTTAGGCTGTTTTAAACATTGATTCCGATAAGTCTAGAAATTGAACAACATCCTGCAGCGTTAGCTTCATGAAATGTATCCGGGGAATCTTAGCGTTCTTTTAGCCCAGGCTCACATCACCCGGTTTTCGCGAAATGGAGTTCCAGATGTCGAAAACCGTCGAATTGGTGATGAGATTTTAAGGGATCAAAGCAGGGGTGCGAGTACCTGGATTAGCGCTCAGCGACCAGACGAATAAAATCATCTTCTTCGTCGTCTTCTTTCTTAACAGCTTCAACTTCTTCCTTCACAACTTCCGGCTCGTTCGCTTCGCACAAACGGCGTAACAGCGCATTCTGGCGCTTTTGTTGATCCAACAGCTCTTCCAGCAGCTCAATCTGCTCATTAGTACGGCTGCTCGCTCGGTTAACAAAAAACCAAATCACGAGACCGATGATCAGAACAACCAGAGACACTGTCAAAGACGCGATATTTAACGCGCCAACACTTAATTCGTTCATCTTACCACCTCAGCAAAACCCGTATTCTACACTTGCCACGGCACAAGGTAAGCCTCCTGCTGATAAAAAGACACTACCAGGGGATAAATTTATTAATCGTGCAAATGCCGCTGAAGAATTGTACATCTTGATCGCACATCACATTGACCATTTGGGTCCACAGCAGCAGGCAGATGAACAAAACCGCAGCCAAAATGAACCATCTGTACTTTCTCACTACTCTCTCCACCTTGTAACAATTTAAAGATAAGTTTGGCATAGGCATCTTAAACATTGCGTAACATCAGCGCATATATTATTTAAGAATCATCATATTGCTACAGCAACCTCATCCGTTACGCTTAGCAGTCTATTAACCTATTAATAAGAGGCATATATGCGTAAGGTGATTCGCGCGATAATCATAATAGCGCTTCTGTGGATAGGCTTGCTGCTCTCAGGATACGGCGTTCTGATTGGAAGCCAGGAAAATGTTGCGGGTCTGGGTTTGCAGTGCAAATATCTTACTGCGCGAAATATAACCACAGCCCAGTTTATACATAGCAATAGCGGGATTATAGGGCTTACTGATTGCCCGATATTGCGCAAAAGTGCCGAAGTTATCGACAACGGTCAGTAAAGAAGCTGAATGAAAAACGCCGCTATTACGCGGCGTTGATTATTTCATCAGAATGGATATTCGTGATAACCCATTTGTTCAGAAATAGTACGAGCGGCATCATGAAGCATCGCCACATATTCATGAAGTCTGTCTTCAGAGAAACGTAATGTCGGGAATGAAATACTCAACCCTGCAATGACAACACCGAAACGGTCGAATACCGGTACGCCGATACAGCGCAGACCTTCTTCTTGTTCCTGATTATCTTCGCCATAGCCCTGCTCGCGAACGGTATCCAGCACTTTCAGCAATTCATCAGTGCTGGTAATTGTGCGTTCAGTGCTACGTGTGTATTCCACATCAGCAAGAATTTCACGCACTTCTTCGCGGTCACGCCAGGCCAGCAGAACTTTACCAATCGCAGTACTATAGAGCGGATTACGACGACCAATGCGCGAATACATGCGCAGGTTGTACATGGAATCAATTTTGTGGATATAGACAATACTGTCTTCATCCAACGCACCCAGGTGGATGGTTTCTTTAGTCAGACGCGACAACTCGCGCATCTGAATGTCCGCACTGCGAATCAAATCAACGTTTTGCAACGCACGTGCGCCCAACTCAAATAGCTTCAGCGTCAGCGAGTACTTTTCGGATTCGCCTTCCTGCGCCACATAACCCAGGGATTTCATTGTCTGCAAAAAGCGATAGACGGTGCTTTTTGACATCATTACGCGTTGCGATAATTCAGTGATACCAATTTCGCGTTCTTCGCCAAGAGCCTGTAAGATGCCAAAAACTTTCAGGACAGAAGAGACAGAATCAGGTTGTTTATCCAGATCTGCGATTGCCATTAAATCACCTCGATCGCATTTGTTTTATAAAAATCAGAACCGGTTTTTAGTATAAGTTGACTACCATGTCATCGCAATGAATCTATTCTATTTCGTTACAAATCTGCGACATATCCCGTAAATTTAGTGCTATTATTATTTCTCTTCGAATATTGCCTCGTGAAGTCAAACATTCCTATGGATAAAACCCTTGCTGATGGGCTGCCATTGCCGCAGCGCTATGGTGCTATTTTAGCCATTGCGTTAGGTATAACCATGGCCGTACTTGATGGCGTAATCGCAAACGTCGCCCTTCCCACCATTGCCCGAGAACTTAATGCCAGCCCGGCAGAATCCATCTGGATTGTGAACAGTTACCAAATTGCGATAATTGTTTCGTTACTTTCTATGTCGTTCCTGGGGGATATATTTGGTTATCGCCGGGTATATCAGTGCGGATTAATTCTGTTCTGCATGACTTCCCTTTTTTGCGCGTTATCAAATTCGTTACCCATGCTGACATTTGCACGTGTACTCCAGGGGTTTGGCGGTGCGGCATTAATGAGCGTTAATACCGCACTCATTCGGCTTATTTATCCGCAAAAGTACCTTGGCCGTGGTATGGGAATTAACTCGTTTATTGTTGCCGTTTCATCTGCTGCCGGGCCAACTATTGCCGCCGCTATTTTGTCGGTTGCATCATGGAAATGGTTGTTTTTGATTAACGTTCCGATCGGCATCGTTGCTCTCATCCTGGCCATGCGTTTTCTGCCACCAAACCAACAAAAATCACAGGGCCAGCGCTTCGACATACCCAGCGCCATTATGAATGCTCTAACGTTTGGTTTGCTCATCTCAGCGATAAGCGGTTTTGCCCAAGGGCAATCGGGTTGGCTGATTCTCGGAGAGCTGGCTGCGCTAGCCGTGATCGGGTTCTTCTTTGTCCGCCGACAACTGACTCTTCCCTTCCCTTTATTGCCAGTCGATTTACTGCGTATTCCGATATTTTCGCTGTCTATTGGGACGTCAGTCTGTTCCTTTGCGGCGCAGATGCTCGCCATGGTTTCGCTCCCCTTCTTCCTACAATCGACGCTAGGACGCAGTGAAGTGGAAACCGGCCTGCTACTCACTCCCTGGCCGATTGCGACGATGATCATGGCTCCCATTGCGGGACATTTAATTGAACGAGTGCATGCGGGGCTGCTTGGTGGGATTGGTTTAGCCGTGATGGCCAGCGGTTTGTTTGCGCTGGCCATGTTGCCTCATAACCCGTCGGATATTGATATCATCTGGCGCATGGTTTTGTGTGGTGCCGGTTTTGGTTTGTTCCAGTCACCAAACAATCACACCATTATCTCTTCCGCTCCGCGTCACCGCAGCGGTGGTGCCAGCGGCATGTTAGGCACCGCTCGGTTACTCGGCCAGAGTTGTGGCGCGGCCTTGGTAGCTCTGATGTTTAATTTGTTCACCACTCACGGAACGCACGCCTCGTTATTGCTGGCTGGCAGTTTTGCCACTGTCGCCGCCATTGTCAGTAGCTTACGGATGTCTCAGTCTCGACTCCCACAGGCATAAAAAAAGGCGTGCCAGCGATGGCACGCCTTTTTAACTCAATTTATTCCTACTTCAGGTATTCACCATTACGCAGCGCTTCAATACGCTTATCCAACGGCGGGTGGGTCATGAACAATTCGCTCATTGACTTAGCCTTACCATTGATGCAAAACGCCATCATGCTGCTGGCCTCTTGCGGTTCATAGCTGGTTTTCAGGCGCTGCAAAGCGGCAATCATTTTTTCACGACCAACCAATTTTGCAGAACCGGCATCAGCATGGAATTCACGGTGGCGCGAGAACCACATCGTGATAATGCTCGCCAGGATACCGAATACCAGCTCCAGTACTGTCGCAATCGCAAAATAAACGAACGGGTTGCCATTGTTGCTTTCACCTTCATCTCTGTTTCCGGACAAGAAGCCAGAGGCAACCTGCGCGATGATACGAGAAATGAAGATGACGAAGGTGTTCACCACGCCCTGAATAAGGGTCATCGTGACCATGTCACCGTTCGCGATATGGCTAATTTCGTGAGCGATAACCGCTTCCGCTTCATCACGGCTCATGTTCTGCAACAGGCCTGTACTTACCGCAACCAGTGATGCATTACGACGTGCGCCGGTTGCGAACGCGTTGATGTCTGGCGCATGGTAAACAGCCACCTGTGGCATGGCGATACCCGCCTGCTGTGACTGCTGGCGAACCGTTTCCATCAGCCAGCGCTCAGTTTCGTTACGTGGTTGCTCAATCACTTCCCCACCGACTGAACGAAGCGCCATCCATTTGGACATCAGCAATGAGATGATTGAACCGCCAAAGCCAAACAACACCGCCATGATCATCAGACCCTGTACGCTGCTCGACTGGATCCCCGTCAGGCTTAGCACTAGCCCGAAAACGACCATGACCGCAAGGTTGGTCAACAGGAAAAGCCCGATACGCATCATAATTTTCTTTTTACCTCGGTTAAAAATACGCATTCTGCGTTACCCCACATCGTAGGGGCAAGCCTGCCATTTTCAAGCATTCATCGTGTCCAAGTGGTTAATAATACATAACTTTACATTTAAGGAGAGGTAGGTTTACGCGGCTTGATAGAGGTAAAAAAAACGGGCACAAAATTTTGTGCCCGTTGGGGGTTACTTAGCAGGAGCCGGTTGCTCGGCTGGTTTATCTTGCTGCATTTTCGCAAGGTCCAGCGCAATGTGTACCGTTTCATCAAGATACGGATCAGGTTCTTGATAATCCTTCGGCAAATCGTCCAGTTTCTTCAACGGCGCTTTGCCTTCTCGCTTGTAGCGATCGTTAACACGTGCCAGTCGCGTGGCATCATCTTCCTGGTTTTCTTTCTCACGTTGAGCAAGATTCAGAGAGACGATATTGCGCTTCTCTTTCAGGGCATTGAATCGAGCAATGTCCTTCATGATGTACTGGAACTCTGGATCGGCTGCAATTCTGTCCTGATGGAGTTTCAGCAACTGCGGCTCAAACGAAGACAAGTCGCCGGACTTAACGTAAGTCGCCGCGTTAATGCTATCCCACGGGAGTGCATTGTCTTCAAACTTCTCGCCGGTTTCTGTCTCTTCAGTACCTGTTGGCATCATGACGTCTGGCGTCACACCTTTACGCTGAGTACTGCCGCCATTAATACGGTAGAACTTCTGGATGGTGTATTGCACAGAGCCTAATGCTGGCCATTCCGGGCGCAACATCTGATCGTAGATACGGTTCAATGAACGGTATTGCTGAACAGTACCTTTACCAAAGGTAGGTTCGCCGACAATCAGCGCGCGGCCATAATCCTGCATTGCTGCAGCGAAGATCTCAGAGGCAGAAGCACTGAAACGGTCAACCATCACCACCAGCGGGCCTTTGTAATACACCACACCGTCAGTATCGCTGTCTTCGCGCACTTTGCCGTTGTTATCACGAACCTGAACAACAGGGCCACCTGGAATGAACAAACCAGAAAGTGAAACAGCTTCGGTTAATGCCCCGCCGCCGTTAGAGCGTAAATCAATAATCACACTCTTAACGTTCTGTTTTTCCATTTTCTGCAGCTGAACTTTGACGTCATCCGTCAGGCCAACGTAGAAACCAGGAATATCCAGCACGCCCACTTTGTCTTTGCCGACCGTTTTAATTGTCAGTTTAACTGCGCGGTCTTCAAGACGGATACGTTCACGCGTTAATGTTACGATGCGCGTTTTGGTGCCTTTGCCAGCAGGCAAGATTTCCAGGCGAACTTTGCTGCCTTTCGGCCCTTTGATCAACGCAACAACGTCATCAAGACGCCAGCCAATGACATCGATCATCGCTTTACCGGTTTGGCCTACGCCGACAATGCGATCACCGACGGTAATCGCTTTGCTTTTCGCAGCCGGGCCACCCGCAACCATCGAGTTAATTACCGTATAGTCATCGTCCATCTGCAACACGGCACCAATACCTTCCAGAGATAAACTCATTTCGGTATTGAATTGTTCCGTATTACGCGGCGACAAATAGTTGGTGTGCGGGTCGATTTCGTGGGCAAAGGCAGTCATCGCCAGCGAGAAAACATCTTCGCTGTTGGATTGAGCCAAACGGCGAATCGCGAACTGATAACGCTTGGTCAGCGTTTCACGAATTTCCTGATCGGTTTTTCCGGTCAGCTTCAGGCTCAGTTCATCAAACTTAACTTTGCTATCCCACAGGGTATTTAACTCTGCAACGCTGGTCGGCCACGGCGATTTGCTGCGATCAACGTTGAAAGTGTCATTCCCTGTGAAATCCATCGGCTTTTCCAGCACCTTCAACGCGTATTGATAACGTTCAAAACGACGTTTTTGGGCCAGATTGTAGAGATCGTAAAAGACGTCCAGTTTGCCGGTGCGCAATTCATCGCCTATCAGCTTCTTGCGCGACACAAACTGCTCAACGTCGCTGGCAAGCAGTACGTTGTGGCTATAGTCGAGAAGGTTTAGATAGCGATCGAAAATTTTTGCGGAAAAATTTTCATCCAGATCAAACTGACGGTAATGCGAGCGAGTAAAGCGTGATGTGACACGCTCACTCACTGTAGCGTGCTGAGTCTCTTCCTTTAACTGCGGGATTTGATCGGCACGCGTGATATTTTCGACGGCCAGTGCGCTACCTGCAAGAAACAACAGACTAGCGACCGCCGTACGCTTAAAGAGTTTGTTCATGCCAGGGTCTGGCCTCCGTTTCAGAACTGCAAGTGTTCTGCGCGTACGATCATTGCCATACCAGAAGTCAGCTGTACACGGACGCCATCTTTGGTAATTTCCAGTACGGTGGCATCCATCGCGTTATTACCCGCTTTGACTTTGATTGCCTGACCCACCTGCAAAGCAGAAATGTCCGTAACCGGAGTGCGTTTTTCTTCGACCGGAGCCTGAGGAGCCGGTTTTTCTGCACGTGGTTTACGTTCTGCAGCTTCAGGGCGACGCGGTGCAGGACGAGGTTTGCGCTCACGGCGAGGCTTATCAGCAACGGTTTCACCGTTAGCAATTGCCGCTTCGCGTTTTTTCGCTGCCTGTTCTGCGCGCTGTGCTTGAACACGAGCTTTTGCTTCTTCAAGCTGCTTGCGAGCATGCTCAACATGTTGCTCATCGAGTTCACCGCAAGGGTTGCCGTCGAGATCCACACGGGTTGCGCCGACTTTGATACCGTACAGGTAACGCCAGCTTGAAGTGTAAAGACGTAACGCGGAACGAAGTTGAGTTTTACTAAGGCTCATCTCCCCTTCAACGCGCGCGACTAAATCCTGGAAGATACCAATCTTCAGGGGGCGGGCTTCACCTTCAGCACTAAAGCACTGTGGGAAACGCTCTGCCAAAAAGGCGATGACTTCTTTGCTACTATTCAACTTGGGTTGATTTTCCATGAAATTTCCTGATTACAACGGAGTTGCCAACAATCCGCAGGCATGAACAGGCGACATTATAATGACGCTATCAGCAAATGCCACGTTATCCGTTGTTTATCATGCTATCGAGTGAAGAATTTTTTAAAATCCGTGTCGGTAAGCATCAGCGAAAGCTGCGTTACCAGTTGAGATAAGCCGATTTGGTCTTCAGGTGTGAAGCGCCCAAACTCAGTGCTATCAATATCCAGAACCCCAATCACCTCACCACCTACCGTCAATGGAAGTACAATTTCGGAGTTGCTGGCAGCGTCACAGGCGATGTGACCATCAAAAGCATGCACGTCTTCTACACGTTGAATGCTATTGGTGGATACCGCTGTACCGCAAACACCTTTTCCAACAGGAATACGCACACAGGCGATTTTCCCCTGGAATGGACCGAGTACCAGAGTGTCGCCTTCTAATAGATAGAAGCCCGCCCAGTTTACTCCTTCAAGCCGTTCAAATAGCAATGCACTGGTATTTGCCAGCGTCGCCAGAAAACTTGTTTCACCTGCCATTAACGCACTGAAATCGCGGTTTAAGTCCGCGTAAAATTGTTCTTTGTTCATTGATTAACCATAGTATGTTGTCTTACTCAACTGCATAGCATAGTAAAATAAGCATTAAATGCGTTATGCCACAAGGTGTATCATTCCGTGAATTACTATACGCTTAACGAATATTTCATAATCCATTGAGATGCCCCATGCGCCAACGGTATTCCCAGCTTACGATGACACATGAAAATACACGCCATTAGCCATGCTGTACCGCAGGCACGTTATCAGCGTTGCCCCCAATGCGATACACTTTTCTCGTTACCGTTGGTTAAATCATCGCAGAGCGCCTACTGCCCGCGCTGTGACGCCAAAGTTTACCATGGACGCGACTGGTCATTAACTCGCCTGGCGGCCATGGCGGTGGCCATGCTGCTACTCATGCCCGTTGCTTTCTCCGAACCTTTGGTGCGCATCTATCTATTAGGCACACGCATTGACGCTAACCTTTTTCAGGGCATCTGGCAGATGACCAGCCAGGGCGATCCGCTCACCGCGGCAATGGTCATGTTCTGTGCGGTGGGTGCACCTGCGACTCTGGTTGCCGGTATCGCCTATCTCTATTTCGGTCATATTCTGGGCATGAACCTGCGCCCGGTGTTGCTGATGCTTGAGAAGCTCAAAGAATGGGTGATGCTGGATATTTATCTCGTCGCCATCGGTGTGGCCTGCATAAAGGTACGCGAATTTGCGTTTATCCAGCCGGGTGTCGGCCTGGTGGCGTTTATTGCGCTGGTAATATTGAGCCTGTTAACCCTGATTCATCTCAACATGGAACAGCTGTGGTCACGTTTCTACCCGCAACGACCACCCCGGGCGTGGAACCCGCAACTTCGCGTGTGTCTGGGCTGCCATTTCACGGGGGTACCGGATAATCGTGGACGTTGCCCACGCTGCCATGTGCCTTTGCGAGTGCGTCGTCGCCATAGTCTACAAAAATCCTGGGCAGCTTTAATCGGTTCGTTAGTGTTCCTGCTGCCTGCGAACCTGCTTCCAATATCAATACTTTACGTAAATGGCTCGCGCCAGGAAGACACCATTCTTTCCGGTATTATTTCCCTTGCCAACAGTAATATTGCGGTTGCTGCTGTGGTTTTCATCGCCAGTATTCTGGTGCCGTTTACTAAAGTTATCGTGCTGATTTCATTGCTGGTGAGCATACATTTTAAATGTGAGAAAGGGCTTAAGACGCGGATAACACTGCTACGCTTTATTACCTGGATTGGCCGTTGGTCCATTCTCGACCTCTTTGTTATTTCGCTTACGATGTCGCTGGTTAATCGCGATCAGTTATTGGCATTTACTATGGGACCGGCTGCATTTTATTTTGGCGCAGCGGTTATTTTAACTATTCTTGCTGTCGAATGGCTGGATAGCCGACTACTTTGGGACGCACATGAGTCAGGAAATGCCCGCTTCACCGACTGAAGCGCGAATTAAAACAAAACGCCGTATTTCGCCCTTCTGGTTGCTGCCAATTATCGCTTTGATGATTGCCAGTTGGCTGATGTGGACAACCTGGGAAGAACGCGGCACCACAGCGACCATTGATTTCATTTCCGCAGACGGCATTGTTGCCGGGCGCACGCCTGTCCGTTATCAGGGTGTCGAAGTCGGCACCGTGCAGAGCGTGAGCCTGAGCAAAGACCTCCGCAAAATAGAAGTGAAAGTCAGTATTAAAAGCGATATGAAAGACGCGCTGCGCGAGGACACCCAATTCTGGCTGGTCACGCCAAAAGCCTCACTGGCCGGGGTTTCTGGGCTGGATGCGTTGGTTGGCGGGAACTATATCGGCATGATGCCCGGTAAAGGTGAACCGCAAGAGCACTTTAGCGCACTCGATACGCAGCCCAAATATCGCCTGAATAATGGCGAGCTGATGATTCACCTCCATGCGCCAGATTTAGGTTCTCTCAATAGCGGATCGCTGGTCTATTACCGCAAAATTCCGGTCGGCCGTGTCTACGACTACACCATTAATAACAATAAGCAGGGTGTCACTATTGATGTGCTGGTCGATCGCCGCTTCGCCAGACTGGTGAAAAAAGGCAGTCGTTTCTGGAATGTCTCTGGCGTGAAAGCGAACGTCAGCCTTTCCGGCGCGCAGGTGCAACTGGAAAGCCTCGCAGCGTTAGTTAACGGTGCCATTGCCTTTGACTCGCCGGAAAACTCCGCTGAAGCCAAAGCTGAAGACGAGTTCGGCCTGTATGAAGACCTGGCGCACAGCCAGCGCGGCGTGATCATCGATCTCGATCTGCCAAGCGGCAAAGGTTTAACCGCTGGCTCCACAGCGTTAATGTACCAGGGCCTCGAAGTGGGTACGTTGACCAAGCTTAATCTCAATCCAGGCAGCACAGTCACCGGGCAAATGACCGTCGACCCAAGTGTTGTCAATTTGATGCGCAGCGGCACGCGTATTGAGCTTCGTGATCCGAAAATTTCGCTCAGTAACCCGAATCTCAGCAGTCTGCTCACCGGAAGCACGTTTGAACTAGTCCCTGGCGAAGGCGAACCACAGAATCACTTTGTGGTTTTCCCAAGTGATAAAACGCTGCTGCAACAACCTGATGTTATGACCCTCAAACTGACGGCTCCGGAAAGTTACGGCATTGATGCTGGTCAGCCGATCATTTTGCACGGCGTTCAGGTAGGCCAAATTCTGGAGCGCACATTGTCTGCCAAAGGCGTCACCTTCTCCGCCGCCATCGATCCTGAATATCGGCATTTGATTCAGGGCGACAGCAAATTCGTGGTGAATAGCCGTATTGACGTGAAAATGGGTATTGATGGTATCGAGCTTTTAGGTGCCAGTGCCAGCGAGTGGATAAACGGCGGCGTGCGAGTGATTCCAGGCAGCAAAAAAGGGGCGATGAATGAAAGCTATCCGCTTTACGCTAACCTGGAAAAAGCGGTTGAAAACAGTCTGAGTGACCTGCCAACGACGACGTTGACGTTAACGGCGTCCACCCTTCCCGACATTCAAACGGGTTCCGTGGTGCTGTATCGTAAATTCCAGGTCGGGGAGATTATCAGCGTCCGTCCTCGTGCCAATAGTTTCGATATCGATGTGAATATCAAGCCGGAATATCGCAACCTGCTGACTGCCAATAGCGTGTTCTGGGCTGAAGGCGGTGCCCGCGTGCAACTCAATGGCAGCGGGCTGACCGTTCAAGCCTCTCCGCTTTCACGTGCCTTAAAAGGTGCGATCAGTTTTGATAATTTATCCGGTGCCAGCGTCGGCCTTAAAAAAGGTGACAAACGGATGTTATACGCCTCTGAAACTGCCGCTCGCGCCGTGGGTAGCCAGATTACCCTGCACACCTTCGATGCTGGCAAACTCTCAGCAGGCATGCCAATTCGCTATCTGGGAATCGATATTGGGCAGTTGGAATCGCTCAATCTCACAGCATCCCGCAGCGAGGTCGAAGCCAAAGCGGTGCTTTATCCGGAATTTGTTCAGACATTTGCTCGTGGTGGCACACGCTTCTCGGTGGTAACACCGAAAATCTCAGCCTCCGGCGTTGATAATCTCGATACCATTCTCCAGCCGTACATCAACGTGGAACCAGGACGCGGCCCAGCCCGCCGTGATTTCGAATTGCAGGAAACGTCTATCACCGACTCTCGTTATTCAGATGGCCTGAGCATCGTGCTGGAAGTCCCGGAAGCCGGATCATTGAGCATTGGGACACCAGTTCTGTTCCGTGGCGTAGAAGTGGGGACGGTAACAGGCTTAACGTTGGGCAATCTCTCAGACCGCGTGATGATTGGTTTGCGTATCAGCAAACGCTTCCAACACCTGGTACGTGATAGCTCGGTGTTCTGGCTGGCGTCTGGCTACAGTCTTGATTTCGGTCTGACGGGTGGCGTGGTGAAAACCGGCACCTTTAGCCAGTTCATTCGGGGAGGTATTGCCTTTGCAACACCTCCAGGTACTCCGCTGGCACCGAAAGCCGAAACCGGTAAGCACTTCTTGTTAGAGGAAAGTGAACCGAAAGAATGGCGCCAATGGGGCACGGCCCTGCCGCGTTAATGCCCGCGCCCCGGTGCTTCACCGGGGCGCTTGTGCTACACTTGGGCCTTCATTTTTTCCTGGAATTCCTTCGTGGCTCACTCTCATACCGCCTTTCTCCCGCAAGCCTTTCTTGATGTTATTCGTGATGCGCTCCCGGCAGGACAAACTCTCGATAGTTTTATTGAATACTGCCAACGCCCACTGCGCCGTAGCTTGCGCGTGAATACCCTCAAGATTTCAGTCAGCGACTTTCTTACGCTTGTTGCGCCTTACGACTGGCATCTGACCCCGGTTCCGTGGTGTGCGGAAGGTTTCTGGATTGAGCGAGAAGACGAAGATAGCCTGCCATTGGGTAGCACTGCAGAACATCTAAGCGGTCTGTTTTATATTCAGGAAGCCAGTTCCATGCTGCCTGTTGCGGCGCTATTCGCAGACGGTAATCAACCCGACCGCATTATGGATGTCGCCGCCGCACCGGGGTCAAAAACCACTCAAATTGCCGCGCGTATGGGCAATCGTGGCGCCATTCTCGCGAATGAATACTCCGCCAGTCGGGTGAAAGTGTTGCATGCCAACATCAGCCGCTGTGGTATTAGCAACGTGGCGCTCACGCATTTTGATGGCCGGGTATTTGGCGCAGCGTTACCTGAATGTTTCGATGCGATTTTGCTTGATGCCCCCTGTTCCGGTGAAGGTGTGGTGCGTAAAGACCCCGACGCTCTGCGCAACTGGACGCCTGAAAGCACCACCGGCATTGCCGATACCCAGCGAGAGCTTATCGCCAGTGCGTTTCATGCCCTGCGCCCAGGCGGCACATTAATTTATTCGACCTGCACATTAAACCGTGAAGAGAATCAGCAGATTTGCCAGTGGTTACTCGACGAGTGGCCCGATGCAGTTGAAATCGCGCCGCTCAATAATTTATTCCCTGAAGCCTGTAAAGCGATTACGGCGGAAGGTTATTTGCATGTGTTCCCACAGATTTATGATTGCGAAGGCTTTTTTGTCGCACGCTTGCGCAAAACGGCATCAGTTGAAGCGCTCCCGGCACCGGGTTACAAAGTGGGTAAATTCCCCTTCATCCCTCTGCATGGCAAACAGGCAGCAGAAGTGAAAGCAGCCGCAAAACAATCAGGGATTGCCTGGCAAGATGACCAACAGCTTTGGCTGCGCGATAAAGAAATTTGGTTATTCCCAAAAGAAATTATTCCGCTATTCGGCCAGGTGCGCTTTTCACGCATTGGTTTACGCCTTGCCGAGCAATACAACAAAGGCTACCGCTGGCAGCATGAAGCCGTAATTGCGCTGGTGAAGGGAGACTCCCCACTTGCATTTGCGCTCACCGAATTTGAAGCGGATGAATGGTATCACGGGCGCGATATTTACCCTGATGAGTCCCCTTCTCTCAACGAAGTGATTGTCACTTATCAAGGGCAACCTCTTGGACTGGCGAGAAAAGTCGGCTCACGCCTGAAAAATAGCTATCCGCGTGACTTGGTTCGTGATGGGAAATTGTTCGCTCACAAAGGTTGAACGCGATAAAAAATAATCGCCATGTCGTTTGCAGTTTTCGCACGGTTGTCTACGCTCTAAATTGGGTGATCTCACTGGTCATACCACATGTATACGGACACAAGGAGAGCGAGATGACGAAAACAAACGTACGAATAGGCATCTTCGAAATTGATGATGCTGAATTACATGGCGAGCAACAGGGGGATCGAACGTTAAGCATCCCTTGTAAATCAGACCCGGACCTGTGCATGCAACTTGATGCCTGGGATGATGAAACCAGCATACCCGCCGTCTTAGATGGCGAACATTCCGTGCTTTACCGTCAACATTACGACCAGAAATCTGATGCCTGGATCATGCGCCTTGCCTGATCCAAAATGAACCCGTCGCTCAGGCGGGTTAATTAAGTGGTCTGATTACCCCTCTTCCCGTGACTTCTCCTACAATTAAGCCAAACGGTGCAACTCAGAGGCACGAATGTTTGCGTTGGTTTTGTTTGTTTGCTACCTGGACGGTGGCTGTGAAGATATTGTGGTGGACGTTTTTAACACAGAACATCAATGTCTGTTCGCTATGGATGAGCAACGGATCCGCTATGGTGGATGTTTCCCGGTCGAAGACTTTATTGATGGCTTCTGGCGACCGGCTCACGAGTTTAGTACGTTGTAGCGCACTAGGTTTATCGTGAAAGGAATGACTGTTTACTGAACCTGCACCATCGTCAGTTTGTTACCAAAGACAGCGCCCGTATCAATATAAAATTGATTGTGGAAATGACTGACTTCTTTCAGCGGCGTATGTCCAAAATAGAACTCATCGGCCCCGTCAATATCTGCCCCTCCCCCACGTAAATTTTCATTTAGCCGTGAGCGGCTCCAGACTAGCAAATGCTCGTCTACCGGTTGGTTCCAGCGGTACTGCGAAGCCGGATAGTCTGCGTGAGCAATTACCAACAACTTCCCCTGGGTGTGGAGTTCAATCACCAATGGTAGCTCACGACAATGTAATAAGGCTTGCTGCACCTTTTGCTGAACCTGTTCAGGCAATTCCTGATACCAGTTCCCGCCATTTATTTGCCAGAGCATCCCTTCACCTTCGTCGAGTGCTTCAAGGGCCATCGCTTCATGATTGCCTTTTACCGCTCTGAACCATTTGCTATCAAGCAATGCCAGACAGCCAGGGCTGTTAGCCCCCCTGTCGATAAGATCCCCCACCGAGATGACCAGATCCTGGTGGTAATCAAAATGTTGGTGTTTAAGCTGGCTGATGAACTCGGAAAGACAGCCGTGCAAATCACCGACAATAAATACATGCCGCCAGTTCTCACCGTCAATTCGCTGATACATTCCGCCTCCGCACTGGTTGTTTATTGCTCAATTATAAACCAGTGCGCGGCGATGGTTAACGTGTCGGGCGAATGAACATTTTGATTTGCTTGCCGTGGTATTCGACGTTGTGTTGAAACTGGAAACCAAATCGTTCCGCAAGATGGATGGAACGCAGATTATCGTTATCTACAATACAGCAAACTGGCGTGGTAAATTCACGGTCTGCCCAGTGTAAAATCGCGGCTAAGGCTTCTGTCGCATAGCCTTTCCCGTGTACGGAGGGAATTAAAGTCCAGCCCGCTTCCGGAAATTCAAGTTCTGGAGTCAGTTCGCGATGCGCATTCTGAAAACCAAACGCACCGACGTAACGCTCATTGTCTTTTTCAAATACCCCCCAATAACCATATCCAAGAGCCTGCCAGTGGCCGATATAGCGTAATAACCGACTCCACGTCATTTCCGGCCCTTGCGGCTGGCCGCCTCCGATAAATTTAACCATTTCCGGGTCAGTCCAGCAGGCGGCTAAATCAGGGAAATCATCCAACGTAAAATGACGTAAAACCAAGCGCTCAGTTTCCAAACGAGGTGCTGCGATAACCATGCTCACGACCTTAACTTTATGACTGATTAAACATTTTCATTATTCTGCCAACATAAAATAAAAAAGGCTGCATTCAATGCAGCCTTTATAGGATGTGATACGAGTTATCTGGCAAATTTTTCCGCTTCTTCAAGCGTTTCAATATGGCTTACACCTAAGAGTACGGTGGTAATAAAACCCACGATGTACCCCACCAGTTTACTATTGAGGATCAGTTTCAAACTTTCTGGCACCTCCGTTTCACTCTGGGACTAACACTAATCTAGCAGTCCCTTGATGATAAAAGTAACGGCAGATTCACACTTTTGTCATCTAATACTCATAGCGTCAGATTTTTCCGCTCAATCGTGCGTGGAAATCGCTACTGCGTAAGTCCAGACCAACAATATCCACTTTGCTTTCATAGCGTTGATAGCGCGTTTCGATTGCATCCAGTACCGCGACGGTAGAGACATCCCAAATTTGCGCCTGAGATAAATCAATAATCACTTTTTGTGGGTCGTCTGCATAACGAAAATGTTCAAACAAATCGTTGCTGCTGGCAAAAAACAGCGGGCCGGTCACTGTATAACGGACAGACTGTCCGTCATCTGACAACGTTCTATCTGCACGCACCACATGAGCGATACGGCGAGCAAACAGAATCATGGCAAAAATAACACCACCCACCACACCCAAAGCCAGGTTTCCTGTCGCAACTGTCACCGCAACCGTCGTTACCATCACCAGCGTTTCCGGGAGCGGTATTCTTTTTAATGTGGCAGGTTTAACGCTGTGCCAGTTAAGTGTTTTGACGGCAACAATCACCATGATGCCAGCCAAAACCACCATCGGGATCTTCGCCATCAGCTCACTTAGCCCTGTGACCAACAACAGCAAGACCAGTCCGGCTGCCAGGGTTGAAACTCTTGTGCGCCCTTTCCCCAGTTCCACGTTAACCATGGTCTGACCAATCATCGCGCAACCCGCAATGCCACCATAGAAGCCTGCAAAAATATTCGATACACCTAATCCCCAGCATTCACGACGCTTGCTCGAAGGGGTATCGGTCAGTTCATCGACCAGTTTGGCCGTCAGCAAAGACTCCATTAAGCCGACAAAAGCGATGCTCAAGGCGCACGGCCAGATAATCCGTAAAGTGTCGAGATTGAGCGGTACTAAAAGCTCGGTTAAGCCAGGCAAGCCTGCAGCCATCGGCCCGGATTCCCCCACCGTTGGCACGGAGAACCCCATCCCGATACACAAGGCGGTAATGACCAGAATCGCCACCAGCGGAGAAGGAACCATTTTAAACACGCGCGGGAGGAACAGCACGATGATCAATGTGAGCGCAAACAGCCCCCAGACAAGCGGATTATCCCCCCAAATGTGCGGCATCTGAGCGAAGAAAATCAGAATACCGAGGGCATTCACAAAGCCTGTCATCACTGAAAGCGGGATATAACGCATCATGCGTGCAAGGCCAGTGACACCGAACAAAATCTGTATTAGGCCGGCCATCAGCACGGCAGGAAAAATATATTCGACCCCATGCTGATGCACCATTGGCCCGATCACTAACGCGACTGAACCCGCAGCGGCTGTCACCATCGCGGGGCGGCCTCCGAGGAATGACATCGAAATACACAATACGATGGAGGCGACCAGGCTAACTTTTGGGTCAACACCGGCAATCACCGAAAATGAAATGATCTCTGGCACCAGTGCCAGCGCGGTGACTATCCCCGCGAGGGATTCACGCGCCAGGAGCCGTGGACTGCGCAGTACATAGGCGAGAGAATTTTCCCGGCGATGTGTTTCTGTTTGAGTTGTGGTCATAGTTTCGTCTTTGCAGGTTTATTTTTAATAGTGGTTCATTTTGAACCGACGTGATTGTACAGAGAGGATAGTAAGGATGCTAATTAATGTGATCTATATCTCTTTGCGAGCGCTACCGCTGCGCACAGAATTGCGATGGATTAAAAGCGTTGATGACAGTCCAGAAAATTACACGGCAAATAGTAAAAATGGATAATACCTGTACGACTATTATTAGGAATCAAACATCAAAAACATTATAGTATCGACGGCCATTTCTAATTCTCTATAAAATCATTCATTTTTAGCCATTTTAATTAATGGGGGCTTTCTTTTGTTTAGTCATTTGACTTATTGTAAATCGATTGGTGCTTTTTTGTTGGCAGGCATAGTGCTATTTAGTGAAAATGCTATTGCCGACCCGGTGCTGGATAAAATACTTAACACTCATAATATCAGGCTCGCATGGGTTGATAACACTAAACCTATTTCATGGCTGTCAAATGGTAAACCCGCTGGCATGGCGATAGATATCTGCCTGGATGTAGTCGATAACCTAAAGCAGCGTTACAAAACGAATATAAATGTCACGTGGGTGAAAGTCGCTACTGCCGCCCGTTTTCAGGTTATAGCGAACAACCAGGCAGATATCCTTTGTGCCGTAGCCGCTAACACCGGGCAACGTGACAAATTAGTGAGTTTTTCTACCCCCTGGCTTTATACCAAAATGAATTACCTGACTAAGAAAGAAAATAACATCAGCAATAAAGAGATGCTGGCCGGACATACTGTAGGCGTCATTAGTGGTGGGACATCAGCAATCATGCTGGCAAAAATGAACCAACAATTTAATTACTCTATTTCCGTTAAATTAGTCAGAGACTTTAACGAAGGATTTAGTTTACTTGCCGATGACCATATTACGGCATTTGTTACTGATGATATTATCATTCGTGGAAAACTGGTTGATATTCCAGACAGAGAAAAGTATCAAATGAGTCCCGAAAGTTTTGGTGAAACATTATCCTACGGACTGGTCGTCGCAAAAGATGCATATAATATGAAAGATATTATCAATGAAGATATAAAAGCGATGTTTACCTCCGGGCGATTCGATAAATTATATAACAAGTGGTTTATGTCTCCAGTCTCCCCTTCTGGCGGAAGTGTCCAGCAACCCATGTCTGAAAAACTCCTCGAGCAAGAAAATCGCTTACTGAGTACACAAGATAACTCAGCTCAACAGTAACGCTGACGCCGTAGTAAACTTTCCAGGCCAGTTCCATATGTTAAAGAATAATATTGGCTAGAATATTAGATATTTGGAAAATATCGAGAAGGCTTTCACCTGAAAATCTCCGGTTATCACCCAAAAAAATGACCGAAAAGTGTTTGGATTCGCGGGAAAAGCAGTTTATGTTGTTATGGGTCTGTTACGAAAAACCCAGGAGACTGAAAGTGCAGTTTTGGTCTTTCTTGGGTAAACACCGCTAAGCGGTTGTTTTAAATAGCAGATAAAAAAAGACCGAATACGATTCCTATATTCGGTCCAGGGAAATGGCTCTTGGGAGAGAGCCGTGCGCTAAAAGTTGGCATTAATGCAGGCAGACTTCGCCTTGCCTTCTAAGAATAGATTACCGGCGCAGCTTTTCCAGTCCGGCGCAAAAGTGTTCGGAAAAAAACTGTGTTACAGGTGACGTATTAGATTAAAACCGCAATAGCCGGGTACTGGATATTGCGGTTTTTTATTATAGATGAAGATGTTAGGCAGGCTTAGTTACACAATTTTTCGGCGCGTTCAATAAATGGTGCAAGACTCTTTTTTTGTCCTGGTTGTTTAGGGTCGTCAATTTGAATCACTGAAATCGGCTGGCCGGTGGTTTTACCACTGGTAACTTGCTGTTGTGCAATGTCATTTAGCGGGTATTGCATTAATGTGCTTGGGTTGATTGCAAACAAGGCATGCCCGGGACGGCAACTTAGCATCACCTCTTCACGGTTAAACGCCCAGTTATCTTTACCCATTTCAAAACGGCTAACGGTGATAATTTG
The DNA here is from genome assembly GCF_000735355.1 of Buttiauxella agrestis ATCC 33320. GTDB lineage: Bacteria > Pseudomonadota > Gammaproteobacteria > Enterobacterales > Enterobacteriaceae > Buttiauxella > Buttiauxella agrestis. Next base: position 222,653 of record NZ_JMPI01000030.1, read on the forward strand.
TGGTGCTGCAAAAGCACTGCTGGTGCAAGCCAGCATCAGCAAAGTCAAAATACTTTTTTTCATGATTCTCTCTTGAGCTAATAACGCCATCAGTACGGTTCCCAGGTTGCGAAAATGCTAACCGCAAGGATCACCGCCACGGATAAAATGACTTCCAGCCAGGTTAATTGAATAAACTGTTTTGTTGCCGCCTGAGCGCGATTAAAGCGCGGCACCAAAAAATAGCGGTTATATAGCGCGATGATAACCATCACGGCAACAAAGACAACTTTCATCAGCAAGAAGCGCACGTAGTCGCTATCCAGTGGCAACGACCAACCTAAAATCATCAGGCTGTTGACGACACCACTGAGCAATACCGCTGCGACCGCTAAATGCCCGTAACGAGAAAAACGCATCATTGCGGTGATCGCCGCACCTCGCCAGCGCGGCTTTTTCGCCATACGCATACACATCAGCAGCGGCAGTAAACCGCCAGCCCACCAGCCCGCGCTCAGTAAGTGCACCGCATGATTCAGGCGTTGCAGGCCGCCGACGAAACCTTCGCGCATCGCCGCATGGCCGACGCCCGCCAGTAAAATAAGTTGCGCTGCCGCCAGAATAAGTAACATGGACTGCAAAGTGCGCGGTTTGAGTAACAGCACCGCAACCGTCACCACGCCGAGCAGGATTTGCCATAGCCAGACAGAGCCAAAGCGCGTGCCGAGAACCGCCAGCCAGACTTGCGGATTAACCGCATCTGACCAACCGCTTCCCATCATTCCCGCCTGCGCACATAACAACATTACGGCGCTCAGCATTGTCATCCATACAGCGGATTGCCACAGCCATTTCAGCCTGCGAATGAGAACCGGTTTGAATGCCTGAGGGGCCAATAAAGAGCATGAGATGGTACTGCCCAGCAGTACCATTAAGGCGGTGAAATGAATGAATCGCAGCGCGATATAAAGAGAGGGCAACATCCGGTTTATTTCACCGAGAAGTGGTAATTCCCTTTTGTCTTATGCCCATCGACCGACACGACATGCCAGTCGACCTGGTAGTCACCCGGCTTCAGCGCTTCTTCAACTGGAACAATCAGTTGCTTCTCGTCTTTTTCATTGCGCTTCGCAGTACCCGTTTTTACCGCAGCTTGCTGTGGCCCGGTCAACGTGAGTCCGCTAAAATTCGCCTCAACACCTTCAGAGAAATTAAGGGTAATTGCCTGTGGTGAAGCCGTTACCGCAGCATCTGCCGCAGGATATTGATGTTTTAAATGCGCGTGCGCTAAGGCAGAGCCGGAAGCTGTGAGGGCGGTAAACAATGTAGCGATGGTTAAGAGACGAGTTCGAGTGAAAGCCATATCAACTATTCCTTTTTCTTATTCGAGACGGCAAAAGGATAACCTTGAGTGCTGGCTAAGTCGAGATGAGAACAGCTATCAATGATTGAATATTGCCGTAAAGGGTTGTCATCCACGGCAGCAACCAGTACCTTTGCGGCACAAAACAGGAGGCCGATATGAACCACAATCTTGCTGAATTACCCCAGGACGAAATGGATAAGATCAATGTTGATCTTGCTGCTGCAGGCGTTGCCTTTAAAGAGCGTTACAACATGCCAGTTATTGCCGAAGTTGTTGAGCGCGAACAGCCGGCGCATTTGCGAGATTGGTTCCGGGAACGTTTGATTGCACACCGTCTGGCTTCCGTTAATCTGTCACGACTTCCATACGAACCTAAAGTGAAATAAAAATCCGCTGCCTTAAACTTCCTGACAAAAATGGTGTTAAGATTTTTCTCGGTAAAAGACTGAGAAACACAGGAATTACCTGTTTAGGCCATAGGATGATGGCCGTTGGGTAGATTGATTAAGGAAGAACGTATGCCTGTCTGGAATGTTGCAGCGGCGCAGTATGGCGCCACCCTCGATGACCTCGACTCGAATATTTCACATCATTTAGAATTTATCCGGTGTGCTGTACGCGAACACATTGACCTTCTGATTTTCCCCGAGCTTTCTCTCACCGGATTCAATATAGAAAATCACCACGCTTGCTCCCTTCCCTTTACTGACGAGCGCCTCAACCCCTTGCAAAATGCAGCCGTAGAACACCAAATGACCATTGTGGTGGGTTTACCTTTGCGGTGCGAAAAAGGCGTTACGCCTGGTTCGGTTGGTTTTTTGCCCGATGGTTCCCGCGTGGCTTGTTGTAAACCTACCAGCAACGATATGGACCTTCCCGGACAACACACACCCTTAGTCGGCTTACATAACCGTAGTGTGGCGATGGGCTTTAGCACCGGCAGTGATGAAGAAACCTGGCCGCGCAGTGCGGCTGAAATGGGGGCGAGTCTCTATGCCACCGGAAAATTTATCAACGAAATCAGCTACCAACAAGACGAAATGTATTTGCAGCGTTGGGCGCATAAGTACAATTTGCCGGTATTACTGGCAAATCATGCCTGGTCGGATGGGAAATATCGTTCAGCCGGGCGTAGCGCATGTTGGGACGATCGTGGCGAATTAGTGGTTCGTGCCGACCATGGCGAATTGTTAGCTGTCGGTCGTCGTGACGCAAAAGGTTGGCATGGAGAAATCATTCCATTACGCTAGCGTATTAATGAAATCAGCAAAGATGTGATGGAGTCAGTATGCTGCGCATTATTGATACGGAAACCTGTGGCTTGCAGGGCGGCGTGGTAGAAGTAGCATCCGTCGATATCGTCAACGGCGAGATAGTGAATCCGATGAGCGATCTGGTGCGTCCGGATCGCCCGATCAGCCATCAGGCTATGGCAATCCATAGAATTACTGAAGAGATGGTGGCGGATAAACCGTGGATTGAAGATGTGATCCCCCGTTACTACGGCAGCCCCTATTACGTTGCGCATAACGCCAGTTTCGACCAGCGAATGTTACCTGAATTGCCCAATAGCGAGTGGATTTGTACCGTGAAACTCGCGCGCCGTTTATGGCCGGGAATTAAATACAGCAATATGGGTTTATACAAATCACTCAAACTTGAAGTGGAAACCCCGGCCGGACTTTATCATCACCGGGCGCTGTTCGATTGCTACATAACCGCCGCGTTGCTGCTGCGGATTATGGATGAATCAGGCTGGGAGCCTGAGCAGATGGTGACGATTACGGGCCGCCCGGCATTGGTTTCCACCATGGCGTTTGGCAAGTATCGTGGCAAACCGATTTCCGAAATCGCCGAGCAAGATCCGGGCTATTTACGCTGGATGTTAAATAACATCAAAGAATTAGCCCCGGACCTCAGAATGACGCTCAAACATTATCTCGGAAGTTAAAGACCGTTACCCTGGCAGCGTCCCCTGCGCCAGGGCAATCAGGAACGCATATTCCAACGCAACACCTTCGTAAGATTTAAATCGCCCCGATTTCCCGCCATGCCCCGAGTCCATATCGGTACACAACAGCAGCAAATTATCATCGGTGCGCATTTCGCGCAGCTTTGCCACCCACTTTGCAGGCTCCCAATATTGCACTTGCGAATCATGCAGGCCGGTGGTGACTAGCATATGCGGATAGGCTTGAGCGGTGATTTGATCGTACGGGCTGTATTGTTTGATGTAGTGATAATATTCCTCATCCTGAGGATTCCCCCACTCTTCAAACTCTCCGGTAGTTAGAGGGATCGACTCGTCCAACATGGTGGTGAGCACATCAACAAATGGCACCTGCGCCACAACGCCATGGAACAACTCAGGCCGCATATTGATTGCCGCGCCGACTAACAGGCCACCTGCGCTTCCTCCCATCGAATAGAGCAAGTTTTCATCGCCATATCCCAACTTCAATAACGCATCGCAGACGTCGAGATAATCGTTAAAGGTGTTCATTTTTTTCAGGTACTTGCCATCTTCGTACCACTGTTGACCCAGCTCACCGCCACCACGCACATGAGCGATCGCAAACACAAAACCGCGATCTAACAGGCTCAGACGACTGCTACTGAAATCAGCGTCCATACTGCTGCCGTACGAACCATAGCCGTAAACCAGTAACGGGTTTTTACCGCGCTGGAAATGTTCGCGATGGTAAACCAGTGAAACCGGTACCTGCACGCCATCACGCACCGTTACCCACAAATGTTCGCTTTTGTAATGGCTGGACTCAAATCCGGCGACGTCGGTCTGTTTTATTACCCACCGTTCGCCCGTATCCATATCGAGTTCAAACAGGGTATCAGGCGTTGTCATCGACGAATAACCGTAGCGTAGCCGTGAAGATTCCGGCTCGGGATTATGCCCAAGCCAGGTCACGTAAGCAGGGTCGTCAAAAGCAATACCGGTTACTTCACGCGTTTTGCGATTGATTTGCCGCAGGCTGGTCAGCCCTTGTTGGCGCTCCTCAACCACCAGCCAGTCGGTAAATAATGTGAACCCTTCCAGCATGACGTTTTCACGCGGGGGGATCAGAACTTCCCACTGGCTTTCATCGCGCAATTTGCTGCGATACAAACCAAAGTTTTTACCCTCACGATTGGAGCGCAAATAGAAGTTATGTTGGAAGTGATCAAGCGTGTACTCATGATCTTTACGGCGCGGGGCAAAACTCAGAGGCTGCGCATCCACCAGTTCGGCATCCAACAGCAGTACTTCACTGGTCGTAGCGCTTCCCAGATAAATGAGGATGAAGTGCTTCGAGGTGGTTTTGTGAACGCTGACATAAAACATCTCGTCTTTTTCTTCATAGACCAATTGATCCTCAGAAGACGGATGCCCCACGGTGTGCCGCCAGACCTGATACGGCAACAGCGTTTTGGGATGTTTTCGCACGTAGTAAAGCGTTGCGGAGTCATTAGCCCAGACAAAGCTGCTGGAGACGTTTTCCAGCACCTCCGGGTACCAGTTCCCGGTTTCAAGATTGCGGAAACGCAATCCATACTGGCGGCGGGACAGGAAATCTTCCGCCAGCGCCATCACCGTATTGTCAGGTGTAATGCTCATTCCACCCATGGTGTAAAATTCGCTGTGGGCAGCGCGGCGATTGCCATCAACCAGCGTACTCCACTCATCCCATTCGGCAGAAATCGCAGACTGGCGCTGATAAATGGCGTATTCATTCCCGGTTTCAAAAATCTGACGATAACGATAGCCATTTTGCGTATAGGGCGCGGAGACATCTCGCTGCGGGATGCGGTCGATCATCTCTTTGAGCAGGCGTTCCTGTAACGCCTGTTGGGTGCTCATCACCTGATGACCGTAATCATTTTCCTGATGAAGGTAATCAAGTACCTGCGCATCAGCACGCTCGTCGTCGCGCAACCAGTAATAGTTATCGACGCGGGTATCACCGTGCATGGACAGGGTGTGGGGGATTTTTTTTGCTTTTGGTGGCATGTCATTTTTCTTTTTGAGTTAACACCCTGTAAGGGTGGCAAATTCAGACAGCCTTGCAAGCGTAACGTGGGATTTTGCGGAAAATGCCGGGATTATCCCGGCAGGTTGAGTTTCTGTTGCTTAATATCTTGTTCGATACCTTCACGTACATCTTGCGGGATTTTTAACGCATCGCCTAAAGCATTCAGATAACTGCGCTCCATAAAGTGGTCGATGTCGATTGCCGCGCAGCTAAGGAAGTAAAGTTCTAATGCTTCTTCTTCGTTATTAACGCCTTGCACCAGCCGCTGAGGATCAAGCGGTTGATCGATAGCCTGTTGAATCAGGTTGCGGCCCTGGCCTTCAATGCCTGCATCACGCAGTTGCTGATCGATAATCTGACGTTCTTTATCGTCGATGTGCCCGTCACTTTTAGCGGCAAATACCAGCGCCATGACCAGGCGCTGCGTGCGCACATCAACCGGAGATTGTTGCTGTCCGAATTGTGGTTCACCCTGATGGGCTTCACGAACGCGGTCCTTGTATTTATTCCACAACACGCTTCCGGCAACCGCACCACCACCTGCCAGTAAGGCGCTGGTGCCGTATTTAGTCAGTAACTTACGCGATGATTTGCTCGCCAGTAATAAACCCGCCAAACCACCCAGAGCGCCCGGTACCAGTAATTTACTTAGCCCCTGCGAACCATTTCCCTGAGGATGACCAGAGGATTGATTCTGGCCTGTATGATTTTGTACGGATTGTGTAGCTTGCCCCAGCATTGACTGAAGCTGCTGTAACCAGTTGCTCATAAGAAACACCCTTTATTAGGAACTTAACATCTGAGGTTAAGCGAAAGGCTGTCAAGAAGTGTCTGATAAGGCTAAAGATGAGAAAAGAACCGCGCCGGTAGCCCGACGCGTGCGAACTCAGGCAGCTTTGGTGCGCTTGCGAGGATGTTCAGCCACCTTATCGTCAGGAGCTGCTTCCTCAGAAATCACTTCGTCGCCAGATGTTTCGTCATCCGCATTCGTCGTTTCAAGCTCTGGCAATTTGCCGCTTCTCAACACCGTAGAGAGCACATCTTTATTTTCTGCCATCCACATCGCCAACACATCGCCTTGCCCTTCTTCAAGTGCAACCGGGCTATGTGTGAGCCATTCACCCAGGACTTCAGCAAGATCGAGCATTTTGTCATAGGCATCTGCATCTTTTTTACTGGCAAAAGACATTTTTTCTTGCCCCTCTCGTACCACAACGTATTTGATTTCAACCGCCATTTTGCAGCTCCGTTTAACTGTTTATTTAAACAGTGTAATGATATTAACCCTGTATCGCAAGCGGGGAAAAAAACTGCGTACGCAAACGTTTTCGTTTATAATCCGCCGGTCTATTTTTCTCCGTTCGGGTATACAGATTATGTCAATGTTGGGAACAGCGCTTCGTCCTTCAGCTACTCGTGTGATGTTGTTAGGATCAGGTGAATTAGGAAAAGAAGTGGCGATTGAGTGTCAGCGCCTGGGGCTGGAAGTGATTGCCGTAGACCGCTACGCCGATGCGCCTGCGATGCATGTCGCGCACCGCAGCCATGTCATTAATATGCTGGATGGCACAGAGCTTAAAAAGCTGGTCGCCAGTGAAATGCCTGATTTCATCGTTCCCGAAATTGAAGCGATTGCCACCGATGTGCTGGTTGAGCTTGAGCAGCAAGGTCAGCGTGTGGTGCCTTGCGCCAAAGCCACACAACTGACGATGAACCGCGAAGGTATTCGTCGCCTGGCCGCGGAGGATTTAACTCTTCCCACCTCAAGCTACCGTTTTGCCGATAGCGAAGCGGCGTTCTTACAAGCTGTCGAAGAAATCGGCCTGCCTTGCATCGTTAAACCAGTAATGAGTTCTTCCGGCAAAGGGCAAAGTTTTATCCGCACAGCCGATCAGTTAGCCAAAGCATGGGCCTACGCGCAAGAAGGCGGCCGAGCTGGCAAAGGCAAAGTGATTGTCGAAGGCGTGGTGAATTTTGATTTCGAAATCACTCTGTTGACCATCAGTGCGGTCGATGGCGTGCATTTCTGCGCCCCGGTTGGCCATCGGCAGGAAGATGGCGATTATCGCGAATCCTGGCAGCCACAAAAAATGAGCGACCTTGCTTTGAATCGTGCTCAGGAAGTCGCGGAGAAAGTCGTGAAAGCATTGGGGGGCTACGGGCTGTTTGGCGTTGAGTTGTTCATTTGCGGTGATGAAGTTATTTTCAGCGAAGTCTCCCCTCGCCCACACGATACCGGCATGGTGACGCTGATTTCCCAGGACTTGTCAGAATTTGCATTGCATGTCCGCGCTTTCCTCGGCTTGCCAATTGGTGACATTCGCCAGTATGGTCCGGCAGCATCAGCGGTCATTCTCCCGGAATTAACCAGTGACAACGTGCAGTACGGCAACGTCGGTGCAGCGGTAGGCGCGGGTTTGCAGGTACGTCTGTTTGGTAAACCGGAGATTAACGGCAAGCGTAGGATGGGTGTTGCACTGGCCACCGGTTCCAGCGTGGAAGATGCCATTGCACGTGCTATTGCAGCAACCAAAGCGGTGATCGTTAAAGGATAAAATAATCCCCGCTCAAATGAGCAGGGATTTTAATAACACAAATCATTCGAGTCGTAGGAAGGCGGCAAGAGAACGAATCCCCGGGAGCATAGATAACTATGTGACCGGGGTGAGTGAACGTAGCCAACGCATCTACGGCTCGAAGGATGACGTGTTATTTCGCGCCTTCGACAGCTTCACGAGCCAGAGTAGTAATGCGATCGTAATCGCCAGCTTCCAGCGCGTCAGCTGGAACCAACCAAGAACCACCGATACACAGAACGCTTTTCAGCGCCAGGTAGTCACGGTAGTTTGCCGGTGTGATCCCGCCAGTTGGGCAGAAACGAACCTGAGAGAATGGGCCTGCGATAGCTTGCAGCGCTTTGGTGCCGCCATTTGCTTCAGCCGGGAAGAATTTGAATTCTTTCAAGCCGTAGTCCAGGCCCAGCATCAGTTCAGAAACAGTGCTGATACCCGGGATCAATGGAATGGAACCTTCGGTGGCTGCTTTCAGCAATGGCTCGGTCAGACCTGGGCTGATGGCGAACTGCGCGCCAGCTTCGGTCACTTCTGCCAGTTGCTCTGGGTTCAGAACGGTACCCGCACCAATAATCGCTTCTGGTACTTCTTTAGCAATAGCGCGAATTGCGTCCATTGCACATGGAGTACGCAGAGTCACTTCCAGAACGCGCACGCCGCCAGCAACTAATGCTTTAGCCATCGGTACTGCGTGTTCCAGTTTGTTAATTACGATAACCGGGACAACCGGTCCTGTTTTCAGGATCTGTTCCGCAGTAGTTTTCCAGTTTTTCATCTCAAGCCTCTTCAACCAACTTTATAATTCGTTTCCAGCGCAGCAAATGCTACATCCGGTCCTTAAAATTTAATGCAGGTCGCGCCCTGTTCCGCGCCAGATAACTGTTCGCGTAACGCGCTAAATAGTTCACGGCCGGTACCAACACGATCCGCGCTGAGATCCGGGTGATATGCAGTGCGTTTTTCAAGCTCGGCATCATCGACCAGCAATGTCAGTTCACCCGTTTGACCGTTGACGCGAATCATATCGCCATCACGGACTTTTGCCAGCAGCCCACCATCATACGCTTCTGGGGTAACATGGATTGCAGAGGGCACCTTACCTGAAGCACCCGACAGCCTTCCATCAGTGACTAACGCTATTTTGAAACAGCGGTCCAATAATACCCCAAGTGGCGGCATAAGTTTATGTAATTCTGGCATGCCGTTCGCTTTTGGCCCTTGATGACGGACAACTACCACGCAATCACGGTCAAGTAGGCCTGCTTCGAAGGCCGGTAATACATCATGCTGGCTTTCAAAAATCACCGCTGGAGCTTCGATAACCTGGTTTTCTACAGGTACAGCAGAAGTTTTCATCACGGCTCGACCCAGGTTGCCGCTAAGTACTTTTGTACCACCATGTTTTGAGAAAGGCTTATCGAAGGTGGCGATAACATCAGTATCGAGTGCGGTAGTTGCGCCTTCACGCCAGGCCAGTTGGCCGTTATCCAGCCATGGCTCCATGGTGTAATGATGCAGACCGAAGCCCGCGACAGTGTTCACGTCTTCGTGCAACAAACCGCCTTTGAGCAATTCGCGCATCAGCACAGGAACACCACCCGCAGCCTGGAAATGGTTAATATCAGCCGGGCCATTTGGATACAACTTCGCCAGCAACGGCACCACATCTGAAAGGTCGGAGAAATCATCCCAGTTGATGATAATGCCCGCTGCACGCGCCATCGCCACCAGGTGCATGGTGTGGTTGGTTGAGCCGCCTGTCGCCAGCAACGCAACAATGCCGTTGACCACGACTTTCTCATCAATCATTTTGCCGATGGGCATCCACTCGTTGCCGTTTCCGGTCAGCCGAGTGACCTGGCGTGCAGCGGCGGCGGTTAATTCATGGCGCAGTGGCGCATCCGGGTGAACAAATGAAGAACCAGGCAGTTGCATCCCCATAAACTCAACCACCATCTGGTTGGTATTGGCGGTGCCATAAAATGTACAGGTGCCAGGCGCGTGATAAGACGCCGCTTCTGATTCCAGCAATGCGAGGCGGTCAACTTTGCCTTCGGCATACAGCTGGCGAATACGCACTTTTTCTTTATTGGGTAAACCACTGGCCATTGGGCCTGATGGCACAAATACCGCAGGAAGATGGCCAAATGACAATGCCGCCATGGTTAAACCTGGGACGATTTTATCGCAAACGCCGAGGTACAACGCGCCATCGAACATATTATGGGACAGGCCGATTGCCGTAGACATCGCGATAATTTCACGACTCAGCAGTGACAGCTCCATGCCATCCTGACCTTGTGTCACGCCGTCGCACATGGCAGGAACCCCGCCTGCAACTTGCCCTACAGCGCCAACAGAATGCAGCGCTTTACGAATTTGATCGGGATAGGATTCATACGGCTGGTGCGCGGAAAGCATGTCGTTATAGGACGTGATGATCGCAATGTTGTTACGCAGCATACTTTTCAGCGCAGCTTTATCTTCTGGCTGACAGGCCGCAAAGCCGTGGGCTAAATTTCCGCAGGCAAGCTCTGAGCGATGTACGGTTTTACTCTTCGCTTTTTCAATTCTTGCCAGATAAGTTTCACGCGTCTCGCGAGAGCGTTCAACGATGCGTTTTGTTACGCGTAACAAATTAGGATTCATAACAGGTCCTCAAAAAGTGGCTGCCGTCGCTGTGGGCAGGTGGTCGACGTTACCGGCTCTGTTTTCTTCTCGTGAGGCGGCAATCCGTACCATCAGGGCAAAATCGCTTCAGCTAGTGTAAATAAAAAAGCCCTGCTGGTGAATCCAGTCAGGGCTTTTAAATTAAAAAATTTGCACCACTTTGGTGTTAGATCATGTTACCGGTAAAATATGAATCAGTTGTTACACGATTTTTGCAAAATCCGAGGAGTTTAATCTCCTAAATCATTCGAGTTGCATTGAGGCGGCGACGCAGCGAATCCCCAGGAGCTTACACAAGTAAGTGACTGGGGTGAGCGAGGAAAGCCAACGAAGAGGCAACTCGAAGGATGACGGAGATTTATTCGAACTCGTTCCACGAACGCCCGTCACGGGTGATCATCGCAACTGAGGCAACTGGCCCCCAGGTACCGGCCTGGTACGGCTTCGGTGCATCGTTATCGGCAGCCCATGCTTCAGTGATGGAGTCGACCCATTTCCACGCTTCTTCTACTTCATCACGACGCACGAACAGTGCCTGAATCCCACGCATGGTTTCCAGCAACAGGCGCTCGTAAGCATCTGCCAGATGTGATTCGTTGAAGGTTTCGGAGTAGCTCAAATCAAGCTTAGTGGTTTGCAGGTTGTGCTTGTGCTCAAGCCCTGGAACCTTGTTAAGCACCTGAATATCCACGCCTTCATCCGGTTGCAGACGAATAGTGAGCTTGTTCTGCGGCAGATCCTGCCAGGAATCTTTAAACAGGTTTAAAGATGGGCTTTTGAAATAGACCACGACTTCAGAACATTTAGTCGGCAAACGCTTACCGGTACGCAGGTAGAATGGCACGCCAGCCCAACGCCAGTTGTCGATATCTACGCGGATAGCGACAAAAGTTTCAGTGCTGCTGCTTTTGTTCGCCCCTTCTTCTTCCAGATAACCCGGGACTTTTTTACCTTGCGCAAAACCTGCGGAGTATTGGCCGCGTACGGTTTTCTCACGCACATTACTGCGATCGATACGACGCAGAGATTGCAGGACTTTTACTTTCTCATCGCGGATGTGGTCAGCAGTCAGATCTGACGGCGGAGACATGGCAATCATGCACAGAATTTGCAGCAGGTGGTTTTGAATCATGTCGCGCATCTGCCCGGCTTGATCAAAGTAACCCCAGCGCCCTTCAATCCCCACTTCTTCGGCCACAGTGATTTCCACGTGATCGATAGTTTTGTTATCCCAGTTATTCGCAAACAAGGAGTTAGCAAAACGCAGCGCCAACAGGTTGAGAACCGTTTCTTTACCTAAGTAATGGTCGATACGGTAAACCTGGCATTCCTCAAAATACTCACCAACCTGGTTGTTGATTTCCTGAGAAGTCGCAAGTGAGGTACCAAGTGGTTTTTCCATCACGACACGCGCAGGTTTAGCATTCAGCTTCGCCTTGCCCAGACCTTTACAGATTGCGCCAAAGGTGTTCGGTGGCATCGCAAAGTAGTTAATGGTGACGCGATTTTGCTGATCGAGCATCTTACCGAGTTTGGTAAAAGCGGCAGTGTCGTTGACATCCAGATTGCAAAAATCCAGACGGCTGCTCAACTTGTCCCACAGGCTTTCGTCGATCTTTTCCTTCATGAAGGTTTCAATCGCTTCGCGCACAACTTTGGTATAAGCCTCTTTATCCCACTCAGCGCGGCCCACACCCAGGATGCGTGTATCCGGGTGGATTTGCCCCGCTTTTTCTAGCTGATACAGGGATGGCAGCAGTTTCCGACGCGCAAGGTCGCCTTTTGCACCGAAAATCACCAGGTCACATGCCTGAGCTGTCTGCGTTACCGCCATGTCTATTCTCCTCGTTTCAGGTATCTAGTACCGAGTCGCTCTTGTAATTTTATTACAGAACAATGTACTGCTTTTGATGAATCCAGGTAAGTCTTCAGGCATTATTTGATCGCATTCATGAGCAAGATTTGGCCACCAGTGCCATTTCACGGCGATGTATCGTGAATTTTCTGACGACTTGTTGTCGATATCTATCGTGCCTAAAGTTAGACACTGATCATGTAATGAAAAAAAACAACATCATTACCCTGATTAACTTGCCCCTTCACGGAGTGGCAAGAGTATATTCTTGCTAAATCGTGCTGCGATTTCTCCAATTGGTGAAATCGACAAAATCCATGAGTGCCGGACGCCTATGAATATGCTGGACAAAATCCAGTCCCAACTGGAACACCTTAGCAAATCAGAACGTAAAGTCGCAGAAGTGATTCTTACCGCACCACAAGATGCCATTCACTCAAGCATTGCCACCCTCGCCCGCAGTGCTGAAGTCAGTGAACCGACCGTCAACCGCTTCTGCCGCCGTCTGGAAACTAAGGGCTTCCCGGATTTTAAATTACATTTAGCCCAAAGTCTGGCGAATGGCACACCTTATGTAAACCGGAATGTTGACGAAGACGATAGCGTTGAAGCCTATACCGGCAAAATATTCGAATCTGCCATGGCGAGTCTTGACCAGGTCAGGCAATCATTGGATATGGCAGCGGTCAATCGCGCTGTAGATTTACTCACCCAGGCAAAGAAAATCGCCTTTTTTGGTTTGGGTTCCTCTGCCGCCGTGGCACATGACGCCATGAACAAATTTTTCCGTTTCAATGTCCCCGTCATCTATTCCGACGATGTTGTTTTGCAGCGCATGAGCTGCATGAATTGCAGCGAAGAAGATGTCGTTGTCCTTATCTCGCACACCGGTCGGACAAAAAACCTGGTTGAACTTGCACAACTGGCGCGGGAAAACGACGCCATTGTACTGGCGATAACGTCCGAAGGTTCGCCACTGGCTCGCGAGGCCACGCTCTCTTTATTACTCGACGTTCCTGAAGATACCGATATTTATATGCCAATGGTGTCACGACTGGCGCAGCTAACCGTGATAGATGTGCTGGCAACCGGTTTTACATTACGTCGTGGCGCAAAATTCAGAGATAACTTGAAGCGAGTCAAAGAAGCGCTCAAGGAATCGCGTTTTGATAAGGGTATGTTCGTCTCTGGCGAAAACACCTAAGTTTTTATAACAAAGCTGTAACTTTTTAGGTCATTCGGTTAAGTTGTTGTTTTGAAATTTTCAAGCACCCTGACTCACCGAATTTTTTGTTAACGCAACACCAAAGTTGTTTCAGTCAACGGAGTAATACATGTCCAGACGGCTACGTAGAACCAAAATCGTTACCACTTTAGGCCCAGCTACCGACCGCGACAATAATCTGGAAAAGATTATCGCTGCTGGCGCAAACGTGGTGCGTATGAACTTTTCACATGGCACCGCAGAAGATCATCAGATCCGTGCTGATAAAGTTCGTGAAATTGCCGCGAAACTGGGTCGTCATGTCGCTATTCTGGGCGATTTGCAAGGACCAAAAATTCGTGTATCCACTTTTAAAGAAGGCAAAGTCTTCCTTAATATTGGTGATAAATTCCTGCTTGATGCCAACCTGGGCAAAGGCGAAGGCGACAAAGAAAAAGTCGGTATCGACTACAAAGGTTTGCCTGCTGACGTCGTGACCGGCGATATCCTGCTGCTTGATGATGGTCGCGTTCAGTTAAAAGTCCTTGAAGTTCAGGGTATGAAAGTGTTCACAGAAGTCACCGTGGGTGGCCCGCTGTCGAACAATAAAGGTATCAACAAGCTGGGTGGCGGCCTGTCCGCTGAAGCGCTGACCGACAAAGACAAAGCAGACATTCTGACTGCGGCAAAAATCGGCGTTGATTATCTGGCGGTTTCTTTCCCTCGCTGTGGTGAAGACATTAACTACGCTCGCCGTCTGGCGCGTGATGCAGGTTGTGACGCGAAGATTGTTGCTAAAGTCGAACGTGCAGAAGCCGTTTGCAGCGAAGCCGCGATGGACGATGTTATCCTGGCCTCCGACGTAGTCATGGTTGCTCGTGGCGACCTGGGTGTTGAAATCGGTGATCCTGAGCTGGTCGGTATTCAAAAGACCCTGATTCGCCGCGCGCGTAAGCTGAACCGTGCGGTTATCACTGCGACTCAAATGATGGAGTCGATGATTACCAACCCAATGCCAACTCGTGCAGAAGTTATGGACGTAGCGAACGCCGTTCTGGATGGTACAGATGCGGTAATGCTGTCTGCTGAAACGGCGGCAGGTCAATATCCGGCTGAAACCGTTGCTGCGATGGCGCGTGTTTGCCTGGGCGCTGAGAAAATCCCAAGCATCAACGTTTCTAAGCACCGCCTGGACGTTCAGTTCGACAATACAGAAGAAGCCATTGCGATGTCTGCAATGTATGCAGCAAACCACCTGAAAGGTGTGACTGCCATCATCACCATGACCGAGTCTGGCCGCACCGCATTGATGACTTCACGTATCAGCTCCGGTTTGCCAATCTTCGCTATGTCTCGCCATGAGCGCACACTGAACCTCACCTCTTTGTACCGCGGCGTTACGCCTGTGTATTTCGACAGCACCAGCGACGGCGTTATTGCCGCAACCGATGCGGTGAATCTGCTGCGCGACAAAGGCTACCTGGTTTCTGGCGATCTGGTTATCGTTACCCAGGGTGATGTGATGAGTACCATTGGTACCACCAACACCACGCGTATTCTGTGTGTTGAGTAATTCATCCACAGCATAAAAGTAAAAGGGGCCGATTGGCCCCTTTATCATTTCTTATTCTTTATTTCTTAGGATACAACTCTTTACGCTGGTAGGGTTCGGTCTCCCCCTCTTTGCGCGTTTTAAGCAGCTTTAAAATCCAGGTGTACTGCTCAAGATTTGGCCCCACTAAAATTTCGACTTCTTCGTTCATGCGCCGGGCAATGGTGTTGTCATCGGCTTCAAGTAAATCGTCCATCGGCGGGCGAATATAAATATCCAGACGATGCGTTTTCCCGTTGTATACCGGGAAAAGTGGCACAACCCGCGCGCGCGAGACTTTCATTAAGCGGCCAATTGCTGGCAGTGTTGCTTTGTATGTCCCGAAGAAATCCACAAATTCGCTGTGCTCCGCGCCATGATCCTGATCGGGGAGATAATAACCCCAGTATCCCTGGCGCACCGAGCTAATAAACGGCTTAATCCCATCGTTACGCGCGTGCAAACGTCCACCAAAACGGCGGCGCACGGTATTCCACATATAGTCAAAAAGCGGGTTGCCCTGGTTATGGAACATCGCCGCCATTTTTTGGCCCTGGGACGCCAATAACATCGCGGGGATGTCTACGGCCCAACCATGCGGAACGAGGAAAATAACGTTTTCTTCCCGCTGTTTTATCTCTTCGATAATCTCTAAACCGTGCCAGTCAACACGCGTCATGATTTTTTGCGGGCCTTTAATCGCCAGCTCCGCCATCATCACCATCGCCTGCGGGGCGGTGGCAAACATCTCGTCGATGACCGCTTCACGCTCTGCTTCAGGCATATCAGGGAAGCAATACAATAAATTAATTTGCGCGCGACGGCGGGCACTTTTCCCGAAGCGTCCGGCAAGACGCCCTACTTTACCCAGCAGAGGATCGCGTAACGAAGGCGGTAACATTGCCAGTCCAGCGAACGCGCCAACGCCTAACCAGGCGCCCCAAAATTTCGGATGCAAGAAGGCTTTTTGAAATTCTGGAATGAACTCACTGTGACTTTTTTTTGCTTTTTCCATGCATATTCTCAGTACAGCATCAAATCATTGATGACATGAATTTGTAAGTATATTAGCGGGGTAATGCCCATCAGACAAAGAAAAAGCCGGTCACTGAGTACCGGCTTTTTTCACACAGCTTAATTAATTGAATCTAAGCTGCGGTGTAACTTCACGAACCTGCGCCAGGTAATCACTACGATCTGAACCGGTTAGCCCTTCGGTACGTGGTAGTTTCGCGGTTAATGGATTGACTGCCTGCTGGTTAACCCACACTTCGTAGTGCAAATGTGGCCCGGTTGAACGCCCGGTATTCCCCGAAAGCGCGATACGATCACCACGTTTAACTTTCTGACCAGGCTGAACCAGCAGTTTCTTCAGGTGCATGTAACGCGTGGTATAAGTGCGACCGTGACGGATAGCAACAAAATAACCGGCAGCGCCGCTGCGTTTTGCCATCACCACTTCGCCATCACCCACTGACAGCACTGGCGTACCCTGAGGCATCGCAAAATCGACACCCTTGTGCGGAGCCACACGGCCCGTTACCGGGTTGAGGCGACGCGGGTTAAAGTTTGACGAGATACGGAACTGCTTGGCCGTTGGGAAACGCATAAAGCCTTTGGCCAGTCCGGAACCATTACGGTCGTAGAATTTACCGTCTTCCGCACGAATGGCGTAATAATCTTTACCACTGCTACGCAAACGCACACCAACCAGTTGGCTTTGCTCACGCTTTCCATCAAGCATTTCACGTGACATGAGGACAGAGAATTCATCGCCTTTTTTCAGTTTGCGGAAATCCATCTGCCATTGCATAGCTTTGATAACCGCGCTGATTTCAGCACTGGTTAAACCGGCGTTTTTCGCACTGCTGACAAAACTGCCGCCAACCGTGCCTTTGAGCACATTGTTAACCCACTCGCCTTGCTGCATTTCGCTGCTGAGTTTGAAAGTGCTGCCTGAACGGTCGTAAGTACGGGTTTCACGACGCGACATTTCCCACGTCATGCGCTGTAATTCGCCGTTATCGTTAAGCGTCCAGGAAATTTGTTGGCCAATTTTCAGATTACGCAGGTCTTTATCCACTGCGGCAAGCTGGCCGATATCGCCCATATCAATGCCGTACTGGTTTAGAATGCTGCTGAGCGTATCCCCTGTGGAGACGACATACTCATGAACACCGGTTTCACCCGCTGTTTTATCATCGAGTTCATCTTGAGGGATGGTGTCATCTTCGGCGTCCGGGGACTGATCAAGCGGTTCACTGGCTTCAGGAAGTAACGAACGAATCTCGTTTTTCTCAAGCTCAATGGTTTTGATAACGGGGCTGGCTTCAGGGTGATAGACGTACGGTCGCCAGACAGCGACCGCAAGTGTAAGAACTGTAAGAGACCCCAGCATAACGCGATGGGGCCGGGACAAATTGTCGAATGCCAGGGCGACAGAGCGGGCTATCTGTTGCACGTATTCACTTCCTCACTATTCTCCTTTCAGGCAGCTCGCATACTGATTCGCAAGCCCGTTCAAAAACTGCATATAGCTGTCTTTGCCGAGCTTAACCTCAATCCCCAGCGGGTCCAGCGTTCCGGAACGAACGTTAGTGCCACGGGCAACGGCATTGATGACGGCTGGCCTGAATTGCGGTTCAGCAAAAACGCATACGGCTTTTTGCTCAACCAACTGTGTTCTGATGTCATGTAAACGCTGCGCACCGGGCTGAATTTCAGGGTTTACGGTAAAATGGCCAAGCGGCGTTAGACCGTAATGTTTTTCAAAGTAGCCATAAGCGTCGTGAAAAACGAAATACCCTTTTCCTTTGAGCGGTGCGAGCACGCTACCAACTTGCTTATCGATGTTGGCTAATCCTAGCTCGAAAGTCTGCAAGTTGGCGTCTAGTTTGGCTCTATTTTGGGGCATAAGTTCCACTAATTTATCGTGGATTGCAACCGCCGACAGCCGCGCTACCTCTGGGGAAAGCCAAATATGCATGTTGTATTCACCGTGATGGTGATCTTCGTCACTATTTTCGGCTGAATGGTCATGGCCTTCATGGCCGTGGTCATCATCGTCGTCGCCTTTCATGAGCAACGGTTTCACGCCTGGCAAAGCCGCCAGTTGCACTTGTTTTTGTTCAGCTAATTGGCTGACTGACTTCTGCATGAAGGCTTCCATTTCTGGGCCGACCCACACCACTAAGTCCGCGCTTTGTAAGCGTTTTACATCAGATGGACGAAGTGCATAATCATGCTCAGAAGCACCGTCTGGCAGCAAAACTTCAGTTGGCGTGACGCCATCTGCGATTGCCGCAGCAATAAATCCTAATGGCTTGATAGAGGCAACAACAGCGGCCTGCGCCGGGACGGCTGCGGCACCCAAAAATGCAGTTGTTAAAGCTGCGCAAAGAAATGAGTTTTTATGTAACATAATGCGACTTTTCATCGTTATGAATGTGAGATGTGTGATATTATAACATCCGCTAACTTCTGCAACCCCTGAAATTGTCATGACAAATCTGGTATCACTGGAAAATATCTCTGTTTCATTCGGACAACGCCGCGTGCTGTCTGATATTTCGCTCGATCTCAAACCTGGCAGAATTTTAACGCTGCTGGGGCCAAATGGTGCAGGAAAATCAACGCTGGTTCGCGTGGTGCTGGGTCTGGTAGCACCTGATGAAGGTGTTATCAAGCGAGACCGCGATTTGCGAATTGGTTATGTGCCGCAAAAACTGCATCTCGATACCACGCTGCCGCTAACGGTGAGTCGATTTATGCGTTTACGCCCTGGCGTAAAAAATGCAGATATTTTGCCCGCGCTTAAACGCGTTCAGGCAGCTCACCTGATTGAAGCCCCAATGCAAAAGCTTTCCGGTGGTGAGAACCAACGCGTTCTGCTGGCCCGTGCATTGTTAAATCAGCCGCAGTTACTGGTGCTGGATGAACCCACCCAGGGTGTTGATGTTAACGGCCAACTGGCACTGTACAACCTGATTGATCAGCTGCGTCAGGAGCTGAATTGCGCAGTGATGATGGTTTCCCACGACCTGCATTTAGTAATGGCAAAAACGGATGATGTGTTGTGTCTCAACCACCACATTTGCTGCTCTGGCACTCCGGAAGTGGTGTCGATGCATCCAGAATTTATTTCGATGTTTGGTGCGCGCGGTGCTGAGCAATTAGGGATTTACCGTCACCACCACAATCACCGTCACGATCTTACAGGACGTATTGTTTTGCGCAGAGGAAATGGCCAGCCATGATTGAATTGTTGTTGCCCGGCTGGCTTGCCGGGATTTTGCTGGCGTGTGCCGCGGGGCCATTAGGCTCGTTTGTTGTCTGGCGCAGGATGTCCTACTTTGGCGATACCCTCGCCCACGCTTCGTTGTTAGGCGTGGCATTTGGTCTGCTACTCAATATCAATCCGTTTTATGCGGTAATTGCCGTGACCTTAATGTTGGCTCTGGGTTTGGTGTGGCTTGAGAAGCGCCCGCATCTGGCACTGGATACGTTGCTGGGCATTATGGCGCACAGTGCGCTTTCTCTTGGCCTGGTGGTTGTCAGCTTAATGTCAAACGTACGCGTCGATTTGATGGCGTATCTGTTTGGCGATCTGCTCTCCGTGACAATGCCCGATATTATTTCTATTGCTTTGGGCGTCGCCGTGGTCGTTGGCGTGCTTCTCTGGCAGTGGCGTAATCTATTGTCGATGACCATCAGCCCGGATCTGGCCCATGTTGATGGGGTTAATCTGCAACGCGTGAAGATGCTGTTGATGCTGGTAACGGCGCTAACTATCGGTGTGGCGATGAAATTTGTCGGTGCGCTGATCATCACTTCCCTGCTGATTATTCCGGCGGCAACCGCACGCCGCTTTGCGCGTACACCAGAGCAAATGGCGGGTTTTGCCGTGATTATCGGTATGCTCTCAGTCACGGGCGGACTGACGTTTTCAGCATTTTATGACACGCCCGCCGGGCCTTCAGTCGTGCTGAGTTCGGCGGTGTTGTTTGTGTTGAGTATGGCGAAGAAGCAAGCGGCTTAAAACAACCCTCATCCCAACCTTCTCCCTGAGGGAGAAGGAGATGGGGATTCATGGTAACGCGGGCGGTACAATCCCGAAGTGAGTCCATGCTCTTGGTGTTGCCATTCGGCCACGAGGAGTGCGTTGCAGAAAGCCCTGCTGAATCAAAAATGGCTCCAGCACATCTTCGATGGTTTCCCGTTCTTCCCCAATTGCCGCCGCAAGGTTATCCAGCCCAACCGGGCCACCGAGGAACTTGTCTATTACCGCCAGCAATAACTTGCGGTCCATATAGTCAAACCCTTCGGTATCCACGTTCAGCATATCTAACGCTTGTGAAGCAATCTCACCATTAATGGTGCCATCGTGTCTGACTTCCGAAAAATCACGTACGCGGCGCAATAAGCGGTTAGCAATACGCGGTGTACCACGCGCTCGTTTCGCCACTTCGAATGCGCCCTCTTCGCTCATCTCAAGCCCCAGTACACTCGCGCTGCGGCCTACAATGTGCTGCAAATCAGCGACCTGGTAAAACTCCAGACGCTGCACAATGCCGAAACGGTCACGCAGTGGCGAAGTCAGAGAACCAGCGCGCGTCGTTGCGCCAATCAGGGTAAAGGGCGGCAAATCAATTTTAATAGAACGTGCCGCTGGGCCTTCACCAATCATGATATCGAGCTGATAATCTTCCATTGCTGGATACAGCACTTCTTCAACAACGGGCGATAAACGGTGGATTTCATCGA
This sequence comes from Buttiauxella agrestis ATCC 33320, assembly GCF_000735355.1. GTDB lineage: Bacteria > Pseudomonadota > Gammaproteobacteria > Enterobacterales > Enterobacteriaceae > Buttiauxella > Buttiauxella agrestis. The sequence goes on from NZ_JMPI01000030.1 coordinate 243,682, forward strand.
TAAAGAGAACGTCATGGGGTTCAAGATTGGTCAGCATGGCTGCCAAATCCCCTGCTTTTTCCAGCACCGGGCCGGAAGTGGTGCGCAGATTCACACCCATTTCGTTGGCGACAATATTCGCCAGCGTGGTTTTACCCAACCCTGGCGGGCCGAAAATTAACAGATGATCGAGCGCATCCCCACGCAATTTCGCCGCCTGGATGAAAATCTCCATTTGCGATGTGACCTGCGACTGGCCGACATAATCCGCCAGGAAACGCGGGCGAATTGCGCGGTCAATTAACTCATCAGGGGTGATGGTGTCTGGCGATACCAGACGGTCTGCTTCAATCATCCTTCATCTACCTCAGGGGCTTCAAAGTGCGGCACGGAGCGCTTCGCGGATCAGGGTTTCACAATCGGCACCCGCTTTGCCTACTTTGCTCACCATACGACTCGCTTCTTGTGGTTTATAGCCCAGCGATACCAGTGCGGCAACTGCTTCCTGTTCAGCGTCGTCAGTAACTCCACTTTCCGGCGCAGTCAATACCAGATCTGATGCCGGGGTAAACAGATCGCCATGCATGCCTTTGAAGCGGTCTTTCATCTCAACAATTAAGCGCTCGGCGGTCTTCTTACCCACACCAGGCAGCTTAACCAGCGAGCCAATCTCTTCACGCTCGACGGCGTTCACAAACTGTTGTGCCGACATACCAGAAAGAATAGCGAGTGCCAGTTTCGGGCCGACGCCATTGACTTTAATCAGCTCGCGGAACAGCGTGCGTTCTTGTTTGTTATTGAAACCGTAGAGCAACTGCGCGTCTTCACGCACCACAAACTGGGTAAACACCACCGCTTCTTTACCGATTTCCGGGAGTTCATAGAAACAGGTCATCGGCATATGGACTTCGTACCCCACGCCACCGACTTCCATAAGTACCAGCGGCGGCTGTTTTTCAAGGATGATGCCTCTGAGTCGACCAATCACAATATGCTCCTGCGTTTAGCGGTTATGCCAAAAATTTTGCTTATCATATAAAAAAGGCTGGATGAATATCCAGCCATATTTATTTTAATCGTCCCCGCGACAAATTAAGCCGCGTATCGCTCATCTGCATCGAGTTCTGCGTCACGTGGCAATGCGTGATAGCAATTGCCAGCGCATCGGCGGCATCCGCTTGCGGGTTGGCGGAGAGTTTTAGCAAGGTGCGCACCATATGTTGCACCTGGCTTTTCTCCGCACTACCGATGCCCACCACCGTCTGTTTTACCTGACGGGCGGCATACTCAAACACCGGCAAATCATGGTTTACGGCGGCGACAATCGCGGCCCCACGAGCCTGACCGAGTTTCAAAGCAGAATCTGCATTTTTCGCCATAAATACCGATTCGATGGCGAAATACTCGGGCTGGAACTGGGTAATAATTTCGCTCACCCCCGCGTAGATAAGCTTCAAACGCGAGGGTAAGTCGGTCACCTGAGTACGGATACAGCCGCTACCCAAATAGGTTAGCTGCCGCCCGGTCTGGCGAATAACGCCATAACCGGTGACGCGCGATCCCGGGTCAATACCGAGAATGATCGCCATTACAGAGTTGCCGCAACCTCGTCAGAGATCTCGCCGTTGTGATAAACCTCTTGCACGTCATCACAGTCTTCCAACATGTCGATAAGGCGCATCAGTTTCGGTGCAGTTTCTGCATCCATATCCGCTTTGGTAGATGGGATCATAGAAATTTCTGCTTCGTCGGCTTTCAGGCCTGCGGCTTCAAGCGCGTCACGTACCGCACCCATTTCTTCCCACGCGGTGAACACGTCAATTGCGCCGTCGTCATAAGAGACAACATCTTCAGCACCCGCTTCCAGCGCCGCTTCCATCACGGTGTCTTCATCTTTGCCTGGGGCATAAGAGATAACGCCTTTTTTGGTGAACAGATAAGCCACAGAACCGTCAGTTCCCAGGTTGCCGCCACATTTATTGAACGCATGGCGCACTTCCGCCACGGTACGGTTACGGTTGTCACTCAGACATTCAACCATGACCGCAGAACCACCCGGACCGTAACCTTCATAGATGATGGTTTCCATGTTGGTATCTTCATCGCCACCCACACCACGTGCGATCGCACGGTTTAAGGTGTCACGCGTCATGTTGTTGGATAACGCTTTATCAATCGCTGCACGCAGACGCGGGTTAGAACCCGGATCACCACCGCCCAGACGGGCTGCTGTTACCAGCTCACGGATAATTTTGGTGAAAATTTTACCGCGTTTGGAATCCTGCGCAGCTTTGCGGTGCTTTGTGTTGGCCCACTTACTATGACCTGCCATAAAAATATCTCCAAAATGGCTACCTGGCGGCAGCATTAATTACAAACTCTTCAATCGCCTGCCGGTTGCTCCACGACTTAGTCATAGCCGCCGCAGCTGGTGCGTCAGTCCATTCCCAGGCCAGATGTTCCGAAATGGTTATCTGGCGTTCGTTTGGCAGCGCAAGACAGAACCAATATTCTGTGTTGCGCGTAATGCCCGGCGCATAGCGATGACGCAAATGTGTAAAAATCTCGAATTCCACGCAGCGTTGGCAGTCATTCAAGGTCAGATGCTCTGACTCAACGTCGATATCGACCTCTTCCTTTACTTCACGCTGCGCGGCATACAGCGCGGTTTCACCCTCTTCTATGCTGCCGGTAACCGACTGCCAGAATTCAGGATCGTCGCGCCGCTGTAACATGAGCACCCGTCCGGTGTCTTGAGCATAAATGACCACTAACACCGAAACGGGAGGCTTAAAGGCCATTTATTCTTTCTCAGCCTTTTTAATCACTGCCACACCCAGTTCAGCCAGCGCTGTTGGGTTGGCGAAGCTTGGTGCTTCGGTCATCAGACACGCTGCTGCGGTAGTTTTAGGGAACGCGATAACATCACGGATGTTGTCGGTGCCGGTCAACAGCATAGTCAGACGATCCAGACCAAACGCCAGGCCCGCGTGTGGCGGTGTACCGTATTTCAGGGCATCAAGCAGGAAGCCAAACTTTTCGCGCTGGTCTTCTTCCGTGATACCCAGAATGCCGAACACAGTCTGTTGCATCTGGCCGTTGTGGATACGCACGGAACCGCCGCCAACTTCGTAACCGTTGATAACCATATCGTAGGCGTTTGCCACAGCCGCTTCTGGATCTGCCGCCAGTTCTTCCGGGGACATATCTTTCGGGGCAGTGAACGGGTGGTGCATTGCGGTCAGGCCGCCTTCGCCGTTGTCTTCAAACATAGGGAAGTCGATAACCCACAGTGGTGCCCATGCTTTTTCATCGGTGATGCTCAGATCTTTACCGATTTTCAGGCGTAATGCGCCAAGTGCATCGGCAACTACTTTTTTGTTGTCTGCGCCAAAGAAGATCATGTCGCCATCTTGCGCACCAGTACGCTCCAGAATAGCTTCAACGATTTCAGCATTCAGGAACTTAGCCACAGGGCTAGTGATGCCTTCGATGCCTTTCGCACGCTCGTTCACTTTGATGTAAGCCAGCCCTTTCGCGCCGTAAATTTCAATGAACTTGCCGTAGTCGTCAATCTGTTTACGGCTTAACTGTGCGCCACCTGGCACTCGCAGCGCTGCAACGCGGCCTTTAGCATCATTTGCCGGGCCCGCGAAGACTTTAAACTCAACGTCTTTGAGCAGGTCAGCAACGTCCACCAGCTCCATTGGGTTACGCAAATCGGGTTTGTCTGAACCGTAACGACGCTCCGCTTCTGCGAAAGTCATGATTGGGAAATCGCCCAGATCGACGTTTTTCACATCCAGCCACAGATCGCGCACCAGTTTTTCCATCACTTCACGCACTTGTGGCGCGGTCATGAAGGATGTTTCGACGTCGATTTGAGTAAACTCAGGCTGACGGTCAGCACGTAAGTCTTCATCGCGGAAGCACTTAACAATCTGATAGTAACGGTCAAAACCGGACATCATCAGCAGCTGTTTGAACAGCTGAGGGGATTGCGGCAACGCGTAGAATTTACCTTTATGCACACGGCTCGGCACCAGGTAGTCACGCGCACCTTCCGGCGTGGCTTTGGTCAGCATTGGGGTTTCGATATCCAGGAAACCGTGGTCATCCATAAAGCGGCGCACGAAGCTGGTGATTTTCGCACGGGTCTTCAGGCGGTTCGCCATTTCAGGGCGACGCAGATCCAGGTAACGGAATTTCAACCGCGCTTCTTCAGTGTTGACGTGGTTAGAGTCCAGCGGCAGCGCTTCGGAACGGTTGATGATGGTCAAATCGGTGGCGAAGACTTCTACCGCACCCGTTGCCATATCTTTATTGATGTTTTTTTCATCACGCGGGCGAACGGTACCGGTGATTTGGATGCAGAACTCATTACGCAGTTCGGAAGCAAGCTGGAACGCATCCTGACGATCCGGGTCGAAAAACACCTGCACGATGCCTTCGCGATCGCGCATATCAATAAAGATAAGGCTACCGAGGTCACGACGACGATTGACCCAACCACACAGTGTTACTTGTTGTCCCACATGGGATTGATTGAGCTGCCCGCAATATACTGTACGCATGAGATATCCCTTAAATTAGCCGCTCACTTTTTTATCGGTGGCCACTATTTTTTGTCAGTCAGATATAGTTGAAAAAAGGGGGCTATTATACTGGAAATAATGCTCCACGATAAGCCCGATACATGGGTCAGCATCGTTTCAATGCGCCTCGTTTAGCTTATTCTCACAAAAATTAACAAAATTTGTAAACTATCGCGCTCCTGTTCCGTCGTAAGGTATTACGCGATAACCTTATTTTGACCCGGAGTCACCTCATGTTAGAACTGAATACTTCCAAAACCGCACTCGTCGTTATTGATTTGCAGGAAGGCATCCTGCCATTTGCGGGCGGTCCGCACAGTGCACAGGACGTGGTGGCTCGTTCAGCCAAACTGGCAGAGAAATTCCGCGCAAATGGTGCGCCGGTGATTATGGTACGCGTGGGCTGGTCTAAAGATTTTGCCGAAGCGCTCAAGCAGCCGGTTGATGCGCAGGCTGGCGCACATTCTTTGCCTGACAACTGGTGGGTTTATCCGCAGGCTTTAGGTAAAAAAGACAGTGATATTGAAGTGACTAAACGCCAGTGGGGCGCGTTTTACGGCACCGACCTCGAGCTTCAACTGCGCCGCCGTGGTATCGACACCATCGTGCTATGTGGGATTTCGACTAACATCGGTGTGGAGTCCACCGCGCGTAACGCGTGGGAACTGGGCTTTAACCTGGTCATTGCCGAAGATGCGTGTAGCGCCGCCAGCAGCGAACAACATCAGGGCAGCATGACGAATATCTTCCCGCGTATTGGTCGCGTTCGTAGCACCGAAGAGGTCATTGCAGCGCTGTGATCTACGTTGGCCTTCCACAATGGTCGCATCCGCATTGGGTGCGCCTTGGCATAACTTCTCTTGAAGATTACGCTCGCCATTTTAATTGTGTGGAAGGCAACACCACGCTTTATGCACTACCTAAAGCGGAGATTGTGTCGCGCTGGCGCGAGATGACCTCCGATGATTTCCGCTTCTGCTTTAAATTTCCGGCGACGATTTCCCACAATGCAGCCTTACGCCAGTGTGGAGATTTAACGGCGGAATTTCTCGAGCGCATGTCGCCACTGGCAAACCGCATCGGGCAATACTGGTTGCAGCTTCCGGCTACCTTTGGGCCTTCTGACTTACCCGCGTTGTGGAATTTCCTCGATTCGTTGCCAAAAGATTTCACCTATGGCGTTGAAGTTCGCCACCCTTCTTTCTTCGATAAAAGTGCTGATGAGCAAGCACTTAATCGTGGCCTGCATGAACGTGGTGTAAACCGAGTCATTCTTGATAGTCGCCCGGTTCACAGTGCAAAGCCTCACAATGAAGCCATTCGTGAAGCGCAACGCAAAAAGCCTATAGTTCCGGTTCACGCACTCGTGACGGCCAAAAATCCCATGGTGCGATTCATCGGCAGCGACGATATGGAGCAGAATCTGACGTTCTTTAACGCCTGGATTAAAACCTTGCCAAAGTGGGAACAGACCACCACGCCATACCTCTTTTTACACACGCCAGATATCGGGCTGGTGCAGGACCTGGTTCATACATTATGGCCAGGGCTGCAACTCGCCTTCTCTGAACTGGGTAACGAACCGGCAATTCCAAAACAAAACTCCCTATTTTAGGGGTAGCGACAGCATATGGTTCGCGCTGCTATCATAGGCGTGCTGGAACTATCTCTATAGGATGTGAGTATGGTAAGCGCGCTCTATGCCGTTTTGGGTGCTTTGTTGCTGATTAAGTTCTCGTTTGATGTTGTTCGTATGCGTTTGCAGTACCGCGTCTCATATGGCGATGGCGGTTTTAGCGAACTTCAGAGCGCGATTCGAATTCATGGTAATGCCGTGGAATATATCCCGGTGGCATTGCTACTTTTATTGCTGATGGAAATGAACGGTGCCGAAACCTGGATGGTGCATATTTGCGGGCTTATGCTGATTGCCGGGCGCCTGATGCATGCTTATGGTTTTCATCATCGTTTAATAGCCTGGCGTCGTTCTGGCATGAGTGCCACCTGGTGTTCTTTGCTGCTGATGGTGCTGGCTAACCTGTGGTATATGCCATGGGAGTTGGTTTTCTCGCTGCATTAACGCAAAATATGCCCCTTTCGAAATTTCGAATTTCCGGATTTAACATTATGTCTGACCGCGATACGCTGTTTTCCGCCCCCATCGCCAAATTAGGTGACTGGACTTTTGATGAACGTGTAGCAGAAGTTTTCCCCGATATGATTCAACGTTCGGTGCCCGGCTATTCCAACATTATTTCGATGATTGGCATGCTGGCGGAGCGCTTTGTGGCACCGGGTAGCCAGGTCTATGATCTCGGCTGTTCCCTTGGCGCGGCAACCTTGTCGGTGCGTCGCAACATTCATCATGACAACTGCAAAATTATCGCGGTAGACAACTCACCGGCTATGGTTGAACGCTGCCGTCGTCATCTCGACGCGTTTAAAGCGCAAACGCCGGTGGACGTTATCGAAGGTGATATCCGCGATATCGTTATCGAAAATGCGTCAATGGTAGTGCTGAACTTCACCCTGCAATTCCTTGAACCAGACGACCGTAAACTGCTGCTGGAAAAAATCTATCAAGGCCTGAATCCGGGTGGCGCGCTGGTGCTGTCTGAGAAATTCAGCTTTGAAGATGGTGAAGTCGGTGATCTGCTGTTCAATATGCACCACGATTTTAAACGCGCGAACGGTTATAGCGAGCTGGAAATCAGCCAAAAACGCAGCATGCTGGAAAACGTCATGCTCACCGACTCCGTCGAAACTCATAAACAACGCCTCAAACAAGCCGGATTTGACCACGCAGAATTATGGTTCCAGTGCTTTAACTTTGGCTCTTTGGTTGCACTGAAATCAGGAACATCTGCATGATCGACTTTGGTAATTTTTATCAGCTTATCGCGAAAAGCCCGCTGGCTCCGTGGCTAGAAACGTTGCCTGCGCAAATTGCCACCTGGCAGCGCGAGAATCTGCACGGACAGTTCAAACATTGGTACAACACCGTTGAATACCTGCCTGAACTTGCGCCGTATCGTCTGGATTTATTGCATAGCGTGACGGCGGAATCAGAAGCCCCACTGAGCGAAGGTCAACGCCTGGGCATCGAAAAACTGCTGCGCAACCTGATGCCGTGGCGTAAAGGGCCGTATTCGCTCTACGGTGTAGATATCGACACGGAATGGCGTTCTGACCTGAAATGGGACCGCGTTCTGCCGCACATTTCCCCGCTCGCCGGGCGCACTATTCTGGATGTTGGCTGCGGTAGCGGTTATCACCTGTGGCGCATGATTGGCGCGGGTGCGCATCTGGCGGTGGGTATCGACCCGATGCAGTTGTTCGTTTGCCAGTTTGAAGCCGTGCGTAAATTGCTGGGTAATGACCAACGTGCGCATGTTTTGCCGCTGGGTATTGAGCAACTTCCTGAGCTGAATATCTTTGATACGGTGTTCTCGATGGGCGTGCTCTACCACCGCCGTTCTCCGCTTGATCATCTTTATCAGCTGAAAAACCAACTGGTGAAAGATGGCGAACTGGTACTGGAAACGTTGGTTGTCGAAGGCGACGAAAATACTGTGCTGGTGCCGGGTGACCGTTATGCGCAAATGCGTAATGTGTATTACATTCCGTCGGCGTTAGCGTTGAAAAACTGGCTGGAAAAGTGCGGCTTCGTTGATGTGAGAATTGTGGATCATTGCTATACCACAAGCGAAGAGCAGCGCCGCACAAGCTGGTTGACGACGGAATCATTGGCCGATTTCCTCGACCCGAATGATCCACGCAAAACCGTCGAAGGCTACCCTGCCCCGCTACGTGCGGTGTTGGTTGCACGTAAGCCGTAAGAACCTGAAAGGCCACAAAATGTGGCCTTATTTATTTTGAAGCAAACCCGAGTGCGCGAATCACTTCGCTCATCGCCGCATTTGTCAGCGGTGAACGTTGAATTTTGCTATTGGCAGACATTGCTCTGACCACACCTGCAATCACAACGTGTTTCGGTTCCTGGCCCAGGTCACGCATTTCAAGCACAACCTTTCCAACAACCCTGCACATCTCATCGTAAAGTTCTTTGTCGGTGATATTCATATTATTCTCCGTCGTTGAGACGGCAGACTAACACGTTTAAATCATTAACTTAATAAGCCCAGGCAAAACGCCAGGGCTATCAAGTTTTGAACATGATCTTCAGGCGTTTTCTTCAATCCACGCCGCCAGGATTGCTGGCGTTTTTAAAATATTTGCCACTTCTGTTGGCGGAATAGCACAACCAAACTCCGCCTGGACGTCCAGTACAATATCAACGGCCGTGATCGAGTCGAGAATACCTGATTCAATCAGCTCATCGTTAAATTCAACTTTGCGCGACAATACATTTTCAAATAACGCTAAAATTTTCTGTTCCATTTTTGATCCTCAGGATTAACAAGTACGAGCGTGCGCATCGAGTAACTTACGGTCAATTTTCCCGTTAGTATTGAGAGGTAATGCGTCCATGATGACAATCTGCGATGGCACCATATAAGACGGTAGAATTTGGGTGAGATTCGCTTTAATTTCTTTCTCTGAAAGTTTTGATGAGCAAAAAGCAGCAAGTCGCAACACCGCGCCATCTTTTTTAGTCAGCGGCAAGACCACCGCTTCACTAACCCCTGAAAGGGCTAACAGACGGTTTTCGATTTCGTGAATTTCAATACGATAACCGTTCATTTTTATTTGGCTGTCGTTGCGCCCCTGGCAGTATAAATTTCCTTTACTCATATTCCCCAGATCGCCAGTTTTATACCCGCGCCAATGCTTCGCTTCATTCCATAAAAGTTTTTCAGCATTTTCCTTTGGCAAACCAAGGTAGCCGCGCATCACATTTTTACCCCAGATAATCAGTTCATTATCAGCAGTAATTTCCATTTCTGAATGCGGCATCATCTGACCAATAGGCAACAACTCGCAATCTGACTTCAGTATTTCATCGCTAATTTCGACCACTGTAGTCGCAATAGTTGCTTCGGTTGGGCCATAGGAGTTGAGTATTTTCGCGTCCGGGAAAAGGCGGCGCAGGTGTTTTACCAATGCTTTACTGAGAACTTCACCGATAAAGACAAACACTTTCAAATCGGTTAAGAATTCTGCGCGAAACTCCGGATGCAATAATTTCTGGTAGGCAAAAGACGGTGTTGAAACCCATACGGACACTTTTTGCTGTTTTAGTTTTGCCAACCAATTCTCGGCAGCAATATCTTCCTTGGCATTCAGAACAATATGCCCGCAGGTAGCAAGGTTTCCGAGCAGTGGGATTAACGATAAATCAAAACTGAATACCGCATGGTTCATTAATACGGGATTGGCTGGCAGGGAAAAATCATCGCGTACCCACTGCATGAAATTCCACACGCTTTCACGGCCAATTTGCACCCCTTTTGGCTTACCGGTACTGCCAGAGGTAAACATGATGTAGGCCAAATCTTGCTGTTCCAGATTCTGGGCTGGTACACCGGTCGCCTTAAATGAACGTTGTTCAACGTCATAATAATAAGGAGCACTGGCTAGTTCGCAGATCTCTTTCAGGCGCTCTGCCGGGTAAATATTATCTACCGGGATATAAGGAATGTTGTGTAATAAGCAGCTGTAAATCGCACAGGCGAATTCTGCCTGCTGGTGGCCATAGAGCACAACAGGAACGTTAGATTCCAAATTAAGTGCAGAAAAACGAGCCTTCCAGTCAATGACCGCCGTACTTAATTGCTGCCAGCTCAGGGTATTATCACTTCCACTGATAGCGGGTTGTTGAGCATTTTGCGGATCAAGCAAAACCGCCCGCAGATATTCATTTAGCTGTTGTAATTCAGAGTCATTAGTCATACAGGGGACATTCCGCTAAAGATATAAAGAGATACCGCAGCACTTGCCAGGGTTAAAATACGCCCCACCCACATCATCACGGGTTTATTTAACCAGATAGTGATAACGGGGCTGCGCTTTGCGAGCCAAAGAATCATATTATGGATAACTGAAATCCCTCCGAACAGTGCGCCGCTGACGACATAATTCAGCTCCAGACCATTCCATGCTCCCATGCAAAACAAGGTGCAAAAAATACCGACATTCTGAGCGGTGGCTTTATGATTCCTGAAGAACGTTATTTTCATCAGGTTCATATAAACAGGCATGAAAACAACGTCACGCAGCCACTCTGACAAACTAATATGAAATCTGCGCCAGAAATCCTGCGGATTTTTGGCTAAAATAGGCAAATTAAAATTGGCCGGGATATTCAAACCAAATAGCCGCCCTGCTCCAATCGCCATATTGCTGTAACCCGCAAAGTCAAAGTAAAGATAAAAACTGTAAGCCAGCGACATCACAACGCCCACCGTCAAGGTGAACGGGCGATGGCTCCAGTGGCTAATCACCAGGTTATCAATGAGCATGGCAAACAGGAATTTCTGCACAATGCCATAGAAAATCTGTTCCATAGATTGCAGGAAAACGTCTGTCGTTAAGCGAAATGAAGTTTGCGTTATATCCTGCACCCAGGTTCGCCAGCGATACATCGGCCCCGCCAGCATAATAAAGGGGGAAAAGAGATAACTAAAATATTGCAAGAAACTGCGGGAATCCTTTTTATTACGATAGAGCAAAACATCCACCGCACGGAAAGTCATAAAAGAAAGCCCTATCATTCCCCAGTGGTTATTCAGATGTAATTTCACCAGAATGAGCGGCAGTAAACTCAAAATCACTGACTGCCAGGTTTTTATCCATGATTTATCTTTGCAAGTGGCGATGCCATACAAATAGCCGAACATCAGAATCGGAATCAGTATCTGGTTTTTAAAGATGTATTCCCATACCGCAAACAGTGCAAAAGTCGAAAATAGCGACAGGTAGCTTAACCGATTACCCAGTAAACGATTTATCCCAGCCAATAGCAGTGAACTGGCAAATAAAACTGCAAAAAAAGGTGCGCTTGTATACATTTTCTTATCCTTTAAAACTGCTGATATTCAAAATGCAGCTTTAAATTCATACTGTTGTCGATGGATGACCATGCGACTACGGTTGCCAGCAAAAAGAGGTGGAGGAAAAAGAGTCGAATAGCTTTCTTCATTTTTTAAACGCCTCTGCGATATAACGATCCATGGCGACCCAAGCCAGCTCGGTAGGATGAATACGATCCCAATTCCAGCCATTCTGGTATTTCTGGCTATACATATCGAAGTATGGCGTGTTGTACTTTTGTAATACGGACTGGATATAACGGTCGGTATTTTTGAATTTTTCTGTGTGCTTTAATGCCCACGGATTTAACGGATCGATAATGACCACTACATTGACCTGGCGCCCATGTAAGAGCTTTATCATGTCCTCAAATGCCTGCTCTTCCTGCAACGACGGTGGTGCCGGATACCATTCTTCCGCCGTTTTATCATCCGCAAAGACGTCTTTATCCATCCATAACGTGGCTGGGCTTTCATGTCGGGCGTGGTTAAGTCTTTCTGCCTGCTGAAGCTGCGCATCCCAGTCAATATTTAGCCACGTTTTGTTTATTAACGGCCAGGGATGCGAGCTGGAATGACGGATATGGAACAGCGTCAGGAAATAATCTCTGATCAATTCGCAGAATGAAGAAAACTGATAGTTTATTTCACGCCAGACAATATCGTAATGCCATCCAAAAATACGCATCTGGCTGAATGTCAGATGGTCAACATCTTGCGCATCAATGTGCTTAAGGTAATTTGACAATATCGGACGTAATGTTTTATCCGACATCAGTGGCTTAAAGATTGCGTCTGGAAAATGGTCGGCAAAAATAGTCGGTGGGATACCATCGAAGTAAAAACTATCTGGTGCCAGCAGCAAGACCAGTTTCGTTTTAGGCGAAAGATCTTGTTTAAAGCGAGTCAGCAAAGCAAGCTGCGTCATGTTATCGACGTAGCTATCACCATAGGCAACCGTCGGCTGATGCAGTTGAGTATTAAAGAAATTGTAGACGGCAAAATGCTCATCTTCAGAGGTCGCGACTTCAGAGGCGCCAAGGAAAAACAGTGCATTGCCGTTCAGGGCGTGCGAAATAGTCGCTATTTTTTCAGCCTGAACCTTGCGTGTCCCTTCCATGGTTTTAATTAACGGCTGAAATTTTAATTCAAACTTCTGGCTATCGATAAAAGGTGGTAGAGACAAAACCAGAGCGGCAAGCACGGCCATCGAAATATGCAAACAGAGATTTTTATTTATCTTCATAATTAACACTAAATCACATGCGACTAATTAAAAATAAAAAATAGAAACCGATTCTATCAGCATATTTTTAAACGGATTTTAATCATAAAGGAGCAGAGGGTTCTATTCCTTAAGTGATTAGTATCCGTATGTAACGCAATGTACATCGCAGCAATAATGCCGTTCACAGAGCGAACAAGACAATTTAATAACAAATATCACACAAGATTATTACTTAATATCTTTGATTGCCGAAAGAGTAAATTCAGTACTAAATTCAGTACATAGAAGTGATATTAATTTGCACCAAAATTGAATAAAAAAAGCCCCGATAAAACATCGGGGCCTGGTACGAGCAGCATCACATGGGCGACATGATGCGCGGGCAAAAATCTAAGTGTCAGGTTGCTCAGTGGCTGGCAACTAACACCGTTTTCATTGCTGCTACTACATCGCCATCAACGCAGTAACGGTTAAACTCATCGGCTTCGGCATCCGCACTCATTGACACGCCAGCCTTGCGGTATCGCATCGGTGAAGGCACTGACTGCCCTGCGGAGCTGTGCATCTCGTCAATACCCGCTTCGACGAACTTTTTCAAGTTGCTCAGCCTGACTCCTGCACCCGCCATAATGATTGGAGCACGGGAATGTTGTTTTAGTTCCCTAAGTAATGAAAGTCCTGTCTCTGCATTCTGTTGTTGCCCCGAAGTCAGGATACGCGCCACGCCTAAATCGGTTAATTGCTCCAGCCCCTGATGCGGGTTGTGACACATATCGAACGCCCGATGGAACGTTACCGCCATTCCCTGCGCCTGCTCCATCACCCGTTTCATACGCGGCATATCGATATGACCTTCGCCATCTAACATGCCGATGACCAGACCCGGATATCCGAGTTCACGCACGAAAGCGATATCTTCCAGCATGGTGTCGAATTCAGCATCGGTGTAACAAAAATCACCGCCGCGCGGGCGAATAATCGGATGCACAGGAATCGAAACCCGCTCTTTAACTTTACGCAGTACGCCCGCTGAAGGGGTTAATCCGCCCTCTTTCGGCGCTGCACATAATTCGATTCTATCCGCTCCGGCTTGTTGCGCAGTAACTGCACAGTCTATTCCATAACAACATATCTCAAGCAAAGGCATTGATTACTCCTTAAAAATCTTTAGCCTGGCGGTTGTGCCAACGGTCCAGAATGATAATCTCAAACGACAGTCACAAAAAAGGTAATCAATGATGGCATTCAATTTTGATGATGGCATCGACCGCCGTCACAGCGACAGTTCGAAGTGGAATAAATTTGGTCATGATGTTTTGCCAATGTGGGTCGCCGATATGGATTTTCGCTCCCCGCCTTGTATTCTCGATGCCCTTCATCAGCGTGTCGAACACGGCGTTTTTGGCTACGGTGCCCGGCCCCAGGAGTTAGTCGATGTTGTCGTTGAGCGAATGGCCAGCCGTTACCAGTGGCAAATCAAACCTGAATGGATTGTCTTTTTACCAGGTGTTGTCGCCGGGTTGAATTTAAGCGTTCGCGCATTTACCGCAGCCGATGAAACCACGATTGCTCCCAGCCCTATTTATCCCCCTTTCCGAAAATCATCCGCTTTTGCCCAACGCCCGCAACTCAATGCCCCTCTGCGCCTTGAGAAAAGCCGCTGGGTAATGGATTTAGACGCCCTTGAATCTCAGTGCACCGGCAAAGAAAAATTACTGATGCTCTGCAATCCGCAAAATCCTGGCGGCACGATTTACTCCCGGGAAGAATTAGAGCAACAGTTGGCTTTCGCGCAACGCCATGACCTGATTGTTTGTTCAGATGAAATCCACTGCGATTTACTGCTCGATCCGGGCGCGAAACATATTCCCTTCGCCACTCTCAGCGCCGATGCCGAGCAACGATCCGTCACCCTGCTTTCACCGTCTAAAACGTTTAACATCGCCGGGCTTGGCGCCTCACTGGCGATTATTCCCGACCCGGAATTGCGCAAACGTTTTAACACAGTGCGTGATGGAATTGTGCCGAGCGTCGATGTGCTCGCCCTGACGGCGGCCACCGCGGCCTGGCGTGACGGCGAGCCGTGGCTGCAAGAGTTACTGCCGTATTTGCGCCGCAATCGCGACCGTCTGGTCAGCGCGGTGAACGAGATGCCTGGCCTGACGACGGTTTCGCCGCAAGCGACGTATCTGGGCTGGGTCGATGCCACCGCTTTGCCCGTAGAAAACCCGACTCTGTTCTTCCAGAAAGCGGGCCTGGGCTTCTCGCCAGGGGCAGATTTTGGCGAGAAAAAATTCGTGCGGATTAACTTTGGCTGCACATCCGCAACGCTTGAAGAAGCGATTAAACGGATGAACAGCGCTGTAAAATCAATCGGCTAACTCGCTGGCGACAATCTCTTCAATACTCCAGGGATGGAATTTGATCGTTACTTTGCCGTCGGTGACGGCGAGCGTTGGATTTGGCAGGCGCTCACGTTCGCCTTTTGGCGAACTGGTTTTCACTGAAATTCCCGTCTGGCGCAATCCCGCGTCAGACATTAAGTCCAGAGCCCGCGCGTTCAGCGTTTCAGTCTCACCAGGCAAGACAATTTCTACATGCTCCCAGCCTTCGTGCGGGTAACGTTTTTCACCCGGCCACGGCAGTTCCACCACGCTAAATTCCCAGTGCGCAACGCGTACCGGTTCGTCGAGTTTGAACAGGCAGATGGGGCGATCGTTAATAATATTTTCTGAAAGCAACGTACCGCACTTTTCTAAACCCGCACGCCAGCGTTCAGCCGTCGTATTCTGGTGGCAGCGCAGGGAAATATGATCGGCGTCGAGCGGGGCAATCTCGAGACCCAGACGTGCAGCCAGTTGGGTTAACGCTTGTATAAAACGCGGGAGATCCTCTGAAATATCACTCAGTTCTGCAATTGTCTGCCAGTTGGCCATCACCTTATCCTCGAAATCACGAATGCGCGTAATCTACCTTTTTCGGCCAGCATCACCAACACCCATGGAGCCGCGAACGCTCTGAATGGTTAATCACTATACCGTTAAGGTTAGTACAGGGCCGCTCGACCACGGCTTTTGCTGACTCCGGAGATTAAAAACAGTTATACTTACGCCCTAATTTTATCCCCAACGATACGGCTGCTGTATCAGTCACAGCAGTCTTAAGCAAAATGTAAGGTATCCCGGTGAATATTCAGGCACTTCTCTCAGATAAAGTCAGTCAGGCACTGATTGCCGCAGGTGCTCCTGCGGATTGCGAACCACAGGTTCGCCAGTCAGCAAAAGTTCAGTTCGGCGACTATCAGGCCAATGGCGTGATGTCAGTTGCGAAATCACTGGGCAAGCCACCACGACAAGTCGCCGAGTTGGTGATTGCTAATCTGGATTTGACCGGAATTGCCAGCAAAGTCGAAATCGCCGGTCCTGGTTTTATCAACATTTTCCTCGACGCGGCGTTTCTGGCGAAGAGTGTCGATGAAGCTGTCGCCTCCGATCGCGTCGGTGTCACCGTTTCCGAACCGAAAACAGTGGTAGTGGATTACTCCGCGCCAAACGTTGCGAAAGAAATGCACGTCGGGCATGTGCGCTCCACCATCATTGGTGATGCCGCTGTTCGCACCCTCGAATTCCTTGGCCATAAAGTTATCCGCGCCAACCACGTCGGTGACTGGGGCACGCAGTTCGGGATGCTGATTGCGTATCTTGAAAAACAGCAGCAGGAAAATGCAGGTGAAATGGCGCTGGCTGACCTCGAAGAGTTCTACCGCGCGGCGAAGAAACATTACGACGAAGATGCAGAATTTGCCGAGCGTGCTCGCGCATACGTGGTGAAACTGCAAGGCGGCGACGAATACTGCCGCAACATGTGGCGCAAACTGGTCGATGTGACCATGACGCAAAACCAAATCACTTATAAGCGTCTGAACGTCACATTAACACGTGACGACGTGATGGGTGAAAGCCTCTATAACCCAATGCTTCCGGGTATTGTGGCTGACCTGAAAGCAAAAGGTCTGGCGGTTGAAAGCGAAGGCGCTACGGTAGTATTCCTCGACGAATACAAGAATAAAGACGGTGAGCCGATGGGCGTTATCATCCAGAAAAAGGATGGCGGCTACCTGTACACCACCACCGATATCGCTTGTGCGAAATATCGCTTTGAAACCCTGCATGCTGACCGCGTGCTGTACTTCATCGACTCCCGCCAGCACCAGCATCTGATGCAAGCCTGGACTATCGTGCGTAAAGCCGGTTATGTGCCAGATTCTGTGCCATTAGAGCACCACATGTTCGGCATGATGTTGGGCAAAGACGGTAAGCCATTCAAAACCCGTTCTGGCGGAACCGTAAAACTGACTGACCTGCTGGATGAAGCCCTTGAACGCGCTCGTCGTCTGGTTACAGAGAAGAACCCAGACATGCCTGCTGATGAGTTAGAAGCGCTGGCAAACGCCGTCGGTATTGGCGCGGTGAAATACGCGGACCTGTCCAAGAACCGTACCACTGACTACATCTTCGACTGGGACAACATGCTGGCCTTCGAAGGCAACACGGCACCGTATATGCAATATGCTTATACCCGTGTGCTGTCAGTGTTCCGTAAAGCCAATATTGATGAAGCCGAGTTGCTGAAAGCGCCTGTGGTGATTACCGAAGATCGCGAAGCGCAGCTCGCGGCTCGCCTGCTGCAATTTGAAGAAACGCTGAACGTAGTTGCGCGTGACGGTACGCCACATGTGATGTGTACTTATCTGTACGACGTAGCGGGTCTGTTCTCAGGCTTCTACGAGCATTGCCCGATTCTGGCCGCTGACAGCACTGAAGCGCGTAACAGCCGCCTGAAACTGGCTCTGTTAACGGCGAAAACGCTGAAACTGGGTCTGGATACGCTGGGGATTGAAACCGTAGAACGTATGTAATTTTTGGCTTTCATGAACAAAAGGCTCGCCGTAAATGGCGAGCCTTTTTTAATTTGTTTAACGTACGATGCCCCGTGCCGACCGCGCAAAAAAGCGGTCAAAAAAGCCAATCACCGGAAAATCGCTTTCCATCACTTTTAAAGACCTTTTCACTTCATCGATCGACAGCGCCTGATGGTAAAAACGCTCATAAAGCGTATGAACCAAATCCTGCTGTTCCTGATTGAGTGCCAGAAACGCCCGGGATTCCACGTTCACGCCCAGCGGCTGCGCGTGGTTCCCACCCGCCATCACAAACGGTGGCACATCCTGAACGACTCCGGATTGGTCGAGGATCTTCACCCCATTCCCCAGCATGCAAAACTGATGAATCGCGCACATATAACCAATTTGCGCATCATCATCCAGCTCCACGTGCCCGGCCAGGCCGCTGTTATCGCCAATCTGCGTGTGATCTCCCACGACGCAATCGTGTCCAATATGCACGCCATTACTAATCCGGTTGTCGTTACCCATCAGAGTCACGCCGGAACCCTGAATCGTGCCGCGATGAACCGTAGCGTGGTGGCCGAAATGGTTGCGATCGCCAATGACTAATGTCGTCGGTTCACCGGCATATTTAAGATCCTGATTCACTTCACCAATAGATGAATACGAACCAAAATTATTGTCACAACCCAGGGTTGTCAGGCCGGTGATCACTGAGTGAGAGCCAATAATCGTCCCCTCGCCTATCACGACACCTGCGGAAATAACACAAAATGGGCCAATGGTGACATTGGCACCAATAACGGCTCCCGCTTCCACCAAACTATTGGCGGCAATACGAGCAAAAGGAGAAATGGACAAAAGGTGATCCTGGTGGGGGACAAGCAACAGCGCGGAGCATAATGAATTGTGCCGCTGAATACTCCTTATTTAATTTCTTATTTTTGGGGAACCATTCAGAAAAAAGAGGCCTGTCTGATTAGACAGGCCTTTTGTGATGAAAATGTGCTTAGAGATAAATACGTAAATACTCACCCAGGCACAGAATTGCCATCGCCTGACCGTACGGCATCGACGTCAGCGGGATCTGGCGATAGAAGTCGAGATTACTGCCCATTCCAGTCCCAAACGAAACTTGCAGCAGCTCGCCCTCAGGCGAAATATTTTTCACTATCCCTTTCATCGCCTTCTCAGCCACTTCAGCGTATTGCTTGCCGATATAGCGTTTACGAATGCCTTTCAGTATCCCGTAAGCAAAACCGGCGGTGGCCGACGCTTCGAGATAAGAATGGGGATCGTCCAGCAAAGTGTGCCACAAACCGCTGTCATCCTGACATTTCGCCAGCGCAGCGACCTGGCTTTCCAGCACCTGGACCAGGTAACGGCGCACCGCATTGTTTTCGGGTAAATCCACCAGCTCAAGGAAATCAGGAATAACGATCGTCAACCAGCTGTTACCACGCGCCCAACGCGCCTGCGCAAAGTTATGATTGCCTTCATAATTCCAGCCGTGGAACCACAGCCCGGTTTCTCTGTCCATCAGGTTTTGTACATGCAGCAGGAACTGATAAGTTGCTTCCTCTACATATTCCCGGCGATTCAATAGTTTGCCGATTTTCGCCAGCGGCAACACCGTCATCATCAACGTGTCATCCCACATTTGCTGATGATTTTCTTCGGCAAGCGTCACATGCTGCATGCCACCGTGTTCGGTGCGTGGCATTTCGTACATCGCCCACTCCGCCCAGCTTTCAAGCCAAGGCAAATACGATGGGTCGCGCGTTTCCTCAAAACGATAAGCCAGCGTCAGGAACGGTGCCATGGTATTCACGTTTTTGGTGGTTGCCCCTTCGGCAAAACGATCGGCAAACCAGCTATCAATAATCTCACACATTTTCTTATCGCCGGTCTGGCGATAATACTGATACATACCGTACAAACCGACGCCGTGCGTCCACTCCCAGCCCGCCCAACCTTTGGTATCAATGACTCGCCCGTCATCCAGTCGCAGCAAAAATTGGCCCGTTTCATCCTTAATATTAATCAGGTTGTCCGTCACCTTGTGGATCAGGGATTTCAGTTCATCCCGGGCAATAAAATGCTCCGGCTGGCACAGTAAAGGGCTGTGTTTGACGGGATAAATAATCATTAGCTTAACCTCTGTGATGTATTCGAATTCATTGCAGCAGCCTCTTTTAACGACGGGGCGACTGGCTTATTACGATTGAGATAACCAATATTGTTGTTGCCCCACAGTGTGTCGTACGGCATACCCGCGAGCATTTCGACCGTCGCGCGAGCTTCAGGCGTGGTCGCTTCAGGAACAGGACGCCCTGCCTCGCGCATCTTCGCGGTCTCTTCACGCAAGACACTGTGCGTTTGCAAATTGAGTTTAAAGCGCAGGGAAACCAGGAAACCGCAGGCCAGCACCGCAACCGTACCGAAACTTAAAATCATCAAAATGGTGTGGCTGACCGCTGGCGGTTGCGTGGTCTGGCCGGAAACGAAACCAGAAAGCTGCATCACGATACCGACTAGCATCACCGCTCCCGCCTGCGACGCTTTACGTGTCAGCGTCATGATCCCGGCAAAGATACCTTCGCGGCGCTGCCCGGTAATCACTTCATCCACGTCGGCAATATAGGTGTAGGTATTCCACGGCACATAGTTGATGCCCCCACGACCCAGACCCGCGACGGCTGAAACCAGCATCAGCAGCGAGAACACATCGCTTAAGCCCGCGTAATAAAGCACCGCGTAGGAGACCGAACTGAGACCAAACAGTACAACGACCATACGATAAGATGGTGCCGGGCCGTATTTAATACACAGTGGAATCATGCCGATCACCGCAATAAATTGCAGAATCGCCATGGTGCCAAGCAGGCTCGATGCCATGCTCGCGCTTTGCATCAGAACAAACACCACATAATAGGTAAACACGGCGTTGAACACGTCCTGCGCAATATAGCCCCCCAGATACATACCCAGATGCTGGCGGAAAATCTTCACGCGGAGTGTTGAAGTCAGCTCAACGTTCAGGCGTTTCATGCTTTGTGCGAAGGTCAGCGTTTTCTTCTCTTCTTCTGCACGCAATGCCGCTTCAGTCCATTCGGAACGCGGACGCTCCCAGGTAAAGAACCAGACAAAGGTCAGCACGATGGCGCATAACGTGGCGAACACCAGGCTTGAATAGAAGAAAGAAACCGCGTTGTCTTTACCGAAGTGATTTAACAAAATGCCCGGCAGGAATGCGGCGAGAATCGCCGAGAGTTGCGCCATAGAAATACGCGCACCCGAGAACTTGGTTTTCTGTTTGAAGTCATCGGTCATTTCTGGAACCAGCGTTTCGTATGGCACCAGAATCATGGTGTAAACCACGTCAAAGATCAGGTACGTCACCAGGTAGTACCAGTAACTCATCTCTCCAACCCACATAAAGCTGTAGCTGAAGACCAACGGAATACCGAGCAGAATAAAGAACTTACGGCGGCCAAAGCGCTTGCCAAGCCAGGTTGAACCGAAGTTATCAGTGAGGAAGCCCATCAACGGGCTAACGACAGCATCCAGCACCCTTGCCATGGCAAAAATGAAGGTCGCTTCAATCGGTGTGAGTCCACAGAAGGTGGTATAAAAATAGAGTAGCCAGGCGGCAGTTAATGCCGTGGTTCCCGCTCCGAGGAAATCACCTGAGCCATAGGCAAGATAATTTGCCAGTCCAATCTTACGTGTTTTCATTGCCGTCAAACCCCGTTGCTTTTGTTATTGGAGACTGCACGTCCCGTGCGTATCGGGCCTGCGAGGAACCTTACAACGTTAAGGTAGAAGGACGGGGCTGATGTTACCTTTCCATTTTTGCCACGGACGGGCGAATGTTGGCAAAATTACAAAGAGTCCCGGTACGGGTGTCACTGATTTATAAAACAAGGGTTTGTTTTTATCAAAAGCAGGGATTGAAAATGAGATCTGGAAGGAAAAAAGCCGCATCAGTCATGCGGCTGTTAGGGCTATTTGTAATTAACAATGACCTGATTGCTTTGCACTTTCAGCGCCGGGAACAGCGCTCCGCCACCGGGGACTTGCCAGACAAACCGCAGCGGCTCGTTTGCCGCAACGTTCGTTAGCCCACGCGTCGTCCCGCTCTGCCCTTCTATCTCGACACAACGTGTTGACGAGCAAAGCCTGACATTCAGACCCGCAGGCGTCGGCCCAATCAGTTCATAGCGCCACGCGACCATCGTCATCACGCCTGTGACGGGCTGAGACGGTGCCAGAGCGCGTGACGAAGCTGCCACCCCGCGATGACTGAGCGTCGCGCCCACACCGCTCGCCTGCCACGCTCCTTCGCCACTGGCGTGCGCCATAAAAGGCAATAACATCAGCATCAACAGTCGGTTCATCATTTTGCTCCGATGGTCGCAGTCATACGGATATTGCGGTTTTCAGAGAGTTCGAGACTTGAAAGCACCATTAACTGCGGCAAACTGCGGCGTAAGAAACGAGCCAGAAGTGGACGCAACGCGTGGTTAACCAGTAAAACAGGCGGCGCACCCAGCATTTCCTGGCGCTTAAGTGCTTCCTGTGCCTGTTCCATCAAGCGGTCAGCAAGCCCGGGTTCCAGCCCCCCTCCACCCTGCAATGCCTGTAATAGCAGGCGTTCAAGCGCCGCATCCAGGCCAATCACCTGCACTTCGCCGTTGCCAGGGAACCATTGCTGCGTAATGGCGCGCCCCAGCGCGACACGGACCACGGCGGTTAATTCATGAGGATCGTTTTGAATCGGCGCATGTTCTGCCAGCGTTTCGAGAATGGTGCGCATATCGCGGATCGGCACTTTCTCGGCGAGCAGGTTTTGCAGCACTTTGTGCAGCGTGGTCAGCGTCACTACGCCCGGCACCAGATCTTCAGTCAGCTTCGGCATCTCTTGCGTCACGCGATCAAGCAATTGTTGCGCTTCCTGGCGCCCAAACAGTTCCGGGGCAAACTGACCAATCAAATGGTTAAGATGCGTGGCGACCACGGTACTGGCTTCAACCACTGTAAAGCCCTGAATCTGCGCTTGTTCTTTTAATGCGCTTTCAATCCAGGTCGCGGCCAGACCAAATGCTGGATCGGTGGTCGCTTCGCCCGGAAGCGTGCCTGCGGCAGTGCCTGGGTTAATCGCCAGCCAGCGCCCTGGATAGGCGTCGCCGCTGCCAATTTCCACCCCTTTCATCAGAATGCGATAACGCGCAGGCGGTAAATCCATGTTGTCGCGGATGTGTACCACCGGCGGTAAGAACCCCATATCCTGGGCGAATTTTTTACGGATACTGCGTATCCGCCCCAGTAGCTCGCCGTCTTGCTGGAAATCGACCATCGGAATCAGGCGATAACCCACTTCCATGCCGAGCGAGTCCTCGAGTTGAACATCATTCCAGGTGGCTTCAACCGCCTGCGGGTTTTCCTGTGGTTTTGCGGGTGCCGCCGGAGCAGCCGGAGCCTCCATTTCGCGCCCGCGCATCCACCAGGCCAGCGCCAGCAATGCAGCAGTAAACAGCAGGAACACAAAGTTTGGCATTCCCGGCACCATACCGAGCAAACCCAGTACGGCCGCACTGAGCATCATCACGCGCGGGTTATTGAACAGTTGGGTCACCATCTGCTCGCCGACGTCCTGATCGGTTGCCACGCGGGTAACAATCACACCCGCCGCCGTGGAAATAACCAGTGCCGGGATCTGCGCGACCAGACCATCACCGATGGTCAACAGCGTGTAAGTTTCAGCCGCCGCCCCCACGGCCATATCATGCTGGAGCACACCGACTAACAGCCCGCCGATCACGTTAATCACCATGATCATTAATCCGGCGACGGCATCACCGCGCACGAACTTACTGGCACCGTCCATCGAACCGTAAAAGTCCGCTTCCTGCGTCACTTCCGAGCGGCGTTTTTTCGCTTCTTCTTCACCAATCAACCCGGCGTTAAGATCCGCATCAATCGCCATCTGTTTGCCCGGCATCCCGTCCAGCACAAAGCGCGCGCCCACTTCGGCAATACGCCCGGCACCTTTGGTGATAACCATAAAGTTGATGATGACGAGGATGATAAACACCACGATACCGATGGCGAAGTTGCCACCGACGAGGAAGTGGCCGAAGGCTTCAACCACTTTACCCGCCGCCGCGCCGCCGGTATGGCCTTCCATTAAAATAATACGAGTGGAAGCCACGTTCAGCGCCAGGCGCAGCAAGGTGGTAAACAGCAAAATGGTTGGGAAGGCGGCGAACTCCAGCGTGCGCTGGGTGAACATCGCCACCAGCAGCACCATAATCGACAGCGCAATGTTAAAAGTGAACAGCAAATCCAGTACAAACGCCGGCAGCGGTAGCACCATCATCGACAAAATAAGCAAGATGAGTACCGGCCCGGCAAGAATCTGCCATTGTCCGGCTTTCATGGTGCTCGGCAGGCGCAGTTGCGCCAACAGGTTAGCCATCGGAGTCCTTCTCGTTTGCAAAGTCCAGCGCTTCTGGCACTGGTAGATTTTCAGGTTTTTTCGGAATCAGGCCGCCAGCCACTCGCCAGCGGCGCAGTTGCCAGACCCACGCCAGCACTTCGGCCACCGCGGAATAAAGTTGCCCAGGAATTTGCTGACCAATTTCAGCATGACGATATAACGCACGCGCCAGCGGTGGCGCTTCCAGCATTGGAATACGATGTTCGTTGCCAATCTCACGAATTCGCAGCGCCACCAGCCCCGCGCCTTTCGCCACAACCTTCGGCGCATTCATTTTGTTTTCGTCATATTGCAACGCCACGGAATAGTGCGTCGGGTTGGTGACAATCACATCAGCTTTGGGCACATCGCTCATCATGCGACGGCGGGCGGCGGCACGTTGTTGCTGGCGAATACGGCCTTTAACGTGCGGGTCGCCTTCTTGTTGCTTAAATTCGTCGCGAATATCCTGGCGGCTCATGCGCAGCTTTTTGAGGTTGCTGAATATCTGGAAGAAAACGTCAAAGCCGACCATTGGCGTCAACCCCAGCACTATCAATAACCCGCATACCGCAACCATATTCAGCGCATGCCCGAGCGCCGCCAGCGGCGGTTCGCTGATCAGTCGCATCATTTCCGGCCATTTATGCAGCAAGTACCAGACGGTCACGCTGCCCACCAGAATCGCTTTCAGAAAGGCTTTAAGTAACTCGGCACCGGCCTGTGCTGAGAACATCCGCCCTAATCCCGCAATCGGATTAAGTTTGCTGAATTTGAACTGTATGGATTTGCCGCTAAACAGCAGGCCGCCAAGCAGCATGGGCGCGGCAATCGCCACAATCACCAGCCCCATGATCAACGGCAGCAACGCCCAGACCGCCTGTTTTATCAGCAGGCTAATTTGGCTAACAATCAGATTTGGGTCGTTAATGATGCTGTGATCAAAATGCAAACCGGCAGAAAGCATGGCAGCAAGTTGCCGCCCCAGAGGTTCGCCGCCCATCCAGATGATGCTTATCCCCACCAGTAACATCAGCAGTGAGGTCAATTCGCGGGATCGGGGGATCTGCCCATCTTCTCGTGCTTTTTCAAGACGATGAGCTGTGGGGGCTTCTGTTTTATCGTCGTCGCTTTCTTCTGACACCGCAACAATCTCGTGGCCGCAATTACCAACACAGCATGCCAGAGAGGGGTAAAGCTAATGGCGGGAAAACGGGGGGATTTGTGGGTTTGTTTGTGGCGTTAAGGCGCGATCGCCCCAGCCTTCCCCCTCAAGCGAAGAAGATGACCGGGGCGTTTTTATACGAAACTTAAAACCCTAAACTATCCAGCAAATCGTCAACCTGATCCTGGCTTGCTACCACACCAGCCGCGCTGGCGTTCATTTGCGGGCCGTTGAGCAGGCTGTCGGCCGGGCGTTTCGCACGGGCGTCCAGTTCCGGCATGTTTTCCATCAACACCATCAACAGCTGGCGTTCAATTTCCTGAATCACATCCATCATGCGTTTGATGACCTGGCCGGTTAAATCCTGGAAGTCCTGCGCCATCATGATTTCCAGAAGCTGGGCGTTGGTGAAACTGGTGTGCGACGGTACGCCAGACAAATAGCTGCGCGTATCGGTCACCAGTTCACGAGCATCACCCAGCTCGATGGGATTTTCAAACCAGGCATCCCAGCGGCCATTCAGCGCTTTGGCTTCTGATTCCAGTTTATTCTGGTGCGGTTGCGCCAGCTCCACGCAGTTGAGCGCACGCTCGGCGGCCTGCGCGGTCATCTGCACCACGTAATCCAGGCGATCACGCGCATCGGGGATGGCTTCCGCGGCTTCGGCAATCGCTTGATCCAGGCCCAGCTCACGCAAGCTGTCGCGCAGCATACGGGTCAGGCTGCCTATCCGGACGATAATATCGCCGGTTGAATGTAACTCTGACGCGGGATTAGTCGATGAGTGCATGAGCCTCTCCTTACATGCCGAGCTTTTCGAAGATTTTGTTTAATTTCTCTTCCAGGGTCGCGGCAGTAAACGGTTTAACGACATAACCACTCGCCCCCGCCTGCGCTGCGGCAATAATGTTTTCTTTCTTCGCTTCTGCCGTCACCATCAGCACTGGCATCGCCGCCATACCACCATCGGCACGAATGGTTTTCAGCAATTCCAGGCCATCCATGTTCGGCATGTTCCAGTCGGAAATCACAAAACCAAAGCCTCCACCGTTGAGTTTGTTCAGCGCATCAACACCATCTTCAGCCTCTTCAACGTTATTGAAACCCAGCTCTTTTAGCAGGTTACGGACAATGCGACGCATGGTAGAGAAATCATCCACCACCAAAAATTTGAGTTCTTTATCTGCCATTTATAGAGTTCCTTCGGTTAAATACGTATTGCCTGTCCGGCACTAATCTTCATCAGCATCTGCTGACTAATCTGACTTAAATCGACCACTTCGCTAACGCCACCACTGTTAATGGCCTCGCGCGGCATGCCGAACACCACACAACTTGCTTCGTTTTGGGCGATAGTCCATGCCCCGGCTTTATACATTGCCAGCATCCCGGCGGCACCGTCATTCCCCATTCCGGTGAGAATCACGCCCACGGCATTTCGCCCGGCGAATTTCGCGACGGAATGGAACAGCACATCCACAGCCGGGCGATGCCGGTTCACGGGCGGGCCATCATGAATCTTGATTTGGTAGTTCGCCCCGCTGCGGGCAAGCTCCATGTGTTTATCTCCGGGTGCGATGTACGCATGCCCTGGCAAGACGCGTTCGCCGTCTTCGGCTTCTTTCACCGCTATCTGGCAAAGTTTGTTCAGCCTGTCGGCAAACGATCGCGTAAACCCTGGCGGCATATGCTGGGTGATGAGCACCGCCGGGCTTGAAAGCGGCAGCGGTTGCAGCACATGGCGAATCGCCTCGGTGCCGCCGGTTGACGCTCCAATAGCTATCAATTTTTCTGAACTGAGCAGTGGCCCGGCTTTCAGTGCCATGGGGGCTGCAACTGGTGCACGCGCCGCCAGTTTCGCCTTCGCGGCAGTCCGCACTTTCTCCGCAATGGTTTCGCTGTACGCCAGCATCCCTTCGCGGATCCCCAACTGCGGCTTGGTGACAAAATCAATCGCGCCTAATTCCAGCGCACGTAATGTCACTTCCGACCCTTTTCCGGTGAGCGATGACACCATCACCACGGGCATCGGGCGCAGGCGCATCAGTTTTTCGAGGAAATCCAGCCCGTCCATGCGCGGCATTTCTACGTCGAGTGTCAGCACATCCGGGTTAAATTTCTTAATCAAATCACGCGCCACCAGCGGATCAGGCGCGGTTGCGACCATTTCCATGTCGTCGTGACTGTTAACGATCTCTGTCATGATCTGGCGCATCAGGGCGGAATCATCGACACAAAGCACGGTTATTTTTGTCATGACCTTTCCTTACTCAGTCCGTACACGGTCTGCCCACGCAGCAAAAATTCCCGGCTGAGGTTACTGAAGTTTTCCGAGTGCCCGGCAAACAGCAGTCCACCCGGTTTAAGCAGCGGCACAAAGCGCTGCAAAATTTGCTGCTGCGTCGCTTTATCAAAATAAATCATCACATTGCGACAAAATATGGCGTCAAACGGGCCGGGGATCGGTGCTTGTTTGTCCAGCAGATTTATCGGCGCAAAATCCATGTGGCTCATCACATCGCTGCGCACCCGCACCAGCCCATCGTGTGGCCCGGTGCCGCGCATGAAATAGCGCTGCATTTGCAGCGGTGCCAGCGTTTTCAGCTCATCCTGGCGGTAAATCCCGCTCTGGGCTTTTTCCAGCACCTGAGTGTCGATATCGCTGGCGAACACTTTCCAGCGCCCAGGCGCCATGCCTAACACATCAGCCAATGTGATCGCGATGGAATACGGCTCTTCCCCGGTCGATGCCGCCGCACTCCAGACTTTGTATTCGCCACTTCGTTTACGCGCATGTTCTGCGAGGATCGGAAAGTGGTGACCTTCGCGAAAAAACGCCGTTAGGTTAGTGGTCAGGGAATTAATGAACGCCTGCCATTCGGCATTGCTGCCGTTAGCTTCCAGCATGCTCAGATAATGCCCAAAATCCTCCAGTCCTAGCGTGCGCAAACGGCGCACCAGGCGGTTGTAAACCATGTCGCGCTTGTGATCGGCCAGCACAATTCCTGCGCGCTGGTAAATCAACTGGCATATCCGACGAAAATGCGTGTCGGACAGCGGTAGACGCTGTGTCATCTGTAACATTAATGACGTTTGCCCGTTGGGCAGCGGTGATGTCATAGCGTCTTCTCAATTACTTTCAGGAGGTGACCAGCACCCCATTGGTGACTAAATCTCTGGTGACGTCTTCACTGTCGACACTTTCCAGATTAAATACCGCGACCACGCCGCTCAGATGTTCGGCCTGGTTTGCCAACGCATCCGTCGCAGCGGCCGCTTCTTCGACCAGCGCGGCATTCTGTTGTGTGACCTGATCCATTTGGCTGACGGCTTGCGCGACTTGTTCGATACCACGACGCTGTTCGTCAGACGCAGAAGCAATTTCACCCATAATGTCGTTAACCTGCGTCACCGAACGGACGATTTCCGCCATAGTGGTAGCCGCGGTATCAACCAGTTGCGAGCCTTGCTGCACGCGACTTACCGACTCTTCGATAAGCACTTTGATCTCTTTTGCCGCCTGCGCACTGCGTTGAGCCAGGTTACGCACTTCACCTGCCACCACCGCAAAACCGCGCCCTTGTTCACCGGCACGAGCCGCTTCAACCGCCGCGTTCAGCGCCAGGATGTTGGTCTGGAAAGCGATGCCGTCAATCACGCTGGTGATATCGCCGATTTTCTTCGAGCTTCCGGCGATGTCGTGCATGGTGCGGGCGACGTTTGCCGCCTGTTGTCCACCCTGCTGCGCGGTGTCTGCTGCGGTGCGTGAAAGCTGTGCAGCCTGACGGGCGTTGTCGGCGTTCTGGCTGACGGTTGCGGTTAACTGCTCCATGCTGGCGGCAGTTTCAGCAAGCGATGCGGCCTGTTGCTCGGTGCGCGAAGACAGATCGTTGTTGCCCGCGGCAATTTCGGCGATGCCGGTGTGCATCGCGCCACTGCCCTGACGGACTTGCGCAACGGTCTGTTTGAGTTCCTGCTGCATGTTTTTCAGGCTGCGGAAAATCTCGGAGATTTCGTTGCGGCCATACACGCTAATCGGACGGGCTAAATCCCCTGCGGCGATGTGCTCAAAGTGGCTGCGCACGATTTCCAGCGGCTGTACCAGCATTCTGCGCGACCAGAGAATCGAACCTATTAGCATCAGAATGGCAATCACCGTCACGCTGGCGAAAATAATCGCCGAGATTTGGTAGTTCAGTTTGCTGTCAGCACTCGATGCCGCCACGGTGTCATTAATACTCTGCTGCCAGGCGTTAAAATAGGCGTCAAAAATATCCTGTGATTTCTGAATCGGCGCACTGAGGAAATCAGAAAGCTGATTGCTTTCAAGCCAGGTCGCCTGATGCTGTAAGTCATCCCGATAAGCGGCGTAACTCTGCTTCGTCGAGGCCACCATATCCTCACCTTCTTTATTTAAAGGTGGGATTTCCAGAAACTGGTTAAACAGCATATCCGCTTGTTTCAGGCTGCCACGGGCATTCGCCATCAGACGTTTGATATCTTCTGGCGGATAACTGAGCGCGGTTAGCGTTCCAGCCCGGCTTAGAGCGGTGCTGGCCTGCAACAATGCCGCGCGACTTTGCGTCAAGGTGTCGCGCTGTTGGTTTCCGACTTCAACCATTTTTAGATTCTGAAAATCATCCCTGAATGCCCAGAAGGACAGTCCATTACTACCAATCTGCAAAACGCCGCAGACGATCAAGATTAACAAAAGCGTGGTCGAAATTCGGATACGGTTGAACATCACAGCCCCTCTGCCGACACGTCTGCCGGCCATTAAAGATTCTTAGAAAGTTTCCCAGTTATCGTCTTGCCCGTTCGTCGTTGCACGGCTCGGCTTCAGTGTTGGCTTGAGCGTCGGTGCAGGCGTTGAGGGGGTATTGACTACAGGCGTCGCGGCAGATTCCGGGGTTAAACGGAAGGCTGCCACCAGTTGACTTAACATGCTGGCTTGTTCTTCAAGTGCGGCGGCGGCAGAGGCAGACTCTTCCACCAGTGAGGCGTTTTGCTGGGTGACACGGTCCATTTCTGAAACGGCCAGCGCCACCTGGTCGATACCCCGGCTTTGCTCGTCAGAAGCGGAAGCGATTTCGCCCATGATGTCGGTCACGCGCGTGACCGCATTGACGATATCGCTCATGGTTTCCCCGGCGCTTTCTACCAGCACTGAACCGGTATCGACGCGGGAAACAGAATCTTCAATCAGCGATTTAATCTCTTTGGCGGCTTGCGCGCTGCGTTGCGCCAGGTTACGAACTTCACCCGCGACGACCGCAAACCCACGCCCCTGTTCACCTGCACGAGCGGCTTCTACCGCAGCGTTCAGCGCCAGGATGTTGGTCTGGAAAGCGATACCGTCAATCACGCCGGTGATATCAGCGATTTTCTTCGAGGAACCCGCAATGTCGTGCATGGTTTTCACCACGCCATCCACCACTTTGCCACCGCGCTGGGCGGTTTCGGAGGCGCTTAAGGCCAGCTGCGAAGCCTGACGGGCGTTTTCCGCATTCTGCTTCACCGTGGCGGTGAGCTGTTCCATGCTGGCGGCCGTTTCTTCAAGCGATGCGGCCTGCTGTTCGGTGCGGGAAGAGAGATCGTTGTTTCCGGCGGCGATTTCGGTGGCACCGCTGTAAATCGCGTCCGAGCCGTCACGCACGCTACCCACGGTAATAATCAGTTCTTGCTGCATGTGGCGCACGCTGGAGGTCAGCTCGCTGATTTCGTTGCGCCCGGTTGAAACGATATTTGCTGTCAGATTGCCGTTGGCGATTTCGCGAATATGACCAATAACCACCGCCAGCGGTTGCAGCAGAATGCGGCGCATTCCAAACCACACCAGCACTATTACTGCGAACAGCGCCAGTGCGAGACAGGCAATCTGCCACTTGGCAAAGTTATAGTCGTTAGCGCTGGCAATATAGGATTGCTCGTACATGCGGTCATTGAGCGCAATGTAGTCGCTATATTCTTTCTGGAGAGCGTTTTGCAGACTTTGCGTGGACTGCGCAAAATAGGCGTCCATGTTGCCGCTTTCCAGATAACCCACCAGCTCGCTCAGTGCCTGGTTGTAGTTCTTGTAGTCGTCATCAATACCTTGCACCAGGGCTTCCAGCTCCGGATTAATGGCGGGAATTTGTTTGAACGCGGCGTAATGTTTTTGCGCTTCAACGAGGGATTTTTTGGCGTTATTGAGCAATTCCGTTTTTGCTGCACTTTGCCCGTTGCTGGCATCCATCATCATGCGGGCCGCAGAGCGGCTCAGGTTGATGCGCGTTTGCAGCATCAACTCCCAGGTGTTTGCCAGTTCTGACTGCTGAACGCGTAACTCCCTGGAAACTTTAAAACTGTCGTTATTTTGTTTAAGTGAGTTAAAAAACATTCCGCCAGAGATGAGCTGGAGCAGCGCGAACACCACCAGCACCATCATTAGCATGGTGACAACGCGAATACGGTTCAACATATAACACCCTTTTAATGATTTCTTATCGGTGTTATCGGCATGTTGTGACGGAACTTTACGTGAAACTTTGGCGCAATTTCGTGTCGGGGGCGCTGCGCTTGCCCGACCTACCCCCCGTTGGCATTGGGTTTTCGTAGGTCGGATAAGCGCAGCGTCATCCGACATTTGGCACGTTATTTAAAACGCCACATCGACAACCAACGTATCGGTATACGCGCCAGCGGGAGGCGTTGTTTGGCTGGTGAGCACTTTTGCCACGTAGTTAAAGTTGCGCAGTAAACCGTCGCTACTCAACCCTGACGATGCCGCGCTCGCCCAACGTTCTGTGCCGAGGCTTCCCCAGCGGTCGGTGCCGTTAGATTTGTAGATTTCATAGCTCATGTAATTGTTGCCGCTTTTCATGCGCCGAAGGTTGCCGCTGGCATTTGAACCATTGCTGACGCCAACGGTATAAGTGCTGCCTTTGGTGCAGGTAATCGCGATACTTTGCGAAACGCTTTTAAAGTTTTGCACCAGCGGCGCGCTGTCGAAATTTACCGCCGGAGCGGTAATCGTGCTGCAATCGTTGGTGACGGTGAGCGTCACCGTCATATCCGCGCTGCCGTTTCCCGTCTGGTAGGCGAGACAGACCGCCACGCCAAGGCTGCAAATATTCCAGTCGAGGCGAAAGTTGAGCACCACGCGATACGGCCCGGCGCTGACGTTTTGCCCGGCGACGGTCCGCAGGTAAATCGGCAACGTATAGCGCTTGCTGGCCAGCAGATTCAGCAGCGTGCTGCCGCTCCAGGTGTAAGTTCCTCCCGCCTGCACTTCACTGCTTCCGGCACAGCCCGACTGCACGCAAACCACCACCGGGACGTTATCCGGATTAGCGGGTTCATCCGTGCGGCGTAACAATCCGCGGATCCCCGTCACCGCAGGCGTGGCCCCCAGATAAGTGAGTTTTATGGAGTCGGAAGTCAGCAGGTTAAGGACGGTGTCGCAATCGAGCGTCAGTGTGGCGCTGGTATTCTGCACCGTGGTATTCACCACAAACGAACTCTGGCTACCAAACGACGCCGGTTGTGAGCCTTGAGTGCAGGCCGACCAGGCTGGCATGGCGATCGCCAGCAGCAGTGCTGCCAGTAGCCACGCTCCGGACCATTTCATTTTGCTCCCTCAACACACACCAGCGGGCCGTAGGTTTTCAGTTTGCGATCGGGGTTACTTTCAAGTTTAAGCGTGGCGCGACAACGCTTGCCCTCCGGCGTGCTCACCGTCAGGGGATTCACATCGCTGAGGTTTTCGAGATACACAATCCCGTCGTATCCCACAGGAACGGGCGACTGTAATGGGCGATAAACCTGGCTTGCCACCGGCAGCACTTTCCCCTGGCTGTCTTGCAGAATAACGCTGGCCACACGCTGTTGTTCCATAGGGAAATCGAGTAAATAACCGGAGTGACGGCGTAACGCAACGCGCCGTTCGGTGTCTTTTATACGCGTGTCGGCAGGCAGATTCAGCGTGTTGATGCTGTAGTTTGCCGGGTAATAAGAGGAGACGCCACTGATCAACAAGTAACCGTCGTCATCGGTGGTGCCAATCGGCTGGTTTTCAAAATTCACCGTGACATCACGATAACCATGGGTGCTGACCACCATAAAGGCGTCGTTGATACGGTTGGCCGCCAGAAACGTGTTATCCATCATCACCAGCGAGCCGGACATTTCTCCCCACTGGGTGTAGTTTTTGCGCTGCCCGTAAACGCCGCCCTGCAATTCCACTTTATTATTGCGCCAGCCCAGCGTCGCCTGCTGATAATCGTCGCTATCACTTTGGTGCGCATAGGCCATATTCCAGCTAAAACCACCGTTGACTGGCATCGCGTGGTTGTAGTTAACCCGTTGCGAACTCCCGGCATCCGGCGTGCTTTCAACGCTGAATGCGGCGGAGTCTGACGCGCCGAACGGCACCTGGAGTGAAAGCGCCACGCTCCAGCCGTTTTGCGCAGGATCGTGGCTGGCGGCGAGATAAAAACTGCTGTCTCCCCAGAGGTTTTTGCTCCATGACACGTTGAGCAGTTGCGTTTTTTCGTCGTCAAAACTGCGCACGTCAATCCACGCCGCGCCGACGTTGCCGTAGCTTCCAAGGTTAAAAGAGAGCGAGTATTGATCGGTGCTGCGACTGAGGCTGGCGATGGGCTGATTATTTTCGTCGTACATGTCGGGCGAATCATAGAGTGCCAGATTACCAAAACCACGATCGCGATGGCTGTGCTGGGTGCCGATGTTAAAACTGTTGGTGCTGTACTGATAACCCCAGTTAATTTGCTGCCCGCCTTCGCCACGCATTTCGCTGCGCGAATACGCGCCGTTGATCACCCCAAAACGGCCAAGTTTTAACAAGGAACCGACGCCGCCCAGCGCAAGAGATTGTGCGCCCTCGGCATGGCTTTCCAGCGTCCAGTATTCGTTGACACCATAGCGGTACGAACCGCTGGCCGCCGCAGGACCATAGGAAAAGTTATCAATGCCGTAATCACGCCGCATGGCGCCGAGGGTTAACGCCCCGTCGCTCAGGCCAGGCTTGAGCAATTCACTGGCAACATAAAAAGGCAGCGTGGTCGAAACCTGACGGCCAAGCGCATCGGTCGTCACCAGAACTGCATCACCGGAGCCATTGATGTAGGGCAGATTCGTCAGGGTGAACGGGCCAGGTTGCAGCTCGGTACTGCCGCTGCGATAGCCGTTGATAAACACATCAACCGTGGAAGGCACCGCCGCTTCGCCGGAAAACGCGGGCAACGGGTAGGTAATGAGATCCGGGCGCAACGAGAAATCACGGCCAATGGACACGCCGCCCATGCGCACGCTGTTGCTCCAGCTTAATGAATCGCTGACCACATCCCCCGCCGACCAGCTGATAATGTCGTCTTCATCAGTGCCGGTGAGCGTGGTGTCGTAACGGATATAACCCTCGCCGTTCCCTGAGTCGTAACCAGAAAAACCCTCGCGAACGGTGCCGGTAGACGAAAGACTGAGATTGCCACTAAACAGGCGTAACTCATGCCAGAGGGAAGCCTGGCCGCCGCTGTTATCGGCATGGCTGGTATAGAAATCGTAATTGAGCAGCGCCCCGCTGCCGCTCAACGGTTTAAAGCTGGCGTCATTTGTGCCAAGCGTAATCGCCTGGCGAGGGAGCCATTCGTTAGGGACTTGCATCAGCAGCCGTTGCCCGGCGCTGTCGTACTCAGTTTTGACGTCTTTGAGCGCCGAGACATTCACTTCGTCATCGCGGAATTTATCGCCCGGCAAACCGGCGCGTTGTAAATCGGCCCGGCTGACAAAAAATTGCCCCCCACGCTGGGTCACAGGCACCACCTGGCCGCTGTCCCACTGGTTAAAAACCAGTGATAAATGAAACTGAGCGGTCTGGTTCAGCGCCTGCGCATCCGGCGGCGGAGGCAAAGCATCGTCTTCTTGCGCGGCATGGCTGCATATCGGCAAAGACAGAAGAAGCATCGCCATCGGTAATCGGCTCAATTGACCGGAGAGGTTTGCCATTGTTCGGAACGAGCGTTGATCGTTGCAGACAATTGGTCAGGCCGCGAAAGTGATGCGGGTAACGGCCATTCTCGCTGGCTACCGGGTAGCACGTAGCCCATCAGCCCGTCGGCTAACACTCGTTGTTGGCTGCCCTGGCGCAGAGTGACTTTACTCAGTCGGGCATGAACGTTTCCGCGATTGGTGACTTGCAACGTCGGCTTGCCACTTCCATCAACCACACGCCACGACAACTTCGCCGGTTCGGTATTGGCGTGATTGCCAGCGGCCTCTTCAGTGACCATGCCCGCTCCATAGGCAAACAGCGGGATGGAATAACGCATCTGCAATTTCAAACCCATTTGTGGTTTGTTGTTATCCCGCGGCTGGGGAATTTCATCCACCACAATGCGGTAAGCCTGCTCCTGGTTTGGTGGCACAACATTTTGTTTGATCAGGCGTATCAGCTGTTTGCCCCCGCCCGCAATTTGCACAATAGGCGGGCTGGCGACCACATCTTGTTGCGGCTGGTATTTTTCATGCCCATCCTGCTGCTGCCAGCCGACCACTCGCACCTGCATGGTCGTGGCCTCGCTACTTTGATTTTGTATCCATAATTCTGCGGCTTTGGCGTCGGGAGCCAAATAGGGATCAATAGGCCAAATCAGGATATTCCCGGCAGCCAGAGCCTGAGCGCTGGCGAGACAACCTGCCGCGAATAACAGTTTATGCGTGAGCCATGGCGTCATTATTTTCTCCCTTTTTTACCATGACAGCGTCACGGTGAGTTGGTCGGTATAAGTTCCTGCCGGGCTAAAACCCGTTAACTGCGCCGCACCATAAATCGGCAACGTGATGTTGTTACTGTTGCTGTAGGTTATCGCCACTGCCTGATTCACCAGAATTTCCGTGTTGGCGGTTAATGCCCCGCTGGTGTAGAGGCGGTAAGGCACCGCTTCGCTGCCGCCGGTGCGCACCATATTGCGCACCGAGGTGTAATGTTTGCCGCCATCAATGGTCATGCTTAACGCCACTCCGGGCGTGCAGGCCAGTGCCAGCGAGGTGTTGGGAATAAACGCGTTACTGGCGGTACCGCTTTCCACCCCGCTGTGGCTGCCGAAATTCAACGTGCCAAATAAACCGCCACTGCCGCTGGCAACCGAACAGCCCGGGGTTATCGTCGCGCCCACCTGGAATGATTGTTGGGTGACAGCACTTGCCGGAAGCGCCACCATCATTCCCAAAAGCCAGGCGTGAATTTTATGCAAAGCGCGGCCCTCAGCAGGGGCAAACGCCTGCTGTTATGTTTATAAAAACGATGAGTTAATACGTTACGCTGACGTTAATAACATCCGTATACGTTCCCGGTTTCACCGTAACGCTTTCTCCCCCGCCCTGTATGCGCCCGTAAACAATGTAGTTATCTACGCCATCGGTGGTGGATGCTTTCGGAATAGCCGTATTGTTGGCGATCACATTATTGAAGGCACTGTCGCTGTAGATGCTGTAGGCCACACCTTGTGTTGCATCTGTAGTATTCACAAGATAACGCGCGGGCGTGCCTGGCGTGCCGACTGTTGTGCCCGGTGCGCCGTTGGTGCTGCCGGTCACTTGCACGGTGTAAGTCGCGCCGTTAGTGCATTGAATACCAAAACTGTTGCCGCCCGCAGCGCCAGCCAGTTCAGTCGTCAGGGTTGAGAATGTTGCCGGGTGAGAACCGAAATCCAGCGTACCGAAGTTAATGCCGTTTTGAGCAGGCGACCCGTTTATCAGGCAGCCGTTGGTTAAGGTGAGTGTCGCATTGATTGTGCCATTGCTGGTCACCGCTTGCGCCCCGCTTATGCCACAAAGTAAACCACTTCCACAAAGCATTAAGAGTGCGTGTGCTTTCATCTTTAAGCCCTCATTTTGCACATCCAATCCCCAATGACTGCCTGGGCGCTGCATACGCTAACTTATTGAAATTTAGTTTAGGTATTGAGAAATGACCAGAAACTGAACGGCAAATCACCCTGTCGTCGTATTGCAAAATATTACGCTGTTTAATCAGATGGTTAAGCGCCAGGTGGCGGGGTTGTCACGGAAGAGAGAGGGAGATATTAATATTATTTTCGTGATTGTTGTCACAGTGTTACATAAGAGATTCTGCATTAACAAATGCGACAAAAAGTAAAAAATAGTTGAATCCTTCCGCGCTTTCATTCAATTTATGGGCCGAATATAAATTGGGCAAACATAAAAATTATATATGGCTCAATAAGTTAATTAAATGTTACTAATCGACGGGGTTATTACGTAATTGTCTAGTTCAAACAAACTCACGCTATTTATTCTTCTATTCATGTTTGCCGGAATTCTCTCCGGGGCGGCAATCCATGAATACGCCGCGGCTGAAAACATCAAAAGCTATGCCGGAAATATCACGCTGTTTACGGACATCTTTTTACGTCTGATCAAAATGGTTATCGCTCCGTTGGTGTTCAGCACCCTGACGGTAGGTATCATGAAGATGGGCGAAACCTCGACCATTGGCCGCGTCGGCGGCAAAGCGATGGTGTGGTTTGTGTCCTCCTCCATCCTGTCGATTCTGGTGGGTTTGTTTATCGTGACTCTCCAGCAACCCGGTGCGGGGATGAACTTGCAAGTGCCTGCGGGCGACGTTCAGACCGGCCTTGCGGTGAGCGGTATGAACCTGAAAGCGTTTATCTCGCATACCATTCCCACCAGTATCGCGGGCGCGATGTCGAATAACGAAATTCTGCAAATTGTGGTGTTCTCACTGTTCTTCGGTATTGCTGGCGCATCGCTTGGCGAGAAATTCAATACGCCATTAGTTGCCGCGCTGGATGTGGTTTCCCATATCATGCTGAAAGTGACGGGCTATGTGATGTATGTGGCACCACTGGCTATTTTCGCGGCTATCTCTTCGGTTGTTGCGACCGAAGGCCTGGGTATTTTGCTGAATTACGCCTCGTTTATTGGCGGCTACTATCTGGCGATTATCCTGACCTGCATGGTGCTGATTGGTGTCGGTTATATGGTG
This sequence comes from Buttiauxella agrestis ATCC 33320, assembly GCF_000735355.1. Classification (GTDB taxonomy): domain Bacteria; phylum Pseudomonadota; class Gammaproteobacteria; order Enterobacterales; family Enterobacteriaceae; genus Buttiauxella; species Buttiauxella agrestis. The sequence continues at coordinate 282,052 of NZ_JMPI01000030.1, forward strand.
CTCAAGCGTGATGTGTTCCGCCTGATTGCCATGCTCAAAGATCCGGTTCTGGTGGCGTTCACCACCAGCAGTTCTGAAGCGGCTTACCCTAAAACGCTCGACCAGCTGACCCGCTTTGGTTGCTCGCGCAACATCGCATCTTTCGTGCTGCCGATTGGTTATTCGTTCAACCTGGTCGGTTCGATGGTGTACTGCTCTTTCGCCTCGATGTTTATCGCCCAGGCTTACAACATTCACCTGACCTTCTCTGAGATTGTGGTGTTGATGTTGACGCTGATGCTGGCCTCTAAAGGGATTGCAGGCGTGCCACGCTCCGCACTGGTGGTGCTGGCGGCGACGATTCCGAGCTTCAATATTCCGGTAGCCGGTATTTTGCTGCTGATGGGTATCGACCACTTCCTCGACATGGGTCGTTCAGCGATTAACGTGCTGGGGAATGGTGTTGCGACGGCGATGCTGTCGAAGAATGAAGGTGAGATGGAAGAGTCGATTGAAGTTGGCGAAGAGATCGAGGCGTAGGCCCGACGAGATAACGGTAAAGGGGCGATAAGCCCCTTTATTTTTGCCATCAACTTTCGAATTTTGCCCGATACAGCGTTTGCTGATCGTTAACCCGCACTTGCTCCGCAACCCCTTCTTTCACCAGCGCCCGGATTGACGCTCGCGCGGTATTGTCCGAAATCCCTAACGAACCTGCGATCTCAGCGGCAGCAAACAGCTTTCCAGGAGTTGCGGTCATAATATTTAGCACAGTGACCTGGCGTGAGGTCAGCCGCCCCAATGCCCCGGATTCAAACAACACGCGGTCTATCGCTGACCTGCGACTTATCAGTTCGTCGATATGCGCCAGGTATTCGTGCACTGCGCGAACCAGCAGGCTTGCCTGGTAATCCAGAAAATAGGTCAGATCCATGCCGTCCCCTTCCGTGTATTGATAGCTGTGGGCGTATTTCACCGGAGCGGCATGCAGAAACGCGCTGATGGAAATGTACCTGAATGCCTCGTAGCCATTTTTGAGCATGAACCAGTAAAAAAGCGCACGGCTTGTGCGGCCGTTGCCGTCACGAAATGGGTGTTCGTGAGCAATCATTAAGTGAAGAATGCAGGCGCGTAACAGCGGGTGAATATACCGACCACGGGTATTATTAACCACGTCGCAAACTGCCTGAAGACGCTCCAGTATCAGGTTTGCCGGGGGCGGCTGATGAATAATATTTCCGTCATAATCGGCAATCACAACATCATCGGTTTGCCGAAATGTCGCTGGGGCATATTTATCGTCATCAATACCGCTCATGCCAACCGCATGAAAATGCCGAATAAGATCGAGGGTCAAAGGTTCGCTGAGATGGTTCGGGATTTCAGCCATCAACCGGGCGTTACCGACGATCATCTGCTCGTCTTCGTTGCGCGCATTGCGCCCACTTTCTAACAGGTTACGTGCGACAAGCGTTGTGGTGTTCGCCCCTTCAAGTTGCGAGCTGGTAATCGGCTCTTCAAGTACCAGCGCCGATAGTTCAGCCCCTGCTCCCCGTAGAGACGCGGCCTGTTTTTGCATCGCTGCCTGGCTGGCAAAAATATCCACCAGCGCGCAAACCTCGACGATGGAAGGCGTGAAATTAAACCCCGCCTGTTCACCTTCTTCGTTAAAGTAATCAATACGTTGAATAGCTGCATCACGTGCACGACGCGTCAGCGTCCAGGCAAGCTGGAGGTCATCCCCGCGTTTTAGGCGATGGCGAAATTCTTCAAAAGGAAGATAGCGACCTTTGTCATCCAGCATTCGGTTATACCGCTGGTGGGATTCTATCTGTTCCCCACTCAACGAGGAGAATGGGATTAACGCCGGGGGTTGCTTCATCAAACTATCTCAATTTATGTAATTATTGAGATAGAGTACTCTAGTTTGCGATAACAGGGTGATTCTTTTTCAACCAGTGTTTAATAAAAACAAAAAAGGCCTGAGATGGCGCTCAGGCCTTTTTTTATTGAGTGTTTAAGCGATTACGCCACGCGTGCCGCGCTATCCACCAGCGCCATCTCTTCGCTATTGAGCAGCTTTTCAATATTCACCAGAATCAGCATTCGCTCGCCCAACGCGCCAAGGCCGGTGAGGTATTCCGTAGACAGCGTCACGGCAAACTCCGGTGCCGGGCGGATTTGTTCTGCGGTCAGAGACAGCACGTCGGATACGCCGTCCACGACGATCCCTACCACGCGTTGCCCTAAATTCAGCACAATCACGACCGTGTTATCGTTATATTCCACGCCATCCTGCTCAAACTTAATGCGCAGGTCGAGAATCGGGACAATCACACCGCGCAGGTTGGTCACCCCTTTGATAAACGCAGGCGTGTTGGCGATGCGAGTCACCTGGTCGTAACCACGAATTTCCTGCACTTTCAAAATGTCGATGCCGTACTCTTCGTCGCCGAGCGTAAAGACGAGGAATTCTTGCCCTACCGTTTCCCCGGTCAGTTTTGTTACATTGGTCAATCCAGTCATTTTCTTATCCTTCCTCAGTACCCGGGATCAGGCGGCGTGGCCTGCCATACGTTGTTCACGATTCAAACCTTGCAGCGCGGAAACATCAACAATCAGCGCCACGCTGCCATCACCAAGAATGGTTGCGGCAGAAATACCCGGCACTTTGCGATAGTTGCTCTCAAGGTTTTTCACCACCACCTGATGCTGACCAATGAGTTGATCAACCAGCAGCGCATAACGGCGTCCGGCGCTTTGCAGGATCACCACAATGCCCTGCGTGGCTTCGGTTTTTGCGCCGCTTACATCGAACACTTTCCACAATTCAACCAGCGGTAGGTATTCGCCGCGCACTTCCAGCACGCGTTCACCACCCGCCAATGGGTGCAAATCATCTTCTTTCGGTTGCAATGATTCCATTACCGCATTGAGCGGCAAAATGAACACTTCGTCGCACACTTTGACTGACATGCCGTCGAGGATCGCAAGGGTGAGCGGCAGCATAATGCGGATAGTGGTGCCGACATTCGCCTGAGATTTGATCTCAACGTGGCCCCCCATTTCCTGGATGTTACGCTTCACTACATCCATACCCACGCCGCGCCCGGACACGTCCGTCACCTGCTCTGCCGTCGAGAATCCAGGGGCGAAAATCAGCATGCCCACTTCGTCGTCAGACATGTTTTCATGCACCGGCATGCCTTGCGACAGCGCTTTGGCAAGGATACGTTCGCGGTTAAGGCCAGCACCGTCGTCGGACACTTCAATGCAGATGTTCCCGCCCTGGTGTTCAGCGGAAAGAATCAAATTGCCGACCGCCGATTTCCCAGCGGCGAGGCGTTTTTCAGGCGTTTCGATACCGTGATCCAGGCTGTTACGCACCAGGTGAGTCAACGGATCGATAATGCGTTCAATTAAACTTTTATCCAGTTCGGTGGAGCTGCCTTGCAGGGTCAACTCCACTTGTTTATCCAGTTTTCCGGCCAAATCACGCACCAGACGCGGGAAGCGGCTGAAGACATATTCCATTGGCATCATACGGATAGACATCACCGACTCTTGCAAATCACGGGCGTTACGTTGTAACTGACCCATGCTGGTAATCAATTCACCGTGTTCAACCGGGTCAAGTTCGTTAGAACGTTGCGCCAACATCGACTGGGTAATCACCAGCTCACCCACCAGGTTTATCAGTTGATCAACCTTTTCAACCGCCACACGAATACTGCTCGACTCGTTAACACGCGTAGGTTTCGGTTCTCGTTCAACACGAGGTGCAGCAGGCATTGCCACCGGCTGAGGCGCGTTAACGGCTAACGCCACCGGTTCTTCAATGACGTCCATTTCTTCAACGGCAGACGCAGCGGGCAGCGGCAGAAACTCAATTTGCTCGGGCTCGATAACAAAGCAGAGCACCGCGCTGATGTCATCAGCACTGACGGTGGTTTCCATAGTGGCGGTGACAGAATTCGCACCCTTCTCCACATCGCTTAATGTGCCAAGATTACCCAGTTCTTCGAGCAGCAAATCGAGTTCGCTCGCTTTCAGCCCCGTAATGGCAATACGCAGTTTCCCGTCACTTGCAGGCGGCGCTTCAAGAGTATCTTTCTCTACGACCGTCAGTTTTGCAGGCGGCGCAGGCGTTTCACCTTTGGCTTCCAGAGCCAGTTGGCGTAACGCTTTGCAGATATAATCGAAACTCTCAGCATCCGGTTCCTGTGAGTTTTTATACGCGTCCAACTGTTCCTGCATAATATCTTTGGTTTCCAAAAACAGGTTGATGATATCGGTGCTGAGTTGCATCTCTCCACGCCGTGCGTCGTCGAGCAGGTTTTCCATTAAATGCGTGGTTTCCTGCAAAACGGAGAAGCCAAACGTCCCCGCGCCCCCTTTAATCGAGTGCGCGGCGCGAAAAATGGCGTTCAGCAGTTCTGAGTCCGGCGCTTCTGGCAGCAGATTCAGCAGGTGCTGTTCCATATCGGCCAGCAACTCGTCGGCCTCGTCAAAAAATGTCTGGTAAAAATCGCTGATATCCATACTCACGCTATCACCTCGTACCGGATTGTGGCGGTAATGTGTTCTGCGCCGGTTCCACGGCGGCAGGTTGTTGGAGAATGCTGATAGGCCGGTTATCGCTTTCTGCGTTTTCGTGCACGATGGCCTCTTCAGCTTGTTTGTTCAGTACCAGCAAACTAATACGACGGTTGATGGCGTCACCCGGCCCGCGATTGGTCAGGCGCATCGTTGAGGACATACCCACAACGCGCAGCACTTTGCCGTCGATAAGCCCGCCCGACATCAATTCGCGCCGCGAGGCATTCGCCCGGTCAGCGGAAAGTTCCCAGTTGCTGTATCCGCGCTCACCCATGGCGTAAGGCAAATCGTCGGTGTGGCCTGATAAGCTAATTTTGTTCGGAAAATCATTTAGTAACGGCGCAATACTGCGCAAAATATCGCGCATGTAAGGTTCCACTTCAGCGCTGCCGTTTTTAAACATCGGGCGGTTCTGGCTGTCGATGATTTGTATTCGCAGCCCTTCTTGCACCAGATCGATTTGCAGATGCGGACGGAGCGCGCGCAGTTTAGGATCGGCATCAATGAGCTGATCTAACTTGTCGCCCAGGCGTTTAAGACGACTGGTTTCCATCTTCTTTCTCAGATCTTCAATGTTCGGCTGTCGTTTCACTTCGCCCTGCTGCTGGGTGACATCATCACCGCCGCCAGGAATGGGGCTGGAGCTATCCGCAATTCGCTGGCCGCCGGTAATCGCGGCGGAAAGCGGTGTACGGAAGTAGTCGGCAATTTGCGCCAATTCTTTAGGGCTGGAGATGGAAATCAGCCACATCACCAGAAAAAAGGCCATCATTGCGGTCATGAAGTCGGCATAAGCAATTTTCCACGAGCCGTGCGCGCCGCCGCCGTGGCCCTTATGCTTGCGGCGTTTTACGACAACAATGGGGCGCGCGTTGTTCTTCATACTTCTTCTTCCGTTGCACGCTGCGGCTGCCCATTTGGCGAGCGAACAGCGCGAACATGTTCTTCCAGTTCGATAAACGATGGACGTTCGCTGGAATACAACGTTTTACGGCCAAATTCGACGGCAATTGGCGGAGCATAACCATTAAGACTCGAGAGCAGCGTCACTTTTACGCACTGCAGCATCTTGGTGGTTTCCGCGCTTTTCTGGCGTAAAACGGTCGCCAGCGGGGAAATAAAACCGTATGCCAGCAAAATACCGAGGAATGTGCCGACCATCGCGTGCGCAATTAAAGATCCGAGTTCAGCAGCGGGTCTGTCAGCGGATGCCAGCGCATGGACCACGCCCATTACCGCCGCCACGATACCGAATGCCGGAAGTGAATCCCCCATTATTGCCAGACTGTTAGCCGGTATTTCCGCCTCACTTTCGTGGGTTTCAATTTCTTCATCCATCAGCGCTTCAATTTCGAACGAATTCATATTCCCGCTAATAATTAAGCGCAGGTAATCAATAATAAATTCCAGCATCAGGGTGTCGGCTAAAATACGCGGGTAACTGGCGAAGATTTCACTTTCTTTTGGATTTTCGATATCACGCTCAAGGGAAAACATCCCTTGTTGGCGCGACTTCGCCATCAAGCGATAAAGCAGCGCCATCAAATCCATATACATGCTTTTGGTGTATTTCGAGCGGCGAAACAGTAATGGCAACGCTTTTACCGTCGCCTTTATAGCCTTACCGTTATTACCCACGATAAAGGCCCCGATCCCCGCTCCGCCAATGATGACAAATTCAGCTGGTTGATAGAGTGCGCCAAGATGACCCCCGGTCATCATATAGCCGCCGAATACTGTCGCAATTACGACCAGATAACCTATTACAATCAGCACGAGTACATCCTTCTGCTGTTAAATGTGACGAGGAATCACAAATCAAAGGGAAAAACAGTCAGATGCGGGGCAAAAAAAAGCAGCGATAATGGCTTATCGCTGCTGGAGTGTTTACCACACCGAACTGTTAAACGGCCTGTTTGACCTGTTCATCCAGCAGTTGTGGAATAATATCGGCAGTATTCGTAGAAAGTTTACGTCTTTTTACCGCTCTTGATGGAGGCTGGCACAAACTACAAGCAAAGCTGCCTGCGGGTTGGTGTGCGTGAGTAATAAAATTGCCGTCGCAGCAGTTGCAACGGCTCAATTCCAGCATGTTGCTTTCGACAAACCGCACTAGTGTCCAGGCGCGAGTCAGCGCCAGTAGCGGGCCGCCCTCTTGCGCAGGGCACTGTTCAAGGTATAAACGATAAGCCTTTATGACCGCGTCAACACCGGTACATAAACCCGTGCGTAGTAAGAACTGCCAGGCGTTGCAAAACATAGAAGCGTGAATATTTTGCTCCCACGTCATAAACCAATCGGTAGAAAAAGGCAGCATTCCTTTTGGCGGCGGGCTACCACGTAGCTCTTTATACAGTTTGATCAGTCTGCCGCGGCTTAATTGTGTTTCACTTTCAAGCATCTGCAATCTTGCACCCAGCGTGATTAACTCCATCGCGAGTTGAATATCACGGGCTTCCTGAACAATACTTTTGTCGCTCATTTTGTTATGCCCTTTTTTTGCGCGGTGCCTCGTCTGTCGCGGACACCTCATTTAATAAGCGGGTGGATAACAAAATGCCAGTATGAATTTGCTGTAAATCATCCACACGAGAGTCTTGTGTTAAACGGGTAATTGTTTGCTCATCATTAAAGCGGAACTGACAAATCAATTGATTCGTTTCCGCTAATTTTACCATTTGTGGCAAGGTTAATTCGCTCAGGGAATTGGCCATATCCTCAGTCACGCCCAGACGAAACATTGCTGAGGGTTTATCACTGCTAATAAGGCGTTGAGCAAGCAGTAAGTACGATAAATTAATATCGTAGATATGTTTTAACAACTCGGATGTATGCATTTGGTTCATCCTGAAAAACTAACTTTTTTACATGCGGCGATGCCGCACCCCGTGAGTCGCCGGAAAATTCCGGTTAAAATTAAAACAAGCAAAAAGCCAATATCAATTGACTGATAACACGCACTGAATCCACCGACACAAAAATGTGGTGGAGACTTCCTTGTTGGTGCGTTCTTATCCGAGAGTAAATTCTTATGGTGAAATTAAGATTTTTCTTAATTCCGGGCAAACTCTACTCGTAGCCCTGTAGACATACAATGCGGTTGCCGTTGAATTTTGGGATTTATGTGACAGAGATCACATATATTTACTTTATACATCCCCTTAAAACATCAGTAAGACTTTTCAATTGAGTGCTTTGCAACCAAAATCGGAATATCCGTTACGTTTATCTGGAAAAACCTTTTCTTCTGACTAACAATCTCATGACCTGCTATCAATATCGCTTCCGTAAGCTCACTTAGCTATGTGATTTATATCGTATTTTTATTATCACCATCAAATACACTGAATTACTCGCCTTTTTCAGTACATAACACCTTGTAAAATTACCTTTTGTTGATGGAAAAGAATAAATTCTTACTTAACAGGGTCAGCGATTAAATCTTATTAAAATAATACGAAAGTTTGATGGAAATTTAAGCGTTGCCTGCATCTCAATTCCGTTACAAGTTCATTACATTAGAGTTATTAATCTTTTTTCATGAGCAGGCTCACATTTTCTACGGTTACTATCCTTGCGCTCTTTGGCAGATTGTTGTAGGAAAAATGTTAAGCGTCTGATTTTCAGTCAACAGGAGGTTGTAATGAGTTACCAACATATATTGGTTGCTGTCGCCGTCAGTCCGGAAAGCCAGTTACTGGTGGAAAAGGCCGTTTCAATCGCCCGACCAGCAAATGCAAAAATCACTCTGATTTCACTCGCATCAGATCCTGAACTTTATAATCAATTTGCCGCACCGATGATGGAGAACCTACGGGAATTAATGCTTGAAGAGACTCAGCTTTTTATTGATGAGCTTATTGCGAAGGCCAATTATCCTATTGTCGAAACAGTTATTACAACCGGTGAATTAAGTGAGCATATTCTGGCGATATGTAATAAAGGTTCGGTGGATTTGGTGATCTGCGGCAACCATAATCAAAGCTTTTTCAGCAAGATAATTTGCTCCGCGAAGGCCGTGGTGGCATCGAGTCAGGTTGATGTGTTGTTGGTGCCACTCGGATAAAAATTGAAAATGAAATTCTAAGTAGGTCGGATTAGCATTAGCGCCCATCCGACATTTTTATCCGTTACGACAGATGTAAATGGTGGATGGCGCTCGCGCTTATCCACCCTACAAAAAAATGCCCCTAAGCTAATTTCGGAAATGTCGCCACCTTCTTATCTAAATGCGACTCATCGCTTCGCGGCTCAGCCTTCTTTAGGTCTTCAATAAACCTCTTCTGCCAGTGGTGAATATCGTTCTTCTCAATCACCGCCATCATTTCACTGTGGCGCGAAATCCGTTCGGCGAGTGGCATGGTTAATGCCCGATCAAGCGCTGCGGCTACGTCATCACGATCATACGGATTAACGATAAGCGCTGAAGACAATTCATTAGCCGCACCAGCAAATTTCGATAGCACCAGCACACCGGGGTTAGCGGGGTCCTGCGCGGCAACATACTCTTTCGCCACCAGGTTCATGCCATCGCGCAGCGGTGTCACAAGCCCGACGTCGGCGTGGCGGAACACTTTCATCACTAATTTGCGATCAAAATGCTGGTTGAGATAATAGAGCGGTGTCCACCCCAATTGCCCATACTTGCCATTGATGCGCCCTGCTTCTGTTTCCAGCTGATGACGGATGTCCTGATACGCCTGAACATCTCCCCGCGAGGTGGGCGCAATCTGCGTATAGCGTATTTTGCCGTGGTGTTGCGGGTAATTCTCCAGCAACGCCTCGAATGCCAGAAATCGCTCAGGTAAGCCTTTGGAATAGTCCAGACGCTCAACTGAGAAGATATTTTTAATGCTGCCCAGTTCCGCCTTGAGCTGCGCCAGTTTCGGCGGTAGCGGACCTTGCGCACTCTTTTTGATCTCCTCAGGCTCAATGCCTATCGGATAAACCTCGGTGCGGAAGGTGTTGCCGTATGCCTGATGCTGGTTTTTGCCCAGATGGTCGAGCCGTGTCTGGCTGGCAATACCGTCAAGGAACGCCAGGCGATCGCTCTCGGTCTGGAACCCCAGTAAATCGTATTCGCTCAACGCCTCGAGTAACTCTTCGTGTGGCGGCAGCGCATTGAAAACTTCCGGCGTCGGGAAAGGAATATGTAAGAAGAAGCCGATACGATGATTAAGCCCCTGTTTGCGGCATTCGGCGGCAAATGGCAGCAGATGATAGTCATGCACCCATAAGATGTCGTCTTCTTCCAGCAGTGGTTTTAGCTTATTTGCCAGCAGCGTATTAACGCGGCTGTAGCCATCCCACGCTTCACGTTGGTAATCGACCAGGTCAAGACGATAGTGAAAGGCGGGCCACAGCACCGCATTCGAAAATTGCAGATAATAGCTTTCGTAATCTTCCTGGCTCAGGTTGAAAGATGCCCAGGTAATGTTGCCGCGTTTGGTCTTTTTTAAGGGTGCATCGGGGCAACCGACCTCACCGCTCCAGCCAAACCACAATCCTCCAGCCGTTTTTAATGCCCCCAAAATGCCCACTGCCAGGCCACCAGCACTACTTTTCTTATCATCTGGTGGTGCAATGCGATTAGAGACTACCACTAAGCGACTCATAATTTTCTCCCCGTAAAATATCTGGCTTTTGTTGTTCTATGTGTTGCGTCAATTTGCCAAGCCAGTGATACACCATGCGAACATTTGCCAGGCGATAATTGGCAATGGTGTCGCCGCTCCCAACTTTGATGGTCACGCCACCCAGAGCATTAACCTGTTTAAACCCTGCTTCATCGGTTAAATCATCACCGATAAATACCGGTTTGCGCCCCGCAAAAGGGGCTTCTTGCATAAACGCGCGAATGGCCGCTCCTTTGTCTATTCCTAATGGTTTCAGCTCCACAACACATTTCCCCGGCTGTAACGCCAGTTCCGGATATCGCTGAATCATCGCCTGAGCCAATTCAAATATGGCTTCTTTTGCCTCAGGGGCCTGGCGGTAATGCAGCGCGAAAGCCATTCCTTTCGCTTCCAGTTCGGTGCCCGGATGGTATTGCAATGCCTCACTCAATTGCTGATGCAAAGCCGCAACCATGGGTTCAGGAAGGGTAACGATGTGGGTTTTGTCATTGATATCGCGGCGCTCAGCCCCGTGCACTCCAGCCAGCGGGAAATGAAAAGGAGTCGCGAGCTTATCCAGCTCTGACATTGAGCGCCCTGAAATCAATGCCAGTGCCCCGTCACTCATGACAGACATTTTTTGCAGCAGCGTACGCACGGCGGCCGGAATGTAGACTTGATCCGGGTGCGGTTTGATTTCTGCCAGCGTGCCATCGAGGTCGAAGAAAAAGGCAAGATTGCCTGAAATTAGAGGCGGTACAGATGAAACTTCAGCCACCAGCGGCTCCTCCTTACACAGTTAAATGCGCCACCGTGACGGTAACGATAAATTATGATTAGCCATGTAAGTATAGACAGGGTGACGGGTGTCGCAATTTTCCAGGATAAATCGCCAGGCCGCGAATGGCCTGGCGATTCGGTGTGGCAGGGTTGAGAAGAAGCTTAAACGGTACGTTTTGCTTTCTGTTTGTAGCGGTCGAAAATGACCGCAGCCAGCAGAATCAAACCGCGCACCACATATTGCGAGAACGGAGAAATATTCAACAGGTTCATGGCGTTTTCCACGGTGCCGAGAATTAAAATCCCGGCAATGACGTAAGAAATTTTACCGATCCCACCTTTGAGCGAAACGCCGCCCAATACGCAAGCCGAAATCACAATCAACTCGTAGCCGATAGAGGTCATCGGCTGGCCGCTGGTCATACGCGATGCCAGAATAATCCCCGCTGCCGCCGAGACTAAACCTGAAAGGACAAAGATGATGATTTTGGTGCGCACCACCGGGACACCCGCCAGGCGGGCGGCTTCTTCGTTGCCACCAATCGCCAGCGTGTTACGGCCAAACGTGGTTTTGTTAAGCAGCAAACCGAAGATGATCAGGCAGCCGACCGTTAACCAGATTGGCGCAGGCAGCCCCAGCCAGTTGGCGTAACCCAGGGCAAAGAAGCGCTCGTCCTCGATACCCACCGCTTTACCATCAGAAATGATGTACGCCAGGCCGCGCACAATCTGCATGGTGGCCAATGTGGTAATCAAGGCGTTGATTTTAAGTCTGGCGATAACAAAACCATTCACCAGGCCGCTTAACATACCGAGCAATAAACCTGCCGCCACGCCAATCCACAGGCTTTCGGTCATGTTGATGACTACCGCCGTGGTGACACCCGCGCAGGCAATCACTGACGCAACTGACAAGTCGAAATCACCGGATGCCAGGCAGAACAACATGCCGCACGCCACCATTCCCGACATCGAAATGGCCAGTCCCAACCCCTTCATGTTCACAAAAGAAGAGAAATTCGGCACAAAAATGGCGCAGGCGAGGAACAGCACTGCGAACACCACTAACATGCCGTAGTTGTCCCAGATACGTCCAAGACTTAGCGACGACGTTTTCTTGCTGCCGCCAGATGAGGTATTGGTTGATGATGCTTTCGTTGATGATGCTTTCGTTGATGATGCTTTCGTTGATGATGGAGTTAATGCAGACATTTTTCTCTCCCTGGTCATGCGGCAGACGCGCTGGTTTTTGGCATTGCCAGACTTAATGCTTGCTGCTCGTTGGTTTCACCATGCAGCAGTTCACCGGCTATTTCCCCTTCGCGCATCACAATAATGCGGTCAGCAAGGCCGAGCACTTCGGGTAAATCACTTGAGGCAAACAACACCGCCACGCCTTGCGCCGCAAGGGCATAAATCACGTTATAGATTTCGTGTTTTGCGCCAACATCAATGCCGCGCGTTGGCTCATCCAGCAAAATCACTTTCATCTCTTCTGACAACCAGCGCCCAAGAATGGCCTTCTGCTGGTTGCCGCCGGAGAGATTCATAATGAGCTGATCGGCTGACGGGGTTTTGATATTCAGCGAGCGAATATGTGAGGCGGCGTTCTCGGCTTCCCAACGGTTATCAATGAGGCAACCGGCGCTGATATGCTTGCGCCGCGCGCTGATATTGATGTTGTCACGCACCGAGTGCACCGGAATAATACCGTCGGCTTTACGATCTTCCGGGCAGAGCATCATGCCAGCACGAATCGCATCGGCGGGCTTGTTGATGTTGATAACTTTGCTATCAATCAACACTTTACCTTCTGTGATGCGCGTGCCGCCAAACATCCCTTTCATTAATTCGCTGCGCCCGGCACCCACCAGGCCAAACAGCCCGACGATTTCACCGCTGCGTACCGTCAGGGAAATCGGGGTGCGCACGCCCGGAGCTTTTACGCCATCAAGACGTAAGCGCTCGGCTCCATGCTCGCGCGGTTTCCAGCCGTAAATATCGCCCAAATCGCGCCCGACCATCGCCTGCACCAGCGAATCGTGATTCACCTGCTGCATATCGTCGAAAGTGCGCACGTAACGCCCGTCTTTAAATACGGTGATCGCGTCACTTAAAGCGAAAATCTCTTCCATGCGGTGCGAAACATAAAGAATGACGCGCCCTTCAGCCCGCAACTCACGGATCACGCGGAATAAATTGTCAATTTCACGGCGGGATAGCGAACTGGTTGGCTCATCAAAAGCGATAACTTTTGCGTTACGCGCCAGTGCCTTGGCAATCTCCACCATTTGCCACTGGCCGATAGATAAATACTTGAGTGGCGTACTCGGGTCGATATCCAAACCGAGGTGCTCAAGTTGCAATTTCGCTTCGTAATTCAATAAAGAACGGTTCACGAAGCCCGCTTTGTGCGGAAGTTGCCCGAGGTAAATATTCTCGGCAACCGACATTTCCGGCACCAGGTGGAGTTCCTGATAAATAATGGCGACCCCGGCATTCAGGGCCGCAGGCGTGTCGGCAAAAGTGACTTCTTCGCCGCGCAGAACAATGCTGCCTTCGCTCGGCGCGTAGTTACCGCTAAGAATTTTCAGGAGTGTGGATTTCCCGGCGCCATTCTCCCCCATTAGTGCGTGAACTTGCCCGGCATAGCAGTCGAAACTGATGTCCTGTAAGGCTTTCACGCCAGGGAAAGTTTTGCCTATACCACGAAAAGAGAGATACGGTGTCTGATGCTGCATGACAGACCTCAATGTCGGATGACGCTTGCGCTTATCCGACCTACAGTTTGGGTTGGGTGGATAAGCTTGCGCTTATCCACCGTGTATTCGCAGATTACTTACCGCCGAGGCCTTTTTTCGCCAGCTCTTCTTTAAAGTTATCGCGAGTAATCAGCACCACATCAGTCACTTCGGTGAATTTTGGTGGCTCCGCACCTTTACTCACCCAGTTGTAGAGCATTTCGCTGCTCTTATAACCGTGTACGTCCGGGCTTGGCAGCAAGGAACCGTAGAAGCCTGTCGCCTGCGCTTTCGACAGTTCACTGATCGCATCCACGCCGTTGATACCCACACCAATCACATCCGGCGCTTTGAAGCCCTGACCTTCCGTAGCACGCACGCCGCCCAGCACCGTGTTGTCATTCATGCCAACAATCAGCCAGTGTTTCACTTCCGGATGCTGAACCAGCATGGAGTTTGCGGCGTCGAATGCGCCTGGGATGTCGTTAGATTTGGTTGGGACTTTGTAGATTTGTTTTTCCGGGAACCCGGCGGCTTTCAGAGCTTCCATTGAACCCGAAGTACGACGGCGAGCGGTATCGAGTTCGTCAGCGGTAATCGCCATCACGGCAGAATCTTTCACATCCCAACCACGTTTTTGCATCTCTTTATAAAGCTCTTGCCCCTGACGTTCGCCAATTTTGGTCGCCGCCATCATCACTAATGGCACCGTATCCATTGGCTTACCTTTGGCAGTAACAAACTGGTCATCAACAGCAATCACCTTCATGTCGTAGCTTTTTGCTTTGGCAACGATCGCTGAACCGAGTTTTGGATCAGGCGTACAAATCACAAAGCCTTTCGCGCCGCTAGCCGCCAGGCTGTCGATGGCATTCAATGTTTTTTCGCCGTCCGGAACCGCAATTTTTATCACTTCAAAACCAAGATCTTTCCCGGCTTTATCGGCAAATTTCCATTCAGTCTGGAACCATGGCTCTTCTGGTTGTTTGACCAGAAAGCCGAGTTTCATCGTTTCTGCGATAGCGGATTGTGACATAACGGCAGCGATACCAATGGCCGCCAACGCTTTAGTAAATTTGTGCATGGAATACTCCCGCTCGATTTTATTTTATGTAGGGTAAGATTTAGTTAAAACAAGCCATTAGCACTGCTGGCTTTTAGCTTTTTAGGCTTGGGATAGTTGTAGCGGGAAATTAATAATCCATAGGAGAGCGCAATCACACAGCAGAAATACAGTAAAACCGTGCATGTATTTAGCAATTAAAGACATAAAAATAGAGGCATATGTCAGACAAATGAATAAGCGTATAGCTTATTTGTCCATAAGTTCAGCCAGCGCCTCCCTGCGGCTGGTTCGCTACCAGACTTTAATGATCCCTCCCTGCTCTCCCAGGATGGCGGCCAGTTAGGGTTTCCAGTTCGATTGCCATGAGTGATCCCCTGGGTAAAGGAGTAAGAATAGAAAAACCTCCTTTATTAATAGTTCATGAAGAGATGTGAAATATAATTGATTGTTTTTAGTTATATCAATCAACTAATAAATTCACCAATTTTATATAATGTGCAATATAAATTGTTATCTACCCATCCTCTGGCATTACTTGTATCATACATTTCCTGGTAAATAGTCTCTCTTCTACATGGATGTTAAGTGAACAATGAATATTAAAAAAATAATCTTGAGCAGTGGATTTACCTACCGCGAACTACTGACTATGAAAAATAAATTCCATGCGATGAGAAAATGGTATCGTTTGGAAAGAAAATCGATTCCTGAATCTGAGCCTAAGGATTTTATAAAATATATCCTATTGATTGCCAAAAGATCATGTTTTACACCATTCGTTAGTTTCATTATTGGGTGTTTGCTAACAATGGGTATCATACTCATGTATGGTGACATTCGGAGTACACTGCTAATGTTCTCCATTTCATTATTCTCTACGCTTTACGCTATCCACATCGCCGCAAAATCAGAGAGCTTAAACATAGTCACAACAGTAAAGTTAATTAAACTTCACACCATAATAAAATTAAAAAACCTGAAGCAGTAATTACATCATAACTAAAAGCACTCGATATATAGCAAGAACCAAATAACCGACCTGCTAAGATAATGGAAGTCCACAGTTAAAACAAACTTCCATTATTTATACAATCAACTATCTAACTACATAAATTAATTTTTTAAAAACTCACAAAAAATTAGTTATCTTCATATTTATACCCATCTTCTATGAACTCAACAGTAAACCTCTTGAATTGACTACCAACCAGGAATCCTTTCATCGCCAGATTCTTTTTAGTCCACTTAGACATATAGTCACCACGCCAACTATTGAATAACTTACCAGTACCAGGGCGCTCAAACCATCCTTTAGGAACCAGCCTATTTGAATTTTGAAATTCAACCGGCATTTTGACCGCACCATATAACGTGGCGCAAAAATCCACTCCCTCATAAATTAAATCACCGTTATATTTATCATAACCAAGAATTTTCGCACCCTTTCTGTAAATCCATCTCACAGGTCCTACACTTTGATGCTCAAAAAGAACCGGAGATAATGATTCAAACATATTGTTAGCGCCATGAGCTGCCAGGACAACACCGATGGCGCCCATTTTTTTCACATGCAGTTTCTTACTAACTTCGAGCAGAGCCAAACCGGTAGATATTTGAACTCCTCCAGCAACCACCCCACCGGCAATTTTGACATATTTCAAAACACCTTGCTCTTCAAAAATCTCCGTAGAAATGTATTTTGTATAATTCCCAAGCCTTAAAAGCTGATATTCCCGCTCTGCCATATCAGCTTCGGCTTTCACATCATTGACTATTCGCATCCTTTCATTAGGACCAAGGGTCTGATGGAATCGATAATTCATCTCATTTATATAGTCATCGATTTCCTTCAAATAGTTCATCCTGATGATGGCATCTTCCAGGAAGAAACTGGCAGCAAGATTAGCCACTCGCTTTAGCGCGACAACATAGTTGTCCAGGTCATATTTCAAATGAGAAATTGCGGAAGTTCCCATTAGTTCACCCGATCATTCCATAAACTCCACCCGCTTGTTCCTGAAGAAATGTGTTCCCAGGTTATTGTTTCATAGCGAATGGCGATACTTTCCTGGGGTTGTACATCATTGTGGGTCAGAGAGTTGGGATAGAAAAATCGCATCTGGCTCAGCGTCGCACCGGTGAGTTTAACTTTAAAAAAAAGCTCCATCCCGCCGGCTATTGAAGTGCGGTACATGAAAAATTCACATTCTACTTTTTCATTATTAGAGATGGCCACACCCAAAAGAGGTGTTGATTTATCGATGGGTTTTCTTATTTCTAGCGGGTGATGAACGGCATTTTGCTCTCGGGTTATTACGTTCGACAACTCGTAGATTAAAATTTGATCTTTATGTCCAAACTGATATTTGTTGCCGATAGAGTCTGCAGTCCCGCATCCTTGAGAAAGCATGCCCTGTTTTTCACCATTAATCGTCATATAAATGACACTTGCCATTTTGTTTTCTCCATATTTTGAATTAACAACAACTAAGGGGAATTAAAATACCGAACAGAGACAATCACAACATTAAAGCTCACAACAACCGAATTCATACTATTCAGTTATTATGAGTTGCCATACTGAAATATTTTTATTGTGACGTAATTCGTGAGGAACATGATGATAAAGCACAAGCGGCAGCACATTGTTAGGCACACCGCCGCTTGGTTGAGGCAGGTTAAGGGTTTCCAACTCGATAGCCATGGCTTACTCCTTGGGTAAAGGAGTAAGTATAGGGAAAAGTTTCAGTAATTTTAGGAAGAAGACAGCAGCGCTGGAAATTAAAGTATCAAGCAAGAAGAAACCAAAAATCAAAATCGAATCTCGCAACTCTTTCTGCTTTTCAAAATTATCGATGGGAGAGTTTGCTGAGAAGTAATCCAATTCATTTAAAAATTGCTCAACCATCTCTTTAGAAAAAATTATCGCATCGGATAAAACGAACAAACCATGTGTGAGATAAAACAAAATAAAGTAAAAAACACCATACTTGAAGGTGCTTCTGGCTGATTTAACTATATATTTCACAAACAACCAAAAAATCAATGATAAACAAAAAGTTGAAAATAGCATGTCCATACATCTGCTAAAAATCATATCTATACTGGGAAATAAACTCAATAAATTCACATCAAACTCATACATTATAAATGTAATTACAAATCCGATTGGTGATAACAAAACCCAAAGAAAGTTATGTATGCAATAAGAACGATTATGCACGAGGGATTCCTATTACGTTAATTTTCCCATAAGCCACTAACCCAGCACTACCAATAACTTTTTGCTGAGTAAGTAATAAGGCTTCCCGGATTGTATTGAACTCTGCTTGATTGTAGAACGTGATGCAACCATCAGACACACCGTTGCCATCAGGCCTTAAGGGATGCACCCTAAAACTCCCACGCTGAAAAAGATCAACAGATGTATAATCATCCGTTACGCTATCTTGTTTAAATAATGCAAACCACTTGTCATAGTCATTCCCAGTCCTAATTTCTTTTTCAAACTGTTTGAACCTTGAATATACCCCCTTCGGCCCATCGACTATCCAATATTCCCCTAAAGGTATCGGGCCGTTTTTCCTATCAGAGAATTCAAGGATATTCTCAAAAGCGTACAGGCCTGAAAAAACATAAAATACTCCAACACCTAAACATTTTAATCTCAATGTCCAATATGGAGTTCGGTCATTATAGTTTAACTCACAAGCTATCATTTATTGCTTACTCCTTCCCTGTAAATGACTCAATTAATCCATATAGAAATAGCACCTAGTAAATACAACATAGCTAATCAATCATTTAACACGCACTACAATATTATTAATACAAACTCTATTGTTAAATACGTGACCTCCAAAACAGTCTTATATTACGCAAAACTAACAAATAATGAGCAGAAGCTACATCAACTTCTGCTCATTATTTATGACGTAAAAATTGTATTCTGGTAGGAAAATCTCCTGAGTGTTCACCACTACCACGGATAATAAATATGCTCCGCATGATCGCGGGCGGCAGCTTCATCACCTTCGAGGCGAGCCGCTACGGTGAGGGCAAAATCAAACACTTTCCCCAATCCTCTTCCGCATATCAGGTTGCCGTCTTCAACGACATCGGCATCAACATAAACGCCGTCGCCAACCTGCTGCCATAAATCACCGGAACAAACATAGCGGCGTCCTTTTAGTAAACCGTTCCCGCCCAACACGCGGGCGGCTGCGGAACAAATCGGGCAGATAAATTTTCCGAGTTCATCGTGACGGCGGACGAAGGCAATCACGCTGGCGCTTTTCGCGAGGAATACGCTGCCTTCCGGGCCTCCGGGCAGAACAACGGCATCAAATGTGTCATCGAAACATTCACTCAAGGTGGCATCGGCGACCATCGGTATATCGTGGTAACTCACAACGGCGCGCGAATCAATACAAGAAAGTGTACGCACATTTATTTTAAGACGACGCAGAATATCAATGGTAACAATGGCTTCTGCTTCTTCAAAACCAGGCGCCAGTAAGACTGCAACGGTTTTCATCACGACTCTCCATGTTGCCCCCGCAACATTACGGGGGCGAGAAAATTACCAGTAGAGACTCCACACCTGGCGCACGCGTGCCAGTGCTTCAAGGTAGAAATAGTCTCCCCAACTACAGCATTCATCCACACCTTTGCCGCTTGCCATGTGATAAACCGAATGTTTCAGCAAGCCTTCGCATGGCTCATCGTCCCGCGCCAGGTAGTTATCGGTCAGCGACTGAATTATGCGCAGCGCCATCTCTTCGTAGTGGGCGCGATGTTCATCCAGAACCGGCAGCACTTTCACCAGTTCCAGCAGCCCGCAAGCGGTAATCGCCGCGGCCGAGCTGTCGCGCACCGCATCAGTACCCAGCAACGCCAGATCCCAGTGGCAAACGTCATCTTCCGGCAAACGGTTGATAAAGTAATGCGCCAGGCTGCGCGTGAGATCCACCATACTTTTATCGCCGGTATATAGATACGTGAGCAAGAAACCGTAAATGCCCCACGCCTGTCCTCGCGACCAGCACGAAGAGTCGCTGTAACCCTGGTGCGTATTTCCAAAACGCGGCTCGCCAGTTTCCACATTCATGTAGTAGGTATGGAATGTGGAGGCATCCGGGCGAACAATGTACTTCGCCGCCTGCTCTGCGTGCGCTGTTGCCGCCTCGGCGTAACGAGCATCGCCGGTTTGTTGGCTTGCCCAATAAAGCAGCGGAAGGTTCATATTACAGTCAATAATCATCCGCCCCTGTTGTTCTGGATCATTCAAATCGCCCCACGCCTGAATGATCTTCGCCACCGGGTTAAAACGCTCCATCAGGATATCTGCCGCTTGCAGCGCAGTCTGGCGGGCAGTTTCATTGCCGGTTAAGCGCCAGGCATTGACGCACGAGAGCGTATAAAGGAAACCCAAATCGTGAGTCGCGGTTTCAATACGCTGGTCTAAACGCTCCGCAAAAGAGGGTAAATAACGCTCTGCCGCCTGGCGATATTTATCCTCGCCGGTCATCTCCCACGCCAGCCACAGTTGCCCAGGCCAGAAACTGGTGGTCCACTCGTTGTTCTCAGCAGGTTTCCACTTGCCCCCTTCACAGGCTTCGTTAGGGAATTTATCCCCTACCAGAACAATCGTCTTATCCAGCTTTTTAGTGACGCTTTGCAACGCCTTATCAAGCTTATGTTTCAGAGCCAGGCGGTCTACTTGATGCAATTCAATAGGGCGCAGTGGCTCGGTCACAACTTTTTCAGTGACTACAGAACGGGTCATAACGTCTCCTTTAATTAATGTTTTACCGGCTCGACCGGTGAAGTGTCTAAAGCGGGTGAGAAGGTTTGAGACTCCGCGCGTGTTGACTGGCAGCGCGAGAGTGTGAAAGCGGAAATCAGGGTGAAGACCAGCGCGCAGCAGCCCATCATTAAGTAGGTGTGTGCGAAGCCGATTTTGTCGTACAGATAACCGGCTGGCGGTGCGACGACCACCGAACCAACATAAATCATCGCCTGATAACCCAGTAAATACATGGTGGCGTTAACCTTTTTGTGGAAATGCTCGGCAATGTATTTAAAGACGGAGATCAGCAACAGTGCGATTTCCACGCCGTAGAACGGCTTGATGATTGAAATCACCAGCGGATCGGATGTCAGGCCTGAGGCAATCAGGCGCAAACCCACCACACAGCCGCACAGCAGCAAACCCTTTTTCGCACCGAAATGATTAACCAGCACCGGAATGAACATCATCATCACGAATTCCATGCCGGACTGAACGGTGCTCAAATAGCCGTACCAGGCGTTGCCCTGCTCTTTGGTGTCAAAGAACGAAACGAAGTAGCGCGGGAACTGCTGCTCGGCGACAAACATCATCCATGCCACACCAGCCACATACAGGCTGAACATCCAGAATTTGCGGTTTTTCAGCAACATGATGACATCGGAAAACACAATTTTATTCGCTGAAATCACGTTGTTATTGCGTAGCTGTTCATCGCCAATTTTGAGGCTGACCAACACCACCAACATCAAGACGGAAGTGGTGCTGCTGACCAAAAAGTTTGCCAGCGGCGTGTAGTTGAACAGCAAACCGGATACCGATGCGGCCATCGCCCAGCCGAGCGATCCCCACATACGGATGCGCCCAAACTCCAGGCCATACAAACGGCTGAATCTATCCGCGTACGACTCGGACGCCGCAACCCCTGCGTACCAGCCGAGGCTCAGATAAAACGCGCCAATGACGATGCCAATAGTGGTGTGCGTGAGCAGTAGCGGTTGATAAACCGTGACGAAAAACGGCGCCATTAACGCGGAGATAGCACAGACAAAATAGAGCAGCCATTTGCTCATCCCGATTTTGTCCATGATGTAGCCGTAGACCGGTTTCATCACCACCGCAAAGACGCCGTTGATGGCGAAAACGCTGCCGATGGTAATGCTGTCCAACCCTACTTTCTGGCTCAACCACAGGGCATACAGCCCGAAGCTTGAAGACCAGGTGAAAAAGTAGAGGAAGATAAAAGTGCTCATTTTTATTTGAGCAGTACGCGTTGGTGTTGAACTATTCATTGAGGGTTCTCCAGAAACAATACGTGCTTTTGGTGGTGGCTCATCACCAGGCGTACAGCGCCCTCGCTGATAATGGCTTGCGGGCAAGATTGTTCGTTAAAGTCTTCAGTATCCCCTGCCCAAACGGCACTGATTAACAGATGTGTACCCACGTTTAATTCACCGCGCAGCAGCGGGACAGCCGCTCGTTCGGCGAACAGTAAGTTGCTGTTTGGCGGCGTTAAAACCTGCTCTCCTGTACGCGGTTGCGGGCTTAAACAGTAGATAGCGCTGGTATCGGTCGCCGTCCGCATAACACTTTTCGACGCCGCCAGCTCAGTTTGCGGCAAGGGGCGATTGGCCAGGCTAAAACCGCCTTCGGCACAATCGAGTTCACGTTCGGTTTTGAGGTAATGCACCCGCACTTGCCAGTCGCCAAGCGGCACCAGCCAGGTGTCGATAGTCACGTCATTCCACGGCTGCCAGCGGCTATAAATCATGCCGTCGGCAGTGGTGACTTGCTGACATGCCCTGCGTCCGCGCCAATAATCGTCTTTCTCAGAAAGCAGCAGCATTGAATCGGGGGCGGCGTGATTCAGGCCGTAACGTCCGCGCTCGATGGTGAAACCGTAGCGAGTGGAATAAGCGAATTTGCAGTATTTGGCTTCGGTATTAACGAAGTTATTCAGCTCCAGCTGGCCTGACGTCACCATCCATAAATGGTTGTCCTGATGAACCAGAATTTGAGCGGCGTGAGGAATGCTGTGTTCCGCTTCCCGTGCAGGTAACGGTAATTCCTGGGCCTGCCAGAATTTATCGTTTTCACCCAGCGCCAGCACCAGCATGGTTTTCAGTCCCCAATAAGGCGAACCGGGCGCGTTGTAATCTTCCGCCATAATTAAGTTCGGATAGCTGTAACCCACGCTCAACACGCCATCGCGGTCAAACAGCGGCTGTTGCAGCCACCAGCGTAAATGGCGCAGCACGATACCTTTCACCACGCCTGGCTCGTACACCTCAAGATCTGCAAAGGCCGCAGCGCTCCAGAACGCAGCCTGCGCGAAGCGATAAGTCAGGCTGCGGCCAAAAGGAATCGCCGCGCCATCATCGGCGAAGAAATGGATAAAATCGGCGGCAAACAGTGTGGCGCGCTGGCGCAATGTCCGGCAGCGTTGCGGGTCAACGTCGGCCATTAATTTGGCGTAGATAAGCCCATAGAAATGGAATCCCATCGAAATGTAATAATCACGCGGGCGACCTGGACCATCTGAATACCAGCCGTCGCCGAGGTAGTAGTGCTCCATTGCCGCGAAATGCTTTTCGAGCGCTTCGGCATTATTCGGCATGCCGCAATGGTGGAAACCGACCTGCACCAGAATCGGAAAAAAATGCCAGTTATTATCCGGGATATCCTGGTTTTCACTCTGCTTCAGCCATTGCCAAAGATGGTGTTTTTCTTGCTCGCTAAAGTGCGCCAGCAGCGGTTTATGCGCCACCGCCAGCATTAATCCGTAGGCCGCCATTTCCACAATACGCTGATCGTAAGGTGCGACTTCCCCCCAGTAATCTGCATGTTCAGGGTTGGTGCCGTTTTTTATTGCCTGAATATAAAAAGAGAATTGTTCCGGTTCATGCCCTCCCGCCAAAAGTGGGGTGACGCCCCACAGCAAACGCGAGAATGTTTCCATATTTGCAATTTGCTGCCCGTAATGAGCGGTGAAATTAGCAAGATCGACGCGACTGGCATCTTTTTTAAAGAATGGCGAAACGGCATTCAATAATTGATTAACCAATTTACGAAGATCGTCCCTGTTTTTCAGAGGGTTATTTAGAGTAATGTTTTCAGGTTGCAAGATTTCCTCCCGTCAGACACGAGAATATTGTAAGTTGTTGTTATTCATATTTTCTGTGCGCTCAGTTTGCGCGTTGATGCAAAGAGTAGTCGCTTTTATTCCTGAGTCAGAGTGAGCCGCATCACAAAAATAAACCGTTATTTCACTTTCACTGGCTTTTTCTAAATCCAGGGGCAATAAATTACAAATCATGGCGTAAAAACTTAAATTTATTGTCCTGGAGGGGAAATGAGCGAACAACAATTTATGGAGCGGATCACCCTCGATAGCCAGGTTATCTCATTTCATCGGCTACGCGCCTCCAGCGCGCAGTATTACCACTGGCATCAGTGTGCTGAGTTTCTCTATATTTCAAAGGGATATGGAATAGTCGTGGTCGATAACCAGCATTACACGGCCAGGCCTGGGCGGCTATTTATCTTCCCGGCGTTTCGTCTGCACAAGGTTCACGTCGATGCCAGCGATACCAATCACTACCACCGCACCACTATGCATATTGAGCACACGTCAATAATGAGCACCCTGCACGCTTTCCCGCGCCAGCTGGCACAATTTTCGGCCCTTGCGGCCAGCAATGCCCCGGCGCAGGTTTACGATTTAAGTGAACAGGGAGAGTTTATGGAGGTCATTCTCGAGCAGTTCGACAAACTTTGCCTTAATGGGCATTCGACCGCCAGCGATGTGGCGCTGTTGGTGATGCAAATCATGGCTTTCCTGCCCGAGCAGCCGCAGAAATTTATTCAGCCTCAACAGACAGTTGCGTCACGCATCATGCAATGGGTGGAAAGCAATTACAGCGGCAAGTTTTCGCTGGATGAGCTGGCGCAGTCCATCGGTTTATCTCGCAGCTATACCTCGCGTATTTTTCGCCAGCAAACCGGGGGCAGCATTCATGAATACTTGCTGACGCGGCGTATCAAGAAAAGTTGCGATTTATTGCGCACTTCGCCGTTAAGCATTGATGCCATCGCGCAGGAAGTCGGTTTTATCGAGGTGACTTATTTTATTACCTGTTTCAAAAAAATGATGAGCCAGACGCCGCTGCAATACCGAAAACAATCGCGGGCGAAATTAGCGAGTGAACAAAATGTGATCTAAAACAAAAAGACGCCAGATCAGATATTCATTTTTCGATGGTGAATCACAACATTGATCATGGAATTTTAATTACCAAAGATAAACCTCAAGCCTAATAATTATTTCATTTTTTGTTTTTAATATTTCGTAGTGAAGCATGTTGTAAATAAGGGTAAAACGGCAGAATTAAACGTATTGAAAATAACCCAAAAGAGGTATTATTTTAAAAGCTTCTCCCCCGACCTTTACCCGATGTTCCGCTTCAATAAGGAAATGATTATGGCAACCTCCGGCATGGTTCAAAGACTCAACTTGCAGATTAACCGCGATTTTTACTCTTCCAATCTCTATTTACGATTAAGCAGCTGGTGTTCTGAAAAAAGCCTGACGGGTACCGCGACATTTTTAAGAAACCAGGCGCAGTGCAATGTCACGCAGATGATGCGTATATTTAACTTTATGAAGCAAGCGGGCGGCACTCCCATTGTGGGGGCGATTGAATCACCACAAAGCGAATGCGACTCTCTGGAAATGCTGTTTGAAAAAACGGTAGAAGATTACCAACAGCGTTGTGCCACTTTAAATAAATTGACCGCTGAAGCGACGGAGTTAAAGGATTACCCGACGCTGAATTTCCTGAAGACCATGGATCGCGAACAAGAAGAAGAAGGCGTTTTACTCAATACGATTCTCGACGAAGTGCGAAATGCACGCAAAGCCGGGTTATGTATGAGCCAGACTGACGTGCATCTGACCAATTTAGTAAACCATCAGCAGCACTGATTATTGACATGTCGGGTGATCAACACCCGACAAACCTACACATTTCAGGCGCACCACATCAGTTGCTCACGCAAACTCAGCGTATCTTCCGGGAAACTCGCCAGTACCGTTTTGTAGCGCGTCGCGTCTTTTGGATAACCGTGCATGGATTGCAACAACAGGCGCAATGCGCTATCCCAGACAATGCCGTCTAAATCACGATATGGCCACAAATCCGGGTCAGCGATAAACGGCATCAAATAATCAATCCCGAGCTTCACGCTTCGGCCATCTTGCACCGCATTCCAGCGGTCGAATTCGACATGTTCGGCATAGCGATTGAGTAGCAAATGGGCTTCAAGATTGAACAAGGAATAGTGGAACGGCACCGGGCGCTCAAGTTCCATGGTCTGTTTGCCCTCCTGGTCAATTTGCGCCGCCATACGTTGCGTGATTCCCTGCTGGATAATGCGCGCCACCAGCCCTTTGTCCCCGTAGAACAGCGCATTCACCGCGCGTTGCGCGTCATACCAGGTGCCGTGGTTGTTGTGCCAGACGTATTCCGAATGGCCAACATCGCTAAAGAACATCCAGTGGTTAAAGTCCCGGAACCACTGATGCAAGCCGATAATATCGTCGGTGTCCAGTACACCTGCATCGCTTATCAACCCGATGGTGTCGATAACCATCCACAATAAGCGGGTGTCGATAAGCCCCGTGCCGCGCCCGGACACTATTCCAGGGATCGCCTGGCCGTAATTCAAATGCGGGTTCATGCGCGTCTGTTCATCAAGAAACCAGCACTTGATTTGCTCTGCCGCCGCAAGCGCGTATTTGCGATGCCCCGTAAAATACCATGCCAGCCCTAGCGTCAGGCTACGTTCACACATGCGAATAATGCGCGTGGTGTCAGTGTCATTGTTCTGGCATTGCGGGTTGGTGTGCCCGTCGCGGCGGATATACGGCAGGCCATTTGGCCTGCGTGGATTGGGCCACCAGTAAGTCCCCAGGCTGTAGTAGTCGTGCGGGTCGCCACTCACCGGGCGCAGCTTTTTATGCACTACGCTTTCAGGGGGTTGCCCGCGGAGTTTATCCGCCTCGCTAACCAGTCTCCCCAGCGCCAGTTGCAGCGGCGAAAAAGGTTGCTGCAAACCACGGCGAGCATTCTCCAGGCACGTAACATCCAGGGTGTATAACTTCATCAATCGCTCCTTCTTAATGACACGCTACGCGCTGCCCACTGTCGGCATCAAAAATGTGGATACCCGTCACTCTGGGCTGCAACCATACCGTTTCACCTTCCCGTACATTTAATCGCTGCTTAAACACCGAGGTAAAGGCTCCCCCGCCAGTGTTGCAGAATAACTGCATATCGGAACCGGTGTTTTCAATAGCGGTGATGGTCGCCTTCAGCGCCCCGCTTTGCTCGCTTTCATCCACCACATTGACCTGTTCAGGGCGTATCGCATACACCACTTTTTGCTGCGGCTTCACCTGCACGCCCGGCGGCAAGCTTAATAAAGAGCCATCGGCAAGACGTAACATCATCTCTCCGTTTTGTAGTACCACTTCACCTTTTAACTGATTGATTTCAGGCGAGCCGATGAAACCGGCAACAAATAGATTTGCCGGGCGGTCGTATAATTCCAGTGGGCTGCCGACCTGTTCGATTCGCCCTTCGCGTAACACCACAATCATCTGCCCCATGGTCATGGCTTCAATCTGGTCATGAGTGACGTAGACCGAGGTCGTTTTAAGGCGGCGATGCAGTTCACGAATTTCGCCCCGCACCTGAGTGCGCAGCTTGGCGTCGAGATTCGAGAGCGGTTCATCAAATAAAAACACCTGCGGATTACGCACAATGGCGCGCCCCATTGCCACACGCTGGCGCTGGCCGCCGGATAAATCTTTTGGCAGACGATCGAGCAACACGCCCAGGCCGAGAAGGTCTGCCGCCGCTTCCACTTTCCGGCTGATTTCCGCTTTTGGCAGTTTTGCCATTTTGAGAGCAAAGCCCATATTTTCGCGCACGGTCATTTGCGGATATAACGCGTAACTCTGGAACACCATCGCAATATCGCGCAGCTTCGGCTCAACGTCAGTGACGTCTTTTTCGTTAATCGCCACCTCGCCGCCGGTAATCTCTTCAAGCCCCGCAATCATGCGCAGCAAGGTAGACTTTCCGCAGCCGCTCGGGCCAACCAACACACAGAACTCACCGTCTGGAATGGTCAACGAGACATCTTTAATAACATGTGCGTCGCCATATGATTTACAGACATTTTTAAGCACTACAGACCCCATGTGTCGCTCCTTATCCTTTGACCGCGCCGGACATAATCCCGCGATTGAAATGTTTTTGCAGACCGAGATACACAATGATGCTCGGCAACATCGCCAGTAAGGTGATGGCAATAAAGATGTTCGGTGTGATGCTTTCATCGGTACGCAAGCGGCCAAGGATCACCGGAATGGTGTTCAGGCTGTCGCTGTTCACCACAATCAGCGGCAGCAGGTACTGGTCCCAAATCATGATGAAGCCGAACGTCACCACGGTGCCGAGCGCCGGTTTCACCAGAGGCAAGATAACGTGGAAGAAAATCTGCCATTCATTCGCGCCATCTATACGCGCAGCTTCTTCTAATTCTTTGGGGATCGCCGCCATAAATTCGCTGAGCACGAAGATGGAGAACGCCCATCCCACCACCGGCATGATCATGCCCAGATAGGTGTTATAGAGTGACGAGTCAATCAGCGGCAGTTGCCAGTTGATAATCATGTACAGCGGAATGGCGATCACCTCTTCCGGCAGCATCATGGTGGAAAGGATGATCAAACTGACCAACGAGACGCCAACGAACTTTTTGCGCGCTAAGGCGTAGGCCGCCAGCGCACTGACTGAGACCTGCAAAATGGTGCCGAAGAACACCACCACCATCGAGTTCAACAGGTATTGCCAGACGCCAATGTCCTGCCAGGCAAAGATAAAGTTCTCCATTGAAAACTCATTCGGCCAGGCCAACAGTTCACCAGGCTTCACGGGCGCACCGCTGAATGCGGTGGCGACAATGCCCCAGAACGGCCCGACAAATACAATTAACAGCAGGCCATAAATCATCCAGCGGCCTACGATATCCCAACGTTTACCTAACATGGGCAGCTCCTTAATAGCGGGCAATGCGCTTTTTCAGCGTGAGATGACAAATCGTCAGCACCACGGTGAAGGCGAATAACAGGAACGACACCGCCGAAGCATAGCCGTAGTCAAATTGCTCAAAACCAAGTTTATAGATGTGGGTCATGATCATCTCTGTCGCGCCGGACGGCCCGCCGCCAGTGGTGGCGTACACTTCGGCAAACACGCGGAAGCCACGGATAAACGAGAGCATTAACACCACGGAAATAGCCGGGATCATGCCAGGCAGCGTGACGTAGCGCAGGCGGTTCCACCAGTTCGCGCCATCAACGTTTGAGGCGTCATATAAATCACGGCTGATACCCGCCAGGCCGGCGATAAATATCACCATGTTGTACGGCACCGCTTTCCAGATATGCAGCAGCATGATCACCCACAGCGCCTGATCGGAGCTGGCGAGGAACCCCTGGTCGGCCACGCCAAACCAACTCAGAATATGGTTCACCACCCCGTTCGGCGTTGGGTTAAACAGGATGCGCCACATTTCAGCGACGATAGCCGCACTCGTTACCGCAGGCAGGAAAATCGCAGTACGGATGAAGCGCAAATGGCGGGCGGGACCTTCAAGCAACATCGCCAGGAAGAATGCCAGCACCGCCCCAACCACCATCGTCACCACGACATAAAGGAAGGTGTTGAACACGGCTGAATGCAGTTCGATATCGGCAAAAGCGCGGGCAAAGTTGGCAAACCCAACCCATTCATCTGGTTGATTGAAGTTCACCTTGTAAAAACTCATCACCAACCCTTGCAGCATGGGGATGAATTTAAACCAGGTAAAAATGACCAGTGCCGGAGCCAAAAATATCCACGGCACCAGGTTTCGTTTCTGGCGAGAAGTTAACATCGTTTTTTTGCTCTTTTTTGAAGTTAAGTGGCGGATGGCGCTGCGTTTATCCGCCCTACGCTTGGTTTTGAAGGGGGGATAAGCACAGCGTCATCCACCGTTTGGCACCAAACCTACTTCGCCAGCACCTGCTGTTTAGCAAGTTCAGCGTTGACCTTCTCGTTAGTGGCTTTCAGCTCCGCGCTGATATCGCTGTTGCAGTCAGCCAGAACACGGTTAAAACCATCGGCGGTGATCTGGCGGATTGGCGTCCAGTTCGGCACTTGCGGCACATAGCGCCCTTGTTCGGCGTAGAGTCTGGCGAAAGTCGCCCAGCGTGCGTCGTCATACACCGCTTGCGTGTCCACCTGTTTGTTCACCGGTAAACGCACCACCGGCATATGTTTGCTGCCTTTACCCATGCCGATTTCTTGCCCTTCCTGGGAAATCATAAATTCGATGAACTTGCGGGCTGCCTCTTTGTTCTTGCTGCTTTTCATCATGAAGACCGTGGTGCCTTCAGCCAGCGTGGCGCTGTTTTTCGGGCCTTCGAGCGTCACCACTTCAAACTGGTCTTTGCCGGGGTCTTTATCAAATAACGCGATGTGATACGGCCCGGTGAAGAACATGCCGGTTTGGCTGGAGCGGAATGAAGGGATGATATCGGCCGTCGTGGCATTGATAGCGCCTGGCTGGACTACCTTTTCGCACAACATGCCGCGCATAAACTGCAAGGTTTCCGTCGCAGCGGGTTCATCGAGCGAGGCTTTGAATGTGCCTTTTGTCGCCCCTTCACGGATAAAATCCCCCCCGGCTTGCCACAGGAAGGCACTCATAAACCAGCTGGCATAACCGCGAGTGGTAGAGCCTGGCAACAGAAAGCCGTAGGTATCGTTTTTACCATTGCCGTCAGGGTCTTGCGTGGTGAAGGCTTTTGCCAGTTTCTCGACATCGCTCCAGGTTTTTGGTGCAGGCATTCCCAGCTTTTCACGCCAGTCTTTGCGCACAAACAGGGCGAAGGTTTGAGCGGATGTCGGCACGCCATAGTATTTCCCGTCGGTGTAGCGGGTACTTTCCCAGGCGGTTGGGTAAATATTGTCGCCCCCG
The DNA here is from genome assembly GCF_000735355.1 of Buttiauxella agrestis ATCC 33320. Lineage (GTDB taxonomy): Bacteria > Pseudomonadota > Gammaproteobacteria > Enterobacterales > Enterobacteriaceae > Buttiauxella > Buttiauxella agrestis. Next base: position 312,715 of record NZ_JMPI01000030.1, read on the forward strand.
GCGATGGTTTTCGGGTCGATTTCTTCGGCGATGCCAAGCTGAATGAATTGCCCAATGGCGACCGCATCATTGAAGATAAGATCCGGCAGCGCATTCCCCGCCGCCGCACGCGCCAGGCGCTGCTCGAAATCAGTCGTGGCATTAAAATATTCGATTTTAATGCCGGTCTTTTTTTCAAAGGTTTCCGCTTCTTGCTTGTAGATATTTTTTGAGTCGTTGCTGGCACGAATCCAGACATTAAGCGTTTGGGCTGCAAATGCTTGTGAAGCACTTAACCCCAGTGCGGATATCAGAAATACGGATTTTAATTTTGTAGAGAACATTTATTTTCACATCCTTATTTTAAGAGGTTTGATAATTGAATAAATGGAGTGAAGCAGATTATTTTCGATAAAAGAAAAGCTGCCCGATAATTAAATAGAATGGTTGTGTTAAACACAACGGTCAAAAACAGAAATACCGTTTCACAATGCAGAAGTGTGTCATTAGTCACATTTAAAAATGCGACACAAAACACACAATAAAAAATATTCAATAAAAACATGACAATATAAATTTAAACAAATTTAGCAACTTATAAAAATAGATTTAAAAGTGCTGTTTTTCGTGATCTATAACTCGCTTTCAGGGGTTATTTAGCATCATAAACAAGAGTTTGAAGTAAATCACATAAAAATTAATTCCGCCTCTTACACTGCGCAGGCAACATCAATAATATTATTTCCACTCTCACAATTGATGAATACGAATAACACCGACAATTAATAAGGTGATGGCTTTTATCACCCTAAATTCATTCTGCCGATGGACGGAGAAAATATGTGCCCGAGCAAACCCACTTTATTGTCCTGCCTGTCATTAATTTCACTGGCGGTTGCAGGAGTATTAACGACTTCACCGTTGTATGCCGCCGATGCGCATCCGCTGCAAATAAAACTGGATGATTTACGCTACAGCCAACAACAAGTAAAAGCACAAAATCCGCAGTTTATCGGCGCATATCAAAAACTGATTGCCGGAGCGGATAAAGCGCTAACCAAGCCGCTGTACTCCGTGATGGATAAAACCCTCACCGCCGCCAGCGGGGATAAGCATGATTACTACAGTTTCCCGCCTTACTGGTGGCCGGACCCAACGACCAAAGATGGGCTGCCGTATATTCGCAAAGATGGCCAGACAAACCCTGATGCCAACAGTGATGCCACAGACAAAAAACGCCTGGTCAACATGAGCAATGATGTCTGGACGCTGGCGCTGGCGTGGCAATTTACTCAAAACCCGGCCTACGCTGAAAAAGCCCGCGATCAGCTTTTGAACTGGTTTGTGAAATCCGAAACACGCATGAACCCGAATCTGCAACATGCGCAGTCAATTCCAGGCATTAACGATGGACGAGGAATCGGCCTGATTGATAGTCGCGCGCTGGTGGAAGTGATTGATGCTGTTGAATTGTTACGCCCGGCTAATGTTCTAAGCGACGATGACTACGGGCAGATAAAACAATGGTATGGCGATTTTTATCACTGGATGACCACCAGCCAGAACGGTTTTGAAGAGGACAACTGGCACAACAACCACGGCACTTATTTTGATTTACAGGCCGCGTCATTTGCCCTGTTTAGTGGCGATGTGCTGGCGGCTAAAAAACGGCTGCAAATCACGCAACTGCGCCGCATCCCCTCTCATTTTGATAAAGAAGGCCGCCAGATGGCGGAAATTGAGCGCACTCGCCCCTGGCATTACAGCAATTTCCACCTCGAGGCTTACAACAAGCTGGGGCGTTTAGGGGAAGTGACCGGGGTTGATGTGTGGAATTTCAACCTTGACGATCACAGCCTGCGCAAGGGTTATACCTACGTCGCGCACTTCGTGAATAGCAATGAAACCTGGCCATGGAAGGATATTGATAAAATGGATGATAAAAAAGCGTTGGTGAATATGGTGAGCGCCGCTCGCGCGTGGCCAGACGACAAGCTGTTTACTGAAAAAGCGGAGTGGTTAATGGCGAAATATCCGGACGATATTTCTCATCTTATTACCCCGTTAAAACAACACTGAATGAGAATAAGGATCGAGCGATGAAGCAGTTCACCACGCAACAACTTATTCTTCTTCGGCAACGGATTAAACAGCAGCCAGCAATTATTGAACAATTGATTACCGATAATTCGGTGGTACTCAACAACCCGTTGCACGTGCCTGAAACGGCGCTGGCAACGTGGAATCTCTATTATTACTGCCCCGACCACGGGGTCAGGCTGATGTGGGACAGACACTCCCCAGCCTCTCATCGCTGCCCGGTAGACGGGCGGCAGTTTAGCGGTGAGCCTTACGACGGCGCATGGTGGCGCGAGCTAAATGGGCTGAATGCCAAAGCCTGCCACCAGCTTGGTGTGTTATGGCAATTAACCGGCGAGCAGATTTATTTCGAGAAAGTCCGTGATTTGCTGATGCGCTATGCGGAGTTTTATCCGGGCTATGCCATTCACGGTGATATTCCTTATAACGGGCCGGGGAAAATGAACGCCCAGACGCTGTGCGAAGCCAACTGCCTGCTGGATTTCACCCTCGGGTTTGATTGCATCGCGCAAGCACTGACCGCAGAGCAACGTGAATACATCATCACGCGCCTGCTGCGAGAAGGTGCGCAATTTTTGATGGCTCACCGCACTGCGCAATTACATAACCATGAGGTCAAAATCGGCTGCGCAGTGGGTGTGATGGGCCTGGTTCTGGAAGATGATTCGCTGCTGGAGTTTGCGGTAAACCAGCCTTACGGGCTGCGTTATCAACTCGAACACGGTCTGTTTGAAGAAGGGTTGTGGTTTGAAGGCTCGGTTCATTACCATTTCTACGCCCTGCAAGGTTTTCTGGCGTTTGAAAAGCTGGCGATGGGCACACGCTGGAGCCTGCTTGATGAAGCCTATTATAAAAAGATGCTCAGTTTCCCACTGACGTTGTTGATGCCAGACGGCACCTTCCCGCGCATCAATGATTGTATCTACGGCCAGGAAAAACTCGATCACGGCCATCTTTATGAATTTGCGTGGTATTACTACCAGGATAGCCAATATGCCGCCGCGTTAAAGGCGATTAATCAGCATCATCCGCGCCTGAATCTGGATGCATTTCTCTACACAAGGCCACTGCCAGAACAGGTTCCGGAGTTGATCCCCACCGGGCATTTACATGCCCCGGATTGCGGCCTGACCCTCTGGCGCAACGCAGCAAAGCAGCGTGCGCTGCTGGTGAAACATACGCCTTACGGTGGCGAACATGACCACTACGATCGCCTGAATCTTGTGCTGTTTAATGGTGCTAAAGAAATCTTACCCGACCTGGGAACGACCGGTTACGGCGCGCCAATGCATTATGCGTATTACAAAAACAGCGCCACGCACAATACGATTACCGTTAACCAGACGAACCAACCGCCTGCGATTCCCGTGGTGCGCCAGTACCATGAAAGCGAGGCGTTTTGCTGGCTCGATACGGAAGTGGACTGGCGGCAAACCCCACCGGAACTGGATAGCCATACGCGCGTGCAGTGGGACAGCGATGCCTGGCGCGATGTGCGTTTCCGTCGCCGTTTGCTGTGGCTGGACAACGCCCTGATTGACATCAGTAACGTGCAAAATCCGCATCGCCAGCAGATTGACTGGACACTTCATCTTCATGGCAAAGCGCTTGATGTCGAAGGTGAACTGGCGACATTCAGCCACACCGGGCCGCTTGCGATCATGCAGGATGCGCATTGCGCTCAACTGACTAATAGCCAGCCGCGCAATTTTGGTACGGCACTGAATGGACAGGCGTTGTGGCTCCACGGGCAGGCCGAACTCTGGCAAGGCAAGGCTCCTGATAATCCGGCTATTGAGGATCTAAGTTATCTGGTATTGCGCAGCGCTGAAAAAAGCCCTGAATTTGTCTGCGCGTGGGATTTTGACAATCAGCAGCCGATCACCGATATGCAGGTCATGCCGGATGGTGAAGGCATGCGCATCGCACTTAAGCGTGGTGAAAATGTGCTGGTGATTGATATTGCTGACGACGACACAAAACTTCCTCGCCTCCAACGTTCACACTGCCCGCTATAAACCGCCACTCCGCCTCCGGGCGGGGTGTTAATAAAATGTTATTAAGCACCTGTTTTCATTGAATTTTAACAAACAAGATCTATGTCTCAATGGTAATCCTTACATTCTGTAATGCTAATTGCATGTAAAACTCCAAGGGATTGCCATGATTACCATTGAATTTATTGTCATCATTTTATGCTTGCTGGTAGGGACGCGTTTTGGCGGGATGGGCCTGGGTTTAATCAGCGGTATCGGACTGTTTATCCTCACGTTTATCTTCGGTCTTGAACCTGGCAAACCGCCGGTTGATGTCATGCTCACCATTCTGGCGGTGATTGGTTGCGCAGCGACATTACAAACGGCTGGCGGATTGAACGTCATGATGCAGTTCGCCGAACGGTTGCTGCGTAAACACCCACAGCACATTACTCTGCTCGCTCCGTTCACCACCTGGATGCTGACGTTCCTGTGCGGAACCGGGCATGTGGTGTACACCATGTTCCCGATTATCGCCGATATCGCGCTCAAAAAAGGTATTCGCCCGGAGCGCCCAATGGCGGTCGCGTCGATTGCTTCGCAAATGGCGATTACGGCCTCTCCGGTTTCGGTGGCGGTGGTTTCGCTGATTTCTATTCTGGCAGCTAATCACGGCATCGGGCGCGCGTGGGGCATTCTCGATATTCTTTGTATTTCAGTGCCCGCCTCTTTATTTGGCGTGTTGATTGCCGCGCTGTGGAGTTTACGCCGCGGTAAAGATTTGAAAGACGACAAAGAGTTCCAGGAAAAGCTCAAAGATCCCAAACAGCGTGAGTTTATCTACGGCAGCAGCGAAACGCTGATGAATCAGGTGTTCCCAAAACAGGCCTACTGGTCAACGTGGATTTTCTTCGCCGGGATTTTAGTGGTGGTGTTATTAGGGGCAATTCCCGCCCTGCGCCCGGCGTTTGATATCAAAGGTGCGCTCAAGCCTTTATCCATGAATCTGGTTATCCAGATGATGATGTTGATTGCCGGTGCCGTGATGCTAATGGTGTGCAAAGTGAATGCTTCGGCAATCTCTAACGGCGCGGTGTTTAAAGCCGGGATGGTGGCGATTTTCTCGGTATTCGGCGTGGCATGGATGAGCGATACTTTCTTCCAGGCGCATCTGGAAGAGTTGAAAATGGCGCTGGAAGGCGTGGTGAAAAGTCACCCGTGGACGTATGCCATCGTGCTGTTTTTGGTCTCGAAACTGGTGAATAGCCAGGCCGCAGCATTAACCGCTGTCGCACCAATGGGGTTGATGTTAGGCGTTGAACCGAAAATGCTGATTGCCTTCTTCCCGGCGTCGTACGGTTATTTTGTTCTGCCGACTTACCCGAGCGATTTGGCGTGTATTGGTTTTGACCGTTCAGGCACCACGAAAATAGGTAAATTCATCATTAATCATAGTTTCATTTTGCCAGGTTTGATTGGCGTGAGCTGTGCGTGTGCGGCAAGTTATTTGTTGGTGATGACGTTCTTCTAAGCCAATGATGTAAATGGTGGATGGCGCTAAACGCTTATCCACCCTACAACTTCGGAAATTAATGCGCTTCGTTTTGCGGCGTGAATTTCAGCTCAATCAAAGAAATGGCTTTTTGAATCGCGCGGCGGGTCACTGGATCTGCCGCTGCCGGGTGGGTAGCGAAATCAATCGTTTTTAACTGGTTCGCCATTTTTTCACGTACTTCTACCGGCGCAATCACATCAATCACATCCAGAATTTGCTTAATCACTAACTGGCACGCCACGACATCGGAAACCAGTTCCTGATCGGCAGATAATTGTTCAGACATTATTTCTCTCCTGTTTCGCAATGGGCGTCATAGTACATTTCTGTGCGCGGGAACGGTATCAGTAATAGAATATTGCCAGAAAATATAGGGGTTAAATAATGACTGAACATGAGAAATTGCTGGCGGGACTGAGCTATAACACGCGCGATCCCGAACTGCTCGGGATGTACCACAGCGCTCGAGCCATCACCAAAAAACTCACACAACTGGATTCCCACGACTTTGACACCAAACTTTCGCTGCTGCGTGAAATGCTCGGTGGGTTTGGCGATGAAAGCTGGATAGAACTGCCTTTCTGGTGTGATTACGGCAAGCATGTCACCATCGGTCGCAACTGCTTTATCAATACCAACGTTGTGTTTCTGGACTGCAATACCATCACGATTGGCGATAACACGCTGGTGGGGCCAAATGTTCAGTTTTATACGCCGGTACATCCGTTATCAGCCAAAGAGCGCCTGACGGGAAACCCGGATTATCCATTCCTGACCAGCGCCAAACCGATAGTGGTGGGCAGCAATGTGTGGATTGGTGGCAATGCGATTATTTTACCTGGCGTGACGATTGGTGATAACACCACCATCGCGGCTGGCAGTATCGTCAGTAAAGATATTCCGGCGGGAGTTCTGGCGATGGGCCAGCCGTGCAAAGTGGTACGGGAGCTGGAATAAGCTCCCGCCGTTGTTACTGTGCTTCAAACAGCCAACACGCCACCCGATGTCCAGGTGAAATTTCCTGCATGACCGGCGCCTGGCTGTGGCATTTCTCCATCGCCCGTGGGCAGCGGTTGCAAAACTTGCAGCCCGGCCAGTCGTTCATCGCACCAGGTAATTCGCCTTTAATGCCACCCTGGTCGAGCATTTGTACATGCGGATCGGCTACCGGAATAGAAGCCAGCAACGCCCGGGTATACGGGTGCGCCGGCGCGGTGTAAAGCGTTTCAGCGGGCGCTTCTTCAACCAGTGAACCGAGATACATCACGCCGATACGGTCAGAAATATGGCGCACCATGGATAAGTCGTGTGCGATAAACAGATAAGTCAGCCCAAATGCCTGCTGCAAATCCTGCAAAATATTCACGACTTGTGCCTGCACCGAAACATCCAGCGCCGAGAGCGGTTCATCGCACAACACAAATTCCGGGTTAACCGAAAGCGCACGCGCAATGCTAATACGCTGGCGCTGACCGCCGCTGAATTCATGCGGGAAGCGGTTCAAATGCTCCCGTTTCAGCCCGACTTTTTCCAGTAGCTCGAGCGTGCGTTCTGCGCGCTGTTCTTTGCCATAACCGTGGATTTTCATCGGTTCGGCAATTAACTGCGCGACGGTCATCCCTGGGTTCAGCGACGAATAAGGGTCCTGAAAAATAGCCTGCATGCGGCGGCGCAACGGCTTGAGTTGTTTGTCGCTCATGTGGGCGATGTCCTGCCCGGCAAACTCTATTTCACCGTCGGTGATATCAAACAGGCGTAACACGCTGCGGCCAAGTGTTGATTTCCCACAACCCGATTCGCCCACCAGCCCGTAGGTTTCGCCGGGATAAATGTCAAAACTCACGCCATCCACCGCTTTAACCGGGGGCGTTTTGTTAAACCATCCCTGCTGGCTATGGAAGTATTTGCGCAGTCCTTTCACTCGGACCAATGGCTTAACGTCCTGCATGCTTCACCTCCGAATCCCATAACCAACACATCGCCTGATGATCTTCTTTGATTTGATACATCGGCGGCAGGCTGCTGCAACGTTCCATTCGCTGCGGGCAGCGCTCGGCAAACGGGCAGCCTGGCGGCGGGTTGAGTAAGCCTGGAGGCGAGCCTTCGATAGGCGACAAACGTGCGCCCGCATCTCCCTGCCGTGGCAACGAAGCGAGTAATCCGCGAGTGTAAGGATGCGCCGGGCGATAGAAAATATCTTCCACACTTCCCTGCTCCATCACCAATCCGCCGTACATCACCACCACACGGGAACTGACCTGCGCGACGACGCCGAGATCGTGCGTGATCAACATGATGGCGGTGTCGGTTTGCTGTTGAAGCTGTTTAAGCAGCCGTAAAATTTGCGCCTGAATGGTCACATCCAGTGCGGTGGTCGGTTCATCAGCAATCAGTAGCTTCGGGTGGCAGGACAGCGCGATGGCGATCATCACGCGTTGACGCATACCGCCGCTAAACTCGTGGGGATATTGGTGATAACGCTGCTCTGCGTTGCCAATTCCGACCTGTTGCAGCATGGCAATAGATTTCTCTTTTGCCGCTTTTTTGCCCAGATTCTGATTACGAATCAGAATTTCGCTCATCTGTTTGCCAATCGTCAGCACCGGATTGAGCGCGGTCATCGGGTCCTGGAAAATCATCGCGATATCATTCCCGCGAATATGGCGCATTTGCTCCGGTGTTTTCCGGGCCAGATCTTCGCCCATAAAATGCACGTGCCCGCCAACCACTTTGCCGTTGCTTCCCAGCAATTTGAGCACTGATTTACAGGTGACGCTTTTGCCACAGCCCGATTCACCGACGATGCCCACCACTTCGCCGCGTTTTACCGCAAAGCTGACGCCGCGCACCGCTTTAACTTCACCTTCGCGGGTGAAGAATGAGGTTTGCAGATTGTCGAGTTCCAGTAAGTTATTCATCGCGGTTCGCTCCCGGCTCGAAAGCGGTACGTAACACATCGCCCAGCACGTTAAAACTCAATACCGTCAGTAAAATCAGCACGCCTGGGAACATCGCCAGCCACGTCGCTTCGCCAATAAAAGATTGTGCGTTGTTGAGCATACTGCCCCATGACGCATTCGGCTGCTGGACGCCAAGGCCGAGGAAGCTCAACGTCGATTCCATCAGGATTGCCGAGGCAATATTCAGCGTCGCCGCCACCATAATGGTCGGCAAAATATTCGGGATAACATGGCGGGCAATGATAATTAACGGGTGTTCACCGCAGGCGCGGGCATACACCACGTATTCACGCTCTTTCACAGATAAGGTTTCTGCGCGCACAAGACGCGACATACTCATCCACGTCAATGCACTGATAATCATGATGATGTTCGCGATCCCCGGCTTCAAATAAGCATTCAAAACCAGCAGCAGGAAGAACGCGGGAATCGACATCAGCACATCGACTACACGCATCATGATGTTGTCGATTCGCCCGCCAAAATAGCCGCTCACGGTGCCGACCAGCGTACCAATCAGCGTTGAAAATACCATCGACAGGAAACCGACCATTAAGGAGATCTGGCCGCCGTACAGGGCGCGAGTAAAATAGTCGCGCCCGTAGTCATCTGTACCGAACCAGTGCGTCGCATCCGGCGCTAACAACCTTGCGGTAAGCGACATCTGATTGGGGTCAAAAGGACTGAGTGCGGCCAGCAATGCCGCAATGCTGAAAACGATCAGAACCAGTAATGAGAATTGAGCTGGACGATTACGTTTCAGGCCGTGTTTAACTTGTTGCCAACGTCTACTCATCGTCTTACCTCAAGGCCTTAATGCGCGGATCGGCCACGCGATATAACAAATCTGCCACTAAATTACCGACGATAATCATCGTCGAAGAAAGCATGATCATCGCCATGATCAGTGGGTAATCCAGCGAGGTTATCGACTGAATCCCTAACAGACCCATCCCCGGCCATGAGAAGACGCTTTCTGTTACGTAAGCCCCAACCACCAGCTCGCCAAACGAAATACCAAACAACGTAATAACCGGCAGGAGGACGTTTTTCAGCACGTGGCGGAACAAGATTGAGCGTCGCGTGGCGCCATACGCCAACTGGGTTTGCACGTAATCAGCCGATAATTGAGTGATGGTGTTGGAGCGGATGTAACGCACGTAAGTGGAGAGGTTATAAAAGCTCAGGGCGATACACGGCAAAATGGCGTGGCGCACCACATCCAACCAGGAGTCTTCCGCACCGATGGTGCGCATTCCCATGCTGGGCAGCCAGTTCAACTGCACGGAAAATACGGTGATGAGCAAAATGCCGAACCAGAAAATCGGCACCGAAATACCAATGTAGGCAAACATATTCAGGAAGTGATCGAGCCAGCGGTGCTTGTACGCTCCCGCCAGTAACCCCAATGGGATCGCCAGTATCATCGCCATAATCAGCGATGCGCCCATTAAACCAAGCGTGGCCGGAATGCGCTCGGCAATCATGGTTAATACCGGACGATGGTAAATCAGCGAATAGCCTAAATCCCCATGCAGGACATTTTTGAGCCATAGCAGATATTGCATAAATAGCGGTTTATCAAGCCCGAGGCTCTGGCGGATACGCTCGATATCCTCCGGGTTCATACGCGGCGTGATATAGGCCTGAACCGGGTCTCCAGGTGCTAGTTTAACCAGCAAAAACGACACCAGCGAAATGAAGAACAACATCGGCACTAATTGCGCCAGGCGTCGGACTAAAACATTATTCATACTGCTTTCCAGGTTTTATCAAAAACAAAAACCCCGGCACGGGATAAACCGAACGCCGGGGAATCAGTTTGTTTCTTATTGTTGATAGATTTTTGACAGGTCCTGGAACATGTAAACAGGCTTAGGTTCCGCCTCTTTGGTTCCGGCAAAACGCTTATCTACTGCAACAACCGCGTTGGTATAAGCAATCGGATACCATGCCATGTCGTTAGCAACGGTCTGCTGGATTTGTTTATAAATCTCAGCGCGTTTCGTTTTGTCGGTTTCAGTCGCGCCCTGGTTCCACAACGCATCGAGCGCCGGGTTCTTATAATGCGCGTAGTTATAGGCTTCGTTGCTCATATACAGAGACTTATAACCGTCAGGTTCCATCCCCATAATGTAGCCGCCCAAACTCAGCTCATAATCGGTGTTTTTCATATCCAGGCTGCGTTGGGACATCGCGTTAGCATCGAGCGGCATCAGCTCAACCGCAATATCGACGTTTTTCAGCTGCTGCTGAATATACAGCCCCATGCTTTCCTGGGTTTTATTGCTGTTGATATAAGCCAGACGCAATTTCAGATTGGCCGGTGCGCCCGCTTCTTTAAGCAACGCTTTGGCTTTTTCAGCATCGAACTTATAGGGTTCAACATCGTTGGTTTGATACAGCGTATCTGGCGTCAGAATAGAAGCAGCCGGTTGCGCGTAGTCGAGCGAAGAAAATGCCGCCTGCACCAGTTCGTCTTTATTGATGGCATAAGCAATGGCCTGACGTAGCGCCTTGTTCTTCATGCTGTCGATGTTCTGGTTAAACGTCATGTACGCCAGACGCCCTTCCGGATAAATCACGAAATCAAATTTCCCGGTGGTTTTCAGGCGAGTGACATCCTGCGGATCAATCATCTTCATGTTGATTTCGCCATTTTGCAGCGCAAGATTGGCGGAGTTGCTGTCTTTAGCGAAACGGTAAGTCACGGCATCTAGTTTTGGTTTACCGTTCCAGTAATCGTCAAAACGCGTCAGCGCATAATATTGCCCGGCGCGATATTCTTTGAATTTAAAGGGACCTGAACCGACGGGAGCATCGTTTTTAGCGCTCTTTTCCAGGTCGCCATTTTCGCTGGCAAATACATGCTGCGGGATCGGGTAAATTTGAACCAGGGTGCCGACAAACGCCGCGCTCACCTGTGGCAGCGTGAATTTAACGGTCTGGTCATCAATTTTGCTGACCTGAATAGGTTTGCCACCATAAACAAACATGCTGCGGAAGAAACTGTGCTGCTTCTCATCCAGCAATTTGTTGAAGGTAAAGACGACGTCATCAGCTGTAATGGCTTTGCCATCCTGCCACTTCAGATTCGGTTTGAGTTTTAAAACGTATGAGAGGTTGTCTTCTGAAGGTGTCAGGCTTTCAGCCAGGCCCCATTCAATTTTGTCACCGTTGAAGCTATAAAGCGGCGCATACAGCGCTTGCATAATCGTCAGCGTAGTGCGGTCGCTGGCGTACAACGGGTTCATGGCTAACGGGTCACCGGTGGTTACGCCAACAATTAAATTGCCGCCATCCTGGGCTGCTTGTTTTGCTGGGGCAGGACTCGCCGCAGTTTCGGTTTTCGCATCATCACAGCCAGAAAGGGCCAGGGCCAAAGAGGCAAACAGCGCAGATAACAACAGGGGTTTACGCATTTATTCACGGACTCCGTCTCAATTAGAGACCGCATAGTGCACCAGCCATACCCACAATGTAAATAAGTGTAAAACGCATAACGTTATGCGAAAAAGTGCTAAAGCAAAAAATGTGGATATAACGCGAGCAACTGACATTTAAAAGCCAAATTTCAGGCATAAAAAAACCTGCCGCAGCAGGTTTTTCTTCAGGCTGACAAATCAGAACATGCCAGCTGGCGGTACATCTTTAAAGGTCTTGCAGTATTGTTCAAACATGCTTTTCAGGATTTTGCGCATTTTCATTGTGTGCTCCAGTTTTTTTGTTTTGCAGATGTTGCTCGTTATGCGGCTAATAATATGACATCCGTCACACAAATCAATAGTTTTGTGATGCACATCACACATTTTTCTTGTGGATTTTACAACTCCGTCACATGAAATGGCTTGCAAATCCAACACTTAACTGGTTAATTGGCTCAATTAATTTTTAAAACATTATTTTAATTTTGAGTTTTACTCATGACTAACTCCCCTTCTCCGGCATCTAAACGTGGCATTTCAGGTATGGCACTGTTGGTTGCTGGCGCATTTTTCATGGAATTTCTCGACGGAACCGTCATTGCTACCGCGCTACCCGAAATGGCAAAAACATTTGGGGTGGATGCCGTCGATCTCAACATCGGCATGAGCGCCTATTTGCTGACGCTGGCGGTGTTGATTCCAGCCAGCGGCTGGATTGCTGACCGGTTCGGCGCACGCAAAATATTCACGCTCGCGCTGGGTATTTTCACCTTTGCCTCGGTGCTGTGCGGCATCGCCAATACGCTCGAGCAGTTTGTTGCCATGCGTATTTTACAGGGCGTTGGCGGCGCGTTGATGGTGCCTGTCGGGCGACTTGCCGTATTGCGCACAACTCCCAAGCATTTGTTGATAACCGCGATTGCCACATTAACGTGGCCCGCGCTGGTGGCTCCGATCATTGGCCCGCCGCTCGGGGGGGTCATCACCAGTTATGCGTCGTGGCGCTGGATTTTCTATATCAACCTGCCGCTGGGGTTAATCGCGATGGCACTGGCATGGCGGTTGATTCCTGATATCCATGATGACTCCCGCCGTCCGTTTGACAGCATCGGTTTTGCCAGTACCGCCATTGCCATGATTAGCCTGGTGTACGGGCTGGAAATGCTCGGACAATCGCAAGTCAATGTGCTGCCAACGGTGAGTATTCTGATGGTGGGTACGGCGGCACTTTGGTTCTCGCTCAGGCATTTTAAACGCGCAGAACACCCGATGATTCGCCTGGAAGCATTAAAGGTACAAACTTTTGGCGTGACGATGTACGGCGGTTCACTGTTCCGAACCTCCATCAGTGCGGTGCCGTTTTTGCTGCCGCTGCTGTTTCAGGTTGGCTTTGGGATGGACGCGTTCCATTCAGGTTTACTGGTTTTAGCGGTATTTGCCGGGAACCTCGCGATGAAACCGGCAACCACACCGTTGATACGCGCGTTAGGCTTTAAAAAGCTGCTGATAATTAATGGATTGCTGAACGTCGCTTCTTTGCTGGCTTGTGCCTTTCTCACCCCAGACACCGCCGCATGGCTGACGATGGCGATACTGTTTTTTGGCGGTATGTTCCGTTCAATGCAATTTACCGGAATCAGCACCCTCGCCTTTTCCGATGTGCCGTCCGCGCAAATGAGTTATGCCAATACGTTATTCAGCACGGCAACGCAGCTTTCTGTGGGGTTGGGAATTACGCTTGGCGCAATTGGAATTCGGTTGGGGGAAAAATTCAGTCAGTGGCTGGATATTACCCATATTCCTGGGTTTTCAATCAAGATTTCGTTTGTGATGATCACGTTAATTTGCCTGCTTGGGCTGGTTGATTTGCTGCGTTTACCCCGTGATGCAGGAAGTAGCGTGTCTAAAAAGCAGTGAGTGAAAGTACAAAAAATCAAGGCCAGCAGAAGCTGGCCTTATGTATTTTCAGAAATGATTAAGCAAGGATTTCGCGAACGAATGCTTCAATTTCTTTGTTCTGGCAATTCTCGAAGAAACACTGCTGGAAACGTTCACCGGACACAGCGGTTTTCACCAGTTCTGGGTCGATAGCACGCAGCGTATCCAGATAGTTTTCTTTCACAACAGCGGCTTTAACCTGGTTCAGGATACCGGCGTTACGAACCTGCGGCTCTTTACGCTCAATTGGGTAGCCTTCGCCTTTACGGCCTGTGAACGCTTTTTCGAACATATAGCGTACGTTCAGTTCTGCACCCCAGCCAAACCCTTTCGCGAATGCCAGAGACAGCGCATTACCGTTGTTGATTTGAGAGAACAGGAACGCATCGGCTGGATCCAGGCAGTAGCCACACACCACACCTGGGTGGATGTTCAGGGACATCATTGCGCCCTGGCCTGTGCCACAACCGGTTACGACAAAATCAACCGCTTTAGAGTTCAACAGAATGCTGGCCATAATACCGAGGTGGATGTAAGTCAGGTGGTGATCCTGCTCATCGCTCATGCCTACGTTGTAAACCGGGTACTCTTTTTCAGCAGCAACCGCATTCAACTCATTAAGAATGATGGCGTTTTTTCCAGCCTGACTGTTTTCCATCATCAGTGCTATTTTCATTTCCGTCTCCTGATTGGGTCACGGGATTTCCCGCGGTGAATAGCTTGGTATGCAGTAACGATACTATCTAGCAAACATACTTTCAAATTTAATGAAATTTTGTTTCAAAAAATAAAGGTGTGCTCACACTTCTGCATTTTGATGATAGCTCAGTCTCCAGATCAGGCCGATTTGGCGATGCGGAACATCGCCACAATGTCATTTAGCTGGTGCGCCTGTTGCTCCAGATCTACCGACGACAACGCTGATTGATGCACCAGACTCACGTTTTGCTGTGTCACCGCATCCATCTGTCGAACGGCAATCCCCACTTGCCCTATGCCTTTGCTCTGTTCCCCCGAGGCATTGGCAATATCGCCCATAATATTGTTCACTTGCATTACAGCATCGAGGATTTCGCCCATTGCTTCGCCGGCCTTTTTCACCTGCTCTGAACCGGTGTAAATGTTATCGACGGACTCTTTAAGTAACGTTTCAATTTCTTTTGCCGCCAGAGCACTGCGCTGTGCGAGATTTCGAACCTCACTGGCCACCACCGCAAATCCCCGTCCTTGCTCACCCGCTCGCGCCGCTTCTACGGCGGCGTTGAGCGCCAGAATATTGGTCTGGAAGGAAATACTATTAATGACCGTGGTGATATCGACAATTTTGTGTGAACTGCTGGTGATGGTTTCCATGGTCGTCATGACTTTTTTCACCGACTCTCCGCCATTGCGTGCGGTTTGAGTGGCGTTTTTTGCAAGATGACTCGCATGGTTGGCATTTTCAGCATTGAGTGTAACGGTGCTGCTTAATTGCTCCATGCTGGCCGTCGTCTCTTCCAGAGCCGCGGCGAGCTGTTCTGAACGAGTGGATAGTTCGCCGTTTACACCAGCAACTTCAGTGGCATTCCCTCGAATGGTATTTGCACTGGTGCGAATATTGGAAACGGCTTTTCCCCAGTTGGATTGCATTTTTTGAATCGGCGAGACCATCAGACCGATACAGTTACTGCCTAAATCCGGTAATTCTGTTTCCAGCTCGCCGCGCGCCAGAATATGCATATGCTCGCGAATGCTCTCGACGGGTTTCACCAGGCAGTGATAAAGGTAACGTTCTGTCACCAGCGTAATAATCACGCTTGCCACGACAGAAGCCCCGAGTAAGAACTGAATAATATCTATCCATTTTGCTTGTGCGGCATTCAGGGCAATGTTTTGCTCAAGATCATTTAAAAACCACAATGCCAGGCCGGAAATAGCCAGCCAGGCAACCGTCGAGAAGATGAGTATCAGTACCACCATGACGCGGATTTTGATATTGCGAATAAAATTCATGTGATGTATTTCCCCGGTGAAAAAATGAAATTAACTTCCTGCATCAGCTGAGATCGCTTCATCGCCGTTTATTCGGTTTTTGTATGACAAACTGAAGTTAAACCATGCATTATCTGTATTGTCGGCACGATTCAGCCAAACTTGATGCCCGCCATGATCAATTTTTAATCAAATCATTAATGTTACTGTTGATTACTATTAATTAGCCTTCTCGCTTTAATTTGCGTTAGGTCTTATTTAATGACGCACCTTAAATGAAATTACCTCGCTTTATACTGATGCTCATTTTCTATTTTTCTGCGTGCTAAAATAATAAAAAATACTCGGGTATCAGCGTGATGAAAATTGTCTATTTAGTATTAGCCACCGTGTTATTAACCGGTTGCACCATCAATAAAACACCGCAACCGGTCAAAGGCAGCGAAGTCGCTGGCGTGGTCCGTCTGGGCTTCGATCTTGCTCCCTTACAAAACGGAAAAGTAGATACTTACATTGCTCAATCAGCGGCCAGCCATCAGTGTCAACAATGGGGCTACGTTTCAGCTTTCCCTTATGGCGAGCCAATCAAAACCTGTAGCGTGCGCAGCGGGGCGCTGTGCCTGAATCAAAAGGTAACGCTTGAATATCAGTGTCACGGAACGGGAATGGAAACGTTCCTCAGAGATGAAATGATTGTTCAGTAATGCATATAAAAGCTTGTCGATAATTATTGGCAAGCTTTAAATAGCAATCATTCTTATTCCATTTCAGGATTGGTATTTAAAAAAGAATAATATTGGCAACCATTCTCATTACGAGAATTTAATTAACATTCTCTTTGCATTATTGAAATAATAAAATTAAAGTAGCCCTATTATTGAGAAGCGAATTCCACGGAGCGTGTCATGTTAAAAGCTGAAATGATCGAAAAACTGAACGAACAAATGAATCTTGAGCTTTACTCTTCCCTGCTTTATCAGCAAATGAGCGCCTGGTGCAGCTATCACAGTTTTGAAGGTGCAGCCGCTTTCCTGCGCCGCCATGCCCAGGAAGAAATGGAGCACATGCAGCGCCTGTTCGCTTATTTAACAGATACCGGAAGCCTGCCGCGTATTAATGCGATTCCAGCACCGGAACACGACTATTCGTCTCTGGATAATCTGTTTAACGCCACATACGAACACGAACAGTTAATTACGCGTAAAATTAACGAACTGGCTCACGCCGCGATGACCTCTCAGGATTATCCAACCTTTAATTTCCTGCAATGGTATGTTTCCGAGCAACACGAAGAAGAGAAGCTGTTTAAATCTGTACTGGATAAATTAAGTCTGGTCGGTAAAAGCGGCGAAGGTCTGTATTTCGTTGATAAAGAACTCTCAACGCTGGATTCTCAGGCTCAGTAAATTGTCATCGGCAGGCCGCCTGGCTTGCCGTTTTTTCTGCCCCAACCTCATCAATTCCTTCCTGTCTGCCCAACGTTTCGTCTACGACTTTTGGTTGATGGCACATCACGTTTGTGCGTCTATACTGCTTTAGCATGGTGGTTATCATTTTCATCTGCCGCCAGGTAAGTGTTTGTTTCTTATTATTATAAATAAAAATCCCGCTGTTTTTCTTAATAATAGTGTTAACTAACATGGACACGAAGATAAATGTTAAACACATACAGCATGTTAATTAAGAAGTTATTCTTCCATGAATCATGGGACATCATGATCATTAAAAATAACTCGCATTTGTTCCCTGAAAATACCCTGGATATTTTAAATAATTCTAAAGCACAACTATTACGTAAAAAGTACACCTTCCAGGCTGACCCTTTTATCATTGAAAAAGAGGACAAGCTGTATGTGTTCTATGAGGCGTTCAGCTTTCTTAATTCCAGAGGCATGCTGAAATGCCGTGTTCTGGACAGCAATCTGGGTGAAGTCGAGGATATTAAACTTGAAGGTTTTGACGGATTAAAGTGCCACCTCTCATTTCCCTTCTTGTTTTATCATGAGGGTGAGTTATTTATGATCCCTGAGTCATCGGAACGAAAGGAAGTGATGTTATTCCGATGTACTGAATTCCCTGGGCGCTGGGAGATGATAAAGGTATTAATTTCTGATGCAGAATTCACCGACAATATTTACTTTACGTCAGGTGATAAGAGTTATCTCATTTCTACAACGATGAAAAATGAGATGGTCATTCATACTGCTTGTAGCCTGTTTGGCAAATGGGAGAAAATAACCCCTACTCTTAAATTAAGTAATTATCATCATCGCGGCGCGGGAAAACCGTACTTCGTCAATAACAAAAATTATATCCTGACACAAGAGTGCCATCCCGACTGTTATGGTAAATCCATTTATATCAAAGAGTTAATTGGCATCAGCCCTTTAAATTTTGAAGAAAAACTTGTTGCAAACATCTCCCCTCTTATTAATCAGAGCGCAGGTGTTCATACCCTAAACTTCACCGATAGTTATATCGTTTATGATACTAAAAATTTAATCTTCAGCTTATTATCTCCTCTTAAAAAGATTTCCTATAAATTCCAGGTCAAATTCCGCAAACAGTTTTTTGCCTGAAACTCAAGATGAACAACCTGTTCGTTGCTGGTACACTGGCTCAACTTTAGTGGAGTAACATCGGTAGAAAATCTTATCTGGAGAGACTATGGCTATTCTTGTAACGGGTGGTGCTGGCTATATTGGCTCGCATACTGTTCTGGCATTACTGGAGCGCGGGGACGACGTCATTGTCATCGATAATCTCTCTAACTCCTCTAAAGAATCTTTAGACCGAGTTGCAGAACTTGCCGGGAAAAAACCGACGTTATACGTTGCTGATATTTTAGACAAGAACGTTCTGAAAGAGATTTTTTCTACGCATTCGATAACCGATGTTATCCATTTCGCAGGTTTGAAATCTGTGGGTGAGTCGGTTAAAAAACCACTGGAATATTATGAGAACAATGTCGTTGGGTCGATGGTATTGCTCAATGAGATGTTACTCGCAGGCGTTAATAGCCTGATCTTTAGTTCATCCGCAACCGTTTATGGCAATCCAGAAAGAGTTCCATTGAGCGAAGAATGCCAGACCGGGGGAACCACCAACCCGTACGGTACCTCTAAATTAATGGTTGAGCAGATTTTACGTGATTTCTCTCACGCGCAACCTGATTTCCGCATCACCTGCTTGCGCTATTTCAATCCGGTTGGTGCTCATCCATCAGGGCGAATTGGCGAAGATCCCAACGGTATTCCTAATAACCTGGTGCCATATATTTCCCAGGTCGCCATTGGCAAACTTAATTGCCTGTCCGTGTTTGGGGATGATTACTCCACTCCAGATGGCACCGGCGTGCGCGATTATATCCACGTACAGGATCTTGCAAGTGGCCATCTCGCGGCGCTGGACAATAAATCGCAAGGAGCCGCTTTCAAAGCCATCAACCTAGGAACGGGCGTGGGTTATTCCGTCATTGATCTGATTAAGGCATTTGAAAAAGCCGCTGAAACGACAATTAATTATCAAATCGTTGAGCGTAGAGCGGGCGATGTTGCTGAGTGCTGGTCAGATTCATCTTTAGCGAAGAAAGAGCTGGGATGGCAGGCCACTCATACTCTGGACGAAATGATGCGTGACACCTGGAACTGGCAGAAGAATAACCCTAACGGTTTCAGCTCTTAATTTCATATCTTCACTGTTGCCACCATGAGCCAGAAAACTGGCTCATGGTGTATTAACTACTGAATGTTTATCTTTGATACCCGATACCAGCCGTTACTCTGCTGGCCTTCATTAGCCAGATTAATTCTCGGCTTGCCCTGCCCATCCAACATTGCCACTTCAATATAATATTGCCCGCTTGCTGAGTTTGCTGGAATGGTCAGTTGATAATTTGTGGAATATTCGCCCGGCAACCAGGTGCGAATATCATCTACCGTTTGAACCTGCACAACCACTTTATTCGAGGCATCCACAACACGGTAATTCACGGCATATTTCAGGTAGATTGGCGCCACGCCTTCATTAATCCAGCGGCTATTAAGCGTCAGGCTATTTCCCTTGGCCAATACCGATTCATGGCTCAGTGAGGCTAAGCGGAATCTATAGCCCAGTTTCATCAGCGCGTTATCAACAATATCGCGATAAACTTCCGGCACTGCACGCGACTTTAAATTGATAGTGCTGGCGTGGTTTTCCAGCGCCCAGTCGAATGTGCGTTTTACTTCATCACGCGAGTAATGCTGCTCAGTTTTCCATTCCGGCATATAACCACAAATTTCTAAGCTAACCGGTGCCTTTTTCCAGGCATCGTTAAAACCTGAAAATGCTGCCTGTGCGGCTTCTAAACGCTGGGGATAATCATCTTCCATATGATTCCAGGTGGTTGAGAAATTACGCCAGTCGCCCCAACAATCCGCGCGCCAACCCGCCCCCTGGCGAACCGCACTGGCAAGCGTATCGCCGCCGCTTATTAACATAATTTTGGGTGTTTTCGGAAATGCAGCAAAATGCATTTTGACGTATTTATCTAACTGCGCTGGCGCGTAGCGCTTTAACAATGGCGTCATGGAGGGGAAATTGCTGTTGTGCCACTCCCCCCACGAACCCACCATGCCGATATCCACAAACGCCAGGTTTTCATTTCCGTCGTAACGTTTGCCAAGGGCATTCAGCAATTTCTGGCTATAGGCCAGAAATATTGGGTCATCGAGATTTGGGGCAAAGGTTTTGTGATCGGAAGTCCATTCCCCTTTCACTCCTTTTTGGATAAGCCAGTCTGGAATTTTTGAGCCACTTTCAGGGCCATCGAGCGCCATAAAGCGCAGACCTACGTTCATAGCTGGCTGATGCATCGCCGCAAACTTAAAAGCTTCATCAATGAGCGCAAAATTATACTGCCCTTCCACCGGTTCCAGATCACGCCAATAAAAACGCTCATACTCAAATCCGGTATTGGGATACTGCGCCTGGCTCAACTTCTCACCGTAACCCTCATGAAAGCTGGCAACACCTGTTCCGGGATTGGTTATGGGAACGGTGAGTGCTTTTGGCGTTACGACCGTCATCGGCGCGGCCAAAACAACGCCCGGAAATGCCATGCACATCAACGCAACTAAAGTTTTAATCGTCATAGGGTTTCCGTTTGATTCCAGGCGTTGAAATTTAGTGATTTCTCAGACTGAGCCACCAGTCCCAGATGCCGACGTGAAAATTACGAATAAGATCGATACCCGCCGCAGATTTCAGCATATAGAGCGTCAATAACACGCATAAGGTGGCGAACAATATGCCGAACAGAATCAGGATGGTCACAATAATGCGCACCAAAGTCGATTCTTTACGCGGCCGTTTACGCAAATCTCTGCCCAGTAAAAATACCAGGTAATACCGCGCCCCAAAAAAGGGGAAGCTTTTACGAACATCAATACGGTGACGGGACGCCAGAGTGATGGAAACTATCGCGTCCTCAATTTCTTGCTTTTGTTCCGGCGTCAGTTGTGCCTGGGTTTGCTCATCAAGAACATCATAAAAACGGTCAATAACGAGCGGGCGTCGGGTTGAATTGGTCAAATTTAACCTATTGATTTATCTATTGTATGGTAGACGCTTATGGTTTTTCTGGCAATTTCACGCCAGTCATAAGTTTTCAAAAAATCACTGTAGTCGGCGGTATCGAGAGCTGCTCGGGTGTTAATTTTTTCGGCTAAATCCGCCACATTACCCACGTTAAAATAGGCGTCGCCCGGCAAGGCTACCTCCAGATTAGCAGGGATATCGCTGACTATTGCCGGAAGTGAATAAGACATGGCTTCCAGGAGCGCTATCGGCAAGCCTTCATGATAAGACGGCATGATAAACATTCGGGCCTGTGAAAATACCGCCGCGAGTGCATCACCTTTTAAAAAACCGGTCAAAATAACATTGGGAGTTTTTAGTGCTAATTCCTTCAGGCGCAGACTGTAATCCGAAGGATGATCGGCATCGCCTATTAATACCAACGGAATTGAAACTCCTGATTGATGATAAGCGGTAATTAAATCATGCAGGCCTTTTTCTTCGACAAAACGCCCCACAGCGACAAGATAGTTCTTAGGCTGAAGGTTATAACGCCCTAAAGTCTTGCTGATGGTTTCATCGGATAAAGGCAGCGGTTTATTCACGCCGTTGTAAATCAAATGTGCATCCATCCTGCCATGTTTTTTCTGGATCAATTGGTTGATCACCTCAGAAATGACGATAACTTCACTGGCATATTTAACCGCAAACTTTTCGCCCAGCAGTAAAGCCTGTTTGGCAAGCCCTCCCCATTTCTGGCGTTCATAATCCGGGCCATGATGAGTAAAGACTACTTTTTTACCCAGTAAACGCAATAAAGGGACGACAAGACCAGGACCAATGGCGTGAACATGGACAATATCAGACTTATCAAAACAGGTCTTAAACGCGGCTAAAACTGAATGGGCTATCGCTTCGAGCGAACGTTTTTTCGGCGCCCACAAAGCCAGTGTTTCGATATTTTTATAGCTCGATTGGGTATATCCAACATACGGAGAGCGGGCAATGACACAAATATCAACATCACACTGTTGCTTTATAGCGGGATACATATTTTGGCAATGCGTTTCCACGCCACCTAATACATCAGGAATGCCACGCGTACCGATAACGGTTATTTTTTGAGTCATATTATGGCTTGCTCAGTAGTTCTTGATACAGATTGAGAAGCGTGTCCATGTGTTTGCGCAGCGCGTATTTTTCGCATAAACGTTCGCGAGCATTTCGTCCCATAAGATGAGCCTTTTCGGGACGTTGCGCAAAATCATCAAGCACACTGGCTAGCTCCTCGACATTTCCTGGCTCAAATAAAACACCATCCACGCCATCACGTATTTGTTCAGGAATGCCGCCAATTCGCGCACCTATAACCGGGCGAGCAAATGACATCGCCTCAAGTACCGACATGGAGCAATTCTCATAACACTCCGAAGGCACAATAACGGCACGGGCATGTTTAATCAGATGGTCTAAACCTTCACCTTGTTGTACATAGCCAAGGAATTCCGCATTGGGATATTGCTCAATAAGCTGGTTATACAGTGGGCCGTGACCCACTATTTTAAGGGGGATTTTGCTGGCCATTTGCTGATGCGCGCGCAACAAAGATTCCGCACCTTTCTCACGACTTAAACGGCCCACAAACAGCAAGTAGCCTTTATCTGCAATATCTTCCACAGGTAGGCTGTCATCAATACCATTCACGATGACGTCGATACGTGAGTCGGGCAACGTTCGTTTAATAACCCCACGTAAAAACTCACTGGGGGAAACAATCACATCCAGAGCCTGATAATTTTTGGCAATGTATTGCCACGTCGCCTCTAAAGAAAGTAATAAACTCTTCGATGCTGAACCGTCCTGGCAGCGATATCTGAAGGCATTAAATACTGTGCCAGTAATACAGGAATCACAGACTTTTCCATCACGCAGCATCGAATAAGACGGGCAGACAATTTTATAATCGTGAGCCGTTAATACGGTTTTACAGCCAAAATCGCGGGCTACTTTTATTATGGCAGGCGTTAACTGGTGATAAATGTTGTGGAAGTGAACAATATCCGGGCGTTCTGTCTCCAGTAGCTTCTGCATTTTGTTGCAGGCTTCAGCGTTATGAATAAAGTTTACCGCTGTTTTAATTCCGCCCAGTAAGTTATTACCTTTATGATAATCCACATTGCTGACAAAATAGTCTGCGTAATCAGACGGGAAGTTATTCTCGTGTTGCATTGAAAAATCAATGACCTCAACACCGGCTTGTTTGAGCATATTACGTTCTTGAAAATAAACCGTTTCTGCACCACCTTTGATGTAGAAAAATTTATTCACCAGTAGAATTTTCATTATGCCTGCCTATTCATGAATAACTTTGCTATCCGGTGGTGTCATCGGGTCACGCACCGGATGACTTAATCCTTTCAATAGCCCAACAGAAAGCACTGATAAATTGATCACACTTTGAATCCCGCTTTTTAACGATCGATTCTTAAGCGTTTTCAAAATAATAAAGGCTATCAGGGGGAGTAATGCCAGGCCAATAACGTCCAAATCAAACGTCAGGATGGCAATGAATAAAAACAGAAGATAAAGCAGAAATACCACTTCATTTTTGACCATTTTTAACGCATTACGCAGGTAAGGTTTTCCCCACGCACTGCGCAATAATTCACCGGGCGCCTGATGATAACCGCTGCGCCAGCGGTACTTCAGCAGTTTAAAGGTCGGCATGTTGTGCGAGGTGTGGCTGAAATAAGGGATATCCAGACGATGTAGCTTGTATCCGGCATCAAGCAAACGCATACCGAGTTCCGCCTCTTCATAGGCGTGGAGGTTACGATTTGTCAGATAACCAATTTTTTCAATGGCGGAGCGGCGATATAAGCCGCCGCCACCCAGATGATCACTATCCCCAACCGGATATATTTTATGCAACCGCTGCTTACGCGATTTAAATTCATAATTTGTCGCATCATCCATTTCAACCGTACCCGCAACACCCGCATATTCTGGATGCTCAGTCAGGAAGGCAACGGCGTTATCAATAAAACCCTTTTCCAGTTCCATATCACCGTCCATCAGCAATAGAAACTCACCTTCGCTGTACAGATAACCTAATTGATGACCCACACCACAGCAACGGTCGGAAGGCTGAGTCAGTGAGACAACGGTAACGCCTTTGTCACTGGCAAGTTGCTGGGTGTTATCGGTCGATAAGCTATCGGCAACAATGATTTTATGCGGGTAATCAGTAAGTTGCTGCCGAATGCTATCAATAGTTTTTTCGATACATTCCGCTTCGTTGAGCGTTTTGATGCTGACGGAGATAAAGGGTTTATTAATCATACTATTGCTCTGCATAACGATGAACGGACCGACGAATAACCAGACTTGCGCCTAGTGACAAATAGAAGAGGAATTGTAACATCGGAATGATCATCAGTATCTGGCTATATGGCAGACTCAGTAAGCAACTGATAGCAAAGGCATTAAAGGCAGGTGCAAAACTTAATAACTGGAGATCTTGCGGGTCTAATTGCTCGCGTTCCAGTAAGGGTTGAGGCCGTGCAATTTTCAAAATATAGATAATTAAACCAATGAAGATCAGTGTTCCAATGACACCCACTTCCCAAAGCAGCATACTCAGCGAAGTTGAGTCGAGAATCAAATTGTAGGTAAGATTCAAAAAGCCCGGTGAAACCGTGCTCCCACTGTTGGTCGCATTCAAACCATAGCCAAATAAAGTGCCTGATAATCCCCAAAGATCATTATTTTTTAACCAGAATATCAACGTCGTAAAGCGCCCGACTTCACCATTTGGCATGATGTAATTGGGGTCGAAAATATAACTTAGCGAGTCTAAGAAGATGCTGAATGAGCTTTGCGTCGGGTCACTGCCGAAAGCAGATGAATAACCAGAAGCTAAAATGACAACCGCCAGGGCAATTAATAACGCCATACCCGCGATTATCAGCAGCAGCGCTTTGATATTCACTTTGCTTACCCCTTTCACATAGCTGGGCATAATCCATACCCATGCCAGTAAAAGCGGTGAAAGCAGGATAACAAACTTCACTTCACCCACAATGCACAGCGCAAAACCGAGAATGACATGCAGCGCCATTGATTTAAATGTGGTCAGCCCATGCTTAAATTCGGAAACCTTTAACAGCATAATAAGCAGGCAGAATAATCCCATGGCTGCGGTATTCCCGCCGCCCATCGGATCGCCGCCAAACGTTCCAACTACGGAATCCCATTTCTCATCTTCACCACGCATGGCTACACGTTGTGGAACCACGAACAGTAACTGATAAATGACTATCGGAAATTGCGCGTAAAACACCCAATACAAGGTTTTGGTCACGCGATAAATTTGCGATTCCCGGCAGAAACCCAGCAATAAACACAGCATCACCAGCGAAATCGCAATTTCATTTTTAAAACCGACGATGGCAACCGTTAAACCTCCCTGCAATAGCGTCGAAACACCCGCCATCGCAAGGAAGATGAAATACAGCGCCAGAACAACAATCTCTTGTTTATCAAGCTGCAATGCTTCATAGCGCGTTTGCATCACCAGCAACCCAAGCATCAGCAAAGTCAGGAAGAATGGCAGCCACAGCACCGCAAGCACACCGGTGAAATATTGCACCAGTCCGCAAAACACCAACGCAACAAACGTGTAAGTCTGTAAGTAATGCCCAGTATTTAGATTCATAAAACAGCCGGCCTGTCTTTCAACAAATTAGCGCGTTTATTAACCTTCAGGTAAATAAACGCATAGCGCACGAAAGTTAAAATGGAGAACAAGATAATCGATGTTGCATAGTCATTATAAAAATAAGGGACAACAATAAAGGCAATCAACACGATAGCCAGCTGTTCAAACTGGATACGTAAGAAGTAGCGGTGGGAGCCAAAAATCAGCTCGATAACCGTGAGCGGACAAACGGCCAGCGCCGGGAATAAGTAAGGCAGCATATAGCGCGAAGTAGGAATGGAGTTTATCCAGTCCTCACTAAAACCGAGATGCATAACGATGGGATAGAAAATAAACACCCCCAGCGTGCAGACGATGCCTAACACTAATAGCAGCAGGCGTACTTTTTTATACTCATGGAAATTAAACGTGTTATGTCTGAAATCAATCGACCATTTCGAGAAGATGGCATTACGCACCGCATTCCCGACGATGACGACGGGTGCCAGGCAGAAGCGGCTGACAATAGAAAAATAGCCCGCGGTCAGTGCCGAGAACCAGAAGTTAATTAACATGATCGGCAGGTTGCTGTTGGCCATCGCCAGCACTTCTGCACTGCCCACTTTAGTTATGTGATGAACGTGTTTATTAAAGAATTCCAGATTATTTTTCGGACTCAAATGCTGCATCGTGACCGTGCGGATATCAAACGCACGAAGGATGCAGCCAATGGTCAGAAGCATCATGGAACCCGCCCACGCCCAATAAAATGCCTGAATGCTTGAAGTGAGCAACACAGAAAGCACAACGACAACCGAGACAGAAATACGTTGAAAGACCAGAAAACTGAAATTAGCCGTACGTAGCGATAAGTTTTCCGAAATCAAAACCCACGTATTTGAAAGCGTAAGCAGATAAAGGAAAAAGATATTTTGATCGAATAACCATGCCGTGAATAACGCGTAAGGCACCGCGATACTCACGCTTTGTAATAAGCAAAACACCACATTTTGCGCTAAATCTTCGTCATGCTGTTTGGGAATCAATAGCTGTGATGCAAAGGTACAAACCTGAGCACCTATCAACGCAATACTATAATTGAGCGCGTAAAGCCCCACTTCCGCCAGATGATACTTGTGCGAAATCAACCAAATAGACAGTGCACCAATCAACTGCGAAATGACTGATGAACCGGCTATAGTGGATGCGCTCCTGAGTAAACTCATAACTGACCTGTACCGTGCATCAGTTCGTTCGTCTGGAGGTTAAGTGAGCGTAATCCCTCTTTCGTTTCCAGATTTTTATCCATCACCTGATTGATGACAGCGCCAATAATAACCGACTGGTTTGATTCGATTTTATCCAGCGTCTGGCTAATGTTTTCCGCAGGCGCCGTCCCGGCTTTGAGCACGAAAATCAGGCCATCCGTTACGCGGCTAATCAGTTGAACATCCTGGCTTTGGTTGAGCGCAGCGACATCAATGATAATGCGTTGATAGCGGCTTCTTAACTCACGCATCAAATGCTCAAGATTTTCTGAAGACAGCATCAGTAACGATGAGACTTTGGCATTGCCGCGCGCCAGAAAATCAAGATTCTCATTCACCTTAACGCTCAGATTTTCAAGCGTCGCTTCACCACGAAGCAGCTCGGCAACGCCGGGTGCCGCTGGTTTTGCCAGCTCACTCGACAGTCCATCTTTATTGAAAAAATCTAAATCAATCAACAGCGTTTTTTGATCAAAGCTAAAGGAGTTAGCCAGCAAATTCGCCAGCAGCGTGCGCCCTTCGCCGTGTTCTGAAGAAGTAATTGCTATGGTTTGAAGCTGCCGATTATCCAGCATAATACGCGTGCGAATGCTGTGAATGATGTCGGCGTTCAATGGGTTATTGGCAATAACGTCGCGGATTTGCGCCCGACTCCCGACACCTGGATAACGGCGAATCTCGCCTAAAGGTTCGAGTTTCAAACGTTTTCGCATTTGGCTGAGATTATTAATGGTGCTGTCCATCGCGGTTTTCACAATGATGTACATGATGAAGAACGCCAGCGCCAGCATCACAACCATGATCAGCAGCAGAGACTTATTCGGCTTCGCTGGACGATCGGCTGGCACCGCCGGGTCATATAAAACTGCATCGGCGTCGGCGTAACTGCCGGATAAAGACTGCTCCTGGGTGCGCTGATAAAGTGCTTTGTACATGTCTTCGGTTTTATCAAGCGCCAGTTTCAGGCCATTATAGCCATCGCGCTTCAATGCAATTTTCTGGAAGATTTCTTTTTGCTGATCCAATTGCTGCTGATAGCTATTTTCGTCAGTCAACGCGGCCTGATACTGCTGACGTAACCCCGATTCCAGCTCGCCCAGGACGAGTGAGGTTTGATCCTGAATCGCCTGAACTTGAGCCTGCGCTTCCAGAATTTTAGCGTGTTTCGGGCCATACGATTTTCGTAGTTCGTAGAGCGAACGTTTCGCCTGAATGAGCGCAATACGCAAGTCCTGAATTTGTGCGTGACTAGAAATTGCGGGCAGTGAGATCACATCTTCCAATGATTTTCCGGCATTCTGGCGTACTTCGTTATACAGCGAAGCCGCCGCAATACGACGCTGAGTGGCATCGGCTAAACGATTGGTGACGATGCCCAACTGTTCTGTTTCAAAACCATCGACGCCACGAAAGGTCAGCAGACCTTCTTTTTTCAGATAGTCATTAATCGCCAGTTTTTGCTCGGTTATCTGCTTTTGCAACTCATCCATTCGCTGCTGATTACTCTCACGAGCTTTCAGCGTATTCGTCCGTTTTTGTTCAACGGTGTAGTCAATAAACGCCTGTGCCACTCCGTTTGCGATTTCTGCTGCAAGCTGTGGCGAGGCTGATTCGTAAGAAATAGTCGCCAGATGAGTGGTGCGAACCGGGTTGAACGTCAGGTTTTTGAGCATCGTTTTCAAAGCACGATCGACGCGCTGTTGTTGATTCTCAGGGGTGTTAACCTGTTTGCTCCCTGCTTTGACGCCGTTGAAATCGGGATTTTCATCCAGTTTCAAATTCTTGACTGCCTGCTCCAACACAATTCTCGACTGCATTAACGCATACTGTGTTTCGTAGTAGCCGTTGCGTGTCGAGTCATAGCCATCAACTTGCGGGAATGGCGAAATATTATCGGGCTGCGCTTTCACCAGCACCGTTGCCGTTGAGACATATTTCGACGTCATCATGCTGATAAGCGGATAAGCGATTGCCCCCGCAATCACACCCGCGAGCAGGATTTTCCAACTGTTCTTTTTCAATTCTTTGGCAAATCTTGAGAAGTCGATTGAGCTTTCCCGGTTCTTGCCATTTTCCACTATTGATAGTTTCATAGTTAGAAGAACCCCATGCCAATGATCACGACGTCGCCTGGGTGAACGGAGTGTCTTACGTCCACGTTTTCAAGTAATTGGTTAGTGCCAGATAAACGGATGTTGATATCTTTGCGGTCAGCCCGGTCAGTGAAACCGCCCGCCAGTGCAATGGTTTTCTCAACGGTCAAACCCGGTTCGTAAGCGTACCCATTAGGGTTTGCCACCTCACCTGAGATATAGAATTTACGGAAATCGGTGATGCTCACCGACACCATTGGGTTTTGCAGATAATCACCGCGCAAACGATTTGTTAGCTCTTCGCTAACCTGTTCAGGCGTTTTACCCTTCAGAACTAACTCACCAATATAAGGGAAAGTAATCGTTCCACTTTTATCGATTAAAAATTTCATTGTCATATCGGGTTCGCCGTAAACGGTAATATTCACAGCATCACCCGCATCAAGTTGGTACCCTTTTGAGCCAGCATCCGGGCTATCCATTAATGGTGGCGTCGAGGTGCTACATCCGGCCAAAAGTGTACTGAGTAATAAAAATGCCCACAGTTTAATTATTTTCATTTTAAATCTGCACCTTAGCTGTAAACATTATCAGCGAGTTGTCATAACCCAACGTTCTCAGGACTTCCCGGTTGTCGTCAGGACCGATGTAGAACGAATCGGTATCTTTATTTGAACGCAATGTATCTATCTGATATTTAAGTTCAAAATTAATAGAAGGTCTGAAGTCATAACTCATGGTGACGGTGAATACGCCGTCTTTATCGTTCCTGTCCTTGTCCTGTTTTTTATAGTCTTCCGTGGTGTACGAGTAATCTAACAAGGCAGAGAAGCGATCATCTAACCAATAATGCTGGTAAGAAATACCGTACTGAGAAACCAGAATATACCCCCCCACTTCCGAAGGGTCTTTAATGCGCTGCGAGGTATGTGCTGTAAAAATAGACTGTTTGAGTGGTTTCCACTCAGCCTGAATATCCCAGTTTAGTCCATTAAAATCTTGCGAGTTGGGATTGTTTTCAAATGTTTTATACAGCCATGCAAGATTCATATCGATGTTGGTTTTACCCGTCAGCTGCGATTTCACGCCATAACGCAAATAATATTCGTTACTGTCTTTTTCTGACGCATTATCGTAATGCCGCTGGTTGGTAATAAAGCTATAACGGAAGCGTGTTTGTGATGTGTATTGATCAAAAATTTCTGCAATCAGGCTATTTTCGTGCCATTCCTGCTCGCGAATATAATTGTAAAAATCCTCATCAGTATTTTGCGTATCCTGAGTATTTCCAAATCGTAATTTCTTATACAGCAGCGCGACTTCTGCTTTTCCACGCCCTTCTGGCGCCCCGTAACTGTAACGTAATTCGCTATTAAGCAAGTTAGTGCTTAGGGGGGAATTAACACCAAACTCTTGAAATTGCTCAGGTATAAAACCTTCAGTCACTCCGCGCCCACGTTCTTCATGGCCTAAAGAGTCTTCAATGTTAAACATCAGGCCATGCATTTGCCCATATCGCCAGACACCATTAAAACGGAAGAAATGGTCAGCGTAATTATCAGCAGAGTCACTGTTATAACTGCGATAATCACCCGAGTACATTAGTAGATATTTATCCTGGTAGCGCTCGCCGATCATGCTCAACATCGGCGTTACGCTCACAAAATCTGAGCTAATCGCGTCGTTATCATAGGGCTGATAAGTCACATTGCTTTCACGACCGTAATTCACCCCAACATTGCTTTGAAAATCAATACCCGCAATGCCGATATGCGATTTCGGTGTTAAGTCCGCTATGGCCGGTTGTGATAAAA
Source organism: Buttiauxella agrestis ATCC 33320 (assembly GCF_000735355.1). Classification (GTDB taxonomy): domain Bacteria; phylum Pseudomonadota; class Gammaproteobacteria; order Enterobacterales; family Enterobacteriaceae; genus Buttiauxella; species Buttiauxella agrestis. The sequence continues at coordinate 344,052 of NZ_JMPI01000030.1, forward strand.
CCATTCCGGCAGCAACAATATATTTAATATGCATTTTTGCCGACAAATCCTTTAAAAATAGTTTTAATTATGATTTTTATATCCAACCATAATGACCAGTTTTGAATATATTCGATATCGTATTCGACACGTTTTTCCATTTTATATAATGCGTCGATTTCGCCTCTGTAGCCGTTAATTTGCGCTAAACCTGTGATCCCAGGCTTAACTTTATGGCGAATCATGTAGTTCTCTACTTGCTTACGATATTGCTCATTATGTGTCACCGCGTGCGGACGCGGACCGACAATCGACATACTGCCTTGTATTACATTGAAAAATTGAGGTAGTTCATCAAGCGATGTGCGGCGTAAAAATGCGCCAAACGGCGTAACGCGTGGGTCATCTTTGGTTGCCTGAATGACCGTGTCCGAATTCTCCATCACGCGCATGGTTCGAAACTTCCAGACCTTAATTTTTTGCCCGCTCAAACCATAACGGTCTTGTTTGAAAAATACCGGGCCGCGCGATGTGAGTTTGATGCCGATGCCTATCACCAGCAACAACGAAGAGATTATGACCAGGATAATACTGCCAAGCACTAAATCTTCGGCTCGTTTTATAAAGGAACCCACCCCCTCAAACGGCGAGCTGAAAATGCTGATCGTTTGCAAGTTATCTATCGAACGCAACTGCGACATGTGCGTACTGTAGGAGTTGAAGTCCGGCACAATGTAGGTATCAACCGTGGTGTCTGACATCACGGCCAGAAAATGGCGTATGCGCTCCAGCGCAACCATCGGTAAGGCGATATAGATTTCATCTACCCTCCCCGCCTGTGCGTCTTCCACCAGGCCGCTAACCGAGCCTTTGAATGGACTTTTTATTTGTGCAAACAGATCGCTAAACCGTGATGCATCTCGTTCGTCGTAAAAAGCCAAATCCAGATGCATATTGGAATATTCTTTCAGTAATGCTGTTTCCGCAGCCAGACCATTCGCCGTTACCCCAACGATGGCCACGCGAATATTTTTCCTGATGGAATACTTAAAAACAAAAAGTCGGATCAAATAGAGCGGAATCAGTGAGATGAGATACCAAAGCAATACAGCGGGTATAAATGGGTTTTCGAGCGCACTCAAATATCCCAGAGAGGGCAACCCACCGGTCAAGATGCGAATAATTTCTACAAAGCAGATAGATAGAAATGTGCACAAAAACAAGCGAAGTTGACTGCGCAATCTCATATTTTTGAGATTGCGAATGTAAAGCTCAGTGTACTCCCCGAATAACAAAAAAGAGGTAGCAAAAAGTAAGCTGTACATTATAACAATGCTCATAGGCGCTATCGCTAATAACCATGCGCTGATTATTAAAACCGTGGTAATAGCGACAAAGTCTGCCAGCTTGATAAATACCGGGTACCCTCCATGGGTAATTTTCAGTGAATTGCTCAGCATCGTTAGACTCATTATTCATTGAATTATCGTTATTGATACATTCCTTTCTCACCTGATTATATCATATTGTAAATTTTCCGCGGCTTCGGTGTTAGGAATTGTAAAAGGCAATGTTACTGACATGAGGTGATTTTCAACCGGTGTGACTTTCTGGGCTATGCGATGCGGGGGTTTGTTTTGCAGGGGATAGCGAGAGCAACATTTAGCCCTGCTTTTTTAATTTATGTCGCAAGAGAAGGAAGGTTCGGAAGATATGCAGGCAAACCAGGCAACGCACTAAATCGCTGCCTGATTGTTCAGAACAAATATTTTGCAGTTGTGATTAATGTAACGTTTTGGACTCAGCGCCACGCTGTTCTTGCCAGTAATGGTAAAGCTGTAATGCCGCAGGCCCAATTTCTGCCTGACTGGCTTCATATTCTTCTTCGGTCATTTTTTCCAGCGTGGTAATGCTCTCTTCATTGCCGTGAAGTGCAATGACATCTAGCATTTTTTGTTGTGCTGCTGGCAACGCTGTACGCTCAACTAGCGTTAATCCGCGCATATAACCAAAACACCACTCTTCCACGATGGTGTAGTCTTTGCCGTCCATTTCGCGATAACCGAAAAGGGGTTCAAACTGGTCTGGAGCATCCCGTAAACGCTCTGCAATATCATTCATATGTTGCAGGGCGAGTGAATTAAAACGATTCATTTCTTCTTCAGACTCCCAGTTCGGGAGTTGATCTTCCCCACCCCAGAGCGCTAATTGCCACTGAGCTGCCGGAAGCACGGTTGGAGCAGAAAGTATCGCGGTGAGCATACCGTCCAGTTCAGAGACATCCAGCACAGAATCATCGTTGCCGTATTGGGTCAGCGTGTCATCCAGCCATTCCAGTTCTTCTTCGTTTAGAGGCCCGTGATTCATAATATTTACTCCTGAGATTATTCGATTTTCTGGCCGGGTTAGCGGAATGGGTGAATGATGTCAGTAAAGAGGATTTTCAGGCAATATAAATCCGGCTTACTCCGGTAATAAAAGTGGGCAAACGGCAATATGAGTTGAAGGGGGAAGCCGCCTGCCCATGATCTTAAGCTAGATCAACATCTTTATGGCCAAAGAACCAGGTCAGAATAAAACCGCTGGCGTACGAGATAACTATCCCGACGGCATACACGCCCATACCGGCATAAATTCCCTCATGCGATGTCATCAACGGCAGTGAGACCAGTCCTGATGGGCCAAACACGGTATTTAAACCGACTGGCAGACCCAACCATGCCACCAGACCAATGAAGAAACCGCCGCAAGCACCACCGAGACAGGCGGTCACAAAAGGCTTCACACGAGGCAGTGTAACCGCATAAATCAAGGGTTCACCTACCCCCAATAGACCCGGAATAATGGCACCTTTGACCTGAATACGCGTGGCAGAATCTTTCGCCGAGCGGAAGTAAAGAGCGAGTGCCGCACCGACTTGCCCGCCACCTGCCATAGCCAGAATGGGGAACAAAGAGTTGAAGCCCTGAACATCCATTAACGCGAAATAGACCGGGATAAATCCCTGATGAACCCCAAACACCACGGCAATCAAGAACAATCCAGCCAGAATAGCGCAACCAAACGGGTTACCGTTCAGGTGTAAAAATAACCATGACATCCCTTTAAACAGCTCGCCACCGAACGGCATGATGACGGTAAATGTCAGCGCGCCGGTGATGAGCAGCGTCAACAATGAAGTGAGGATCATATCGAGGTTATCAGGAATAATTTTGCGCACCTGGCGTTCAATCCACGCGCCCAAAATGGCGGCAATCAACACGCCAATAATATTCCCGCGCGGGTCGATGCCCATACCGAAGAAATTATCGATGCCGGAAAAGTACCCGACTGTCGCGTTCGGGGAATAGCCCAACAGGAATAAAGAAGCAATTATCGCCCCGTTGACCCCTGAGCCACCAAATGCTTTCTGTGCGTTGTAACCAATCAATATAGGTAAGAAGGTGAATAACCCTTTACCGAATATTTTCATATAACCAACGATATGAACGATTGTCGCATTCTTTTCAGCTGCACCTGCCAGCAAGCTTTGTTCGATTAATGTGGCGAACCCAAGCAACATGCCCGCCGCGATAAAACCCGGAATGAGCGGCGTAAAGATGGTGGCAAACTTAGCGAGAAACTGATGCACCACGCTGGTTTGTTTCGCCTTCATTTTTTGTTTGTTGTCACTGGTTACCGAACGCAGATCCGCGGGCTCTGCAGAGTCATCAGCCTGCGAATTAATCATCAGGTTCATCATTTCTGCGGCGGTTTGCGCTTTCCCTGGACCCAGAATAATTTGCAGTTGGTCGTCGGTATTAATCACGCCCAAAACTCCCGGGAGCGCTTTCAATTTGTCATGTTCAATTAACTGGTCGTTGTTCAGCGTCAAGCGCAACCGCGTCATACAGTTTCCGCAGTTCTGAACATTATTTTTATTGCCGACCAGTTGCAGAATTGAGGCAATCATCTGTTCCGTGATTTTGGCCATTATTCACTCGTCCTGTTGGTTAATGCTTTGCGAATAAATCCATTGCTCTCATTGAGAAGTTGATTTGCTTCTGTCGCGCTGAGATTTCCCAGAACCATAACAATCGCTGTTTTGCAGTGCCCGTTGCAGCTGCGTAGCGCATCGGAAGCGGTTGGTTGGTCGCAATCCGTCGCCTGCATCACGATATTAATCTGGCGTTGAACCAGCTTCTGGTTTGTGGCCTCGACATCAACCATCAGGTTTCCGTAAACCTTACCGCTGCGAATCATTGCGCCGGTAGTCAGCATATTGAGCACCAGTTTTTGAGCTGTGCCTGCTTTCATACGAGACGATCCGGTCACCACTTCAGCCCCGACTACTGGCGTAATGGCGATATCCGCTATTTGTGTGATTTCGCTGCCAGCGTTGCAGGTCAATGCCACGGTTGTTGCGCCAAGACTTTTGGCATAATTCAGCGCCGCGACCACATATGGTGTGCGCCCACTTGCCGCAATGCCCACCAGCACGTCAGAGGCATTGAACTGAATGTTTTTGAGGTCATCTACGCCCATCGCCAGGTTGTCTTCCGCATTTTCAACGGCCTGCAAAATGGCCTGATGCCCACCGGCTATCAACGCGACAACCTGCTCTCGTGGAGTGCCATAAGTCGGTGGACATTCACTGGCATCAAGGATACCCAGGCGACCAGACGTCCCCGCGCCACTGTAAATTAAGCGCCCCCCTTTCTGGAAAGCCCCAACAATCGCGTCAACGGCTTGAGTAATGGCCGGAATGGTCTTTTCGACAGCCAGAGCGACTTTTTGATCTTCTTTATTGATGACTCTCAACATCTCCTCGGTCGAAAGCATGTCGATGTTTTCACTATCAGTGTTGCGGCCTTCGGTAGTCAGGGCAGATAAATCAATTTTCATCAGTGTCTCGCAGTGGTTTGTTAACATGGCTTGCCGTGGCGTAAAGGTTAAATGAAGAGAACCTCACAGATGAAGGAATAATTAATTATTACAAATAATTTTAAAAGGAATAATTTATTCTTTCATGATGGAATGTGACGGTAGTCATATTCTTGAGGATCAGCGGAGCGGGAGGTAGCCAAAACGGATGAAGAAAAGGTGTATGGAGTCGATTTGAGGAGAAATGACAGAAAGGTGAATTTCAGGCAATAAAAAACCACCCGAAGGTGGTTTTCACGACACTGCTTTATCATTGATTTTATAGCTTTTATTCCCATGGTGCCCGGGGCGGGACTTGAACCCGCACAGCGCGAACGCCGAGGGATTTTAAATCCCTTGTGTCTACCGATTTCACCACCCGGGCTCGGGAAGAAAGTGGAGGCGCGTTCCGGAGTCGAACCGGACTAGACGGATTTGCAATCCGCTACATAACCGCTTTGCTAACGCGCCAAAACTTTTTACCTTTGCAGGCTGTAACAGAATTTCTGCTACATAAATTTGGAGCGGGAAACGAGACTCGAACTCGCGACCCCGACCTTGGCAAGGTCGTGCTCTACCAACTGAGCTATTCCCGCAAAATCTTTTAATGAAGCTTTACGCTAATCATTTGATTTTACTATCTTCTGGCAAGCTGTGCTGCCGTTCGATGCGTTGCATTCTACTTAGATGGCGCGGTGAGTCAATGAAATTTTCCACCACCGCGTTCCGTTTGCTGAAATTTGCACCGGACCGATCACGGTTCGAGCAAATCGCCCCTTGCGGCGGCCAAATATTGGAACATTGACCAGAAAGTTAATACCGCAGCAATGAAGAACAAACCGATGCCGGTGTACTCGATCCACATATTTGGACGCCAGAGCATTCCTATCAGCGCCAGCATTTGTGCCATGGTCTTGGCTTTGCCAATCCAGGAAACCGCCACACTGCTGCGTTTGCCGATTTCCGCCATCCATTCACGTAACGCAGAAATAATGATTTCACGAGCAATCATAGTCGCCGCAGGCAGCGTGACCCACCATGCGTGATAGTGCTGAACCACCAGCACCAGCGCGACCACGACCATGACTTTATCCGCTACCGGGTCCAGGAAGGCCCCAAAACGCGTGCTTTGGTTCCAGCGGCGAGCCAGAAAACCATCGAACCAATCAGTGATAGCGGCAAACCAGAAGATAAACGCGCATAGGAATGGCGCCCAACTAAACGGCAGATAAAATGCCAGCACAAAGAATGGGATAAGGACGATACGAAACAGAGTAAGCAATGTTGGGATATTAAATTGCATAGTGCTGGTTAACTGTCTGTCGTAAGTGGAAATTGTCTCTATGTTGCTACAGAGGCCTTAATGTTTCAACGAGTAGAAGATCTTTTCTGCTAACGCTTGCGAGATACCTGGCACTTTTGCAATTTCTTCTACGGATGCATTCTTTAATGGTTGCAATCCCCCCATATATTTCAACAACATCTGGCGACGTTTCGGACCAACGCCTTCGATAGTCTCCAGAGCACTGGTATTTTTTACTTTCGCGCGTTTTTTACGATGCCCAGAAATCGCGTGGTCATGGGATTCATCACGGATATGCTGGATGACATGAAGCGCCGGGGAATCTGGCGGCAGCGAGAAGCCCTCGCCTTCCGGTTCAAAGAACAATGTCTCAAGGCCAGCTTTACGGTCAACGCCCTTCGCCACGCCCAGCAGCAGAGGATGATTTTTATCCCACGGCACATCCAGCTCCGCGAATACCTTTTTCGCCTGCCCTAATTGCCCTTTACCGCCATCAATAAGAATGACGTCTGGCACTTTGCTTTCGTCAATGGCCTTACCATAACGGCGGCGCAGAACTTGATTCATCGCGGCGTAATCATCGCCAGGCGTGATCCCTTCAATGTTGTAGCGACGATATTCAGCCCGTAATGGACCATTGGCATCAAAAACCACGCAGGAAGCGATGGTCTGCTCACCCATCGTGTGGCTGATGTCAAAACACTCCATTCTTTTAATGGCCGGTAATTCCAGCACGCTGGCTAAGGCCGCCAGACGTTGATGTATCGTAGACTGCTGCGCCAGTCGGGTCACCAAAGCCGTTGCGGCGTTGGTACGGGCGAGTTTCAGGTAACGTGCACGATCGCCCCGAGGCTTGGTTTGCACGTTAATTCGCCGCCCGGCTAACTCAGTCAGGGAGTCAGAAAGCAATGTTTTATCCGGCAAGTTGAAATCGAGCAGAATTTCAGAAGGCAATGTGCGCATCGCGCTGCCTTGCAAATAGAACTGCCCCACAAACGTTTCAACGACTTCCGCAAGCTCCGTGCCATTTGGCACCTTCGGGAAGTAACTGCGGCTACCCAACACTTTCCCCTGACGGATAAAGAGAACATGTACGCACGCCATGCCAGCATCGAAGGAGACGCCAATCACATCCAGGTCGTCGCCGGTATTTGAAACAAACTGTTTTTCCGTGACGCGACGTACAGCCTGAATCTGGTCACGAATTCTCGCGGCTTCTTCAAACTCAAGATTTTTGCTGGCCTGTTCCATTCGCTCAATCAGTTGATTCAGAACCTGGTCATCTTTTCCGGAAAGGAATAAACGCACATATTCAACTTGTTGAGCGTAATCCTCTTCGCTGACCAAACCAGCCACACACGGACCCAGGCAACGCCCAATCTGGTATTGCAGACAAGGACGCGAGCGGTTGCGATAGACGTTGTTTTCACACTGGCGAATAGGGAAGATTTTTTGTAGCAACGCCAGCGTTTCACGCACGGCATAGCCATTCGGGAAAGGCCCGAAATATTCGCCTTTCGCGTGTTTCGCTCCACGGTGCATAGCAAGCCGCGGATGTGTATCACCGCTGAGGAAAATAAAAGGATAGGATTTGTCATCACGCAGCAGCACGTTATAACGTGGCTGATAAAGCTTGATGTAGTTGTGTTCCAGCAGCAGCGCTTCTGTTTCGGTATGAGTCACCGTCACATCAATATGCTGGATTAATGCCACCAGAGCTTCGGTTTTACGGCTGGCAAGATTGCTCCTGAAATAGCTCGACAGGCGCTTTTTTAGATCTTTGGCTTTACCAACATAAATGACCGTTTCGCTGGCGTCATACATGCGATAGACGCCAGGTTGGCTGGTGACAGTTTTGAGAAAAGCGCGTGGGTCAAAAATTTCACTCACTACTGATTAACGTCTCCGCACTAAATAAACCATGACGAATTGCAAGGTGTGTCAGCTCAACATCGCCACTGATATTCAGTTTACTAAACATGCGGTAACGGTAACTGTTGACCGTTTTCGGGCTGAGATTAAGCTGCTCTGAGATTTCATTGACCTTCTGGCCTTTGGTAATCATCAGCATAATCTGTAATTCGCGCTCAGACAAACTGGCAAACGGGGTATCCGTTTTTTCCGGTTCAATCTGGCTTAATGCCATCTGCTGAGCAATGTCGGATGCGATGTAACGCTGACCGGCGTTAACCGAACGAATCGCGTTCACAACATCCTGCGGCGCGGCACCTTTACTTAAATAACCGGAAGCGCCTGCTTGCATGACTTTTGCTGGCAGCGGGTTTTCGGTGTGAATCGTCAACATAATCACTTTGATATCATTTGAATATCGCGCGATTTTACGTGTTGCTTCAAGACCACCCATTCCCGGCATATTCATGTCCATCAGGACAACATCAACCGGATGACTACGGCACCACTTAACGGCATCCTCACCGCAATTTGCTTCACCTGATATCTTGATCCCTTTGATATCTTCAAGAATGCGTCGTATCCCTGCGCGCACCAGTTCGTGGTCATCAACAAGAAGTACGTTGATCAAAGGGGAACTCTCCAGAAAAGGGATTACGCTGCTAAAATTACCGGGACATATTAACGGGTTTTTCGGCAACTTTAAAATCTAAAAGCAGATTTTAAGAATTCAAACTGCTTTTGGAAATTTAATTGTACAGTGGAAACTGTACACTCCTGCTGTTTAATTCATGCAGCCAAATAATAAAAATGCTTTTCACATTAAAAAAAACGATGACCCATAATAATTTAAAGTATTTTTAATGTTGATAAATGCACTGCTTTTTAACTATTAATAAACATCTTTAAAACAATTCAACTGCATCGTACAGATAGCAATCTACGCTATACGCTTAAGCACTAATAAAATGGTTTATGAGTGTGCTATACTCCGCCGCCTTACGAAGCCGTTACACTAAATGACGGTGTACCAACCGAGACCGAGGAACACAAATGAGCACTCCTGATTTTTCCACTGCAGATAACAGTAGTGAACTGGCTATTGAAGTCACCTGCCTGAAAGCCATGCTGACTCAGATGCTTAAAGCCATGGGCCAAGCCGATGCAGGCAAGGTTATCATCAAAATGGAAAAGCAAATTGCTCAAATGGAAGACTCGTCCCATGCAGAGGTGTTTGGTAACACTGTTAAGCAAATCAAACAGGCTTACCGTCAGTAATCTCTGCACAACGGCTGGATGAGTTCTTATTCTCCAGCCGTTTTGTTAGCACTACCCTCTCAATTCCTTTACTTCAAATTATCCCAATCGCTGCGGCGTAACAGGCAATTTGCGTTTTATTAGGCGCATTAAACTTCTTCTGCATATTTTTCTGGTGAAAATTCACGGTATTTTCTGATATCGACAAAATAATCGCGATCTCAGCAGATGTTTTCCCTTCGCCCGTCCACTGCAATATTTCCCGCTCACGCTTACTGAGTTTCAATGTTACGGCGTCCATTGTTGAATCATTAAGACGCGTTAATGTCATCAGGCTTAATTCACCCAAATATTGCAGACGCATTTGCAGGAGATCATCGGCTAATATTTTACCTTTATTAGCGGTGCGTGAAACAGACAAAAATCCCAACGCACGATTCGGCGACATCACGCACTGACTGATGCCGCGCCGCAGACCATGATCCCTCGCCGCATCCCAGAATTCCTGCGTATCACCAAAAAGCGCATCGTCCCAGGGCAGATTACCGCGCATGAAATTTTCAGGGCGCAACACCGGGTCAATCGCGAAATAATTAGCAGCATGATAGTGATCAAGCCAGCTTTGTGGATACGACGACCTGAGCGACGTTTTAGGGCGGGTAAAAGGTACCGGGTGGCGAATACACAGAGAGAAATAATCAAATTCCATCAATTCTGTTTGCTGACGAAGAATTTTTGTTATTTCATCCGCCTCGGTAACCGACTGGAAGATATTAAGTACATCCTGTCGCCAGCGAAAAAAGTTGTGATCATCCATTATGTCTGGCGTTTCTCCTGACACTTAAATCATTCTCGAAAGTTATGTTTAACGCTATCACATTTATCAAAATTATTAATGTATTTTAATGTTGGCCCCGAACAGAGCCAACATACTTACTGCGTAAGGAATTTTTCGAGAAATTGCTGAGTGCGCGGCTGCTTAGGATTAGCAAACAGTTCGCGGGCTGGACCCTGCTCAACAATGCGCCCTTGATCCATAAAAATTGCGCGGTCTGCCACATCACGCGCAAAGCTCATTTCGTGGGTCACAATCACCATCGTGCGTTTTTCTTCGGCCAACTGGCGAATGGTACTTAACACTTCGCCCACCAGCTCCGGATCAAGCGCTGAAGTCGGTTCATCAAACAGAATCACTTCCGGACGCATCGCCAACGCACGAGCTATCGCCACTCGCTGCTGTTGACCGCCAGACAAGCGGCGCGGGTAGCTAGTTTCTTTACCGCTCAACCCGACTTTTGCCAACAATTCACGCGCTCGCGCAATCGCCTCTTCTTTCGGCTCACCTTTTACAATCACTGGCCCTTCAATAATATTTTCAATCACCGTCCGATGAGGGAAAAGATTAAAACTCTGGAACACAAAACCGACATGCTGGCGTAATTCGCGCACGCGATTTTTCTGTTTACTAAGCGATTGTGCGGCATCAATCGTAATCTCGCCGACTTTAATGGTTCCGGACTCCGGCTGTTCCAGCAAATTAATACAGCGCAGCAGTGTGGTTTTACCCGAACCGCTCGGCCCGATAATTGCCACCACTTCGCCCGCTTTCACTTCCAGATCGATACCGTGCAGCACCGTCTGCCCATGGAATTTTTTGACCAGTTGTTTTACGTCGATGGCGCTCATTTTGGATCCCTGTCCTGGCGATTAAGTTGATTTTCAAAGTAGTTTTGCAACGTGGAAAGCACCGTTGCCATCACCCAGTAAATCAATGAAGCCGCGAGATACATGGTAAATACCTCAAGCGTACGCGAAGTGATCAGCTGCGCCTGGCGGAACAGTTCAGGAACCTGAATGGTCGCTGCCAGCGAAGTATCTTTCACCAGGCTAATAAAGCTATTGCTCAGCGGAGGCAACGCCACACGCGCCGCCTGCGGTAAAATGGCCCGGCGCAGCGTTTGCCAGGGCGTCATACCGATACTCGCCGCCGCTTCCCATTGCCCTTTTTCGATTGACGAAATCGCCGCACGCAAGGTTTCAGAAGCATAAGCCGCCGTATTCAGAGACAAACCAATCATGGCCGCCGGGATGGGATCCAGTTCGATACCAAACTGCGGCAGGCCGTAATAAATCATAAATAGCTGGGCGATTAATGGCGTACCGCGGAAAATCGACACGTAAAAACGCGATAACCACGAAAACGGCCAGAATGGCGACAGACGCATTAGCGCCAGTAAAAAGCCGAGAATCAGCCCAAAGAACATACCGCCGATGCTCAGTTGTAGCGTAAATACCGCGCCTTTGAGCAGGAATGGCGCGGAGTCCAGCACCAGTTGAATACTTTCTTGCATAGATACCCTGTTTTCTTATGACTTAGACGTGCGGGTGGTACGCGAACAACGCGGGCGCCCCACCAGTATGAATAAAGATGATTGGACCGTCGTCTTTAAAACGCTCTCGCGCCACACCATCAATCAAACCCGCCATGGCTTTGCCGGTATAAACCGGGTCAAGCAAAATCCCTTCCAGACGAGCCAGTAATTTAATGGCCTCAAGGCCTTCTTCGTTAGGCGTGCCGTAGCCCGGGGCGAAATAGTCATCCCAAAGCACGATCGGATTATTTGCGCTGACACTGAGAGACTGCGCAACGGCATGCTGTAACGCTTCTACTTTCGGCAACTGTTGGGCGATAGAGCGTGAAACGGTAACGCCGATTAAATCAACATCAGGCATCACTTGCTCAAGCCCTACAGCCAACCCGGCATGCGTACCCGCGCTACCTGATGCGACCACAACAGACGACACATTCACCGCGCCTTCACACTGCTGAGCAATTTCCAGCGCGCTTTCGACATAACCCAAAGCACCCAGCGCGTTTGAACCGCCAACCGGAATCACATACGGGCGAAAACCCTGCGCTTCAAGGCGCACGGCGATCTCTTCCAGTTGGCTATCCGGTGAATGCAGTGCATCACACATTTCGATTTCTGCATCAAACAAATCAAGCATCAAACGGTTGCCATTGGTGAGGTAGTTTTCAGCCTTAGTGCCAATCGGGTTTTCCAGCAGGGCGACACATTTCAAGCCGAGTTTTGCGGCAACGGCCGCAGTCTGGCGAACGTGGTTCGACTGAATAGCGCCAGCGGTTACCAGGGTGTCTGCACCTTCACGCAGCGCGTCTGCCGCCAGGAACTCAAGCTTACGCAGCTTATTACCGCCCATCGCCATTGGCGTGGTGTCGTCACGTTTAATATAGATTTCTCGCCCGAGGTAATCGGAAAAACGCGGCAGATATTCGAGAGGCGTCGGTGCGCCGATAAATTCCAGACGCGGGAAGCGCGTCAGATTGTGCAGTGACATGAGCAACTCCATTACACTTTGAATAAAATCCAGATTTATTCATTATGCACCAGCCGGGCAAAATGCCCGCAAATACAAATAAAAAAGGTGCTGAAATCAGCACCTTTTTTCAGGTTTTGAGAAATTATTTTGTTACGTCAGCGCCAAACCACTTCTCAGAAAGCTTGGCTAAAGAGCCGTCTTTCTGCATCTCGGCAATACCTTTATTGATCGCTTCAACCAGGTCTTCGTTGCCTTTACGTACGGCAACACCCGCTTCCTGACGAGAGAATGGAGCGCCAGCTACTGCCAGGGTGTCTTTGGTTTTCTTCACCAGATCCAGCGCTGCCAGGCGGTCAACCAGAATGGCATCAATACGACCTACGCGCAGATCCTGATATTTAGTCGGGTCATCATCATAAGTGCGGATATCAACGCCCTGCACATTGGCACGCAACCACTCTTCGTAGTTAGTCCCAAGGCCCACACCGACTTTTTTGCCTTTCAGCGAATCCGGCCCGGTAATGCTGCCTTCATTGCCCTTTTTCACCAGCGCCTGAATACCGGAAACGGTGTACGGCGTGGAGAAATCATATTTTTTCTTACGTTCGTCAGAAATGGTGACCTGGTTAATCACCACGTCGATGCGTTTGGAGTCCAGCGACGCCAGCATACCGTCCCATTTGGTCGGTTTGAGCGCAGCTTTCACGCCCAGGTGTTGTGCCAGTTGCTCGGCAAACTCCACTTCAAAACCGGTCAGCTTACCATCGTCACCCTGGAAGCTAAACGGAGGATAAGTTCCTTCCAGCCCAACCAACAGCGTGCCGCGCTCTTTCACTTTATTAAGTAAATTTTCTGCCGCAAAAGTTTTTACGCTCGCACCCGCGACCATTGCCACTGCCAGTACGCCCATCAGCGCCTGACGCCCTACCATTGCAAATTTCATAGTCACCCCGAAGATTGATAATTTGGTTGTATTGTAGCGACTTAATATAATCAATCAAAAACACTACGCTACAACTTATGCCATTTTAATATATATCAGAAGTTGATTTATTTTCCTGGTATTGGGCACTGGTATTTTGGTTCAGGGTTTGAAACTGCCCGTACTTGCGCAACGCAATGCGGTAGTTATTGGTGCTGGTTGTCGGCAACCACGGTTCAAGCGAGTCGTCGAAATAGCCTTTAGCGGAGGAAGGAGCGGGAATATTCTGCGAGGCCAGATGATTTCCGAGACGGCGCAGGCGCACCACATATTCGCGGATAGTGCCGTGGCTCATCTCAGTCTGGTCAAAAAGATACTCTTTAAAGCCGATGATATCGAAATAGTGCTGCTGCTCTTTGCAGTACAAATCACCACAAAAACGGCACAACGCCGCCCATGACTGACGCTCAACCTGCCAGCCATTTTCATCAATTAAGGTATCGAGTTGTGCGATTGCCGTTTTGCTGACAATTTCACCACGGCGCGTAAGCGTGATGCGGTCGAGCAATTTTGCGCACTGTGCACAATGTGTTTGCGTGTGTTTAAAGTCTTTTAAGAAGCGGCTTAATGGCCGTTTTTTTAATTGCTGCACCGTCATGATGTTATCCCGGTCGTCTTATAATGTACGGCCTACAGCTTTCCGAGCTTAGTGCGTAAGCGTTTAATCGCCTGGCTGTGCAACTGACTGACGCGCGACTCCCCCACTTCCAGCACCGCACCTATCTCTTTGAGATTCAGCTCTTCCTGGTAATAAAGGGTCAGCACCATTTTTTCACGATCGGGCAGCGCCTCAATGGCGTCCATCACGCGTTGGCGTAAATTCCCCTCCAACAGTTGTTGCAGCGGGTTCGCCTGCTGATGCTCTTCAGTAATCAGTTCGATACTATCGCCATGCTCTTCACGCCACTCGTCATAAGAGAAAAGTTGGCTGTTATTGGTGTCGAGCAACATCTGACGGTACTCGTTGAGCGGGATATCCAACCGTTCTGCCACTTCTGTTTCCGTCGCATTACGGCCCAGCTCTTGCTCCAGTTGACCAATTGCCTGCGCAACGCCGCGGGCATTACGCCTGACGCTGCGGGGCACCCAGTCACGGCTGCGCAACTCATCAAGCATCGCCCCACGGATGCGCTGCACCGCGTAGGTAGTAAATGCCGTTCCTTGCAGGGCATCATAACGGTCCACTGCGTTTAACAACCCGATGCCGCCCGCCTGTAGCAGGTCGTCAAGCTCCACACTCGCGGGCAGGCGTACCTGCAGGCGCAATGCTTCGTGACGCACCAATGGTACATAACGCTGCCACAGCGAGTGTTTATCCATCACACCTTCAGCGGTATACAGTGAATTCACGATAAACAGCCCTGCGTTAGTTGAGTTATCGGCATGATTATCCGTTTCTGGAGGGTTTTTAATCGCAAGAATAGTGGGTGAAATGAGGGGTTATTTAGGGGTTATGGGTAACAAGCATAAAGAAAAAACCCCGCAAGCGCGGGGTTGGGTCAGGAATGTGCGTTTTTTATGAAACTTAACGCAGCAGAGACAGCACTCCCTGCGGAACCTGGTTAGCCTGTGCCAGAACAGAAGTACCTGCCTGCTGCAGGATCTGCGCTTTAGACATGTTGGAAACTTCGGTCGCGTAGTCAGCATCTTCGATGCGGCTACGAGCAGAGGTCAGGTTGTTTACGGTGTTACCCAGGTTGGTGATAGCAGAATCGAAACGGTTCTGTACCGCACCCAGGGAGCTACGCAGTTTGTCAACTTTAGCTAACGCTTCGTCCAGTTTTGCCAAAGGATTCGTTGTTGTTAAAGCTTTAAGGTCAGAAGTAGCAATTTCAGTGCCTTTTGTTGCTGCATTCCCAGCAACTGTTGCACTGTAAATCTTATCATCTTCACGCATGATGGTTTTTGCATTGCCATCAGAACCGACAGCCCACTCAACAGCTTTCCCATTAGGGTCTGTAACAACAGAGGTGTTTCCTGTTGCAGTATCGACATTTACAGCCAGATATTTACCATCAGAAGTTTTTGCAGCATACGCACCTGCAACAACTGCGCCTTTATTATCCAAAACCTGATGAACTTCAAGGTTCTTTCCACCACTGTATACGGACATTGGGGCGTCATTAAATGCTAATGCGCTGCCGACTTTGTTGGTATTCAAATCTACTGATTTTGCCACACCTGCATCATCAACAAAGGCAGTTACACGACCACCGAAGTTAGCAAGCTGGACATCTTTACCATCAACCTGGACTTTCTCATAACCGGTACCAGATTGTTTCAATAATGAAAATTCGTTACCAGCGGTATTCCCATCTTGAGCAACGAAATATGTTTGGCCTTCAACTTGAATTTGGGAGACTTTAGTAGCTGGAGTACCAGTAACATCTGTAGTGTCGCCAGTATCAGTCGCACCAGGGAAGTAGGTAGTTACTGAACCAGTTTTGAAAGTAGCACCAAATGCAGCACCCGCAGCACCGTTAACATCACCAGTAGCTGCATCTACGTTTGTTAAAGTTGGGGCAGCTTGACTTTTCAGTGTGACATCTTTAGCTGTAGGCACTGCTGCAGGAGCAACACTGAAGCTATCCAGACCTAAGGTCTTAGCATCAATTTTGTCCAGTTGAATCTCGATAGTTTCACCATCGTTAGCGCCAACCTGAATTTTCATTGTGTTGTCAGCTGCCAGGACTTTTACGCCGTTGAACTGAGTTTGATTTGACACACGGTCAATTTCACCCAAACGCTGAGTAATTTCATCCTGAATAGAGCTCAAATCGCTATCAGAGTTGGTACCGTTAGTAGCCTGAACAGCTAACTCACGAACACGTTGTAAGTTATTGTTGATTTCACCCAATGCACCTTCAGTGGTCTGAGCCAGAGAGATACCGTCGTTGGCATTACGAGAAGCCTGAGTCAGACCTTTAATGTTAGAGGTGAAGCGGTTAGCAATTGCCTGGCCCGCTGCATCGTCTTTGGCGCTGTTAATACGCAGACCGGAAGACAGACGCTCAATAGCAGTACCCAGAGAAGACTGAGATTTGTTCAGGTTGTTTTGGGTCAACAGCGACAGGCTGTTAGTGTTGATAACTTGTGCCATGATTTTATCCTTATCAATTCACATTATGGGGTTGGGCTGTTGCCCACGGTTTTGCACCGTAACCCTTGTATCGGCATGTAAATTTCGAACTTTAGAATAATTTCACTTTTTCTCTAGCCGCAGAAATAACCCGCAACGCCGTCATTATTCCCGCCATTAATTGTGCATAAATATCATTAAACTTTACGCTCTGATTGCCGATACCACTGTGAATAATTGTTAGTAATGAAAAGGGAATAATAATGGCTAGCGTTTCTTCATTAGGGGTCGGCTCCAACCTGCCACTGGATACACTGTTAACAAACCTCAGTACAGCAGAAAAAGGTCGATTGACGCCAATTACCGCGCAGCAGTCCAGTTACAGCGCAAAACTGACCGCTTACGGTTCTCTTAAAAGCGCAATTGAAAAATTCCAGACCGCTAACACAGCACTAAATGACGCTACCCTTTTTAAAAGCAGCACGGTCACCAGCAGTAGTACTGATTTAGTCGTTAGCACTGATGCTGGTGCAGCAGCAGGGAAATACACCATTAGTGTTACTCAATTGGCACAAGCACAATCACTGGCAACTACCGGTAGTGCTAACGCCACAGATAAACAAAGCAGTGTGTCCTCTTCCGACCGTACATTAGTCATCAACCAGCCGGGTCGTAAAGAACCGTTGGAAATCAAACTTAGCGATGATCAAACATCTCTAAACGGCATTCGCGATGCAATTAATACCGCTGATAGTGGTATCTCTGCCAGCGTAATCAAAAATAAGAGTGGCGAGTATCAGCTAGTTATCTCCTCCGCAGAAACGGGGACAGATAAGGCAATGACGATTAGCGTTAAAGGTGACAGCAAGCTCAATGATCTGCTTGGTTATGATTCCTCCACTAACACCGGAAGATTAACTCAAACCATTCCAGCGCAGAATGCCCTGCTCACTATCAATAATATCGAAGTGGAAAGTGGCAGTAATACAGTCAAAGATACACCGGAAGGAGTTACTTTAACTCTGACAAAAGAAGTCGCCAATGCTACCGTCACCGTTGCAAAGAGCAATGACAAAGCAACAGCCGCTATAAAAACCTGGGTTGACGCTTATAACTCCATGTTGGATACCTTTAGCTCACTGACAAAATACAGTGCGGTTGAAGCGGGTGCAGATCAAAGCTCGGGGAATGGAGTGTTACTTGGCGATAGCGTAGTTCGAACTATTCAGACAGGCATTCGTGGCCAGTTTACGACAGGTGACACCGGCTCAAAATTTAGCACATTATCCCAAATTGGCATTGCCCAAGACCCAACAACCGGCAAGCTGAAGATTGACGATAAAAAACTGAGTGATGCATTAACCAAAAATTCTGTAGACACTCAAAAATTACTGGTCGGAGACGGCAAGACTACCGGCATCACCACCACCACTGCGAACCTGGTAAAAGGCTACTTAGCAGATGATGGCATCATCGACAGCGCCACCACCAGCATAAATGCCACGTTAAAAAGCCTGACGAAACAGTACCTGGCAACCAGTACCAGCATCGACGACACCATCGCCCGATATAAAGCTCAGTTTACGCAGCTCGATACCATGATGAGCAAGCTGAACAACACCAGCAATTATCTGACTCAACAATTCTCATCCAGCAGTTCCTGATAACAAGGGGTAATTATGTACAGCGCGCGGGGTACACAAGCATATGCTCAGATTGGTGTGGAAAGCGCCGTGATGAGCGCGAGTCCTCATCAACTGATTGTTTTGCTTTTTGATGGAGCATTAAGCGCCCTGGTCAGAGCTCGCTTGTTTATGCAGCAAGGAGAGCTGGCCGCGAAAGGGGAAGCACTGAGCAAAGCTATCAACATTATTGATAACGGCCTGAAAGCGGGGCTGGATAACGAACAAGGTGGCGAAATCGCAGAGAATTTATCGTCTCTGTATGACTATATGATTCGCCGTCTGATGCTGGCTAACCTACGTAATGATGTTGAATTAATAGAGGAAGTCGAAGGGCTATTAACCAACATTGCAGATGCCTGGAAACAGATTTCACCTCTGAACGCTGCGCGGGAGCCTGCCTAATGTCTCCGTATGTAGAACTGATCAGCCGCTGGCAGAACGTGGTTCTGCTTAGTCAGTCGTTGCTGGAGTTGGCTGAGCGCGGCGAGTGGGATTTATTGCTGGAGCAAGAAGTCGCCTATCTGCAAGGCATCGAAATACTGAATGCAAACCCTATCCCTCCGGGGACGGCGAAAAGCGTGCAGGATATGTTGCAGCAGAACCTCGAGCAAATTCTGGCAAATGAGCAGGCGCTAAAAAGCCTTTTACAGCAGCGTCTGGACGAACTGAGTTCGCTTATCGGCCAGTCATCGCGCCAGCAAACGCTGAATCACACTTACGGACATTTATCTGGCCAGTTGCTGGTGCCGGATGCACCACAATAATTTTGCTTCATACCGCAAAGCCTTCAGTAAGTAATTCCGCGTCCCGCTTAAAATCTTCCATACTCCAGAGGTCAGCTAAATGACTCCTGGAGCGTGGACTCGATGAAAAACCCAACCCTTTTGCAATTTTTCCATTGGTATTACCCCGGTGGCGGCAAGCTGTGGGCGGAAGTTGCCGAACGTGCAGCAACGCTCAACGACATCGGCGTCAATATGGTCTGGCTCCCACCCGCCTATAAAGGTAGCTCTGGCGGCTACTCGGTCGGCTACGATGTTTACGATTTATTTGACCTGGGCGAGTTTGACCAAAAAGGATCGGTTGCCACCAAGTACGGCGACAAAGCGCAATTGCAGGCCGCAATAAAAGCCTTAAAAGAAAATGATATCGCCGTGGTACTTGATGTGGTGCTCAACCACAAAATGGGTGCCGACGAAAAAGAGCAGGTTCGCGTTAACCGCGTCAATGAAGAAAACCGTAATGAAATCGACGCCGAGGTTATCGAATGCGAAGCCTGGACGCGCTACACCTTCCCCGTCCGCGCCGGGAAATATTCGCAATTTATCTGGGATTACAAATGCTTTAGCGGCGTTGACCATATCGAAAACCCTCACGAAGACGGCATTTTCAAAATCATTAATGACTACACCGGCGACGGCTGGAATGACCAGGTGGATGACGAACTGGGGAATTTCGACTATTTGATGGGCGAGAATATCGACTTCCGCAACCACGCCGTGACGGAAGAGCTAAAATACTGGGCGCGCTGGGTGATGGAACAAACGGGCTGCAATGGTTTCCGCCTGGATGCGGTCAAACACATTCCGGCCTGGTTCTACAAAGAGTGGATTGAGCACGTTCAGGAAGTGGCTGAACAGCCACTGTTTATCGTGGCTGAATACTGGTCCCACGAAGTGGATAAACTTCAGGAGTACATCGCTCAGGTCGAGGGCAAAACGATGCTGTTTGACGCCCCGCTGCAAATGAAGTTCCACCAGGCTTCCAAAGAAGGCCGCGAATACGACATGAGCCAAATCTTCACCGGAACGCTGGTCGAAGCCGACCCGTTCCACGCGGTGACGCTGGTCGCCAACCACGACACGCAACCGTTGCAATCCCTCGAAGCCCCGGTCGAACCGTGGTTCAAACCACTGGCTTATGCACTGATTTTATTGCGTGAAAACGGTGTGCCCAGCGTGTTTTACCCGGACTTATTTGGCGCCAGTTACGACGATGAAGGTGGCGATGGCGAAACGTATCACATCGACATGCCGGTTATCGAACAGCTCGACGACCTGATTCATGCCCGTGAACTTTTCGCTCACGGCGTGCAAACGCTCTATTTTGATCACCCCAATTGCATCGCTTTCAGCCGCAGCGGCACAGAAGAGTATCCGGGTTGCGTGGTGGTGTTATCGAATGGTGACGATGGCGAAAAAGTCATCACCCTTGGTGATAACTACGGCGGAAAAAACTGGCGGGATTATTTAGGCAACCGCGAAGAAACCGTCACTACCGATGAAAACGGCAGCGCAACGTTTGCCTGTAACGGCGGCAGCGTGAGTGTTTGGGTGATTGAAGAGGTGTTGTAGCGTTGCCGATTAACCCCTCTCCGATTCACGGAGAGGGAATTTATCGCTTACGGTAACTTGCTTTCGAGTGGATTCTTTTGCAAATAATCGGCGCATTCCTGCGTTGGGCGATCAACACGTTTCAGCGTCATGCCCGCATATTCCAACGTGTCGCCTTCGCGCTCAACGCTGTAAACTTCGCGTTTATTCGTCACATTATAAAAATCGTCTGAACGTTGAGTCAGTTTGCCCGGCAAAGCGATGACTCGCTGCCATTGGCGGCAATCCAGCGTGTCGCCATCTTTGGTGACAACCAGAGTCGCTATCGCCTCTGGGCTGACCATCTCACTTTGCGGCCCTTCGGACTGCCAGTAACTCGCAAGCCCGGCAGGCGCTGGGGTTTTCACCACTTCGCGGTAATCATCAACTTGCACACAGCCGCTTAACGCCAGCAACACTGTCAATAATGCAATCTTCTTCATCATCTATCCCGACTGCGGAGAAAAAATAATTTTCGCATTAAAGCACTTAGCCCGCCAGTGTTTCAGTAGCTTGCTGTTATTTGAGGCGATTTCAAATTTTAGTTATTGCAGAAAATAAGCACCACAATTCCCGAAATAATTGGAGCTGCATCAAGGCGGCAAGAGAGTAAATCCCAAATCACTTACTAAAGTAAGTGATTTGGGTGCGCGAGCGCAGCCAACGCAGAGGCCGCTTCAAGTATGAAGGGAATTTAAACCTGCATATTCATCATATGAGGCTCTGATTTTGTAGAACACGGAAATACACGGAACATCACGCATTAAGACAGATGCTTAGCGCGAACTTTCAGAACAAAGGTTACAGTTCATGAGAGTTCGCGCTAATTTTTTGTCCCATCCATGCCCCATCACATCACCGGCACATCGTCGAACTCTCCATTCCTGGCATCGTTGAGTATCCATGTCACTACGCCAAACACCCCATCGTCTTCAAAATCATCCAGTAGCGAGAATTTCCTCTCCGGGCGATCAATTTCTTCCAGATGAGGCTCGGGGAACTTTTTGTACCTCAACACCCTGAAAGTACCCTGCACCGTTCCGACAACTATCGAGCCATCACATGGGCGCTTGCTGCTATCCAAGACGAGTAGCGCACCGTTCATTATGCCAGCGCGCCAGTGCGCTCCCGCCGCGCGCACAAGATATGTGGCGCTCGGCGTTGATATGCACATGCCGTCAAGACTGACGCGTTTTTCTTCGAAGTCGAGTGCTGGAGATGGGAAGCCCATGGTGATCACCTTAATTTTCACTGTGTTTATATACAGTAATTCACTAATGGGATTTGATCAATTGTCAAAAACGTAGAGGCTCAGTTATATGGTTGATATGTTCAGCAAGTTAGTGATGCTGTGTTAGAATCTTCCGAAAAAATTTTCGTAATTAGAGAGAGATTAATGCTTAAGTACAGAAAGGAACTGGATGGCCTGCGCTGTCTGGCTGTGATGGCGGTGATAATTTATCACGCCGGGATATCTTTGTTTGGGATCAAACTTTTCAAGGGTGGTTTCTTCGGAGTTGATGTATTCCTTGTTCTTTCGGGCTATTTAATTACTGACATTATAATAAACAAACTTGATAGTAACGCTTTCTCTTTGCTAGATTTTTTTTGGCGGCGTATAAAGCGTATACTTCCTGCGCTGATTGCCATGCTGTCCGTTACATCAGTAGCGGCATATTTTATACTACTCCCAAATGACTTAATAAAATTCTCTGAATCTCTCAGGTCTGCGCTTTATTTTGGATCTAATTATTATTTTTTGGGCGAAGATAGTTATGTCTCAAACGCAAGTATTTTTAAGCCGCTTCTTCATACATGGAGCCTTGCAGTAGAATGGCAATTCTATATTTTCTACCCATTCGTTTTACTTTTTATCAATAGGTTTTTCAAAAAATATAGAGTTTCCCTACTTCTTTCTTTGGCTATAATTTCCATCTTCTATGCAAATTATATAGTACCAAACTATCCAGACTTAGCATTCTATACGCTTCCTCCACGAGCATGGGAATTGGTTTTAGGTGGCTTGATGTCATTTATCAGCATCCGGAAATATGGAAACTTATCGCTCTCTGGTCCGGGCGGCATTGCGTGCAAAACTCTCCCAACTCTTGGTATGTTCATGGTTTTATATGCCATGATGTTTATTGATAGCCATGTTCAACATCCGTCATTTATTACACTGCTACCGGTGATTGGAACGTGTCTTATTATTGCCTTTGCAAATGATGACGACATTGTTACGGCGGCGCTTTCTCTACGTCCAGTTGTATTTATAGGTGCAATATCTTATTCATTATATCTTTGGCACCAGCCAGTATTCGTTTTCTTCCGCTTCATGCGGCATGAATATGTAACACTGAAAGATTTTGCGGGGCTGACATTGCTTTCGCTTGCACTAGCTTATGCATCGTACAGATTCATCGAGTCTCCATTCAGGGGGCGTGATGTGAAGAAATTCAGCGTAACCGCCTTGGCTGCATTTGCCTCTTTGATTATTGCATTCTCTTTCGCCACGCAAAAATATGAAGGATTCCCTAATCGTCTTCAGGGGTTGGTTAAAGAAACTTACGAGATGTATAAAGAACCTGAGTTCAGAAGGATGTCAGATAGCTCGCAACCAGGAAATAATATTCTTACTGGTGAGCAAGTTTATGCCTGCGGCCTCCGCTCTCTTGATAATCCTTGCAAATATGGTGACGAATCTTGGGTTACTATTGGCGATAGCTTTGCAGGCCAATACGAATATGCCCTTCAGGAAAGCCTATCCAAAGATGGAAAAGGATTGATGTCACTAGCCTATGAGCAGTGTCCTTTCCTCACCAATATGTGGTTTGGTAATACTCCAGAATGTACTGTAGTAAATGAGCAACGCTGGAAACAAATAGAGAACCTGCATAGCAAAAAAAATATTCTTGTTGCTGTGAACTATGATTTCTTCCCAGGAATTAAGGCCGGCGTTAGCAATCCTTTAGAGATGGGAAGGCAGAAATTCAGCGGTGGAGTTCTAATAGGAGATGATGAGGCGTGGAAATCTTATGCTGAAAATATCAAGAAACTAATAGCGCTTGGTCATGATGTTTATGTGATCTATCCCGCTCCAGCTCCAACAGAGGATGTCGGCAAGCTTGTTTTCAGTCAATTACGTAATATTGGCTATAAGTTTCACACTCAATACACATCGACCCCTGGAGTTTATGATGCCGTTTTAGAACGCTCAGCCAAGATTGATGCGTATCTTCCTAATATGCCCGGCCTTCACAAAATCAGGCCAGCAGATGCATTATGTGAGAAAGGAAAGTGCAAAATAATTGATTCTAATGGCGGGCTTTTTAATGGTGGAAGTCACCTGTCGTATTCAGGTGTAAAAGAGGTGCTGGGTTTAATACACTAAGGATTGAAGGATGCCGCGATGAAGCGGCATTCCATTATTCACATTAGTAGAATTGGGAATTGACAGTGTACGTTATACTTCCTCTGATTGCTGTTGTAGAAGTAATATCGGTCTCATTAACAGCCGTACAAGTAGGATTAGCAAATTTAAAGAATTGAAGAGAATTCGAACCTCGGTCTATTGTAACCGTAAACTGACCTCGGCTGGATGGCAGATCTCTTGTAACTGACACCGTTCCAGATGCAATATTTTTGGCAACATAGGGAAGATTACGCATAAGCATAACACCTGCTTGCCCTGGGCCCCCATTGAACTCTAAATAAAATTCAACAGTTACTAGCCCCCCCTCCTTTCTATATTTAACATCCTTCGCCACAGTGGTGACACCGGTGGTTGTTGAGCCAAATGTTACAGCTACTGTTGAGTCTATAGAAAGATATTCTGAGAATGGCTCAAAAATAACAGAGTCATTACCCTCACTGACAACATGAATAAATTTGTTGCTGCTAGTATTAACAATTATCTTGCTACCTGCCGCTGCTGCAGAAACTCCAACTTTGGGTATTTCTCCTGTATTAAATTTACCACCATTGAATGTAATTATATTACCAGTTCCATGTACAAATAAATCCCAGCCATATGTTCCAGAAGTCGCATTGCAAAGATTATTAAATGCAATACTGTTGTCGGAAAATACTGCCACCAACGGTTGCGTCTCATCTGGTTTAGGGAGACACCTAAAGCTATCAAATACCATGTTACAGCTGTTAATTATTGATATTGCTGCACCATAACCGCCAGGAGGAGCGCTTGGAACCTCACACCCACAACCTATCACATTCACGGCATCGCAATTGTCAAACCAATAGGCCGTGTTCAATGTGCCATCAGAAGCACAGCTGATTAAGTTTGAATAATTTAAATTACTAAGTCTGAATGCACCGTGATTTACAGTTGGGTCAATAACCTTTGCAAAACAGTTTTTATATGTTGTAGATGTACCTCCCTCATGACGAATTTGCCCCCACGCCGATAACCCCGTAATCTCAGTCATCCAGACATCCTTCATCCATAACGCGATTTTCGTTTTTCTGAAAGAAAGTCGATCAAGCCTAAATTCCATCCCTTGTAAAATAGCGAGCCCGCACTCGCTACCAGCGTCATCACCCTCAAATGTAAGTTGGCTTAATGAAGTACGCTGCGGTGCTACAGGCGTTCCTGACGTGTCTGGTGATGTCGGGTCAACATACCCAACCGTGTCCACCGTTAATGCCGCTGGAGTGGCTCCATTTACTGGGCTTAAAGTTACTGTCGCATTGCCTGTTTTCTTGTATTTCTTCGTGGCTTTAGTTTCAGACCCGCCATTGATATAACAAAAATCGTGATCGCCACTGTATGTTTTTAGTGAGAGAAACTTTTGCCCGGTCGCAGGAGTAGTTACGGAGCCAATAACATTTGGGAGTTTTGCTGTGAGCGTTTCATCGACTGTGCTTTCATCTCCATTTTCTGGATTTGTGTAGCCAACAAGATTTGCCTTCTCACCCGCTGCCAGATCGCTTCTTAACGTCGTGTCGCCAACATTTAACCATTTCCCAGGTCCAATACCGCCGGTGCTTTCTGGTGTCGAATTTGAAGGTACAATTTTCGGCCCTGCTGCGAATGAGCCTGACCACTTGTAATAAGAATTATCGGCAGTGTTAAAAAGCACCTCATTAGGAGTGGACACTGTCGCACCGGTTGTAAATGTGACGCCTGAGAGAGTTACGTATCCAAAGGAGCTCATTACTTGCTGTGCAAGGTAATTAATGCCTTCAATCGTGTAATGTTTATTGTCAAAGCGGTCCGTGTACGTCCATTCCATGGACGTTACGAACTCGTCAATTTTCCCGGCATTAAATTTCAGGTCTTGTGGTTTTTCGCTTGGAACTGGAAGTTGAGTAGGTGTAGTCGGTGTAGTCGCCATAATTTTTCCATAAAAAAACCCGGCGCATTGGCCGGGTTCGGAGTTGGGTTTAAAGGTTGTTTAGGAGTAAATCAGATCACTATATTCGCGAACTGTTAGCGCTGTGGTGCCGTCAGTGCCGGGGCTCTTGTCTGTAACTTCCCACTTGGTGGCATCAAGCTCCTCTGTCGAAGCAATGAAGTAACGCGA
This sequence comes from Buttiauxella agrestis ATCC 33320, assembly GCF_000735355.1. Classification (GTDB taxonomy): domain Bacteria; phylum Pseudomonadota; class Gammaproteobacteria; order Enterobacterales; family Enterobacteriaceae; genus Buttiauxella; species Buttiauxella agrestis. Next base: position 370,407 of record NZ_JMPI01000030.1, read on the forward strand.
CGGTGACTGAACATTCATGCCGTCATAGATGTTGAGTTCGATATCTGGGATGGCAGCGCTAAAGCCGAATGCGGTATCTGGCAAAGGCCGTGCCGGGTAGCGCGCTGTCGGCGTACCGAGATAGTCCGTGACCACCACGAACATTGAGCCTGCAAAAGTGATGCGCTCACTGGTTTCAAAATCATTGCCGATGCGAGATACGATATAGCCTGACTGCTGGTTGGTGTCGTATGTATCGACTATCTGAACCATGTCGCCAACGCCCACCCACTCCCCGTCTGCCAGCGCGGTAATGCTCATAGCCATGCGTGAGTAGATAAGGCGCTTACACTCTCTGAGCGCCCTGTCGTTAGCCTGGAACGAGTCTCGGACATACATCATCTCGAACTTTCTCGCCTTCACTGGCGAGCCAGAAATGATGCTGTTTCCGTTTATCCGGTAGCGGATGAATGCCTGCTTGTTTGTGTTCGGGTCACGGTACTGCACCTCCACACCATCGAATCCACCAGGCAGCGTCATGTCATAGCTGAGTGAGTAACCCACCTCAACCGTGTTGTTCCGGTTGAATACCGTCGCCGGAGTAGTCCGCTTTTTGTCACGCACAAATGACATCACGCCGTCATCCCAGAACGCCGTTACGCTGGCAGCGTCGCAGATGGTTTCCAGTCGCGCGCCGAGCGACACATCTTCATCATCAAAGGTGAAATCGAAGCGTCCAAGTCGTGGGTCTATCGCGTCAATCTCAGCCTGAATCTGGTACAGGCCGTACAGGTCAATATTGTTTTCAGGCTGCCCGCCCATGACCAGCCATGTATGTGCCACGGCATCCGCAAACTTGCGGGACGGCCTCAGCGTGTAATCGACTGACTGCGTGCTGAGTGAGTAGCTGATGGTGTGGCGATTAATGAGCGCGTTATATTTCATTTCGCGCCCGGTGGAGTTCTCCGTAGCCCTGACCTTGATGATGACCGTTGTGTCATCCGGATGAACCACATTCGTCCTGACGTTAACAGCGTGGATTTCCTCAACTTCCAGGATGCTCCTGTCATGGCTGTTATTCGTCCTGGTCATCGTAATGGAGTAACGCCCCTCACCCGCCAGCGGCGTTATCTTGTCCGTTCTGTAGAATGTGTCCGACAGGTCGTCTCGCGGGTTTTGCACATGGAAGCTCAAGGACTGATTTGTGCCGGGGATCTGGTTGTTGTCATCGTCAACCTTCCAGATATCAACACGCCAGTCGGTGTAGTCATTCCCACCTAATTTTGACTGCGTGTGTATCCACAATTGCGAAGATACGAGCGGCGAGAAGAACGGGCCAACTGAAACCCCTGAGTTCTGCATCAGCACAAACTTCGTGGTATTGATGGTCGCTGTTTCAATCGGCACGCCGGGGCCGTTTAGCTGATCGAATATGAACTCGTAATAATAAACAGGCGTGGTTACGGAGCCGTCATCGCTTTCAATGCAGTTGATCAGGTTGCCGGTTAGCGTGACATCCTGAGTAACCGACCCGGTAGTTGTGGGGTAAGTTATATTGATGGTGAACTTAACCGGTGATGGTCGTGGCAGGTCTTTGAAGAAATCAAACTCACTCTGCCTGACAATTTTCATTGCCACTTGCCCACTGGTATAGCTACCACTCACCACTGTATTGGCTGTGGCCGTCTCTACTGGAAGCTCACTGCTTTCATTCGGGCCGGGTAACTCCTGCCCGTCGACATCATCAAGCTGATACCCCTCGATGACGGTCGGAATGACCTCTCCAGGCCCGTAAACGGTATAGGATGCGCCAGCCATTGAGCCGATGTTAGTTTCCGAATAGCGAACGGAGCTGTAATCGTATTTGCCCAGCCCAAAGTTCATGAACTGAGTCACTTCTTTGTTGTTGCTCACGTACTCGAAAATAAGCTGCTGAATCATGTCCGGGAAAGCGCGAACAAGGCCGTAGTTATCCGGGCGCGCCTCGCCGTTACGGGCGATGTTAGTTTGCCCCTTAAGGCTGTTGTTCGGTGAAGTCTTGGCTTGTCCCGCCGCGCCGCCGCCAGCATTAGGCTGCTTGATGAAAGCGCCCATTACCTTTTGCGTGAATTTTATTGGATTGAGGTGCTCGAAGGGATTAAGCAGGGTTTTAACCAGGCCGCCTCCCTTTGGCTGGTCGAAGATGAGAATTCGGTCGTCAGCGCTGATGCAGAAATCAATGTCATCATCATCCTGCAACTCGCGGCCGTTAATGATGGCCCGAACATCAGAATGAACACCTGCTGTTTCAAGCCACTCGCTGAACTTCACTCCCGCGCGCGCATGCATCCGTTGCTTCGGCAGCCCCGGCACTCTCTGTATTTCGATTACCGGCATATCTGAGGAACTCCGTTTTCGTGAATAATTTCTGGATGGTGCGGACCTGGTCGGAACGGACATTTCCATTCTCGCCGCGGCTGTGCGGCGCCCTGCCGTCTACAATCATCCCCACATGCACCGGCTGCGCGCCGTAATAGGCAATGAAGATATCGCCGTCGCTGAACTTCTCCACTGATCTCCAGTAAACAACCTCACTCTCAAAGCATGTCATGAAGTCCTTGCCCGCTTCGTAGTCAGGCGAGTGGTGCAGCTCAATGTCGAGAACGTGCCGGAAATAGAGTGTTACCAGACCCCAACAATCAGCCGCTTCGAATGTGCAGGCGCGGTTGTGCCAGGGTATACCAATCACCCTTTCAAGAAATTCAGACTTAAGCATTTTGCAGCCCCGGAAACTCTTCGACGTTATAGAGCATGCCGATGTTGGCGTTGAGTGGGTTCTTGATAGTCAGCGACACGGTGACATCACTTGCATCCAGACTGATATCGCTCACAAATAGCGTCCACGGCTTCAGTGGCGCGTTCATGTCGGAGGCATCGAAGCGCTGGTATGTGAACTGAATTGGCACGATGCGATCGAAGGCCTTCCACTGTTTCAATTGCTGCTTGAAATCCGTCGCCAGCCTGCTGAATTTCACTGTGGAAGTAATGACAGGCGTCGAACTCTGCGGGCTATCTGCAATTTCCATCCGGCACGGCTGATACACCTGCCCGGCGAATGTCTTGGCGAATATCTGGTCTTTGACAAGCCTGATATAGCCGAAAGTTTCGCTGTAGATGGTGATTGTGTCGTAGAGGATGCGGTTCGGGCGGCGGCTCTTGTACTCTCTGAAATTCATTATGGAGACCTCGGCAAAGACTCTTGGTCGCGATTATCTGGATACCCGGTCACGACAATATCTAGGAAGCTTGCCCAAGGTGGCGGCAGTTCGATAACAATGTCGTCGTAGTCATCATCGGAGTTATTCAGCTTGCGAGTGACAACATCACCAGACCAAGTGAAGACTGATCCTGATTGGCTCCATGTCGGGTAAGCGGTAAAGTGAAGCTCCTGCATCTCAGGCTCACCATATGCACCCGAGCCTATACCCACTGGCATCAGGAACCACTGATTGCAGTTGTCCAGATAGTTAGGGCTGCGCAACCACTGCATGAATGCACGGTGCTGTGCCAGCGTGAATACCCATGTCAGCGAGAATCCGGTTTTCAGGTCGTCGGTGAGCTTCTGGAATATTGGCGCGCCAACTTGCGGCAGGTCAGTGCGAAAGCCGGTATCTGGCTTTGGTGTTTTCGACTTCTGGGCCAGCGGTAGCCAGTCCGGGTAGGGTATTGGCATGGTTACTCCAGGCAATAAAAAACCCGCCGAAGCGGGTTCTATTAAACTATTTCAATCGGGCCATTTTGTGAGTCGAATATGTTGACGGTGATAGATTTAATGTCACCCGCACTGGTTACTTTGAATTCAACGCCTCCAGGTAGCTCAACCTCAATCAGCGAACCTCCCGAGGTTGCTACTTGATAAGTTACTGGCTTGTTATGGGTGAACACCGTTTCCTTGCCTAAAGGAATATCCATCCTTCCTGCTTCGCCGGGTTTAATTTCCATTATTCTCTCGCTTTTCTTGGAGCCTGAAGATTTTGGGATATTGACTGGCTCATTTCGCCGCCTTGATTCATGTCCATTATAAATGCTTGAACAGTAATAGCGCTTCCATTTTGAGTGGCCTGAGCATCATATGAATGACTTCCTGTTGTGTAGTCATTAAAGGTTATGGAAACCTTAATTTCCCCGCTTCCACCCTGCATATCCTTGTTGCTGATCACCTTGCCGTTATCGCCGGGGATCATGTACTGGCTGCCATTACTGGATTGGTAGATTTCAGGCATACCGCCCTCACCCACCTGGTACATTGAGCCAGCCGCTACCGGGCCGCCGTTCTTGCGCTTACCTGCGATAGAGCTTGATAACGCCATCGCTGCGATAACTGCGCCGATCCCGATTGCCGCCGCGCCGCCGAATGAGCCGATTGATGCTGCGATTGCAGCAGGTGTCCATGCAACTGTCGTTGTGGCTGCCGCTGCGGTGCTTGCTGCCGTGGTGGTTGCGGTTCCGGCGACCGCGGCTGATGTTGTGGCCGCCGTTGCTGCTACCTGCGCCGCGCTGCCGGTGACAGCTGATTTAATCCACTCTACACCCATCTGAACAAAGCCGTTTATCAGGCTGTTCAATGCATTACTTACGAGCGAGTTCATGGCATCTTCTGCGGTCATGCTTCCGGTGATTATTCCCGTGAAAGCATTGGAGGTATTGCCAGCCAGTGATTCAAATCCAGCGGCCAGAATCTGATTGGCCTGGCTCTGGTTTTTTAATATCTCCCACTGAGCTGCAATACGTCGGGCAGGATTACGCTATCGGAAAGCGTATCAATCCAGACATACATATGCATGTTGGTCATTGACAGCCGGAGCCAACCCGAACTTTATCGCTTCGCAAATGGGCCACTCAAATGCTCAGATGGTTTACCAGGTTTATGGGAAATGGATGGCTGATAGTGACAGCGACCAGATTGCAATTTTGAACCAGAAATTATCGTCATTTGTCCCATCCATGCCCCACGCAAAAGCAGTTTGATAATATTCTCTATATATATCAAATAGCTTAAGCAACTAAACCTGCATATTCATCACTTCCTGATACGCCGATACCAGCTTATTACGCACCTGAATGCCCATCTGCAATGAAACTGAAGATTTTTGCAGATCGACCATCACATCATTGAGCGCAACACCGGGTTTGCCGATGGCAAAGTTTTCAGCCTGGGTACGGGCAGCGGATTGTGTCTCGCTGATTCGGCCAAGTGCTGCCTGTAATTCACCAGCAAAGCTCACTTTTGGCTCGACATTTTGAACCGGATTCCCCGCCGACAGTGCAGTGGCCTGCAACTGCTGAAGTACGCCTTCGATACCCTGAATTGCCATTTCCCCTGCCCCAGTAATTTTTAACGCGGCAAGATTAACACCTTGTCAATAGGATAAAGGCGGTAAATAGCAGCAATAAATAGAGCTAATTCAGCCATCGAAATTTTTGTAAAAGAAAATAATGACGTTGCCATCTATGTGGAACTTTTGTTGTGGTTGTCGAACCGGGAGCTCGTTTTGTTCACTCTTTATATTAAAAATGATGTCTACGCTCGCTCGCGAGGTGCTCAATGACCGCAGCTGGCCTGGCACAAACGCCACAAAACAAAACCCAGGAGTGGCTGACCCGCATTCGTGCAAATCCTAAAATCCCACTGATGGTTGCGGGTGCCGCGACTATCGCCATTATTATGGCCCTCGTACTCTGGGCAAAAGCGCCTGATTATAAGGTGCTTTATAGCAATCTGGCGGATCAGGACGGTGGGGCCATCGTCACGCAATTGACTCAAATGAACGTGCCTTATCGCTTCTCGGATAACGGCAGTGCGATTGAAGTCCCTGCCGATAAAGTCTACGACTTGCGTCTGCGCCTTGCCCAGCAAGGGTTGCCGAAAGGCGGAGCGGTCGGCTTTGAATTGCTGGACCAGGAAAAATTCGGCATCAGCCAGTTCAGCGAGCAAGTGAACTACCAGCGTGCGCTGGAAGGTGAACTGGCCCGCACCATCGAAACCCTCGGCCCGGTTAAAACGGCGCGTGTGCATCTTGCGATGCCAAAACCTTCTTTATTCGTCCGCGAACAAAAATCTCCTTCTGCTTCCGTCACGCTGAGCCTCGAACCTGGCCGCGCATTGGATGAAGGGCAAATCAGCGCGGTCGTGCATATGGTTTCCAGCGCGGTTGCCGGTTTGCCGCCGGGCAATGTCACGCTCGTGGATCAAGGCGGTCATCTGCTCACGCAGTCCAATACTGCCGGGCGTGACCTGAACGACGCACAGCTGAAATATGCGATGGATGTCGAAAACCGCTTCCAGCGCCGCATTGAAACCATTCTTGCGCCCATTGTTGGTAGCGGTAATGTTCACGCGCAGGTCACCGCACAGATTGATTTCTCCAATAAAGAACAGACTGAAGAGCAGTATCGCCCGAACAGCGACCCGTCTCAGTCGGCGGTGCGTTCACGCCAGTTAAACCAAAGCGAGCAAGTGAATGGCCGTAACCCAGGCGGCGTGCCGGGTGCGCTGTCCAACCAACCTGCTCCGCCAAATAACGCGCCAATTTCTACGCCACCGCAAAATAATGCGGCGAATGCGCAGCCGCAGAACCAATCGACTTCGACTACAGCTCAAACCGGCTCGAGCAACACTCAGCGTGATGAAACCACCAACTACGAAGTCGACCGCACCATTCGCCACACCAAGTTGAACACTGGCGATGTGCAACGCCTTTCTGTGGCAGTAGTGGTGAATTACCGCCAGTTGTCGGATGGCAAGCCTTTGCCGTTGACCGCTGACCAGATGAAGCAAATTGAGAACCTGACGCGTGAAGCGATGGGCTACTCCGATAAGCGCGGCGACACGCTTAACGTGGTGAATTCACCGTTTAGCGCAACCGAAGAAACCAGCAACGAACTGCCGTTCTGGAAGCAACAAGCCTTCTTCGAAATGTTGATGTCCGCGGGCCGTTGGTTGGTGGTGCTGATTGTCGCCTGGCTGCTGTGGCGCAAAGTGGTTCGTCCGCTCGTCCAGCGTAAAGATGCGGTGCAGCAGGCACAAGTGGAAGCCAAACGCCAGCAAGTTGAAGAAGAAGATGCTGTTTCAGTCCGCCTGACAAAAGATGAGCAACAGCAGCAACGTAAAATGAATCAAAAACTTAGCGCTGAAGTGATGAGCCAACGCATTCGCGAGATGTCTGATAACGATCCGCGCGTGGTTGCGCTGGTGATACGCCAATGGATGAGTAACGAACTATGAGTATTAGCGGAACAGAGAAAAGCGCAATTCTGTTGATGACCATTGGTGAAGACCGTGCGGCAGAGGTGTTTAAGCACCTTAGCCCGCGTGAAGTCCAGCATCTCAGTGCGGCAATGGCCAGCATTCGCCAGATTTCCAATAAACAGTTAACCGAAGTGTTGGCCGAATTCGAGCAAGAAGCCGAACAGTTTGCGGCGCTGTCGATTAACGCCAACGACTACCTGCGTTCGGTGCTGATCAAAGCGCTGGGCGAAGAGCGTGCATCGAGCTTGCTGGAAGACATTCTGGAAACTCGCGAAACCACCTCTGGCATGGAAACGCTCAACTTTATGGAGCCGCAAAGTGCTGCGGACCTTATTCGCGACGAGCACCCGCAGATTATCGCCACGATTTTGGTACACCTCAAACGTGGCCAGGCGGCCGATATTCTGGCGCTGTTCGACGAGCGTTTGCGCCACGACGTAATGCTGCGTATCGCCACCTTCGGCGGTGTTCAACCGGCAGCGTTGGCCGAATTGACCGAAGTGCTCAACAACCTGCTTGACGGCCAGAACCTCAAGCGCAGCAAAATGGGCGGCGTAAGAACCGCAGCCGAAATTATCAACCTGATGAAAACCCAGCAGGAAGAAGCGGTTATCTCCGCAGTGCGCGACTTCGACGGCGAACTGGCACAGAAAATTATCGACGAGATGTTCCTGTTCGAAAACCTGGTGGAAGTCGACGACCGCAGCATCCAGCGCCTGCTTCAGGAAGTGGAGTCCGAGTCGCTGCT
>NZ_JMPI01000031.1 GCF_000735355.1 Buttiauxella agrestis ATCC 33320
GTTCCTGCGCAATATGTCGCAACGTGCGGCAGATATTCTGCGCGACGATCTATCCAACCGTGGCCCGGTTCGCTTGTCTCAGGTGGAAAACGAACAGAAAGCCATTCTGCTTATTGTTCGTCGTCTGGCAGAAACTGGCGAGATGGTGATTGGCACCAGCGAGGATACGTATGTCTAACGGGCTGCCATGGAAAATCTGGACGCCAGACGACCTGGCTCCGCCTTCGCAAAGCTTCGAGCCACTGTTTCCGTCTGACGCTGAACCAGAAGAAGGTGAACATCCGCAGGAAAGTGTCCCCGACTTGCAACAACAGCTTGCGCAAATGCAAATGCAGGCTCATGAACAAGGTTATCAGGCGGGCTACGCCGAAGGTCAAAAAGCTGGCGTGGAAGAAGGCCGCAAAATCGGCTTGCAGCAAGGTCTGGATCAAGGGCTTGCTGAGGCCAAACAGCAGCAAGCCCCGGTGCATGCGCGAATGCAGCAACTGGTTAGCGAATTCCAGTACACGCTCGATGCCCTCGATAGCGTGATCGCGTCGCGTTTGATGCAAATGGCGCTGGAAGCGGCACGCCAGGTGATTGGCGAAACCAAAGGCATTGATAACAACGCGTTGATTAAACAGATTCAGACCTTGCTGCAACAAGAACCCCTGTTCAGCGGCAAACCGCAACTGCGGGTGCACCCGGATGATTTAGGCCGCGTGGAAGAGATGTTGGGCGCCACACTGAGCCTGCATGGCTGGCGCTTACGCGGCGATCCGAGTCTGCATCAGGGCGGCTGCAAAGTCTCTGCCGACGAAGGCGATCTCGACGCCAGTGTTGCTACACGCTGGCAGGAACTCTGCCGCCTCGCAGCCCCTGGAGTATTGTGATGACTGCCCGGTTAACACGCTGGCTCACCTCTCTCGACACTTTCGAAGCGAAGATGTCGCAGTTACCGACGGTGCGCCGCTACGGTCGATTGACCCGTGCGACCGGTCTGGTGCTGGAAGCCACTGGCCTGCAATTGCCGCTGGGCGCGACCTGCATTATCGAGCAGCATTCCCGCGATATCGAATGTGAAGTGGTCGGTTTTAACGGCCAAAGATTGTTCCTGATGCCACTTGAAGAAGTTGAAGGCATTTTACCTGGCGCACGCGTTTATGCCCGTGCCACCAGCGAGGGCGGATTACACAGCGGCAAACAGTTACCCCTCGGCCCGGCCTTACTGGGCCGCGTGCTCGACGGCAGCGGGCGTCCGCTTGACAGCCTACCCGCGCCCGAAACCATCACCATGGGTGCGCTGGGTGCGGCACCGTTCAACCCGCTGCAACGAACCCCCATCGAACATGTTCTGGACGTCGGCGTGCGCCCGATCAACGCGCTGCTGACTGTGGGGCGTGGGCAGCGTATGGGCCTGTTCGCCGGTTCCGGCGTCGGGAAAAGCGTGTTGTTGGGCATGATGGCGCGCTATACCCAGGCCGATGTCATTGTGGTGGGCTTGATTGGCGAACGTGGCCGCGAAGTTAAAGATTTTATCGAGAACATTCTTGGCCCTGAAGGCCGTGCTCGCTCGGTAGTCATTGCCGCGCCTGCGGATGTTTCACCGTTATTACGTATGCAGGGTGCAGCCTACGCCACCCGTATTGCGGAAGATTTCCGCGATCGCGGTCAGCACGTGTTGCTGATTATGGACTCCCTCACCCGCTACGCGATGGCGCAGCGCGAAATCGCTCTCGCTATTGGTGAGCCTCCGGCAACCAAAGGTTATCCGCCTTCCGTGTTTGCCAAACTTCCGGCGCTGGTCGAGCGCGCGGGTAACGGCATTTCTGGCGGCGGTTCGATTACCGCGTTTTATACCGTTCTGACGGAAGGCGACGATCAGCAAGACCCGATTGCCGACTCGGCGCGTGCGATTCTCGATGGCCATATCGTTTTATCACGCCGTCTGGCGGAAGCAGGTCACTACCCGGCAATCGACATTGAAGCGTCAATCAGTCGCGCCATGACGTCATTGATTACCGATCAGCATTACGCGCGAGTCCGCCATTTCAAACAGTTGTTATCCAGTTTCCAGCGCAACCGCGATTTAGTCAGCGTTGGGGCGTATGCCAAAGGCAGCGATCCGCAGCTTGATAAAGCAATTGTGTTATGGCCGCAACTGGAAGCGTTTTTGCAGCAAGGGATTTTTGAGCGCAGCGGCTGGGAAGAGGCTTGTCAGTCATTAGAGATTATTTTCCCGACGGTTTGATGTGCAAAGGGTGGCGTATAATATTCCACCCTTAAGTTAAGGTCAGCACCAATAATAGCGTCCAAAATACAGCCAGCCTGTATATAACATTAATAGTATCAGCGTAAAAATGGTAAAGGATAACTTAGTGTACTCATGAAAGATGATATTCTTTACCAATCGAATAAATAACGGAAGCGATAATATACAAAATGAAACTATTGCGTACGTCACTCTTGCCTCAAAAGAATAATAAGGGACGCTGCAAATAGATTCTCCAGGCCGCAATAAACCCTCATACTTACTCGAAGCGGTAAACCCTAAGAAAATAGCACTTATCGCCACGTATAGCAGCGAGGTAATTAATTCGATTATAATATCTTTTTTCATATTACAACCCTAAAAGCCATTTGATATGTGGCCGTATTTGCAGCAATCTTAATCCATAAGAAATTAATTTATATTCATCTGACGGATATGTGGGGTTATCTGTTCTGGCCTTAATGAAGTCTTTGAGTTTTCTCTCCGTCCCACGGTTATATCTAACCCCAGCCATTAAATACTGCTCATCAGTTAGATACATCGTTGCACAATCTGGGTAGTCAAATAAGATCAAGTTCTGTAGATGCGTAGCCACTAAATTCAAATTAAAATCATCTTCCAGCAAACAATTTGATAATTCCAACTGGTCCCTTACAGTTAAGGTTTCAGGATCAAGACCCAAGGTATTGATTGCTACTCCTAGCTGCATTGCTACTGAACCAAAAGACGTCTTGAGTGGATGTTTACTCACATGGAAAGGCGACATCATCCTGCGAGTTTCAAACGTATATATTTTATATGACTCAGGTTTTCCACCGACCTCAATCCATGCGATACCGCCTAATAAATCGGGTGGAATTCCTTTCGCATCAGCGTGATTTATTATTTTGGTTCGATTATATTGAACATACGCATCTTTATACGCGTTTGAATAGTACTCACCATTTTTAGACCGCGCATCGTTGCATCGCAGTTTCCAATACAAAACATCAATCTCATCCCATTTTCTGAACTTCACTTTTGTGATATCACAGAATCTATTTTTGGCTATTATATTATCATTCATCTTAATAAGCCCTTTCATCCCAAATACTATAACCACAAGTACCCGCTGCATGATGTTTCCATGTAATATCCCGATATAGTACAGAGATCATTTCTTCAGGTTGTCTATCTGAATGATCAATAGAATGAGGATACACAATCGCTATTTTACTGAGTGTAGCTCGCCTGGCTTCAACGGTATAAAACAGTTCCTGCGTTCCAAAACGTGAAGTCCGATACATATCAAAAATAAGCTCTAATCTTTCATCAGAATCAAGTGCCATCGCTAATAATGGGGAAGATTTGTCTATTGGTTTAAAAAAGTTAATTGCATGATGATTAACTCTTTGTTCCCTGGTGATCAAATGATCCAGCTGTAACACGAGGATCTGGTCTCTATGGTTTGACTGGTATTTATTCCCCAATGAATCATAAGTTCCACATCCGGCAGAAATAGCCCCTTGGGACAAACCGGTAACCTTTACGTATATATTGTTCGCCATATCATTCACTCCGTGAATATCAATCAATTCAATGACATATAGACCACTATCCTACACCGATTAAATTCTGCACATAACTTATTGGAGACAAATTTTCCGATTCTGAACATGATATTCCAGCCTCCAGCCCAGTAGCTAAAGCGACAATTAGCCCTATTAAACTGACCTATTTCGCCCATCAAAACCCCCTCCCCCCTTCACAATAGAGGAGCTAGCGATTACGCGTCAGTAGCGTCTGGAGATCACTATGAACCAAAGCACAGCACTGAACACCCTTCATGATCTCGCCGAAAAAGAGGTCGAAGATGCGGCAGTACGCTTGGGGGAAATGCGCCGCGGCTGCCAGCAGGCAGAAGAACAGCTCAACATGCTGATTAACTATCAGTTTGAGTACAGTTCCAGTCTCAATGACAGCATGAGCCAGGGGATCGCCAGTAACCGTTGGCAGAATTATCAGCAGTTTATTCAAACCCTGGAAAAAGCTATCGACCAGCACCGCCAGCAGTTGATGCAGTGGAATAACAAGGTCAATCAGGCGTTGAACTTGTGGCAAGAGAAACAGAAAAGATTGCAGGCCTGGCGCACGTTGCAGGAGCGAAAAGCCGCTCAGGTGTTATTGGCTGAAAACAAACTCGACCAAAAACTGATGGATGAATATGCCCAGCGGGCAACACTGAGGAAACCAGAATAATGATGCAGCCCCTGATGATCACTTCTCCAGATGTCGCCACCTCTACAACGGCTCCGGGCGGCGTTACGGCAGGCGATAAAGGTTTCAGCGAAGATTTCCTGAGTTTGCTCGGCAAAGCCCTGCCTGGCGAACTTTCACTGGCAGACGGAAAAACCGTGTCGCTCGAAGCCGCGCTCAACAAAGCCACCGGCAAAGGCGCTCCAGCCGCCGATGAAAAAGCCACGCTCGCCTCGTTGTTAGATAACCTGGATACGCCTGAAGCATTATCGGCCCTGCTCGCCAACGTTAAGAAAACAGGTGTGGAAGATAAAACGGCGCAGGTCGATGCGCAAAGTGAACAGACGCACACCTTGAGCACTGCCGATATGCAGGCGTTGAGCGCCCTGTTCGCCATGCTCCCACAGCAAACACCCACCGCGAGCACACTGAATGTTCAGCCTGATGCGGATAGCGATGCCTCCGTTAGCCTGAATACGTTACTCGGCTCAAGTGGCATAAAAAATACCTTAACCAGTGATGCCCGCATGCCAGCAACCCCTGCCGATAAAGCTGTGACGCTTGATACCCCGGTGAGCACGAAAAGCGCTCCGTCGACCAACGAGCCACTTGTCGATGCGAAATCATTCCCCCTGAATAACGCGGAAAATAGCAGCCGCGACGCCGCTGCGAATAACACCAGCCCGGCCTCATCGACACTCGCAACGCCTGCGTTTAGCACTGCAACCATAGCGACGCCTGCCAGCACACAAATCGCAGTGCCTGTCGCGCCACAAATTAGCGCCCAACTCGGTAGCCAGGAGTGGCAGCAGGCCGTGAGCCAGCACATCACATTGTTTACCCGTCAGGGTCAGCAAAGTGCCGAGTTACGTCTGCATCCTGAGGACTTAGGCCAGATTCAAATCAGCATGAAACTGGATGATAACCAGGCACAGTTGCAGATGGTTTCAGCGCACAGCCATGTGCGTGCGGCGCTGGAAGCCACACTGCCTAACTTGCGTATTGCGCTGGCAGAAAGCGGGATTGAGCTTGGGCAGAGCAATATCAGCAGCGAGAGTTTTGCCGGGCAGCAGCAACAGCAATCGGGCCAGCAAAACCCTCAGACTCAACGCTCAGGAAACGCATTCCCGTCAATGGGTGATGCCGAATCACTGGCCGTTCCTGCCAGCGTGCAGCGTTTAGCCTCGGGAAATAACGCGGTGGATATTTTCGCCTGAGTTGCGTTCCCTAAGCTAAACGTCAGAGGTAGCAACAAAAATCCCCTGTTATCGGGCCTTTGAACGCCCGTCGACACAGGATAATCAACCGATACCCAAGCTACTTCAAGATGCAGGTAGGCGGCAATCGAATGAATCCCGATGAGCTTACTTGAGTAAGTGATTCGGGTGAATGACAGCAGCCAACACCCCTGCAACTTGAAGGGCGATGGGTATATATGCAGTACCGATACAGGAAAGATTCATTTTATGACTGACAACGCTTTGCCAAAAGGCCGCAAGCGCTCCATCTGGATGCCGTTACTGGTCCTGATTACCCTTGCCGCGTGTGCAACCGCCGGTTACAGCTACTGGCGTATGCAGCAACAGCCCGCGTCTGCTCAGGTGAAAGCGCCTGAACCCCCACCCGCTCCGGTGTTTTATGCGTTGGATACCTTCACCGTTAATCTCGGTGATGCTGACCGCGTGTTGTACATCGGCGTCACGTTGCGTCTGAAAGATGACGCGACGCGCCAGCGTCTGAGCGAATTCCTGCCAGAAGTCCGCAGCCGTTTGCTGCTGCTGTTTTCCCGTCAGGATGGTGCTGCCCTGGCAACCGACGAAGGCAAACAGAAGCTGGTTGAAGCTATCAAAAATACGCTCGCTCCACCGCTCGTCGCCGGGCAACCTCAGCAGGTAGTCAGCGACGTGCTGTATACCGCTTTCATTTTGCGATAATCCTATGGGCGATAGCATTCTTTCTCAGGCAGAAATTGACGCGCTATTAAATGGCGACAGTGATACTTCCGACGAACCCAAGACCAGTGTCGTTAACGAAACCGACATTCGTCCTTATGACCCCAATACCCAGCGTCGTGTGGTGCGTGAACGCCTACAGGCGCTGGAAATTATCAACGAGCGTTTTGCCCGTCAGTTCCGTATGGGGTTGTTTAACTTATTGCGCCGTAGCCCGGATATTACCGTCGGGGCGATCCGCATTCAGCCATACCACGAGTTTGCCCGTAACCTGCCGGTTCCTACCAACCTCAACCTGATGCACCTGAAACCGCTGCGCGGCACTGGCCTGTTCGTGTTTTCGCCAAGCCTGGTGTTTATCGCGGTGGACAACCTGTTTGGTGGCGACGGCCGATTCCCGACCAAAGTGGAAGGCCGGGAATTTACCCACACCGAACAGCGCGTGATTAATCGCATGTTGAAACTGGCGCTGGAATCTTACAGCGATGCCTGGAAAGCCATTTATCCACTGGAAGTGGAATATGTGCGTTCCGAAATGCAGGTCAAATTTACCAACATCACCACGTCGCCGAACGACATCGTGGTGAACACGCCGTTCCATGTGGAAATCGGCAACCTGACCGGCGAGTTTAATATCTGCCTGCCGTTTAGCATGATTGAACCGCTGCGTGAGCTGTTGGTGAACCCGCCGCTGGAAAACTCGCGTCAGGAAGACCAAAGCTGGCGCGATACGCTGGTGCGCCAGGTTCAGCATTCTGAGCTGGAGCTGATAGCCAACTTTGCCGACATTCCGCTGCGTCTGTCGCAAATTTTAAAATTGAAACCTGGTGACGTGCTGCCGATTGATAAACCGGACCGGATTCTGGCGCATGTAGACGGTGTTCCGGTGCTGACCAGTCAGTACGGTACGCTTAACGGCCAGTACGCTTTGCGCGTCGAACATTTGATCAACCCGATACTGAATTCGCTGAACGAGGAACAGCCCAAATGAGTGATATTAATCAACCGTCCGACGACAATGCAGGCTCCGTGGACGATCTGTGGGCTGATGCGCTAAACGAACAAAAAGTCTCAACCAACAAGAGCACCGCAGACAGCGTCTTCCGTGCACTTGAAGGTAATGACATTGCAGGCGCGATGCAGGACATCGACCTGATTATGGATATTCCCGTCAAGCTGACGGTTGAGCTGGGCCGCACGCGTATGACCATTAAAGAGCTGCTGCGTTTATCGCAAGGTTCAGTGGTGGCGCTTGACGGTTTAGCGGGCGAGCCGCTGGATATTCTGATCAACGGTTATCTGATTGCTCAGGGTGAAGTCGTGGTGGTGGCAGATAAATACGGTGTGCGTATCACCGATATCATTACGCCATCAGAACGTATGCGTCGTCTGAGCCGTTAATTCGATGAAAACCCAGGCATCAGTTCAACAAAATGTACAGCCGCAGACCGCTGCCAGCAACAGCTCTCCGCTGGTGCAAGTCAGCGGCGCGTTAACGGCAATTATCGTTTTTATTCTGCTCGCCGCCTGGGTGGCAAAGCGTTTTGGTTTTGCGCCGAAAACCGGCTCCAGCAAAGAGATGAAAGTGAGTGCCAGTTGCAGTGTGGGAGCGCGTGAGCGCGTGGTGATTGTCGATGTGCAGGATGCTCGCCTGGTGCTTGGGGTGACTGCCGGGCAAATCACCCATCTGCATACGCTACCCGCCGCAACGGTGAGCGAAACCGTTGCGCCTGCGCAATCTGCTGATTTCCGCGAATTAATGAAAAACAGTCTGATGAAAAGCATGCTCAAACGTAAAGGGAAAGATTGATGAAACGTTGGCTTCCCTTCTCGTTGCTTGGCTTACTGTTCTTGATGCCTGCCGCTTTTGCTCAACTTCCGGGTCTTATCAGCCAGCCGATGTCTAACGGCGGCCAGAGCTGGACGTTGCCGGTTCAGACATTAGTCTTTATTACTTCGCTGACGTTTTTACCGGCTATTTTGCTGATGATGACCAGCTTTACGCGCATCATTATCGTGTTTGGCCTCTTGCGCAGTGCGCTGGGTACGCCGTCCGCACCGCCAAACCAGGTGTTGCTTGGCCTTGCGCTGTTTTTGACCTTTTTCATTATGGCTCCGGTATTCGACAAAATTTATACCGATGCCTATCAGCCCTTTAGCGAAAATAAAATCCAGATGGATGAAGCCATTGAAAAAGGCTCTCAACCGCTGCGCGAATTCATGTTGCGTCAAACCCGTGAAGCGGATCTGGCGTTGTTTGCCCGTCTCGCCAATACGCCGCCGCTGGAAGGGCCAGAAGTTGTGCCGATGCGCATTTTGCTTCCGGCATACGTCACCAGCGAGTTGAAGACCGCTTTCCAGATTGGCTTTACAGTATTCATTCCGTTTTTGATCATCGACCTGGTCATTGCCAGCGTGCTGATGGCACTGGGGATGATGATGGTGCCACCGGCAACCATTGCCCTGCCCTTTAAATTAATGCTGTTTGTGTTGGTGGATGGCTGGCAGTTGCTGGTTGGATCACTGGCGCAAAGTTTCTACAGTTAGAGGGGAAAAAGATGACTCCTGAGTCGGTCATGATGATGGGCACCGAAGCCATGAAAGTGGCTCTGGCGCTCGCTGCTCCGCTGTTGATGGTGGCATTGGTGACGGGTTTGGTCATCAGTATGTTGCAGGCTGCCACGCAGATAAACGAAATGACGCTGTCGTTTATCCCAAAAATTCTGGCGGTGTTTGTCACTATTATCGTTGCAGGGCCGTGGATGCTTAATCTGCTGCTGGATTATATGCGCACGCTGCTAACGAATATTCCGATGAACATTGGATGATTCATATTGATAGCAGCCAGTGGCTCACTCTATTGAGCATGGGCTTCTGGCCTTTTCTGCGTATTCTGGCTTTAATTTCTACCGCTCCAATTTTAAGCGAGCGGGCTATCTCTAAAAAAGTCAAAATTGGCCTCGCACTAATGATTACCTGGCTTGTGGCTCCCACGCTTCCCGCAACAGACGTGACGATTTTCTCGGCAGCAGGCTTTTGGCTCGCCGCGCAGCAAATCCTGATTGGCATCGCGCTGGGCTTCACCATGCAGTTTGCTTTTGCTGCGGTACGTACCGCCGGTGAAATTATTGGTTTGCAAATGGGGCTGTCTTTCGCCACCTTCTTCGACCCCGGTAGTCGCCTGAATATGCCGGTACTCGCCCGTTTTATGGATATGCTGGCGATGCTGCTGTTTCTGGTGTTTAACGGCCATTTATGGCTGATTTCAATGCTGGTCGATACTTTTCACACCCTGCCGATTGGCGGCAATCCGATAAACAGCAATGCGTTTATGGCGCTGACGCGTGCCGGCGGTTTAATCTTCCTCAATGGGTTAATGCTGGCATTACCGCTGATTACTTTGCTGCTGACGCTCAACATTGCGCTCGGTTTGCTCAACCGCATGTCACCCCAGCTTTCGGTATTTGTGATCGGTTTCCCGCTGACGCTCGCCGTCGGTATGTTGGTGATGACAGCATTAATTCCTTTAATGGCTCCCTTCACCGAACACTTATTTAGCGAAGTCTTTAATTTACTCGCCGATATTGTGAGTGAAATTCCTGCAAATTAATCCCATACAGTTTGTGTCGCTTATTGAGGATATTCCTAAAAGCTTTGTTGTGCGACATCCACCAGGATATATCCGGCGCGGCTTATATGCATTTACTTATCTCACATAATCTAACATTCACTTTACTTTGAGAAGTTTCTTAGCAAATTATACATAACTTTACTGGATAGTTGTTATGCCTAAAAATACTTCGCGGGTAAAAAGGGGGGGGATGTTATGTCAACGATCATTATGGATTTATGCAGTTATACCCGGCTGGGATTAACGGGATATTTAACCAGCCGTGGCATCCGAAAACGACAGATGACCAACGTGGAGACTATTGATGAGCTGGCGCTGGCCTGCGAGTCTCAGACACCCAATGTGGTGTTTATTAATGAAGACTGTTTTATTCATGATGCTCAGAGCAGTGAACGAATTAAGCAGATCATTAATCAGCATCCCAGCACTTTATTTTTAGTCTTTATGGCAATTGCAAATATTCATTTCGATGAATATCTCTTAGTGCGTAGCAATTTACTGATCAGTTCTAAATCGATAAAACCAGAATCACTGGACGAAATACTTTCTGAATATTTAGCAAAAAATGCGCATTGCATCGGCCATATTAATTTACCCACGTTATCATTGAGTCGTACTGAGTCCAGTATGTTGAAAATGTGGATGTCCGGGCAAGGCACTATTCAAATATCTGACCAGATGAATATTAAAGCTAAAACGGTGTCTTCGCATAAAGGGAATATAAAACGAAAGATAAAGACGCATAACAAACAGGTGATTTATCACGTGGTGCGTCTGACTGATAATGTGACCAATGGTATTTTTGTGAACTTACGTTAAGCATTAAATTTAAGTCCCCTCACCCTCGCCCATATCTGGCGTAGGATGAGGGAGAATCATCAGGCCGTTTTTTCTACAAAAATGCCGTCCGGATGCCCTAATTCATTAAAGAACCAGATCCCCAACGGATACTCTTCGAGCGAGACCAGGTACATCGTCCCTTCGCTAAATTGCTCGACAGCTAACACCACGCCTGGCCGACGCGGACCACCATCGGTTTTTACTGTGACGCGATCGTTGATATTCATAACAAAAGTCCTCCGGTTTCTTTGCTGCCAGTTTAGAACAAAAACGACTCATTCGCATCGGATGATGTGCCGCCTTGAGCATTTTGTTAAACGACTATACTTGATAACGGGACTAACACTGGGTACTCCCTGGAGGACTAGGCATGAAGACCGCGAAAGATCTCAATGAAACCACGCGTATTGATGTTGATGCGCTATTAGCGGCCATCAATGAGATAAGCGAAAGCGAAGTGACACGTTCTGGCGATGACCCACAACGGGCAAGTATCGATGGACGCACATGGCACACCTACTCTGAACTGGCGGAAGCCTTTGAGTTGGATATTCATGATTTTAGTGTCAATGAAGTGAATCGTTAGAATTACCCAAAGTATGAAGGGTAAAAGAATCCCGGCAGTATTAATGCCGGGATGAAACTTGCGTTCGCAAGAAGCACTTGAAAAATTCGTTACACCAGGAAATCTGATGTGCGTTCACCTTACCTCAGATTTATTTCAAAACAATTAAATATTCACTCTATGAATATAAAGATTTTGAATAAGTGAAGACAAAAATCCCCGCGACGCCTTATGGTTCGTGGCTTGTCAGGGACTGGCTGCATACCCATTAATGATTATGAAATTATTTAATTGAGAGCATTCCTAACCGCAGGGATCTTAATTTTTGAATTTTAGGAGAAACGCTATGCCGCATTTGCATGATCCACTGTTAGTGATTTCAGATCTTGATGGGACATTGCTGGAACATCACTCCCACCGTTGGGAAGCAGCGAGTCAGTGGATCAGTGTATTGCGTCAACACGATATCCCGCTGGTTTTGTGCAGCACTAAAACTGCGGCTGAGATTATGGCCTGGCAGGACGAACTTTCTTTGACAGGACAAGCCTTTATTGCCGAGAACGGCGCCGTTATTCAACTGGATTCCCGCTGGAGCGATAACGATGACTACCCTCGCCTGCTCACCGGAATTAGCCACGAAGAACTGCTATCCGTCCTGGATAAACTACGCCAGAAATATGGCTTTAAATTTACCTGCTTCGCCGATGTTGATGAAAACACGCTTTGCGAACTAACAGGGCTGACGCGCAAACAGGCGAGCCTGGCGAAACTCAGCGAAGCCTCGGAGACATTAATCTGGCGTGATACCGAGGAAATGATGACGGCGTTTAGTGACCAACTTGCCACACTCGGTTTAATGCTGCTGCAAGGTGGGCGGTTCTGGCACGTGCTGGATATGCAAGCGGGCAAAGATAAAGCGATACATTGGCTGCAACAACAATTTCAGCAGCGCGAAGGTAGAACACGCATCACCATCGGGCTTGGCGACAGCCCGAGCGATGTATTATTGCTCGATGCTGTCGATTACGCGGTGATTGTCAAAGGCTATAGCCGCCAGGCCGTGACGTTGCAAAAGGATAATCCCCAGCGGGTTTACCGCAGCCAGCATTATGGCCCTGAAGGCTGGAAAGAAGGCCTGGACCACTTTATTGCCGCTAAATAATCGTGAAGATTAATCGGTATTACAGACCCGATTGCGCCCGTCTTGTTTAGCTTTATACAGACGATGATCGGCGTAAGATTGCAGGCGCTCAAAATCGTAATCATTAAATTCAAATGCGCTGCTGACGCCAAATGAAGCGCTGATCCGGACCGTGCTGCCTTGTTTTAACAGTAGCTCTTTGCTGTTGATGCGCACCCTGATGCGCTCGGCGACCTTTGTGGCCTCTTCAAGCGACGTGTCCGGCAGGACGATGCAGAACTCTTCCCCACCCACTCGCCCGGCGACATCGTCATGCCTGAAAGCGTCGCTCAACATGGCCGCCGCGTGCGCCAGAACTTTGTCACCACTACTGTGCCCGTAGCGGTCATTGATGCTTTTAAACAGGTCGAGATCCATCTGAATAACAGAGAACGGCTGCCCCTGTTGCTGACACTCTTGCGACAATTTACTTGCCACCTCGAAGAAAGCGCCACGGTTATATAAGCGCGTTAAGGTGTCGTAATTTGCCCGCCAGGTCAGGGTTTGTTGCAGGCTAAACATGTTGCTGACCAGGTGACGAATCACTACCCATGAAACGAACAGCATCAGTGTGGAAAGCAGCCACAACACACTCAGCACCACGCTGATGCGGCCAAACTCGCCCTGAACGCCCTCTTCCAGCGTGTGAACTTTTATCAACAGACCATCGTAATTGTTAAGTTTCGCCCAGGTGATAAAACGGCTATCCATACGCAATTCACCCTGCGCCCCCTGCTTTGCCGCCGTCACTACGCTGGCAATGCGTGCCAGTTGCGGCGCGGTAAACAATGGGTGTTTGGGCAAACTTTTTGCCGAAGTGGCGATAGGGTTTAGCTCGTTATCGTACAGAAGAACCGTGCCTTCATGTTGTTCATTATTGTGGGCCTGCCGCAGGAAGGTATGGAGCGAATCAATCGGGTAATCGAGTGCCAGGACACCATACCAACGGCCATTGTAATCCAGTGGAATGGCTGCCGTGATAATTTGCCCGGAAGACATATTAGGGTTGAAGGTGTGCGTCCATTTCAATTCACGCCTGGGGTTGTTTTCCGGGGATTGCGAGGAAAAATACGGCTGCGCGACCAGGCGATAGTACAACGCGACAATTTGCGGATCGTTCGACGGCGGCGTGCTGGTCAGGAAAAACCCGCTGCGCGAAGCATAGAACATTCGCTGCGGGAGCGTTTGCGTCTGGTGTGACAGGCGCATGATGTAGCTCAGTTCCAGAGCCGAGCTTAATTCCGTGTGAATCGTCTGCTCGTCACGATCAAGCAATGGACTATTATTCACAAATTCATCGGAAACACCGTTCATCGGCAGGCTACGGTTTAAATCGAGGCGCAATTGCCAGTAGGGCTGAGTGCGTAACGAATCAAAATCGGCGAGAGTTTTGCGGGTTTTATCAGTAGAAATGGGCGATTGCAGCGCGTAAAGCATACTGTTGCGATAAAACAGGAGATTGTCGATATTGTGCTGCAACTGTCTATCAAGCAACGTGGCGACGCTATCAAGGCTGTTGCGCTGATTGGCAACGTACGCCCCCTCAAGCACGACGGCTTCACGCCAGGTCAGTACCGTTGAAAATATAAACACCACGATAAAACAAAGGTTAACGACCTTCTGCGGATTTTTAAAGCGGCTTATCACGCGTTGAATTGCATTGCCAAACACTGACACACTCCCTGATACCGCTATCACCCAGAAGCCATTTACCCCAGCCCAATCCCTGATTTAGCCGACATGGACGGTTATTCAATCCAGAAATAATACATTAACACTCAGGATTATCGCTAAGGGTAAATATATTCATGGGAACTATATTACTATCAAAATGCACGGCCATCTGAAATAAAATCGCCCGGTCATTGACCGGGCGATTCAGGGTTATCCTTGCGGGCTGCCCCCTGTTACCAGTGGGGCAAGATCATCCTCTCGGAAAGCCTCACGCTGAACACCATATCCATCATACCAACGACACTCCACCATACCGCTGGAAAACCCGGTAACAATCATCCTTGGGCCACCATTCTTAGGTTGGACTTCATCGCTGACCACAAAGACCATAACCGCCTCCTGTATCAGGGTGAAAACTTCTACAGTTATAGACAAGGTCCTGGGGTTTTGCCTGGCGAAACAAGCAAATTTACGCAAATAGTTAGTGAACTGTGCTGCCGCGCAGACGCCCGATACCATTAACCACTGCCAGCACTATCGCGCCGATGATAAAACCAATCACCAGATTCGCCACGGTTGGCCCCAGTAAATGAACCGCGCCGCCCATCTGCCCGGTCCAGTTTTCAATGGCATGATGGAGAGCCGGAATACCGTGAACCAGAATGCCACCGCCGACTAAAAACATCGCCAGCGTGCCCACCACTGACAGGAATTTCATCAGCCAGGGCGCGAGCACTAATAATCCTTTACCGATTCCACGCGCGATAACCGAGGTTTTCTCTACCAGCCAGAAGCCCAGATCATCGAGTTTCACGATAATCCCCACGATGCCATACACGCCGACCGTGACCACAATCGCTATCCCGGACAACACCAGCACCTGATTGAGCAGCGGAGCCTGCGCCACGATGCCTAACGTGATGGCGATAATCTCAGCCGAAAGAATAAAGTCGGTGCGAATCGCGCCTTTTACTTTATCGCCTTCATAAACCATTGGGTCCTGAGCGGCTATCTCATCCAGGCGTTTCTGCCGTTCTTCAGGCGTTTCTTTATGTTTGCGCGCATGCAGAGTGTGCATCACCTTTTCAACGCCTTCATAACAAAGGAATGCGCCACCAATCATTAATAAAGGCGTGATAGCCCATGGCGCAAAGGCACTGATAATCAGAGCCAGAGGCACAAGGATCAGTTTGTTGAGAAACGACCCTTTCGCCACTCGCCAGACCACCGGGAGTTCCCGATTGGCTCTCACACCTGAAACTTGTTGCGCATTGAGCGATAAATCATCGCCCAATACCCCGGCGGTTTTCTTTGCCGCCAGTTTCCCCATCATTGAAATATCGTCCAGCAAGGTTGCGATATCATCCAGCAACGTCAATAAGCTACTTCCAGCCATTTAATGAACATCCTTTTTTGTTTGTCTGCCTGACAGTATGGAACAAAAATCGGCCTGGGAAAAACGATGCCATATGTCAATAAAAATTAACATTCCAGAAACAAGTAAAATGCTCGCCAGAAAGATAGTTTTGACGTTAACTATTAGCATTATTGCTAATAGATTGAGAGGAAACATGCGCGTTCGCTCGGGTCAGCTATTGCCGCTGGTTGCTGCATTATTTGCATTGTATATCATCTGGGGTTCCACCTATTTTGCCATCGCCGTCGGCGTGAAAAGCTGGCCGCCGTTTATGATGGCGGGGGTGCGATTTATGGTCGCCGGGGTGTTGCTGATGAGCGTTTTGTTATTACGTGGACACAAATTACCTGCCCTGCGCCCCATGCTTAACGCCGCATTGATTGGCGTGTTGCTGCTGGCAGTCGGGAATGGTTTTGTGACCGTCGCAGAGCACCAGCATGTACCTTCCGGCATTGCGGCCGTGATGGTCGCCACGGTTCCCCTCTTCACCTTGTGCTTTAGTCGTCTGTTCGGCATTCAAACCCGTAAACTGGAATGGCTGGGCATCGCCATTGGCCTCGGTGGCATCGTGCTGCTCAACAGCGGCGGAAACCTGAGCGGCAATCCGTGGGGTGCGCTGTTGATTCTGATTGGCTCACTGAGCTGGGCGTTCGGTTCGGTATACGGTTCGCGCATTGAATTGCCAACGGGTTTGATGGCCGGTGCGGTGGAAATGCTCGCTGCTGGCATTGTGCTGCTGGCTGCTTCTGCGCTAACCGGGGAACACCTGACCGCCATGCCGACACCGGCTGGTTTTATGGCCGTGGCTTATCTCTCTTTATTCGGTTCGATCATTGCCATCAGCGCTTATATGTATCTGATTCGTAATGTGGCACCTGTGGTGGCAACCAGCTACGCCTACGTCAACCCGGTGGTTGCGGTATTGCTGGGAACCGGATTTGCCGGGGAAAGTTTGTCACCTGTCGAATGGCTGGCGCTTGGGGTGATTATTTTTGCCGTTGTGCTGGTCACGCTGGGGAAATATCTGTTGCCCCCAAAGCCGGTAGTGACGCCGTGTGAGGCAGAGAAGTAATCAGCTTTCGGGTGGCGCTTGCCACCCATTTTCATTTATCGACCGGATCCCCTGACTATCAATTTGCGCATAATTTCCGCCGCCGCAAATCCACTCTTCTAAGCGTTCAGCCAAAGCGCTATCGCTGAGTTTTTCTCGCCCACGCAGGCCGCATTCCCACACCAGCAAGACTCGCCAGCCTTCACTTAATAAACGCTGGAGATCGCGTTTATCACGCTCGACATTTTTGCCGATTTTTTCCAGCCAGAACTCGGTACGCGTGGCAGGAACCTTGAAGAGATAACAGTGATGATGGTGCCAGAAACAGCCGTGAGCGAAGATAACGCAGTGGTGTTCATCAATGACAAAATCGGGCCGCCCTGCCAGGGTTGCATCCTGGACACGAAAGGAAAACCCGCACTCCGTTAATAAGCCCGCGAGTCGCTTTTCAATGGCCGTGTCGCGAGTCGCAATGGCACGCATATTTTTGCTGCGCACGGCTTTACTGTGTACATCGACCATTAACTCCCTCCAATAAAATATCGATCAGTCGCAGGAAAACTAATTATGTATTTTTTTGGCTATTAGTCAAAACTACTGTTTCTTCTAACATACTGTATCAATTAGTAATGCCTTATTAATTAGCCATTGCGCATTTGCACTTGTAATAATTTCAACTTTTCTCAGCGAATGTAAAATGGCACTCTATATTCAGAAAGCTTTATTATGCAGCAGATAAATTTCAATTGTTAACATCAATGACATTAATTTGTGAACATGTAAAAACCCCGTCATCATTGATGCCTGTTTAAGAAAAAAATGAAAAAACATCAAATATTATTTATTCCAGTATTACTGCTGAGTGGCATATTCAATAGTTACGCCGTTAAAGCGGAAAATAATATCACCCAGAATTACGTCTCAAGTTGGAAGGCGGTATCGAAGGGTGAATCTGTGACGTCTTTGCAAAGCTCGAATCTCGGTTCCGAGGTGGTTAAAAGTTGCAAAACCGTTGCACCAAAGCAGTTTCGGGGCGAAATCCTCCGTCATTGGTCACATATGACCGGGACGAAAGTCACCGAAACAGCCTTTCTGTCTGAGGATTTGCAACTATTTGACCGACTGGCTGCCATCTCCTGCCTCGAAGGCGCTGACTATGAGCGCAAAGGTAATAGCGACCAGTTAGTTAAGGCACTGAGTGCACAATTATTGGACATGGACGCGAAAGACGATAGTGACGCTTATGCGCAAATCAAAACGATGGAATTCCAGACCGGAATTATGACTGCGCGTTATGGTATCAGCATTGAGAAAAATAGTTTAAAGCGTGGAAATTGAGATTAATGGGTCGAGTTGGCGTTAGCCCTACACGCCCCATTAATTAATCACAAAACTGGTTAACGCTTTTTAGCGGCAAGTTTAATTGTGGGCTCCAGTAATTTGGCAACGGCCGCAAATGCAGGCACCACCACTGAATTACCAAACTGCCGATAAGCCTGCGTATCGGATACCGGTATACGGAAGGCATTCCCCTGCACCGCTTCAAAACCCATTAAGCGCGCGCATTCACGCGGCGTTAAACGGCGCGGACGACGCAATTGGTTATCGGCATTATCAAAATCTTCTTCCCCGAGTGATTTATCCCAGCCACGGTCGATGAGAATTTCAGCGCCGTCTTTATAATATCGGGCGGACAAAGTGCGCGCGACACTCGCCGGATTAGTCGGGTCTACCAGACCGTAGCCAAAACCATTGCCCTTCGCCTGGTGTTTTTTGGCGTAATAATAAAGATACTTCCACAGCGTCGGGGTCAGAATGTATTTTGCGTCAACGGTCGGGTCCAGTAATTCACCAAACGTCGGGCGGCGTTGCGGATACAATTCATTGATCTTCGTGAGTGTGAATTCTTTATGCAGATTGAGATCGCGACGGAAGCCCACCAGCACAATGCGCTCACGATGCTGCGGCAGGAAATTTTTACCGTCGATAATCTTTGGATCACCCGCGCCCATTATCGCGGAATCGGAGACCTCATAACCGAGGCTGTCGAGCGTTTCCATAATGATGCGGAAGGTATTGCCTTTGTCGTGGCTTTTTAAATTTTTAACGTTCTCCAGGACAAAAATAGCCGGGCGTTTTGCATCAATAATGCGAGCGACATCGAAAAACAAAGTACCTTGCGTTTCACAGGCAAAACCATGTGCGCGGCCTAAAGCATTTTTCTTAGACACCCCGGCCAGTGAAAATGGCTGGCATGGGAATCCTGCCAGCAGGACATCGTGGTCCGGCATGGTTGACTGAATATGCGCGGCGGCTTGTTCATCGCTGACATCGTCACGATTGCTAAGTGTGACATCGCGGATATCCTGGTTAAATTGATGGCTTTCCGGGTTGCAATACCAGTTAGCTTTATAGGTACGCACCGCATGTTTGTTCCATTCGCTGGTAAACACGCATTGCCCGCCAATCGCTTCAAAACCGCTGCGAATCCCGCCAATTCCGGCAAACAAATCCACGAATTTAAACGCATATTTCCCGTGATGAGCGGGCGGCGGCGGCAACATATTTTGCAGCATTTGATTTTCAGCGGCGGTCAGCACACGCGGCGATGATTTTCGATTAACCCAGCGGTTGAGGGATTCACGAGTCCAGTCACCGCTGACCTGACGCAAATGATGCGCCACGGTTTTCTGGTCATAAATTTCAAGAATGCGGGACACTAACGCGGAGTCTTCTTCCAGTTGCTGTTGTTGCTGGCGCAGAGATTGTTGTGAGAGTTGTTCGGCAATCGCGTCGAAGTCGTTCATCATGAACCATATTCGGGAAAAGAGAGTGTCACTCTATCACTGATTTGACCCAGAGAGAATGAGAGCGGCCCGCCAGTATCACGGGCATCCCTTTTGTTTTAATTCGACGCTTTTATGAGGAATGTTTTTGGGATGAAAATTGCTGCATGACTTCTTGCTCTATACCGCAGTAATCACCTTTCAGTTCGGCACACAACTTAGCCATGTAACTCACTAAAAAATCGGCGTTATAACGGGCAAGCTCTCGCCCAGCTTCGGTTTGCATAGTCTCTGGTAATTTCAGGAGCTTTTTCTGGAAATGATCCAGGGCGTATGTGGCATCATCAAGCTCACGCCGAATAGCCAGCGGGTCTTCGCTATCAAAGAGAGGCCGCCCGAGTGCGCCAGAGGTGTAGAAAACGCGTGCCAGGCCAATCGCCCCTAATGACTCAAGGCGGTCTGCATCCTGCACGATTTTTGCTTCAAGTGTTTGAGGGGCAATTCCGGCGCTGAAACTATGTGCACGCACAGCGTGGGCTACCGCATCATATAAATGGTGTGGGAAATCGGGAAATGTGGTGTCCAGAATGCGTAGTGTCTCTTGCGCAGCCTGGGTAGAAGCAAGATGTCGTTCCGGATGATTCTTTGGCAAATTGACGATGTCATGGAAATAGCAGGCGGTTAGTACAACTAATCGATCCGCTTCTGTCGTAGCCATGATCTGTTGTGACGTTTTCCATACGCGACGAAAATGAGCCACGTCATGGGCTTTATCGTCCTGCAACCAGTTGTGTTGCAAATACTCTTCAAAACGCGCTTGCCAGTGGGCTATCGGCATACGTACTCCTTACTTCGCAGCTGGACCCGGTACTTAATATGAGTACAGGATCACAAAATTAGCAAGTTCCACGCCGACAACAATCCACTTTGGCACGATTTATTTACCGGGCGCGCGTATACCAGGCAAGCCAGCCTAATAGCGCCGCCACCGAACCAAGAACCAAAAGTCCCATCAAAGCACCGAGTAGTTTTCCGCCGAGCGAGCCCATATCGCCGTCGGTGACATCACTGACTATCCAAAAATATCGTAACACTGACCAAACCGTATACAGGCAGAACCCATAGAACAACCACAGCGCCAATTTACCACCCGGTGTACGGGTTGGTTTCGCATCCATAACGTCTGACATAACTCTCCCAATTGTTGAGCTTTTATTCTTCGATGGGGTCCCATCTTCCTGATGTGATTTTTATCACATTTTTGCCGTTTCTTGACAGTCCCGGGCCCTCTTTTTTATTAGGAATTATCTCAAAACATGTAACATATAATGTTGATTATCATGAAGTTAACAATAAAACCACATCTGGTTATTATTCAGGCGCCAATTTAATTAATATTTAATAGATAATAAATAAACCATAAAGCATCACTTAAATATTAAAATGAAAAACAAATCCCTGATAAAAAATAAATCACCCACCGCAACGATGTAACTTTTAAAATAAATAATATTTTTATATTCATACCACTGCACCCATGCATAAAAAATATCAGACGCATCTTAAAATAAGATTTAATTGTTATATTTCAATAACATAAACAAAACCAATCAGGAAACATTTTGTCTTATTTCAAATAACACAGTTACATGTTTAATTTTAAATAAATGGAACTATCTGTAATAAGATTATTGCGGTTATTGAGGGCGTTAAATAACTCATCATTCATAATAATTATGATTTAAAGGAATAGATAAATGAAAAGAACAGCACTGGCATTAGTGATCCCCGCTTTATTGGCAATGGGCGCTGCAAACGCTGCAGAAATTTATAATAAAGATGGCAATAAGCTGGATTTGTACGGCAAGGTTGATGCACGTCATGTGTTCTCTGACGACGCAGGTCAGGATGGTGATGACACTTATATTCGTGTTGGTTTTAAAGGTGAAACTCAGATTAACTCTGAACTGACAGGTTACGGTCAGTGGGAATATAACATTCAGGCAGATAGCACTGAAGGCGACAGCCAATCATGGACGCGTCTTGGCTTTGCAGGTTTGAAATTTGGTGACTATGGTTCATTCGATTATGGTCGTAACTACGGCGTAGTTTACGACATTGAAGCCTGGACCGATATGCTGCCAGTGTTCGGTGGCGATTCTTATACCTACACTGATAACTTCATGACCGGCCGTGGCAATGGCATGGCGACTTACCGTAATAATGACTTTTTCGGTCTGGTTGATGGCCTGAACTTTGCTGTGCAATATCAGGGAGCGAATGAAGGCTCTAACGGTGCATTTGATCAGGAAGGCACTAACAACGGCCACAATACCATCAATTCACAAAATGGTGATGGCTGGGGCTTGTCCACCACTTATGATTTCGGCATGGGCTTCAGTGCGGGCGCAGCATATGCTTCTTCTGATCGTACCAACGAGCAACAAACAGGTTCACTTGCAGGCGGTGAAGATGCAGATGTTTGGACTGTTGGCCTGAAATATGACGCCAACGATATTTATCTGGCAACCATGTATTCAGAAACACGTAACATGACTCCGTTTGGTGATGTCGATGGATTTATCGCCAACAAAACCCAAAACTTTGAAGTCACTGCGCAATACCAGTTCGATTTCGGTTTGCGTCCAGAAATCTCTTACCTGCAGTCCAAAGGTAAAGATTTGATGGGTGACGTTTATAACAACAGCGACTGGAACGATAAAGACCTGGTCAAATATGTTTCTGTTGGTGCGAACTACTACTTCAACAAAAACTTCTCCACCTATGTTGATTACAAAATCAACCTGCTGGATGGTGATGATGACTTCTACACCGCAACGGGTATCTCTACCGATGACGTGGTTGGCGTAGGCATGGTTTACCAGTTCTAATCTCGATCAATACGGTTGCTTGTTAATTCCTAAGCCTGCGTAAGCAGGCTTTTTTGCTTTCAGCCCACCACATAAACACCGATTTATCTCATAACAAAAACATATATTCCCCATCAAACTATTCTCAAATGAAATAATTTACCTCTCTCGCATCAACCTGTGACTCGCGTCGTTGAACGAAAAACCAGTAAGTGGTTGAATAATGTCACAGAGAAAGCGCGATAATCCGCTTCTCAGGCGGTCCTGTTCTGGTCGCTGCCATGTGCCACATTAGTGCGGCACTTTCACAGTCACGGTATAGTAGTTTTCCGTTCAAGAGATGACTTTGCGAGCGAGTAACATGATTAAGTGGCCCTGGAAATCAAGTGATTCATCCGCTGTCACGGCATTGCCGTGGGAGCAGGCATTAGCTATTCCAGTTCTGGCAACGCTCACCCATGCCGAGCAAGAAAAGCTGGTTCGTCTGGCCGATCGTTTTTTGCAGCAAAAACGCCTGGTGCCTTTGCAGGGTTTTGAGCTTGATGAGCTGAAAAGCGCGCGTATCGCACTTCTGTTCTGTCTGCCCATACTTGAACTGGGTATTGAGTGGCTGGACGGTTTTCACGAAATCCTCATCTACCCTGCCCCATTTGTTGTCGACGATGAATGGGAAGATGACATTGGCCTGGTGCATAACCAGCGCGTTGTGCAATCCGGGCAAAGCTGGCAGCAAGGCCCGATTGTCCTGAACTGGCTGGATGTTCAGGACTCTTTTGACGCCTCTGGTTTTAACCTGGTGTTCCATGAAGTGGCTCATAAACTGGATATGCGCAATGGCGACCGCGCCAGCGGTATTCCGTTGATAGCGTTACGCGAGGTCGCAGGCTGGGAACACGATCTCCATGCTGCCATGAGCAATATTCAGGATGAGATTGACATGGTGGGTGAAAACGCCGCCAGCATTGATGCCTATGCGGCGTCTGAACCGGCTGAGTGTTTTGCCGTGCTTTCAGAGTATTTTTTCAGTGCGCCTGAGCTATTCGCACCACGCTTCCCAGCGCTTTATCAACGGTTTTGCCAGTTTTATGGTCAGAACCCGTTGTTACGCTTGCGTGAGAGTGAAAATGCAGCAGCATCCAGTGGAAATACGGTGCATTAATTCGACAATCTGGATTTAATTTAATCATTTGAATCAATGCGTTATTTTTGTCGTTGACTCTTTTTGAACGTCACGATACTATTTGCCTCGTTCAAACGATTCCTCTGTAGTTCAGTCGGTAGAACGGCGGACTGTTAATCCGTATGTCACTGGTTCGAGTCCAGTCAGAGGAGCCATATTCTTGTTTTCATGCATCCCTGCGAATCCTTATCTGATATTGATTCAAAGAGTTAGCGTGAAAAACCTTCCCGATGCATATCTATTTATCTGCATGCATCGGAAGAATTTGGTGGTCAGATTTGGGGTCAATCCGGTTCGATTATGGAGTGACCACCACATGTCCTTAAATGATTCAAAAATCCGTAACTTAAAACCCTCTTCCCGTCCTATAAAACTCTCCGATTCTCATGGCTTATATCTGCTTGTTAATCCCGGCGGTTCACGTATCTGGTATCTTAAATATCGCTTCGGTGGTAAAGAATCCAGAGTCAGCCTGGGTGCATATCCGCTGGTTTCTCTTTCTGAGGCGCGGCAACGGCGCGATATCTTCCGCAAACAACTGGCGCAGAATATCAACCCCGCGCAACAGCGAATTGCCGAAAAAGCAGCCGGTTCCCCCGATAAATGCTTTAAGGCCGTGGCGCAGGCATGGCATAAGACCAACAAAAAATGGTCGGCTGATTATGCCGCACGTATCCTCGCCAGTATGGAAAATCATATCTTTCCGGCGATTGGTCATCTGCCCGTCACCACGCTGAAAACGCAGCATTTCACGGCGTTACTGAAAGTTATCGAGGAAAAAGGCTTTCTCGAAGTCGCGTCCCGAACCCGGCAACAGCTTTGCAACATCATGCGTTATGCCGTACAGCAGGAACTGACCGAAAACAATCCGGCCCTGCATCTGGAAGGCGTCACAGCTCCGCCAGTCAAAAATCACTATCCCGCTTTACCACTGGAGCGACTGCCTGAACTGCTTAATCGTATCGATGGCTACCAACAGGGGCGGCAGTTAACAAGACTGGCGGTAACACTCACTCTTCATCTGTTTATCCGTTCCAGCGAACTGCGCTTTGCCCGCTGGAACGAAATTGATTTCAGACACAAAATATGGACTATTCCCGCCACCCGCGAGGCAATAGATAAAGTGCGTTTTTCCGGACGTGGGGCAAAAATGCGCACCCCGCATATTGTGCCGCTTTCGCAACTGGCCATCGCTATACTGAAACAGATACAGGAAATATCCGGTCATCTGGATCTGGTGTTTCCCGGCGATCATAACCTGTATAAACCGATGAGTGAAAACACCACCAACCGGGCGCTGCGGTTAATGGGTTATGACACTAAAACCGATGTCTGTGGTCATGGATTCAGGGCAATGGCCTGTAGCGCACTGGTGGAATCTGAACTCTGGTCACGGGATGCCGTGGAGAGACAAATGAGTCATCAGGAGCGTAACAGCGTCAGGGCCGCCTATGTTCACCGGGCTGAACATCTTGATGCCCGTAAGGCTATATGATGCAGTGGTGGTCGGATTATCTGGATGTAAGCCGTGAGGGGTACGTTGCGCCCTATATTTATGCGCGGCAGCATAAGGCAGCATGATCCTGTCGTGATATTATTCGTTAGTAATGAAAAAGCAGATCCTGACTGACCCGGCTCTGCTTTTTTGCATTGAAAGGAATTACCTTCATTTTTTCTGCTATTAATCGGAAAGCATACAAAATTATTCCGGGGTGAATAATTTTGGGTGAAAACCTATCGATAATTCAGAGATCAATAGGCAAGTCCCTGAAATTATTTGAGGGCAAATATTTTTAGCCGACTATCTATCAATATCGGGAGTTTTGACGGTAAAACCTTACAACCAGACATTTTCTCTGAAAGAAGAAATCTGCACCAGAGGTTGATTTTCCGGCGATACATAATTGCACCAGACCTCATTTT
>NZ_JMPI01000032.1 GCF_000735355.1 Buttiauxella agrestis ATCC 33320
AGTTTTTGTTCAGGACGCTGGATGAGCTTGAACAGGCATCCTCCTCAGATGACTGAAATTCATCACAGTTCCCCCGCACTATTGCATATCCTCATCCCTGCTTACCCGCTCGCGTACTGTGCCACACCTGCGCCCGTTAACCCCGGTCTGGCAGGGTGTGAGTGTGTGCCACCTTCACGCCCCCCGGTTCCCGGCGATATCTGCTGTTTGTTCTCTTCGGCCCTGTGCCATCGCCTCCCTGCGCTTCGCGCATAAAAAGCAGCAGGGCAATCCCTTCCCCCGCCATCGTCGGGCGCGACAGATGCGCCCGACGATGGCGTCAGATACAAAATAACCCGACAGTTATTTTTCCTGTATTTCCCCGGTCTCTGTGACAATCACAAATCATTGTTAAAATACCCACCCCGCAATCCGTTGCAGGGCGGGAGAATTCACAGCGCGACCAGATAACGGTGGGCTTTTGATGCCGCGCTGGCGGCCTGGAAAATATAACGTTTGTCATCACGCAGGTTTTTCAGCCAGGATGCTATATAGCTTTCATGCTGCACGTCGCCGCTGAGACCCAGGTCGGCCATCAGAAATGCGCTTCCCAGCTCCGCAATTAACTCTTCAAAAGCATATTCTTCCGAACCAAAGCGACCTTTCATGTCACGATTTAAACGGGTTTTATATCCACTCCAGTGAACCAGCTCATGCAAACCGGTGGCATAAAAATCTTCGGCCTTGCTGAATAAATGACGCTCGGGCAGATAAATCTCATCCGTGGCGGGTCTGAAAAATGCCTGCTGGCCGCGTTCGGTGATTTTCGCACCACTGCAGTTAAACAGGGCTTCAGCCTGGGGTAACGGGTTAAACGTTTCGTCTGCAGGCTGTACCGGCTGCGTGTCGCTGCCGCTCCGGGGTAAACCATCAATCTGCTCCACATTAAAGACGATAAAATGTTTCAGCATCGGAATGAGTTCAATCTCACCGTCTTCTCTTTCTTTCTCCAGCGTTTTGTAAAAAATCGCCATCGTGCCATGTTCACCTTTGCGGACCTGAGCGCCAGTGGATTTCGCCTGGTTGTAGGTCATCCAGCGTGAGTCCTGAAAACCCTGCTCAGCCGCACTGCACCACAACAGCATGATGTTAATACCGCTGTAGGTTTCATGTGTGGTGTAGTTTGAGGGAATACCAGACACCAGGCCGTTACGTTTCCACGGGCAGGACCACGGTTTAACGCCGGATTCGAGGGCTTTGATGATGTTATCGGTGACTGTTTGATAAATATCAGTTTTGGTTGCAGAACATTTCGTTTTTGAGGAGCCTGAGCGCACCAGCGACGATACGCTGGTCGCCGCTGCGGTGTCAGAAGTGCTTGTCCGGGTATGCAGATTCATCGTCATGGTATTTTCTCCGTCAGTTGAGTGTGTTTTCGTCTTCGTATCGCCTGACGGTTCGATGCACCGGGAGCGTTCTGGTCGGCAAGGGCGCAGAAGGCGTGCCATTTACCCTTGCGGAACAGGTTGTGACGGGGAACGATGACCGGAAGCTGATACGAAAGAGAAAACACACGGGAGAAAATAACGACGGGCATACGAGGGCTTAGCACTTCGACAATTGCGGCGGTGAAATAGAGGTGGCTTTAAGATGCGCATGACTGGTACCCGATGCGCTATGCTGAACCCATACTTAATCTGACACATTCATTATGACCTGCTCCTCATCTTTGAATGTATTGTTAAGTCTGAAACGTCCGCTTCGGAATAAACGGACTGCCAGCTCTCTTTAGACACAGTTGCACTACGGGGAAAGTCTCTCGTTACTCGGTCTGACTGCGCTTCATACAAGGAACACCATTATAATTATCACCCCATGCAGTGGAGCTGCTCATACCAGATTTATGTAACCAACAACTATTGGTGGTCATTCTGGTGGTCTTGACAGAAAGGTGATTCCGGTTTAGTTTATTTATTAGCCAGTTACTGGCAAAGGCGATCCCAGTCAGAGGAGCCAAATTTAAGAAGCCCGCTTAGGAAACTAAGCGGGCTTTTTGCTTTATCATTCAGAACTAATCAGCACCGGCATTCCGGAACGACGGGTCAGTGCAGCACTCACCACGCTGGCATCCACGCCAGAACCCTGCGTGACATTTTTGAGTGCCGAAGTCATTGGCAGCGGGACTTTTCTGTCAGATTCAAACTCCGCACGGTTACGCGACAAAGGCTCGTGCACTTCCAGCCAACTCCGCCCGTCTGGCTCGACGGTTGTTTTCACCGGCTGGTCAATCAGCTGCACGCGCGTCCCTACCGGGACATTATCGAACAGATATTTAATGTCGTCTTTACGCAGGCGAATGCAGCCCTGACTCACACGCAGGCCGATACCAAAGTTAGCGTTAGTGCCGTGAATGGCGTACAGCTTGCCGATATAAATCGCATATAGCCCCATCGGGTTATCTTCGCCCGGCGGCACGAATGCTGGCAGTGTTTTACCCTCTTTTGCGTACTCGCGACGAGTATTCGCTGTTGGCGTCCAGGCGGGAGCTTCCTGCTTACGTTCCACTCTCGTCACCCAGTTACGCGGAGTTTCGCGCCCGGCCTGACCAATACCAATCGGCAAAATCTCCACCGTGTTGCTATCTTCCGGGTAGTAGTAAAGCCGCATCTCAGCGACGTTAATCACGATGCCCTGGCGTACGGTATCCGGCAGAATCAGTTGCTGCGGAATGGTCAACTGAGTTCCGACTTTTGGCAGGAAGGGATCAACACCTGGGTTAGCCTCCAGCATATTGCTAAAGCCCTGTCCGTAAAGCGCCGCAAAATACTCCAGCGGCTGAGTATTCCCTTCCGGAACGGAGATGGTCAACGGTGCCCCGACCAGGCGGCTACCCTCTGGCGGAAGCATATAGGTCACAGCCAGTGCGCTATGAGTAACGGCAGCAAGCACCAGGGTAAGCGAGGACAAACGGATCATAATTTCCCTATTATTTGACGTGATGTAGATAGGTTAAATATAACCCTCCGTTAAGCTTTCGTCAGATTTCATAATCCAGCACCGTTTCTTCTGGCTCCAGTGCCAGGCGTTTAATATCGGCGACGGAAAGCTCCGGGTTACATAACTCGATAAAACGCCAGACGTAATTGCGCTGCAACTGCCCGCGCTTGAGGCCCAGCCATACGGTGTTGGCATCAAATAAATGGCGAGTGTCGAGCCTGACTAACTCCCCATCATCGCCGCTTGCCTGAAACGCCACCAGACCGATGCCCAATCCCAGCTCAACGTAAGTTTTCACCACGTCGGAATCCTGCGCGCTCAAAACAATATCCGGCGTTAAACCTCGGCGATTAAAAGCTTCGTCTATGCGCGCACGTCCGGTGATCCCCTGGCGATAGGTAATAATCGGCCAGCGGCTGATATCGTCAAGCGTAAGGGGATTAGCATGAATCAGTGGATGGCCACGCGGCACCAGCAACGTGTGATACCAACGAAACCAGGGATAAGCGACAACTAAAGGATCGGTACTCAGGCGCTCACTGGCAATGCCAATATCTGCCGTACCGTTATGCAAAAGCGTTTCTATTTCCTGCGGCGTTCCCTGAATCAGCTCAAGCCGCACTTCTGGAAACAGCGCTCTGAAAGATTTGATCACCGACGGCAGGCTGTAACGC
This sequence comes from Buttiauxella agrestis ATCC 33320, assembly GCF_000735355.1. GTDB lineage: Bacteria > Pseudomonadota > Gammaproteobacteria > Enterobacterales > Enterobacteriaceae > Buttiauxella > Buttiauxella agrestis. The sequence goes on from NZ_JMPI01000032.1 coordinate 3,651, forward strand.
GCCTGGGTATGGGTAGTGGCAATCGTGAGCACGCCGCTGGCGTCATTAGTAAAGACATCGGCCAGACGGCGCACGTTGCTGGCTTCATTGAGGATGCGTTCCGCAATCACCAGCAGTGCTTTGCCCGGTTCCGTCATACCTAATAAACGCTTGCCACGACGGATGAAAATCTCGATACCGAGTTCTTCTTCCAACTCACGAATGTGACGGCTGACGCCCGATTGCGAAGTGAAAAGCATGTTAGCGACTTCGGTGAGATTGTAGTCCCGCCGTGCCGCCTCGCGGATAATTTTAAGTTGCTGGAAGTTCACATTGCCCCCGGGGCATGACCGTTCTTTACACTATTGTTAAAGTGGCAACCCGGATCTAACAAATAATAAAAACCAGCAACTTATTCGATTTAGACATAAGCCTAATTAGCCGACCAGTAACAACTCGCGGCTTTCCTGCGTCGGGCGAACCACCAGCGACATTAAAATGTCTTTAACGGCCTGGGCTTGCGGCGATAACGCCGTACGGGCCGACAAATTAACCGAAAGCGGCAAATTCAGTGACGGACTGGTGATCCGTGCCATCCAGCCATTTGCGGAACTCACCAGCGATCGCGCGGCAGATTCTGGCAACACGGTCACGCCCATGCCACTAGCAATCGCGGCGGTCAGCGTCGAAATAGAATCAATCTCACCGGTAATTTTTGCCGTCAGGCGGCGCAGCGAAAACGCTTCGTCAACCCGTTTACGCACAGCGCTGTAGTCACGCGGCAGGAATAGGTTCATTTCGGCCACCGCAGCGAGATCGACTGTCTGACCTGGACAGTCGCGGGTGCCGACAAGAAACAACTCCTCTTTGAGTAACGGTTGGCTGGTGATGCCCGCCGTTGGAGAACGGTCATACAAGACCGCCATGTCAAGCTGGCCGCTTAACAGCTTGTCATTCAGGACAGAACTACTGTTCTCATGCAGATAGACCAGCACGTCGGGTAATTCCGCACGTACTGCCTGTAATAGAGGCATGGTAATAGATGAAGCTGCAGTGCCAGGCGCAAGTCCGATAGAAACCTGCCCGCCTAAAGTTTGGCCCACATTGCAAACGGCAAGCTGTGCCTGCTCGCACTGGCGCAGAATGGTCCGCGCGTGGGTATAGAGGATTTTCCCTGCTTCTGTTGGCGTTACGCCGCGTTTGGTGCGAATTAACAGCTGCTGATCCATTTCACCTTCAAGGGTAGCGACCTGTTGACTCAGAGCGGGCTGCGCAATATGCAGCACTTCTGCGGCCTGAGTCAGGCTACCAATATCGACGATTTTTACGAAGTACTTCAGTCGTCTTAAATTCATTTTGCCTCCTACACGGAATGCCAACGCCAGTCTCGGCAGTGATGTCTCTCTAAGAATTGCAATATGCTTGCCACTTTTGAGAAACATCCGACCAGATGCGCTAACAAGCTGGATAATAAGCAAAAGTGATTAAATAACGCGAAGAATAGGATTGAAACAGCGGTTCTCTTATGCCCCATAAGAGGTATTTGCGCACCATTACGGTGCGCAAATTCACAGGATTATAAGGCCGCCCACCATAGCCGCGCCTTCATTCCCCAATACGTTGTCCAGCCGGTAGTCGAAGAAACCACTTCACCTTTATATAGCACCACCAATGTCGGTGTGACGCCAATCTGCCAGTTGCGGGATAGCTCGCCAGAGGCGTCATTCACCACCGGTAGCTGAACTTTTTTCTGCTCAAGCCAGCGTGAAACATCGACGGCCGCACCAGAGCGCAGTGCGATAGTCATGACGTTTTCGCCCTCCTCCGCCAACTGCGCGACCGAAGGGGTTGTGTAACGACAAACGCCGCACCAACTGGCCCAAAAATAGAGCAACAGCGGGCGTTCTTCACTTAATGTACTTAACGTCACGGAATGGCCATCCAGCGTATGAAGCGGCGTGCTGTCAAAGGTTGCGGGCATCTTTGGCGCGCGCCACAAATCCATCAGCACCACGATGGTGATAAAAATCACCACCATCACCAGCGCTTCTTTCCCCCAACGCCTGAGCTTACTTTTCATTGGCCTGTTCCCGTTTTTCTTTCACCAGCTCCTCAAGTGAGTCCCACGGCACAGCACCTGCCAGCAGCGTATCGCCAACCAGAGTTGCCGGCGTGCCCTGAACCCCAACCACCCGCGCCAGTTGCAGATTGAGATTCAGCGTCTCCCGGCTCAGTTCATCAGGCTTGACCGCTGTTACACCGCTTTTAGCCACCGCCGCATCAATGGTGGCGGCGGTGTGATTCCCGGTTTTCGACATCAAACTTTGATGCAAAGCCAGGAATTGCTGCGGATGCTCACGCCAGGTGGTCAACGCCACGCGGGATGCCAGTGAAGATGATTCACCACGAAACGGCAGCAGCTTGAAAATGACGGCAACATCAGGGTATTTCTCAACAATTTTCTCCAGCATCGGGTCAAATTTTTTGCAGTATGGGCAGTTGTAATCCGTAAACGAGATAATCGTAAGTTTCGGGGATGCAGCACCAATCCGTGGGCTGGCAGGATCGTGAAACAACGCCTGATAAATCATTTGTTGCACTTGCTCTTCATTCGTTGGCTCTGCGGCATTCGCGCCAAAAGTCGCTGCCACTAACAGCAGCATCGTCATGATCATTTTCATTATTTCATTCCTTTCGCATCGTTTAACGTATTGAGCACAGCGTCACGCGTCAGCAGTGTTGGCAGTGGTTTTCCTTCGGGGAAATTCGGGCCATAAACCTGGTTATACGGCACCCCGGCCTGCCCGCGCTGTTTGAGAAATGCAGTGATATCTTTTGAAGGGAGCGTCCAGTCACCGCGCAGCGCAACTACATCAGGTTGCTGCAATGCCGCCTGCACGTCGTCACGAGAAAGCACATTTAACTTATTAATTTTGCAGGTAATGCACCAGTCGGCGGTGACATCAATAAACACGCGTTTATTTTGCGCCAGCGCGTCCGTAATCGCCTGTTCAGTGAGCGGCTGCCAGGGGATATTTTCTTGCGCCGCGGGTTTTGACGATGAGCCAAAATGCACAGATAACAGACTCACTAGCCACAACGCCGAGCCAAGCATCATCACTGCCAGTATCCGGCGCAGCCAGTTCATCCAGCGTCCAGGTTTAGGCAGGCGTAATGCAAGCGATGGGCGGGCGGCAATTAACAGCCACGGCAAGCTCATGCCTACGCCAAGCGCGAGGAAGATCCCCCAAAGCGTGGGCAGCGATGCCCCCAGCGCAACGGCGACGGCAGTGCCAAGGAACGGGGCGCTACACGGTGTCGCCAGTAACGTCGCCAGTGCGCCCTGCCAGAAGTGACCGCTAATACCCTTTCCGCCATGAGTAGCAAGTTTAGTGGTGACATTAGATGAAAGTCGAAACTCGAACAGCCCAAACAGGTTGGCGCTAAAGATCAGCATCACTGCTGCCATAAAGCCGATAAACCAGACATTCTGGAACTGAATGCCCCAGCCCACAGCCTGATTCGTCAAACGCAGTACCGTCATTAACAATGCCAGCGCCATAAACGAAACCATAATCCCGGTAAACGAGGCGAGGAATTGCTTGCGGATCACACGTTGATCCTGCTTATCCGCCAGCAATACCGAGCCGAGTTTCATCCCCAAAACCGGCAGAACGCAAGGCATCAGGTTGAGAATAAAACCGCCCAGCAACGCCAACAGTAAAACCTGCCACAACACAAAATCGCCACTGGCAGGTGGCATAACTGGCGCATCGGCTATCGTAACCTGGCTTTGCTGTGCAACACCGTTATCAGCGATAACCAGTGAAAGATGACGCCCGCGCAGATCTGGCCCGGCGCCATCCCAGCCATCGCTCACCGGTATCGTTGCCCACAGCTTTTCGCCATCAACGCGATATTTTGGCTTACCTAAACTGGCATCGTCGGGCATATCGAGAAACAGTTCGGGTTTCTGCCAGCCAGCCGCACGAGTGGCTTGCACCACCAGTTCAGCATTGTGATATCCGGCAATCAGATTGTCCGTCAGCCCGTCGGCAAGCGGGACTTTACCCATCGCTTGTGCGTAGTCATGTGTAAATGTCGCATCATCTTGAGTGGGGGTGATTTCAAAAGGGTAATCCGTCAGCAAGCAAACATCTTTGCAGGTCGAGAGCGTCAACACGCCAGCAATTTTCGCCGGGATTTCGCCGTCAAGCTGCATCGGAATGCTGACTTCATTGTGATAACCCTGGGTGGTGATTCCGCCCACATCAAAACGCTGTGGAACAGGCCAAAACCACTGGGCCGATTTTACCGGCTCGTGCCAGCTAATCGTCGGCGCAACGCCGCCGTCGCCGGGTGAACGCCAGTATGTTTTCCAGCCCTCTTCGAGTTTTACATCCAGTAAAAACTGGGTTTTCCCAGTCCCGGTGGTATCCGCACGTAACCTGACGCTGGCATGATCATTCTCAGCAGACTGAAGCCAGCCTGCCTGCGCCGCCCATGAAAATGGGTGCCATAGCAATAAAAGACAGAGCAACGTCTGCCTGAAAAGACTCAACATATTTTTTCTCCGTTAATGAATTATCGAACTGTGTTAAACAGCCGACGTTTCATTCACGGAAGACGCAGAATCGCAGATGTACCCGGAGCGTGGGCGAGGAAAACTCCCGAACCGGTGTGACGGAGGAAGATGCCGCCAGCAGTGGCGCAAGAAGTGTGAGGAGCAGACTGAAAACAAACAGCGCGCCTTCGAACAAAACAGGAGGTGAGGCAAGCAATGATTTCGCGCTTAATTCGCACGGCGTCACTGGCGCGGCTTCATCAATTTCAGAGGCACTATTTTGCGAGAGCATGACGTTTTCGGCAACTTTCATCTGCAAGGCGTGCATTCCCGCCATGCGCTGGGCCGTGCAGACAAGCACCACCAGACATGCCAGAAATAAAAACCACTTTGCCAAATTCTGCCGTTTAAGCATGAAACCCTCGCGTCATTGAACCGCATATCTTAGCCAGTCGTGCCGGTTTGGCAACACATGAGCTGTAAAGAACTGTCTGTACGCCCGAAACGCCGCGTTTGTCTGTTTTATCAGCAAACGAACCAGCGGAGTGATGACAGGCTTTGACAAGCCCTGATGGCATCGCTAATATGCGCCCCGTTAACCGATTCCTCTGTAGTTCAGTCGGTAGAACGGCGGACTGTTAATCCGTATGTCACTGGTTCGAGTCCAGTCAGAGGAGCCAAATTTAAGAAGCCCGCTTAGGAAACTAAGCGGGCTTTTTCGTTTTTGTCGCCAGCGGTCGGCCTTCTGCCAACATGTCCCCTCACCTGAACATGAAATTCTCTCATGTTCTCTGAAATTTAATCACTTTTACTCAATCAGTGACTCTGGCATAAATATCCTACTGCAATCAGTTACAGACAATATGAAGACTACTGGTTAAGAAACCTGAAAAGAAAATTGGGTCGTGCTGCAAAAGCAAAAAATAAATTCAGGTCTTATCAGAAATTAGGATACCCAATCGCGATGAATAAAGAATTTAAATTTACTATTAAAAGCATTTCTTTCGATGAGAATTACAATCCATCCGAAAATACGCGCATCACGACCAACTTTGCTAATTTAGCCAGAGGTCATAAGCGCCAGGAGAATTTGCGCAATACCTTAAAAATGATTGACGACCGTTTCAATTCCCTGGCGCATTGGGATAATCCACAAGGCGATCGTTATGGCGTCGAACTTGAAATTATCTCCGTGGAGATGGATGTTGAAGGTAAAGGTAACACCTTCCCAGTGATTGAAATATTGAAAACGAATATTGTCGATCAGAAAACTAACGAGCGTATTGAAGGGATTGTTGGGAACAATTTTTCCTCTTACGTCCGGGATTATGACTTTAGCGTCTTGCTGTTAGAGCACAACAAGAACAATGCCGGGTTTAGCACGCCAGATAATTTTGGTGATTTGCATGGAAACCTATTCAAGTGCTTTATTAACTCAAGCGCTTACAAAGAACGCTTTAATAAATCACCGGTGATATGCCTGAGCGTGTCCAGTAAAAACACTTATCATCGCACTGAAAATCATCATCCGGTATTGGGTGTGGAATATCAGCAAGATGAGTCGTCCATGACCGATCACTATTTCAATAAAATGGGGTTGCAGGCTCGCTATTTTATGCCGCCAAATAGCGTTGCGCCCTTAGCCTTTTATTTTGCAGGTGATTTGACGAGCGACTACACGGATCTTGAGCTGATCGGGACTATTAGTACGATGGAGACTTTCCAAAAAATTTATCGGCCTGAGATTTACAATGCTAATTCTACCGCCGGGAAAATATATCAACCGAGCCTGAATCAACAGAATTATTCATTAACTCAAATTGTTTATGACCGAGAAGAACGTAGCCAGTTAGCTATTGAGCAGGGAAAGTTTACAGAAGAGAACTTCATCAAACCATACCAAACTATTCTTGAAAAATGGTCTGCTAATTACGCTCACTGATTATTAAAAAATTAAGGCTCTTTATTATGAAAATATTGTTACCCACTTCGACTGCGGGCAGTTTGCCTAAACCTTCCTGGCTTGCACAACCTGAAACGCTTTGGTCTCCATGGAAACTGCAAGGTGATGAATTAGTTGAGGGCAAACAAGATGCTCTCCGTTTGTGCATGGAAGATCAGCTGCATGCCGGGATTGATATCGTCAGCGACGGCGAGCAAACGCGTCAGCATTTTGTCACGACATTTATTGAACACCTCAGCGGCGTTGATTTTGAGAAGCGTGAGATTGTTAAAATTCGCAATCGCTATGATGCGAGTGTACCCACTGTTGTCGGGCCTGTTTCTCGCCAAAAACCTGTTTTTGTTGAAGATGCCAGATTTTTACGTCAGCAAACTAAACAACCCATTAAATGGGCGCTGCCAGGCCCAATGACAATGATCGATACGCTTTATGATAGCCATTATAAAAGCCGCGAAAAACTCGCCTGGGAATTTGCCAAAATTCTTAATCAAGAAGCCAGAGAATTAGAGGCGGCGGGTGTTGATATTATCCAGTTTGATGAACCTGCATTTAATGTATTTTTTGATGAGGTGAATGATTGGGGAATTGCTGCGTTAGAAAGAGCAGTTGAAGGGCTTAAATGTGAAACGGCCGTACATATTTGCTACGGTTACGGCATCAAAGCTAATACAGACTGGAAAAAGACGCTGGGTTCAGAATGGCGGCAATATGAGGAATTTTTCCCCAAATTGCAGGCGTCTGCCATCGATATAATTTCACTGGAATGTCAGAACTCTCGCGTACCAATGGATCTCATTGAACTCATTCGAGGGAAAAAAGTCATGGTCGGTGCCATTGATGTGGCAACCAATATTATTGAGACACCAGAAGAAGTCGCGAATACTTTACGCAAAGCACTTCAGTTTGTAGACGCCGATAAGCTCTACCCTAGCACTAACTGCGGCATGACTCCTTTACCTCGCCAGGTAGCACGAGGCAAGTTGAGTGCTTTAAGTGCAGGCGCAGAAATCGTCCGCAGAGAACTCTCGGCTTAATAACGTCGCAAAATATAGTTGATTGAAAAAATAGACTTCGGTCTTTTCCTGAGCATCTGAAACTTATAAAATTTTGACTTAGCTCAAAACATTTTGACCGATTCAGAGCTATTTATTTGCCGTTAAATCATCTCATCTTGATACAACATAAAAGGAGGAATGATGATGTTGACCTATGATTGCTACCGTAACGCTATCTCAACTGGCAGCCGTGTTATGGTTTTCAATAAGGGTCTGACTGGTGTTATTAAGGCCATTCACGGCGAAGGTAAATCAGCCGAACAAATTCGTCGTTCTCAGTGTGTTGAAATCGAAGGTTGCGAAGGTGTGTTCTGCCCGATGGAGTTGGTTAGACTTGAACTTCACTGATAGGGCATATCGATTTAGCACATTGTTATTACAAATAAAATAACCCTGCAAACTCATTATTTAAGGTCACCGAATAGGTGGCCTTTTTTTATGGACTATATAGCCACGCTGACCTCCTCCCCAACAATGAATACAGGGCGGACTTAACAACGCTTTACGATGGCCTGCAATGCACAAATTGTGCGATAGACAAAGTGTACTAAAAGTCTATATTAGATAATAAATACATTTAGAGAAGATCACTATGTCGCAGCTACTCAAACTTTTTACCGCCAGCCAGGAAGCGCATACCGCACTTCGCCCACAAGTCAGAAAAACGCCGCTCGACCGCAGCCACATGCTTTCGACGCTGTACGGGTGCGATCTGTTTCTTAAGGGTGAGCATCTGCAACACACCGGTTCGTTTAAATTCCGCGGTGCCAGCAACAAGATTCGCCTGCTGACCCCGGAACAAAAGGCGCAGGGAGTGATCACGGCTTCTTCGGGTAATCACGGGCAAGGTATGGCACTGGCGGGGGCAATGGCAGGCATTCCGGTGACTGTTTTTGTGCCAGCCACCGCTTCACCTTTGAAGATTGACGCTATTCGTGCCTACGGCGCAACGGTGAATATGATCGAAAAGGACGCCCTTAGCGTCGAACTGGAAGCGGCAGAAACCGCGGCCCGTGAAGGGATAACCTTTGTTTCACCCTATAACGATGAAGATGTGATCGCCGGGCAAGGCACCATCGCGTTTGAAATGTTTGAAACAGAGCCGAAACTTGATGCCGTTTTTGTGGCTGTGGGCGGTGGCGGTTTGATTTCCGGCATCGGCGCGGTAATGAAACATCTGTCACCGGAAACCCGCATCGTGGCTTGTTGGCCTGAAGCGTCTGTGGCGATGTACGCCTCACTTCAGGCGGGTGAAATTGTGGAGCCGGAAGAGCACGATACGCTTTCAGACGGCACGGCGGGCGGGCTGGAACCCGGCACAATCACCTTCCCACTCTGCCAGGCGGTTGTCGATGACTGTGTGCTGGTCAGCGAAGAAGAAATCAAAGCGGCGATGAAAACCCTGGCCCGTTATGAACGCTGGATGGTGGAAGGCGCGGCGGGTGTGGCAATGGCAGCCTTTATGCAGCAGGCCGAGCAATGGCGAGGCAAGCGTGTCGCGGTGGTGCTGTGCGGTAAAAATATCATCCTCGAAAAATTCACCGGAGCGGTGAAATGAAGGTTATCGGCCTTGAAGAAATCAAAACGCTATTTAACCAGACCGACGCGCTGACCCGACTAAAAGCCGGTTTCGAAGCGTTTTCCGCAGGTCGGGTGCAGCTTCCGCCAGCCCAGCAATTTGCCTTCTCGCAAGCCGAAGGCGACTGCTGTATCAAGTCCGCCTGGATTGAGGGCAGCGATAGTTTTTGTGTAAAAATCTCAACGGGCTTTTATAACAATCCTTCCCTGGGATTGCCCAGCAATGACGGGCTCAGTATGGTTTTCTCGGCACAAACGGGACAACCCCTGGTGCTGCTGGACGATCATGGTTGGTTGACTGGCGTACGCACCGCGCTGGCAGGACGCATTGCCGCGGAAATGCTGCTTCCTGAGCGTATAGAGCGAATTGCTATCTTCGGCACAGGATTACAGGCAAAGCTTCAGCTGCGACAGTTACTTGAGCTAACCCCTTGCCGTGACGTGATTGTCTGGGGACGTAGCGAGGCATCGTTGGCCCGTTTCCGCGAGCAAGTTTCCGATATTGATATTCAGCTTATTACAACGACCAGCGAGCAGCAGGCTGCAAGCGGCGCTACGGTTATCGTCACGGCCACGCCATCAACCGTTCCGTTGGTGCTTGCCGAGTGGGTTCAGCCCGGAACACATATCACCGCCGTGGGTGCCGATAGCCCAGGCAAGCAGGAGCTTGACGCAAAACTGGTAGCGAAAGCGGATTGTATTGTGGCTGATTCGCTCAAGCAGTGCGGGGCTTACGGTGAGTTAAGCCGCTTATCGGCTGACCTTCGTGAGAGCAAAAAGGTGATTGAGCTGGGGTGTTTACTGGCAGACCGTTCGCAATATGTGCGTAGCGAAACTGATATTACCCTTGTCGATCTAACCGGGCTGGGCGTGCAGGATGCGCAGATTTCGGCCAGTATTCTGGCGCAGTTAAAAGTGTAAAACGGTTACCAGGCGGAAGGAATCAAAGTTTGAACGAAAATATAAGCCTTAAAGATGAGCAGTTTGCCACGCTAAAAGCGATGGCAGAAGGAATCGCAGCGCTGTTTTTCCCGGTGGTAGAAGTCGCTATACACAACGTTAAAAGCGGCAAAATTGCCTGGCTTGCTAATAATATCTCTAAACGCAGCATCGGGGATGATGCCGGGCTTGAGGAGCTGTCGCTTCACGACCTTGAAAGCATGACCGGGCCTTACGAAAAACTGAACTGGGATGGTAAAAAAGTCCGCTCAGTCAGTATCCGCGCAAACGTAGAAGGTGAAACCGAATATATTTTTTGCATCAACTTCAGCACTTCGCTGTTAGAGGATGCCAAAAATGCCCTCGAGATGTTCCTTTCTGTTAACCGTTTGCAGCCACAGCCCGTCCAGCTTTTTAAACATGACTGGCAGGAAAAAATTAATACTTTTCTTCATCAGTGGCTGAATGAAAATAATACGTCGCTTTCCACACTCTCTCGCCAGCAGAAAAAGGAACTGGTGACGGAGCTGTATCGCCAGGGTGCATTCACCGTCAGAAACTCCGCAGACTATATTGCTAACGTGCTCTCTATGGGGCGCGCGACTGTTTATAAGCACCTCAAGGAAATCAAAAACTGAAAATGTCCTTTGAACTATCGTAGGCGTGGTGACTCAGTGAGTCGTTGTATCAATTTAGTATTCAATTTCAGACCATTAAGGAAGCAGGCATGTCGCAGAATACTGAATCCAGCGCTGAGTTTTATGTGCAGACACTCGGTCTGCCGCTAAAGCCAATGGAGGGGAACTGCGATTACCTGCTGTCGGAAAAAGACCTGCTGAAGGGCGTGAAGCATTTTGCCGTCTGGCCACTATCACAGGCAGAAAATTCATGTTTTGGTGTTGGGCAGTGGCCAACTGAACACCCGATACCACAGGGATGGATTGAATACGAGGTAGAGGATCTCGATTCTGCTACCCGCATATTGAGTGAGAAGGGTTATCGCCTGTTGGTGGCTAACCGCATAGAGCCGTGGGGGCAAACCGTCACGCGCCTGCTCAGCCCCGAAGGGTTGCTTACCGGACTGACAATTACCCCCTGGCTTCGTGGGTAAATAATGACCGCTCCTGCACGAAGCGGTCAGGTTGAAGGGCCTTATTGTCTGCGGTGAGCGAGGAGCGGAAATTCACGATTGGTTCCATTGCTCATTAAGGCTTTACAAGCATCGCTGTAGGTTAGTGAGCCGGGAGCAGATCAAAGCTTTACGGGGGCCGTCCAGGGCAGTTTTTACTTTGAACGCCAAGACCACCGAATGGTGGCCTCAGTTATTTCAACGGGAGTTATAATAATAAAACTATTGATTACTTGCAGCGAAAGTACGAACTAATTGTGAAGCTTTTTCCTCTGACATAAAATGGGAATAAAATTCCCTCAGATGTTCAGCCTCTTCCTCGTCTTCATCGCCTACTACAGCCCAATTTAGAGATTCTTTTCTACTTAATCCCTCAAAGTCATTAATTAGCATAACATCACGAAGGAAACCATATATGTTATTTTCTGGGGAGTGTACCTTACATACCTCGACGTAATTATCGGGGATTGAATCTGCAATTGATTTAAAGTTGTCAAGTCCAGTAAATTCTAATTCCTCTATAATATCTCTAGTGGTTGAACCACCCCAATCCTTTACAGGAACCAAATCCAAACCTATTTTTTTGCTAATTTCTTGTACAAATTTTGAAAGATTGATGGAGTTTATTTCTTGAGATAATAGTGCCTCCAAGTCATTATCTTTTATGGATTCTTTATATTCGTCAATGGCGTTAACAATCTCAGAGAAACCTTCATCCGCAATTTCAAGCATACCGGAGTATAAATTGATTTTTCTTTGGATCTGTAATGGTAAGTTTGCACCAAGTTTGTAATTACGATCATGCGTTAATTCTGCCCAAGCGTGCTGCAACATAGTTCTGACTTGAATTTCGCAGTTCAAGCCTGAGATATACTCATACTCTTTCAGAGCGTTTCTTTTTTCACCAATGTCGCAAACATAATGCACAGATCTATATCCTACTTTATCAGAGGATAGCCTGCCTTCATTGTCCATGCTATTCTTAACGTCAATATTGAATGTGGACTTGATCACATCACTAACTCTAGTTATATCAGACTCTAGGTATAATATTATCCTTACACCTGAAATATCTGTTAACTCATCAGTTGGGTTTTTATATTTTTTCCTACCAATTTTCTCCAGTATACCTTCCTTCGTTTTAGTTCTATAACTAACAGAAAGATAGTCCACTTGATTTTGTTGAAGGAGGTTCTCAATTATAAAAGCTATATGCTTTCCTAAGAGTTCAAACTTGGGTAAGTTTTCATCGACCCATGAATTAATGCTTTGTTCTTTCATACACCCTCGCTTAATTGCGGCTTCCCTATTACAAATTGAAGATAAAATAAATCATAAACAATTCAATTTCTGTCTTAAAATTTTACTTAAAAGAACACTTATGTAAGAAAAATTCAACCGCTAATTTTAATAGTTCTGACCTGCTCCCCGTTAATCAACAAAAACTGATATCAGCAACGTCCCCCTTGATTAAGGATAGCGTTGCATCGACCCCTTGAACTCACAGCACATAGCGGACTGGTTGGGTGGTCATCAGGTCAGCTATGAGCGAGGAGCGAGGAGCGAGGAGCGGACATGCTATTCATAGTGGAATCCGCTTCGGTAATAGCTCAATGGTTTTGAAAACCTCAAAGCATTTTTACAGTGTTATCTAGCCAGGCAGGAAGATTTTCTCTGTACCAGTTGAGATAGAATTGAAAATCACTTTTCTGCCTTTCATTAAGCAATACGACTACCTCGGTAACAATCCATGCTTTAGCAATCGCAATTTCTTTAGCTAAGTCACCTGGATTATATTGACGAGATATACAGTTATAGCGTTCAGCAAACTCAATAAATTTTTGTTTAGAACCCATTCCCTTTATCAGTGGAGCGAGATCAATAGCTGGGCTACCCATGCTGAATCTCTCCCAGTCAAAAAGCACTAAATCACCGTTATCCCTTTTCCCCCAATTACCCGCATTACTATCGCCTGAAATTAAGCACTGCCCGCTAAAAAGAGCATCACTTTCCTGCTGAAAATACCGTAACTGTTTTGCTGCTCTATCCGGTAATGCCAACAATATGAGAGATTTTTCGAGGGCTGTTTCTGACCAGGTGTGATTATGATAAACCCATGAAGGGTCAGGCCGATGGGAATGTAAGCGAGACAGAATTGACAACACTTCATCTCGTCCAACCGCATCCTGATCAACCTGGTGCGGGATATATTCCAGTCTTAACTTGCGCAAGGATGGTTCGGCTAACAACAACTTTGGGGTGAAAATGTCTGCCTGAGCGAGATCCCGAGCTGCATATTGATAAAAGTTGTACTCCACATCACTGACAGGAAACTTCTCGATTACCTGATGATTTGTTTCATCCACAAAAAGTGTCACTTTAGCGGAACCCATGCAGGATAAATTATCAACAGACATGCATATTTCCTTTAGCTTTGATCGGTTGGTTAATTCGGAGGCGTTTGAGTTTAGCGTAGACTGAAATCCTTACGATAAGACGCTCTCCCTATCGCTTATCCGAGCTGGGAAGAGGTTTGTTAGCAGGCTTCTTGTTTTCTCCTCCTGCCCCTTCCGTTGACGCCCGCCGATGACATACTATCGAAGCTGCAAACAGCCCTGTAAAAATCAGCAGGATGAGGAGAGAAGATGACGCATCAGACAGCCGCTACGGCCCTTACCCCGAACCAGGCCCTCGATAAATTAGAGGAGCTGTACGATGCCTCGGTCAACGCACTGCGCGACGCTATTGGCCAGTATGTTGAAAACGGCGCACTACCTGAATTTGAAAAACGCGCCGCAGGATTATTTGTTTACCCGGAACTGCGCGTCAGTTGGGATGGCACCGTTAAGCATCCGAATAAAACTCGCGCTTATGCTCGTTTCACCCATTCCGGCAGTTACACCACCACCATCACCCGCCCGGCACTTTTCCGCCACTATCTCGCCGAACAATTAACGCTACTTTACGAAGATTACGGCGCGCAGATTGAAGTGGGTTTATCGCAACATGAAATCCCTTATCCGTATGTGATTGATGGCTCCAGTTTGTCGCTGGACCGTTCAATGAGTGCCGGTTTACCACGCCATTTCCCGACTACCGAACTGGCGCAAATTGGGGATGAAACGGCGGACGGCCTGTTCCATCCCACCGAGTTTTACCCGCTTTCACACTTCGACGCCCGTCGCGTTGATTTCTCGCTCGCCCGCCTGCGCCACTACACCGGCACGCCGGTTGAGCACTTCCAGTCTTTTGTCCTGTTCACCAACTACACCCGTTATGTGGACGAGTTTGTGCGCTGGGGTTGCCAGCAGATCCTTGACCCGGAAAGCCCATACGTTGCGCTTTCCTGCGCAGGCGGCGTGTGGCTAACCGCCGACAGCCAGGCTCCCGAAGAAGCCATTTCCGATCTCGCCTGGAAGAAACACCAGATGCCCGCCTGGCACTTGATTGATGCCAACGGTAACGGCATCACGCTGATTAACATTGGTGTTGGCCCATCAAACGCGAAAACTATTTGCGACCATCTGGCGGTGTTGCGCCCTGCGGCCTGGCTGATGATTGGCCACTGTGGCGGCCTGCGCGAAAGCCAGTCGATTGGCGATTACGTGCTGGCGCATGCGTACCTGCGCGACGACCATGTGCTTGATGCGGTTCTACCGCCAGATATCCCCATCCCAAGCATCGCCGAAGTGCAGCGCGCTTTGTACGACGCCACTAAACTGGTGAGCGGCATGCCGGGCGAAGAAGTGAAACAGCGGTTGCGTACCGGAACCGTCGTCACCACCGATGACCGTAACTGGGAATTGCGTTACTCCGCCTCGGCCCTGCGCTTTAACCTGAGCCGCGCCGTTGCGATTGATATGGAAAGCGCCACCATTGCCGCGCAGGGTTATCGCTTCCGCGTGCCATACGGCACCTTGCTTTGTGTTTCCGACAAACCGCTGCACGGTGAGATCAAACTCCCTGGCCAGGCAAATCGCTTCTATGAAGGTGCTATTTCTGAGCATTTGCAAATCGGCATCTGCGCTATTGATTTGCTGCGAGCGGAAGGTGAACGCCTGCACTCACGTAAACTCCGTACCTTTAACGAACCCCCATTCCGATAAGAGAACATAAGAATGCAACCAACATCATCTCTGCATGCCCTACGCAAACTGCTCAAAGAACGCGACCTCGATGGCATGATCATTCCGCGAGCGGATGCGCATCAAAGTGAAGACTGCTCACCAAATGACAACAAACTGGAATTTATCAGCAACTTTGACGGTTCAGCAGGTCTGGCGCTGATTCTGGCTGACCGCGCGCTGCTGTTCGTTGACGGGCGTTATCAGGTTCAGGCGCGTCAGCAAGTGAACCTTGAAGAGTTTGAAATCCATCATTTGCACGACGAACCACTTCATCTGTGGCTGCGTGACAACTTACCCGCCGGTAAACGCATCGCGTTTGAGCCGCTGCTGATGGTCAACAGCCAGTACGAAAGCCTGCGCACCAGCGGTTGCGACCTGGTTGCCGTCAATGACGACCCGCTCAATACCATCTGGGCCGATCGCCCGGCAGCACCTCGCGGCGTTGTGACCCAAATGCCAGATGAGATCAGTGGTGAACCAAGCGCTGCTAAACGTGCACGCATGGCGGCTTTGCTCAAAGAAAAAGGCGTCGACTATCTTGCCATCACCCTGCTGGACAATATTGCCTGGTTGCTCAACGTGCGCGGTTCCGACGTTGCCATGAACCCGGTTGCGCAGTCTTTTGCTCTGCTGAAAAACGATGGTGAAATCGAATGGTTCGTCGACGATGCAAAACTGCATCAGCTTGACAGCACCCTGCTGAACTCGGTCAGTCTACAACATCATGACTCTTTCCTGGCCCGTTGCCAGCAACTTGCCGCAGGTAAACGTTTCTCGCTTGACGGTGACACTGCGCCTGTCGCAGTGCGCATTGCCGTAGAAGCGGGCGGCGGTGAGATAGTCTGGCAACCCGATCCTATTACGCTGGTAAAAGCGAATAAAAACAGCGCCGAACTGGAAGGTTACCGCGCGTGTCACATTGAAGATGGCGTGGCATGGGTGAACTTCCTGGCCTGGCTCAGCCACGAAGTGCCACTGCGTGAAGCGGCGGGCAACCCGGTCACTGAACTCGAAGCGCAGGAAAAACAACTCGCCTTCCGCCAGCAGTGCGACAACTTCCGCGAGCAAAGCTTCAGCACTATTTCTGCTGCGGCCCACAACGCCGCCATGTGTCACTATCATTCCGCACCAGAAACCAACATGGCAATAACCACCAAAGCGTTCTACCTGAACGATTCTGGCGGCCAGTATTTCAACGGCACCACCGATGCCACACGCACCCTGAACTTTGGGCAAGTCGACGCCCAGCGCCGCCTGCATTACACCGCGGTATTGAGAGGCTTCCTGGCGCTGATTTCACTGCAATTCCCGCAAGGTACACAAGGCCACCAGTTGGACGCTTTCGCGCGCCGTCCATTGTGGGAAATGGGTCTGGACTACGACCACGGCACTGGCCACGGCGTGGGTCATTGCCTGTTTATCCATGAAGCCCCGCACCGTCTGGCGAAGAAAGTGAACCCGTGGCCGTTGTTGCCGGGCGTTATCCAGACCATCGAACCGGGTTACTATCTGGAAGGCAGCCACGGTATGCGAGTTGAAAACCAGGTTGAAATCGTTGCCTCGCAGCCAGGCTTCTGCAAATTTGCTTCTCTGACGTTGATCCCAATCGATCTGAGCGCGGTTGAAATATCGCTGTTGAGCGAACAAGACATCGCCTGGCTTGATGATTACCACCAGCAGGTACGTGAAATCTTGTCGCCGCTGGTTTCAGGTGATGCCCGTCCGTGGCTGATTGAAGCGACCGCGCCGGTCAGAACTCAACGTGCATAAACCCGACTGATCAACGGGTTTTGTCGGATGACGCTACCGCTTCTCCAACCTACGGAGAGGTTTGTCACCCGTATAAAGAGCCGCACATTGCGGCTCTTTTCTTCTATTTGTTGATTAAACCAGCAATCAAACAATTTTCCTCTAAACAGCCTTTGACAACCTGACGAGCGCTCGTTACTATGCGCCCCGTTAACCGATTCCTCTGTAGTTCAGTCGGTAGAACGGCGGACTGTTAATCCGTATGTCACTGGTTCGAGTCCAGTCAGAGGAGCCAAATTTAAGAAGCCCGCTTAGGAAACTAAGCGGGCTTTTTGCTTTCTATTTCCCCGCCAACCCTCTATTTTCCCTCACCGCGTTCGGCATCACATCGTTGGTTAAAGTTGTGTAAATGTGAATTATTTGCACTTAGCGATTATTGTAAATGCTAGTAGTTATCATTTATCGTGCGCCTGCCCGCAAGAACTCTTCCTGACGGGACACCAACGACGTTCCAACCACTCTGGGATATAAAACGATGAATGCTCTGCCTCGCACCGGACTGCGCCGTATCACGCTTGCATCGGCTGTGGTTTTATCCGTCAGCCTGCCGGCTTTCGCACAAGATCCTCTGACTGTTTACACCACTCGTGAACCGGGCCTGATTCAGCCATTGCTGGACACCTGGACGCAAACCAGTGGTGTCAAAGTGAACACGGTTTACATCAAGGATGGCATGCTCGAGCGTGTAAAAGCGGAAGGCAAAAACTCCCCTGCCGACCTGCTGATGACCGTAGATGCAGGCAATCTTATCGATTTAGTTGAAGCGGGCGTTACACAACCCGTGCAGTCGGAAATACTGACAAAAGCTATCCCGGCCAACCTGCGTGGCGAAGATAACCAGTGGTTTGCACTTTCTATGCGTGCCCGCGTGCTGTACGCCGAAAAATCGCTGCCGATTGATAACTGGCATTACGAACAACTTTCCAGCCCGGAATACAAAGGGAAAGTGTGTATCCGTTCCGGTCAGCATCCGTATAACACCGCGCTGATTGCCGCGATGATTGCACACCACGGCGAAGCAAAAACCGAAGAATGGTTGCGTGGCGTCAAAGCCAATCTGGCACGCAAAGCCACCGGCGGCGACCGCGATGTTGCACGCGATATCCTCGGCGGCATTTGTGATATTGGCCTGGCGAATTCCTACTACATCGGCCATAT
Organism: Buttiauxella agrestis ATCC 33320; assembly: GCF_000735355.1. Taxonomy (GTDB): domain Bacteria; phylum Pseudomonadota; class Gammaproteobacteria; order Enterobacterales; family Enterobacteriaceae; genus Buttiauxella; species Buttiauxella agrestis. The sequence continues at coordinate 21,952 of NZ_JMPI01000032.1, forward strand.
GAAAAATGCCAAAGAAGGCACCGATGCACGTAAATGGGGCGATGCCATTAAAGTCGTGAAACCGACCTTCGAACAAGGCGGCACGCACGTCAACATCAGCGGTGCCGCAGTGGCTAAGTTTGCCCCTAACAAAGCAGATGCCGTGAAGTTAATGGAATACCTGGTCTCCGAACCCGCTCAGCAACAATATGCCAAAGCGAACTATGAATATCCGGTTCTGAAAGGTGTCGCGCTTGACCCGGTCATCAGCAATGTCATTGGCGAAATCGACGTTGATAAAATTCCATTAACCGAGATTGTTAAACACCGTAAACAAGCGAGTCTGCTGGTAGATAAAGTTGGATTCGATCAATAAATCACTTCGTCTTCCGACGTTACGCGGCCTGTTTTCCGGGCCGCAGTCATTATTAACCCCGCTGCATCTTGGTGCGTTATGTGTTGCGCTTGGCGTACTCACGCCTGTTGTAGCGCTTATCTGGCAAGCAACGCTGGCTGATTTCTCGCACTGGGACAATCTCATCACTTTTGTTCTGCCTTCGGTGCTGAAAAATACCGTGCTGTTGCTGGCAGGTATCGCCGTCATCGTGGGAGTGATTGGTGTTGGCAGCGCGTGGGCCGTCACCGCGTGGGATTTCCCCGGACGCAAAATACTCAGTTGGGCGCTGCTGCTTCCGCTGGCAATGCCCACTTACATTGTGGCATTCGCATGGCTCGATCTCTTACACCCGATAGGCCCGCTGCAAACCTTCATTCGCTTTGTGCTGGGGTTCGACAGCCCGCGCCAGTTCCGTCTTCCTGATTTACGCTCGCTGCCAGGCGCGATTATTTTGCTGGGGCTGGTGCTCTATCCTTACGTCTACCTCACGACCCGCGCCATGTTCATCAGCCAGCCTGCACATTTGCTGGAAGCCGCACGAACATTGGGTTGTAGCGCGGCGGGCACGTTCTTTCGCGTGGCACTTCCCATGGCCCGCCCGGCGCTGGCTGTGGGCATTAGCCTTGCGCTTCTGGAAACCCTTAACGATATTGGCGCATCTGAGTTTCTCGGTGTACAAACCCTCACCGTCACGGTCTACACCACCTGGATTTCGCGCTCAGATCTCGCTTCTGCCGCCCAAATCGCCTGCATGATGCTGATGTTTATCTTCTGCATCCTGACGCTGGAATTTTATGGGCGTAAAAAGCAGGGATTCAGCAGCCGCAGCCTGCGTGAAATTCAGCCCACACGCGTACACGGCTGGCGTGGCTGGCTGCTTGGCGGCGTTATCGCGCTGCCGGTAATCCTGGGATTTTTGGCCCCGGTGATATTTTTAGCATGGGAAAGTGCAAAACGTTTGGGTGAAGAAAATGCGCTCTCACCTGCGTTGCTATCGGCCTTACAAAACACGTTATCGCTGGCTGCGGGAACCACGCTGGTGGTGGTTTGTGTCAGTTTGCTGGTGGCGTGGAGTGCGCGCCACAGTGCCGCCGATAACTCGATGTCCGGGTTTCGCCGCGGTGTGATGCGCCTTGCCTCTTTAGGCTACGCCGTGCCTGGCACCATCCTCGCGATTGGTTTTCTGACTCCCGCTATGGCTGTAGACAGATGGCTGGCCGATTTACTGGAGATTCGCGGTCTGCCGCTGATGTCTGCCGGGATCTTGTTAGTTATCTGCTGCGCGATGCGTTTCCAGGCCATCGCCATCGGCGCGCTGGATTCCGGCCTGAGCCGTATTCCCCCTTCCCTTGAGCAGGCTTCGCGTTTGTTGGGCGAAAATGGCACTGGCACCTTCGCCCGTATTCACCTGCCGTTATTGCGTCCGGCGCTGGTCAGCAGTGCGCTGTTAGTCTTCGCCGATGCGATGAAAGAGCTGCCAACGACCCTGCTTTTGCGTCCGGTAAATTTTGAGACGCTGGCGACGCTGCTGTACGCCGAAGCCGCGCGCGGCACCTACGAAGAAGGGGCTATCGCCGCCTTGATGATTGTTCTCGCGGGCACATTGCCGGTTATTTTGCTGGTGCGCCACCAGATGACTCGCCAGGGTTAGAGGAGTGATTTATGTCAGAAATTGCATTACGTCTGCAGGATGTTCACGTTGCTTACAGCAACAGCCAGCAACACGTGTTGAAAGGATTTTCGATGTCGGTGCGCAAGGGCGAACTCGCCTGCTTATTGGGCGCGTCAGGCTGCGGGAAAACCACGGTATTGCGCGCGGTTGCCGGTTTTGAACGGCTGCAAAGCGGTGAGATTTATGTATCACAAAAACGTGTCGCCGGGCCGGAGGTTCATCTGCCCCCGGAAAAGCGTCACGTCGGCATGGTATTTCAGGAATATGCCTTATTCCCGCATCTGACTGCCCAGCAAAACGTGGCGTTTGGCCTGCGCCGTCTCCCGCGTGAACAGCAGAACGCGAGGGTGACGGAACTGCTGCGAATGGTGGAGTTACATAGCCATGCCAGCCGTTATCCCCATGAGCTTTCCGGCGGGCAACAGCAGCGTATCGCGCTGGCGCGAGCACTGGCACCTCATCCCGAAATTCTGCTGCTGGATGAACCGTTTTCAAGCCTTGATAAGCAAACACGTGAGCGCCTCGGCGGTGAGGTGCGTGATATTCTGCGGGACGCGGGGCAAACCGCGCTGCTGGTCACGCACAGCGAACACGAAGCCCAGCTAATGGCCGACCATATCGGTTATGTGCAACAAGGTGAGTATTGCGCGAGCCAGTCACCTCGCGCTGAACACATTGAAAGTTAACCCAAACTTCAGGCCGCTGCGGTTTCGTGCAGGCGTAACCAGAGCAGGTCAGAACCCGCATTGCTGAATATTACGGTGGAATGGCGCAGCGTGTTTTCTTGCCCCGGTAAACTTTGCCCCTCGCTATAGCTGACCACCGCACCACCTGGCCACTCGGCAATCACCGTTATCTCATCCAGTGAAATTTTTAATCCAGGTTTTGCGGCTGGCTGGGCCTGAAAGAATGCACTCAGTGAGTCAAAATTCAGTGTTTTGCCGCCGGGAGTGACCATGGTAAATACCGGCGAAAAGCGTGCCAGCAGCGCCTGTACGTCCCCTTCTCCTTTGCCAAGCCAGTTTTCGATTGCGACGTGAGCCTCGATCACTTCCTGAATGTAGCGATTCATCTTCTCTCCTTTTGAGCCTTGAGTTGACGCAAAATAGCGCCGTTAGCGATGCGCAGACAAAGCAGCGCAGGAATTAATGTGCTGACCGCCGCCAGATAAAAACACCATTGATAAGCCGTTGCGGAAGGAAGCGTTTCCAGCAAAGTATTAAGCATCAGGCTCAATACCGATATGCCCATACAAAAGCTCAGTTGGCGGTTGATATTCCACAGGGTGCTGGCCTGGGCGAGTTGCTCATTTGCCACCTGTAAAAAGGCGCAACTTTGCGCGGTGCTGCTGCACAGGCTGCCACCGAACCCCATCACGGCAAATGCCGCCAGCAAAAGGGGATATTGTTCCGCGCTGTGAACCTGGGTCAACGCCAGAATACCCAGCCCTTGCAGCAGACAACCCGTTATCAGCATCGGGCGTGGGCCAAAACGGTTGAACTGTTTTCCGGTGAACGTTATCGCCATTAATGAAGCCATCGACCAGGGCACCATCAGGCTGCCGACTCGTGTCGCGCTCAGGTTAAGTTGGGTTTGCAGCCAGAGTGTCGCTATCAGGCTAACGCCAATAAACATCCCCGGAATACACTGATAAATCATCATGGCGCTGCGTAATAACGGCTCCTTCACCAGACGCACATTAATCAGCGGTTGCGGATGACGCAGGCTATGGCGCACAAACCCCGCGAATAGCGTTATCGCGCATAACAGCAGCAAGATGCCCTTCAACATCTGGCCGTTTTCAGCCAGCATCGTGAAGCCGAGTAAAGTACACATCAGCGCACCGCAGCCGCTAATCAGGCCGATAAAATCCAGCGCGGTGGGCTGCGTGGTGCGGGGTTCTTTTTGTAGCCAGACTGCCGCCAGCAGCAGCGCAATGAAAGCAAGCGGCAGATTAGCGAAGAAAACCCAGCGCCAGCTGAGTGAATCGACAATCACCCCCCCCATCGCAGGCGACAGCGCCGGAGCTAACAGGCCCACTAACATGATCGCTGCCGATAATGCGGCGCGTTCATGGCTGCGATAAAGCTGGTAGGTTAGCGTCTGCCCAACCGGGATCAGCAGCCCGCCGCCCAGACCCTGCAATAGCCGCCAGCCAATCAGTTGCTCGATAGAGTGCGCCATACCCGCGCCAAGGGTGGCCAGCAAGAATGAACTCAGCGAAAGCAGCAAAACGTTGCGCCCACCGAGGCGCTGCGCGAGCCAGGCACTCAGCGGAATCACCAGCGTCAGCCCTAAAATATAGGCGTTACTGACCCAGGAAAGCTCGCTGACAGATGCCCCAAGCCCGCGCCCGATCGCCGGGTACGCGACGTTGGCGATAAACATGTTGATCAAATCAACGAAAAAGCCCAGCAGATAAACAATGGCAACTTTGGTGCGATAACGCATAAAACCTCCGGCTAGAGGCGACGGAGTGTAGCGGTAGGGAAGATGGGGATAAATCGTCTGGCAGGCGTTACACTGTCAAAATATTTTTGACAGTGACGAGGATTATTGTGCTGAATCTGCAACGGTTAACCATATTTGTCGCCGTGGTGAAGGCCGGGAGTTTTACCGCAGCGGCTAACGCGCTGGGCCTGACCAAAGCGGTAGTGAGTTTTAACATCAAACAGCTTGAGGCGGAATCAGGCGTATCGCTGTTGGTGCGCAGTACCCGGCGGCTCTCGCTGACTGACGCGGGAGAGCGTTTTTATCCCCGTTGCCAGCATCTGCTTGAGGAAGCTCAAAATCTGCTGGACGATGTGCAGCGCGATCACCAGGGATTGAGCGGCGTTTTGCGTATTACCAGCACACCGGAATATGGCTCGCAGGTGGTGGTGCCTGCACTTGCGGCCTTTTCGCGTGAACATCCGCAACTGCGCATCCAGCACGTTTCTTCTTCGTATCATGCGGATTTGATAGCGGAACGATTCGATGTGGCTATCCGCCTGGGCCAGCTTGCGGATTCAAATCATCGCGCCGCACCTGTCGATAGCTTCGCGATCTTACCCGTTGCCGCCCCTGCTTACCTGGCCGGACACCCCATAGAAAACCTGGCTCAGTTGGCGCAAGCCACATGGCTGGCACACAGCCGACTGGCTTCGCCCCTTAGCTGGCAAGTCACAACCCCGCAGCGGCAGGCGATACTATTTGATGTGGAAAAACCGCCAAATATCGTCGCGGATAGCGCATCCGCGCTGCTGGCCTTTGCCCTTGCCGGTGCAGGTGTCGCCCTCTTACCCGAGTGGCTGGTGCGCCCGGCTATCGCCTCGGGTCAGTTACAGGCGGTACTGAATCAACACCAGTTTCCTCGCCAGAGCATCTATGCGCTTTACCCCAATACTCGCCATGTGCCTGAGAAAGTCCGCGTGTTTATTGATTTCTTTCAGGCGTGGGTGGCTCGCACGAAAAACTAGAAAAAAGGCCGTCACAGATACTGTGGCGGCCTCGGTTTAGTGGCTCAATTTACAGAGAAAACGCTCAGGGCTTATGGCTCAACCGCAGTCAAACGAATGAGCTGTAAGGGTTCGGCCAGCAGGGAATCCATCTGCTCCACAAACGCCTGAAAATGCGGCAATGCGATATGCGCATCCAGCGCTTCCTGCCCTTTCCAGGACTCGCGCACGTAAAACACATCCGGCGTTTCCTGTAACTGGAACAAAGCGTAATCCAGACAACCGTCTTCTTTGCGCGTCGGAACTATCAGCGCCTGTAAAGCAGATTTCAGATTGTCGCGTTGCCCGGTTTTGGCTTTCAGCACTGCAATAATCGACAGCGTGTTATTACTCATTTTTAGCACTCCGTTAAAATTTCGCTGAACTCAAGACGCGATTTTGGCAGTGACGCGTTAAAGTCTTCCACGCTGCGATAGCCAATTGGCACGATAACCAGGCTGGTGAAGCCTTTTTCGCGCAGGCCAAATTCTTCATCCAGAATACGCGCGTCGAAGCCTTCGATTGGCACGGCGTCAATATTCAGCGTGGAAACACCCAGCAAGAAGTTGCCAACGTTCAGGTAAACCTGCTTTTCCATCCAGTGCTGCGCGTCTTTGTAATCAAAGCGGTGCATATTCACAAAGTAAGAACGGCCTTTGTGCTGCCCTTCCATCGCCTGCTGGCTGGCAAAACGGCCATCGGCATTTTCCTGGTCCAACAATTTAGACAGGTGCGCTTCATCAATAGCCGTTTTCGCGCAGAACACCACCACATGTGAAGCATCAAGCACTTTGCGCTCATTGAAAACATAAAAACCGGACGTCGCTTTGGCAATACGCGCTTTCGCTTCCGGCGTGCTTGCCAGAATAAAATGCCACGGCTGCGAGTTAGTGCTGGATGGGCTGAGACGCAGCAAATCTTTCACTTTCTCAATGTTTTCTTCGCTAATTTTTTTGTCGGCATCAAACGCTTTAGTCGAGTAACGGGATGCTGCTGCCTTAATAATATCCATGATTATTTCTCTATGATTTTTATGTAATTAGAAGCCTTCGAGGACGATTTTACCGACCGCACGATTGGTTTCAATTAATTCATGGGCGCGGCGCAAGTTGGCGGCATTAATCGTGCCGAAATGCTCGCCAAGCGTCGTCTGCAACACTTTCTGGTCAATCAGGTCAGCCACGCGGGTCAATAGACGGTGCTGCTCAATCATGTCGCTGGTTTCAAACATGGATCGAGTGAACATAAATTCCCAGTGCAGTGAAATGCTTTTCACTTTCAACGGACGCGCATCCAGGGTTTCCGGGTCATCAATCAGTGCCAGTTTGCCTTGCGGAGCCAGGGCTTCTATCAGCTGCGCGTAATGTTTATCGGTCTGGTTCAGGCTGGCAACGTGAGTCACGTGCTTCACGCCAATCCGCGCCAGTTCTTCCGTCAGTGGTTTGCTGTGGTCGATAACATGATGCGCGCCCAAATCGGACACCCATTTCTGGCTTTGCGGACGTGATGCGGTGCCGATAACCGTAATATTGGTGAGCTTGCGAGCCAGCTGCGTGAGAATAGAACCCACGCCACCCGCCGCGCCAACAATCAGCAACACATCGTTTTCGTTGCCCTGCTCTTTCACACCCAGGCGGTCAAACAGCATTTCCCAGGCGGTGATCGCCGTTAACGGCATTGCCGCAGCGGAAGCGTTATCAATGGATTTTGGTTTCAGCGCGGCGATGCGTTCATCCACCAGTTGGAATTCGCTGTTGCTCCCGGGGCGAGTCAGCGAACCTGCATACCAGATTTCATCACCCGGCTTAAACAGCGAAACTTTTTCGCCGGTTGCCACCACCACGCCGACCGCATCCCAGCCTAAAATACGCGGCTGGTCAGCTTTAAAACCGGCGCGGACTTTGGTATCAACCGGGTTTACGGAAATTGCTTTCACTTCCACCAGCAAATCGTGGCCTGTGGCGACAGGTGTCGGTAAAGTGATCTCAGCCAGAAATTCCAGATTAGTGCCCGCCTGCGCGGCTTGAGTAATAGCAATAGCTTTCATGGTGTGCTCCAGAGAATTAAGAGTTCAGCGAGTGAATGAACTCATGGTACAAGGTGTGCCGCAGGTGAAAAATAGCCCTTTGAAAACAACACTTATACTCGGAGAGTTAAAATGCTCAGGTTGGAAGACCTCACTTTGTTTGTCAGGGCCGCCGCTTTAAACAGTTTTAGCGACACCGCGCGTGAGGCAGGATTGCAACCCGCACAGGTCAGCACTGCCATAAAGCGCCTCGAGCAAACGCTGAATATCCGTTTATTTGCCCGTTCGACCCGCAGCCTGCGGCTCACACCCGAAGGCGAAACCTGGTTGCCATATGCCATTAGCGCGCTGCAAACCCTGGAAAGCGGACTTGAGCAAATCCAACCGGCAAGCGATGAAGTGCGTGGCGTGCTGCAAATAGCGGTGCCATCTGACCTCGGGCGCAACATGTTACTGAGCGTTTTTCAGGCGTTTCGTCGCGAGCACCCAGCACTGCATCTGAAAATTCTGTTCTCCGATCAAATCACCGATGTGTTTAAAGACCCGGTGGATGTCGCCTTCCGCTATGGCAACAACGATGACGCGTCGTACGTGTCACTTCCCCTGGCACCGCATAATCAGCGGGTTGTTGTCGCCTCACCGGCCTATATTGCCCGCTGTGGCGAACCCAAAACCATCAGCGAACTGTCCCATCACGATGCGCTAACCTATGCACTTCGCGGACGAGTATATGACAAATGGACGTTAAGTCTGGATGGCGATACGCATCATGTAGCCGTGAAAAGCGCCATGATGAGCGACGATGCCGAAGTGATTCGCCGCCTGGCGGTCGCGGGCGAAGGGATTGCTTATAAATCCTGGCTGGATGTCAGTGAGGATGTCAGCGAAGGTCGCCTGAAGATTATTCTGCCGCAGTATCAGGGTGATAGCGTGCCGCTGAATATGATTTGCCCGCATCGCAAACAGCTGTCCACCACGGTGCGGTTGTTGCATCAGGCGGTTAAACAGCGGTGTGACATATTACAGAGTCTTAAAATTTAGCAAATTTGTCGGGGGACGCTGCGCTTGCCCGACCTACAAAACGTCAATTGTAGGGTGGATAAGCACAGCGTCATCCACCGGTGCTACGAAATCGGGTAGGTATACGGCGCGTTCACACCCAGCGGCAGACCCACAGCCCACCACACCAGCAGGAAGATGCTCCAGCAGATAAAGAAGATGACCGAGTAAGGCATCATCATCGACACCAGCGTACCCACACCGGTTGATTTCACATAGCGCTGGCAATACACCACCACCAGCGGGAAGAACACCATCAGCGGCGTAATAATGTTGGTGGTGGAATCACCGATACGGAACGCAGCCTGCGTCAGTTCCGGGGAAATCCCAACCGCCATCAGCATTGGCACCATGATTGGCGACAACAGCGCCCATTTCGCCGAAGCCGAACCAATCAGAATGTTCACCACTGCTGTCAGCAGAATCATACCGATAATGGTCGCTTCGCCCGGCAGCGCCATGGTTTTCAGCACGTCCGCACCCGCCAGGGCAATCAGCGTACCGATGTTGGAATCACCAAATGCTTTGATAAACATGGCGCAGAAGAAAGCCATCACCATGTACGAACCCATTTTGCTCATGGATTGGTTCATCGCGTCGATGACATCTTTGCCGCGGCTAAAGGTTCCGGCGACAAAGCCGTAGACAATACCTGGGATGATAAAGATCAGGAAAATCAATGGCACAATGGACTTCATGATTGGCGCGCCATAGCTGGTCAGCGAGCCATCCGTCGGGCTACGCAGCAAGGACGTTTCAGGCCATGCCAGCGCCGCAAGACCTGCCAGCCCCAGAAGCATCACCAGGCCTGCCACTTTAAAACCACGGCTTTCCGCAGCGGTGTAGCTGCTCATATCTTCGTTATGTTGATAATCGCCGTCGATCTCCAGTTTAGACACGCGTGGCTCAACAATTCGTTCAGTCACCCACCAGCCAACCAGGGTAATCATCACCGTCGAACCGATGCCGAAGAACAGGTTACACAATGTGTTGACGGTATAAGTCCCGTCCAACAGCTGCGCGGCAGTTTGGGTAAAACCTTGCAGCAACGCATCGTTACCGGTTGGCACCATGTTGGCCGCAAAGCCGCCAGAAACCCCGGCAAATGCCGCCGCAATACCCGCTAACGGGTGGCGACCGGCAGACATAAAGATAATCGCGCCCAATGGAATAACCAGCACGTAGCCTGCATCCGCTGCAACGTGGCTGAACATCGCGACGAAAATAATCATTGGAGTTAACAGTTTCTTCGGCGTCACGCGCAGCATTTTTTTCAGGCCGGTATTAATAAAGCCTGAACTCTCTGCCACGCCCACACCTAACATCGCCACCAGCACGATCCCCAGCGGAGCAAAGGTGGTAAACGTGGTCACCATTGAGGAAAGAGTGACGGTTAACGCCTGTGCCGAAAGCAGGTTATTAATTCTGACCGCTTCATTGGTCACAGGATTGACGACATCAAAATCAACGGTGGAAAGCACCGCCGACATCGCCATGACGACCAGTAAAAAATAGAAAAAGATTAATGCGGGTTCGGGTAATTTGTTCCCTGCTTTCTCAACAGCGTTGAGAAATCCTGTCATCAGACGACCTTCCGTGTTCCTTGTCGTTGTACTCATCACTACCTCGTCTTCCTGTTATATTCACCAAAGTAATTTCTTGCGGTAATTAATAACATTTTAGAATATTTCACTGCTAGTAACTTTACGTTACTAGTCAAAACGAGACGTAGCAGAGTGATAGATATCAAGTTTCCGAAGAATAGCCAGATATTAAGTTGGTTAATAATCAGTCACGCAGAAGAAAAGTCGGATGTCGCTGGCGCTAATCCGACCTACAGCAGCCGATTGTAGGGTGGATTAGCGCAGCGTCATCCACCATTTAGGTTTTAGTCAAAGGTTCTTTTTTGAGACGCGGGTATTTCTTAAGCCAGCGGCCGCTGACCATTCGCCAGTAGAACAGCACGCCGCGCACGGTCCAGTCGAAGAACATCCCCATCCACACCCCGACCACGCCCATTCCCAGCACAATACCGAGCGTGTAGCCCGCCACCACGCGGCAACCCCACATGCTCGCCATCGAAACCCACATCGCAAAACGGGCATCGCGCGCGCCTTTCAGACCGGCAGGCAAAACCCAGGACGCGGCCCAAATCGGCATAAACGCGGCATTCAGCCAAATGAGGATTTTGACCACCTCTTTTACGTCATCTTCATGCGTGTAAAACGAGGCCATCAATCCGGCGAATGGTGCCGTTCCCCAGGCGATGATCGTCAGGCCCAGAGTGGATAGCCAGAACACATGGCGCAGCTGCCTTTCGGCCTGGCCAATTTGCCCTTTCCCCAGACGCTTGCCAACAATAATGGTCGATGCCGAACCCAGGGCGTTGCCGGGTAAGTTAATTAATGCGGCAATCGAGAACGCGATAAAGTTACCGGCAATCACGTTGGTGCCCATCCCGGCAACAAACATTTGCGTGAGTAATTTCCCGGCATTAAACAGCACCGACTCAATGCTGGCCGGAATACCAATCCCCAGCACTTCCCACAAAATGCCGACTTTAAGTGGCCGGAAATAACTTTTCAGCGAAATGCGCAGCGACGGCGCAAAGCCCGCCACTAACACATAAACAAAAGCGAGCGCACCGATATAGCGCGAAATAGTTAAGCCCAGTCCAGCGCCAAAAAAGCCCAGCCCGTTCCAGCCCATCGCGCCGTAAATCAGGATGCTACTGATAATAATGTTGAGAATGTTCATCCCGCCGTTAATCAATAACGGGATTTTGGTATTCCCTGCCCCACGCAACGCGCCGCTGCTGATAAGCGCAATCGCCGCCGCCGGGTAACTCCATACCGTGGTTTGAAGGTAGGAAAGTGCCAGCGCCTTAACTTCTGGCGTTGCCGCTCCGGCAATAACATTCACGACATGTTCACCCGCCAGGTGAATACCCGCAGCCAGACCAATGGCGATAATCGTCATTAATATCAGTGACTGACGTGCCGCATCACGCGCCCGTTTCGGGTCACGCTTGCCAAGACTGAAGGCAACCACCACCGTCGTGCCGAGATCGACTGCGGCGAAGAACGCCATGATGACCATGTTGAAGCTATCGGCCAGCCCCACGCCTGCCATCGCCTCTTTTCCCAGCCAACTCACCAGGAAGGTGCTTAAAACCCCCATCAATAAAACGCAGGTGTTTTCCAGGAAGATAGGCACCGCAAGGGGTGTAATTTCGCGCCAGAACAGGACTCGATAGCTCTTTCGTTTGGCGTACCAGCGAGTTTTAGCCACGCGCTGGCGAAGTGCTGCTTGTAAGTTCAAGATTGACCTTGGGGGGAGAAGTGAAACCACATTTCAAATAATGATTTACAAATCGTTATCCTGCAAAGAGTTTTTTAAATATTCGTTGAAATCACGGTGGATGACGCTACGCTTATCCACCCTACAAAACCAAACCGTAGGTCGGATAAGCGCAGCGTCATCCGGCAAAATCTCAACCGTGACCGCCTAAATACGCCTTGCGCACTTCCTCATTCCCCAACAACTCCTCACCGCTGCCGCTCAACCTGATCTGCCCGTTGGCCATCACGTAGCCCCGGTCAGACAGTTTCAGCGCGTGGTGCGCATTCTGCTCCACCAGAAAAATCGTCATGCCGTTACGCGCCAGTTCACGCAACGTCTGGAAGATTTGTTTCACCACAATCGGTGCAAGGCCCAGGCTCGGCTCGTCTAAAAGTAATAATTTAGGGCGGCTCATCAGTGCACGCGCTATCGCCAGCATTTGCTGTTCGCCACCGGACATCGTCATCGCCCGCTGTTTGCGGCGCTCTTTCAAACGTGGGAACAGATCAAACATGGTTTGCAGATCCTGCGCGGCGTATCGGTCCCCGATGGGGATCGTGCCCATCAGCAAGTTTTCTTCAACCGTCATATCCGGGAAAATGCGTCGCCCTTCCGGTGCCTGCGCAATGCCGCCGGATGCCACGAAATGGGTCGATTTATGGCTGATGTCGTCGCCGCGAAACAGGATTTGCCCGCCACGAATGCGCGGCTGGCCAAAGATCGACATCAACAACGTCGATTTCCCCGCCCCGTTTGCGCCAATCAGCGCCACGGTTTCCCCTTCGTTAACCTGCAACGAAACCTGTTTTAGCGCCTGAATGGCACCGTAAAACACGTCCACATTGCGAAACTCCAGCATCGCCTCACTCATACACTGACCTCGTCTTCGTCGGTGCCCAGATAGGCGGCAATCACTTTTTCGTCGTGTTGGATTTGCTCAGGTTTACCCTCGGCAATCACATCCCCGTGGTCGAGCACGATAATGTGGTCGGAAATTTCCATCACCATGCCCATATCGTGTTCAATCAGTAAAACGGTAATGTCGTGATGGTCACGCAGGAAACGGATAATTTTACTCAGCGTACGCGTTTCCACCGGGTTCAGACCCGCCGCCGGTTCATCCAGGCAGATCATCTCCGGCGCGGTGCACATCGCCCTGGCAATTTCGAGCCGCCGCTGTTGCCCGTAAGACATCTCCCCAGCAAGGCGATTTGCGCAATCCACCAGCTCAACTACTTCAAGCCAGTAAAATGCACGATCCAGCGCGCGGCTTTCGGCGCGGCGATAGGCGGGCGTGTTCAGCACCCCGGCGAGTAAATTGCGGTTCACCTGCATATGCTGCGCCACCAGCAGGTTTTCCACTACCGACATTTCGCGGAATAAACGGATATTCTGAAAGGTCCGCGCAAGACCTGCGCGGTTCACCAGATGCGTGCCGCCGAACATTTTGTAGAACAGACGCGAGCCCAATTGCGCCGGGTTTATCCAGTCACCGGGCTGGAATTTCTGCCCGAGTATCTGAATCACATTGGTGGTTTTGTCGCGCGTATTGAACAAAATATTGCCGCCTGAGGCCTTGTAAAACCCCGTCAGACAGTTAAAAACCGTGGTTTTGCCCGCGCCATTGGGGCCGATCAGCGCGGTAATCGAGCCGCGCCGCACTTCAAGATTCACATCGTTCAGCGCCTTTATGCCGCCAAAATGCATCATTAAATGTTCAACGCTTAAAATCATTTCGCTCATGGCGCCACTCCCTTTCGCACCACATAGCCGCTGCGGTTGATGCGAATCAGGCCGCGTGGCCGCCAGATCATCATCACCACCATCAACATGCCAAACAGCAGCACGCGATACTCTGCGAAACTGCGCAGTAGTTCCGGCGTCACCGTCAGCACAAATGCCGCCAGCACCACGCCAATGGTCGAGCCCATTCCGCCGAGGACGACAATGGCGAGAATCAATGCCGATTCAAAGAAAGTGAACGATGTCGGGTTAACAAAGCCCTGATAAGTGGCGAAGAAAACGCCGGCAATCCCTGCGGTGGAAGCGCCGAGGGTGAAAGCAGAGAGCTTCACCAGCACGTGGTTCAGCCCCATAGATCGACAGGCAATTTCATCTTCACGCAGCGCTTCCCAGGCACGACCAATCGGCATGCGCGTCAGGCGGTGTTTGATGTAAAGCACCAGCAACACCACCAGCACCAGAATGGCGTAGATAAAGATAAACTTCAGATTGGGGTTATAGGTGAGATGGAAGAATTCGTGGAACGGCACGCCACCTTCTTCTTTTGCCCGCCGCCCAAATTCCAGGCCAAACAGCGTGGGGGGCGGTGCGGAAATCCCGTTCGGGCCACCGGTAAACGTCAGCCAGTTATTGAGCACCAGGCGGATAATTTCCCCGAAGCCCAGCGTCACAATCGCCAGATAATCGCCATGCATACGCAACACTGGGAAACCGAGCAGCGCGCCTGCCGCCGCCGCCATCAGTGCCGAAAGCGGCAGCATCGACCAGAAACCCAAACCGAGGTACTGGTAGCCGAGCGCCAGGCCATACGCGCCTATGGCGTAAAAAGCGACGTACCCTAAGTCCAGCAATCCGGCGAGGCCAACGACGATATTTAAACCTAAACCGAGCAGAACATAGATCAGCCCGAGAATCGCCACGGTCAGCACATATTTGGTGGCAACAAACGGGAAGCAAACCGCCAGCACCAACACCAGCGGGATTATCCAGCGCAGACGACTTTTATAGTCTGGCGGGCGCACATACACGCCTGAGTTATCGGTTTCAAAGCGGCTGAGAAAGCGGGTTCCCACTCCGGTTGTCAAGAAAGCGCTCAACAGAAAACGCCCGGCCATCACCGCCGCGATAATCATCACCAGGCGCTGGCCGTCGAAGTTAAAACTGTAACCATCCAGCACCATACCGACAATCGGGCCAAAAATGATTAACGCCACCAGACCAGCGAAAACCGCATCCAGCAAGCAGCGTTTGAGGGAAAAACCTTCATGCAATACCGTTTCTGCTGTCATTTTTTCTCCCTCACACTTTGGCAACGATCGGGCGACCAAGCAGCCCTTGCGGCCGGAAAATGAGGATCACCACCAGCAACCCAAACGAGAAGACATCTTTATAATCAGAATTCACCATGCCGGAGAATTGCGCCTCGGCAATTCCCAGAATCAGGCCGCCTAACATCGCGCCGGGTAACGAGCCAATCCCCCCGAGCACCGCCGCCGTGAACGCTTTAATGCCGATGATAAACCCGGCGTAGAAATCAAAAGTGCCGTAGTTCATGGTGATTAACACGCCCGCCAGCCCGGCCATGGACGCGCCAATCACAAACACAATCGAGATAATTCGGTCGGTGTTAATCCCCAGAATCGAGGCCATTTTGCGGTCCTGCTGCACCGCGCGGCACATGCGCCCCAGGCGTGTGTTACCGATAATCCAGGTGAGCAACAGCATGCCGGCAAACGAGGCAATCAAAATAAACACTTTGGTGTAGGTGATTTGCACAAAACCTTCGCCAATATGGAAGCGGAACACGCCGTCAAGCATGGTTGGAATGCCCTGCTGGCGCGGCCCCTGGCTGATTTGCGCGTAGTTTTGCAGGATGAGTGACATGCCGATTGCGGAGATCAGCGGCGCTAAACGTGTGGAGTTGCGCAGCGGTTTGTAGGCGATGCGCTCAATCGTCCAGCCATAGACGCCCGTCACCACAATGGTGAATACCAGCGTGCCGAGGATTAATAGCGGGAACGAGTGAATGCCAAAGAACGACAGCAGCGCCAGGCCGATGGCGCACAGATATGCGGAGATCATATACACTTCGCCGTGTGCGAAGTTGATCATGCCAATAATGCCGTAAACCATGGTGTAGCCGATGGCTATCAACCCGTAAACGGACCCTAGCGTTAAGCCATTTATCAATTGTTGCAGGAAGAAGGCATCCATAGTTTGGCAGTCTCTTTTGGTGGCGGACAAACTTCTTTTGTAGGTCGGGTAAGCGCCGCGTCACCCGACACTTTCTCCTGCAATGACAGGCGTAAATGGTGGATGACGCTAACGCTTATCCCCCCTACAAATCCCGATATTATTGGACTTCTTTGTATTTACCCTGCGCATCCCACTGATAAACCACATAATCTGAGACTTTTAAGTCGCCCTTCTCATCCCAGGCTTTTTTACCCATCACGGTATCCACCGGATTGGCTTTTAACCAGGCGCTGGCTTTGGCGGAATCGGTGCCGCCTGTGGCTTTGAAGGCCGCAGCAATTGCCTGAACGGATGCGTAGGAATAGAGGGTGTAGCCTTCTGGCTCGAATTTGCTGGAGCGGAATTTATCAATAACGGCTTTGCCGTCCGGGATCAAACGCGGATCTTTCCCGAAGGTCATGTAGATACCGTTGGTGTATTGTGGGCCGCCTGCGGCTGTGACCATCTCTTCGTTTACGATACAGTCGCCGGAGAAGAATTTGGCCTGTACGCCCTGTTCACGCATCTGGCGCACCAGCGGCCCGGCTTCCGGATGGCAACCGCCGAAGAACACCACGTCGGGTTTTTGCGCACTGATTTTAGTCACCAGCGCGTTAAAGTCTTTTTCGCCGCGCGACAAACCTTCATACATCACGTCGTTGACGCCACGTTTGGCGAGCGCGGCTTTGGTCGCATCGGCCAGCCCCTGCCCGTAAGTGTCTTTATCGTGAATGATCACCACACGTTTAGCTTTGAGCTTATCAATAATGAAATCGCTGGCGACCTTCCCTTGCTGGTCATCACGCCCGCACATGCGGAACATATCGTTCATCTTGCGCTCGGTGATAAGCGGGTTCGTTGACCCTGGAGTGATAGCCAGGATCCCCGCGTCGTTATACACCTCGGACGCAGGCATAGTGGAAGATGAGCAGAAATGGCCAACCACAGCTTTCACTTTATCCTGATCCACCAGACGGTTAGCGACGGACACCGCCTGTTTCGGCTCACAAGCATCATCACCCTGCACCAGTTTGATTTTTTCGCCGTTGATCCCGCCTGCGGCGTTGATGTCTTCAGCGGCCTGCGTCGCGCCATGCCAGTATTGATCGCCATAAGTGGCGTTCGGCCCGGTGAATGGCCCGGCAACACCAATCACAATATCGGCCTGGGCGGAGAACGCCGTCACCAGACAACCTGCCAACACAAGAGAAAGAGGACTTCTGATTAATTTCAGCGACATTTGTATGTTCCTTAGCAAAGAAGCAAAGAGGTTTATGCACAACGGTTTAAGACCATTCACAAGCAAAAACACGAACGAGTACAAATTGGACTATCCAGACAAAATCCTGTGATTTACGGCGGGGTTTCCTTACGGGGTATCCTTACGATTTTCACGGCCCTGAACATTAAGCAAAATGGTTGCCAATGTTGTTAACCGAATGTCATTGTTTCGACATATGTCAGTATAGAGCGCGGTTGAAAGCGGCCCGGTATCACAGATTGAAATTACAGCGGGGATCACATCTGCTTAACAATAAAGCAGAAAAGTTGAGAATTACGCCACTTTGCACCAATAAAGAACTTACTGATGAAGTGGTTAATCATGCTTAAGGAGTTGAGTTTGCGTGAAATGAGCAATGGATGATTAAGACAAGGACAATTCGCCTTAATACTCAACAAGTTGACTATAAAAAGAGCAAACAAAATTCTTTTTCGCGAACCCTTTGACATGCCCCCTGCTTCTCGTTAATATGCGCCCCGTTACACAATTCCTCTGTAGTTCAGTCGGTAGAACGGCGGACTGTTAATCCGTATGTCACTGGTTCGAGTCCAGTCAGAGGAGCCAAATTCGAAAAGCCTGCTTAGGAAACTAAGCAGGCTTTTTTTGTGTCTGATGATTGGGGCTAAAAGCCGAATAACCCAATTCGCCTGTCGGTTTAAAGTTCGCTATCATCCGCTTCCACTTTCCGTCCAGGCAGTCTGATGTCTACCATTATCGATAATTTTATTGCCCCGCCGTGCCATGAGCAGATTGAGACGCTCTATCAGGACGAACATCTGGTATTGATCAATAAACCTACCGGGTTACTCAGCCTCTCGGGGAAAAACCCGCAAAATCTCGATTCAGTGCATCATCGTCTGGTACAAGAATTCCCCGGCTGCACCCTGGTGCATCGCCTGGATTTCGGGACTTCCGGGCTGATGGTGATTGCGCGCAATAAAGCTATCAACGCCGCTCTATGCCAACAATTCAGCCAGCGCGCAGTTACCAAAGCCTACAGTGCGCTGCTCTGTGGGCATGTGAGCGACAACGACGGGGTGATAGACGCCGCGATTGCCAAAGATCCGGCGCTGTTCCCGCTCATGTCGATTTGCGCCATCAACGGCAAGCCTGCACGTTCTGGCTATCGGGTCGTTGAACGCTTTTACCGTGAGCGGGAAGACGGGGCGTTACTGCCATTGACGCGGGTAGAACTTACCCCGGAAACCGGGCGTACTCATCAACTTCGCATTCACTGCCAGCAATTGGGCCACCCTATTTTGGGCTGCGACCTATACGGCGGCCTTCTGTTGCCAGGAACTGAACACACCCCGCGGCTAATGCTGCACGCCAGTGAGCTGGATTTTGTTCATCCGGTCAGTGGTGAGTTGATTAAAGCACGCAATGCGAGTCCGTTTTGAGTAAGGACAAAAACTTTCACGCCACGCTCCGCCGCTTTATCCAACGCGGCAACAATCTTCGGTGCTTTGAACTCATAAGCCATCATTTCAATCGTTTTCCACAACCCGCCTTCAAATCATGATCTTCCACGCAAGTAAATTTTCTGATTCCTGATGTAAAAACTTTTGGAAAAAAACTGAAATTCAAGCGACATATGCAGAACTTGCTACGCTTTGGTTGAAGTTAAGCTTTCTGATATCTCAATTTAAAAGGTCATCCCATAATTTTGGGGGGACTGCGGTTATCAAACGCTGCTATGCGTAACCTGTTGTTTATTGAGGTACGTATTCCATCCCTGAACCTGTAGCGGTGAAGTGGCCTTGCCGAAGCCAGGAATTTGAATGTTTAAATGACTATTACTTAGGGCAAAGTGGATGACACTAAAAAATACAGTGCTGGTGATGGCGGGAACATTGGCGGTAATGACGGGCTATGCTAAAACGCCCACACCTGATGCTTCACAAGCCAACAATCCGCTCGCCAATATGACAGCCTTTAATATGCAGAATTATTATATTGGTGATGTCAGTGGCTCTGATAAAGATGCAAATCAGTTCTGGTTTCGCTACGCCAAGCCCTTCTCCCTCGGGGAGAGTCAATGGCTGCTGCGTGCGTCTTTACCCATAAATACTTACCCTTCCCCTCCTACAGGGGGGCATCAGACAGGATTAGGCGATCTTAACCTGTTTACGGCCTACCTGATTGATACAGGAAATCCTGCAATCAGTTTCGGCATTGGCCCTCAGCTTACCGCGCCAACAGCAACTGAAAACGCTCTTGGAACGCAGAAGTGGTCTGGTGGGCTCGTGAACGTGTTATTCAATGCCAGCTCACCCGTTTTCCAGTATGGCTATCTGGCTTCCTGGCAGCATAGCTTTGCAGGAGAAGGTGACAGAGCCGATGTGAACATAGGTGCATTCCAGCCCTTCGCCTTTTATCAATTAGGGGGAGGCACCTATCTTCGTGCCGCACCGATCTGGAATTATAATTTCCAGAATGACAGTTATGGCGTTCCGTTGGGTGTCGGTATAGGTCAGGTTATTAAGCAGAAAAAAACGGTTTATAACTTTTTTGTCGAGCCTCAATTTTCTGCCGCAGATCATGGCCCTGGGCAGCCACAGTGGCAGGTTTTCGCTGGGTTGAATTTACAATTTCTATAGCATAAATAAGCGGCTGATGACGTCCCGGCGCAAGGTTCGACATCAGAGATGAGATATCTGACGCGCTCTACAATTGAAGGGTTCGAATGACCGAAACAGTTAGATTGCAAGTGCTGCAAGGATTGCGGCTTCCATTTTCTCCGGGGTGGTGAACGGTGCGAAACGTTTGAGCGGTTTACCATCGCGTCCGACCAGGAACTTAGTGAAATTCCATTTAATCCGTCTACCCAGCACGCCGGGCAATTCGTTTTTCAGATAACGGAACACCGGGTGCGCTGCGGTTCCGTTGACCTCTACTTTATCGAACATCGGGAAGCTCACACCGTAGTTAATGTGACAGGTCTGCGCGATTTCTTCTGCGCCGCCGGGTTCCTGTTTACCGAACTGGTTGCAAGGAAAACCAAGCACCACCAAACCATGAGTGGCGTACTTTTTGTAGAGTGCTTCAAGGCCAGCGTATTGTTTCGTGAAGCCGCAATGGCTGGCGGTATTCACGACCAGAACCACTTTACCTGCGTAGTCGTCCAAAGAGATAGACTGGCCGCCCAGACTGGTGGCTGTAAGTTGATGAAAAGGGGTCATATCGGAATCCTCAAAGCAGAACCTGTTGCTGAATACGCGGCAGTTCTGGTGCTCGGTGAATTGGATCTTACGCATACTAATGTGCCGTTACTTCATACTTATTTGCCGATAGGCAAACACCTGTAGATTGCACATTCTACATTTATTATCTGATATATTAAATGTTTTACCCCCGTCCCTGCTGTATAAGAATGCGCTACTCACAAAAATGCGTTCACTACCAAAATAGTTTGGTTCTATGGGCTTGCATAATTCATAATAAAACTTAGACTAACATCTGATATATAATTTATAATAAAAGGTTAAAAAATGGAAAAAACAACCCTGGAATATACACCTGTTGACTTGTCTCGTTGGGCAAGGAAGGAGCATTTTGAGGTATTCCAGTCATTTGCTCAAAGTACAATTAACCAAACTGTCCTGATAGATATTACCGAACTGCTAAAACATATAAGGGAAGCTGGCTGGAAATTTTACCCTACTATTATTTTCCTCCTTTCTAAAATCGTAAATAGTCATGCAGAGTTCCGTATGGCTATAAAGAACAATGAGCTGGTCATATGGAATGAAATTCATCCAAGCTATACTATTTTCCATAATGAAACGGAGACCTTTTCATCATTATGGAGTCACTACGATGGCAATATTCATCACTTCCAGGACATTTATTCAGAAGACGTTGCACGTTATGGTAATAACCTTTCTTATTGGCCTAAGGGGGAGTCTCGAGAAAATATCTTTTTCGTATCGGCTATTCCTTGGGTAAGTTTCACCAGTTTTAATATTAATGTTGCTAACATGCAGAACTTTTTTGCCCCCATGTTCACTCTTGGAAAATACTACAAACAAGATGGAAAAGTATTGTTGCCGCTCGCTGTTCAGGTACATCATTCCGTGTGTGATGGTTTCCATGTCGCAAGACTGATCAATGAGTTACAAGAGATGAGTGATGGCATCAAGCACCTTTCAGAGGAACCCAATGCTTAATGCACCAGTAGTCTTGAAGACCTCCATTTAACCGTATCTGATTTTCCCATCTATATAAGGCTGAGGTTTACCAAACAGATAGCCTTGTATGAAATCACAGCCCAGCAACTGAAGGCTTTCCAGTTGCTCCTGTGTTTCAACACCTTCCGCAACGGACTTCATATTGAGGGATTTCGCCATGCCGGTGATGAGCCTGATAATATTAAGGGCGTCTTCCTGTGTCGATATCGAATGCACAAAGGATTTGTCTATTTTGATTTTATCGAAGGCAAGCCTGCTGAGGCGCGAAATAGAAGAATAACCGGTACCAAAATCATCGAGGGAGATTTTAACCCCCAGAGCCCGCAGCCTGTTAAGCGTATTCATCGGCGTATTGCTCTCAGTAAAGAGAGAGGATTCTGTCACTTCCAGTTCAAGACGCTCAGCGGGAAGTCCCGTTTCGTTCAGAATGGACAACACCATTGTGGCAAAGGTTTTACTGCTTAGCTGGACAGGAGAGACATTGACTGAAATTTTAGTCGGAATCACCCAGGAAGCGGCTTCGCGGCAGGCCATCTCAAGCACCGATTTCCCCATCTCGTTTATCATTCCTGTTTTTTCAGCCACAGGAATAAAGCTGTCCGGCGACAGGAGCCCCTTCTGAGGATGTATCCAACGAATAAGGGCTTCATAACTGTAAATTTCCTGGCTGAAAGAATCGACAATAGGCTGATAGTAAACCACGAATTCTTTATTCACTAACGCCAGTGCCATATCATGCTCAAGGGTTCGGCTTTCTTGCAGCTTATCTAACATCCATTGCCGGAAGACTTTTATCTTACCAGCGCCTTCCTTTTTGGCTTCATAAAGGGCCAGATCGGCAAATTTATAAAGATAGTCGGAGCGGCGTTCAGTGTCTGAGACGACAATACCGACACTGGTGGTTATATTGATAATCGTATTATTAATAGTGTAGGGCTGGCTGATTATATTGCATATTTTTTGGGCTTGTGAAACGGCACTGCTCTCCGTCAGGCCACTCGAGAGAAACGCAAACTCATCCCCGCCTAAACGATAAAGCGTATCGGAAGTCAGGCCCATTGAAATAAGACGGTGTGATATCTGGCGTAATAACATATCGCCGACATCATGACCATACGTATCATTGACCTCCTTGAATCGATCTAAATCAAACAACATCACATTCACAGAATTATTGGTTTTTACCGCGATCTCGATGGTTTCATTTAAATTCCCCCAGAAAAAATGGCGGTTATTCATTTCTGTCAAAGAGTCATGGTAGACGTCATACTCCAACTTTGTATTCTGGATTTGCAATTTTTCTTTAGATTCCTGCAGTGCTTCAGCAAGACTCTTTACCTGAAGATGCGCCTTCAGAATATTTCTGTTTTGATAAAATATCAGCACGCCGAGTATCGCACTCATTATGATCAACAATACAGACGTCG
Source organism: Buttiauxella agrestis ATCC 33320 (assembly GCF_000735355.1). Lineage (GTDB taxonomy): Bacteria > Pseudomonadota > Gammaproteobacteria > Enterobacterales > Enterobacteriaceae > Buttiauxella > Buttiauxella agrestis. The sequence continues at coordinate 44,780 of NZ_JMPI01000032.1, forward strand.
CTGAGTAAATATAGTACAGGGTTTTAATTTTGAGGTTGGCGTCATTAATTGAATTAATGTCTTTGTCTAAAGCGCCGGACGACAGACGAGCCAGTTGTGGGTCAAGCGTCTGCATTCTTTTCAGGTATGCCTGGAGTTCTGAGCGGTTCATTTTCTCAAGATGAATATCCAGATACTCAAGTGTCTTTTCAAGCTGTAGAGCCAGTGCATGATGGGCTTTATTACTTTCTATGTAATCCCTCAGATCACCTTCTTTCATTAAATCACTCTGGCTGAGCATAATGTCGAGACGCATGCGCACATCATCCAGCGTCATCGTTTCATCAATAGTGTAAAGACCAAGCAACGACTCGAACCGGTAATACTCTGATACCATCTGTGCAGCAGACCACGAAGCGGCGTAGTGAGTCAGTTTCTGTAACTCTTGTTGCCTTTCATGCACAAGGAAAGAGATATACCCGGTAGATATAAAAAGGAAACAAATGATGCCAGCCAGAATTCTGTTCATGTTGGTCTTTAGACCCCTTACTCAATATTCATTCTGCTGACCTGCCAGGCTGACCTTGAATAATAAATCTGATTATTCAGCTCCGGCAGGCTGTCATAGGGGTAAACAACAAACAGCGGGCCTTTATCACGGATACGCATATATTCTCCGTTGATTTTTAAAGCAAGGATAACGTTGTATTTCTTAAAATCATTGAGGGGGATTTCAGTGGTGTAGTCATTGAGCGCAGTGACCTTTACAACAGAACCTTTCGCCCCGACATAATCCATGAGCTTTTGCAGTGGAATACCCGTAAATGTTGTGCGGCCATCATACCAGGGAGAAGTGGTCTGAAAGCTGACCATCCCCAGTTTCTCAAGGCTGGCGAGATCAAAAACGGCTTTTCCACCTTCATTTGTATTTTCGATATTACCTGAGAGCGTTAAAAGGATTTTACCGGCAGGCCTGGAAAATTCACCCGCCCAGACCGGTGTGGAGAGCGCAAAGCTTAACAGCATGACAATTAACCGCATTTTGACCTCGTATATCAACCGGATGTTAAAGAATTATAATTTAGATACTGTGCTATTTATATATGCTCTGGAACTATTGTTGATACAATCATTTCACCAATATTTTAACTCATTAAAATCAACAGGTTAAAAACAATTTCCTTTTTAAATTGATTAAGAAATGTCGATGCCGTTATTTGATATACATAAAACAGCGTTGCACCTGTGCAAAAAAAAACCACCTCTTTACTCAGCACAAATAAACACACAGCAATATAAAGGTTTATTTATTTGTGAGCCGACAGGAATTTCACGCAAGCAATTGTCAGCTAATGGCACATAGAGGAGTTCGAAGCGAAGCAATGATCCAAAAGCGCCTGGAAAGACCATCGCCTTTTTCATACTGAAGTGGCCGACAAAAATTGGCCACGACATGAGAGCATTTCTGGAACCATTGAGGAAACATGATCAATGGGGAGAAGATATCACAGCGTGCTTACCTTGATTAAGCGCGGCCAAACCGATAAGGCATCGGGGAGCATCTGGGGAAATTATCAAGGTTAGTTTTATTAAGGATTTATTGGGAGAACTTACAATTCAAAGGAGGGAGTAATCTTAAAAGCCCTGACCATTGCAGCCAGGGCTTTTAAGGTACTACAGACTTCAGATTTAACATTAATGGACTTAATAAAATGATACTGCTATTTATACTGCTTTCAAATGTACCCGTTTACTACAGATAATATTGGGCATTAATACTAAAAATCCTCCCTCTATTTATCTCGTCATACACCTGCCTGCGCTTTCAGAACCTAAGCGTGGCAACTTAAACAAGCACATCACCCATCGCGACATATACTCTTTGATGCGTTGCCTGTTGCTCATACGGTTACCATAAACAAACGAAACCGTCAGCATCAACTAAAAAACAAGGCCTTACATCGTCGCGCTAACACTACCATTTTGCGAACCAGCACAATCACTACAAGGCCTGAAAGCAACTACATCCCAAACAACAAACTTCGTGGCCTGTAAAGCAAAATGGCTTTCCCAGAACTTCTTTCTATTCACTAACTTACTAACCACTTTCATTGTGCTGCTGAGTACTAATTTACTCATTTGAGATTTGAGGTCAATACTGTTTTTTAAAACATGTTTTTATTTACAGCGACAGTGATATATCCCGCTACTCATTGTACCGACTTACTAGCAAAGTCCGCTAGTGGCACGGAACGGACACGTTAACTGGGCTTAAAGTCCGCTGTGAGCGAGAAGGGGACGAAAGTTGCCCTCATGTTTTCGATTATGCCATCTTAGTCATCTCGTATCGTTCAAAAAATGCGGCAACACTTTTAATAATCAAGCTAAGTAATGACACATATAAGGAATCATTATGCCTGGAATAACGCTCACATTGTCTGGTTGCAAGGATCAAAAATTAACCAAAGAGTGTGTACTTTTAGCTACTCAAATCACATGCGAGATATTGAAGAAAAACAGCTTCGAAACCATGGTAATAGTAAGACATGTGGATGATGATGACTGGTTTATTGATGGCAAGAGTCTGGCTGAATGGGGGAAAAATTCGTTTAGACTTGAAGTTACTGTCGTGGATGAAACGTGTAGCAAAGATCAGAAAGCAGCGTATCAAAAAGCAATTTACAACGCTATGGACCAAGCTATTGGTAACCTACATCCTCAGTCAAATGTGCATGTTATTGATTGTAAAGCTGCTTCATATGGATACACAGGGATAACGCAAGAATACAGATATCAGCATAAAGATGAGTTTTACTAACCAAAATTTCTTTTCTATTATCGTTAATGAGGCGCATTTTGATTGTGGACTTAAGACGCCAACGTCCGCTCCTGGCACGAAGCCGCTCTTAGGGTTGCATCCTAACGGCTAAAAGAGAGCAGCGTTAAACTCAGGCTCTGTGCGATTTAATCTCGCCAGGCGAGTGGCCGAATTTACGCAAAAATGCGCGAGAAAATGCTGCGGCGCTTCCGAAGCCAACCATGGCGGCAGCAGCTTTTACGCTATGCCCTGATCGCAGTTTTGCCCTCCCCAAGGCTAAACGCCAGCTGGTTAAATATGCGCCCGGCGATTGTCCGACGGTTTTCTTGAAGATTTCAATAAATTGCGCCCGTGACATTCCCGCGATGGCTGACAAATCGAGAATATTCCAGTTCGCCGCGGGTTTATCGTGCATGGCGATGAGACTCTTATGAAGTTTTGGGTGTGCAAGTCCCGCTAACAATCCGGCATCAACCGTGCCAATCGCGATTGCCCGACGGATTGCCAACACAACGACAACCTCACACAGGCGGGTTCGGACTGAGCCTCCACCGCAACGAGCCACGTCGATCTCAGCCACGATCAGCTCTACCAGACCCAGTAATTGCGGCATCTCAGTCATGGAAAAACACAGCTCGTCTGGTAATGCACCGACCAATGGATTATCACTGCCGCCAAAATCTACCCTGGCAGCAGCGCACAACCTTGCCCCGGCGGGTAGGCCAAACGACTCCCTGACACGATAAAGTAAATGGGTCGGACCGCCTGAGTTATTTATGTCGATGATGAGAAGATTCGCGGACTCCGCGCAATCGCAATGCTTAGCACGGAGTTGAAAGGCTTGCAGAAAGGCCGTCAGGCGATCATGACTTAGTGAAGTTTCCAGATTTTCAATCATGTTTTTCTCAAACTTTATCATCAACAATCTTTTATCCTACTTCAAAATGCTGAGATGACCCAAACCGAAACGATTGACAGGAGACGCCATGACCCAAGATTCTGCCGCTAAATTCGACGCTGTGCGTGCAGGGGAGTATGCACGACAAAGCCGGATCGCCCTCGCCGGATATGATGCATGCCACGAGCTATCCGCCTGCATGCTGTCAGCCGTCCTGGGCGAAGGAAAGTCTGCGCGCGTGCTGGTAGTTGGCGCGGGCGGAACGGCAGGTGAAATCATTGCCTCAGCGACACTGGAGCCATACTGGTCATTCGTCGCCGTCGATCCATCTCAACCGATGCTGGACCTTGCCCGCGTGAATATGACCGAAGCAGGAATAGCAGACCGAGTAAAAGCCGTTCAGGGCGTGGTCTCCGATTTGGATGCTGCCCCATTATTCGATGCAGCACTCATGATTGGCGTGTTGCACCACCTCCCTGACGATAAGGTAAAGCAAGAAGTTTTGGCAGGGGTGGCAATGCGCCTTAAACCGGGCTCCCCCTTGATTGTTGCGGGTAACTATCGCGCTTACGCTTCCCAGCCCTTGCTAATGGCTGGGTGGTCAAATCGTTGGCGAATGAACGGAGTGGGTCCGGAAGAGATTCAGGCCAAAATGAACAAAATTCTGCAGGGCGCAGAGCCTCCTCAATCGGAAGAAGCCGTCTTTGCCCTACTCAACGGAGCAGGCTTTGAGGAACCCATTCGTTTTTTTGCCAGTTTATTCTGGGGTGCCTGGTTGGCCCGACGCATGCCAGCATCAAATTGATCGAACAGTGGGTCATATTAAAGAAAATATCAGTAATAGGGGGTCTGTTGAAATCCGGCGATTCAGCATCTCTACTTGAAGAATTATGCATTTATCATCAGCATCTCCTATCCTGAAGAAGAACTATATAAAGGCTATCGCCATGATAACAGTAGATAAAGCAGATCCACTTTCTTCAGATTCTCATTCTTTAATAGAAAAATTGTCAGCAGAGCTTGCCGCTATTACTGGTGATAGTGGCAAAAGTAATTTCACCATAGACTCAGTGGATGGGGACAGGTCGCTCTGGGTACTGGCAAGAAACAAAAAAGGCGATGCGATAGGTTGCGGAGCTATCCGACCGTTAACAGAAAATATCGCCGAACTTAAAAGAATGTTTTCAGACCGGAGCTCCCCCGGAGTGGGAAAAGCTTTACTCACTTTTCTTGAAACATCCGCAAAAAATATGGGATATACAGAGCTCTGGCTTGAAACCCGATATGTTAACCATAAGGCTGTAAATTTTTATATGAACAATGGATACGTATCCATTGAAAATTACGGCCCCTATATCGGCCGGGAAGAGGCTGTATGTTTCTCGAAAGTATTACGGGACTGATACAAAGACTATTTAGCATAAGCGTAATTCTCCTCATACTTTTGTTTGTGCCGCGTGTTTATGACCGCTGTTGGCACAGGGCTACCAGCAGCAACGCTTTCTGACTGAGCAGGTTAGCTACGCGTTAGAGCAGTCGCAGACCATTTACTTGCCATATTTGATGCGATTGAAAATCAACTGACGATACCATGATAGCGCCATCCGCCTCACCAACGACCAACATATATTCATGGCACAGGATCGCCTTTTAATCACGGTGCCAATGAACAGATAACAGCTACGGACCACATTACTTCTAACGTGATGTCTGTTTTGTACAAACCTATATGTCATTGCTCAGGAGAACGCATTCACACCCCAACGCCAGAGAGAGCAAAGAAAATTCATTCGACTCTTTCCCCAGAATTTCCATTCCTACCGGCAGCCCCTTTTGCGTCCTGCCACACGGCATTGTTATGGCGGGCAAACCGCTGATGGCTGCCAGTTCAGACGCACAGCCAGGGGGCATTTTATTGAGGCTTTCGGGCAGTCGGCAAACCGTGGGATAAAGAAAACCCTCGATACGATTCTGTTCTGCAGCCAGCCCGAGTGCATGGGCTAATCGTCGCTGAAAGCGGCGTCCACTCAACCACAAAGGTTTGTTCAGGCTTTGATAATCCAGCATTTTTTCAAGCAGTGGGATGAACTCAGGCAGACACTCACCGGAATCCACAATTCCCCGCAGCGTTGTCGGCACAGCTGTTTGTGCCGCCAGCCAGCTGTTTATGGCGATCGGGAATTCATACATGCTCAGGCAAGACTGTGATTCAACCTCCGCCAGAATGGGCAGAGCGATCTCTACGATGACTGCGCCCGCCTGGCGTAATCTCTCCAGCGCCTTGTTCCAGACCGTTCGCTCATCGCTATTTTCTGCCTCCAGCGCGCGAATCACGCCTAATCGCACGCCTTTCAGCGATGTTGGCGATAATTCTGCAGCCTCTTCGCCGTGGAGAATGCAATGTAACAGCGCTGCATCCCGGACACTGTGGACCATGGGGCCAACGGTATCCTTACTCACGGACAGCGGCGCAACGCCCGCGAGCTGCTGTCGTCGGAAAGCAGGACGCAGTCCGACCAACCCGGTGTAGCTGCATGGAATGCGAATCGAACCACCGGTATCGGTTCCCAGCGCACCATCTGCCATTCCGGCAATCACAGATGCAGCACTGCCCCCGCTGGATCCGCCTGCGGTTAACGCCGGGCACAGTGGGTTACGGACATCGCCCCCCAGAGAACTCCGGGAGCGAACATCAAAAGCAAACTCTGACATATTCGCCCTTGCCAGAATAATCGCCCCTGCTTTCCGCAGACGCTGGATCACTAACGCATCCTTAGCCGCGATGACCGATTCCAGCGCCTTACACCCCAGCGTTAGCGGCAAAGACGCACAGGCAATATTATCTTTTACAATGAGGGGGATGCCATGCAGCGGCCCGAGGATTTTCTTTTCGCGGCGTAATTGCTGACACTTTTCTGCTTGAGAAATGGCCTCCGGGTTTACCCCGAGAATCGCGTTAAGGTGCTGGTTCTGCTCGACTATCTCCAGTCGTCGGGCTATCTCTTCCCGGCAGTCGGACGGTGGTACAAGACGCATAGTTCGCATTGAGTGATTTCCTATTTCAACTTAAACCTGCGGGCAAATTTCATTGCTGCTCTACACCTAGCCTAATCCCGCAGGATATCTGTTCTTTCCATCCCCTCATGCTTGCATACGTATGCAATTTAAAAAGTCATCCACCTCACAAAAACAAAACAATTGCCTTACAACTAAAACACCAATTATTAACTTATAAGCTGATGTCATGACAGCACAGTACGTTGCCATATTACGCTGAACAGTCCCGGAGATTAGTACATTACGATGTTAGCAACGTCCGCCCCTGGCGCCCGAAGCGCTGCTCGCTGGCAGCTATGAGCAAATAGCGGAAGTTGGCTACCTAGTTAAAGCGATTCACACTGTGACGACTTTGAAGTTTTCCTGCCTCTCGTTTGAAGCTCGGGCCAGAAGAATGTTGCAGTCATTTTACGGGTTCGGTGTGACCATTACAGTGCCAAAGATTAAGCGTTAAGGCCTGATATCCATCAGGCCTTAGTACCCATAAACTATCTTTAAGCGCTTACATAAAGATTATACGAGATACTTTCACACCAAAATCAGCATCCGGATTTGTCCTGCTGTCACCGGCCCGTTCCTGAAATACGGCAGCTGCAAGATCCCTTCTTGCGGCCAGACGGGATGCTTCAGCCGATGCCAGCGCGTCGGGTATTTCATCATAATGCAGATCTGTGCAAT
>NZ_JMPI01000033.1 GCF_000735355.1 Buttiauxella agrestis ATCC 33320
AGGCTGCAAAAGATCCGGAGCCAATCGCATTCCATGCCTTAATAACGGGGCGGCCTAACTGCTCCTCAACCCACTGGCTTTCCACCTGACAGCCTTCCATCGCATCTATTTGCTGATCCCGGTGTGGATAATAATTAGACGTGTCAGCAACTATAACGTCAGAAGGCAAGTCCCGGATGAGCTGTGAAATCTCAGGGATGCGCATAAGCGGTATTGAAAGTATTAACACATCAACTTCGCTGACGGTTTGTTCAGCCTTAACAGGCAAAGCTCCTGTTTCTAGTGTGTCAGCCTCAATCGTTTCCGGGCCACGCGAGTTAGCGACCTTTACGTTGTGTCCTGCGGCTGCCAGTTTACGGGCCAGGGTTTTACCTATGTGGCCTGTACCAAGTATCCCAATGTTAAGTGGAGAGGTTTTATTCATCTTTTTATCCTGAACGGTTGTTTGCTTACAGACAATGAGCGGTTTCATAGTTAAATCACCGCATCTCTAAAATGGAAATATGTGTCAGCTTAGCAACGACATACATTGCGCGCGGCCTGTCATTGTTTACCCATAAAATCTGAGGCTGATTACGTTATGCGGTTTCGGTACGGTTACGCGCAATAATTTCTTCATGCGTAAAAGTTGCACCGGGTGCCATAAATATCTTTAACAACTCATCTCGGTTTTTTGGGGCGCGAGTCGCATCTGCTGCTAAAAGTGCTTCTCTGACTTTATCCATATCCAGTTCAGTACAGTATGCAGGCGTACCGGGCTGCTGGCGCCATGACTCATTTAGGGGACCTGCATCCAGTGCATCAAAACCGGTTTCGCTGACCAGCTTGAGCACAATGGTTTTTGCCAGGGTATTATCTCCGGCCACAGGCAGTGCAATGCGTCCAGGCGTATCAGGCGGAAGACCTTTTTCCGAAAGCGTGGCGGCTAATGCAGCATTCCAGGCTTTAATTAGTGGCCGGCCGGTTTGCTCACTCGCCCATACCGACTCCGGTTTGCCATTTTCAACTTCGGTAATGGTGTTATCCCGGAAGGGATAATAGTTAGAGGTGTCGATAAGCACGACGCTGTCCGGCACCTGACTGAGCAGAACTTTCAGAGTGCGATGCCCTTCAAAAGGAAGGGCAAGAATAATCGCGTCAATATCTTTTACCGCCTCTTCCCGTGTGACGGCGGTTGCGCAGACTTCACGAGCCAGGTCACGGATACTGTCCGGTCCACGGGAGTTGGCGAGCTTTATCTCATGGCCGTTAGCGGAGAGTTTTCGGGCCAGGGTTGCGCCGATGTTTCCTGCGCCAATGATGCCAATCTTCATAATAATTACCTCGCTTATAGAGGGTATGGGATACCGCTTATTCAGATGCGGGATGAGACAGATCATTCAGTGTGTCGCGTAGCTGAGACAGTCCTTCTTCGCTGAGCCGACAGGCAGTTTTAATTTTGTCGGTGATACTCCATAGTGGCTCCCGCAGGGCATCTCCGGCTTCAGTCAGGGTAATAAGTACCCGACGTTCATCAGAAGGGTCACGCGTGCGCTTTACCCTACCGGCAGCTTCCAGACGCTTCAGCAGAGGGGTAATGGTTCCCGTATCCATATTGAGTTTGTTCCCTAATTCACCCACTGCCCGCGGTGTGCCACAGAACAGTTCAAGCATCACCAGATACTGGGGAAACGTCAGGCCCAGCGGATCGAGAAATGGTTTATGGAGTCTGTTCATGCGGTTTGCGGCTCCGTAGAGGGCAAATGAGAGCTGCTTCCCGATTTCCATATTTGCTTTAGATTTCATTTTTTAGATACTCTGTTGCTTTATTATCTAGTGTACTAGATAAAAGCACATAGCATCCTTTTTGTCAGTTAAAGAGTTATGAATGAGTAATTCGTGCGGTATGACAAGGACAACAAATCAGGTTGGCCCAGACCTACTGGATGCTATTGCTCTGGGCGATTTGAACAGGTCCGCTCCTGGCACAAAAAGGCTCCTAAAAACCAGCAGAATCCAATAGGAAAGCCCGCACGGGAATCCCCAGCGCGGGCTTTATTGTTTTTATACCCAGCCAGACAATCTGGTTCTGGTTTCGGAGCAGCAAAGAAGTTAAATGGGTTTCAAAACCGCTTCATGTCCATGAATGATTACCACACCTCTCGCCACTTTTACTTTCCGCGATTTTTTTTGGGCGCATACGCATTGGTCTGGTAATCGGTTTGCGTGTATTTGGGTCAAAGTAACGACTCGGCCAGATATCCTCAGCAGGAACACCAATCGCTTTGCTGATTAGCATTTCCCCTTTTGCCCAGGGGCGGGAAAGCGCATTTGCAATGCGTTGATGAACTCAATCCTGACTGACGGGATAAAGCAGCCAGTGAAGTGCTTTTTTGCGAAGTGCCGCAATGATATCGGCTGGATGGCAGTCGTTCTGGAAAGGAAGAAAAGTGGGGCTACGGGGTAACGTCATAAATAATCTCCGCAGATAATCATTAGATATGTGTTCCCGATGCGATATTCAGGCTGCGAAACCCTATTGGCTGGAGGAACTTTATGCCTCAGAAAGCGCTTATCAAGTTTCGGAAGGGGCTAAACCTTAAACCCGTAATGGCTGCCATCCGGTAACTCAATTTCAACACGCAGCTTACTTCCCGTCGCCTCGACATAGCGTTTCAGCGTCGATAATTTCAGGTCTTGCCCCTGCCTTTCCATACCCGCAATAGTCGGCTGCTTAACACCGAGTGAATGCGCGATTTCAGTCTGGGTTTTACTCAAGCGTTCACGTAATTCAGCAAGATGAATGTCGAGTAAGATTTCCGCTGCTTTTGCCTTGGCTTTAGCGACAACTTCAGGTTTTTCAGCCGCCAGGATTTGCTCGAGCGTTCTGCCCATGTTAGTCATTCCTTCTTGTTTAGTTCATTCAAATACCGCGTGAATTCAGCATCAGCAAGCGGAATCATCACGTCATAAAACCGTTTCTCGTTACCTACTTTATTACCCGCGCAAAGCAAAATCCCTTCACGCTTTGGGTCGAAAGCAAAAAATGCCCTAATGGGATGACCTTTACTCTGAATGCGCAATTCTTTCATATTTCGATGGCGCGAACCGTATACAGTATCTGCATAAGGCCTTGGGAGACCAGGCCCTCTTGCTCGCAAAATAATCAATGATGCCAGCACATTTGCACGGTCAACATCCTCTAGTGCCACCAACCACTCATCAAAAGTTTCAGTTGTTTTAATCACCCACACATTCACTCCTTATTTATTATAGGTTAAAACCTATATAGGTCAAACACTATAAAAGAAGGAAGCTGTCACAGCGGAATTGAATGCTCAACGGGCAAATCTGAAAAGCGGAAGGAAGGTTCCAATGATGAAAAGACTGACTACACATAACCCTATAAAACGTAAAGTTTTGCATATCCTTTTGACCCTCCCCTTACGGGAAGGTTTAGAGTTTGCCGTAGCTTAACTCTCTCTTTAGAAAGGAATCATTGATGAAACGAAATATACTGTTCGCATTGCTGGCACTGAGCATCAGCGGCTCTGCAATCGCCGCTCAATCTGATGCAGAATTTCTCGCAGCACACGGTTTAGCGGGCAAAACTACCGAGCAAATGGTGGAGGCGATCGACGGATCGACTCAGGCGCGTCCGCTGCCATATAACGCAGGTATCACCAGCACCGAGTTGAAATTATCCGATGGCACGCAGCAGTTCAGCTACCCGTTGGGCGATAAGTTTTATCTGTCATTCGCACCGTATCTGACGCAAACCCACCCGTGCTTTAACCACAGCCTGTCGGGCTGTCGTGGAGAGTTGGCGAATACACCATTTGAGGTAAAAGTGACGGATAAAAGCGGCAAAATCCTGGTGCAGAAAAGCATGACCAGCCACGCCAACGGGTTTGTCGGCGTGTGGCTACCTCGTGATATCGAAGGCACAATTGAAGTGAACTATCAGGGCAAAACGGCCAGCGCGCCGATTGCGACACATAAAGACAGCCAGACCTGTTTAACCACGCTGCCATTGCAGGGTTAAGCGTTTTAATATCGAATTAATGTCGGGTGACGCTAACGCTTACCCGACCGTCCCCCTACCGAGTCGACCAAAACGCCTGCTGCATCGCCCTCGTCTCTTCGATGATTTCCGGCACCGGGCCGATCAACTCCACCGGTTTCTGGCAATGCTCAAAAACATACTTCGATGACACGCTCATCGTCGGGTTTTCTTCGTGGCTGCCTGTCGCCTCCAGCAATTGGCTTTCGTACATGCCGAAAACCACCCGCCCGATGTTCGCCCAGTACGCGGTTCCCGCGCACATACAACATGGCTCGACGGCGGTATACAGCGTGCATTGCCACAAATATTCGGCGGTGTAATTGGTGGCGGCGACTCGCGCAAGCGTCGATTCCGCATGGTTTACAGTGTCGATGTTGCACTGCTCGAGCAGCACAGTTTCGTTATCCGGCGCGACTAACAGCGCGCCAAACGGATGATGCCCGAGGGCAATCGCTCGCTGCGCCACGGCATTAGAGCGGCGCAGGTGGCGTAAAATTTGTTCTTGGTTCGGCCCAGGCCCACGTTTTAGTGACATATTTTTCCATCCTTATTTTGCATCAAGGCTCCACGGGAACAGGCGTTTTTGCAACCAGCTCACCAGGGCATAAAGGGTCAAACTACACACCACCAGCAGGAACAGACTGGCGAAGGCCAGGGGGATTTTGAATGATGAGGTGCTGAACAAAATCAAATAACCCAGTCCCTGATCGGCGGCGACAAACTCCGCGACTACCGCACCGATGATCGACAGCGTAATCGCCACTTTCAGCGCACTGAAAATATATGGCACAGCATAGGGCATACGGATTTGCCAGTATTCACGGTTACGCGGTGCACGCAGGGTTTTCGAGAGTTCGAGCAATTCAGCAGGCACTGAAGTCATACCGGTGGCGGTGGAAATCACCAGTGGGAAAAAGGAAATCAGCGTGGTGATCACCACCCGCGGCAACATACCTGAACCGAGTGTGACGACAATAATGGGCGCAATTGCCACAACCGGCGTGGACTGAATCACAATCAGCCACGGTAACACCAAGCGGGCGAGCAATTTAGAGCTGACAATAGCAATGGCAAGCGGCAGCGCAATCACAATCGCCAGCAGGAAACCGCTTAACGCCACGCTTAACGTCGCCAGAATATGCGTCAACCAACGCCCGGCATCCAGCGTGCTTACTGAAGCAAAAATGGCCGACGGCGACGGCAGGATAAACACCGGAATGGCGAATAATTTACACGCGCCCTCCCAAATCAAAATCGCCACCACCAGCGCCAGCAGCGCGATGTACTTTTCCAGAAACGCTCTCATACAGGCTCCTTGCGACGGCTAAACACTTTGTGGCGGATCTGCGCCGTTAACTCGTGGAACAGCGGATGGTTCAGCGTCTCTTCATTTCTTGGGCGCTCCAGCGGCACATCAATAATCTCACTGACCCGACCGGGGCGCGCACTCATCACCACAATTCGGTCGGAAAGCAGCAGCGCCTCCTGAATCGAGTGGGTAACGAACAGCACCGTTTTCGGGCGTTCGTTCCAGATGCGCATTAATTCAAAGCTCATTTCATCGCGCGTCAGGGAATCGAGAGCGGAAAACGGTTCATCCATCAGCAAAATATCCGGGTCATGCAGCAGCGAACGAGCAATGGAAACGCGTTGTTGCATGCCGCCAGACAGCTCCGCCGGGCGTTTGCCTGCAAACTGCGTCAGGCCGGTCATTTCCAGCAGTTCATGCCCACGCGCAATATCTTTGGCATCGACGCGACCATATTTGTGCTTCATCGGAAAGGTGATGTTATCGAGCACGTTAAGCCACGGCAGCAGCGTCGGTTTCTGGAACACAAAACCCATTTCGTCACGCGGTTCGGTCACAGGTTTGCCATACACCGAAATCGTGCCGCTGCTCGGTTTGAGCAGCCCGGCAATCAAACGCAAGATGGTCGATTTCCCGCAGCCTGACGGGCCAATAAACGAGACAAATTCATGGCGGCGCAGCGTCAAATTCACTTTATCGAGCGCGGTAACCTGGGTGCCATCGGCGGATATAAACGTTTGATTAACATCACTCAACTCTATAACAGGCTGCATGGCATTCCCTTACTTAGCGAGGTATCGACGGTCAACCAGCGTTTCCGGGTTCACTTTATCAAGCGGATATTTCATTGATTTTGCGACCCATTCCCAGGTGTGTTTTAACAGCACCGGATCGAATTGCCCCAGCCCATCCTTCTGGCTGATTTCATTGTTAATCAGCGGTTTTGTGACATTGAAATCGGCTTCCAGCATCGCGACGTCTGCTTCTGGCACCATGGCTTTTTGGTCCGCAGCGGCTTTATCCGGGTGCGCGAGGCTAAACTCGATAGACTTTTTCGCCGCCCGCAGGAAGCGCGCCACCACATCGGGTTTCTCATTAATTAACTTATCCGAAGCGAAAAACGACAGGCCATAACCATCGAGGCCGTAATCGGTCCACGCCAGTTCCAGCGGTTTTTTGCCAACCTGGGTCAGCGTGGCTTCAATACTCGGGCGGTTGGTTGACCACACCACCACGCCGTCAACACGCCCCTGCGCCAGCATCGGCACCAGCGTGCCAGGATCGGCTTTGATCTGTTTTACGCTGTCAGGATCAACGCCGTTGTTTTGCAGCATGATGGGCAAGAGCGCGTTCGAGGCTGAGAACGTCGGGATACCCAACGTTTTGCCTTTCAGGCTTTTCATGTCAGTCACGCCGCTACCCTGCCAGGAGTAAATCGCATCAGGCTGTTTCGAGTAGATACTCATAATGGCTTTCACCGGAATACCGCCTTCGGCCTGCGCCATCATTAATGACGCAATCCCGCCAGTGCCGATATCCGCCGCACCCGACGCGATTTTGGTCAGCGTGTCGCTGCTGCCACGCCCCGGCAGAATGGTCACATCCAGTCCTTCTTCGGCGTAAAACCCTTCCTGAACACCCACAAAAACGAACGCTTTATCGCCACCGTTTGGCATCCAGTCGAGCTGCAATTTGAGCTTATCCAGCGCGCTCGCATGCGCACTTACCAGTGCCAGGGCTACTGCGGTCGTCAGTCGTAAAATACGCATGCTTATCTCCTCAAAGGCTGATGTGAAACATTTGTCACAACAGTTAGAAACTTTTGTTTCAAACATACGAGGAGCAGGGTGAAAAGTTAAAATAGGAAAATCTTATAACCTGCTAAAAAGCAGGCGTTTACGCAAGTAATGGGGTCTGTGTTCTTTATTCTCAGGCGCGACGGGTATACCGTGTTGGGCATCAGATACATCTCAACCGGAACACCCGGTTCATAGAATGAGGATTCACCATGAAAGCAGTCGTACTTGAACAAGTTGAAGGCCAGACTCAGGCAGAAGTAAAACAAATTGCCGTTCCGGCTGAAGAGTTGGGAAATGTGCTGGTCAACGTTGAATGGTCAAGTCTGAACTATAAAGATGCGCTGGCGATCACCGGCAAAGGCAAAATCATCCGCAACTTCCCGATGGTGCCGGGCATTGATTTCGCAGGCCGCGTGGCAGCGAGCAGCGACTCTGCTTTTAGCGCGGGCCAGGAAGTGGTACTGACCGGCTGGGGCGTGGGCGAAAATCATTGGGGCGGCCTGGCAGAACAAGCACGCGTGAAATCCGAATGGCTGGTGCCACTGCCTGCGGGCTTAACCGCACGCAAAGCGATGATTGTCGGTACAGCGGGCTTCACCGCCATGTTGTGCGTGATGGCACTGGAAGAAGCAGGCGTAACCCCGACAAGTGGCGAAGTGGTGGTCACGGGCGCCAGCGGCGGCGTGGGCAGCACCGCCATCGCCCTGCTCCATGCGTTGGGTTATCAAGTGGTGGCAGTTTCTGGTCGTGAATCCACTCACGACTATCTGCGCCAGTTGGGTGCCAGCCGCATTCTGCCGCGCAGTGAATTTGCTGAAACTCGCCCGCTGGAAAAACAAGTGTGGGCCGGTGCAGTCGATACCGTCGGCGGCAATGTGCTGGCGAAACTGCTGGCACAGATGAACTATTCCGGTTGTGTCGCGGCCTGTGGTCTGGCGGGTGGTTTCTCGCTGCCAACAACCGTGATGCCATTTATTTTGCGTAACGTGCGCCTGCAAGGTGTGGATTCGGTGAGTGCGCCGATTGAGCGCCGAGTTGCCGCGTGGGAGCGTCTGGCCAAATTGCTGCCGGAGAGTTTCTATGAAACGGCGACGACGGAGATCGGGCTTGAGCAGGCACCGAAATTTGCCGATGACATTATGAACAATGCGGTTCAGGGGCGGACATTGGTTAAGGTGAGCTAATCCAATTTGGCCTTTATGGGATCGGAATTATTCCGTTCACTAAGCGTTCAGTGTTCCCTGTAATTACCGGAACGGTGAACGAGCCAAGGGTGCTACCGCAGCACCCTTGGCAATCCCGGCTCCCGGCTCCCGGCCTCTAAATCGCCGCTTCGCGGTAAACCCCAGTTTATCCCCAACGTTCAGGGTCGTTCGCGATTCGTTCCAGACGATCGCTCTCTTTCACGGCGGACGGCAGCTCAACCCTGACTTATGGTGAACACTGGGGCAATTTATACCGGGGGCAAAGTCAAAACCGCTTCGGCTTTTGCCGTTGACCTTTGAGTCCAGCATAAATCGCCTCCGTTTTGACCGGAAGTCCGGGTCGAGCCGCCAGGAACGGCGAGAGGTTGTGATCGACAAACGCCGATCTCAGGGCGTAATTGTTGCAGCTAGTTTGGACTCGGACAGCGCGGAAAAACCGGAGCGTACACGTAGTACGTGAGGATTTTGAGCACTGCCCGGGTTCAAAATAGCAAATAAAATAGCCCGATCAATTTGAACTCACCCCGGCAACACAATATTGCTGTCTGCCAGTGACCCCATCTCGTTATGCATCGCGCACGCGGCATCCACCAGATGCATCGCCAGTGCCGCACCGCTGCCTTCACCTAAACGCATGCCCATCTGCAAATACGGCTCCAGCCCTAACTTGCTCATCGCAATCACCGCGCCTTTTTCAGCCGATAAATGCGAAGGAATCAGATATTCACGCACACCCGGTGCAATCTGGCATGCCGCGAGGGCTGAGGCATACGACAAGAAGCCATCAAGCACCACCGGAAGCCCTGCTGCTGCTGCACCCAGCATCACGCCCGTCATGCCGACAAGATCAAAACCGCCCACTTTCGCCTGCACATCAATACCATCTGCGGCATCTGGCTGATTCGTTTCAATCGCCCGGCGTACCACAGCGATTTTATGGTGCAATTTGTCACTCGGGAAATTCGCGCCCATGCCAACCACATCATCGGGCGAGCTATCGGTTAACACGCTGACCATCGCCGCCGCAGGCGTGGTGTTTGCCATACCCAGTTCGCCTACGCCAAACAGCGTGACGCCTTCTGCGGCCTTAGCCATGGTCAATTGCATGGTTGCCAGCAGCAAGTCTTCGGCTTGTTGGCGACTCATCGCCGGGCCTTGGGCGATGTTGCCGCTGCCGCGTGCCACTTTCATATCCAGCACGCCAGGCAGAGCATCGCTGTCGATACCGACATCGACCACATGAATATCGGCACCCACGGTCGCGCCTAATACGCATACGCCGGTGTTGTGGCGAGTCATGTTCATCGCCTGAATAGCAGTCACAATTTGCGGGGAAATCGCCACGCCTTCAGCATAAACACCGTGGTCGGCGCACATCACGAAGATTGATTTGCGTTGAGTGTTCAGGCCGTTTTTCATGCCTGGCATTCCGGCCAGTTGCACTGCTAACGCCTCGAGGCGGCCAAGGCTACCGAAAGGCTTTAACAGGCCATCAATGTGCTGTTGTGCACGAGCCATTGCATCGCTATCAAGCGGGGAAATCATTGCCAAAAGGGAGTTTAGTGTTTGCATTTTATTCTCTTTAGAGCCTTACAAAATGGTGGATGACGCTGCGCTTATCCACCATTTTGTAGGTCGGATAAGCGCAGCGTCATCCGACAAATCAACGCAGCAGTGCCAACAAAAACACCAGCTCGCCTAATTCAATCGCCGCACCCAGCGTGTCGCCGGTTTGCCCGCCGAGCGTGCGCTTCAACATCAGGCCGAGGCCATACATCGCTAGTATTGTGATAGCCAGCGCCAGCAGCCCGGAAGTCGGCAACAGAACCGTGCACAACACCGCACCGCCAACCAGCGTCAGCAGCGCCTGTGTGCCCGTCACTTTGCCGATAAACAGATTGCCCAGCCCTTTCTCACGCGCATACTTGTGGTTGTACATCAGCAGCACACAGGCACTGCGCCCGGCAACCGAAGCCGCCGCTAACACCGCCAGCATGTTGCCATCGCGTAGGGCCAGCTCGCTGACCACCAGCACTTTCGTCACTATCACAAAAATCAGCGCCAGCCCGCCGTGAGTGCCGAGGCGGCTGTCGCGCATAATCTCGAGCATACGATCCCGGGTGCGCGCGGAGAAAACCCCATCGCAAGTATCAGCCAGGCCATCAAGATGGAAACCACCAGTCAATAATGCGAGCGCCAGCACGTAACCCATTGCAGCCAAAGGTAAACCTGCCCAAGGTTGCAGCAGCGTAAACACGACGCCAGCAATTGCACCAAGCAGCAGGCCGACAAACGGGAACGTCACAATGCCACGCACGTATTGGTGAGTTTCGATACCATCTGCCCAGCGCGCACGCACCGGGATGCGGCTCATAAACTGCAAAGTGGCGAAAAACAGGCGAACTATCATTTAATTTTCACTCCAATCCCTGAAACGACCAGCCAGACTTCATCGGCACGTTGCGCCAGACGTTGATTTACGCGCCCGGCAATATCACGGAAATGCCGCGCCAGGCGGTTTTCCGGCACAATCCCCATCCCGACTTCGTTCGTCACCAGAATCACTTCTGCCGGGCTGGCTTCGCAGGCGGCGAGCAAAATGTCGATCTGCTGATTCACCACCTGCTCCATCGTTTCAAAATCCCAGTCGTCCTCGGGTGTTGCGCCCGCCGCGTCATACATCACGTTGGTAATCAGCGTGGTAATGCACTCCAGCAGCACGGCTTCTTGCGCCGAGTTATGCTCGTTAATCACGCGGTTTAAATCGCGATATTGTTCAACGGTGCGCCAGTGCGCCGGGCGACTGTCGCGGTGATGCTGGATGCGCTGTTCCATTTCGCTGTCGAAGATTTTCGAGGTGGCGATGTACAGCACGCGTGCAAAATTTGCCGCCAGTTGTTCCGCGTGGCGGCTTTTTCCGCTGCGTGCGCCGCCGGTAACGAGTTTCATACAGCTTGCTCCTGATGCTCGCGCATAATCTGGTAAATCTTTTCGATATCAATATGTTCCCGCATGGCATCGGCCAGAATATTAAACTGGGTTTCTTTATGCTGTTGGTAATCGAAGACATCACCTTGCCAGGCATTCAGCCCTTTGCGCAGACGCAGGCTGTCGAGCAGGCTGCGGGTAAACTCGCCGCTATCAAACACGCCATGCAGATACGTGCCGAGCACGCGTCCATCGTCGCTGATTGCGCCATCAAGATTATGATAAGGCTGAGTATTGCACTCGGTGAAGGTGGCAAAGGGTGCGGTATTTTCGCCGCGCTGTGTTTCGCCCATATGGATTTCGTAGCCCTGAAGTGCCGAACCTGCGCTGGCAGCAAACACACCCGGTAAATCGGCCTGAACCTGCCCGGCAACGCGGGTGGTGGTTTTTTCACTGGCAAAACGCGTGACGACATCGAGCAGCCCGATGCCTGCCATCTCGCCAAGCCCGGATTCCACGGCATCGTAAATGTGTTGCCCGAGCATCTGATAGCCGCCGCAAATCCCCAGCACCGCGCCGTTGTTATGGTGATGCGAGAGCAGGGCTTGTTCGAGGCCGTTTTCACGCAGCCAGCGCAGATCGCCGAGCGTGTTTTTGCTGCCCGGTACAATCACCAGATCGCTGTTTAGCAGTTCATCAGGCCTGGCTACATAACGCAGGCGCACGTCCGGCTGTGCGGCCAGCGCGTTAAAGTCAGTGAAGTTCGACATATACGGCAGTTGCAGCACCGCGATATCCAGGTCTTTTTCCGTCACCGCGTCATATTTGCCGCGTTCCAGCACCACGCTATCTTCATCTTCGAGATCGACATTCAGCCACGGCATCACGCCTAAAACCGGCACGCCAGTTAGCGCTTCAATCTGTTCAATGCCGGAATAAAGCAGCGCCACATCGCCGCGAAATTTATTGATAATCACGCCTTTGACGCGCCACTTTTCATGTTCGAGCAGCAGCGCGATGGTGCCGTAAATCGCCGCAAACACGCCGCCGCGATCGATATCTGCCACCAGAACCACCGGGCATTCCGCCAGTTCTGCCATACCCATGTTGACGATATCGCGGTCGCGTAAATTGATTTCCGCCGGGCTGCCCGCACCTTCGAGCACCATCACGTCGTGCTCTGCCGCCAGGCTTTGATAGACTTCGCGGATTTGCGATTTGAGCTGCGGTTTGTAGTTGTGATAGGTCACGGCGTCCATGTTGGTGGCGACTTTGCCCATCAACACCACCTGCGCTTTGCAATCGCTGGTCGGCTTGAGCAATACCGGATTCATGCGCACGTCGGGGGCGATGCCTGCTGCTTCGGCCTGGAATATCTGCGCCCTGCCCATCTCTTTACCATCGGGAGTGATGCCCGAATTGAGCGCCATATTTTGCGATTTAAACGGTGCCGTACGATGGCCATCCTGGGCGAAAATGCGGCAAAGCCCTGCCACCAGCATACTTTTTCCCACGTCCGAGGCGGTACCCTGCACCATTATTGCGAGGCTCATCATGCTTCCTTTGCAACGCGCAAGGCGTTGAATAATTGGGTTTCTGTCTTGCACAACGGGAAGCCGAGTTCACTGTGTAATTTGACCAGCCACGGCTGGACTAAACCGGCTTCGCGTAACATTTCAGCCTGGCTAAACACCACGCCAGGCTCACCCTGGGCGATGATTTTACCGCCGTTCATCACGTACACGCCGCCGCAGACTTCATAAATCAAGTCAATGTCATGGCTTGAGATGACCACATGTTTCCCCTGCGCGGCGATTCGGGCGATGATCTCGATCATCTGCTGGCGGCCGCTTGGGTCCAGCCCAGCGGTCGGTTCATCCAACAATAGATAGTCAGCTTCCATCACCAGCGCCCCGGCGATCGCCACGCGTTTCTTCTGCCCGTGGCTTAAATATTGAATCGGTTTGTGGCGAAAAGACTGCGCGTCAACCAGCTGAATGGCACACTCTACGCGACGGGAAATTTCACTTTCATCGACGCCCAGATTGCGCAGGCTAAATGCGATATCGCTGTCGACATCGGTATAAAAGATTTGCTGTTCCGGGTCCTGAAACACAGTAGTGACGCGCTGACGATGCTCGATTAGCCCGATTTTACTGTAATTTAAAGGTTTGCCCTGCCACAACACCGCCCCCTGCTGCGGGCGCAAAACGCCATTGAGGTTCATAAACAAGGTGGATTTACCGCAGCCGTTTTCGCCCACAATCCCCGTCACCGCGAACGCGCTAAAGTCGAAAGTTAAATCGTGCAGAACGGGCTCATCTTGATAGCGAAAAGATAAATTATGTGTCGCGAGCATCGGTGCGGTTCTCACAGGTGGAAATCACCCTGGTAAAGTTTGACATCCAGCGTCGTGACCATTTGTTGGTAGCGCAGCAGCACGCGTGAAAACAGCATGCTGATTAACATGGCAAGCGATCGGTATCCGCCGGGCAAGGTACGATAACCGAAACGCAAAGACTGAGCACGGTGAATGGCCTGCGCTTCGTCTAACAGGATAAAAATAAAACGCCAGGTGAGCAGGATTTGCTCAGTCAGCAGGCGCGGAACCCGTAAGCGTTGCAGCAGGATGATCAATTGTGGAAACGGCAGATTCAACACCAGCCAGTAAGTGGCGGCGAGCGCGGCAAGGCTGCGCCAGAACGTCTGGTTTGCGACCCCAATTCCTTGCGCATCAATGCCGATATGCAAGGTGCCAAGCGGCACGCTCCATAAAAGCGCCTGCGCATGGTGTGAAGCGCTGAAAATAATCGTCATCACCCCGAACAGCAAAAAGCCCAGCTGCACCGCGAGCCAGCGTAAATAACGCACTGGCCCGACGCGCAGCAGCCAACAGGTAAAAGCGGCAATCACCAGCAATAAAACCGCCTGGCCGACCGGCGGGAGCGCAAACGCCAGCACCATCATCAGCAGATACAGCGCACATTTACGCAGCGGCGAGACGCGGCACCAGCGGCTTTGATAGCTGAGTTTATCAATCCCCAGCATGGTCTTCGCGGCGGCCCCGGTAATAACCCAGAATGTAGAAAATCACCGCCGTACCGATTGAACCTTGCAGGGTAAACAGCAGGCTTTCTATTTCGCTACTGGCCGGTTCATAAAGCGGCTTGAACCAGGGTTTGTAATGCGGTGCGACGACTAAAATCTGGCCTTCGGCCTGGTCGTCTGACCCGCCGTATTCGCCGCCATGAGAAACAAAAAACGGCACAATCATTAATCCCACCACCAGGGCGAGCAAAATCAGGGTCTTTTTCATGTTATTGGCTCCGGGCTGGAAGCAGTTGTCGTTTGGTCAACTGGTCGTAAATCATGACCGTGAGCAAACCTTCGGCAATGGCAATCGGGATTTGCGTCAGGCAGAAGATCCCCATGAATTTCATTGAGGAACCGGTAATGCCAAAGTGCGGGTCGGGGAATGCGACACCAAGCTGAATGGAGGTCACAAAGTAGGTAGTTAAGTCAGCAATCATCGCACACAAGAAGACGCTCACATCGCGACGGAACCCGGCTTTGCATGTCAGTTTCCACACCAGATAACCGACGACGGGGCCGATAACCGCCATCGACATGCCGTTTGCGCCAAGCGTGGTCAGGCCGCCGTGAGCCAGCAACAGCGCCTGGAACAGCAGCACAATCGCGCCCAAAACCGCCACTACGCCTGGGCCAAATAAAATCACCGCAAGGCCAACGCCCGTTGGGTGCGAGCAGCTTCCGGTGACAGAGGGGATTTTCAGCGCCGAGAGCACGAAAATAAACGCGCCGCAGAGTGCCAGCAACACCTTTTGGTTGCTGTCATGGGCCACAATCTGGCGCAAACGCACCAGCCCGACGTACAGGCACGGCAGGAACAAAATCCACCAGGCCAGCGCCCACATGGGCGGCAAGAAACCTTCCATAATGTGCATGGCGTACGCTTCTTGCGGCACGATGAGCAATAGCATCCCCATGCCAAGGCCGCTTAGCGACAGTTTTTTAAGTAACGATTCCATGATGTTCCTTTGCGTATTCATGTCGGATGACGCTTGTGCTTATCCGACCTACGGGCTTCATGTCGGATGACGCTGCGCTTATCCGACCTACGGGTTCGGTGTTGTAGGGTGGATAAGCGTTAGCGTCACCCACCAGAATTTTCATCCACGCCACTGCTTATTCACCAAAATGGTCGAAAAATACGGCAGCTTTTGATCGTCCGGCACCTCTTCCAGGTTCCGCCAGCATTGCTCGCCCGGCAGTGTCGCTTCCGCCATTAACACCGAGTGTTGGATGATTCCAAGGTGTTGCAGCAGCGCTTTGATTTGCGCGAAACGGCCATACACTTTCATCAGCACCACGCAGTCATGGGCGCGTAATGCTTCGCTCAATGCCTGATGTGATGCGGTGCACGACATCACCGCCAATGACTGTTGTTCCATCGCCAGCGGCAACTGCGCTCGCGAAGCAATCGCGGCAAACGAGGTCACACCGGGGACGATTTCGAGCCATTCTGGGTTGCCGATTCGCGCAAGCAAAAACACCCAGGTGCTGAACAGCATGGAATCACCGAGCGTGATAAACCCGACCTGCTTGCCCTGCTCCACTTCATGCGTAAGCGCCGCCGCGGTTTCATCCCACACCACCGCTTTTTCGTCGTTATCCGCGCTCATCGGGAAGTGACAGGTGCGTATTTCGGTAGTTTCACTGAGGTATTCACGCACGATGGACAGCGCCAGGCTGTCGCCGCCTTTGCGCCCTGCCGGGGCATACAGCACATCGAGTTTGGCAATTATGCGCGCCGCACGAACGGTGATCAGGTCGCTGGCGCCAGGGCCAGTACCGAGGGCATATAAACGGCCACTCATGCCGCTACCTCTGGTGTTTTTTCCAGCGCACGCTGCAAATGGTTGACGAACATCGCGCGAATTTGTGGGTTTTCTCCCAGACCTTGCAACCACGGCTGCGCTTCGATGCCCGCTTCCTGCAACTGCGTCTTCCAGGAGTCTTCTTCGTCTGACGCCATGTCATTAATCGCGTGATCGCCTGCGACTAACATCAGCGGCATTAGGTGGACTTTGCGCACGTTTTCTTGCTGCAAGCCGCGCACGATAAGGTCGATTTCCGGGTAGCTTTCCACTGCACCCACTCGCGCGGGAATCTGGCGTGCCGCCATTAAATGATCGAGGCAGGCATAGGCAGAAAACGCATGGTGGCTGGCACCGTGGCCCATAAACACCACGCGTTCGTCCGCTGCAAGCGCAGGCATCTGGCTTTGCAGTGCGTTAAGCAACAGGTCGTAATCGTTGAAATCACTTAGCAACGCCGTGCCTAACGCCAGGCGCTGGAACAAGTGACTGTGGGCCTGCACTTCGCGGGAGATTTTTTCGTATTCGTCGCCATTAATCACATGCAGAGATTGCACGGCGACATCCTGATAACCCATTGCCGCGAGGCGCTGTAACGCCTGAGCCGGTGAGTCAATTTCCAGGTTATCGCGGTTTTTCAACTTGCGAATAATCATGCCAGAGGTAAAAGCGCGGAAGCGGTCACGGTCGGCAAACGCGCGGCTGAGTTCCTCTTCACAGGCAACAATATTTTTGGCACAGGTGTCGTGGTAACTGGTGCCAAAACTGATCACTAACAGGGCTTTTTTCATTATTTTCTCTCTTGCAGCCAGCGCGTTACGCGGCGGCTCACATCTTCACGGCTTTCAAGTAATTCAGGGCCACTCACCAGCGGTTGCGGGCGCGTCACCACTACGCAAGGAATGCCTCGTGCCAGCGCGGGATTGACCTTGTCGAGATAGCCACCTTCTGCCCCGGACTCTTTGGTTATCACCACATCTGGCGAGCAAAAGTCATAGGTGGCGGCGTTGAACTCGGCACTAAACGGGCCGCGTAGCGCGATGATATTGTCCACTCCCAGCCCTAACACTTCGCATTCGGCAATCACTTCGCTTGTGGGCAGCACGCGTGCCAGCAGCGTTTTACCCGGCAGACCTTGCTGATACGCGGCAAGCTCTTTGCTGCCGGTGGTCAGCAATACGCGTGGGCCAAATTTCTGCGCCACGGTGCAGGCGGCTTGCAGGTTCGCCACTTTGTGCAGCAGCGGATGCTCCAGGTCATGAAGTTCGCTGCGGCGCTGGTAGCGGCTGAGCGTTACACCCACGGCTTCGCAGGCGCGGCTAATATGTTGGCTAAGCAATTCCGCATAGGGATGCGAGGCATCAATCACCCAGTTCACGGCATTGCTCACCAGCCAGTCTGCGATTCCATCGGTATCAATACGCCCGACGCGAATCTGCCCGCCGATCTTTCCCGCCAGTGCTTCCCCCACCGCCGTTGCCACCGAAAGCGTGTACGAAATGCGGTGTTCATCGAGGATCTGGCAGATAAACCGCGCATCGCTGGTGCCGCCGAAGACCAAAACCGCTCCAGAGGACATCGTGTCGGATGACACTTCGCTTATCCGACCTACGGGAGCGAGAAGTTCACTCACAGCTCGTAGCCTCGTGGGGTGATCATCAGACCATCGCGCACAAAAGTGGTCTTGTTGCCGACAATCACCAGGCTGGTCATATCGACCGGTTCAAAGTCCATTTCGCCAAAAGTGGTCAACCATTTCTGCTCTTTCTTACGTCCGGCGGCTTTCACCACACCGACCGGCGTTTGCGGGTTGGTAAACTCACGCATCAATTCGAAGGCACGCGCCAGATGGCCTTCGCGGCCACGGCTGCGCGGGTTGTAGAAGCAGATAACAAAATCGGCCGAGGCCGCAGCGATAATGCGTTTTTCAATCACCGGCCATGGCGTCAGCAAATCGCTGAGGCTGATATGACAAAAGTCATGCATCAGTGGCGCACCCAACAACGATGCGGCGGCAATACTGGCAGTAATGCCCGCCACCAGCCGCACTTCGATATCGAGTTGTTGCGAAGTCACCAGCTCCAGCACCAGGCCTGCCATGCCGTAAATGCCTGCATCGCCGCTGCTAATGAGCGCCACTTTGTGCCCGGCCTGCGCCAGTTCGATGGCGGTCTGGCAGCGTTCAATCTCTTTGCACATTCCGGTTTTGATGACCTGCTTATCGCCCGTTAACGGCTTGACCAGGTGGGTATAGGTTTTATAGCCGACGACAATTTCAGCCTCTTGCAGGGCGGCAATCGCCTCCTGCGTCATCATGGCAAAACTTCCAGGGCCAATGCCGATTACCGTTAACATCTGTCTGAAACTCCTAAAGTTATGGTGACACCCTGCTGTTTCAGGGTGCTACCCACCAGCTTGCCGTCGCTCATCAGCCACGCAGCCGGTTGTGAGACGCTGCCAACACCAATGGTGTCGCGCACGAATTCCGATACCGGAAAGCGCTGTTCGTGTTCGCTCAGTTGGTCAACGCTAAAAATTTTGAAGGGAACCTGATGCTTTTCCGCCAGTGCCAGCAGCGCCGTTTCATCCTGTTTAAGGGTGACGCTGCCGATAGCACACAAGGCCAGCGGGTCAAAATGGTTGTCTGCCAGTTGCTGATTTAACAGTTCGCTGACGATTTGCGGCGGGGTATCACGGCGACAGCCCATCCCCGCCATCACGCGCTTTGGCACCAGCTTAAACAGCGGAATATTAAGCTCTGCCAGTTCGGCGCGCAGCGTGACGCACACCAGCGCATCCAGCTCTGGCAGCGCATCAAGGCTATTGACCGGGATAAAACCGCGGGTGTCGTAAAGCCCGGCAGTCTTCGAAAAATCGGTATCCCACCACAGGCCAACGCGCTGCTTGCTCACCAGCATTTGATTAACGGTTTTCACCGCGAGACGGAAATCTTTCATAGTGGCATCAAGATTTGCCGCCAGCGTATCGAGTGCCGCCAGTTGGTTAACATCAGTTGCGGTGGTGATCACCGGGTCGGCATCTAAAATGCCCGCTAGCTGACGAGTGAGTTCGTTCGCCCCACCGAGATGCCCGGAAAGCAAGCTGATGACGTGCTCGCCGCGCTCGTCCATCACCACCACCGCCGGGTCATGTAATTTGTCGTTTACCCAGGGCGCGATCACGCGCACCACGATCCCCGTCGCGGCGATAAAAACCAGCGCGGAATATTGGCTAAATGCCTGTTCTACCGTTTGCGCAAAGCTTTCCCCAAACGGGATAAAACCCGGTTGCAGCAGTTTTTCACTGGTAAAACAGGTGAGCGGCAGCGCCGTTTGCAGGCGCTGAGCCAGCGCCACGCCGCCGGGCGTCAGGCAAAATAGGGCAATCGACTCAGGCTTTGCGGTATTCATGGCTGAATCCTGCGTCGTAGAGTTTTGAGTAGTGATACTCCTCGCCAAGAAACGCGCCGACCATAATCAGCGCGGTTTTGCGGATCCCCGCCTCGCGCACTTTGTCGGCGATGTCAGCCAGGGTGCCGCGTAATTCCTGGCAGTCCGGCCACGTGGCTTTGTAAACCACAGCAACCGGCGTATCGGCGGGATAACCGCCTTCAATCAGCCGTTCCGCCACGCGGTTAATGCGCTGCACGGAGAGGAAAATCGCCATAGAAGTCTGGTGACGGGCGAAAGATTCAAGTTGTTCGAGCGGCGGCATCGGCGTGCGGCCTTCGATGCGCGTGATAATCAGGCTTTGTGAGACTTCCGGGACGGTATATTCCACCCCCAGTTGCGCGGCAGCGCCCAAAAAGGCACTGACGCCCGGCACTGAAACGTAGCCGATACCGAGCCTGGTGAGCATTTCGCCCTGTTCACGAATCGAGCCATAAAGGGAGAGATCGCCCGTTTGCAGACGCACCACCAGCTTCCCGGCTTTCACGCCGTTTTCCATCAGTTCGATAATTTGCTCAAGGTTGAGCGCGGCGCTGTCATGGCATTCGGTGCCCGCCTGGCAATAATCGAGCAGCTCAGGATTAATCAGCGATCCGGCGTAGATAACCACTTGTGCCTGTTGCAGCACGCGGTAGCCTTTGAGGGTGATAAGCTCTTTATCGCCCGGCCCTGCCCCCACAAACCAGACTTTGCGGGTATCAAATAAATCATTCATGGCGTTGTTCCTTCAGGCACGAAATCAGATAAGTGGGATTGTTCGGTTTGAAATAGTGGCCGCTGCCAAGCTTTGCCAGCGTGGAAACTTGCAGTTGCAGGCAATCGAAATCGCCAATTGCGCACTGTTCAAGGTGAGTTAGCGCGCAGGTTAAATTTTCGAGCAGGATAAAGGTCATCACCAGCCGTCCGCCGGGGTGCAAATGCGCCAGCGACCAGTCGATAAGTTCGGTGAGTTGCCCGCCGCTGCCGCCGATGAACACCGCGTCAGCTATGACATCCAGATCCACTGGCGCGTACGCGCTGATAATGTCCACGTTCGGGCAGGCAAAAATTTCGCGGTTTTCTGCCATTAAGGCCAGCGCGTCGGGGTTGCGTTCAATCGCCGTGACGCGTAGCTGTGGGTAGCGTATCGCCGCCTCAAGCGAAACGCTGCCCGTTCCTGCGCCGATGTCGATAAAGTGTCGAGCATTCTGAAGCTGCAAACGATCCAGCGCCTGAGTGCGCACCACTTCTTTGGTCATCGGCACGCGTGCGCCGCGTAAAAACAGATCATCTTTCATTGAGAATAAGCACCACGTTCATCGCATAAGAGTGCGCCACGTCAGCGGCTCGCAGGCGGTGGATTCGTTCATTAGCAGACGAAAGGTTTTCGCCAATAATGAAAACAGGATTGAGGCCACGCGTCAGCATGGCCTGGGCGATGGCATAGGGATTGATGATTTGGTCAGTCACCATCGCCACTTTTTGATGCGCCGCGATGGCATTAAAATCGGGCTCGCGCCCGTGGCTGCTGGTTATCCATAAGTCATTCATATCTACCGCCGCTTTGGCGCACAGATATTGAATCGAGCTAATGCCGGGGATGATGCGCAGTTCTGCGGGTGAGAAATTCGCCGCCAAAAGTTTGCCGATGCCATAAATCAGCGGGTCGCCCGAGGCCAATACCACCACTCGTTCAGTGATGCGCTCACGCAACCAGTCGATTAAGCCGTCGAGGTCGCTATCCAACAGCCGCGTTTGTGCGTTGCCGTGCGCAAACAAAGCCAGCTGGCGTGCGCCACCGACCAGAATCTGCGCGTCGTTAATAGCGGCTTGCGCCTGAAGCGTCAGCATGTGCGCAGCGCCTGGGCCAATTCCAACGACGGTCAGCATCGCTTTTCTCCAGCAAAATCCTGAGCAATTTCTGCCACCGGGCGGCTACTGCCTAAAACCTGGTTATCAAACGAGAATAAAATGGCGTCGCACTTAGGCGGGGATTGGGTGAAACGCAGCATCTCAGCAACACGCTCACAGATGCGGATTGCCAGACGTTCAAACACGCCCATCCAGCCTTGCTCAGCGATGATTTCAAGTGCCGCTTCAGTGGTGTCGCACTGGCTTACGGCTTCCAGCAACGAAAACGGCGCGCCCATTAATGCCAGGTGCGCGACCAGCGTTTCCATGCGCCCATCGGCAATATGGCTATGGGTGTGGAAAATCCCGGCGGCGACTTTCACCAGTTTGCCGGGGTGGCCAATCAAAACGATGTGGCGATATTCGAGACGCACCGCTTCCTGAATCATGTAGCCGACGAAGTTGCTCATCGTCACCACGCATTCACTGTCCAAATCGAGTTGCTCGCGGACAAAACGTTCACCGTGGTTGCCAGGCACCAGGATAACTTTATCCAGCCCGGCGGCGCGTTTCATTTCCAGCTCCAGCGCCAGCGAGCGCTTCCAACTCTCTTCGGACATCGGCATCACAATGCCGGTGGTGCCGATAATCGAAATGCCGCCCAAAATACCGAGCCGATGGTTGTAGGTTTTCTTTGCCCGCTCTTCACCTTCCGGGGCAAAGATTTCGATATCCGCGCCCCGTTCTACGCCGATCACTTCACGTACCGCCGCTTCGATGGTTTGACGGGGCGTGCGGTTAATCGCCGAGTCGCCAATAGGCAAACCGATACCTTTGCGCGTCACTTTGCCCACGCCGATGCCGCCGCGCAGCGTGATAGCGCCGCTGTCATTAAGCTGCACACGGGCAAAAATCAGCATCCCGTGGGTGGCGTCCACGTCATCGCCACCGTCTTTGCGGATCGCGGCGGTTGCCTGCTGGCCTTCAATCATCGGCATTTCGACATTGAGATGCAGCGTGACACCGGAAGGTGTAATGATCGAAACCTGGTCGATAACGTGCTGGCGCAGCACCATCAACGCCGCGACTTTTGCCGCCGCGGTGGCACACGATCCGGTGGTGTAACCTTTGCGATACGCCTTGCCTTTATGCCAGACGCAATCGGCTTGCGGCTCGCTCACGCCGACTCCTTCAGGCGGTAAAGCAATGCGTTAACAATGGCGGCGGCAACGTTGCTGCCCCCTTTGCGTCCGCGCGCCGCAATGGCTGGCAGGCCGCTTTCAACTAACGCTTCTTTAGATTCTTCGGCACCGACAAACCCGACCGGCACACCGATCACGGCAGCAGGTTTCGCCCCTTTTTCCAGCAGGCGGAATAGCGCAGTGGGGGCGTTACCGAAAACAAAAATCTTTTCACCTTCTTCCTGCAAGGCGACATCCACCGCCGCCATCGAACGGGTCACGCCCTGCTCTTTGGCAAGCGCCACGACGCGCGGGTCGCTGATATAGCAGCGATAACTGCAACCAAATTGCTCCAATACCGTTTTGTTGATACCGGACAACGCCATCGTCGTGTCGGTGTACAACGTGCAACCGCGCTGCAAACTTTTGCTAAGTTGTTCAATGACATCAGGCGAGAACCACAGAATATCCAGCCACTCGAAATCGGCCGTGGTGTGAATAACGCGCTTGATCATCGCCTCCTGAATAGCGTCGTTGAAACGATAGTCCGGGTGCTCGGCGGCAATAATGTCGCTGATGATTTCAAAACTATGCTGTTCAATCAGCTGTGGTTGTTGCAGGTAATTCATCGTGAGTCCTTAAGCTATGCCCAATGCGAGAGTGCGCAGTGCGGCAAACAGCAGCAAAGCGAGCAGTGAAGCCAGCATCATGAGCGAAATGGTGCGGGGAATGTCTTCAAGCGCGATGCCGCGTTGCTCATCGCCAATCCAGGGTTTCTCTACCCGTTCGCCAAAATAGGTATTGGGACCGCCGAGCCGGATGCCTAACGCACCCGCGACCGTTGCCTCAGGCCAGGCGCAATTCGGGCTGCTGTGCTGATAGCGATCGCGCCAGCCGATACGAAATGCCTGGCGATGATTCGCGCCTAAGCAAAAGGCCGCGATGGCGAGAAGCAGCCAGCTCAGGCGGGCGGGAATAAAGTTGGCGGCATCGTCGAGTTTCGCGCTGACAAAACCGATGGCGCGGTATTTTTGCGTTTTGTAGCCCACCATCGAATCCAGGGTGTTGATCGCTTTGTAGGCCATGGCTAACGGTGCGCCGCCAATCATCAGGAAAAACAACGGCGCAATGACGCCATCGACGCTGTTTTCCGCCACGGTTTCCACTACAGCTCGGGTGATTTGCGGGCGTTCCAGTTGCGAGGTATCGCGCCCGACAATCCACGAGAGTTTTTCGCGACTCTGCTCAAGCGTGCCATTTTTCAGGGCGCGGTAGACCTCAAGCGCGGCATCGCTCAGGCAACGCGCAGCCAGCACGGTGTAAATCATCCACACTTCGACCAGCCAGCCCAGCCACGGATGCACGAGATTTGCGAGGTGCAATACCCCCCAACTCACGCCCCAGGTGATGCCAACCACCAACAGCCACAACACGCCGCCGCCGATTTTCAGTGCGCGGTCGCTTTTGCAGTATTGGCGGATGACACGCTGTAAACCGTTAATCAGATTGCCCATCCAGCGCACCGGATGCGGCCAGTTCTGTGGGTCGCCGAGCCAGTAATCCAGTAACCACGCAATACCCCATGCCAGTATCGTCATTGAGAGCGCCTCGCCAGTTTCAACCAGCGATTGAGCATTTCCGGGCGTTGCGCGAAATGCACATGCAGGTAGCTGGCGAAAGTGGCCTCGTGTTGGAAACCACCCTGCCAGCGCGAAATCGCCACGCCATCGCGCCATTTGCAGCAGTCGAGGGCCGCCGGTAATGGGCCGCTGAAATCGGAGTAGTGAAATTCGTGGCCGCGCAGGGTTTCGCCTTTGCTTGCCAGCAAGGTGTCTTGTCGTGCGGTGGCTTCGCAGTAGCCAAACCGGGTCAGGCGTTTACCCATCTGACTGTGGCCAGGCAATACGCCGCACATAGCGTGAGTTTCCCCCTCGCCGTCGGTCAACGATTCGCCCAGATACATCAACCCGCCGCATTCGGCGTACAGCGGAATGCGGCGTTGATGGGCTTGTTTGAGGGATTCATGCATTTTGAAATTTGCGGCGAGCGTGGCGGCATGCACTTCGGGATAACCGCCACCCAACCAGATCATCTGGCAATCGGGAACGGCGTTGTCATGAAGCGGGCTGAAACGCTGGATTTTCACTCCGGCCTGCTCGAGCATGTCGAGGTTATCCGGGTAATAAAAGTTAAAGGCTTCGTCTTCGGCCAGCGCGAGGGTTAATCCATCGGCTAAAGCCGCATCCGGTAAGGTCGGCGCTTTGCCCTCTGGCATTGAGTGAAGGCGCGATAACGCCAGCAGATGGTCGATGTTAACGGTTTCTTCGAGCTGTTTTGCGAGCTGTTGCCAGCGTTCGTCCTGAGGAAGGTTTTCTTGTGCCGGAACCAGGCCAAGATGGCGTGATGGCAATGCCACATCGGCCATGACCGGCACTCGCCCCAGCACGGGCAGACCGCAGTAACGGGTAATCACCTCGGCCAGCAACTGATAATGGCTATCACTATTGACGCGATTAAGGATGACGCCCGCGATGTTTAACGACGGGTCAAACCGCTGGAACCCCATAACCGTGGCGGCGATAGAGGTGGAGACTGCTTTGCCATCCACCAGCAAAATAACCGGGCAGCCGAGCTGCTTTGCCATTGCGGCGCTGCTGCAATAATTCGGGTCTGTGCCGTAGCCGTCATAAAGCCCCATCACGCCTTCGATAACCGCCACATCGGCCTGCTGCATTTGTTGGTTAAACAAACCATTGAGCGTGGAAGTAGGCAACATAAACGCATCGAGATTGCGCGAGGTCACGCCTGACACCGCACTGTGCCAGCCGCTATCGAGATAATCGGGGCCGATTTTGAAAGGTTGGACGCGCAGATGACGCGCCATTAAGGCGCGGAGCAGCCCAAGCGTGACGGTGGTTTTGCCACAGCCGCTGCTGGTGCCTGCAATGACGAATGCGTGTTTCGCTGCCCCTGCCATAGTTGCCTTATTACTTTCGGCAAAAAGCGGATGTCAGCACGTGCGTGCAGCCGGAAGCCGCACGCAACTGATGACAACTGACTTCCCACCGAAGGAGTTGTTTAAATTAAATGATTCGTCGGTCTTCTGGCTTAGCTTCATTCTCGCCCGCCCTTCCCAATCGTGAGATCAGTGGTTTCGCGGGTTCGTCGGCATCACAGCAGCGGGGGCTGCGGAGGAATTACACCTCCTTCCCAGCCATATTCACCCCAAATAAGAACGGGTAAAGACATGGCATAAACGAGTCAGTTGTATCGTGCATGACACTCAAACTATCATGCGCGTGAATATATAAAAGCTCGAACAGTGTAAAAGCTAATAGATAGCGAGTGTTGCGCTATAACAATTTTTATTGATTTTTTAAGGCTTGTGGCGAAGAAAACAAAATGAGATCCACGATGAAAGAGAGTTGCCACCGTTATGGCTGAAGCGCGCTGCCCGGCGTCATGCGGCGAATTCATTCAGGGTTGGATTGGCGGCAGCGAAAAGCTGGTTTCATGCCCTATCGACTGGTTTAGCACCGTTGAAGTCCGCGAAGGCGTGCAGTCTGGCGAAGAGCGGCCACGTATGCGCCAGATGCTGGAACAGGTGGTGGCATATTTCGGCTATCCCGCAGCATTAGCAAATAACCTGAGCACGGCTCTGGAGTCCACCATTCCAGTGGGTAAAGGTCTGGCGAGCAGCACCGCAGATATTGCCGCAACAGCCTTAGCAACCGCCCGGCATTTGGGTGAAACACTCAGCGAATCTACCCTTG
This sequence comes from Buttiauxella agrestis ATCC 33320, assembly GCF_000735355.1. Classification (GTDB taxonomy): domain Bacteria; phylum Pseudomonadota; class Gammaproteobacteria; order Enterobacterales; family Enterobacteriaceae; genus Buttiauxella; species Buttiauxella agrestis. Next base: position 26,418 of record NZ_JMPI01000033.1, read on the forward strand.
CCGCTTTATGCGTAAACATTGAACCGACCGACAGCACGATTTTTGTCTTGCCGACGCTATTTTCCCATCTGAATGCACAGACTCAGTTTAGCTGCCAGCCCGCGCCAGCAATGGATATCCTGTTACTTGAAAGTGATACGACGATTCTGACTGAGGAATACCGTCGTCATCAGCGTGAATCTACATTAATCAGCAATGCCGCAGCGCTCGATGATGCGTGGCTTCGCTTGCAACAAAGTTGCGGGATGCAAGATCCTCGCTTACTGGGAGAAGCTGCCACGCAAAGCGCGATCGCCAGCCAGGCGTTGCTGGCAAAGCCGATGTTTTCGCAGCTGTTGGCGCTGGTCGAAGAGTTTGATTTATTCGGCGTGAACGTGGCGCACAGCGGAAGCGCTGTGGGGCTGATGCTGGATGTTCGCAAACATGATGCTGAGAAATTACGCTGGCAGATTAATCAGTTGGCTATTGATGTGTATTACCCGCGGCAACATCTGGTGAAGATGGTAGCAGGCGGCGTGCGTTGAACTCAGGCGAAAAAAAACCGCCATGAATGGCGGTTTCTAAAATTAACACTATTTACCCTAAATAGTTCGAATTGCATCAAGGCGGTAAGTGAACGCAGCCAACGCAGAGGCAACCCGAAGTACGACGGGTAAATTTAATCGGCCTTGATTTCGCCCATCACTTTCAATTTTTTGGAAATTTCACGACGCTCTTTAGACAGCTCAGCGTTTTTGATGATGTAGTCATCAACGCGGTCTTCGTAGTCGGTTTTCATGCTGGCGATGATGCCCTGAATAGCTTCGATGCTCATACCTGGCTTGATGTAATCGCTCAGGTTGTCCAGCAGCAGAACGCGTTTTGAATTATCACGGATCTTTTTCTGCACGTCCTGGATTTCACGTTGCAGTTTGTTTTTACGACGGAACAGACGCACAAACTCAAGCACGTCCTGGAAAGATGGTTTGGTTGGTTCCATTTTTATACCCCTGCTAATTTCATACTTGGATTCGTTAAAACAACGATTCATTAAGTTAACGGTCATACGCTTACCTTAAAGGTAGCGACGGCCGCTGACAATGTCATTCTTCAAGCTGCATGGTGATTAGCTGCAACCCGAACATACAGGCGATGGGTCTCTTTCGCTATCTTAACCTCAAATAGTGCTGAATCGAAACCAGCAATTCATATCAGACTAAGCAATTATTTGCGTAACGCGCGGCAGATCAACTGTGAGAGCAATTCCAGTTGACGGGCAAGCTCAAGGCTCAACCAAACGTAGCCATGAATTGGGGTTTCCTGAAGTTTCCCGTTCGGCCCCTCTTGCATCAGTTGGCGCAACTCACTAACGATTTCGGTTAGTTTTTCGTTATTGGCAGAAATCGGCGATGGGTTTCCGTCATGCAATGCCAGGGCAATTGCCGCGAGTGTACGTTGCGTCATCTGCTGTGTGTCACGCAGTGTGCGTGCGTTGATCATCAGGAAGTGGCTTTCACGGGACGCCCAGTAAGCGTTAATTTGCAGCTCGAGCGTGCACACCATGTTACGGCTGACGGTTTGAATCGCTTCTAAGATGGTTTTTTGAATGTGGGTTTCTTTGCTGCTCGGGCCAATCAAAGCACGCATTCTGACCACATCACTTAATACCTGGCGCAGATGCTTTTCCAGGTGCGGGCGTTCCACCAGGTTTGGAGAAAAACCAGCGTTGTAGACCCGACCAAAGGCCGTGACGAAATTCGCCATTTGAATACGCCAGTGGATAAACGCGCGCTGCGGGTAAATGCTGGTGAAGAGCATCGCCAGTAATGAACCGAAGATAACATCACCGCTGCGCCACATCGCGATTTCCATGTCGCCTGCGGGCGCTCCCACCACCACGGCAAGTGTGATACCAATCAGCAAAGCCTGATAGGGCCTTTTACCCAGGGCCAGATAGCCGCAGATAAACATCGCCAGCGCACACCACACCAACATCAAAGGCAGCGAAAAAAGCTCTAGCCTGAGCGCAACCAGGCCCATCGTTGCACCACAAATGGTGCCACCAATACGCTCAAACGCACGCGGGACAACGTTTCCCCAAAAGGAAATGGGCCCCATCACCACCACGAGGGTGATTAATGGCCATGTCCCTTCTGGCACTTTCAGAAGATGGACAATAAGAAAGGTGAGCACAAATGCCAGCGCGATACGGATACCGTGCACGACTCGGTAGTGGCGATAAACGCGGAGCTCAAACGGGCTTAATGATTTGTCGGGGCGCACACCCGGGTCTCCTGAAAAATAAAAACGGGATTGTACCTGTTTTTATTGAGGGGGCATCACAAAGTTAGGGGGCTTGCGCCCCCTTTAGCATCAGACTTGATCTGCCACGGGAATTTACCCGTTAGCATTTGAGTTGCAGGTAGGCGGCCAGGGAACTTATCCCGATGAGCTTACTCAAGTAAGTGATTGGGGTAAGTGAGTGCAGCCAACACCCCTGCAACTTAAAGGATGACGGGTATATACATATCTATTTCCCAGACTCCGCTCTCCGAACCATCATTAAGATAGTGTTCAAAGCAGGGTTTCGATGCCATTTGATAGCGGTTGTCAGCCAGCAGGCTGTCGAAGAACAGGTTCCACGGCTTGGCAAAATCACCGTCATCGACACGGGCACGCGCCACCGCATACTGCCCGGCTTCTATTTTGGTGGTGATAACGCCTTCACTGTTTTCAGGCACGGTGAAGTTTTCAGCCACCGATACTACGGTATCGCAGCGCAGCTTTTCCGCAGGCACAACGTCTGGGTTATCGTAATAAACCGCCAGCCACTCTTCGCCGACAATTTTGTGTGTTTTCACCCACAGTGAAAGCTGTTCAAACCCTTGATGAACCGTTTTTTCCCACGGCCCTACCATATGAAAACCAGCTACTTTCCGCTCATGCACTTGTTGTACGTTAAATTCCATATGACCTCCTGACTCGTTTAAAAACACTGTATATTTATACACCAATAAATTACAGGGAAACAATCCTTTGTCAGGGTAATGTGGTTACTTTGCGAGCACGATCGCTTTTTGCGAATCTTTCGCCTGTAGATCTTAGTACAGGCAAAAAAAAGGGCCGGCATAACTGCCGACCCCGTTTGCATCCTTCAATTAATTTACAGTTTGTGGCTCAGATAATCGCTGAAGCGTGACCATGCGCTGCCCTTTTTGACATCAGCCAGCGTCACCAGCGGCCAGTGCGCAATCAGTTTATCGCGGTCAAACAGTTCAATTTCACCAACACGCTGGTTAGCTGCGATAGGGGCTTCAAGCTCAGGCTTATCGAGGACATATTTAGCTTTAATATTAGGCACTTCAGATTTTGGCAGCGCCAGATAGACATCCTGATTGGTTCCGACTTCGACTTTCTTTTGATCACCGTACCAGATTGTCTCGGTGCCAATTTTCTTACCTTTATGCAGAACCTGAACGGTATCGAAATTATCCTGACCCCAGTGCAGTAATTTGCGCGCCTGATCTTCACGCCCTTTCGGGCTTTCAGCCCCCATCACCACAGCAATTAAACGGCGCTCGCCATCAACACTCGACGCAATAAGATTGAACCCGGCACTCGCGGTGTGACCGGTTTTCAGGCCATCGACATTCAAGCCTTTATCCCATAACAGCCCATTACGGTTCTGTTGTGTGATGCCATTCCAGGTCAGACTGCGCTCGCTATACATATGATAAAAATCAGGTTCGCCATGAATAATGGCGCGGGATAGCACGGCGAGATCGTAAGCGGAACTGTGCTGGCCCGGTGCATCCAGGCCGTGTACCGTTTCAAAATGGGTATCGCGCAGGCGTAATTGCTGCACGTATTTATTCATCATCGCCACAAATTGCGGCTGCCCGCCAGCAACGTAATCGGCTAGCGCGACACAAGCATCGTTCCCGGAGTCGATAATCAGCCCGCGACTCAGGTCATGAACGGTGAGTCGGTCGCCTTGTTTCAAAAACATCAGCGATGAACCGTCGAAAACCGGATTGCCTTTTGCCCAGGCATCTCTGCCCACTGTCACGATATCGTCAGCCTTGATGCGCCCGCTATCAATGGCGCGGTCCACCACATAGCCCGTCATCAATTTCGTCAGACTTGCCGGGTTGCGTCGCACATGTTCGTTTTCCGCAGCCAGAATTTGCCCGGTGGTGTAATCCATCAGCACCCAGGAACCCGCCTGAATTTGTGGAGGGGATGGCGGGTTAACAAAGATATCGTCGGCAAAAGCGGAGTGAGCAGATAATGACAGCAGAGAACAAACAGCAAACAGACGGATCTTCAACGATATACCCTCGGTAACAATAAATTCAGCCGCTTCTTTTACTGGAGTTTGCGATAATTTTCGCAATTAAATTGCAAAAATATATGAATAGATAGCATTGCGTACTCATCTTGAATATCTTCCGCAGTGGTGCAGGAGGCCTGCTAATGGTTTAACATGCACTGATGCAGTGACTGACCAACAAGTTTGAAACATGGAGCGAGTTTTAGTGGGATTTCAGTTTAATAACAATATGTTAAACAACACTCAAGGGCGGGAGTAAACCGTGGATAATACAACGCAACAACCGACCTTTCTCTTCCATGATTATGAGACTTTCGGCAAAAGTCCTTCGCTTGACCGCCCCGCGCAATTTGCAGCGATTCGGACAGATTCCGAGTTTAATGTCATTGGCGAGCCGGAAGTATTTTACTGCCAACCCGCTGATGACTATCTGCCTCAACCCGAAGCGGTGATGATTACCGGGATTACACCGCAGCACGCGCTGGCTCAGGGAGTCAACGAAGCCGATTTTGCCAAACGCATCCACAGTATTTTTACGCAGCCCAAGACCTGCGTGGTGGGCTACAACAATGTGCGCTTCGATGATGAAGTGACGCGTAATATTTTCTATCGTAATTTTTACGACCCGTATGGCTGGAGCTGGCAGAACGATAACTCGCGCTGGGATCTGCTTGATGTGATGCGCGCCTGTTATGCGTTGCGTCCTGAAGGGATTGTCTGGCCGGAAAACGACGATGGGCTGCCGAGTTTTCGTCTGGAGCATTTAACCAAAGCCAACGGAATTGAACATGCCAACGCGCACGATGCGATGTCCGATGTTTACGCCACTATCGCCATGGCGCAATTGGTTAAAACACGCCAGCCGCGTCTGTTCGAGTATCTCTATACTTATCGCTCCAAACACAAGCTCACCACGCTAATTGATATTCCGCAGATGAAACCGCTGGTGCATGTTTCGGGAATGTTCGGTGCATGGCGCGGCAATACCAGTTGGATTGCGCCACTGGCCTGGCATCCGGATAACCGTAATGCGGTGATCATGGTCGATTTGGCTGGAGATATTTCTCCGCTGCTGGAGCTGGATGCCGATGCATTGCGTGAGCGGTTGTATACGCCGAAAGCCGCGCTGGGTGATGCTGCCGCCGTGCCAATCAAACTGGTACATCTGAATAAATGCCCGGTGCTGGCGGTGGCGAATACCCTGCGTCCGGAAGATGCCGAGCGGTTAGGCATCGACCGTAAACGTTGCCTGGATAACCTGAAATTACTGCGGGAACACCCTGCCGTACGTGAAAAAGCGGTGGCTATTTTTGCTGAGGCCGAGCCTTTTGTGCCGTCAGATAATGTCGATGCTCAATTGTATAATGGTTTCTTCAGCGATGCCGATCGCGCGGCGATGCGCATTGTGCTGGAGACAGAGCCGCAAAATTTACCGGCGCTGGATATTACTTTTGCCGATAAACGCATTGAGAAATTGCTGTTTAACTATCGCGCCAGAAATTTCCCCGGCACGCTGGATGAAACTGAGCAGCAGCGCTGGTTAGAACATCGCCGTGAAGTGTTGTCTCAGGAAGCGCTGCAAGCCTATGCGCAAGAACTGGAAGCGCTGTACAACCTGCATGAAAGCGATAAAGAAAAGACGGCGTTGCTGAAAGCGTTGTTTGAGTATGCGCAGTTTTTGGTGGGATAACAAAAAGCAAAAAGGCCGCTTTCGCGGCCTTTTTTGTCTTCAGCTTTTACGCTAAATCTTCGTTGAATTGCGGAACCGGGTTACGGAAGCGACGTGTCACGAAGGCCAGATAGGTCAGGCCGATAGCCGCCCAAATCAGCCCCAGAATCATCGAGCTTTCTTCCAGGTTAATCCACAATGCACCCACTGTCAGCGCGCCACAGATTGGCAGCACCAGATAGTTGATGTGATCTTTGATGGACTTGTTACGGCCTTCGCGGATCCAGAACTGGGAAATGACTGACAGGTTCACGAAGGTAAACGCCACCAGCGCACCGAAGTTAATCAGCGCCGTTGCTGTAACCAGGTCAAACTTAACCGCGAACAGAGCAATGATTCCCACCAGCACAACGTTCAACGCCGGGGTACGCCATTTCGGATGAATGTAACCGAAGAAACGCTCCGGGAACACGCCGTCACGACCCATCACATACATCAGGCGAGAAACGCCCGCATGTGCCGCCATACCAGAAGCCAGAACCGTCACACAGGAGAAAATCAGGATGCCGAACTGGAAGGCTTTGCCTGCCACGAAGAGCATGATTTCTGGCTGTGATGCGTCCGGGTCATGGAAGCGAGAGATGTCCGGGAAGTACAGTTGCAGGAAGTAAGACACCACCACGAAGATCACGCCGCCAATAAGGGCAGTCAGGAAAATCGCTTTCGGAATGACTCGGCCTGCATCTTTCGTTTCTTCGGACAACGAGCTAATGCCGTCAAAGCCGAGGAACGAGAAGCACAGTATCGTCGCACCGGTGATCATCGGCACCACGTTTGCGTGTTCAGACCAGAATGGACGCGTGCTGGTTAACGTGCCGGCACCTTCGCCATTGGCTACGCCATAAATCACCAGACCCGTTATTACCACCATCACAACCATTTGCAGCACAACGATGAGGCTATTGAAGTTAGCCACGGTTTTGATGCCACGCAGGTTAGAGATGGTCATAAAGCCCACCAGCAGCACGACGAATATCCACGATGGGATCGACGGCACCAGGGCTTCAAAATAGATTTTTGCCAGCAGGATGTTGATCATCGGCATGAAGAGATAATCAAGCAGCGCCGACCAGCCCACCATAAAGCCGACCACCGGGTGGATAGCTTTTTGAGCGTAGGTATAGGCGGAACCCGCTGATGGGAAGCGGCGTACTAGCTTTCCATAACTTAACGCGGTAAACAAAATTGCCACAAGGGCAAACGCGTAAGCCGTAGCGACATGTCCGTCGGTAAGGCCAGATACAATCCCAAATGTATCGAACAAGGTCATAGGCTGCATATAAGCAAGGCCCATCATAACAACCGGAATGAGCGTTAGGCTCTTACGGAGTTCAACACGAGATTTTGCACCTGCGGTGACGTTAAGCGACATGGTCATTCCCCCAAACGGCGAATACCTGCGCAAAAGCAAAAAGCTGCCCCATCTGAATTTCCTCGGCGACACGACTGTCGTTTTTTAAAAGCTAGTATCTATCCGGTACGAAGCCCGGCCTCTTGGATTTTGGCGGATGCCTGTTTGACTACTGGAACTCAATGCAAAAAAATAACCGACGCGTTTAACGTCGGTTTTTTTGTTCTCATTTAGTGAGGCGCGTATTTTGCACTAATTCGAGGCATGATGACAAGATGTTGAGACCTTCATTAACAATTTCTTTTTCAGCAGTTAACGGAACGAGAAAACGAATCACATTGGCTCGCACTCCGCAAGAAAGCAGCACCAGTCCTTTTTTACCGGCTTCTTTGACAAGTTCTTGTGTTAACTCTTTATTTGGACGATGGCTGTCACGCTCTTCCACCAGTTCCATGGCAATCATTGCGCCATAACCACGGACATCGCCAATACAGTCAAATTGCTCGGCCATTTCGTGTAAACGACGGGTGATTTGCTCACCAATTTCTTGCGCGCGGGCATTGAGATTTTCCTTCTCAATGATATCAGTCACCGCCAGTGCGGCAGCAATCGCCACGGGTGAACCTGCATAAGTGCCGCCAAGCCCGCCCGGCATGGCTTTATCAAACAACGATTTCTTACCGACCAGCGCCGAAAGCGGGAAACCGCCCGCCAGGCTTTTCGCCATCGTGACTAAATCGGGTTCCACTTCACTGTGTTCAATCGCGAAGGTTTTACCGGTACGGCAAAAACCGCTCTGAATTTCGTCAGCAATTAATACGATGCCGTGTTTATCGCACAGCGCACGCAGTTGTTTCATAAAGGAAAGCGATGCGGCGTAGAAGCCCCCTTCCCCTTGTACCGGTTCAATAATAATGGCGGCGACTTCATCGGGTGACACATCGGCGGCAAAAATACCCGCCAGCGAGGCCAGCGCCTGAGTGTCGCTCACGCCAAGATATGCCGCTGGATAAGGCGCGTGATAAATACCTGCCGGGAAGGGACCGTAACCTTTTTTATACGGCTGAACTTTACCCGTTAACGCCATTCCCAGAAGGGTTCGGCCATGGAACGCACCACGAAACGCGATAATAGCCGAGCGCCCGGTGGCGATTCGCGCCACTTTAATCGCATTTTCAACGGCTTCAGCGCCAGTGGTGAGAAACAGGGTCTGGCACGGTTCGCTTATCGGCACCAGTGTATTCAGCCGTTCGGCAAGCTCGATATAATTGCCGTAAGGCGTGACCTGGAAACAAGGATGGGTAAATTTTTCAAGCTGTTGACGCACCGCATCAATCACTGCCGGATGGTTATGCCCGGTATTGAGCACCGCAATACCAGAAGCAAAATCAATATAGCGTTTGCCTTCAACATCCCAAATTTCGGCATTTTTCGCTTTTTCGATGTATACCGGCAACGCATTGCCGACTCCCTGAGGAACCGCCTGCTCACGCCGTGACTGCCATTGCTGATTGGTTTGCTTCATACAGACTCCTTGCGCACAAAAAAACTCTGCAAAACAACGCAGAGAAGAAAAATAAACGCGAAGACACTTTCAGAAGAAATAACGATCCACTATTAACCATAGATGTGACGACAGCGCCCTGCCACTCACCCATTTGTATTATTTTCCGTGGTGCCGTAGACCACGGCAATCTCCGGACTGCTAACTATCTGCTCGCGCCACCATTCGCTGGCAAGCCCGGCGGTTTGCTCGTTCCAGCCAATCCATACCGGAACAAACGGCACATGGGAAACCACCCGTTTTTCTACCAATACGCCACTTTCAATAAAGCGTTGCGCCATGTAACGCGGAACATAACCGCAGCCGATGCCGCTGATTTGCAGCTCGAGTTTAGTTTTGAAATCAAAAACAGTGATCGCATCCTGATCTTCGAGCAAATGCATCGAACGTGACGGTTCCAGACGGGAAGTGTCGCCGACGATCACCGCGCGACTGCGTTTCACTACACGGCGCGTTAGAGGTTCTTCAATCTCAGCCAGGGGATGATGCGGCGCGACGACAAACACGCTTTCGAGTTGCCCGAGCAAGGTAAAACCAAAACCGCTCAGTGACGGCGGGTCACTCATTGCGCCAACGATAATATCTGCCCGCCCTTCAGTGAGCGCTTCCCAGGAACCGCCGAGCACGCCATTGATAAATTTCAGGCGCGTCACGCTGTAACTTTTGTAGAACGCTTCAATTAGCGGCGTCAGCAGCGAAAACGGAAAAGAGTCATCCACACCAATCACCAGTTCGTTTTCCCAGCCCTGATGTAGCTTGATAGCCTGCTGTTCGAGTTCACGTACGGAATGCAGCACTTCGCGGCCTTTTTCCAGCAGAAGCTGACCCGTTCGCGTAAAACGTGCACGGTGCCCTGAACGGTCGAGGATTTGAATGTTGAGATCGTTTTCGAGTTTTTGAACGGTGTAACTGAGCGCGGAAGGCGTTTTGAAGAGCTTTGTTGCCGCCGCAGCAAAGCTCCCTTCTTTATCGAGGGTATCGAGAATTATCAATACATCCAGCAGTGGTTTCATACTCGTTCCCTTCGGTCACGAGCAATGCCCCACAGCGGTTACTGCATGGGCATTACCAGCGGGTTTGGATACTGATATTCAAACCCAAGTTCATTGCAAATACGGCTGCCATCCACCAGCTTACCGTGGCCATTTTGCCCTTCCGTTCTGAACACTGGCGCATCAAGGTTCATCTGGCGCGCCATTTGAGTGTAGAACTCAGCACGCGATGGGTGATCTGGCGCACATAAATTATAGATGTGTCCGCCCTTTGGAGCCTGCAACAACAGCGTAATAGCTGAAATAACATCTTCGAGATGCACGAGGTTGACGCCATGCGTGCCGTTTTGCACATCCACTTTCCCTGCCAGGAAGCGCCCAGGATGGCGCTCCGGCCCGACCAGGCCTGCCAGTCGCAGAATATCGACCGAGGTTCCCGGCAAATCATGCAGCCAGGTTTCAAGTTCTTTAAGCACACGACCACTGGCGGTCACCGGTTCAAGTGGCGAGGTTTCTTTCACGGTGCTTTCGGTCTCACCGTAAACCGACGTGGAGCTGGTAAAAATGATGCGCGGAATATCATGTGCTAACGCGCTATCAACAATTTCCTGAACCGCTTGCAGATAAAAATCGTCGCCCTCACCGGTGCGGCGAGCAGGCAGCGTTATGACCAAAGCATCCGCATCAAGCAACGCGTCGAGATCGTCGCTATCGCAAATCAGTTCGGGCGTGAGTTGCAATTGATAACTGTCAATTCCGCACATTCTTGCGGCTTCGACACCATCAAGGGTGGTTTTACTTCCTGTCACTTGCCAGCCCCGCGCTGACAATGACATCGCCAGCGGCATTCCCAACCAGCCTAACCCGACAATCGCAACCTTTTTCATTTCCTGTCTCCTGGAATGCAGCATATTTCTCTGCGGTTCTTTTTCGCCCTGCTTTTAGGCTACGCCACGTTAGCGGAACTGACAATTACTGCGGCTAAACAGAATATTAATCCCGGATGAAAAAAGCCCTTGCGCTGAACGCTGCATCTGGTTTACGTTAAAAGCACATCATGAATAAACATTCATACGAGAATTTTATGACACGCGTTCAAAATACTACCCACCATCATCACCATCATCCTGACTAGTCTTTCAGGCGATGTGTGCTGGAAGATGAAAAAATCTTCCACTGGTGCATGAACGAGTCAATAAGCCCCCGGAAGATTTCTTCCGGGGGCTTTTTTTTGGACGTCAGACAAGAATTTATCAGGAGAGATTGCACATGTTAGACAACAACCGTTTACGCATAGCTATTCAGAAATCAGGCCGTTTGAGCGATGACTCACGCGAATTGCTCGCTCGCTGTGGCATAAAAATCAACCTGCACACTCAGCGCCTGATTGCGCTGGCAGAAAATATGCCAATCGACATTTTGCGTGTCCGTGATGACGATATCCCTGGGCTGATTATGGACGGCGTGGTGGATTTGGGCATTATTGGCGAGAACGTGCTGGAAGAAGAGTTGCTGACTCGCCGCGCTCAGGGCGAAGATCCTCGTTATTACACGCTGCGTCGTTTAGATTTCGGCGATTGTCGTTTCTCGCTGGCGATTTCTGTTGATGAGCCGTGGGATGGCCCGGCATGCCTCAACAACAAACGTATCGCCACCTCTTACCCTCACCTGTTAAAGCGCTACCTTGATGGCAAAGGTGTGCAGTTCAAATCTTGCTTGTTGAACGGTTCCGTTGAAGTTGCCCCGCGTGCCGGTCTGGCTGATGCGATTTGTGACCTGGTTTCTACCGGTGCAACACTTGAAGCCAACGGCCTGCGTGAAGTTGAAGTGATTTACCGTTCCAAAGCGTGCCTGATTCAGCGCGATGGCGAAATGCCAGAAGCTAAACAACAGCTTATCGACAAACTGATGACTCGTATTCAGGGCGTGATTCAGGCGCGTGAATCGAAATACATCATGTTGCATGCGCCAAGTGAACGTCTGGACGAGATTATCTCTCTGCTGCCAGGCGCTGAACGCCCAACTATTCTGCCGCTCGCGGGCGACCAGCAGCGTGTAGCGATGCATATGGTGAGCAGTGAAACGCTGTTCTGGGAAACCATGGAAAAACTGAAAGCGCTGGGTGCCAGTTCAATTCTGGTGTTACCAATTGAGAAAATGATGGAGTAACACCATGGCAAACTTCAATACGTTGATTGACTGGAATGAATGCGATGCGGCGGCACAAAATGCACTGCTGACGCGCCCGGCGATTTCGGCATCCGAGAGCATTACCCGCACGGTCGCGGACATCATGAATAATGTGAAAGCCAACGGTGATGCGGCTCTGCGTGAGTACAGCGCAAAGTTTGATAAAACTGAAGTGCAGCAACTCAGAGTCAGTGAGCAGGAAATTTCCGCGGCGGTAGCGCGTCTGGGTTCAGAAATTAAAGACGCGATGGCCGTCGCCGTGGCGAATATCGAGAAATTCCACGTCGCGCAACAGCTCGCTCCGGTGGATATCGAAACCATGCCAGGCGTGCGGTGCCAGCAGGTGACTCGCCCGGTGGCATCCGTTGGCTTATATATTCCTGGCGGTTCAGCACCGCTATTTTCAACCGTATTGATGCTTGCCACGCCCGCGCGGATTGCGGGTTGTAAAAAAGTGGTGTTGTGTTCACCACCGCCAATTGCCGATGAAATTTTGTATGCCGCGCAACTTTGTGGCGTGCAGGAAGTGTTTCAGGTAGGCGGTGCGCAGGCAATCGCCGCGCTGGCACTGGGTACCGAAAGCATCCCGAAAGTGGATAAAATTTTTGGGCCAGGCAACGCTTTTGTGACCGAAGCGAAACGCCAGGTCAGCCAGCGTCTTGATGGCGCGGCAATTGACATGCCTGCTGGCCCGTCTGAAGTCTTAGTGATCGCCGACAGCGGCGCGACGCCTGACTTCGTGGCATCCGACCTGCTTTCTCAAGCTGAACACGGCCCGGACTCACAGGTGATTTTGCTGACGCCAGATGCGCAGATGGCGCAAGCCGTTGCCGAAGCCGTTGAACGCCAGCTTGCCGCACTTCCGCGTGCTGAAACCGCTCGCAAAGCGCTGGAAAGCAGCCGCCTGATTGTGGCCCGTGATTTAGAGCAATGCATTGAGATTTCCAACCAGTACGGCCCGGAGCACCTGATTATTCAGACGCGTGACGCCCGCGACTTGGTGGATAGCATCACCAGCGCCGGTTCGGTGTTCCTCGGTGACTGGTCACCGGAATCCGCTGGCGACTACGCTTCCGGGACTAACCACGTACTGCCCACGTACGGATATACCTCGACCTGCTCAAGCCTTGGACTGGCTGATTTCCAGAAACGCATGACGGTTCAGGAACTCTCGCCGCAAGGTTTCGCAAGCCTTGCTAAAACCATTGAAACGCTGGCCGCCGCCGAGCTGCTGGATGCCCACAAAAACGCCGTTACCCTGCGCGTTGCAGCGCTGAAGGAGATGCAATGAGCATTGAAGAGTTAGCCCGTGAGAACGTTCGCGCCCTGACCCCTTACCAGTCGGCTCGCCGCCTGGGTGGCAATGGTGATGTGTGGCTGAACGCCAACGAATACCCGATCGCAGTTGAATTTGAATTAACGCAGCAGACGCTGAACCGTTACCCGGAATGCCAGCCAAAACTGGTCATCGAACGTTACGCCGAATATGCAGGCGTGAAACCTGAGCAAGTGCTGGTCAGCCGTGGCGCAGACGAAGGTATCGAACTGTTGATTCGCGCATTCTGCGAACCGGGCAAAGATGCGGTTCTCTACTGCCCGCCGACATACGGCATGTACAGCGTGAGCAGCGAAGCCTTTAACGTTGAGTGCCGCACCGTCCCTACACTTGCAGACTGGCAGCTTGATTTACCGGCCATTGCTGAGAATATTGAAGGCGTAAAAGTCATTTATGTTTGCAGCCCGAATAACCCGACGGGGCAGTTAATCAATCCGCAAGATTTCCGCGTGCTGCTGGAAATGGCTCGCGGTAAAGCCTTAGTGGTTGCGGACGAAGCCTATATCGAGTTTTGCCCACAGGCGACGCTCGCTGGCTGGTTGAATGAGTATCCGCACCTTGTGGTGCTGCGCACGCTTTCCAAAGCCTTTGCGCTGGCTGGCCTGCGTTGTGGTTTTACTCTGGCCAATGAAGAAGTGATTAACTTGCTGATGAAAGTCATCGCCCCTTACCCGCTTTCTACGCCAGTTGCGGATATCGCCGCTCAGGCGTTAAGCCCGCAGGGTATCAATGCGATGCGCGAGCGGGTGGCCGAAATTTTAGTCAATCGCCAATATCTGATCGCGGCATTACACGACGTGGCCTGCGTTGAGCAAGTTTTCGACTCTGAAACCAACTATGTGCTGGCGCGCATCACCGCTTCCAGTGCGGTATTTAAATCGCTGTGGGATCAGGGCATTATCCTACGTGACCAAAATAAACAACCATCGTTAAGCGGCTGCCTGCGGATTACCGTCGGCACCCGTACCGAGTGCGAGCGCACCATTGCTGCGCTGCGTGAACAACCCGGCCTGACGGCCACGGAGGGCGTGTGAGCCAGAAAATTCTTTTTATCGACCGTGACGGCACTTTAATTTCCGAGCCTCCTTCAGATTTCCAGGTGGATCGCATGGACAAACTGGCGTTTGAGCCTGCGGTGATCCCCGCCCTGCTGCAATTGCAAAAAGCAGGCTACAAGCTGGTGATGATCACCAATCAGGACGGTTTAGGGACGGATAGCTTCCCGCAGGCGGATTTCGAGGGCCCGCACAACCTGATGATGCAGGTGTTTAGCTCGCAGGGTGTGAGCTTCGATGACGTGCTGATTTGCCCGCATCTTCCCGCCGACAACTGCGAGTGCCGCAAGCCAAAACTGGCGATGGTGAAAGGCTACCTGGAAGAAGGTGTGCTGGATAAACCTAACAGCTACGTGATTGGCGACCGCGCGACGGACATTGAACTGGCCGAGAACATGGGCATTCAGGGACTGCGTTACCACGGTGAAACGCTGAACTGGTCTGCCATCAGCGACCAACTGACCAAACGTGACCGTTACGCGCACGTGGAACGCGCCACGAAAGAAACGCAAATCGACGTGCAGGTCTGGCTTGACCGCGAAGGCGGCAGCAAAATTAACACCGGCGTGGGTTTCTTCGACCACATGCTGGACCAGATTGCCACCCACGGCGGCTTCCGTATGGATATCAGCGTGAAAGGCGATCTTTATATCGACGATCACCACACCGTTGAAGACACCGGCCTGGCACTGGGCGAAGCGCTGAAAATCGCCCTGGGCGACAAACGCGGCATTACGCGCTTTGGCTTTACATTGCCGATGGACGAATGCCTGGCGCGCTGCGCGCTGGATATTTCTGGCCGCCCGCACCTTGAATATAAGGCCGAGTACAACTTCCAGCGCGTCGGCGATTTAAGCACTGAAATGGTCGAACACTTCTTCCGTTCGCTCTCTTACACCATGGGCGTGACGCTGCACCTGAAAACCAAAGGCAAAAAC
The DNA here is from genome assembly GCF_000735355.1 of Buttiauxella agrestis ATCC 33320. Lineage (GTDB taxonomy): Bacteria > Pseudomonadota > Gammaproteobacteria > Enterobacterales > Enterobacteriaceae > Buttiauxella > Buttiauxella agrestis. The sequence continues at coordinate 41,885 of NZ_JMPI01000033.1, forward strand.
GACCATCACCGTGTCGAAAGCCTGTTTAAAGTCTTTGGTCGCACATTGCGCCAGGCGATTCGCGTCGAAGGTGACACGCTGCCCTCCTCGAAAGGAGTGTTGTAATGAACGTGGTGATTCTGGACACAGGATGCGCCAACCTGCACTCGGTGAAAGCGGCGATTGGGCGCCATGGCTATGAGCCGTTGGTGAGCCGCGACCCGGATGTGGTGTTGCGTGCCGATAAACTGTTTTTGCCCGGCGTGGGAACCGCGCAGGCGGCGATGGACCAGATTCGTGAGCGCGAGCTTATCGAACTGATTAAAGCCTGTACCCAGCCGGTGCTCGGCATTTGCCTCGGGATGCAACTTTTGGCCTCTCGCAGTGATGAAAGCAATGGCATCGACATGCTCGGCATCATCGACGAACCGGTGTTGAAAATGACCGACCACGGTTTGCCTTTGCCACATATGGGCTGGAACCGCGTCTATCCCAAAGCGGGCGACCGCCTGTTCCGTGGCATTGACGACGGCGATTATTTTTACTTTGTGCACAGCTACGCGATGCCCGTTTGCGCGAACACTATCGCGCAGGCCAGTTACGGTGAAGCGTTCACCGCCGCCGTACAAAAAGATAACTTCTTCGGCGTGCAATTCCACCCGGAGCGCTCGGGTGCCGCAGGCGCAAAATTACTGAAAAACTTCCTGGAGATGTAAGCACCATGATTATTCCGGCTCTCGATTTAATTGATGGCACAGTGGTGCGCCTCCACCAGGGGGATTACGGCCAACAGCGCGATTACGGCAATGACCCGCTCCCACGTCTGCAAGATTACGAAGCGCAAGGCGCACAAGTGCTGCATCTGGTGGATTTAACCGGCGCGAAAGACCCGGCAAAACGCCAGATCCCGCTGATTAAAACGCTGGTTGCAGGCGTGAAAGTACCTGTGCAAGTGGGCGGTGGTGTGCGCACCGAAGAAGATGTTGCGGCATTACTTGAAGCGGGCGTGGCCCGCGTTGTGGTTGGCTCAACGGCGGTGAAATCACCCGAGATTGTGAAAGGCTGGTTTACCCGTTTTGGTGCCGATGCGTTAGTGCTGGCGCTCGATGTACGCATCGACGAACAAGGCAATAAACAGGTCGCGGTGAGCGGCTGGCAAGAGAACTCTGGCGTATCGCTCGAAGAACTGGTGGAAATGTATCTGCCGGTCGGACTCAAACACGTGCTGTGCACCGATATTTCTCGCGATGGCACGCTGGCGGGTTCAAACGTTTCACTTTATGAAGAAGTGTGCGCGCGTTATCCGCAGGTGGCATTCCAGTCTTCCGGGGGTATTGGTGGGCTTGATGATATCGCGGCGCTGCGTGGAACGGGCGTTCAGGGCGTGATTGTCGGGCGGGCATTACTGGAAGGGAAATTCAACGTAACGGAGGCGATTTCATGCTGGCAAAACGGATAATTCCTTGCCTGGACGTACGCGACGGGCAAGTCGTAAAAGGTGTGCAATTTCGCAACCATGAAATCATCGGCGACATCGTGCCACTCGCGCAACGTTACGCTGCCGAAGGTGCTGACGAACTGGTGTTTTACGATATCACCGCCTCCAGCGATGGCCGCGTGGTTGATAAAAGCTGGGTGTCACGCGTGGCGGAAGTCATCGATATTCCTTTCTGCGTGGCGGGCGGCATTAAGTCGATTGAAGATGCGGCGCAGATTTTGTCTTTCGGCGCGGATAAAATCTCTATCAACTCCCCTGCTCTGGCAGACCCGGAGCTGATTACTCGCCTGGCGGAACGTTTTGGCGTGCAATGTATTGTGGTGGGAATTGATACCTGGTTTGATAGTGAAACCGGGAAATATCACGTCAATCAATATACCGGCGATGAAAGTCGCACGCGCGTAACGCAGTGGGAAACCGTTGACTGGGTGCAGGAAGTGCAAAAGCGCGGTGCCGGGGAAATCGTACTTAACATGATGAACCAGGACGGAGTGCGCAATGGCTACGACCTGGAACAGTTAAAGAAAGTACGAGAAGTATGCCACGTTCCGCTGATTGCTTCTGGTGGCGCGGGAACCATGGAACACTTCCTCGAAGCCTTCCGCGATGCAGACGTCGACGGCGCGCTGGCGGCATCCGTATTCCATAAACAAATTATTAATATTGGCGAGCTGAAGTTGTACCTGGCTCAGCAAGGCGTGGAGATAAGAGTGTGCTAACACAAGAGCAGCAAAACCAACTGGACTGGGAAAAAACCGACGGATTGATGCCGGTGATTATTCAACACGCGAAATCTGGTGAAGTGCTGATGCTGGGATATATGAACCCGCAGGCGCTGGCGCAAACTATCGAAAGCGGAAAAGTCACTTTCTTCTCGCGCACTAAACAACGTTTGTGGACCAAAGGCGAAACCTCAGGCAACTTCCTCAATGTCGTGAAAATCGCGCCTGATTGCGATAACGACACGCTTCTGGTGCTGGTGAATCCTATCGGCCCGACCTGCCACCTCGGCACCTCAAGCTGCTTTGGCGAAACGCATCACGACTGGCACTTCTTGTATCAGCTAGAGGAACTGTTGGCATCGCGCAAAACTGCCGATCCGGAGAGCTCATACACCGCCAAGTTGTATGCGAGTGGCACTAAACGCATCGCGCAGAAAGTCGGTGAAGAAGGTGTTGAAACCGCGCTGGCGGCGACAGTGAATGACCGCTTTGAGTTGAAGAATGAAGCATCGGATTTGGTTTATCACTTGCTGGTGCTGTTGCAGGATCAGGAGCTGGATTTGAGCGCGGTGATTGAGAATTTGCGGGAAAGGCATAGGTAGTTTTTCGGAATTAAAAAAGGCCGCGATTGCGGCCTTTTCTTTTGATATCGCGACAACGCTATACAACAGGTTTGTAATTGCGTAACGCGTTACGACCAAGAACGACACCTGAGCCAAGAATCAGCCCGACTAACGCTCCGAGGACTAACGTCAGACCCTTTTTAGGACTGTCACGGCGAATCGGTAAACTTGGTTTCATCACATAGCGGAAGGCATACGTTGTTTCTGGTTTAGATTTCAATGCGTTAATAGCTAACAAGGTTTGGCGCGCATTGAAATAAGACTCATCCAACGGCAATGGACGCGTCGCTTCATTCTTAATGGTAGCTGAAAGCGCATCGCTACCCAGAACGAACAAAGTATCTTCAGACAAAGTTTCCGCCTGCTGAACCAGGGTATTCTTGATATTGGATTGCTGCGCAACGATCAATGCCTGATTCAAAATCTCCAGACGCTTGTCTTTCTTCTCTTGAGCGATTTTCTCTTTAGTCGCCAAATCTACATTCAGATCCTCGACTTTAGAGTTGATGCTTGTTTTCAAGTCATCGTCCAGTTCAGTGACAACCCGTTTATTGATCTGCTGAATATAAGTAGTGAGTGTTTTTTGCGCTTCTGCCGCACTCGTAGAGACATAACTTACTTTCAGTGGCACTGGTTGACCTTTAACTGACTCTTCGATAGTCAGTTTTTCAGGTTTTTCCTGATTGTCTAACTGCTCAGATAAAGCTGAAATGGCAGAGTTGAAGCGGCCAAAGAAACGATTTTGTATGTCAACAATCGTTGGAGCGCCAGGGCCATACAAAACATTCATGCCATTATTGTAGTTCGCTATCTGCCCTGAATCAGGAAGCGTAACGATAGCTTCAGAGGTCCATTTCTCTTTAGCGACGAATAGATAGATAACAGCAAGAATGATAGCAAGAACAGCAAAAGCGATGATGGTGACTTTACCGTTCCACAACTGAACAATGACATCAATTAAATCAATAGATTCCTGAGTGCTGCCCGTGTGGTTTTTCACCATGTTATGGTTATCTGGATTCATGTTTACCTTAGGAGAATTAGTTCACAAAATGCGATAGCCCCGCCAGGTAAGTATAATCGGATAAATGGGAAATTACCTGAGGGTAAAGGAAAATTTTTGTCAGATTAACCCGAAAATAACATTTTAAAATACATTATTTAATACCACTAACGGTTTTCAAACTTAACTGTTCAATAAACAACCAGAAAATTTTCCAACAAATTTAATTTAAGCGATTTTTCTAATAAATACTTTATATGACTTGATGAAGAATAGTTTATTAAAACTCATGAATTAAAACGCTCAGCGCTTTGGAGTCGGTCCTCTCTCGTATTGGTATAAATAATGCCTTCGACAAGTTCGGTATGAAAAATGAGCGAATCAGCAGGAGACGAAATTATGAAAATTCATACTACGATTAAAAGTAAAGCCAGTGGGGAATACACTCCACTGGCTTTAAGCTATATTTAACTTAGAGAACAGTAATTACTTTTCCATCCACTCAGTATGGAACACGCCTTCTTTATCAGTACGCTTATAGGTATGCGCACCAAAGTAGTCGCGCTGCGCCTGGATCAGGTTAGCAGGCAAAACTGCTGAACGGTAGCTGTCGTAGTAAGAGATAGCAGCAGAGAAGGTTGGCGTTGGGATACCATTCTGCACAGCATAAGAAACCACATCACGCAGAGCTTGTTGGTATTCGTCAGCAATTTTCTTGAAGTATGGTGCCAGCAGCAAGTTTGCAATAGCAGGGTTCTCTGCATACGCATCCGTGATTTTCTGCAGGAACTGAGCGCGGATAATGCAACCTGCGCGGAAAATTTTAGCAATCTCACCGTAGTTGAGATCCCAATTATTCTCTTCAGATGCTGCACGCAGCTGGGAGAAACCTTGTGCGTAAGAAACAATCTTGCCCAGATACAATGCACGACGCACTTTTTCGGCAAAATCAGTTTTATTGCCAGCAAATGGTTTAGCCTGCGGGCCACTCAGCACTTTAGAAGCCGCTACACGTTGTTCTTTCAAAGAAGAGATATAACGTGCGAATACAGATTCGGTGATCAGAGACAGTGGTTCACCCAGATCCAGCGAGCTTTGACTAGTCCACTTGCCTGTACCTTTGTTTGCTGCTTCATCAAGAATCACATCAACCAGATAGTGACCATCTTCATCTTTTTTGGTGAAGATGTCTTTGGTGATATCGATCAGGTAGCTGCTTAACTCACCTTTGTTCCAGTCGGTGAAGGTTGTTGCCAACTCTTCGTTCGACAGGTTCAGGCCATTTTTGAGCAGTGAATAGGCTTCAGCGATTAGCTGCATGTCGCCATATTCGATACCGTTGTGAACCATTTTCACATAGTGACCAGCACCATCAGCACCAATATAGGTAACGCATGGTTCGCCATCTTCAGCAACAGCAGCGATTTGCTTCAGAATTGGGGCAACCAGTTCGTAAGCTTCTTTCTGACCGCCAGGCATGATAGAAGGACCTTTCAATGCGCCCTCTTCACCACCAGAAACACCGGTACCGATAAAGTTGAAACCTTCCGCAGAAAGTTCACGGTTACGACGGATGGTATCGTGGTAGAAGGTATTGCCACCATCGATAAGAATGTCACCCTTATCAAGATAAGGCTTCAAAGAATCAATGGTTTTGTCCGTGGCTTCGCCTGCCTTAACCATTAATAAAATGCGACGAGGAGTTTCCAGAGATTCGACGAACTCTTGCACCGTATAGTAAGGAACCAGCTTCTTGCCCGGGTTCTCTGCGATGACTTCTTCAGTTTTATCGCCAGAACGGTTGAACACGGAAACGGTATAGCCACGGCTTTCGATGTTCAGCGCCAGGTTGCGCCCCATCACTGCCATACCAACGACGCCGATTTGTTGTTTGGACATTACAAACTCCTGTCTTTTGGAAGGTTACTACGACTTCAACGCCGTACTAATGTTGTCTTGATGTTAACTCAGGTTCTTTCATGAAGGTAGAGTTTGATTACAAATCACAGAACTTATATGCTTGTTGGCATATTAAAATGTCATTTATTAATCAACCACTAATGTTATAGAATTCTTTAATATAAAGATTCTCCGGTAGCTCTTTGACATTATACTCAGGATATTTCCCTGAAGATGTTTGATAATAGGAATCACCTACTGCAGACATATTAGAAAATTGACTGCTACAATATTTATCTAATAGTGAGCATCCTAAAAAATAGTTTGGCTCATTATTAACACCTAGCAATTGTAATATTGTCGGTGTTAATGACAAACTGTTATAAGCATGTGCATCAATTTTTTGATGAGTAATATTTGCACCATGAAGAATCAAAGGAATTTGATCTACGAAGTAATCCGCATTAATTCCAAAGGATTTTTTAAACTCAGGCGTTGGGAAAGTTGAATGATCTGAAGTAATTATTAACAACGTGTTTTTATAAAAACCACTCTTATCAAAAAAATTAATGAAATTACCAAGCTGAGCATCATAATTAAAAAATTTATTATAATATGGATTTTTCCCATCATTATACTTCAGGTCAGGACTATCTCTACCGTGATGAGTTCCAGAAGGATAGACTCCGATGAAAAAAGGTTGTTGTTTCTGGTCCAACAAAAGTTTTCTCAATGCTGCAAATGTCTGCTTATCAGTCATGCGATCATCTTGATATCCATCGAAATCACCCATCCCATACACCTGCGTGAAAGACATGCTTTTAAGCATGGTATTTAGAGTGCTATGTTTTTCCGTTGAGGCTAAAAAGTATGTTCGATAACCATACCTATTAAGTATTTCAGGAAGTGATACAAGTCGCTTTTGGTAGATAGAAGTTACTTTTTCGTTTGAAATTTGTGCAAACCCGTCTTGTTGGGAATTATTACCATCTTTGTATTGATATGCAGAAGTTAGCTGGCCTCTCAAACCCCTAAAAGTTGCGGCAGTGTGATTATAATAGTTTTCAAAAACTATAGAAGAATCATAAAGAGCATCTATATTTGGTGTAATATTCAGTTGTTGATTATTAACCTTATCAATAATTGATGATGACATTCCTTCAGTAAATATCACAATGACATTTTTAGTGTCCTTATTAAGGAGGGAGGTAATCGGCCCTTCATTCCAGACACTTGCTTTTAAGTATTTTTTCGCGTATTCCGGGTAATTGTAATCAGGTTTGTACGTGATTTGTGAATAATAGGAAGAGATTGTATTGGCAATTGCATGCAATGGCACCGGCAACATAATTATTATAACGGCAATTATTGATGCACCCAATATTTTAATTGATTTTTTTCTAGGTTTTGATTTAACCATGCGGATAAACAAAGAAGAAAAAACAAACGCAAATACTATAAATGATAATTTAGCTATAGCATTGATACCTAATGCTGAATACTCACTAGCATTGGATAATGTCAGCGGGAGAATATAATAACCACTAGAATATACTGATGCGACTTGCACACCTAACAAAGCGTTATAAGTAAACCAAATAACACCTTTGAATTTCAGATTAGATGACAGGATGAAAAAATATATTATTGAGCTTTCCAAATAAATCCAAAACAGAAGATCCAATCTTCCACTTAAGGACACTAAGACTCCCGACAAAATAAAAACTATAACAAGCGGAAATAAATTAGAAAAATATCTCATATTCATGCTAGGATAACCAAAATGAATTTCAATACAAATGCCTTAAGCAAACATTTACTTATACTCTGCGTTTTCATCTATTACTCATCCACTGGACTTACACATATACATCAAAAACATTATGCTGTTCTTTATATTTCTTGCACTAGAGAGATAGAACATCTTATGACACTCTCAATGCTGAAGTGATATACAATATATCAATATTGCACAGAACATTGATTTGAGTTTATTGACGTAAAATTCGCAGAATAATCTCTGTTTGATGTTCCATCAAATTTACGTCACCATGCGATTCCACATTCAGACGCACCACCGGCTCGGTGTTTGAGCTGCGCAGGTTAAAGCGCCAGTCGGCAAACGCCATGCTCACGCCGTCCGTGTTATCGATCTCTTCCGCGTGCGGCGCAAAGTGCTGCTGTACGCGTTCAATGGCGACTGTCGGGTCCGCCAGCTTGCTGTTGATTTCCCCGCTCGCCGGCCACGCCGCCATGCGGTCACACACCAGTTCGCCCAGGGTTTTGCCTTTCAGGCACAGCAGTTCCGTCACCAGCAGCCACGGGATCATCCCGCTGTCGCAGTAGGCAAAATCGCGGAAATAGTGGTGGGCGCTCATTTCCCCA
>NZ_JMPI01000034.1 GCF_000735355.1 Buttiauxella agrestis ATCC 33320
ATTGAGTGATTTAAAGCGGGCTTCGATGGCATCGACAATCGGGCCAGCCGCGCCGTTACCGGAGTTAATCACCAGTTTCAGCGGTTTGATGTTGGCCACGTTGATGTAGGTGAACAGATGGTCGATATACGCCTCAACCACCGAAATCTTCTGGTAGCTGCCGCGTTTTGCGGCGTCCACCGGTGGGAAGTCGTTGGCTTCCGCCAGGCGCTGCACGTCGCGCAGGCCGGTGTCGCCGCTGATTGGGCGAGCGCCTTCGCGCACCAGTTTCATGCCGTTGTAGTCCATCGGATTGTGGCTGGCGGTCACTTCAATGCCGCCGTCCACGTTCAGATGCCAGGTGGCGAAATAGATTTCTTCGGTGCCGGACAGGCCGATATCCAGCACGTCCACGCCCGCATCCTGCAATCCTTTTGCCAGCGCCAGTTTAAGTCGCTCGCTGGTCAGGCGCACGTCGCCACCCAGTACGATGGTTTTCGGTTTCAGGTACTCGCCATAAGCGCGGCCAATACGTTCTGCGATGTCTTCATTCAGCTCTTCACCGAGCTTGCCGCGAATGTCGTAGGCTTTAAAACAGGTCAAGGTGTTCATAATCATCCTGAATGTTGTAGGTCGGATAAGCGCAGCGTCATCCGACAGAAGTCAGATACGCCCGTAACGGTCTTCGAAACGGACGATGTCGTCTTCTTCGAGATAAGTGCCGGAACGCACTTCAATCAGGTCGAGCGGGATTTTTCCGGGGTTTTCCAGGCAGTGCGTCACGCCAAGCGGGATGTAGATGGACTCGTTTTCGCCCAGCAATTTTGTCTCTTCACCCAGTGTGACTTTCGCGGTACCCGCCACCACAATCCAGTGCTCGGCGCGGTGATGGTGCATCTGCAAAGACAAGCCTTCGCCCGGTTTCACGGTGATGCGTTTCACCTGGTAACGCTCGCCTTCGTCAATAGAGTCGTACTTCCCCCACGGGCGGTACACTTCGCGGTGGTTATGGTGTTCGTGGCGGCCACTTGCTTTAAGTTCTTCGACTATCTTTTTCACATCTTGAACACAATTTCTATCTGCAACCAGAACGGCATCTTTGGTCTGCACCACGATCAAATCTTTAACGCCAACCGTGGTGACCAGGCCAGATTCCGCATAGATATAGCTATTTTCGGTATCGTGGCTTATCACGTCGCCATGGTGCACATTACCCTGCTGATTCTTGGGGCTGATGTCCCACAACGATGACCATGATCCCACGTCGCTCCAGCCTGCATCCATCGGGACCACCACCGCATCAGCGGTTTTTTCCATCACGGCGTAGTCGATAGACTCATCCGGGCAGGCCAGGAATGCCGCTTCGTCAATGCGCACAAAATCGAGATCCGGGTCAATATTCGCCATCGCTTTTTCGCAGGCATCGAGAATATCCGGGCGGAATTTTTTCAGCTCTTCGAGATAGCGCCCGGCGCGGAACAGGAACATGCCGCTGTTCCAGTAATATTCACCGCTGGAAACGTAAGCCTTAGCGGTGTTGAGATCCGGTTTTTCGACAAACTCTGCAACATCGAAACACCAACAAGTATTTACTGATTTAAGAGGATTACCACGGCGGATATAACCATAACCCGTTTCTGGTTGCAGTGGCACAATCCCGAAAGTAACTAGTTTTCCTTCATTTGCATATGGTATGGCTTTAAACACTGCATCACGAAAGGCTTCATCATTTTTAATGAAATGATCTGCCGCTAACACAAGCATAAGGGGATCAGTATTCTGCTTATCACGCGTTGCAGACAACGCAGCGAGAGCGATAGCTGGTGCGGTATTTTTACCAACTGGTTCTAAAATAATGTTTTGGGTGAGTTTCTCAAGCTGACGTAATTGCTCGGCTACAATGAAACGGTGTTCTTCATTACAAATAACTACCGGATTATCACACTCTACACCGTTTAAACGGCTAATAGTGGATTGCAACATTGTCAGTTCGCCGCTAAGACACAGGAACTGCTTTGGATAAAGGACTCTAGATAAAGGCCATAAACGACTTCCAGCACCGCCTGCAAGGACAACTGGAGTGATCTTAATCTCCATAGTTATCTCAGCTCCGAATAAAGTTGATTGAGAGATTCAACCATTTTGTTTTTAGTGAAGTTCGTGTGGAATCTTAAATAAGCATTTTCAGAAAGCACATTGGCTTTTTCGAGAACAGTGATAATACCCGCAGCCAAAGCTTCTGAATTCCCGGGTTCAACAACCACACCAGAATAACCATTCTTATTAACCCATGGGACTCCACTATTAGCGATATCTGTAGACACTACAGGTTTTTTGAAACTCATTGCTTCAAGTTGGACAACCCCAAAGGCTTCGGACTCATGAATTGATGGTAAGCAGAACACATCACAAAGCTTATAATAAGCAGAAAGTTGATCATACGGTATGCCACCTAACAAAATAACCTTGTCAGTTAACTCAAGTTCACTTATTAATGTAGTTAACTTACCATATAACTCCCCCTCACCACCGATGAGAATTACAGTATCTGGTGGTAATTGTTTGGCAGCTTTAACTAAAAACTCAAAACCTTTATAATATACAAGTCTTCCTAAAGAAAAAACGATTTTTTTACCTGCATATTTTTTATGTAATTCACTTTCATAAAAAACATTGTTTGGCATTTTATTTTCATCAATGCCAATAGGTATACAGGTTAATTTCTGTTGATAAGGCTGTAGTGCTGACGATTTTATCCCATAAACTGGAGAGGTAACGATAACTCTGGCTGCTTGCTTGAGAATCCAAGTTTGAAAAGGTTTGAATAAAAATAATAGTTTTTTTTGTTTGACAATGTCACTATGCCAATGAATAACAATTCTATTTTTAGTTGGAAATAAAAACAAAGCTATAACAGCTAAAGGATTGGGGAGATGTAGATGAATAACATCATAATTGTTACGAATCTCTCGCCATTTTTTAATGAATGAAAATGAAATCGGCGTTGAAAAAACAACCCCTAAAATCCCACATCTAAATATTTTGTAATTGTGTTTTTCTTCAGAATCATTTGATTTATTGTCTACACACAAAACATCAATCGATCGAGAATGCAAGGAGTAAAAACCATCACTTATATCATAAGCAACTTGCTCGATCCCCCCAAATACAGGTGGAAAAAATTTACATACTTGTAAAACCTTCATATTATAGTGCCCCATAAAACTTCTTTAGTAACATGCAATAGATAAGAAATTAATAATATTGTCATGTAACACATTAAGATAATAAACAAGCTCATGAACTATTTTCTTTTCAGAAAAGATAATTCACAAACTAATAAAATAAAAGTAAGATAACCTATAACTATAGAGATCTGAAGTGAGAATAATAACTTAATGGAAGACTCTTTTTAGCAATTCCAAAAGAATATAAATTCGATATTTTATTTTAAAGAATATAGATGTTTTACTTATCGCACCAGAGGTAGATACAGCCATATCGTGTCGTCTGTATAAAATTAATGGTTCATTAATAAATATAACCTTCCCATAAATCTTCCCAATCAAACCTATCCATAAATCGTGTCCAATATTCCGTCCAGGAAAAGGGAATGTTTCTTTTAGAAGATCTTTACTGAAACACATACAACAACCTAAATAGGGGTTTTTATAAATAGTATTGAGGATGGAATCTTTAGCATTGATACAACTAAAGTAAGAATGATTAATTATGCTTCTATCATTATTTATTATTGTACAATCACATATGACAACTTGATTGATGTTATTTTTATTATTAAACAAAGGTAATGTTTTGGAGACACGGCCTTTCATCCAAATATCATCCTGATCCGCAAGATAAATGACATCTCCTTGAGCGTATTTCAATGCATTTTGTAAATTATTAGAGACAAGACCGACATTGACCTCCGTTTTATTTCCTTTGATATTAACTTTATCATGCATAAAGACTTTAATTCTTGAATCATTAATTGAAGTAATGACTGCTAATGTACCATCAGTAGAATGATCATCAGAAATAATTATTTCATCATCATCAGACAGTTGGTCTAAAATACTATCCAACTGCTCTTTAATGTATTTTTCACCATTATAAGTTGGTATACATACCGAAATTTTTTTCATTATCAAAGCTCTTTGATCAAAGTCTAAAATGAATAATCGTTTAATATACCCACATGAAATATATTTATATAAAACATGCAAATTGCAACTGCGATCACAAATAATTTGGAAATCATCTTTTGTCTTGTCAAGGCTACCAAGGCCGGCAATAGCACAATTTCAGCGACAGAAAACAATTCGCTTATTCGCAAAGAAAACACAGGTATGAATGAGAAAAGCACTAACGCCAATGGGGCAAGTGTATATAACTTAGTAATTAATATAATTTCTGAAGGACCTTGGATTTTCCGAAATGCAAAAAATGAATAATAAACGATGGTCAAATGGATAAATTGTAGTGCTGAATAAACATTAATCGGCACAAAATCCACACTCGCATTTTGTGCAACATAATCAGAATATTTCGCTTGGACATAAGGTACATTAACATAACTTAGGAGTGTTAATACATTAATCCCAAAAAAGTATGCAACATAAACAACAATAACCATTAACGAATAAGCTAAGATATAACTAAAATGTATTCTACGAGTGTCAAAAAACAAAGCTATAATGAATAAGATAGCTGTATAGTGGAAGGCAAATGCAATCAATAAAAAAAGAAAAAACTTCTGTCTATTCTTTTCAACTATATATTTTAATGCATAGAAAGCAATTGCGCTTGCAGCCCCAACTCTTATTTGCGTCATATCATGAAGCAGATAAGTATTAGAAAAATACACAACTAAGGATAGTAATATATATGGTGAAGTTCTTTTTATAAATTTGCTTTTAAAAAATATTATTATCGCAGAATATAAAATAAACAACAAATTATCATATTGAAAAATATTGACAGCCATCCAACTAATAACTTTAAATGTTGGCTCTATGGGATAAAAAATATCTGATGCTGATAGATGCATCAGAAACTGATAATTTTGATAATCTCTGTCAACATTTGCACCTCTAAAGCCACAAATAATAAAAAGAATGAACAGCATGGGATTGTAAAATATTCGCTGCTCTCGTGGAAAGCTAAAAAGCACAAGTAAAACAAACACTCCTACATATATATACATTTTTATCTTACGTTCTCATATAAAATAATTTGACAGTTAAATATATTTCTCATTTATATAATAACGATAACTTCCCCATAGCTCTGAATAAATTTAACAAGGAAATAAATTTTAATAAAAATGTCCGCGTCCCATTTTATTATTAAAACCATCTTTAATCGCAGTAATAAAAAGTTTTATTTTTAATATTTTATTTTTAGCAAAAAGAGAATGAGTTACAATGAACAACGGCAACCTCAGAGTAAGGAAAACTTTATGTCTAAAACTTAAGCTATTCTTAAACAAAAGAAAAATGATATTTCTTACAACAAAATAATGTCGAAAATCATTGTGAATTATTAAATTTTTACCCATAACTCTAACGGCTTTACTACCAATATTATGATTCATGATGAGGTTTGGTGCAATATATGAATAATATCCTTTTCTGTTACATCTTTCACACCATTCTATATCGACTAAATCAATAAAAAGAGACTCATCCATCATCCCTACTTTATCAAAAACCTCTGTCCGAATTAGCGAGCCTGAAGCAATGAGATAATCAGTTGCTATAATATCTTTATTGCTAACAGGAATCATTTTTTTATAGAATGGCTTCATTATTATTGCGCCACTCGTCTTTTTTGTTTTAACATCAAAAAATGCTGGTCCTATAGCCGCAATTTTGACTCCGTCATTTAATAATATCAATTCTGTATCTAGCAATTTACTAACCATTTCTTTAGGTAATAAGCTATCTTGATCTAGAAGTAATACATGTGTTGCCTGTATTTTTCTTGCACTTTGTATTCCAATGTTTTGAGCTGCGGCAATTCCGACATTTCCATCTGCATGAATATACGTGATCATGTGGCTATAACCCTTAATCACTTCAGTCAAATCGACAGTTCCTTCAGTTTCAGAGTTATCAATTAATATGATGTTAGTTAGTTGTTTTATTGCCCCATTGAGTAAAGCATATAAAGCCTGAGCATCAGGGTTATATAAAACAACAATCCCAACTATTTTTAATTCGTAATCACGCATATAAATCTCACATAAAAATGAAAATAAAGTAATTGCCTAAATAAACTTAATGTTATTTTGTGCAATGAAACGCCTTACAAGTTCATTCCAGCAAACAATCTTAGAGTCGATTGATATACATAATTCACTCTTATTTATTACGCTATCAACATCTATCATCAACATCTATCATCAACATCTATCATCAACATCTATCATCAACATCTATCATCAACATCATGAATGAAAACGAACTATTTTTATTGCTGCATTATTTAATGCATGTCATTTATATATTTTCTGCTTTTAAATTACCAAATGTAGGCAAAAGTTTATCTTTTTCTGATAATAACACTTCATTATCCACTGGCCAATCAATGTTAACTGACTGGTCATTCCAAACAAATCCTGCCTCGGCACTTGGATTATAATAGTTTGTAGTTTTATACATAAATTCTGCACATTCACTTATTACAACAAACCCATGAGCAAAACCTTCAGGTATCCAAAATTGGCGTTTATTTTCCGCAGATAAAATTACACCAACCCATTTTCCAAAAGTTTTAGACCCGATTCTTATATCAACAGCAACGTCGAAAACCTCGCCTAAAGTGCACCGGACTAATTTTCCTTGGCTAAATGGAGGTTTTTGGAAGTGCATCCCCCTCAAAACACCTCTTGTTGAACGCGAATGATTATCTTGAACAAAATTAACTTCAGAGCCTATAATTTCATTAAATGTGGAAAGGTTAAAACTTTCCATAAAAAAACCACGTTCATCAGAAAAAACTTTCGGTTCGATGATTTTTAAATCAGCAATAGAAGTATCTATTATTTTCATTGTATTCTCTTAAATTATTTTCACTAATTTAGACTGGTTTAGATAATGCACTATTAAGTTTCGAACCCACCAGGTCCCACGAGTAATGATTAATATTGCGAATATTATCACTTATTTCTTCCTGAATTTCTTCTTGAGTAGATGCAAAAAAGTAATCTAGTTTTTCAATTATCATCTTTTCATTTAAATGTTTGATTTTATAATGACTATCACTTTCTACTAAGGGGGCATAATTAGAGATGACAATACATCCACAAGCCATTGATTCTGCACATGGGTAATGAAATGCACCATCCTCAACCAACCCACTAGCTATCATAAGGTCATTAGTTCTATAAAACCTGGCTAACTCGTTATCATTATCAATTTTCACATAATGATATTTAATACAATTCTTTGTAAGACGTAATTTATCTTCCTCACTTATATAGACGGCGATATTGACGGTAACTTCATGTTTTTTATCCCATGCTATAATTGCATCAATTATTTCTTTTGTTCCTTTATGTCTCTCTACACGACCAATTACTCCAATATTTTTTTTATTATTATGACATTCACGCTTGTAAAACATTTGGAGATCAATGCCCGCGGGGATAATAATTTTGTTTTTATTTAAATAATTTGGAAGTAATTGCTCATGATTGGTGATTTTTTTTAATGGTAAGTAATATGTTAAATAAGCCAATGTTTTTCTTATAATATTGTTATAAAAAACAACTTCATAAGCTTGAATGTAATAAAACTTCTTTATTGTTCTGGGTAAAAAACTCACAAAATAGGCTGTAAGATGGAAATTGGCGATTACAGCATCTGGTTTTATATATTTGCATGCTTGATACATATGGAAACAAGTAATTAAAAAATTAACAATTCTATTGTATTTTTCTCACTATGAGTTCTTATAATTTTCGCATTTGTTTCATAATATGGAATATTACCATTGTCAGGAGAAACAAAATAAACATCGTTATTATGTTTAATTAGTTCGTTTGCCATTTTAGACAAAACCCGTTCCCCCCCAGACTTACCAAATCCAAAAACAGGTATAATAATTTTCAAAGCTGACCTCTATCTTGATTTCTCATTACGAACATTAAAGTGATTTGTAAAAACAAATGCAAAGAAAAAATACATTACATATGTAATCAAATAGCTAACATTTGCACCTTGGACGCCAAATATATTTATCAAATAATAACTAGCAATAACGAAAATTAAAGAAAATATCAATTCAGAGCTTATGAAAATTTTTGAATGACCTTGAGCTTGAAGGGTGTATGAATACAAAAATCCAGCCACTTTAATTACATCGCCAGTTAGTTGTAGCAAAAATAATTCTCGTGCCATACGGAATTTTTCGGTAAATAAAATGGAAATTATCTCATCACGTAAGAAATAAATACCCAAACCCATACAGGTAGTTACAAATAAAACATAAAAAATTGTGCTATTAATTTCATTCCTAATTAACACACTATTTTTTAGAATCGCAAGTCGCGGTAAAAAATATGTAGATAGGGCAATTGTTACCACCCCCAGATATATTTCAGATATTTTCCATACAGCTTGCCATTGTCCAGCACTTTCCCATCCTGTTTTAGCAATTAGAATCTTTCGAATAAGCAATAATGCGACAGGCATTGAAATGACAGCTGTTAATGCCATCAAAGTATATTTGATTATTTGAAATATTTTTTCGCCATCAGTTTCTCCCCACCAATATTTAATGCGGAACCATGATTTATTCAGACAAAAACAAATTAAAACAAGTCCAGCAACCCCACTATTGAGTGCCGTTGCCACCAATGCACCTTTCAAATTAAAAGAAAAGATCAGAAGAGACATTACAATAGTCGAAACAAAGACAGAAAGCATACCTAACAAAATATATTGCTTATATCTCTGTTGACCATTCAAGACAGACGAAATGAGTGTATTAAAAATTGAAAAAGGTAGAATACAGCAAGCAAAAACTATGACCCATATATAGGTCTTATCATCAAAAAGCAGCGTTGATAATTTACTAGAGAATAAAATAACCAGGGGAATGATAAGAAATGTAAATAGCGCTGTTACCTTAAAGCATGCACTCCACCAGGGAGCACACGCTTTTTCACCATTTGACCAATTTTCCGCAGTGTATCTTACAAGCCCTGTGCTTACTGGCGCAGTAGTGATACCAGTAAGTATTGTCATTAAACTCTGAACCTGGCCCAACATAGCAATTCCAGTTGGACCAGTATAAACAGCAACAAACTTGCCAATAACAAACCCAGCGATCATTTTAAAAAATGTATATATCGCAGATAATATTGTAACTTGTAAGAATTTTTTCATTACTAGTAATTATTAACCATCTTAATTATATAATTTACTTCTTCATCTGTCATAACTGGACTTATAGGTAAAGAAATGACCTCGGCATGAATTTTTTCAGCAACCGGTAAATTTAATGCCGAAAGTTCTTTATAAGCCAGTTGTTTATGCGGAGGTAATGGATAATGTATCAATGTCTGAATCCCATTTTTTTGTAAATAAGTCTGTAGTTCTTCGCGGTTTGACGTTCTAATTACAAATAGATGCCAAACATGTCCCTCTTGTTTTTCAACAGCGGGTAGAAATATCTTAGAATTGTTAATTTCATTGATGTATCGATTTGCAATCTTTTGCCGGATTGTTGTATCTCCATCCAACACCTCCATCTTAACACGTAACAATGCAGCCTGGAGCTCATCAAGCCGACTGTTTTGACCTTTGTAGAGATTTTCATATTTTTTATGCGAACCATAATTCCGCAATGCTTTCAAAGTATCGGCCAGTTCATTATCATTTGTAGTAATTGCGCCTGCATCACCTAATGCCCCTAAATTTTTGCCTGGGTAAAAACTAAACCCAGCAGCATTCCCCCAAGCGCCAGCTTTACGATTTTCGAAGTGAGCTCCATGAGATTGAGCACAGTCTTCAAGGACTAAAAGATTATATTTCTTTGCAATTTCATTTATTAGAGGCATATTGGACAATTGTCCATAAAGATGTACAGGTAAAATCGCTTTAGTTTTATTTGTGATTGCTGACTCGATCAAGTCTGTATTAATGTTATAGGTATTTATATCTGGTTCAATCATTACAGGAATTAGATTATTCTCAGTAACTGCTAAAATAGATGCAATGTAAGTATTTGCCGGAACTAATACTTCATCCCCATCATTTAAATGCCCTAGTTCTTTCCATGCGCGTAAAACCAAAATAAGAGCATCCAAGCCATTAGCTACGCCAATACAATGCTTGACACCACAGTATTCAGCAAATTGAGATTCAAATTTATTTAGTTCTTCCCCCATAACATACCAGCCAGAGTCTAAAACTCGGGTAAAAGCAGTTACTAATTCATCACGTTGACGATTATTGATGGCATGTAAATCTAGAAAATTAATTTTTTTCATTATCATTAATCCATTTAACAAAACGAGCAGGATTACCGGCAACTATTGCATGAGGAGGAACATCTTTGGTTACTACACTACCAGCACCAACAATAGAACTCTCCCCAATTTCTAACCCTGGTAAAATTGTAGCATTTGCCCCAATTGAAGCATTTCTTCTAACATATGTTTTGGGAAACTTCTCAGGATACTGTTGTGAGCGTGGATATTTATCATTGGTGAAAGCGACACATGGGCCTATGAATACATTATCTTCAATAATAATTCCATCCCAAAGATAAACGCCACTTTTCACAGTAACATTATTGCCAATAACAACATCATTCTCAATAAATGAATTGGCGCAAATATTACAATTTGCGCCAATCTCAGCATCTTTGAGTATAACCACAAACTGCCAAATACGAGTGTTTTCTCCGACGTTACTTGTTTGAACGTCACTTAGTTTGTGAATTTTCATTACACTCTACTCTTTCCAGGAACTCTTGATAATTGCGTATATAGTCCGACTCATCATAATAATCATTAGCCAGAACCATTAATATACAATCATCGCTGAAGTCGTACATTTCATGCCAGATATAAGGTTCAATGAGGAGACCTATTGCTGGATCGTTTAGTTCAATTTCTTTTTTATTTATACCGTCGTCAAAATGAAATTTACATGATCCACGGGAAACTATTGCTACTTGTCGCGTCGCTTTGTGTGCATGGAAACCACGTCTAATTCCATGTAGTGTGTCGAAAATATAATAAATTCTTTTAATCGAAAAAGGGATATTCCTTTCTTCTTCTAATGCGACTAATAAACCTCGTTCATCCCCATGCTTCTGCAAGGGTAATAGTGTGATATCCATAGTTATTCTCTAATTAGTTATCGCGAACTATTTTTAATAGATACTGTCCATACGCATTTTTCGCTAAAGGAACAGCCAGTTTCTTAACCTGCTCCGCATCTATAAAACCTTTACGGAAAGCTATCTCTTCAGGACAAGCTACTTTTAATCCCTGACGCAATTCAATAGTCTGGATAAAGTTACTCGCTTCAATTAAACTTTGATGCGTTCCAGTGTCCAGCCAGGCATACCCACGGCCCATCATTGCAACGGACATGCGCCCCTGCTCCATATATATGCGGTTAATATCCGTAATTTCTAATTCACCACGAGGAGACGGTTTCAGGCTTTTAGCCATTTCTACAACGCTATTATCGTAGAAGTAAAGTCCTGTTACGGCATAATTACTTTTCGGTTCAAGAGGCTTTTCCTCAAGAGAAATAGCCTTACCTTCTTTATCAAACTCAACCACACCATAGCGTTCAGGATCGTGAACGTGGTATGCGAATACTGTTGCACCTGATTTTTGAGCAACTGCATTTTCAAGTTGCTTCTGCAAATCATGACCGTAGAAAATGTTATCACCGAGAACCAGCGCGCAATCATCCTTACCAATAAATTCTTCACCGATAATGAATGCCTGAGCAAGGCCATCTGGGCTTTCTTGAACTTTATATTGCAGATTCAGGCCCCACTGAGAACCGTCACCAAGCAACTGTTCGAAACGAGGTGTATCCTGCGGCGTACTGATAATCAAAATATCGCGAATACCCGCCAGCATCAGAGTGCTGAGCGGGTAATAAATCATTGGCTTGTCATAGATTGGCAGAAGTTGCTTACTCACCGCCATAGTCACCGGGTATAAACGAGTACCAGAACCACCAGCAAGAATAATACCTTTACGTGAAGTCATTTTAATTTTCCATTTTTCAAAGTAGCCTGTGATCAAACCACTTATTAATCTATTGCTATGCTTTCGCCGCAGCAAAAATTTCAGCTAACATGCGCTTAACACCTACATCCCATTCAGGAAGTGTCAACCCAAATGCATTTTTGAATTTCTGAGTATTCAGACGTGAATTCTGAGGGCGACTAGCAGGTGTTGGGTAAGCACTAGTAGGAACTGGATTTGTTTTGTTCACTGCCAGTTCAAGACCAGCTTTTTTCGCTTCTGCGAACACGAGGTTGGCATAATCAAACCAGGTGGTGGTACCGGAAGCAACCAAATGATATAACCCGGCGACTTCAGGTTTTTCAATAGCTGTTTTTATTGCATGAGCCGTGCAATCTGCAAGAAGTTCTGCGCCTGTAGGCGCACCAAACTGATCATTAATGATGGAAAGCTCTTCACGATCTTTTGCAAGACGCAGCATAGTTTTAGCAAAGTTATTGCCTTTGCCTGCAAAAACCCAGCTTGTGCGGAAAATGAGATGACGTGTGCAGTATTGCTGCACCGCAATTTCTCCGGCAAGTTTGGTTTCCCCATAAGTATTTAACGGTGCTGTTGCATCGGTCTCCACCCAAGGTTTTGTACCATCACCAGGAAAAACATAGTCGGTTGAATAATGAATAAGCCATGCATTGATTTTTTCGGCTTCTTTGGCGATCGCTTCAACACTCGTTGCATTAAGCAGCTGAGCAAACTCTCGCTCACTTTCAGCTTTATCTACAGCAGTGTGGGCTGCAGCATTGACAATAATATCAGGCTTCACGCGACGGACAGTTTCTGCCACACCTTCAGGGTTACTGAAATCGCCGCAATATTCCGTTGATTGGACATCGACTGCGATTACATTTCCGAGTGGTGCAAGTGAACGTTGTAATTCCCAACCAACCTGCCCTGTTTTACCAAATAATAAAATATTCATTTGCGCTCACCGTAATTCTGTTCAATCCATGATTTATAGGCACCGCTTTTAATATTATCGACCCAAGGTTGGTTGGTTAAATACCATTCAACCGTTTTACGAATCCCACTTTCGAAGGTCTCTTGTGGTTTCCAGTTCAACTCGTGGCTAATTTTGCTGGCATCAATCGCATAACGACGGTCATGACCAGGACGGTCCGCAACATAGGTAATTTGTTCACGGTATGAAGTGTTCTTAGGAACCATGTCATCCAGCAGGTCGCAAATAGTCAGTACCACATCGAGATTTTTCTTCTCATTGTGGCCACCGATATTATAAGTCTCACCAAGCACACCTTGAGTAACAACCGTGTACAACGCACGTGCATGATCTTCTACATATAGCCAGTCACGAATCTGATCGCCTTTGCCGTATACCGGTAAGTTCTTCCCTTCAAGCGCGTTGAGAATAACCAATGGGATCAGTTTTTCCGGGAAGTGATATGGGCCGTAGTTGTTCGAGCAATTAGTGACAATGCACGGAAGCCCATAGGTACGTTGCCACGCACGGACTAAATGGTCGCTTGATGCTTTGGATGCGGAATATGGACTGCTTGGTGCATAAGAAGTGGTTTCGGTAAATAGCGGAAGCACTTCCCCTGCCTCACATTCATCAGGATGCGGAAGATCCCCATACACTTCATCAGTAGAAATATGGTGGAAGCGAAAACCTGCTTTGCGTTCATTACTCATTTGCGACCAATACGCACGAGCAGCTTCGAGCAAAGTGTAAGTGCCCACAATATTGGTTTCGATAAATTCCGCGGGGCCCGTGATGGAACGGTCCACATGGCTCTCTGCTGCAAGATGCATAACTGCATCTGGCTGATATTCAGCAAAAATGTTATCCAATGCCGCTCTGTCACAAATATCCGCCTGAACAAAAGCATAGCGATCATTGCCAGAAACCTCTGCCAATGATTCTAAATTGCCTGCATAGGTTAATTTATCGACATTAACGACGCTGTCTTGAGTGTTATTTATAATATGACGAACGACCGCAGAACCAATAAAACCGGCACCACCAGTGACAAGAATTTTCACAGGAACAATCTCTCTATAATCTCGTATTGATTTTCTTCGATAAAGAATATCGAACGTTTAAACGTAAGTGAGGTAATGACAATGCTACCGCCCCTGGCTCAACAGCTACCAGTGGACTGAACTTCTTCTCGCACTACCCTGTTCGGCGGGCAGATAACTAAGTTTTGCAACACATTCGGATATTTTGAGGGATGAATATTCGAATATGCAGCGAAGAACCGTTATACCGGTTTACCCAATAAAAACGGCAGCCCGCTGCAGAAAGTTACAAAATTGTAACCTCCCACCAACTATGACTGCCGTTCTTCTCATCAGACTTTGATCATCATCGATTACAAAAAAATCAACGAGCCAATAATTTCTGAATGCTATCCCTGAACTTCTGCCCTTCTTTGTGGTTACGCAAGCCATACTGAACAAATGCCTGCATATACCCCATTTTCTTCCCGCAGTCGTAGCTATCGCCTGTCATCAGTGCGGCTTCAACTGCTTGCTTTTTGTTCAGCTCAGCGATGGCATCAGTAAGCTGGATACGGCCCCAGGCACCTGGTTCGGTTTTCTCAAGCTCTGCCCAGATATCCGCAGACAAAACATAGCGACCAACAGCGGCTACATCTGAATCCAGTGTCTGTGGTTGATCCGGTTTTTCTACGAAATCAACTATACGACCAATCTGCCCATCATTTTGAAGTGGCTCTTCGGTCGTAATCACTGAGTACTCAGAGAGATCTTCGTTCGGCATACGTTTTGCCAGAACCTGGCTACGCCCAGTCTCTTTAAAACGCTCAACAATGGCCGCTAAATTATAGCGCAATGGATCCGCACTGGCGCCATCAAGGATAACGTCAGGTAACACCACAACGAATGGATTATCACCAATGACCGGATGGGCACACAAAATGGAGTGGCCAAGGCCTAAAGGCTGAGCCTGACGGACGTTCATGATGGTCACGCCTGGAGGACAGATGGACTGGACTTCCGCGAGCAACTGGCGCTTAACGCGCTGCTCAAGCAAGGCTTCCAGTTCATAAGATGTGTCGAAATGGTTCTCTACAGCATTCTTTGAAGAGTGCGTTACCAGCACGATTTCTTTGATACCGGCAGCTACGATTTCGTCAACAATGTATTGAATCATCGGCTTGTCAACGATCGGCAGCATCTCCTTCGGAATTGCTTTTGTTGCAGGCAACATATGCATGCCCAAACCTGCGACCGGAATCACTGCTTTCAAATTAATCATATTTAGACCCACCTCGAAACGGTTTGAGGATTATAAACTTTTCGTGCTGTGATACCAGCATGAATTGATCCCCTGAATTAGTACTGCATTTTAACGTTCTCAACAAAGCAAGCAAAACCAACTCTTTGTTTTAAACGATTAAACTGTTCGGAAAATTCGCAATCTGATTTGACATTCTATTTCGTTGCAACTGGCAAAGAAAAATTCAACCTATCAGCATTCACATACCGCTGATCCACCCTGTCAATGTCCACCGAACTGTGCCCTTTCTCGTTCACAGCGCGCACATTGGCGAGCGACAGCAGCGTCTCGTCTTTTGCCATAAAACGCCCACGCACGTCTTTGCGCAGGTCGAAGTTCAGCTTCAGCGCAGGCCCAGTGTTAGCGTACTGCATCACATCGATGTTTCTCAGAAACAAGTGTTGCGGTTTGTTATGCAACTCAAGCGTAGCGCGCTTCATGGTGACGTTCGTGATAGCCACAAAGGAGGTCGCATTACCGGAAGATATCTGAATTCCCCGGCTTTTATACTTCATGTGACTATTATCAAGCGAAATATCGTTTAGTTTAAAATTTTGTGGAATAGATAAATATTTACCTTTGATCACACCATAGCCTATTAAAAACCCCGCACTATCTTTCATTTGGATATTATCAAGCACGAAATTATCACAACCATAAATAGCTACCGTAGCGTTATCAATCCCCGCTTTCTGGCTGAAAGTGTGATTAATATTGTGTGCCTTTATATTACGAATAATGAAGTGTTTGCCGTTTTCAACGTGCACCAGTTGGCGGCAGTTGCTACCGGTGATATTCGCCACCACAAAATTCTTTACTGCCTGGTCTTCAGGGTAGTCGTTGTCATAAGTGCTGCCCGCAAGCCCGATGCCGATGCCCCAGTTTATCTTGCCATTGGTGCAGTCAATGTTCTCGATCACGTGGTCGGAGATCAGCAAATCGTGGTCGTTAATCGCCACGTTCCATTCGATAGCATCACCTTGTAAGTGGCTAAAGTGTCCATTAGTGATCTTTACGTTTTCCATGCGGTTATGGAACCCTTGCCGCAAAATGGCGTAGTTCGCATCGTGTACCGTAATCTGATCTATGACCAGGTTACGCATCGTGCGCTTCTCTTTACCGCCGATGTAGATTTGCGTCACTGGCACAAATCCGCTCATATCAATCCCTTTGATGGTGCAGTCTGACCCTCGCACATCAAGGGTAATATTGTTAAATCGCCCGCCCTTCTCACCCAGAATCTGGCAGCCGTCCTGCATCACAAAGCGCCCTTTACCGTTGCCTTTTAAGCCGCCCGCAACATGCAAAGTTTTACCTTCGGGCATAAAGATCGCCGTATTGATGTTGTCGCAGACTAAATCGGCGGGAACGGTCACGGTATCAGCGGTTGAGAAAGCCTGTTTGAAGGCGGCAATCCAGTCACCACGATAGAACTTTTGGACGCTGACCTCACTTTTGCCAGCGGCAGCTAATACATAGCGAGGGGATATGAATGGCACCGCGGCCAGCACGGAGCTGGCTTTTAGTAATTTGCGGCGGGAGGGAGAGAAGGAGGTGTGGGGAGTTTTAAATGTTTTGCGCATACGTCCTCATAACATCTGTAACTGGCGAGCGAGTTGCTGGTAGATAACCTTCTGGTTGAATTCAGTTTCAACTTTTTCGCGAGCCAGGTTCAGCATCGGTCTCAGCTCGCTGGCCTCGATATTGCCGAAAGCTTGTAAGCAATCTGCGAGCGCGGTCGCATCTTTTTCTGGCACCAGCCAGCCTGAACGCCCGGCATCAATCAGTTCAGGAATACCGCTATGAACCGTAGAAATCACCGGAATGCCAACCGCCATCGCTTCCATCAATGCCACGGGAATCCCTTCCATATCGCCATCTTCGCCCGTGACAGAAGGCAGAAGAAATACATCGGCTTCATCCAGCATCGCTTTCACTTCGTGATTGGGTTTAAACCCCGGCATAAACACCACATCGTCGAGCTGAAATTGTTCAATCAGCGTGCGCAGGCGTTTTTCCCACGGGCCAATCCCCAGGATGTTGTAGCGGAATTTCACGCCGCGCTCTTTGAGCAACAGACAGGCGTCGATAGCGACGTGCAGCCCTTTTTTCTCAGTCAACCGGGCCACCGAGATAATCTCCAGGGTTTTGGCGGGAGCCTTCACCGGGCGTTGTGAAAAGCGTTCCATGTCGACACCCATGCGCGACACGCTGATTTTCGCCGTCGGGCAGCCCATGTTTTGCAAGCGCCCCGCCCATAATTGACTGATGGGCAGCATTAAATCGCCACGGGTAAACAGCTTCTGATATTCAGGTGTGTAATGATTCAGGGCTTCACGGCCTGAAATATCAATGCCGTGGAATACGGTGGCGATTTTGCCCTTCAGCAAACCAAGTTCACGTAGCTTTGCCGCCGTCACACCCGCCGGGCCAAAGTGGGCAATAAATACATCCGCGCACACGGTTTGCGGATGGCTGCCGCAAATAGACGACAAAATCAGATTGCGAGCTTCCTCGCCGTAACGTTTTGCATTCAGCGCACGCCAGGTGCGTGGTCGTAACGAGCCACGCAGCGTGTTCAACGCGCGGGATTGCAGTTTTGCGACCTTTCCCGCAGGTTCATCCATCAGCCAGGTCGTTTTCTCCGCAAGCCCGTACTCCTTGAATGCCGAATGCGTATGGGTCAAATCGCCTTTTTGAATCGCGACAATTTCCACCTCGTACCCCATGTCGATAAACGCGGTTATCTGGTTGAGCACGAAGGTTTCGGATGCCACCGGGAATTTGAGCAGGAAGAAACCGACTTTCATTTTCCCTCCTTAATTCGCGTTAATACCGACTCCACCATGCGCAGACCGTCCTCACGTTCGGCGCGCACCGCATGAGCCAGGCGCTCATTAATGGCAGGCAATTGCCCTAATACGTCCGCCACCACACTCTGGAGCGAACCGTTAAGTAGCTGGCGGATTTCTATCGCCATTTCTGGTAAACCCAACTGCTGCATGATGCCCGCGGATTTGTGTTCGTAATTGATAGCAATCGCAGGCGTGCCGAAGTTCATAGAGATAATCGCCGAATGCAGACGTGTGCCCACGGTCAGCTCACACTCGCCCAGAATCTTGCCCATTTCCAGGTCGTTGAGTTCATCCATCACCACATGATATTGCTCCGGGTCATTCACGTACTGCCGCAGATTGAGCGCCACCATGCGGTCATCTTTGTTGTAGCTATCAATTCCCGTACAGGTCGAGAGCGCCAACACCTGATAACCCTCTTCAATCACGCGATTAACCACCGCTGCGAACGCTTGCTCGTAGGCCTGTTGCGTGGTGCCGAGGCGCTTGTCGAACGGCGCCAGTTCACGCAGTGTAATTGCGACAGTTTTCTTGCGCTTGATGGTGTTAAGCCAGTGATTCACCGCATAATTCGGTACAAAACTATCGTTGTGATGGTCCACAAGCCACGCGGTATCCACGCCCTGCTCGACTTTGCTGCTGTCGATATTGCTTTGGTTCATCAATTTAAGGCTGACGGTTTCACGCAAAATCAACGACTCCACATTGCCGAAGACATAACTCGCCAGATGATTAAACTGCGGGTCCTGGAATGGCCCCACGCTGTGCCCAATCATGTAAACCGGCTTTTTCGCCATAAAACTGCACAGCGCATGCTCGAACTGCGAAACACCGTATAAATCGACAAAAAACGATCCGCCGACCTGAATAATCGCGTCATATTTTTGCAGCGATTTCACGAAATCAATAAAGCCCTGCGGAATGGAGATATTGCGCAGACGCCCGTTGTCAGTGGCCTTTGCCAGCAAAACCTGGTGTTGATATTTACGGCGCAGCACTTTCTTCACTCGCCCCATCAACCCAACGGCATTGTTGTGCTGCTTCATTTGTTTATACAGGCCGTCGCCCATCACCGGGCGGCCCAGCAGCCAGGCAGAGCTCACCGGGTAGCGGCTCATCACGTCAACGTCTACCGATTCATCAATGGTGGTAATCGCATCAATAAGCCCACGCAAAATGGCGCTATCACCACGGTTGCCGCAGGTGTGGTTGCCAAGAATTAATAATTTCATACAGACCTCTTTTTCAAATGGGGTTCTCTTCTTATGAACTGACGTTTCATCTCGACCACCAGCGCGTTACGCGAAAGCAACAGCATGACGATAAAGGCCAGTGCGCCCGCCGCAATTTGCGTCGCCAGTAACAGGCCGAGGGAGATATGCCCTTTCAGGGCGATCCCCAGCGCAGCACTCACCACAATGGTTGGAATGGAAAGGTAAAACGGCAGCCAGATACTCTGAATGTACTGACGATAACTGGAGCCAAGCACCGGTTTGATCATCACGAAGTAGCTCAGAACCGTGTTCACCACCTGCACAAACAGGAAGCCGAGCGTCACGCCCAACGCGCCCGCAAGATGCCCACCGACAATAATCGCCGGGATAAACAGACACGTTTTGAAGACGTTAAATTTAAAGCTGATATCGACCCGCGCTTTCGCCATTAGCAGCGAACCAATCGGGTTGCCGATAGATCGCAGCAGCCCCACCACGCACAGCAATTGCAGAATTGGGGTAATGAATTGCCACTTTTCACCAAATACCAACGGCACAAAATTGTTCGAAACCACTAAAAGACCAAGCAGCGCCGGGAAGTTGATGATTCCGACAATCGACAACAGTTTGTAGAAGTTGATACGTAACTTGTCGGTATCGTCCTGGATTTTGGCAAATGCCGGGAACAGCACACGGGTGATAATTGGGTTCAGTTTCATCGGCGGCACGACCGCCACGTTATAAGCGAGGTTGTAACCCCCGGCGATGCTGGCCCCTAAAATACGCGCCAGCACCAGGGTAGAAAGATTGGTATTCACGTAATTGATAATGCTGTCAGCCGTCAACCACGCGCCAAATTTCAGGTTAGAGCCGACGGACTTCAGCGAGAAATGCAGGCCAGGGCGATAAATTTTGCGGCCAAAGAAGCCGAACAACGACGTGCGCACCACGGTGTTGACCAGATAACCGATAATCGCGGTCATGGCGAACGGGTAAAACATCGCCGCCCCCACCGTGACAGTAAAGCCCGCCATCACTGAAACCGTTTCAATCGAGCCAATCTTTGAAAACTCCAGCTCTTTTTGCATCAACGCGCGGAACTGCTGGCCGTGAGGAATGACGATAAACGCAAACGACAGTGTTTTAATCAGCGGCGAAAGCTTCGGCGCATGCAGCACCGAGGCGATAACATCGCTGAGCAAAAATACGGCGGCAAAGACCACGATCCCGAGGCCCACATTCAGCCAGTACAGCGTGGTGAGTTCGAGGTGGCTGATTTCCTTACGCTGGATGATCGAGTTAGCAATGCCAAAATCCGACAGCGTATCGGCCAGCGCGATAATCACCAGCGAGATAGTCAGCAGGCCAAACTCGTGATTGTCGACAATCCGCGCCAGCACGGTCATTTGCACCAGGCCAAGGCTGATAATAATCACCGTGGCGATAGCCGACCATTTCGCGCCGCTGATGGTTTTTTCTCTCAGGCTCATTGGGTTATCCGTTAATTTGTCGGATGACGCGGTACTTATCCGACCTACAAATTTTAATACGCAGCTTTATTCACAAAGCCTTTGAAAATGGTGAGGAAGACAATTTTGATGTCAAACCACAGGCTCCATTCGCGGATGTACTCCAGGTCAAACTCAACGCGTTTTTCCATTTTCTCGAGCGTATCGGTCTCACCGCGCCAGCCGTTGATTTGCGCCCAGCCTGTAATGCCCGGCTTCACTTTATGGCGCAACATGTAGCCTTCAATTAGCGAGCGATACTGCTCGTTATGCGCCACCGCGTGAGGTCGCGGCCCAACGATCGACATCTCGCCCATCAGCACATTGATAAACTGCGGCAGTTCGTCAAGAGAGGTACGGCGCAGGAAATTCCCCACCGGCGTCACACGCTTATCGCCTTTGGTGGCCTGGGTGACGACCGTGTCGTTTTCCATCACTTTCATCGAGCGGAATTTCCATACCTTGATCGGCTTGCCGTCCATGCCATAGCGCGTCTGGCGGAAGATCACCGGGCCGGGAGACGTCAATTTCACCGCCGCACTGATACACAGCAACACCGGGGAAATAAACAGCAGGATCATCGCCGAAAGCACGATGTCTTCGAGGCGTTTCAGGATGCGGTTGATGCCGTTGAGCGGCGTATCAAACAGTGGCACAACCGGCACACCGTTCACTTCTTCGGTGCGGGAGTTCAGAATATTGAAGGTAAACACATCCGGGATCAGCATCACCGAACAGGTGGTATCCGTCAGTTCGCGCACCAGGCTTTTAATGCGTGCTTCTTCACTCATCGCCATCGCGATATAGACGTTGTCGATGCGTCCGGCGCGCGCCTGCTCCACTAAATCTGCAAAACAGCCCGCATAATCACCGTGTTTTGATTCTGGCTGTTCGTCGTCGTAAACGCCCATCACATCAAAACCTAACCACGGCTCATTGCGGAAGCTTTCGGCGAGCGTGTAACCGACCGGCATAGAACCCGCGATAGCAATGCGGCGTGTGTTGTAGCCCATATTGCGCAGCCAACCGGCACCGAAACGAATAAACGAGCGGCACATCACCATGCCGAAACTGGTTAACACATACCAGGCCAGATACACCCAGAATGAACCGTCGAAATCCGGGTTAAATGCCAGCAGTCCGGCGCTGAAAATCAGGCTCAGCGTCCAGTTTTGCAGCAACAGCATCAGTTCGCTGGAAATTCGCACACCGCGCCAGGAACGATAAAAATCGGTTATTCCACCAATCATTTGAAAGACGACGAGGGCCAGCAACGCCATCAGCAAATGCATGTACAAAAACGGTAACGCGTTGACCTGACACACTACCCATAAGCCAACAAACATAATGGTTATGTCGGAAAAACGTTGCACCATAGAGATCAACGATGCGTTCGTTTTTGGCAGCTCGCGCTTTTTTAGGTTTGTCATCGTTTTACCTTTATTAAGATTACCCCTCACCCCGCCCCTCTCCCTCAAGGAGAGGGAGAAAACCGTTCAGTCCCCTCTCCTTGGGGAGAGGGTTAGGGTGAGGGCGACCTATGCCGGGTCAAATCACTGATTCAACAGTTCCATAATTTCCTGCGTTCGCGCCTGCATCAGCTTTTCATCGCTGCGCGATTCCACATTCAGGCGCACCACCGGCTCGGTGTTCGAGCTGCGCAGATTAAAGCGCCAGTCGGCGAACGCCATGCTGATACCGTCGGTGTTATCAACTTCCTCAGCGTGCGGCGCAAAGTGCTGCTGTACGCGTTCAATGGCGACTGTCGGGTCCGCCAGCTTGCTGTTGATTTCCCCGCTCGCCGGCCACGCCGCCATGCGGTCACACACCAGTTCGCCCAGGGTTTTGCCTTTCAGGCACAGCAGTTCCGTCACCAGCAGCCACGGGATCATCCCGCTGTCGCAGTAGGCAAAATCACGGAAATAGTGGTGGGCGCTCATTTCCCCG
>NZ_JMPI01000035.1 GCF_000735355.1 Buttiauxella agrestis ATCC 33320
GTTGAGTGATTTAAAGCGGGCTTCGATGGCATCGACAATCGGGCCTGCCGCGCCGTTACCGGAGTTAATCACCAGTTTCAGCGGTTTGATGTTAGCCACGTTGATGTAGGTGAACAGATGGTCGATATACGCCTCGACCACTGAAATCTTCTGGTAGCTGCCGCGTTTTGCAGCGTCGACCGGCGGGAAGTCGTTGGCTTCCGCCAGGCGCTGCACGTCGCGCAGGCCGGTG
The DNA here is from genome assembly GCF_000735355.1 of Buttiauxella agrestis ATCC 33320. Classification (GTDB taxonomy): domain Bacteria; phylum Pseudomonadota; class Gammaproteobacteria; order Enterobacterales; family Enterobacteriaceae; genus Buttiauxella; species Buttiauxella agrestis. Next base: position 233 of record NZ_JMPI01000035.1, read on the forward strand.
TCGCCGCTGATTGGGCGAGCGCCTTCGCGCACCAGTTTCATGCCGTTGTAGTCCATCGGATTGTGGCTGGCGGTCACTTCAATGCCGCCGTCCACGTTCAGATGCCAGGTGGCGAAATAGATTTCTTCGGTGCCGGACAGGCCGATATCCAACACGTCCACGCCCGCATCCTGCAACCCTTTTGCCAGCGCAAGCTTAAGCGCTTCGCTGGTCAGGCGCACATCACCACCCAGCACGATAGTTTTCGGTTTCAGGTACTCGCCATAAGCGCGGCCAATACGTTCAGCAATATCTTCGTTCAGCTCTTCGCCGAGCTTTCCACGGATGTCATAGGCTTTAAAACAGGTCAGTTTTTGCACTTTTCAGTCTCCTTCGGGCAACAGTTACCCAACCCGCAAAGTGGTCTGCGGGGACTCATCAAATTTTTATTGGCTAGATACGCCCGTAACGGTCTTCGAAACGGACGATGTCGTCTTCTTCGAGGTAAGTGCCGGAACGCACTTCAATCAGGTCGAGCGGGATTTTGCCGGGGTTTTCCAGGCAGTGGGTCACGCCCAGCGGAATGTAGATGGACTCGTTTTCACCCAGCAATTTTGTCTCTTCACCCAGTGTGACTTTCGCGGTACCCGCCACCACAATCCAGTGCTCGGCGCGGTGATGGTGCATCTGCAAAGACAAGCCTTCGCCCGGTTTCACGGTGATGCGTTTCACCTGGTAACGCTCGCCTTCGTCAATAGAGTCATACTTACCCCACGGGCGGTACACTTCGCGGTGGTTATGGTGTTCGTGGCGGCCATCGAATTTGATTTGCTCAACCACTTTCTTCACGCTCTGAACGTGGTCACGGTCGGCAATCAGCACGGCGTCTTTAGTCTGCACAACAATCAGATCTTTCACGCCAACGGTGGTGACCAGGCCGGATTCGGCGTAGATATAACTGTTCTCGGTAGAGTGGCTTATCACATCGCCGTGATGCACATTGCCCTGCTGGTTTTTGGTGCTGATTTCCCAAAGAGAAGACCATGAACCCACGTCGCTCCAGCCCGCATCCATTGGCACCACCACCGCATCGGCGGTTTTTTCCATCACGGCGTAGTCGATAGACTCATCCGGGCAGGCCAGGAACGCTGCTTCGTCAACGCGCACAAAATCCAGATCCGGGTCGATGTTCGCCATTGCTTTTTCACAGGCGACGAGAATATCCGGACGGAATTTTTTCAGCTCTTCGAGATAGCGCCCGGCGCGGAACAGGAACATGCCGCTGTTCCAGTAATATTCACCGCTGGCAACATAAGCCTGCGCGGTGTCGAGATCCGGTTTTTCGACAAACTGCGCCACACTAAAGGCTACAGCGTCAACATCTGGGGTATTCGGGTTCTCCAGTTCGCCACGGCGAATGTAGCCATAACCGGTTTCTGGCAGATCGGGCACGATCCCAAACGTGACCAGTTTTCCGGCTTCCGCGAACGGCAGCGCGTTACGCACAGCTTCACGAAATGCCTCTTCGTTCTGAATCACATGGTCTGCTGCGAGAATCAGCATCAGCGGGTCGTTTTCCGGCTGATTGCGCACCGCCGCCAGGGCTGCAAGCGCGATGGCCGGAGCGGTGTTACGTCCGGCAGGTTCCAGCACGATATTTTCCGTCAGCTTGTTCAGCTCACGCAGTTGCTCCGCGACGATAAAACGGTGTTCTTCATTGCAAATCACCACCGGGCTTTCGCATTCAACGCCGTTCAGGCGGCTGATGGTGGTTTGCAACATCGTCAGTTCGCCTTTCAGGCACAGGAACTGTTTCGGGTAAAGTACGCGGGACAACGGCCACAACCGGCTACCGTTTCCGCCAGCCATAATGACTGGGTAGAGTTGACTGTGACTCATGATTTAACCCCGATTTCTTATGCAGTAATGTCTGCGATAAATTGGTTCAGCACGCTGTCTTTCTCGAGCGTGCGCTCGGCATATTCACATGCCACCGTGTTGTGTACCGGCAATTGCAGGCAGCGCTCAATGCCATCGGCTAACGCGTCAACCGACTCAGGCTCTACACACACGGCAATACCGGAATACGCGTCGCAAAGTTGGCCGAGTTCGGTATCCGGTTCTGCGGTAATTACCGCATTTCCGCCCACGGCAAGAATATTGGTCAGTTTCGATGGCAATACGGCATCGGCGGCACCCCGGCGTTGAATCACCAGGTGGCAATCCGCAAGACGCAACAGCGCTGGTAGCGCGTTGTAAGGCTGAAGCGGATGGAACACCACATTGTGCAGCCCTTTGTCCTGCGCGAGTTTTTGCAGGCGGGCTTTGCCGCCGCCCTGGCCGACAATCACAAACAGGTATGGCTGATGAGCAAAACGCTCCGCCACTTCAATCACCGTTTCCAGCCCCTGCTTTTCCCCGATGTTGCCGGAATAGAGAATGATTTTTTTATCCGCAGGCAGTTCCAGGCTGTTGCGCACGGCGAGGATCTCTTCGTGAGAGATAGCGCGAAAACGCTCCACTTCTGACCAGTTCGGGAAGAAGATCACTTTGCCGGGATCAACGCCCTTTTCCGCCGCTTTGTTCATCATTGAGCGCGAAATGGTCGAAACATGGTCGACGTTGTGCAATCCACTTTGTTCAAAGCGCTGCGCCAGTTTCGCCACTTTGCCCTGTTTTTTACCCGCCATTCCCAGGCCGAGCATGGCGTCGACTTCGTAATCCTGAATATGCAGCAGCGTGCGCGCACCGCTCAATTTTGCGAGCAGGCGCATGCCCGGCACGCAAAAGAGGGTCGGCACGACGCCGATAATGCGATCCGGCTTCCAGCGACGTTGAGCAATCAGCGGGAAGAACGAGCTAAGCGCAAAGCTGCCTAAATGAATCAGACGCTTTAACGTTGATGGCTGTTTTGGCACATACAGCGGGCAGCGCCAGACGGTCGCGGCACCCACTTCTTTCTTGTATTTCCACGATGAATAATCGGGATGTACTTCCCATACCGGGTAATAAGGTGGTGCGGTAATGACCCGCACCTCATGGCCCTGGCTCGTCATCCACTCAACCATCTCACCGGTGTATTTCCCGATACCGGTTAATTCCGGTGAGTAGTTAATTCCGTACACCAGAATTTTCATAATCCGATGACCTTATCTGCCTTATCGGCCAGAAAATATGCACGGCTGTTGTCGTGCACATCGTCGCGAGCCAGCAATTGCTCCGGCGTTAACCAGCGATAATCGCTGTGCTGCGCATCCGGCAATTGCAGTTTTGCGGCATCAACTCTCAGACGGAACCCCAGCACCACATAGTGGGTGGAGAAATCCGGCCCGGAGAAATTGTCGTCGTAGAAGTGCTGCCACACGCCGTAAAACTCACCGTCTGAAAGAGTAAACCGCTGGCCTAATTCGGCTTCGGTTAAGCGCGCAAAAGCACGCTCCAGCGTTTCGTCTTTTTGTACCCGGCCACCCGGCACGAACCAAAAGTTCTGCGCCGGGCGCTGAGTGCGTAAGCCCAACAGGAATTCTCCTGCCTGATTTTCAACAATCAAATCGATGGAAATCAGCGGTGTGGAGCGGACAACGGTTGCGAAGTCTTCAGCACTCAAAAACATACTTACCCCCGGAACCGTTGCTGGTGTTCGAGGAACCACTGGTAGGTGCTGGCAAGGCCAGGCTCCAGGGTAATTTCCGGATACCAGCCCAGACGGCGCAGGCGCGTCACATCTAGCAGTTTGCGCGGCGTGCCATCAGGTTTGGTGGCATCAAACACCACGCGGCCACGGTAACCGGTCACTTTGGCGATGGTTTGCGCCAGTTCGCGGATAGTGCAATCCACACCGGTGCCGACGTTAATATGGGAAAGCATCGGCTGGGTATTTTCCTGCCACACCTCGCTTGCCAGCTCCATAATATGAATGCTGGCTGCCGCCATATCGTCAACGTGCAGGAACTCACGCATTGGCGTACCGCTGCCCCACACCACCACATCAGGCGAGTTTTGCGCAGTCGCTTCGTGGAAACGACGCAGCAACGCCGGAATCACGTGCGAGTTGCTCGGGTGGAAGTTATCGTGCGGGCCATACAAATTGGTTGGCATTACCGAGCGATAATCACGACCGTACTGGCGGTTGTAAGACTCGCACAGTTTGATACCCGCGATTTTGGCAATCGCGTACGGCTCGTTGGTCGCTTCAAGCGTGCCTTGCAGAAGCTCGCTTTCCGCCATCGGCTGGTTCGCCATTTTCGGATAGATGCACGAGGAACCGAGGAACAACAGCTTATTCACGTTGTGCGTGTGCGCAGAGTGAATAATGTTGGCTTCGATCATCATATTTTCATAGATGAAGTCCGCCGGATACGTGTTGTTAGCTACAATTCCGCCCACTTTCGCCGCCGCCAGGTAAACCTGATCAATGCGCTGCTCGGCAAAGAAAGCATTCACCGCTGCGCCATCAAGCAGGTTCAGCTCGTCGCGGTTACGCAGCACCAGTTCAACGTCTGCACGTTGCTCGAGCTGACGAACGATGGCGGAACCGACCATCCCACGATGGCCGGCAACAAAGATACGTTGTTTATTCATGCTCAGGACTCCAGCGCGATGGCAACCTCGTAGCCGTGTGACTTCAGCAACGAATGCTTTTTCGCCGCTTCAAGGTCTTTAGCGACCATTTCGCCAACCATTTCACGCAGCGTAATTTCTGGTTTCCAGCCCAGTTTTTCGTGTGCTTTAGTTGGGTCGCCCAGCAGGGTTTCCACTTCAGCAGGACGGAAATAACGCGGGTCAACGGAGATAATGACATCGCCTGGTTTCACACCCGGTGCGTCATGGCCGGTCACGGAAACAACGATGCCCTTCTCGTCCACACCGGTGCCTTCAAAGCGCAGTTTGATGCCCAGTTGTGCCGCCGCCATTTCCACGAATTCGCGCACGGAATACTGCACGCCGGTCGCAATCACGAAGTCTTCCGGGTTGTCTTGCTGCAACATCATCCACTGCATTTTTACGTAGTCTTTGGCATGGCCCCAGTCACGCAGGGAATCCATGTTGCCCAGATACAGGCATTTTTCCAGGCCCTGAGCGATGTTGGCGATAGCGCGGGTGATTTTGCGAGTCACAAATGTTTCGCCACGGCGTGGGGATTCGTGGTTGAACAGAATGCCGTTACAGGCAAACATGCCGTACGATTCGCGGTAGTTTACAGTGATCCAGTAGGCGTAAAGTTTGGCTACGGCATACGGAGAGCGCGGGTAGAAAGGTGTGGTTTCTTTCTGCGGGGTTTCCTGCACCAGGCCATACAGCTCAGACGTCGATGCCTGATAGAAACGGGTTTTCTTCTCAAGACCTAAGAAGCGAATCGCTTCCAGCAGACGCAAGGTTCCCATCGCATCCACATCAGCGGTGTATTCCGGGGACTCGAAAGAAACCGCTACGTGGCTCATTGCGCCGAGGTTATACACTTCATCCGGCTGCACTTCGGAAAGAATACGGGTCAGGTTAGAGCTGTCCGTCAGATCACCGTAGTGCAGATGGAATTTAGGATTACCGGAATGCGGATCCTGATAAATATGATCAACACGTTCGGTGTTGAAAGAAGATGCGCGACGTTTAATACCGTGAACTTCATAACCTTTTTCCAGCAGCAGTTCCGCCAGATAAGAGCCGTCTTGTCCGGTAACACCCGTGATGAGAGCTACTTTAGTCATAATGTATTTTCCTCTTTAAACATTTGTGTATCACCCTCACCCCAGCCCTCTCCCTGAGGGAGAGGGGGAA
>NZ_JMPI01000036.1 GCF_000735355.1 Buttiauxella agrestis ATCC 33320
CTCCTGGGGGAGAGGGTTAGGGTGAGGGCATAATGCGTTGCCGAATAACCACTGCCGGATTTCCCCGGCAAACGGCATTTGCCGGTAACGATTTATAAATACTGCTGCGAGCACCGACGACGGTGCCATTTCCAATCGTGACGCCAGGTGAAACAAAGACATCCGTGGCAAGCCAACATTTCTCACCAATAACAATTGGCGTGGCAGTAATATCGAAATGTTTGCTCATATAATCGTGACTGCCGGTACATAAATAACATTTTTGTGAAACGACAGAATTTGCTCCAATCGTTATTTCACCCAGCGTATATAACACGGCGTCATCGCCTACCCAGGCATAATCCCCGAGGGTTAATTTCCATGGGTAAGTAATTTTCACTGACGGACGAATCACAACACCTTTACCGATTCGTGCGCCAAACAAGCGTAATAAAAATGCCCGCCAGCGATATAACACTTGTGGTGACCAGGCAAATAATGTTGCTTGTACTGCCCACCAGAGTTGAACCTTAATAGAGTTTGCACCCCGAAAACCTTTCGGCACCGAGAAGCCATTCAATTCCTGCATAATATTTCCTACTTTTTCGTCGGATGTCGCTGACGCTAATCCGACCTACAGAATCAGGCTTTGTTATATAATGCTTTTGATTTTCCGGTGGTGCGTAAGCGGAGCTTATAAGACAACTCCGCAATAAAGCCTGGGACGTGTAATATTCTGCGCTGCACGCTTCTCGCATCACGGCACAACTCAATATTATTGGTGGTAGAAACACCGCCCATTGAAAATTCGGAGACAATCCCCTTGACGCGTTTAAATGCATAACCGCCTTTATACATTTTGGCCGCCAGGGCGTAATCCGAAGATACTTTGTATTGCAGGTCATACGGGTATTTGAGCAGACCATCCATAGGGAAAAATATTGCCTGATGGCTTGCTGGCAAACTGTGGTAAATATACCAACCCTGCTTTGCCCGACGCTCTATTTTTGTGCCGTCGCCAAAGTCTAATAATGCATCGCCAATGATCATGGCATTTTCTGTCAACGGCCTTTCAGCAAGCTGGCGGGCGACATTTACGATATCCTGATGGAAAACATCACCTGAGTTAAGGAACAACGCATAACGGCCCTGAGCCATATCAATGCCTTTGTTCATCGCATCATAAATGCCGTTATCTTTCTCACTCACGAACCGTAAGTTGTACTGCCCATTCAGGTTTTCCAGAAACTCGGCGGTACCATCTTGCGAGCCACCATCAACCACAATCCACTCAAATGTGATACCAGGCGCCTTCGCTAAATGGGCCAGCGACTGCCAGGTTTTTTCTATTCCGGCAAGATTTTTATAAGCAACCGTGATGACACTTAGCAGCATTGTTATTGACCTCAGGTGTTCGTAATATTGAGTGCTTTACGTAAAATAAACGGGCAAACAATTAAGAACGCATATTCAGGGCTAAAAATTGAACCGGTAAAAAACAGTGATACAGGGGTAAAGAGCCATAATTGCACACGGTAATTTTCATTATTACCAAATGCCGTACGCATCATTTTAATGACTTTCCACATATACCAAATTGTTAGTAATACCGCGAGCCATGAAAAATAAATAATTAGCAGATACAAACCATTGTCTACTGTTTTACCGACATCCGCACCGTTAAAGATTCCGAATGATGCGACATATTCATATAAAGATCCGAACCGCACTACCCCATCAATATTGGTCAATGAATGCCCGACCATCGCCAGAGGGCCAATAATACGATAATACGATGACGAACCTTCCGTTCCCAAATCACCGAGGCGTGTGGCGATATAAGGGAATGCGAATATTAACCCTACTAAAAACACGGAGAGAGAAATTATCGCTAATGGTAACTTCTTCTTTATTGCATTTTTATTAAGGTATTGAAATGCCCACTCAAGCAAATAGAACAGGATAAAAGTCATTACCCCTGAAAACGATCCGGAAAGCACTATCCCCAAAAGAATCATACCATCAGTTTTTGGTGTTTTGATACCGAACTGTTTGATACTGAGCCAAATTGAGATTAACGCCAGAGCGAAGAACGCCGGTTCAAAATAAAGAGCCGTGGTACGCTTACCGCCGAAGCTAATAAAGTTCAGAACATAGCTGTTACTGTATATAAGAAACTTCGAAATTTTCTCAATCAGGCTACTGCCACCAGTAAGGATAATCTGAGCCATTTCTGCTGCTGCCAACATCACAATAATGCCGACGACACCATAAAATAACCTTAATAACTTACGGTGATTACGTTGGGAAATAGTTTTGAAGCGGCAGCTCCACGTCATCGCCATGATCAGCACGATATAAACAAACAATAATGTCGAGGTGACATATTTGCTGGCATCCAGCGATTGACCAAAGATGTAGTTAAATGCGGTGAGTCCCGCACCGATGCCCAAAGCAATCATCAATTTTTTGACGCTAATGCGTTCAATGTACAAAAAGAGAATGGCGGGCAAGAAGGTGACTATCGTTATCGGGAAACTTTCTCCGAGTGAGGCCAACTTGACGTTGACCACCAGATAGATGAACGGCAGCAGCAGATAACTACAGATTCTGATAGAACGAGACATATTCCTCCAGCATCTGTTGTCCACTGAACGCCTGGCGACTCGCAGTTTTGAAACTCTGCAAATCCTTGCCAAACACCTGCTGGGCGAGCGCTTCTTTTGGCATTTTCACCAGTTCCAGCACGCGCATATCGCTAAAGGTTTTACCGTCGACTTTGCGCAGCACTTCATCGGCGGCGTCACTTTGTGTGGCGATAACCGGCACGCCAATCGACAGCGCTTCGCACAAAATCAGCGGGTAGTTATCCACCTGCGAACTGAACACCAGCGAGTCCATTTCATTAAGCTCACTCATCAGCGCTTTTTTGTCGCTCATGTAGCCGTGATTCACGACGTTCGGGCCATTAAACGGCGAGAATTTCCCGAAGGTGTGCAGTTCAATTTCATCCCCCAGCGCCATAATCGCCTGCACCAGCTGCTGGTTGGTTTTACCGTCATAACGTAAATCGTGTGCCACCACGGCCACTTTGGGCTTGTCACCCGCCGCACTCGTCAGCGGCAGTTCAGCCAGAATCGCTTCAGTTGCGACGTCGATTCCGTTGTTGATAATTTTGCAGCGCCCTGCCCCGTAGATACGATTAAAAGCATCAGCCACATGCTGGCTCGGGGAGATAAACTGGCAGCCCAGCGCTAACATTTCGCGGAACAACTGGCGTTTGGTGTCCACCAGCAAATGGGCGCGATCGGTTTTCACCGGCGGATAGTTATTTAGCGTCGGGCATTTCTGACAGCCGGTTTTCCAGCCATCGCATCCATCGAGGAACGCACAGCGCCCGGTAATGCTCCAGTGGTCGTGTAGCGTCCAGACAAAAGTGACATCTGCTTTATGGGCTTTCACGCGCTGGCAAAACGTCACCATCTCTTCCAGATTCAGCCAGTAGCTGTGGACCACATGGAAATGCAGAACCACCGGGCCGATGCTTCGGGTCACTTTGCGATACAGGTTATTGAGGTTGCCAAACGGGTCGCGGTTGAAAAAGCGGAACAGAATAATGTTGGCAATCGATGTGAGTCGCGGCGTGTGTTTTACTACGCCCGGGAATTTATCGTGGCTGGCGCTTTTCTTTCCGCCTTTGCCGTAACCATAGATAAAACGGGAGCTAAAACCGGCGGCGTTGGCGCGCTGATGAAGATCCAGCGCGACACCTGCCGCCCCGCCTTCAGCCAGGCGCACGTTGAATTGTAAGATATTCATTTTATAACCTTTACTTGCGCTTTCTGGCCGACGACCAGCGCATTGTCCGGCACGTTGTCCAGCACCACACTTCCTGCACCGACCACCACGTTATTACCCACCGTGATATCACCAATAATCACCACATTCGCGCCGAGTTCGACACCATTGCCAATCACCGGGCAATCATTGCTTTTGCTGCGATTGCCAATGGTGACGCCGTGGCGAATAGTGAAATCGTCTCCGGCAACCACGAACTTATTGATGACCACGGCATAACCGTGATGAATAGTAAAACGACGCCCGATGGTGGCGCCTGCCTGGATTTCATAGCCAAACAGGCATTCGGTGATAAAGCGATAAAGCAGGATGACCGGTGCCGCCCAGAGATTGTTGATGACGCTTTTTTTGCGCCACACCGAGCAAAAATGCGCGATGCGATAAGCCATCACCATGCAGCACGGGCGCAGGCTCCAGGAATTTGCGCGCAGATCTTCAAGCACGGTTATTTCCCCCGTAGTCCGTCGGCAAGACGTTTGGTGTTACGCACGCTCAACAGCGCTAATAACGTGCGTAAAGACATGCGTTTATTGCGGATTTGGTAGAGGGTAAACAGCTGGTATTTCTTGCTGGCCCGATCGAATTTATCTTTGTGTTTTCGGTAGAAGTGGAAGTACCCGGCGAATTTTTTCGGCGATTTGGTGATCTGCATTTCACCGTGATTAACATGCAAAATTTGCGTGGCTTCTTCCACTTTCCAGGGTTGACCGTACTCGACCACCATTCGCAGGAAGATGTCGTAGTCCTGAGCCGCAGCCAGTGTGGTATCAAACAGGCAAGCCTTGAAGCGACTGGCGTAGGTAAACACCTGATTACCAATAATATTTCGCTTATAAAACAGCTTTAATGAAAACGGTGATTTTGGGTACAACGGCAGACTGGCGGGCTGGGAATAAACCTGCCCTTCGCAGACGTAGTCGTTGGCGTATAAAAAGGCGTGTGTCACCAGTTGGTGTTTGTGCTCCAGAAAAACGGACAGGCGATTAGGCGTCCATTCGTCATCATCATCAATACCCGTGATCAATTCGCCCGTCGCCTGGCTGATGGCCTGGTTACGCACTGAACACGCGCCGGAGTTGAAATCATTGCGGGTGTAACGCACGCGCGCGTCACCGAGTTCTTCCACAAAGCGTTGGAGCTGTTCGTAGGATGAAGAGCAGTCGTCAACGATTAACATTTCCCAGTGTTCATAATCCTGGCGCAACACGGATTTAATGGCGCGGATTGCCAGCTGCTGACGATTCCATGTCGGCATATAAATAGAGATAAGTGGGTTATTCATGGCGCTCCCCCGAAAATCGTTTTTATTTATTGGTGGATGACGCTATCGCTTATCCACCCTACAGGGCGTGAAATGTAGGGCGGATAAGCAAAGCGTCATCCGCCAGCTGATGCCTGACTATTTCGCATCGGACTTATATTCGTATTCGTAGTAACCGTAATCTTCATATCCCGCCGCACGGCGGAAGATGGAGTTCAGGATAACGCCGCGGACGTTGATACCGTTTTGTTCAAAGCGGCTAAGGCTGGTTTCGACTTCTTTGAGCGTGTTCACCGCATAACGCGCCACCATCAAAGTGGTGCCTGCGTGGCGGCCCACAACGGCAGCATCGGTCACCGCGAGAATTGGCGGGGTATCGATCAATACCAGGTCGTAGTTCTTGCTTGCCCATGCAATCAGCTCGGCAAAGCGCTCGCTCATCAGCAGTTCAGAAGGGTTTGAAGGCACCACACCGCGCGGGATGAGGTCGAAATTAGGCACTGACGTTTTTTGCGCACAGCGGGTGATTTCCGCCTGCCCGGTCAGCACTTCGGCCAGGCCATTGTTGTTGGTGGTTCCGAGCAGTTCGTGGGTGTAGCCTTTGCGCATATCGCAGTCGATAAGCAACACGCGTTTGTTGGTCTGGCTAATTACGGCGGCCAGGTTGGCGCAGACAAAGGTTTTACCAATCGACGGGCTGACACCGGTGAGCATCAGAACATTGTTCGATGCCTGCATCATGGCGAAGTGCAGACTGGTGCGCAGGCTGCGAATGGCTTCGATGGCGAGATCCGTGGGATTGCCCACCGCCAGCAGTTGGCTTTGTTTATTGCGCTTCGCCGCTTTCACACCGCGAACCGTGGCGTTATCACGAGATTTCTGCCATTCGGAAAGTGGAATGCTGGCGTAAACACCAATCCCCGCCTCTTCCAGCACCGCCGGGCTTTCGATGCCACGGTTGAACAGCGAGCGTAGCAGCACGCCCATAATAGAAAGCATCAGGCCAAGAATAATGCTGCCGAGAATAATCAACGCCCGTTGCGGTTTAACCATTCCAGGCTGCGCAATCGCCGCATCAACAATGCGTACATCGCCCACGGTGCTGGCTTCGGTGATTTTCAGCTCTTGCTGTTTGTTCAGCAATTGCATGTAAACCTGCTGGCCGGATTCCACATCACGCGTCAAACGCACGATTTCTTGTTGGGTTTTCGGCATGGCCGTCACACGACCATTCAGACGCGCTTTCTCATCTTCCAGCGTTTTACGTTTTTCCAGCAGCGTGCGGTACGCCGGGTGAACTTTGGTATATAGCTTGGAAATTTCAGCTTCTTTGAAGGTCAACTCGTTAAGCTGCGCGTCAATGTTCACCATGGTGTCGAGCACAGATTTCGCTTCAAGCGACAAATCAACCGAATCTTGCTGTTGGCGATAGGCGTTGAGCTTGTTTTCAGCGGCATCCAGACGCGTGCGCACTTCTGGCAATTGTTCGGCAAGGAACTTCAGGCTTTTCGCCGCTTCTTCCGATTTGCGCTGTACGTTCTGCTCAAGATAATTGCGCGTGATGCTGTCGAGGATATCGCGAATTTTATCCCGGTCTTCACCGGTGTAAGAAAGGCTTAATACCCCGGTATCTTTACCGTTTTCAGCGACCACCAGGTTGCCCTGTAGCTGGTTGATCATGCCAAGCGTGGAATATTTTGTGACGGTAAAGGTATCGCCCACTTGCGCTTTAATCGCACTCACGTTCATGGTGATGCCATCTTTGCTGAGGGTTTGCCCGACCTGCCCTTTGGCGCTAAATCCGTTATCACTGGTGAGCTGATATTGCGTTGGGCTAGTGACTTCGACGGTGAAGATATTTTTGCCCTGCCCCGCTGGGAGGTTAAAAGTATCGACCACAACGGTGTCATTTTGGCGACCCTGCAAGCGGTCCCAACCCGCGCCCAATAACCAGAAGCTGTTTTTCTCCACCGCAATATCAAGGTTGAGATCGTCAACCGTTTTGCCTAATACCAGGCGCGATTGAATCAGCTGCATTTCCGCAGCAGATGCTGGCGGTTTGTTTGAGAGCGCGGAGCTGATGTCGTTGACCAGCGAGTTACCGGCGTTTTGTTCAATTTGCACCAGCGCATCGGCTTTATAGATGGGTGTGGCAAACATCGCGTAGACGGTGGCAAGAATGGCGAAGACGGCGGTGATCCCCAAAACCCACCAGCGGGCTTCGAGAACCGTGCCAAACAATCGGCCAATATCAATTTCGTCATTGCCCTCAGTCGGGGCGCTCGGACGGCGTGATTTTTCTGTCATTGTTATCCCTGATGAGCGTTGAGTGCGTTAGCCCATTTCTGAGCGCTCTGGTCCAGAAGACCGTAAACCGCTTCAAAAGCGTCGTGGCTTTTGCGATACGGATCGGGAATTTCCCGTTCCGCATCCCAGTGACCGAACAGCATCACTTTGCCGCGCATCTCTGGAGCCATTTCGCAAATTGCGGAGATATGGCGTTTTTCCATGGCGAGGATCAGGTCGTATTCGCGGCACATTTTTCCGGAGACCTGCTTCGCACAATGCCCCTCAAGCGAGAGGTTGTGCTGCTCGGCCACGCGGATAGCGCCCACATCCGCCCCTTTTCCCACCAGCGCCCCAAGCCCTGCGGAAGTCACAGTAAGCTGCGGATGGTAATTTTTTAATAACCGCTCAGCGGTTGGGGAACGGCAAATATTCCCCACACAAACAACCAGAATTTTGTTGAACATAGCGCGTTACCAGGTATGGATATCTTTGGCGGTATCCGTCATATAACGAACGCCACTGATGGTTGGCAGCAGTTGGTTGATCAGGCGATTCCAACGCGTGACTGGTGCGGTGGTCACATACACCACGTCGTAAGGTTGCAGCTGGAATTCGGTGCCCATCACCAGCGAGGTCGCATCGGACATATCAAGCTGATAAATGTTGGCGATTTTGCCGCCCTGCTTCTCTTTGATTGGGCGAATAACGAAGATGCCGCTGGCATTAGATGAGGTCATATCCAGACCTTCGGCCTGGCCGAGCGCTTCGGTCAGCGTCATGCCGCTGAAGTCCATTTTGAGGGTGGTTTGTTTCTTCACTTCACCCATCACGAACACTTTCAGGTCGTCATTGCGCGGCACGAATAAAATGTCGCCAGGGTACAGAAGATGGTTCTGGCTCAGGTCGCCGTTTTGCATCAGGGCTTGCAGAGAAATGCGCTTTTCCTGGCCGTTGTGCGTCAGCACCACGTTGCGCCAGTCGGCGGCATCCGTCAGGCCACCTGCGGCATTGATCGCATCCAGAACGGTAAGCGGAACGTTGGTAATCGCCTGTTGCCCTGATTTGTTGACCTGGCCCGAGACGTAGGCTTTTTGAGATCTGAACCCAGCGATATTAACGTCCACCTGCGGGTCTGCGATGTACGTCGCAAGGCGGCTGGTAATATCACTACGAATTTCAGAAAGGGTTTTACCCGTGACTTTTACTTTGCCGACATACGGATAGAACATCGTGCCGTCAGACTGCACCCAGTTACCGGCATCGCTTGAGCTACGATATTGGCCCGCAGGTGTGGTGAGTTCCGGGTGATCCCAGACGGTGACGTTCAGGACATCCCCTGGGCCAACACGATATTGGTAAGCTGCAATCTCCTGGTCCAGAGACATATTTGGCTGTGCCACCGCAGGGCGTACGCGTAATTGTTCAACCAGACGCGGCGTTAACGGATAAACGTTAACCATGCGATCCAGATTGAAGTCTGAATCCTGTTGCTTGATAACATCTTTCCCCATCGTAGACATATTGCTACCGGGGAGCACTGTGCAACCACTCATAAGGGTTACTGACACCAATAAAGGCATCAATTTAAGTTTGTATTTTATCATTGAGTATTTATCACTATGGCAGAGTAATTATCCTGAGCGAATAAAATAAGTGACTCGTTAGGTATTTGAATGAGGTCTGAATTTAAACCTGGTTGCCGCAGAAATATCTGGCATCAATCCTAAAAAAACTCTTATTTCCCGACATCCTATTGACAGAATAATTGAGGCTTATTCTCTGGCCTTCGGGCATGCTACCGCCCCTGGCTTACAGTCACCAACCTACTGAAAAAAGACAAGTTATAATGGGCAATCGTTACAGAAATTAAATTCAAAGAATTATCTTAGAAAATAAAACCTGCGGTGCCAGGTTAAATATCATGGCTTCAGCGAATATAAAAAATACATCTAATATCAGACACCGATATCGATTGTTACAGCTAACCCTATATCAGGCAAGGTTCCGCAGAAGGAGAACCTGACTTTTAAGATTAGTATTAACAGCACATTTACACGCGTTTAGGATTTTCTTTATATTGACAGAAAATTAATAAGTGATACGCCGAAAGGGAATATACAGAACTATCTCATGTAATTTTTAATATAAGAAAAGGCAATTACCCTTTATTTAGCAAAATATTAATTATTTACCCTGGTGATTAAGTGGAATTAAGCGAGGCAGGCACAATAATTCAGCATGAATGGATTATTCCCGCATCTGGCATTGCAATTTCCCCGGTGAGTATCCATCATTTCATTGTGACATTTGTCATCTTTAATGAGGTACTGACCGGCGTATGGAATGGATTGTCGACCCCTCAATCTGGGCAGGACTGGTGACTCTGGTCGTTATTGAATTGGTTCTGGGTATCGATAACCTGGTGTTTATCGCAATACTTGCCGAAAAACTTCCCCCGGCTCAGCGCGACCGTGCTCGTGTCACGGGGTTGATACTGGCGATGTTAATGCGTTTGCTGTTGCTGGCTTCTATTTCCTGGCTGGTAACGCTGACCCGTCCGCTGTTTCATCTCGGTGAACTGGCATTCAGCGCCAGGGATTTAATCATGCTGTTTGGCGGCCTGTTCTTGTTATTCAAAGCTACCGTCGAGCTAAACGAACGCCTTGAAGGTAAAGACAGCGAATCCCACACGCAGCGACGGGGGGCGCGCTTCTGGCCAGTGGTCGCACAAATCGTCGTTCTTGATGCGGTGTTTTCTCTCGACTCAGTGATTACCGCTGTGGGGATGGTCGACCATTTGCCCGTCATGATGGCTGCGGTGATCATCGCCATTTGTCTGATGCTGCTTGCCAGCAAAGCCCTGACGCGCTTTGTGAACAATCACCCAACCATCGTGATTTTGTGCCTGAGTTTTCTGTTGATGATTGGCTTTAGTCTGGTGGCCGACGGTTTTGGTTACCATATTCCGAAGGGCTATCTGTACGCCGCAATTGGTTTCTCGGTGATGATTGAGAGCCTGAATCAGCTCGCCATTTTCAATCGCCGTCGCTTCTTATCAGCCGACCAGTCATTGCGCCAGCGCACCGCCGAGGCTGTTTTAAGGCTCCTTAACGGTAAAAAGGAAGAAGCGGAGCTGGATGCGCAAACGGCATCGTTGATTGCTGACCACTCGCAACAGGATGAAATTTTTGAGCCTCAGGAACGATTGATGATTGAACGAGTGCTCAATCTGAACCGGCGTACCGTCAGCAGCATCATGACGTCACGCCATGATGTCGAGCACATCAAACTTGGCGATCCAGAGGAACAAACGCGCGCGTTGCTGGACAAAAATCAGCATACCCGCGTGGTCATTACTGGTGAAGGCGATGAAATTTTAGGTGTGGTGCACGTCATTGATTTGCTCCAGCAGTCGCTGAAGGGCGAGCCGCTTAATCTTGAGGCATTGATTCGCCAGCCACTGATATTCCCGGAAACGCTGCCGCTGTTGGCCGCGCTGGAACAGTTTCGCAATGGGCGCACGCACTTTGCCTTTGTGGTCGATGAATTTGGTTCCGTCGAAGGTGTGGTGACATTAAGTGACGTGATGGAGACCATCGCCGGTAACTTGCCCAACGAAATCGAAGAGATTGATGCGCGCCATGATATCCAGAAAAACCCGGACGGCACCTGGACAGCCAACGGGCATATGCCGCTCGAGGATTTAATCCAGTATGTGCCGCTGCCGCTTGATGAGAAACGTAACTATCACACCATCGCCGGTTTGCTGATGGAGTTACTGCAACATATTCCGGTTAGCGGGGAAGCAGTCCAGGTGGGGGATTTTCTGTTGCGCACGCTGCAAGTGGAAAGCCACCGGGTGCAGAAGGTGCAAATTGTGCCGCTCGAGGATGATGAAGAGATGGATTACGAAGTGTAAAACAAAAGAGAGAACCTTTCGGTTCTCTCTGAGGGTGATGACAAACTTGTCGTAGGTCGGATAAGCGCCAGCGTCATCCGACAAAAGCCGACATACATGGTGAATGACGTCTACGACTTATCCACCCTACAAAACAACGCTACAGATTATTTAGCAACTCTTTCACGTCTTTCGAATTTTTGCTGTCTTTGTGCTTATCCAGCCAGTCATTCAACCGACGTTTCGCTTCGCCCTGCAACTGCTTGCGCAGTGCCTGATCCACTTGCAGAGAGTAATTTAGCTTCTGCCACGGGCCGTAAACCCGAAGCGGAATAGGCGTGGTTTTCAGCACTTCAATCA
The DNA here is from genome assembly GCF_000735355.1 of Buttiauxella agrestis ATCC 33320. Lineage (GTDB taxonomy): Bacteria > Pseudomonadota > Gammaproteobacteria > Enterobacterales > Enterobacteriaceae > Buttiauxella > Buttiauxella agrestis. Next base: position 11,646 of record NZ_JMPI01000036.1, read on the forward strand.
GCTTGCTGTCCCCTTCCCAGCCTCCCAGCACCGTGACGTTAAACCGCGTGTCGCACTGCTGCTTAACCAGGTCCAGCGTCCCTTTGCCAGTGAGTTCCAGCATTGAAGACTTGCCCGACATGTTGCCGAGGGTGAGTTGACCGTTATCAAGGCTCGCCTGCGCTGCAAAACTTTCAAGCGTGGTGACGTTGTCATAGTTTTGCTGGGCCTGCACATCGCCATTACTGCGGGCAACGGCCTGCTGAATCATTTGCTGGAAGTTCATCCCCTGCATTGTGGTATTCGACATGGTGATGTTCGCATCGCCCTGCCAGCTGCGGCGGAATGCATCAGCATTGAGCTTGTCACCGCTAAAGTCGCCCTCCATCGACAGCAATCCTGTCAAAGCAATCGGATAATCGAAGGCAGTGAGGATCGGCCCAATTTCGATGTCAGTGACTTTCGGATTGAAGTTTAAACTCGGCTCGTTTTTACGCGCATCCAGAACGCCGGGGAATGACATGCTGCCTTTACCAAACTTGCCTGCCAGCTCTGAAACTTTCAGCAAACCATATTGGTTAGTCATCGCCGACTGAACATCGGTGAAGTCCAGCCCGCGCCAACGCACATTTCCCGCAGCAATTTTCACCTGTGCGCTGAAACCGCGCAGGCTCTGATAAGTGTTATCGTCTACGCCGGAGGCAATCACCGGGCGTGGCAAACTGCTTTGCTGTTGCGCCTGCTGCACGACTTTTGTGCTGGTCACGGCATTTTCAGCAACCAGCGCATCAAGATTCAGTTTACTGGAGCGCAGATCGAGCTGCCATTGAGGCTTATCTTCGAGCACTACACGCCCGTTACCTTGCAGGTCGCTATCGTTTGCCGTCAGTTGCAGCTGGTTAAATTCAAGAAGATGTTGCGGATCAGACCAACTGGCTGCGAAGGTCGCATTCCCGGCAATGCCACTGACCGGAAGGTCGGCACCGCGTAACTGGTAATCCAGCTTCGAGATATTCGCCGTGAGCTGTTGAGGGTAATTACTGGCGTCGAGGTCAGCCACCATAGAAAAATTCAGGTCGCGCTGATCGCGGTTAATGCGGCTGCTAAGCTCAATGTGCGCCAGCTTTCTGTCATTTTGTTCCATTTGCAGATTGATATTGCGCACGGTGATTTGTTCATCGCCGTCATGCTGAAACACCAGCACACTATCGGCAACTTTTAGCTTCGCAATATCAAACGACCAGCCACGGTCTTCAGCTGGCGGGGTAATGCCGGTTGATGGCCCAACGGGCGCATCTTTCGGACGACGCTCTTCAGTTTGCGGAGTGAGTTGAATCACCGCACCTTTGAGCATCACCTGCTGGACTTTCAACTGATGGGATAACAGCGGAACTAAAGCCACGTCGAGGCGCATGTTATCGGCACTGACCAACGGCTGGCTTGCCCCTGGAGCCGTCAGCGACATACGCCCTGATAAAATACTGAGCTGCGGCCAGACATGCCAACGCAGCGGGCCATCCAGATGAAGCTGATAACCGCTACGGGTTTCAACCTGGCGCACCATATATGCACGAAAATCATTGGGGTTAACCAACAATACCAACGCAGAAAGGCCGGCCACCAGCACGACCAGCAATATCATCAGCGTGGTTATAAATCGTTTCATACAGCCCTCATACAGATGGGAACTCAGTCCTTATCAATACGGCTTGCAACCGCACCTTGCTGATCGCGATACTTTGCATCCTGGCGGCTGTTGTAAGGACGTGCAGCCGGGCCAGAAAGGGGTTCAAAGCTTAGCGCGCCAATCATCATACCAGGACGTAAAGCCAAAGGCAGTTTACCGGAATTAAAGAACTCCAGTACGATGCAACCATGCCAGCCTGGGTCGATGCGGTGAGCCGTAACGTGAACCATCAAGCCTAAACGCGCTAAAGATGAACGGCCATCTAACCAACCGACTAAATCAGCAGGAATGGTCACGGACTCAAGCGTTACCGCTAAAGCCAGTTCGCCTGGATGCAGATAGAAAGCATCGCCTTCGCGGAGAACAATTTCGTCACTCATCACGCGCTCTAATGCTTCGCTCACTTCATCTTTAGGTCCGCTTAAGTCGATAAACGGAGCAGTATGGCCGCTGAAAGTACGGAATTTATTCCCCAGGCGCACATCAACGGTAGCACCGCTAATGCGTTCAACTGGCGGACGAGGGGTAATCGTTAAGCGCCCGTCATCAAGCCAGGCCTCTATATCGCGGTCACACAAACGCATTTCAGATGCTCCTTATCTCAAGCTCAGTTTTGTTTACCCTGCCACAGCGCGGCGCAGATAGCCACGCAACGACGGGTAAATAGCGGAATTTCATGATACCCGTCGTCTTTCACATTGCAGGTGCGGTGGTTTTTACGCCTGGAGATTACTCAAAGAACTGACTGATTTTCGCCTTAAGAATATCAATGGCAATACGGTTTTTACCCCCGCGCGGCACGATGATATCGGCATACTGCTTAGAAGGTTCAATGAATTGCAAGAACATCGGGCGAACGGTTTTCTGATATTGAGCCATAACGGAGTCCATGGAGCGGCCACGTTCGTTAACGTCACGCTTCATGCGGCGCATCAGGCAAATATCCAGCGGCGTATCAACAAAAATGGAGAAGTTCATCTCTTCGCGCAGACGGGCATCCGTCAGCAACAAAATCCCTTCCAGAATGATGACTTTCTTCGGCATTAAATGAACAGTGTTACCCGTGCGGGTGTGTTCCACGTAGCTGTAAACCGGGAGTTCAATTGGGTTTCCGGCTTTAAGCATTTGCAGGTGTTGGAACAACAAATTGTGATCCATCGCGTTAGGATGGTCATAGTTGGTCTTAACTCGTTCTTCCATCGAAAGATGGCTTTGGTCTTTGTAGTAACTGTCTTCTGGAATGACACCAATGTGTTCATCACCAACCTGATCGCGCAGTTCGCGATACAGTGTGCTGGCAATAAGACTTTTTCCTGAAGCCGACGCACCGGCTATCCCGATGATGACGCATTGATGGGACTTGTCAGTCATGTTGTAACGAGCCTTGTTGACTTAAATGTTGAGGAAGGGGGACGCAGATGCGTCAAACGCGGCAATTATAGGGAGATCCGCCCGCTGATACCAGAGCAATGCACGTTGGCGGGTGATTTTAGCTTTCAGGGTTAATCCAGCAATGCCCTTCCAATAACAGGGACAATTATCAAGAGATGAAAATAAGTATGTCTAATATCACTTTTTATTACCTCTTAATGTTAAATTATGACCAACCGACATAGGAAATGTAAATTGTTTGTACTAGCATAAACCGAAACTTATCTTTTTATTTGCATCCGGGCATGGCACCTGGCGGCACGCCTTAACGGATTTGCGGTAATGATCAAACAAAACACAAAAGAATTAATCGCAATGCCTTCCTTCATACTGCCAGTGGTATTAGGGTTTCTCAGCTTTATATTTACCCTGTATTCACTCGAATTATCCCTGGTTGGAACTGTTTTAGCGCCGCTTTGGTTCCCGACATCTCTCATGATGGTGGCTTTATTCCGCAATTCACTCCGTCAGTGGCCCATGGTTATTGGGGTTTGCGCTGTGGGGAGTTTATGCGCCACAGCAGTATTATTTCCCCTAAACGAAATTAATTTGGGCTATACCGCTATCAATATTATTGAAGCGGTGCTTGGTGCAACATTAATGCGCCGCCTGCTGCCACAGCATAATCCTCTCCAAAATTTGCATAATTGGGTTCGGCTGGTGATGTGCAGTGCCGTCATCCCGCCGATTGTCGGCGGTATACTGGCGGTATGGTTAGCCGGACCTGATGGCGGAAGCGTTGCCAAAACTTTTTTCGTCTGGATGCTATCCGAAATGATCGGCAGCCTGGCGCTGGTGCCCACCGCTTTATTGTTTAAACCCAGCACCCTTTTACGCCATAAAAATCCAAAATTATTATTAGAAACAATATTCACTTTTGTCATTACCCTGACGTTAAGTTATCTCGCCCTGCGTTATATGCCGTGGCCATTTACCTTTATTATTGTTTTCCTGATGTGGAGCGCTATTCGCCTGCCCCGCCTCGAAGCCTTTATTGTTTTCCTCGGCACGCTGATGGTGGTCTCATTAATGATGACCACCAACGGTCACATCGCGATGCAACAACCCCACACAACCGTCATGGATAATGCACCGTGGCTGCCGTTCCTGATGATTCTATTGCCTGCCAATGTGATGACCATGGTGATGTATTCATTTCGTGAAGAACGAAAACACATCACCGAAAGCGAAGCACGTTTTCGTAATGCCATGGAATATTCCGCTATCGGTATGGCGCTGGTTTCGACCGACGGGCAATGGTTGCAGGTGAATAAATCGCTGAGTAAATTCCTCGGTTACACCTCAGAGCAACTCCGTTCGCTCACCTTCCAGCAAATTACGCACCCGGAAGATTTACACGCCGACTTGCACCAGCTCAATATGTTGGTCAGCGGCAGTATCAATAGTTATTCAATGGAAAAACGTTACTACACCAGCAAAGGTGATGTGGTGTGGGCGCTGCTGGCGGTTTCCATTGTGCGAGATATTGACGGCACGCCACTCTATTTAATCGCCCAAATCGAAGACATTAACGATCTCAAGCACACCGAATGGGTGAACAAACGCCTGATGGAGCGCATCACGCTGGCCAATGAGGCCGGCGGTATTGGTATCTGGGAATGGGATCTTGGGACTGATGTGATCAGTTGGGACAAACGTATGTTTGATCTCTATGAGGTTCCGGCGCACCTGAAACCTACCTACGCATTGTGGCTGGAGCGTATTGTCGCTGATGATGCGCCTGCGGCTGAGAAAACGGTGCGCGATGCCTTGCAGGCTCGCGTGCCATTTAAGATGGAATATCGCATTCATGTCAAAGAAGGCATTCGCCATATTCGCTCTCTCGCCAACCGCGTACTGAATAAAAATGGTGACGTCGAGCGTTTGCTGGGCATCAACATGGATATGACCGAAGTGAAACAGCTGAACGAAGCGCTGTATCAGGAAAAAGAGCGTCTGCACATTACGCTGGACTCGATTGGCGAAGCGGTGATTTGTACTGATGTGGATATGAATATCACCTTTATGAATCCGATCGCCGAAAAGTTGAGCGGCTGGCCGCAGCAGCAAGCGGTTGGTCAACATATTCTGGCAATCCTACACATTACCTTTGGTGACAACGGCCCGGTAATGGAAAACATTCATAGCGGTGATTATTCCCGCGCGACGATTGAACACGATGTGGTTCTGCATTGCCGCAACGGTGGCAGCTACGACATTCACTACAGCATCACACCGCTGACCACACTTGATGGGCAAAGTATTGGCTCGGTGCTGGTTATTCAGGACGTCACCGAATCGCGTAAAATGCTCAAACAGCTGAGCTACAGCGCCTCACACGATGGGCTGACTCATCTGGCAAACCGGGTCAGCTTTGAAAACCACCTTAAACGCCTGCTGCAAAGTGCCGGAGAAAATCGTCAGCGCCACGCGTTAGTGTTTATCGATCTCGATCGCTTTAAAGCGGTGAACGATTCCGCGGGTCACGCGGCGGGCGATGCGCTGTTGCGTGAGCTTTCTTCTTTAATGCTCAGTATGTTACGCACTGGCGATTTCCTCGCGCGCCTGGGCGGCGATGAGTTTGGATTGCTGCTGCCGGATTGTTCGTCTGACAATGCGCGACATATTTCGGAACGGATTATCCAAAGCATCAATGATTACCACTTTACGTGGAACGGGCGTTTACATCGCATTGGTGCCAGCGCCGGGATCACGCAAATTGATGCCGATAATCGCCTGGCATCTGAGGTGCTTTCCCAGGCAGATATCGCCTGTTATGCCTCAAAAAATGGTGGCCGTGGCCGGGTAACAGTCTTTGAATCTTCCCAGCATGACATCCGCAAAGATGGCCAAAACATCACCCTTGCCGAGCAAAAATCTATCATCAATGATAATCCGATCTTGATGATTGCCCTTGGTGTAGCACCTCCGCGCATCCCGGAGACAACCAGCTTCTATCTGCTTTCGCTGCGCTTCTGGGGCAACGACGGCGTGGTCATTGACGAGAAAACGTTCCGCACAGCCGTCACCGATGCTGAGTTGCACTGCGCGCTCGATCTGCGGATCTTCAACGAATTCTTCAGCAAGTTTTCTCAGTCCGTAACCAACAAAGGCTTTGGCGTCGCCCTTGCCCTCTCCTCTCACAGCCTGCCGTGTGACAAGGTCGTTGACGAATTGCTGGCACTGTTCGCACGAAGCGCGCTCCCAACCCGCTTGTTGCACCTGATGGTGCATTGCGAAGTACTCCAGAACGACGATGAAAAAATCGAAAGAAACCTGAAAAGGCTGCATGACAGCGGCTGTCAGTTGATTCTTAGCCATGTGGGGCGTGACCTGGATATCTTTAAACGTGTTGCGCGCCAATACTTCAGTTACATCATTGTCGATGAAGAACTGATTCAGAACGTGCATTGCAACCTGATGGACGAAATGATGGTGACGATTATTCAGGGTCACGCACAGCGCCAGACGCTGCAAACTATCGCAGGCCCGGCGGATATCCCGATGGTGATGGATACGCTGTCAGGAATTGGCGTCGATCTGATATTTGGCGAAGCAGTCACTCAACCGTTACCGCTGGAGATGCTGCTCAACTCCAGTTATTTCGCCATCAATTGACGGGAACCCAGCCGTCGCTATACCAGATATGCAACAGCGCGTATGAGCGCCAGGGTTTCCAGCGCTCCGCATAACGGCGGATTTGCGCGGGCGTCATACCAGGGAAGCGTTGTTTAATCAGGTAATCATCGGGCAAGAAAACATCTTTGGCTTGCCAGCCCCGTAGCGCAATGTAGTTTGCCGTCCAGCGCCCAATCCCCGGATACGTGGTTAACACTTTAACGCCCCTCTCAACATCCACAGGGCTGTTAAGCGGAAACTCACCATTCACCATGAGTTGCGCAAGATGAATAATGGCTTCGCCGCGTTTTAACGGCATTCCGAGCTGTTTTAGCTGCTCAGGTTGTAACGCGGCCAGCTTTTGGGGCGTGGGAAAAACAAACCACTCAGGATTTTCCACCAGCGGTTCGCCAAAAGCCTGCGCCAGTTTACTGGTAAGTTTCGCCGCCATCGCCACACTGACGAGCTGCCCTAAAATCGCGCGAATAGATTGCTCGAAAGTGTCCATACAACCCGGTAAGCGCAAACCGGGACGTGCCGCCGACAATTCCCCCAGGCTTTCCAGAATGGTGTGCGGCTGGCAATCGAGATCCAACAGTTGCCTGATGCGTTGCAAAACTTCCTGCGCCACCGGCTGCAACCCTTCGCTTAATGTCACGTTTAGCTGGCAGCGTGCTTCATCAGGTTCCAGCGTGAGCAGACCCTGATGATCCCCCAAAGCAAAGCTGCGGCAATACTGCTCTTCGGTAACAATCTCTATGCCGTTAACCGCACGCCCGGCAAGAAAACCAAACATCCAATTCCAGTCGTACGGCGGGTTGTAGTTCAGTTGATACATTTTCTTGTCCTATTGTTTAGTCTTAGTAATTCCGCTAAAGTCGCCCCCCTTCTTCACCGGCATGGGGATTTTATGCAATTTATAGGCTTCGATTATGGTACTGCAAACTGCTCTGTGGCAGTGATGCGCGATGGTGTTCCGCAAGCACTGGAGATGGAAAACGGCTCGACGCTGCTTCCTTCAATGTTGTGCGCCCCGACGCGTGAGTCAGTCAGTGAATGGCTATATCGCCATCATGAAGTCCCGGCTACCGGCACTGAAACTCAGGCGTTGTTGCGCCGTGCAGTCTCCTTTAACCGCGATGAAGACATCGACGTTTTGCCAGGCAGTGTGCAATTCGGGCTGAGTTCCCTGCGCCAGTACATGGAAGATCCTGAAGAAGTTTACTTCGTTAAATCACCTAAATCTTTCCTCGGTGCTACCGGTTTAAAACCGCAGCAGGTCGCCGTGTTTGAAGATTTGGTTTGCGCCATGATGCTACACATTCGCAAACAGGCACAAAGCCAGGTTGCCGAGCCAATTACCCAGGCCGTGATCGGCCGCCCGATAAACTTCCAGGGCTTAGGTGGCGATGAAGCAAACCAGCAGGCGCAAGGTATCCTTGAACGCGCTGCACATCGCGCAGGTTTTAAAGACGTGGTGTTCCAGTTCGAGCCCGTCGCCGCAGGGCTTGATTTTGAAGCGACGTTAACCGAAGAAAAACAGGTACTGGTCGTCGATATCGGCGGCGGGACAACCGACTGTTCAGTGTTATTGATGGGGCCGCAATGGCGCGCTCGTCGCGACCGCGAACAGAGTTTACTCGGCCACAGCGGTTGCCGCGTTGGCGGTAACGATCTCGACATTATGCTGGCGTTTAAGCAGCTTTCTCCGTTGCTGGGAATGGGCGGCCAAACCGAAAAAGGTATCGCGCTGCCGGTATTGCCGTGGTGGAATGCGGTGGCAATCAACGACGTGCCTGCGCAAAACGATTTCTACAGCAGCGCCAACGGTCGCATGCTAAACGAGTTGGTACGCGATTCGCGTGAACCCGAGAAAGTGGCATTCCTGCAAAAAGTGTGGCGTCAGCGACTCAGTTATCGCCTGGTGCGTGCTGCTGAAGAGAGCAAAATTGCGCTGTCCGACAGCAAACAAGTCGCCACTATGTTGCCGTTTATCAGCAAAGAGCTGGGTTGCGAAATTACCCAACCAGAACTGGAAATGGCGATTAGCCAGCCGCTGCAACGCATCATGGAGCAAGTCACGCTTGCGTTGGAAAACAGCGCCGTGAAGCCTGATGTCATTTATCTGACCGGGGGAAGTGCGCGTTCGCCGCTGCTTAAACACGCTCTGGCACAGCAGTTACCGGGCATTCCATTAGCCGGAGGCGATGATTTCGGCTCCGTAACCGCAGGCCTCGCCCGCTGGGCTGATGTGGTGTTCCGCGATTAATCAATGCGCCGTGGGGAAACTCACGGCGTTTTAAATCTTGAAGACTTTATTGCCTTCCGGCAGTTGTACCAGCAAGGAAAGTTTCCCCCCCATAGCCTCGATATAACGTTTCAGAGTTAATACTTTTAGGTCATTGCCGCGTTGTTCAATGGCAGTGATCGCAGGCTGACTCACCCCCATTTTTTCCGCTACCTGTTTTTGAGAAAGTGAAAGCTCTTCACGCATCAATTGCAAGCCTGTTTCCAGAACCAGTACCTGGGCCATGTGCCAGATATCAGCCTGGTCTTCAGCTGAAAATTCGGATATCACGTCCTGTAATGTCTTCATTTATTTTTCTCCAGTTCAGCTAAATGCCGGGAAAACTGTTCATCCGCTTTCCTGATCAAGTCAAAATAAAAATACTTACGTCCGGATTTATCAGTGTCGCAGTCAACCTTTTCTTCAAACTGGCAGGCTGCTCGTGATACCAAAGATAAAAATCCTGAGTAAAGATTACCGTCCATGTCATACATTCACCTCATAAACTATAGTTTATATTTAAAGTATAAACCACAGTTTATTAGCGAAGATTCAAACAGGAAATTATTTAGCCGCATTCCTTCGAGGATGTACGCAAAAAACCGCCATCTAAGACTTATCCATACAGTACTTCATATTTCCTCCATTTTTCCGCCGCTCTCACTCTCTACACTAGTATCATTAGGCCGAATGGTTTCAGGATGAGAACAAATACAACTATGAAAGGCACTTTCACCACACGTGGGTTTGCGATTGCAGCCGCCGTCATTGTCGTTATCGCCGCCATTTTTTACTGGCGTCATTCGAGCACGGACAACGAAACCGCTGGTTCGCAGTCAACACAACAGCGCCCTACTGGTTCACGACAGGGAATGCGTGGTGCATTAGCGCCTGTCCAGGCCGCAACCGCGACCAGCGAATCCGTTCCTCGCTATCTCACCGGTCTTGGCACCATCACCGCCGCCAATACTGTTACGGTGCGTAGCCGTGTAGATGGGCAACTGCTGGCGATTCACTTCCAGGAAGGCCAACAAGTTAAAGCGGGCGATTTACTCGCAGAAATCGACCCAAGCCAGTTCAAAATTGCCTTAGCCCAGGCTCAGGGACAACTGGCAAAAGATCAGGCCACGCTTGCAAATGCGCGCCGCGATTTGGCTCGTTTTCAGCAGTTAGTGAAAACTAACCTGGTTTCACGCCAGGAAATGGACGCACAACAGGCGCTGGTCAACGAATCAATGGGCACCATTAAAGCCGACGAAGCCGCCGTCGCCAGCGCGCAGTTGCAGCTCGACTGGAGCCGGATTACCGCGCCCATTGATGGCCGCGTGGGCCTGAAACAGGTGGATGTCGGCAACCAGATTTCCAGCAGCGATACCGCCGGAATTGTCGTATTGACGCAAACACACCCTATCGATTTGATTTTCACCCTGCCGGAAGGCGATATTGCCACCGTGGTGAAAGCGCAGAAAGCGGGAGCAACACTGGCTGTTGAGGCCTGGGATCGCACCAACAAGTTGAAATTAAGCAGCGGTTCACTGCTGAGTCTTGATAACCAGATAGACGCCACTACTGGCACCATTAAACTCAAAGCGCGTTTTAACAATGAAGACGACGCCCTGTTCCCTAACCAGTTCGTCAACGCGCGAATGCTGGTCGATACCCAGCAAAATGCGGTTGTCATTCCAACCGCTGCGCTGCAAATGGGCAACGAAGGCAACTTTGTCTGGGTGCTTAACAGCGAAGATAAAGTCAGTAAACACCTGGTGACAACCGGTATTCAGGACAGCCAAAAAGTGGTGATTACCGCTGGGCTTTCCGCCGGGGATCGTGTGGTGACTGACGGTATCGACCGTCTGACAGAAGGTGCAAAAGTTGAGGTGGTCGAAGCGCAATCAGCGACCGCCGCTTCCCCATCGAATGAAGCTGAACACCCGCAAAAACACAAACGTAACGGAGCGACTTCCTGATGCAGGTGCTACCACCAAGCGCCACGGGAGGCCCATCACGCCTGTTTATTCTGCGCCCCGTGGCGACCACATTATTAATGGTGGCTATCTTACTTGCCGGGATCATCGGCTATCGTTTCCTGCCCGTTTCTGCGCTGCCGGAAGTGGATTACCCGACGATTCAGGTCGTCACGCTTTATCCAGGTGCTAGCCCGGATGTGGTGACATCGGCGATTACCGCACCACTTGAGCGCCAGTTTGGGCAGATGTCCGGCCTGAAACAAATGTCGTCGCAAAGTGCCGGCGGCGCATCGGTGGTGACGCTGCAATTCCAGCTCTCTTTACAGCTGGATGTCGCCGAGCAGGAAGTGCAGGCGGCGATTAACGCCGCAACCAATTTACTGCCGACCGATCTGCCCAACCCGCCGGTTTATAGCAAAGTGAACCCGGCCGACCCGCCGATTATGACGCTCGCCGTGACCTCCTCCGCCATGCCGATGACGCAAGTTGAAGACATGGTAGAAACGCGTGTGGCGCAGAAAATTTCCCAGGTTTCCGGCGTCGGGCTGGTCACGCTTTCCGGCGGCCAGCGCCCGGCGGTACGCGTGAAGCTGAATGCGCCCGCTATTGCCGCACTTGGCTTAACCAGCGAAACCGTGCGCACCGCAATCACCAGCGCCAACGTCAACTCGGCGAAAGGCAGCCTGGATGGCCCCGAACGCGCCGTCACGCTGTCCGCCAACGACCAGATGCAGTCGGCCGATGAATATCGCAACCTGATTATCGCCTATCAGAACGGTGCGCCGATTCGCCTTGGTGATGTGGCAACCGTTGAGCAAGGCGCTGAAAACGCGTGGCTCGGGGCCTGGGCAAACAAACAGCCCGCGATTGTAATGAACGTGCAACGCCAGCCGGGTGCCAATATCATCGACACCGCCGATGCCATTCGTGCGATGTTGCCCGCATTAACGAAAAGTTTGCCGAAGTCGGTCGAAGTAAAATTACTCAGCGACCGCACCACCAATATCCGCGCCTCGGTCAGTGACACGCAGCATGAGCTGATGCTCGCCATCGCCCTGGTGGTGATGATTATTTACCTGTTCCTGCGCAACGTTCCGGCGACCATTATCCCTGCTGTCGCGGTGCCGCTGTCACTGATTGGTACGTTTGCAGTGATGGTGTTCCTCGACTTTTCGATAAACAACCTGACGCTAATGGCATTAACCATCGCCACCGGTTTTGTGGTCGACGATGCGATTGTGGTTATCGAGAACATCTCGCGTTATATCGAGAAAGGTGAGAAACCGCTCGCCGCCTCGCTCAAAGGGGCAGGAGAAATTGGCTTCACGATTATCTCGCTGACCTTCTCGCTGATAGCGGTACTGATTCCGCTGCTGTTTATGGGCGATATCGTCGGCCGCCTGTTCCGCGAATTTGCCGTCACGTTGGCGATTGCGATTCTGATTTCAGCCGTGGTGTCACTGACGCTGACACCGATGATGTGCGCGCGCATGTTAAGCCACGAATCGCTACGCAAACAGAACCGTTTTTCCCGTGCCAGCGAGCGCTTCTTTGACCGGGTCATTGCCGGTTACGGGCGTATGTTAACCCGCGTATTAAACCACCCATGGCTCACGTTGGGTGTGGCTTTTGGCACCCTGGCACTCACCGTTGTGCTGTGGATTTTCATCCCGAAAGGCTTCTTCCCGATTCAGGATAACGGCATTATTCAGGGTACGCTGCAAGCGCCGCAGTCGGTTTCCTTTGCCAATATGGCGCAGCGCCAGCAGCAGGTTGCCGACGTCATATTGAAAGATCCAGCGGTAGAAAGTCTGACTTCGTTTGTCGGCGTTGACGGCACTAACCCTTCGCTTAATAGCGCGCGTTTGCAAATCAACCTCAAACCGTTAAGCGATCGTGACGACCGTATTCCGGCGGTGATTGAACGTCTGCAAAATGGCGTGGCGAATGTCCCTGGCGTCGAGCTGTATCTGCAACCGGTTCAGGACTTAACTATTGATACCACGGTCAGCCGGACGCAGTACCAGTTCACATTGCAGGCCACATCGCTCGATGAACTCAGCACCTGGGTGCCGCAGTTAACAGAAAAACTGCGTACCTTGCCGCAACTGGCAGATGTCAGCAGCGACTGGCAAGATAGAGGCCTGGTGGCCTATGTGAATGTTGACAGAGCCAGCGCCAGCCGCCTTGGCATTTCGATGTCAGATGTCGACAACGCCCTGTATAACGCCTTTGGTCAGCGCCTGATTTCCACCATTTACACCCAGGCCAACCAGTACCGAGTGGTGCTTGAACACGATACCAGCACCACACCGGGCCTGAGCGGGCTGGATAATATCCGCCTCGCCAGTACAGAGGGCGGCAGCGTGCCGTTAAGTGCGATTGCCAAAATCGAGCAGCGTTTTGCGCCGCTGACTATCAACCATCTTGACCAGTTCCCGTCGACCACATTCTCGTTTAACGTCACAAGCGATCACTCGCTCGAAGACGCGGTTAAAGCGATCACGGCGGCGGAAAAAGATCTGGCGATGCCTGCGGATATCACCACCCAATTCCAGGGTAGCACCCTCGCCTTCCAGAATGCCCTGGGCAGCACTATCTGGCTTATCGTCGCCTCCGTAGTGGCGATGTATATCGTGCTCGGCGTGTTGTACGAAAGTTTTATTCACCCGATAACTATTCTTTCCACACTACCCACCGCAGGCGTCGGCGCACTCATGGCATTAATGCTGGCGGGAGCGGAACTGGACGTGATTGCCATCATCGGCATCATCTTGCTTATCGGTATCGTGAAGAAAAACGCCATCATGATGATCGACTTCGCGCTGGCGGCTGAACGTGAGCAAGGCATGAAACCGTATGAGGCCATTTACCAAGCCTGTTTGCTGCGTTTCCGCCCTATTCTTATGACCACGCTTGCCGCCCTTTTGGGTGCGCTGCCGCTGATGCTTTCAACCGGTGTCGGTGCTGAACTGCGCCGCCCGCTGGGGATCGGCATGGTCGGTGGTCTGCTGGTGAGCCAGGTATTAACGCTGTTTACCACGCCGGTTATCTATCTGCTGTTTGATAACCTGTCGCATGCGGTGCGCCGCCGTTTCGGTCGTCGCGATGAGGAAGTGCTGTGAAATTCTTCGCACTGTTCATCTACCGGCCCGTCGCCACCATTTTACTGACCGTCGCCATCACATTGTGCGGTGTGCTGGGCTTCCGCCTACTGCCTGTGGCCCCGCTGCCGCAGGTGGATTTCCCGGTGATCATGGTCAGTGCGTCACTCCCTGGTGCATCGCCTGAAACCATGGCGTCATCGGTGGCTACACCGCTGGAACGCGCACTCGGGCGCATTGCTGGCGTGAACGAGATGACCTCGTCGAGTTCACTCGGCAGCACGCGCATCATTCTGGAATTTACCTTTGACCGCGATATCAACGGAGCCGCGCGTGACGTACAGGCCGCTATCAACGCCGCGCAAAGTCTGTTGCCCAGCGGCATGCCAAGCCGCCCAACGTATCGCAAAGCCAACCCTTCCGATGCGCCCATTATTATTCTGACACTCACCTCTGACACATTTTCTCAGGGGCAACTTTATGATTTCGCCTCGACGCAACTGGCGCAGACTGTGGCGCAGATTGATGGCGTCGGTGATGTGGATGTCGGCGGCAGCTCGCTCCCGGCGGTTCGCGTCGCGCTTAACCCGCAGGCGCTGTTTAACCAGGGCGTTTCGCTGGACGCGGTTCGCAAGTCCATTAGTGATGCCAACGTACGCCGCCCGCAGGGTGCGCTGGAGGATGGCTCCCAGCGCTGGCAGTTGCAGACCAATGACGAGCTTAAAACCGCCGCCGAATACCAGCCGCTGATCATTCACTACAACAACGGTGGCGCGGTGCATTTGAGTGATGTCGCCACCGTAACCGATTCCGTGCAGGACGTGCGCAACGCCGGGATGACCAACGCCAAGCCCGCGATTTTGCTGATGATTCGTAAATCCCAGGAAGCGAATATCATTGAAACGGTTGACCGCATCCGGGCGAAAATCCCCGAGCTGCGTGAAACCATTCCGGCATCAATTGATTTGCAAATAGCCCAGGATCGCTCGCCGACTATTCGCGCCTCGCTTGAAGAAGTCGAACAATCGCTGATTATCTCCGTCGCGCTGGTCATTCTGGTGGTGTTCTTGTTCCTGCGTTCCGGGCGCGCCACGCTGATTCCGGCCGTTGCCGTTCCGGTGTCGCTGATTGGCACCTTTATCGCCATGTATTTGTGCGGTTTTAGCCTGAATAACTTGTCATTAATGGCGCTGACCATCGCCACCGGTTTTGTAGTGGATGACGCCATCGTGGTGCTGGAGAATATTTCCCGCCATCTCGAGGCGGGCGTTAAACCTTTGCAGGCCGCGTTACAAGGCGTGCGTGAAGTCGGTTTTACGGTGCTTTCCATGAGCCTGTCTTTGGTGGCTGTCTTCCTGCCATTGCTGTTAATGGGCGGTTTGCCGGGGCGACTATTCAAAGAGTTTGCCGTCACGCTTTCCGTCGCTATCGGTATCTCGCTGGTGGTGTCGATTACGCTCACGCCGATGATGTGCGGCTGGTTGCTCAAGAACAAACCGCAACATACGCCAACGCGCCAGCGTGGTTTTGGCCGCTTGCTGATTGCGATGCAGCAAGGCTATGGGCGTTCGCTGAAATGGGTGCTGAACCATACAAAACTGGTGGGCATAGTGCTGCTGGCAACCATTGCGCTGAACGTCTGGCTCTATATTGCCATTCCAAAAACCTTCTTCCCGGAACAAGACACCGGGCGGTTAATGGGCAATATCCAGGCCGACCAAAGCATTTCATTCCAGGCGATGCGCGGCAAACTTCAGGACTTTATGAAGATCATTCGTGAAGATCCGGCGGTGGAAAACGTGACCGGGTTTACAGGTGGCTCGCGGGTGAACAGCGGCATGATGTTTATCTCGCTCAAACCGCTTTCCGAGCGCAAAGAAACCGCGCAGCAAGTGATTGACCGTCTGCGTAAAGCTCTGGCAAAAGAGCCGGGAGCCAGCCTGTTTTTGATGGCGGTGCAGGATATTCGTGTCGGTGGTCGCCAGGCCAACGCCAGTTATCAATACACTTTGCTTTCCGATAACCTGGCCGATTTACGCACCTGGGAGCCAAAAATTCGCCAGGCGCTGGCCAAACTGCCGCAGCTTGCGGACGTGAACTCCGACAGCCAGAACAACGGCGCAGAAATGGATCTGATTTATGATCGCGAATCCATGGCGCGGCTGGGCATTAGCGTGGAAGATGCCAACGCCCTGCTCAATAACGCCTTTGGTCAGCGGCAGATTTCCACGATTTACCAGCCGCTTAACCAGTACAAAGTGGTGATGGAAGTTGACTCGCGTTATACACAAGACATCAGCGCGCTGGATCAAATGTTTGTTATCAATAAAGAAGGCAAGGCGATCCCGCTTTCCTGGTTTGCGAAATGGCAGCCCGCAAATGCGCCGCTTTCGGTCAACCATCAGGGGCTTTCAGCCGCGTCTACCGTGTCGTTTAACCTGCCGACTGGCGTGTCGCTTTCCGAAGCCAGCGACGCCATCGACCGCACCATGACCGCGCTCGGCGTGCCTTCAACGGTGCGCGGCATGTACGCCGGAACCGCGCAGGTGTTCCAGGACACCATGAAATCCCAGGTGCTGCTGATCATCGCGGCTATTGCCACGGTTTATATCGTGTTGGGGATTCTTTACGAGAGCTACGTTCACCCGCTGACGATCCTCTCCACGCTGCCTTCTGCGGGGGTGGGCGCATTGTTAGCCCTGGAAATATTTGGTGCGCCGTTTAGCTTAATCGCGCTCATTGGCATCATGCTCTTAATTGGCATCGTGAAGAAAAACGCCATTATGATGGTGGACTTCGCCATCGACGCGCAGCGCAACGGCAACCTGCAACCTGAAGAGGCCATTTTCCAGGCCTGCCTGTTGCGTTTCCGCCCAATCATGATGACCACGCTGGCGGCGCTATTTGGCGCACTGCCGCTGGTGCTGACCAGCGGTGACGGCGCAGAGCTACGCCAACCTCTGGGGATCACCATCGTTGGCGGGCTGGTCGTCAGCCAGTTATTGACGCTGTACACCACACCGGTGGTTTATCTTTTCTTTGACCGTTTGCGGATGCGGTTTGCGCGTAAAGCTCGTAAAGATGAGGTATTGAGTTAAATGACCGAATTGCCTTCAAGTGTACGGTGGCAGTTATGGATAGTCGCCTTTGGCTTCTTCATGCAATCGCTCGACACCACCATCGTCAACACCGCCCTGCCCTCTATGGCGGCGAGCCTGGGGGAAAGCCCGCTGCATATGCACTCGGTTATCGTGTCGTATGTATTGACGGTGGCGGTGATGTTACCCGCGAGCGGTTGGCTGGCGGACCGTGTCGGCGTGCGCAATATCTTCTTCACCGCCATTGTGCTGTTTACCCTCGGTTCACTGTTGTGCGCCCACGCGTCCACGCTGAACGAACTGGTTATGGCGCGAGTGGTGCAAGGGATTGGCGGAGCGATGATGGTGCCTGTCGGGCGCTTAACGGTGATGAAAATCGTCCCGCGCGAACAATATATGGCGGCGATGACCTTCGTCACATTGCCGGGGCAAATCGGCCCATTGCTTGGCCCCGCGCTCGGCGGCGTGCTGGTGGAATACGCCTCGTGGCATTGGATCTTCCTGATTAATCTACCGGTGGGCATTATCGGCGCCATCGCCACACTATGGCTGATGCCGAACTACACCATGCAGACGCGCAAATTCGACATGATGGGCTTTGTCTATCTGGCGTTTGGCATGGCAGCATTGACCATTGCCCTTGATGGCGCAAAAGGTTTAGGCGTTAGCCCTTCCACCGTGTGGCTGTTGGTAGGCGGCGGTGCGGCGGCAATGGCGCTCTATTTATGGCACGCCAAAGCCAACGATAATGCCCTGTTTAACCTCAATCTTTTTAAGACTCAGACGTTCTCTCTCGGCCTGTTGGGTAGTTTTTGCGGACGTATCGGCAGCGGCATGATCCCGTTTATGACGCCGGTATTCCTGCAAATCGGCCTCGGTTTTTCGCCCTTCCACGCGGGCCTGATGATGGTGCCGATGGTGCTCGGCAGTATGGGCATGAAACGCATTGTGGTGCAGGTGGTTAACCGCTTTGGCTATCGCAACGTACTGGTTGCCACCACGCTCGGTTTAGCGGTGGTTATCCTGCTGTTTATGGCCACCGCGCTTCTAGGCTGGTATTACGCGCTGCCGGTGGTGCTGTTCTTGCTCGGCATGGTGAACTCCACACGCTTCTCGTCAATGAACACGCTGACGCTCAAAGACTTGCCAGACGACCTCGCAAGCTCCGGCAACAGTATGCTTTCTATGGTGATGCAGCTTTCCATGAGTATCGGCGTCACCATCGCTGGGCTACTGCTCGGCATGTACGGCCATCACCACCTGGCGGCCGATCCGGCGGTTATTCACCACGTATTTATGTATACGTATTTGAGTATCGCGCTGGTTATCGCCCTTCCCGCGCTGATTTTTGCTCGCGTCCCGAAAGACACCACCAAAAATGTCGTGATTGCGCGACGCAAAAGGAGGAGCTCATGAAGCTCTGGCGGCCTGGTATTACCGGCAAATTGTTCCTCGCGATTTTCTCGACCTGCCTGCTGGTGCTGGCAATCATGCACTGGGGTGTGCGGCTCAGTTTCGAACATGGGTTTATTGATTACATCAAGCGCGGCAATGAACAGCGGCTGGAAATGTTGAGCGACGCGCTGGGCGAACAGTACGAGCAGCACGGCAACTGGCAGTTTCTGCGTAATAACGATCGCTTTATGTTCAAGCTGCTGCGTTCATTCGAGCATGGCGATGTGGAAAACAACAACCTGCCGCCGCACGGCTGGCGCACCCAATTCTGGGTCGTCGATCAGGATTACAAAGTGCTGGTCGGCCCACGTGGCCCGGTGCCGACCGATGGCATGCGCCGGGCGATTAACGTCAACGGGCGTGATGCGGGCTGGGTTGTCGCCTCCCCGGTCGAGCGCCTGACGCGCAACACGGATATTAATTTCGACCGCCAACAACGGCGCACCAGCTGGATAATCGTCGGCCTGGCGACGCTGCTTGCCGCGGCCGCCACCTTCCTGCTGGCGCGTGGCCTGCTGGCTCCGGTCAAACGGCTGGTCGACGGCACGCACAAACTGGCCGCCGGGGACTTCTCCACTCGCGTTGACTCCACGAGCCAGGATGAACTCGGCAAACTGGCGCAGGACTTTAACCAACTCGCCAGCACGCTAGAGAAAAACCACAATATGCGCCGCGCCTATATGGCAGATATCTCCCATGAATTGCGCACCCCGCTGGCGATTTTACGTGGAGAGCTGGAGGCGATTCAGGATGGCGTACGCAAATTCACACCGGAATCTGTTGCATCTTTGCAGATGGAAGTGGCGACACTCACCAAACTGGTTGATGACCTGCATCAGCTGTCGATGTCCGACGAAGGCGCGCTGGCCTATCAGAAACAGTCTTTGGATATCATCAACCTGCTGGAAATTGTCGCCGGGGCTTTCCGCGAACGTTTCAATTCGCGCGGTTTGAAAATCAGCCTGGCGCTGCCAGATAGCGTGACTATTTTCGGTGACAGCGACCGTTTAATGCAGTTATTCAATAACCTGCTGGAAAACAGCCTGCGTTACACCGATACAGGCGGCCAGTTGGTGATTTCCGGAGAACTGGTCAATCAGCGATTTATCATGCACTTTGCCGATAGCACGCCGGGCGTGAGTGACGAGCAATTAACCATGCTGTTTGAGCGTTTTTATCGCGCTGAAGGTTCGCGCAACCGCGCCAGCGGCGGTTCTGGCCTCGGTTTGTCCATCTGCCAGAATATCGTTGCCGCCCATAACGGCAAGCTTTACGCCACGCATTCGCCTTTCGGCGGGGTTAGCATTACAGTAGAGTTACCGCTGGAGCCAGAATCGTTGAGACCCGTATGACCGAATTACCCATTGACGAAAACACACCGCGCATCTTAATTGTTGAAGACGAGCCGAA
This sequence comes from Buttiauxella agrestis ATCC 33320, assembly GCF_000735355.1. Taxonomy (GTDB): domain Bacteria; phylum Pseudomonadota; class Gammaproteobacteria; order Enterobacterales; family Enterobacteriaceae; genus Buttiauxella; species Buttiauxella agrestis. The sequence continues at coordinate 31,682 of NZ_JMPI01000036.1, forward strand.
GCTCGGGCAACTGTTGATTGATTACTTACGTGCTGCGGGTTACGCCCCGGAATTGATTACCCACGGCGACAAAGTGCTGCCGTTTGTGCGCCAGACGCCGCCGGATTTAATCCTGCTTGATTTGATGCTTCCAGGCACCGACGGCCTGACGCTGTGCCGCGAAATCCGCCGCTTCTCGGAAATTCCGATTGTGATGGTGACGGCCAAAATTGAAGAAATCGACCGTCTTTTAGGGCTGGAAATTGGTGCCGATGATTACATCTGCAAACCCTACAGCCCGCGAGAAGTGGTGGCACGCGTGAAAACGATTTTGCGCCGCTGCAAACGCCAGCGTGACCCCGTGGCGGCAGACGACATCAGCCCGTTAATCATCGACGAAGGCCGCTTCCAGGCAAGCTGGCGCGACAAGCTGCTGGATTTAACGCCTGCGGAGTTCCGTTTGTTGAAAACGCTGTCCCATGAACCGGGCAAAGTGTTCTCTCGCGAACAGTTATTGAACCAGCTTTATGATGATTACCGCGTCGTCACAGACCGCACCATCGACAGCCATATCAAAAACCTGCGCCGCAAGCTCGAAGCGCTCGATGAAGAACAGTCGTTTATCCGCGCCGTTTATGGTGTGGGTTATCGCTGGGAAGCAGACGCCTGCCGTATTGCGTAAAGGTAGTTTCTGGAACTAATAAGCGCTACAATTCCCGCCCTAAAATTGTGCCTTATGCACGCGCTTTTAAACCACCGCAGCCTATGCGGTGGTTTCTGACCTGAAATCAGACGAGAATCCCCATGTTTAAACCAGAACTTCTATCCCCAGCCGGAACGCTGAAAAATATGCGTTACGCTTTTGCCTATGGTGCCGATGCGGTTTACGCGGGCCAACCGCGTTACAGCCTGCGCGTGCGTAATAACGAATTCAACCACGAGAATCTCCAGCTCGGCATCAACGAAGCCCATGAGCTGGGCAAAAAATTCTACGTGGTGGTGAACATTGCTCCGCACAACGCCAAGCTGAAAACCTTTATCCGTGACCTGAAGCCGGTTATTGATATGGGGCCAGATGCGCTGATTATGTCCGATCCTGGCCTTATCATGATGGTGCGCGAAGCGTTCCCGGAAATGGACGTTCACCTGTCTGTACAGGCGAACGCCGTGAACTGGGCGACGGTGAAGTTCTGGAAACAAATGGGGCTGACGCGCGTGATTTTGTCCCGCGAGTTGTCTCTGGAAGAGATTGCTGAAGTCCGTGAGCAAGTACCGGATATGGAACTGGAAATCTTCGTGCACGGCGCATTGTGCATGGCTTATTCTGGCCGCTGCCTGCTTTCTGGCTACATCAACAAGCGTGACCCGAACCAGGGCACCTGCACCAACGCCTGCCGTTGGGAATACAAAGTTGAAGAAGGCAAAGAAGATGATGTCGGTAATATCGTGCATCTTCATGAGCCAATTCCGGTGCAAAACATTGAACCAACTTTGGGCGCAGGCGCACCCACTGACCAGGTGTTTATGCTGGAAGAAGCCAAGCGTCCTGGCGAATACATGACGGCGTTCGAAGACGAGCACGGCACGTACATCATGAACTCCAAAGACTTGCGCGCCATTGAACACGTTGAGCGCCTGACCAAAATGGGCGTCCACTCGCTGAAAATCGAAGGCCGCACCAAGTCTTACTATTACTGTGCGCGTACCGCTCAGGTCTATCGCCGCGCGATTGACGATGCCGCCGCAGGCAAACCGTTCGACCCTACTCTTTTAACCACGCTTGAAGGCCTGGCACACCGGGGTTACACCGAAGGTTTCTTGCGTCGCCATAATCATGATTCTTATCAGAATTACGATTACGGTCACTCCGTTTCGGAAACTCAGCAGTTTGTTGGCGAATTTACCGGTGAACGCCGTGGCGACCTGGCAGCGGTAAAAGTCAAAAACAAATTCTTGTTGGGTGACAGCCTGGAGATGATGACGCCGCAAGGTAATGTGACTTTCACGCTTGAAGTGCTGGAAAACACCAAGGCGCAACCGATTGACGTTGCACCGGGCGACGGTCACACCGTATGGATGCCTGTGCCGGAAGATGTCTCGCTGGATTATGCGCTGCTGATGCGCAATTTAGCCGGTCAGACCTCACGCGATCCGCATGCTAACTAGTTAATTTGGGGTATTTTTTCACGCCAGGACATTTCTTAGAAACCGATCACATACCGCTTCGCTTGTTGCGGTTATTATCGCCGGGCTGAAAAACATAACCCATAAATGCTAGCTATATCCTGATTATTCAATTTGAAGCATCATGATATATACCAAGAACCACCTCATTGGCCTGTGGAATCTCCCTTCCGCAGGCCTTCTTTTTTGGTAGTAAACAATTGAAATAAAAGGATTTATTTCAATCAATGTCCACGCATTGACCACATCGATAAAAAAGGCACCTTTTAAGGTGCCTTTTTTTACATCCAGTGTATTTGTTGCTGACCACCGGGCATCGGGTGAGGCAGCACCGGCGTTCTCTCACCAGGCTTAACGATGTAGTGCTTCACGGTCTCCAGCGTCACAAATGTCGCACTGCAATTCACATTCTGGCACTGGTGATAACGCTCTTTTGTTTCCGTGGAATGATAGCGGCTGGTTCGAGCGTGGGCGGCGGTCTGACACAATGGGCAATGGAACATTTCAACACCTCGACTAAGTTCGTTTGATGTTGATATTTTACCCATCAAATCATTTATTAACAATGACTTATAACCATTCATTTACTTCCCCCCTCCTCCTGATACTCCACATCTAAAAGCCGTACCTCAAGCTCTAAGGACGTCGTGAAGCCGCTATTACTGAGCGAGTGCATCACCTTTGTGATTGTCCATGCCCGCTCGTCTATGACGCGCTTAAAGCCTGACACTCTGACCGGTGTTTCCGGGTAAAGGTCTGCGCGACCCATGGCAAGGCTGATGGAAAACTCCGCCACCCCGCGTTGCAGTTTGTCCCATTTCGCCTGAGCCGCACGCATGGCCTGCGCTTTACTGGCGTAAATGGTGGTCAGCGCAAAGACATTATCTTCCTCACCGACCATGTACTCGCCCTCGCGCGCTTCCTTTTCCTTTGGTGCTTTCTTTGCTTTTACCTGTTTTGCCTTCGGGTGCTGGAGTGCGCGCAGGTGCTGCGGCTTGGCCTTACGTTTGAGTTTCACCTGCTGCTTTTGTTCTTTCGGCTCTTTGGTATGCAGCCATTTCACCGTTACACCGGTATAAGCACCCCGGTCAGCAATCGCAAACTGGTGCCGGTCACCGTCACGGCGCTCGATGGTCATCTGTGGAATGGGTCTGCCGCTGGCCGTAACACCGGCACCGGCTTTGATGAACAGCAGTTTACCCGCCTTGACCGATACCTCAGCGCCGTTGCGCTCCGCCAGGCGGGTGAGGAATTTCGCGTCGGACTCCTGCGTCTGGTCGATATGCGGGATAGCTATCGCAGCAAACTGCGGGGCAATGCTGGCCGTCAGTTTGTTGCGGCTGGCAATGGTGTTCAGCACTTCACCGAGTGTGGTGTCGTGATACGACGCTTCACGACGTGAATTGAGCGTGCCGCGAAAATCCGCACTGCGCGCCCGGATGGTCAGCGTATCCGGTGCACCCCGGTGCTCGATTTCATCCACTGTAAACTGCCCTTTACCCAGCAGCGCCGAACCCTGCCAGCCGAGAAACAGTGACAGCACCGCACCGCGCACCGGCAACTCAATCAGGCCGTCGGTGTCGTCGAGTTCGATATCGAGCTGGTCAGCCTCAAAGCCCCGGTTATCCGACAGACTGAGGCTTATCAGGCGGTCGCTGATATTGCGGGTGATGTCCTGATTATTCAGGGTGAGCATAAACGCCGGTGCCATCGTTGCGCCAGCATCGAGTGTCATTCCGGTCAGCATCAGAATAACCCTCCGATTTTGCTCTGCACGTTTCCGACCAGGCTGTCGGCCTGTTTCTGGATGTCGCCAAACATCGCCGTCAGCGACTCATCCACACGCGTGAGGTTGACGGTGAAATCAATTTTGCGCGCCGAGCCGTCGGCAAAAAACTCGGTGTAGGTCTCACTCACCGAATTAATCACAAACATGCCGTAAATGGTGCCACTGCCATCGAGCAGCGGCCAGGCGCGCCCCTCATCGGCCATCAGATTGAGTGCCAGCAGTGACAACCTGCCGCCGGTGATTTCCGGCAACAGGCTTCCACTCAGGACGATTTTTTCCTCATTCACGCCAAGAAACTGCATCGCCGGTCGCTGGCCGACGCGACTGTTTGACGGCCAGCGGTAATCCACATCGCGTTGCAGGCTCTGGTAAGGCAGTGTCTGTAACTGAAAAACAAACATGCCAAGAACAAGCATCATGGTTCGGTCTCCTTAGTCGTGCATCATGCTGCCGCGTTGTCTGGCACGCTTTTCACGCTCGTATTTTTCCAGGCTGTCACGGAGCTGGCGGTCAAGCTCGCTGCCGTTCTGCACCCCGCCACCAATGGCAATGTGATACTCGTTGCGGCTCTGGTCGGTATAACTTTTACCCGCGTTTGCCGTCACCGGCTGATAACTGCCATAACCGCCGGTCAGCACGCCACCGGACGGGGAATAGCCGCCACCGGAACCGTTAGCGTATGCATTAACCTTCTCGGCTTTCGCATCAAGCTGACTGGATTCCTGATTGATGATGCCGAGCTTGTCGAGCACCCACTCGATACCGTCACGCAGCGCGGTAAACGGTGTCATGGCCAGCCGGAAAGCACCGGCCAGTGCCTGACCAAACGCCACGCCAGATTCTTTGCAGCTGTCGAGCGTGTCCTTGCTGGCTTTAACCGGGGCGATCAGCTCTTTAAACCACTGCCAGACCAGTTGCACCTTCTGCCCAATCGCCTCAAAGAGCGGGGCCAGTGGCGCGAACATCTCAGTCACCGGTGCAAAGGCGGCTTTCAGTCCTTCCACCACACCGGAGAAAAATGCGCCCAATGGCTCCCAGTATTTGCGGATGAGTATCACACCCGCGACAACCGCCGCCCCGACCGCAACTATCGGCCAGGTGAGCGCCCCGAGTACCGTGATGATGGCACTGCCTGCCACGGTAAATGCCGTCCAGAGCAGACCGACGGCGGCAATAATGCCATTGATGCCCGCAATCACCGGCCAGGCGACCAGACCAATTGCGCCGACCATGCCAATGACTGCCAGTGCAACACCGCCAACCTTGAGCAGTGTCTGCGCCAGCCCTTTGTTCTGCACAATCCAGTGGTCGAGTTTCAGCACATATTTGGTGGCGGTCTGTGTCAGTTTGCGCAGGGAGGATTCCTGCTGGTCAAACAGGTCGGTGCCGACCGCTTCATACGCCGACTGAAACTCTTTAAAGTCGCCGCCGAGGTTGTCCTGCATCACCTTGACCAGTTCGGCGGTTTTGCCGTCCGAGGCTTTAAAGGTGGCGGTGAGTTTGTCGAGTTTGCCGGTCATGGCATCGGTCATCAGTACGGCGGCTGCGGAGCTGGCTTCCTCACCAAAGATGACCTTCATGTACTCCGCACGCTGCGCCGTACCGAGCTTGTTTTTCTCAAAGCTGCCCTGCATTTCTTTGAGGATGGTAAACAGCGGGCGCATGTTGCCCTGGCGGTCAGACGTGCTGACTTTTAGCTCACTGAGTGCGGTTTTTGCCTGACCGACCGGAGCCTGCAACCGGCTGATAACCGCACGACTGCCAGTGCCTGCCATTGAGCCGGTGATTTTGGCGTCATGTAGCGCACCGGCCATCGCGGCGGTTTCTTCAATGCTGATACCGGCATTTTTCGCAACCGGTGCGACATAGGTGAGCGCATCACTCAGCCCGTTAAAGTCGGCGGCGGTTTTGTTCATCGTGCTCGAGAGTACATCGCCGATGTGCGCGACTTTGTCGTTGGAAAGCTGAAAGGCCGAGCGCATCCCCATCAGCAGCGCGGCGTTTTCTTCCATGGTGCGCTGGTTGGCGAGTGCCATATTCAGCGTGACCGGCGTTGCCGCCTGGATAGCGGCACTGTCCCCGCCGGATTTGGCGATAATAATCTGCGCCCCGGCGGCGTCATCGGCTGAGGCGGCGGTGTTATCCCCGAGCTGGCGTGCCTGTTTGCGCAGGGCTTCCATTTCCGGTGAGGTTTTTTCCACCCCGAGCACGGCCTGTAACTCAGAGTTTTTCTGCGCAAAGTCATAGCCGGGTTTGAGGATACCGACACCTGCCGCCACACCGGCGGTTGCCATACCGACACCGGCGGCACCCACGGCACCGGCTGTCCCGGCCAGCTCTTTACCGGCCTGATAACGATTTTTTACCGCGTTGAGTCTGGCCTGTTTCGCGCTGACCTGCTCGAGTGCCAGCTTCTGCCGGTTAAGCTGACTGGTGGTTTCGCTGATGCGACCTTTCAGGCTCTGCTCGTCGCGGGTGAGATTACGGGTATTAATTCCCGCCTGCCCGAGTTCGCGCTGCTGACGCTTCACCGATTCGGTGAGGCTGTTATATTTGGCCTGCAATCCTTCGGCGGCTGCCTTTGCCGCTGCCAGGGCTTTCGCCTGCTCGCGGGTCGGGCGTTCGGTGTTCTGAAACTGTCTGGCAAGTGCTTCGGCTTCGGTCTTCGCTTTATTCAGTGACTGACCGGTGACGGCAAGCTGCGCGCTGGTTTTACGAAAACCCTCAATGCGCGATGCCTGGCCGTTTAACTCTTTAAGGGATTTTTGCGTATTGCGGATATCACCCGACAGCGTCTTGCTTGCCGTCTGAATGTGTTTAAACGGGCGCGTCGCCTGGTCAACGGCTTTTAACAGCACTTCGATTCTGACGTTATTACTCATGAGAATTTCCGCTCCGTTTCAGCGCCATCGCGCGCCAGGTGATGAGGTCGCTCAGGCTCAGGGCGTAGAGTTCTGACGGCGGCCAGTGAAAAATCACCGCGATATCCGCCATCAGGTCGTCGACCGATAAACCCGGCGGGAAACTTAATCCGCCGAAGCCGGAGCCAAAAAACCAATCACCTTTGCGGCGAGCGTCATCATATCCGGCAGTTCCAGACGAATAATTTCGGCCTCGGTCAGCGCCGGATACGTCATGCGCGGCAGCACCTTAATCAGGGCGTTCACGTCAGAGCTGGCGACATCGGCGAGGCTCACCCCGCGTAGGGTGCCTGCATTGGGTTTGGTGAACGTCAGAGTTTTAATGACTTCTTCCCCGCGCTTAACCGGTGTTTCCAGGGTGATGAGGTTCGGGTTTTCTGCGGTTTTCTTGTCGGCTTTTACTTTGCTCATGATATTTATTCCGTGGTTTTATTCAGGGTTAACCGGCCAGCAAACCTGACCGGCAAGTCCATTAAGACAGGCCGATATTGCGGCGGCGCTGCTCAAGACGGTCGACGCCGTTGACCTTCTCAATCATGTTGATGGTGTCGATTTCAATCAGCTCTTTGCCGTTCATCGTCAGCTTGTAGTAGGTGCACACCGTGGTGATTTTGGTCTCGGTGTCCTCACCCTGCTTGCTGTCGCCGCCGTCAAATTCCTTGTGACGGCCACGCACTACCACCTCGACAGCGGTTTCTTCTTCGGTGTCATCGCGCTGATAAGAGCCTGCAAAACGCAGCGGTACAGCAGAGGCACCCGGCAGCGCGTACTGCGCCCAGAGTTCCTCATCCGGGAAGCCGCCAAGCGTCCATTCAAATGTCAGCGCGTCATCATCGAGACCAAAATCCACATGCGCGGCACCGTTCATCCCGGCACCGCGCCAGGCTTCCAGCTTGCGGGTGAGTTTGGGCAGCGTGACAGAGGACGCCACCCCCATGTAACTGAGGCCGTCGTTAAACAGGTTCAGCGATTTAAGTTTGCGGGGCATTGCCATGTTTCTGGCTCCTTATCCGTTAACCGACGCAATCAGGTTCACCAGGTATTTATCGGTGATGCGCTGACGCAGGGTGAGGTTTTCAAGTGGCGGCACCGGCGTGTAGTCGTAATCGAGATACAGCTTCCCGGCTTTCAGCGACTCTTTATCGTTGGCCGTTTCATCAAACCAGCAGTCCGCATCCACGATATAACCGGCGGTTTTCAGCTCGCGGAATTTGGCCTTGATGCCGTCAACGATGTCGCGAATAAGCACCGGGGTGATCGGTTTATCCACCGCCCACATATGCCCTTCGGCCATGGTGTCAGCGATGACCTGTGCGGTGCGGGTGTAGTTTTCAAACAGGAATAACGGGTCATCAGAACAGGTGCGGTTACCCCAGAAGCGGAAGCCATCCTTGCGGATAAGTGTCGTGACACCCGCCTCATTAAGCAGGTCGGCATCGGTGCCGGGTGCCTGCAAATCCCAGAATACGGAGGCGCTGATGCCGGTGACACCCTGCACGCCGACATTGGACAAAGTTTTATGCCAGCCGACGGTCTGGTCGATAAAGGCACGCAGGCCGAGTGCACGTGCCGTGGCATACGCCGGAGCACTGGCATTTTTCACCGTATCCCAGGCGACAAAGTCCGGCCAGATCACCATCAGCTCGCGCTGGCTGAAATTGTCGCGGTACTTGATGGCATCGCTCAGGGTTTTGCAGTTCCACGCACTGACATAACCAAAGGCACGCAGGCTGATGCAGACCGACGCCAGCGCGACTGCCACCTCCTGCGAATCCAGCCCCGGCACGCCGAGAATGCGCGGTTTCACACCCGTCACCGCTTCGGCAGTGAGCAGCGCTTTAATACCGGTGTATTTGCCGGTCGCATCGGTGCCGCCGATGATGTTGGATACCGTCAGCGCGTGCGCCACTTCTTCATCGTCGTCGACACCTTCGGCCACGCGCACGACAACGGTGACGGGTTTGCACTGGTCGGCAATGGCCTGCAAGGAGGCGGCCAGGGTGCCACTTTTTCCGGCCTTGCCGATGGCGGCCTGCACGTTGGTAATTAAAACGGGTTCATTCAGGGGAAAGGTCGCCGCATCGGCATCGCTGGCGGTACACACCATGCCGATAATTGCGGTGGAGACCGTGGAAATAACACGCGTGCCGTCGTTGATTTCAACAACCTGCACGCCGTGGTGATAGTCACTCATCCGGTTAACTCCGTGGGTTATGGGTGAGTGTATTTTCGGGGGTACGGGGAAAGCGGGCTATTGATGCGAGATGGATGAGGAGTGACACAACCACGGACAAAGAAAAGGCGGGCAATTTGCCCGCCTGCATGATTACGGCATCTCCGGCCATTCAATATCCGGTGCCATTTCCGGCTCGACCCGGCTCAGTAACACCCGGTATTTTTTCCAGGCCATCAGCGAGGCGGTCTCCTCTTCGGTCGCCATTTCAAAATCCACCGCATCCTGCAAGGTGGCAATCACATCCCCGGCCTGTTTCATCTGGCCGTTTTTCATGCCCTGCGCGTCGCTCACCTGAGCCGCGTGTTCGGCCTGTGCATCCGCCACCCACTGGCTGCCGTCCCATCTCTGCCAGGCCGTATCCGGTGCAACAGGGGTTGTTTCTGGCGGATACGCACCCGGCTCGGTGATGTACTGCTGCCTGCCGGTGGTGGTGCTGTAAACGACTTCGCCCCGGTGATCTTCGGTAAGCTGCCAGCCCTGTGTTTCACTGTCGAAAACAGGGATGAAACCTGCCACCGCTTCCGGGGGTTTGACCGTCGTACAGTGAGCGGGCAGTCCGGTAAAGGCCGGGATTAGGGCATCCCCCTGACCAATAAATTCACGGGTATCGGCACGCAGGTTATAGACGGTTATCGTTCTGTTTTTACTGGTCATAATGAATGTCATCAGGCAAGTCTCACAATGTAATTAATCGCGGTATTCTTGACGGTATTCTCGGCATTTCCCGTCGCATTCACGGTGATGGCGTGTCCGTGTGCACCCATCACGACCGTGTGGTTGTGCGCCCCAATCGCCACCCAGTGATCGTGCGCGCCAATACCGACCGAGTGCGCGTGATTGCCGCTGCCGTCGATACGATCCCCGGCGGCCCACGAAATATTGGAGGCGTGCATCCCAAGCCCGGTGCCGGGGGTGTCCCGGTAGGCTGAGGTGCTGCAATAACGGAAGTTATGCGCGTGCCATCCCCCTTCGGTGGTGGATTTGGTGCCATAGTCAAAACTGGTGGCTTGCTTAGAGCCGTAGTCAAACTGACTCACCGCTTTGGTGCCTAAATCGGTCTCAGAAGCACTGGCCGTGTGGGCGTGTGACTTAATGCCGTCTTCTTCGTAAGACAGGACGCCGCGACCTTCGGGCTTTCCTTTGAGGGTCATGCCGCGCAAATCAGGCAGCACGCCTGACGGGTAAACCTGCGCAAGCTGCGGATACGCCGCTTTGTCAAAACCCTGACCGTGCAGGAAGGCGTAACCCGCCGGGGGCGTATCCGACGGCCACGGAATGGGTGCGCCGACCGGGAAAGTCATGTCGGGTTTATTGGTGGTGTTGTAGTCGCGCCGCCAGCCTGGCGAATAGTCATCACCGTGGTGAATATAGGTAAACTGCGCGCTGGCGACCCCGCCACCGGTGGTGGTGGTCGGTGTGGTGATACGCAGCGTCAGCGACCCCTTTGAACCCATGACTTCGACGACCGCCCCGGCAAGACAGATATGGCCGCAGCCGGTATCCGTGATGATTTTATTCCCGGCGTAACTCCATGAGCCTTTGACCATCCAGTAAGGGTGAGCAAATGCGCCTTTTTCCTCCAGCCAGGCAAGAAACTCGGCGGTAGTCCACGGATTGCTGTCCCCGCCAATATTCATGCTGCCCGCACTTCGCCCGGCACCAATGTTTCTGACAAATAAATCCCGGTCAGGAATGTCCGCGCCGTTCTGGTCTTTTTGCAGACGCGACTGCGCATTATCATTCGCCGCTTTGACGGCTTTCGGGGTGGCAGCCAGCACCTCACTGACGCTGTCCGTCGCACTGCTTAACTGCACAATGCCCTTGCGTCCGGTAGTCGCATCCTGTGCGGTGTATTTTCCGTTTGCCAGGTCATACGCGGCTTTCACCGCTTTCGGCGTGGCGGCCAGCACCTCACTGACGCTGTCGGTGGCACTGCTTAACTGCACAATCCCTTTGCGTCCGGTGGTCGCATCCTGTGCGGTGTATTTGGCGTTAGCCAGGTCATACACGGCTTTGACCGCTTTCGGCGTGGCGGAAAGCACCTCGCTGTCGCTGTCAGTGGCGCTGCTCAGTTGCGTCAGACCTTTGGCGGTCAGTGTCGCATCCGGGTGTCTGCGTGAGCGCTCATGCTCCGCGAGTTTATCGTCGACATAGTCCTGGGTTGCCATCACGGTAGTGGTGTCGATAACCAGCTCCACAGACTCCAGCGCACTGACAATAATCACCATCCGCAGCGTCTGCGCGCGTCCTGAGCCTTCGGCCAGCTCCGGCTTGTAGCTCTCCGCCATATTCGCCACGGCAATCAGCGTACCGTCAGTGTCATACAGTCCCATTTCGCGCAGCCAGAATCCGCCCACCTCCGGCGGGATGACCAGCTCGGCCACCACATAATTTTTATTCTTCGCATCGACACTGATTTTATTGAGTGCGGCACGCCATTTCTCAGCGATGAGTTTTGTCTGGCCGACATCCGGCACCGGCAGTGTGCCGCCACCGTCACCGACGGCCATGTGCGTGAGAGTGATTTTTGTGCCGCTGGCCGTGGCGGCGGCCAGTTTTGCCGCCCCGGCGGTGGTAATGAGTGTTTTATATTTCACGGTCATGATGGCCTCTTTTATCCGGGGTAAACGGTGATAATGTCGCCGTCATAGCTGACGCCGCCGGTGTACAGATTGCCGGGGATATCCTGAATAATATTCAGGCCGGTCAGGTGACGACTCGCCGCTTTTGCATCCGCAATCAGCCGCTCCATCTCGTAATACATCTCCTCTGTGATGCCGCTTTCCAGCACGCCGATATCGAGGCGAAAGGTGCCGGGTGCATCATTGGTCTGCCACCATTCGGTGACGTTAATCAGGTAGCCGAGCGGCTCCACCACGCGGCGAATGGCACCAATCGTCCCTTTATGCTTATGCAGGTATTTGGCGGCCTTAATTACGCCGCGCTTGATTTCATCCGGCCACGTTTCATCCCAGCGGTCGACGGAAAATGCCCAGGCCAGATACGGCAACAGCGGTGCGGGACAGGTCTCCGGGTTCCAGAGCTGGCGCAGTGGCACCGGCACGCGGTTAAGTTCCGCGCAGGCTTTCGCCGCCGCCAGCTCAAGCGGTGAGGAGCCGACCGGTAGCAGCCGGACGCTATTCATCGGAGCCTCCGATAACGAGGCGGTAATCGGTGCAGTACGAGGCCTGCGTGTCATCAAGCACGATATCGGCCAGCGGTTTTGCCAGCTCGACGCGCTGTACCCCTTCCACATGCAGGGCGGCATAAATGGCAGATTTGCGGATATCCCGCCCGAGGCGGTGCTGCGCGGTGATGTAGGCTTTTAACTTTGCCTCGGCGGCCTGCCTGACCGGCTCCATTTCAGGACCAGGGTAAAGGTACAGGGTCGCATCAATTTCATAGTCGACGATGGCCGCCGACTGCACCGTCACCCGGTCGGCCACCGGGCGCACGTTCTCATCATTGAGCGCCAGGCAGACAATATTCACCAGCTCGGCGCTGGCGGTGCCGTTGCCTTCACGCGACAGCACCGAAATGGTGACGCAGGCCGGTGACGGGCTGATAACCGACACATCGGCGACCCGTCCGTCGGCACTGCGGCCATGGAACTGATACGCCCCGACCGGACCCGCAACACTCAGCCCTTCAAACGACTGCTGAATACGCAGCCGGAAATCACTGTCGGACTCCATCACCGCCGCCACCGGCGGGATGGCGTTCTCATCGGCAGGGATAATGACCAGGCGCTCAACGTTATTGTTTGCGCCGAGCACATCAAGGTCATTTGCTCCGGAAAATGCCAGCATCACTGCCAGCGCCGACTCGTTAACACGCTGGCGCAAAATCAGCTCACGATAGGCGTTTTCTTCCAGCAGTTTCACAATCGGCTCGGATTCGAGCGACAACGTGCGCGCAACGGCTTCCTGCTCCTCTTCGGGATAGAGGGAAATCAGCGTCGCTTTGCGTTCAGAAAGCAGGGTTTCATAGTCCAGCACCTCGACCACATCCGGTGGAGGTAACTGGCTCAGGTCGATGGTTGCCATAGTCTCAGCTCAGGGGGATGGTTAAGGAAAATGACGCACCACCGGTGCCGGTACGCACGCCGGTGATGTCGACAAATAACGTGCCAGCGGTGGTGCTCTCAAAGGTGATGGCCGTCAGCCGGATGCGTGGCTCCCATTTCAGGATCGCCATGTAGCAGGCCGACATAATTTGCAGGCGTAGCGCCGGGTTATCGGGCTGGTCAATCAGTGCCGACAGCAGCGAACCATAATCACGGCGCATCACACGCGAGCCAATGGGGGTGATAAGAATGTCGCGCACGCTCTGACTGATATGTCCGGAATCGGACACACTCAGACCAGTGGCACGATTCATGCCGAGATAACGAACGGTCATTGCGTCCCCTCCGTCTGGCTTCCACCACGCTCGACGCCACCGTGCTTATGGTCATCAACCTGCACGCCGTTGGATTTAAAGGTGCCGCCGCTGTGCTCAATGTTGCCGCTCATGCTGCCGCCCTGTTTCACTTCCAGCGTGCCGGTGGTCAGCTTACTGGTGCAGACCACTTCCGGGGTATCGAGGGTGATTTTCTGGCTGGCCTTCACCGTCACAAGCGGCACCGTGACGACAACAGATTCAGACGCCGTCACCGAGGCGGTTTTAATGCCCGACACGGTCAGTGCGCCGGTCTCCGGTTCGTATTCGATAACGGCACCATCAGGAAAGGAAATGTGCAGCGCATCGGCAGACGCTGACGGTGCAGGGTTATCGTCGGAATAGATGCCAGGCAGCACAAAAGCGGTATCCAGCTCGCCGCCAATTGCCAGCAGCAAAACCTGCTCACCGACAGAGGGTGCCCACCATGTACGCGAACGACCCGCGCGGGGCGTCAGCCAGTGCAGCCAGTCGGTTGTGATGCCGCCCGTTTCCACACGACATAACGCCCGCGTGGTGTCGACTTCGGTCACGATGCCGGTGCGGATGAGGTTGCGCAGAAGACGCGCGAGATCCTGGAGTGATGAGAAAGTATTCATGGAGAAATAATGCCGCCCAGAACAAGGGGCGACAATCAGACAGAGATTTGTGGTAAACGACACAACATTGTGATTGTCGTATACTCAACACAAATCTCGTCAAACAAGGAAATTGAAAGATGACACAGGACGAATATAATAAAAAATTTGGTATTGATATAAGTAACGAAACAACTATCAACGCAGATGCAAAATTATTTCGAGCGTTCGAGAAAGCGCACGACATAAGAAAATTCGAGATAGAGCTTTACTGGAAACGAACAGCATATTTCTGGACTTTAATTGCAGCTATATTTACTGGTTACTTTCTACTTCTCACAACAGAAACAGCAAAGTTACCACTAAAAGAATTTTATCTTATTTTAGTTGCATCAATTGGCCTGGCATTTTCTTTTGGATGGTTTTTAGCTGCCAAGGGCAGCAAATTCTGGCAAGAAAACTGGGAGGGCCACCTTGATTTACTTGAAGATAAAATCACTGGCCCATTATATAAAACGGTACTAATGGATAGAGAACCAGCTAAGCGCCTCACTGCATCATCAGCACCATTCTCCGTTACTAAAATTAATCATTGGATTGCAGTAATGGTAATATTTATCTGGTTTATTCTTTTGCTCACCCCTTTAGTCAAACAAATACTCCCTATTTTGACCATAATCAAAAACATCACTGGTATTAAGATGATTGTTATTATCTTTTTTGAGATGGCGATTATTATTTGTACTTTTATTTTTATACGCCAAATGTATCTCAAAACACGCACAAAATTCAAATCAAAACCCGACATAAGAAATGTAAAGGCTATTGACCGAGAAGCAACATTAGATAAATAGCACGGGCAAAAACCAGCTTTCGAATATCACTTCGAGAGCTGGTTAATTATAATTTCTTCAATAGTTTTCTTTTCATCTTGGCCGAAACCCAACAACTTGCGCGCATCATACTGCACACTCTCACTATAGCGGTTTGGCTTGTCCCGTAACCCATCCTGATGCACCCGCGCCATACGCTGTACCCTCCCGACAAACTCCACAGCCGCAGCATCATTAGTGCCTTTCGCTTTCATATATCGGTTAGTGCGCAGTTTGGTAAACATTTCACGCTTTACACGACCCTTTTTACCTTTCACCGGCTGACGCTTTCGGGCGGCGTACGGCGTGCCGTCCGGTGCCTGCTGGCGCTTGATGCGTTGCTGCTGCGAGGCTCTGAGCTGTTTTGCAATCTCAGCGGTCATTCTGCGGCGCGCAGCAGGTGACAGGCTGGCAATCAGCCCGGCGAGCTTGTCCTCAAAGGGTCTGAACTCATTCATGCCACTGGCTCACCAGCTCGCCGTGAACATAAAGCTCCATAGGCCGCGTGACATTCTCCGGTAACGGCGGCTCGGCGGCATGCTTCACGTGCAGGGCTTCACCTTCCTGCCTGACCAGTGTGCGCTCAGTCAGCAACAGGCTGATACTCACGTCGACACTCTCGTCATCGTTAATATCGGCGATATAGGTGAAGCCCTTTTTGCGCCCTTCATCGGTAGTCATGATGTCGGGCTGGTTCTCACGCAGCCAGGCATTGACCGGCACGATAAGGTAATCCAGATCGCCGTGATAATCCGTGACGACGATGTTGAGCGTGTACTGATTTTCAAACGACAGCGAGGTCGCAAGTGTTGCGGCAATTTTCCCGCTGTCGATAAAAATGCGCAGCATATCCGGGTTATTACGCAGCACCGGAGCCGCATCACATAGGGCTTTGCGTAAACTGGCGGGCTTGAGCATCGAGTTCGTCCTGGCAGTGTCTGATAGTTTCAGTCTGGGCGGCACAACTGACTAGTGCCGCCTCAAGCTGGCGAATATCCGCGCTTAAATCGCCGTTAGTGCGCGGGCTGCTTGCCGGTATCGGACACAGCGCCACTTTCGGACAGCCACTGTAAATAATCGGCGGTGGTGGTGAATGCGGGGCGGGTGTGCAACCGGATAATGTCATCAGGCAAATCAGACTCATACCACTCACGCAGCGCTTTATTTTCATTGAGTAACCTCGTCACGGTGTTGCCACGATTCGCCGCCAGCGCATTAGCCGTGGCGAGTTTATTGCGTAAATCGACCTGCGCCTGCTCGTTGCGCTGCCGAATACTGGCGGCAACATCGAGTTGATTGCGCTGCATGGTTATCTGGGTTTTCTGCTCTCCGGCGACACGGTTGGCCTTTTCAAATGAGCGGGTCAGCGTGCTGTTTTCGCGCTTCATCCACACCAGACCGGCGACGGCCAGCAACAGCAGAATAATCAGCGTTTTCATTCAATCCCCCTGAGACAGTAAGCGCGCTCACGTGCGCGGCGGTTTTCCAGCCCGGTATTTTTCTGCCCGTTGACGTATACCCAGCGGGGAAGCTGGTTGCACGCCTGCCCCCACTGCTGGCGCTTGATAAACGAGACCAGCGTCGAGCGACAGGCTGCACCGGTGCCGACGTTAAACGCAAAACTGACCACCGCGTCATACACCGGCTGCGGCATGGCAACCGGTGCGCAGACCGCAAGACGGCGCTCAACATTCAGCACATCGCTGACCAGGTTCTGCGCGGCCTGGCGTTCGGTAATATCGCCTTTCGGGGTGACGCCTGCTGTATGGCCGATGCCTGACGTCCAGACACCGGCGCTGCACTGGTACGGTTTGAGGCGGCACCCTTCGAGGTCAGCAATCAGCGCCAGCCCGTCGGGTGAGGTTTTCAGTAAGCGGAAATCCGGCATCAGGACGGCAAGCGCCAGCACCACGGCCACGCTGCAACGTTTAACGATTGATGCCACGCACCACCTCCTCATTCAGCCCCATGGCGCGCAGATAGCGGAAGGTCTGGCGGCGATACCAGAAATTGACCAGCGCGGTGAAAATCGCACAACCTCCGCCGACATACAGCGCCATTTTTTCCGGCGTCTGCGTCCCGAAATACGCCAGCGCCACCGACAACCAGTAGGTGACAAACGTCGTGATTTTTTCCATTGTCAGTCCCATAAGTTCAGCGTCTCCGCAACAGGGGAAGAATCGATATCCGGTAGCTCAACAGCGGTGCCGTGGGGCATTTCCTCGCCCAGCTCGGCGAGACCCGGATTCGCCAGCAGCACCGCTTCGACCACGCCCCCGGTGCGCCCGTAATGGCGCGCGCACAGTGCATCCAGCGTGTCACCCTGGAGGGCAATCACCTGCATCAGATTTGCCCGATGATGCAGCGTGATTTCCCCTGCAAGCGGGACACCGCCCAGCGCATATCGCGCCACAGCTCATCAATGGTGCTTTCTACGTCGTCAGCTTTCTTGTCGCCTTTGGCACTCGCATCCACGCCGCGATAACGCTCGTAAAGGGTTGCGGTGGTCATCGCCACAACCGCGCGCAGGTAGTAAAAACAGCGCACGCTTTCCCCGTCGAGTATTTCGGCAGGTACATCGGCCAGGTGCTCAAAACCGAGTGCCATCTGCACGCTGCGGTACTCGAATAACTCGGCGTTGGTCTCGGCGATACCGTCCTTAATCGCCACGCGCAGCCGCTCCGGGGTGACGGTGTGCTCAAGGCGCATCAGCTCCCGGACGCGCACCGGGTCGACCGACGGGAAAAAGAAGGTGTTGCTGATAACCGGCTCGCGCACCGGCTGCGGGGGAATAACCACACCCGGCGAAACGTCGGGTTTGCTGATAATCACTGTCGTCATGACAACCTCTGAAAAGGTGGACGGTGGACGCCGGTATCGATGAGGAATTAATCCAGTCTCAACCGGCGTGCCGTCCGGCGCGGGGCGCATTCTTAACCGGTGGTTTTATCCACTTTGCGGGGGCGACCGCGTTTGCCTGGTGTGGTCGCAGGTTTACGCGCTCTGGGTTTTGTCTTTGGCTTTTTAACCGGTGCAGGTTTCGGCTTAAGCGCGCTTTCGAGGCGCTCAATATCCTTTTTCACACCCGCCTGCGCATCGAGCTGCATCGCACGCTTGAGGTGCTCCAGCGCATCTGCCAGCCGTCCCGCGTCACGCAGTACCAGACCGGTGATTTTGTGCAGGCGTCCGCGCACTTTGTCGGGCATATCGGCGGCGCTGGTCAGGGTCTGGGTGGACAGCAGCAGACCGATATCCACCGGTTCACCGGCGGCGTGAGCACGCATGGCCGCCAGTGCCACATCTTCGGCCAGCATGTAAGGCGTGGTGCGCTTATGTAGCGCGGGCATGGTGAGACCGTACTGCATGGCATAGCGGGCAATTTCCAGCGCACCGGCAATGTCACCGGCATCGAGCTTCCACAGCATGACGGTCATCACGATGTCATCCTGCGCGCCTTTGCCCTCACTCAGCACCCCGGCAACCCACGGCGCATAGGACGGCAGCAGCGCACGCTTTTTGTCGGCCTTGCGCTCAATGGAGTGAATGGTTTTTAACGTGCGTTGGTCGGCGGCCAGCTTGACGAGCATCTGCTCATAAGCGCTTGCATGGCGCAGCGGGTTATCGACCCGCTGCGCGGTCACAATGGCCGAGACCCGCATCATGTGACGTGCGGCGGGACTCGTCATGGCTTACGCCTCCTGCACCGGTTCATCTTTCGGCGGCTCAGGGAACTCACCGAGCGTGATGTTTTCCACCAGGCAACCGGCGGCGTAGTCTTCAATGACGTAATCAATGTTCATTGATTCGTAGTTTTCGACGCGGTCGAGCTTGCCGTTCTCATCAATGATGCGGCGGTGACTGTCGTCCATGTAGTAAATGGACAGGTTTTCGAGGGTGGTGACCATCAGGCCGTTGGCCGGGAAATACGGCACGCGCACCGCTGGCAGGTTGCCGATGCGCTTCTGGCTGACAATCACGTCGGCGGCCATCGCTTCGGTGTTGGCCTGCTCCTGGTTCACAATTGGAAAATACTTATCCGCCAGCAACTGACGGCCACAGATGACCACAAGGTCAGGGTCTTCCTGATACCACGGCGCAATCAGGTTGTTGGTCGCATCCATCACCAGCGCGTCGAGGTTGGCAAAATCGCCGTTTTTACCCACGCGGATCACATCAGAAATAATGCTGCCATCATCTGCGGTGACTTTATCCATCACACGCGCTTTGGCTTCGTTGCGGTACTTCTGCAACCAGCCGACCGCCACGTCCTGCAACAACGGGTTTTTGCTGCGGTCAGAGGTCGCCGCACGCTTGATACCGTTAAATCCGGCCATCATTAAATCGAGCGACTGACGTTTGATAATGGCGTTGCGAATACGGAGCTGGAAGTCCTGGAAACGCGCCCATAAATCGAGGGTGCGGAAACGAATATGGAAGTCGAAGTTAATCTGGTCACATTCGTATTTGTTGGACTCCAGTGCCGCGAAATCTTCGGTCTGACGTTCATCACCGCTGGCGGTATCGGCGGTACTGGCAATTGAGCCGGAGACACCCACACCGATTTTTTCACCCTTCATTTCAGCGACCGGCACCATGTTAATGCGGGTCAGAAAGTCGGATGACTCCTGCATGGTGTTCATCAGCGTCTGCGTGACGGTCGGGTCGACGCTGAATTTTTTGGTCATATCACCGGCGTCGACGTTATTGAGCTTCGCCACCTGGGTGAGATAGGCATTAAATTTAAATCGGGTCTGTGGCTTCATAATGATTCCTGAATGAGTTTTGGTTTTGTTCCGGCAGTGCGTCCGGGCTTAACAGTTGGTCAGCATCGAGTCGCCATTACCGCCGCTCGACGGTTCACGGCGGCGCTGCGCAAAGCTCTCGGTCTTATCGAGTGAGGTTTCCAGTGAGGTGAGTTTCTGCTGACTTTCCTCAAGCTGACCGGTGAGGTCGTCTTTGAGGGTTTTGAGAGATAATTCCATCGCAGAAATGCGCTGCTCGGTGCTTTCGTGGTTAGCCTGCACCTGCTCAGTGACCACCGTCACCGCTTCATGCACATCGTTAAAACGTGCATCGTCATCGGCCTGTTTGCGGCTGAAAATGCCTTTCACGGTGTCGGTCAGTTTGGTCAGCAGGGTGTCGGGCTGGTCTTCAAATTCCAGCTCGGCCAGAGTGGCGACAGAAAACAAATCTTCCGGGCGCTCTTTGCGGCCAGAGAGCGGATTGGTTTTCGCGCGGGAGCAGAATTCCAGATATTCCGTGCCGAGGCTTGCCGGGTCGTCAGTGACCGCGAGGCCAATCAGATAGCATTTGCCCGAGTTGGAGAAATTCGGGCGAATTTCCATGGAGGTGTAAACCTTCTGGCCCTTGCCGACCATTTCCACCAGGTTCGCCAGCGGAGTGATGCGGGCAAACAGCGCCAGCTTGCCGTTCAGCGCGGAATCATCATCAATGATTTCAGCTTTCAGTTCGGTGACATCACCGTAACGGCAGAATGGGCTGTCGGGTAACACACTGGTGATGTGTTCGAGATTAATGCGGGCGCCATAAACACGCGGGTCGAATGAATCGGCCATTTCCTGAATATCGGTGCCGCTGATCACGCGACCGTCGCAGGTGTCACCTTCGACGCCGATGCGGAACCATTTAGAAACTTTTTTTGCCATGGTCAGGAGTCCTGAGTGTGGGGTGATTGGGTCAGGCTTAGTTTCCAGACTCCGCACCCGGCCTGCCATTCATCCCGGATGGCTTACCCCTGACACAACAGCACCTTAGCGCACATCACCCGCCGCTTAAGTAGCCTTGCCTTTATCAAATAATGCGAGGCAATCATGACCATCATCACAGACACCTCCCTGACTCTTGACCCACGTCGACAGGCGTCACTGCTTTACTGGCAGGGGTTTTCCGTGCCGCAGATTGCTGAAATGCTCGGCCAGAAACGCCCGACGGTGCAGAGCTGGAAACAGCGCGACGGCTGGGATGGCATTGCGCCCATCACCCGTGTGGAAAACAGTCTTGAAGCGCGATTAATTCAGCTCATCACCAAGACGAAAAAAGACGGCGGCGACTTCAAAGAAATCGACCTGTTAGGCCGACAGATTGAGCGGCTGGCGCGGGTGAACCGCTACAACCAGACCGGCAGTGAAGCGGATTTAAACCCCAACGTCGCCAACCGCAATAAGGGCGAGCGTAAGAAGCCGAAAAAGAACTTTTTCAGCGACGAGGCTATCGAAAAGCTGGAGGAGATTTTCTTTGCCGAATCCTTTGAATATCAGCTCGGCTGGCACCAGGCGGGACTGCAACACCGTATCCGCAATATCCTCAAATCCCGCCAGATTGGCGCAACCTTTTATTTCTCGCGCGAGTCACTGCTGCGCGCCCTGAAAACCGGCCATAACCAGATTTTCCTCTCGGCCAGTAAAACGCAGGCGTATGTGTTCCGCGAGTACATCATCCAGTTTGCCCGCCTTGTCGATGTTGACCTGACCGGTGACCCGATTGTCATCGGTAACAACGGGGCAAAACTGATTTTCCTCGGCACCAATTCCAACACCGCGCAGAGCCATAACGGTGACCTGCTGGTCGATGAGATTTTCTGGATACCCAACTTCCAGAAGCTGCGCAAAGTGGCATCGGGCATGGCTTCGCAACAGCACCTGCGCTCGACCTATTTCTCGACACCGTCCACGCTGGCGCATGGGGCTTACCCGTTCTGGTCAGGCGAGCTGTTTAACAAAGGGCGTGCGGATAAAAGCGAGTGCGTCGACCTGGATATCAGCCACGCGGCATTAAAGAACGGCATAGCCTGCGCGGATGGTCAGTGGCGGCAGATTGTCACCATTGAGGACGCACTCGCCGGGGGCTGCGACCTGTTTAATCTCGACACGCTGAAACGCGAAAACAGCGCCGATGATTTCCGCAATTTATTCATGTGTGAGTTTGTCGATGACAAAGCCTCGGTGTTTCCGTTCGAGGAGCTGCAACGCTGCATGGTCGACAGCATGGAAGCCTGGGCGGATGACTGGCAGCCGTTCGCCACGCGTCCGTTTGGTTATCGCCCGGTGTGGATTGGTTACGACCCGTCACACACCGGTGACAGTGCCGGGTGTGTGGTGCTGGCTCCGCCGGTGGTAGCCGGTGGCAAGTTCCGCATTCTGGAGCGCCACCAGTGGAAGGGCATGGACTTTGCGACACAGGCCGAGTCCATCAAAAAACTGACCGAAAAATACCACGTCGAGTACATCGGTATCGACGCGACCGGTATCGGCCAGGGGGTTTACCAGCTCGTCAGAGCGTTCTACCCGGCAGCGCGGGAGATCCGCTACAGCCCCGAGGTGAAAACCGCGATGGTGCTCAAAGCCAAAGACACCATTGCGCGTGGTTGCCTGGAATATGACGTGAGTTACACCGACATCACCGCCTCGTTTATGGCTATCCGCAAAACCATGACCGGCAGCGGTCGAAGTGCCACCTATGAAGCCAGCCGCAGCGAAGAAGCCAGCCACGCCGATGTCGCGTGGGCGACCATGCACGCGCTGTTAAATGAGCCACTCACCGCCGGAAGCGGTCAGGCATCCACCTCAATTCTGGAGTTCAACTGATGGCGAAGAAACGCAAACATCACACAGCAAAAAACACATTCGCGGCACCGGCTGCGGCACCGCAAAAAATGGAAGCTTTCACCTTTGGTGAGCCGTCGCCGGTGCTCGACCGTCGTGACATTCTCGATTACACCGAGTGCGTCGGTAACGGCAAATGGTTTGAGCCACCGGTCAGTTTTACCGGGCTGGCGAAAACGCTGCGTGCCGCCGTTCACCACAGCTCGCCGATTTACGTGAAGCGCAATATTCTCGCTTCGACCTTTATCCCGCACCCGTTGCTTTCACAGCAGGACTTCAGCCGCTTTGCGCTGGATTTTCTGGTGTTTGGCAATGCCTTTTTAGAAAAGCGCATGAGCGTCACCGGCAAGCTGTTAAGGCTCGAAACCTCACCGGCCAAATACACCCGCAAGGGCACCGGCGAGGATGCGTACTGGTTCGTGCAGTCGTTTGTCACACCGCATGAGTTCGCGCCCGGTTCCGTTTTCCATCTGCTGGAGCCGGATATTAATCAGGAGCTGTACGGCCTGCCGGAATATCTCAGCGCACTTAACTCTGCCTGGCTGAATGAATCGGCGACGCTGTTCCGGCGCAAGTATTACCAGAACGGTGCACATGCGGGTTACATCATGTATGTGACGGACGCCGCGCAGAGCAGCACCGACGTGGAAGCGCTGCGCGAGGCGATGCGCAGCTCGAAGGGATTAGGGAACTTCAAGAACCTGTTTTTCTACGCACCGAACGGCAAACCGGACGGGATTAAAATCGTCCCGCTCAGTGAGGTGGCGACCAAAGACGATTTCTTTAACATCAAGAAAGCCAGTGCCGAGGATTTAATGAGTGCGCACCGCGTACCACCTCAAATGATGGGTGTTATTCCCAATAATACCGGCGGGTTTGGTGACGTGGTCAAAGCTGCACAGGTGTTTGTGCGTAACGAGCTGACGCCTTTGCAGGAGCGAATTAAAGAGGTGAATGAGTGGATTGGCGCCGAGGTGATCCGCTTTAAACCTTACGAGCTGACTACCGCCGAATAAATCTGATTGAAGCCGCTCACGAAGCGGCTTTTAACACCCTCACCTTACTTCCTCAGACGCTCCACAAAGCAATCTGCTGATAGCTACAACCAAACGCAGCAGTATATTTAAAAAATCCCACGACGATGCAATGAGACAATAATAATCTGTAGAAGCCGAATCCTTTTCTGACTGTGTGATACGGCAATGCGAGATTAGAATTACAGTCGGCTAAGAGCGAGGAACGGACGTGATACAAACCTTCTAGCTAAGAGGATTTAAACTGGTAGGGGTTGGCTCTCACTTCACGTCGACATCAACAGGCGCAGGCCCTCGAAAAGCTCTACGCCATTCGCTTGGACTGACGCTGAATCTCGCTTTGAAGCTCTGACGAAATGAGACTGGCGACTGAAAACCCACCATTTCGGATACACGTTCAATACTAATGTTTGTCGTTTCCAGTAACTCCTGACTTCTCTGAAGGCGTTCCGCGTTCAGCCAGTCGCCAAGCGTCGTTCCGGTTGCCCTGAAAAAATGACGCGTTAACGTTCGTCGACTCATGCTGACAAACCCGGCAAGTGAGTCGAGATCATGAGGCTTGTCCAGGTTACGGCGCAGATACTCTATCAGTTCATTCATTTTGCTATCCCGGGTCGATACCGGGACCGGGCGTTCAATAAACTGGGCCTGGCCACCTTCCCGGTAAGGTGGAACAACCATTCTTCTTGCCACCCGGTTAGCTATAGCAGAACCGTAATGGTCACGGATAATATTCAGGCAGCAATCAATACCGGCGGCGGTGCCCGCTGAGGTAATCAGACGTTCATCACTGGTATACAGCGAGTTGCTGTCCAGATGGACAGCAGGAAATCGTTCAATAAAGTCCTGTTCGTATTCCCAGTGTGTGGCAGCACGGTGCCCATCCAGTAAGCCGGAATAGGCAAGTACGTAAGCACCGAGACAAAGTCCCACCACTTCTGCACCACGCTGCCATGCTTTTATTAACCCATCCAGCAGGGCCTGAGATGGTTTTTCTTCCGGATGATTCCAGTAAGGCACGATAATAATGTCTGCGGTGTCCAGCAGCTCAAGTCCATGCTCCACGTTGATGGACAGGCCCATATCAGACATAACAACGCCAGGGTTTTCAGCGCAGATTTCGACGCAGAATAAATCCGGTTGCGGCATAGACTGCCCGAAAATAATACAAGGGACTGAAAAGTGAAATGGGCTAAATCCGGCCGTGGCAATCACGGCGACCGTCAGTGCAGACATAACGTTAACCTTACCGTAAATGATAGCCACCGGCTTACCGGCGGCTAAAACGCTTATTTTAACTGACCAAACAATAACAGGTGACCAGTAGTAATGGCATTCCTCATCAGGTCAGGTGGGATGGCCTGTCAGAAAGCCATTGTCTCGCCGTCTGCGGGAATCAGAACCTTATCTTCAATACCATGTTCAAGCGTGAACTCGCGAAGTTCCGCACGGGTAAGAAGGCAATGATTAATCGATTCCATATGAGACGCCACGACGGTGGCATTGGGCAACATTTTCAGTGTGCGCAGTGTGTCCTCTTTGCCCATGATAATCGGACCGTAAAGGTCATTTACCGCATAACCGGTGTTCAGCACCACAATCTCCGGTTTGAAACGTTGCAGGTTTTTTGCGTAAGGCTTAACCCAGACAGTATCACCCGCGATATACAACGTTTTTTCATCATGGTGAGTGAAGACCAGCCCACATGCATCACCGAGTAGCTCACCCCACTGGGCATCAGCGTACAATTCGTTGCTGCCATGCTGGCCGTCGGTTTTGTAAATAGTCATGCCGTCTACGAAATGATTTTCCTCTTTCAGAACGCGAATGTTGAGAAAGCCCTGAGAGCGGAGAAGTGCCGCATCTTTTTCATCCTGCGTGTAGATAAGCATGTCTTTGGGAATAGCCTGCTGGGCAGCCTCATCCCAGTGATCGGTATGGGTGTGAGTCAGGATAACGGCATCAACCGTCAGTAAATCCTTAACGGCCACAGGCAAGGCCACCATTGGATTACGCAGATGTGGGCGTGCACTTCCAGCAAAGCCGTCCCAGGCTTCTTTTTCGGCCAGCATAGGATCGATAAGGAATTTTTTACCGGCATATTCCAGTACCAGCGTGGCGTTGCGGATTTGCGTTAATTTCATTTATTGCTCCAGTCATTAATCAGATTTATTCACCCACCGTATTGGCTGTTGTGCTGCCGGGGGGATGCGAGTGGGCTTACTATAAAATGAGGAAGGGAGAGGTCGTGACATGCTCTCTGGTCATTAACCGATGAAATCAGGTCAATCGTAATGCGCAGGGTTTAGTGGTATTCCGTTACAACCCAATGACGGTTCAAATGAAATAAAAAAGGGATGTGTTATCTGAAAAAACACATCCCCTGGATAGGCCTGTACTTAACAAAATCAGTTGGTTAACTCACATTGCAGCGTGCACTCAGTCCGAACAGGGCAAGATCGCTCAGAGCTTTGGTGGGTGCAGCGCATGCTTGCGCAATGATATGCATCTTCATGCCCTGAGCTTGCGGGGAAAGCGCAGTATGTGTGACACAGTGCTGCGTCATCATGCCGGTAAGATAGATATCAGTGATGCCATTCTCACGTAGCAACTGCTCAAGGCTGGTTTCGAAGAAGCTGTCTGCCTCTTTCTTGATAATCACGGGTGCATTTCCCAGTGCAGCAACAACATCCGGATGAATGTTCGCGCCTTTACTGTCAGGTTTGAAGAAAGGAGCTTCGGGCGTTGCAATATGCTGGATGCCGACGATAAGCCAACCTTCTTTGCGCGCTTTTTCAATCGCAGTCATTGCAGCTTTACAGGCTAGCTCAGGCTCCTCAAGCGGAAAGGCTCCGCCCGGGAAATAATCATTCTGAATATCAATAACAATCAGAGCATTTTTCATGTTGAGTCCTTGGGGTTTATTGGTTGGAAGGTTCACAGAGTCAATTTACTGCAGTGGTAAAGTGACCTCATTCTCAGCGTTATCCTGACGTTTTTTACGCACAGCGAGCCACAGTAGCGGCACCATAAGAAACAGGACCCAGGGTACTAAAAGGAGGTGCATGGTTTTCCAGCCATAAGCATTTAGCAGTGGGCCGGCACCCAGCGAACAAATCAGGCTGAAGATAAAGACGCTCATGTCATTGGTCGCCTGCGCAACCCCCTTTTCCTCTGTAGTGTAAGTTGTTGCCAATAAGCTGGTTCCGCCGACATAGAGAAAGTTCCAACCGATTCCCATCAATATTAATGCACCCGTAAACACTCCCCAGGTGACGCCTGAAAACGCCAGAGCAAGGTAAGCAAGCATGAGAAGAATGCCCGCCAGCATAATGTTAATGACGCCAAATCGGTCGATCAGTTTTCCGGTGAAGAATGACGGTACAAACCGGCCCAGTATGTGGAGCTGTATCACGGTAGCAATTTGAGGCAAGTCAAAATCGTAGTGCTTCATCGCGATAGGTGTCGCGGTCAGGCCCAGTACCATAATTCCAAATCCTGACGCGCCGGAAAAAAGGGCAACAAGATAAGCGGGCTGAAAAACGACTTTTTTCCATGA
This sequence comes from Buttiauxella agrestis ATCC 33320, assembly GCF_000735355.1. Taxonomy (GTDB): domain Bacteria; phylum Pseudomonadota; class Gammaproteobacteria; order Enterobacterales; family Enterobacteriaceae; genus Buttiauxella; species Buttiauxella agrestis. The sequence goes on from NZ_JMPI01000036.1 coordinate 58,896, forward strand.
CCTCGCGATAACGTGTTCAGAAGCTTCCATTGACTGAACCGGTATCTGTAAACGTGATAATAGCAACAGACCCACCGAAGCCATTATTCCCATAAAGAGGAATGACCCTGCATAGGAAACGCTAAAAAATGCGCTTCCGAAGCTTGCCAGAAACGGGCCAAGCAGAGCGGCAACGACACCTCCAGCCAATACCAGCGAAATAGCTTTAGTCCGGAATGCCGGGAGAACGACTTCACCGGCGGCAAAGCGATAAAACTGAGCGAACGCCTGATAAATCCCCAGAAAGAACATACCAATACACAGCAGAATGAAGGAATATTGGATCATTGCCGCCATGGAAATAATAGCCGACATAATTCCGCTCAGAGCACCGGTTATAAAGCCGGTTTTCCTGCCTATCCGGCTCATCCATAACGATGCAGGAAACATCACTAACACAGTGCCAAGACTTGCCATTGCGAGCGGTACGGTGCTCAGCGCGGGGCCGGGGGCAAGAAGCGCACCTGCAAGCCCACCGATAGTCATTATCAGTACCGCTATGGATTGAAAGATGGCCTGAGAACCTGCAAGTATCAGGACCTGTCGATGCATATTCCTCATTTTTTTGAAGCTCCGAAAGACACGAAATTAAGCATCAATACAATTTCAGTCTCAGTGACTATTACTGACTGAGTTAAGGTTGCGTCACTCAGAAAGATGCTGGGCCAGGATGGCGATCAGGTTTGAACAAGGCGATTTTTCATGAGAAAGATGAGCTAATGGCCTGCTGACGTTGCCATTATAGGGAGAGTGATGAGTAGTCAGTGAGTGGGCTGCACGCCAGGAATCAATGAAATTGGGCCAATATGTCATGCGGTCGAGTAAAGACCTAATCAGCCAATGCCATCCAGGAAATCATTCAACGTTAATATGCTTTTTTATCTGGGTGTCCGCTCCTGGCACTGAGCGGACAGTCCAAACGGCTGCCCGGTACGCTATGAGCGAGGAACATAAATAACAAATGTGATGGTCCTCAAAAACCATATCTGCATATCTGCTGAATTTAACCAAAAACATGCATAGTTTCCAACTGCTCGGTTTTCATTTCATTGCAAGACGATAAAAAATCATCCTTAAAACTTGGCGGGGGAGATCTTAGTTGCTGCACTGCCTCTTTATTTACTTCTAATTCCCGTAATTGTGCAATTGTACTTCTATGAATCGATGAGAGAAAAAAATCGCCTGCGTTTGTTTTATGACTCTCCAGATAATTAGTTAGTATTTTAGACGATGCTTGAATTGCTTTTTCCTCAGAAAAACCCAAAGCAAAGCGAGAGTAGATGACATTATATTGGTACAGGCATGCTGCTTCAGCCATTTGTTTAGCTTGCTCCTTTGGGGAGGGCTGACTTGCCCACGACTGGGAACTGATGATAAATATAAGCAGTAACAATCGTATTTTCATGTGTAGAATCCATATCCATTGGGAATACAATATGTAAACCTAACTAGCGTGGCTTTGCAACATCCGCTTTTGGCACAGAGCGGCCCATCAGATTATGTTTAGCCCTATGCTGTACCATTGTCAGTTCAAATCTAAGCTAATACATTTGAACTGACACCCGCCGCATAATCCATGGTATCACCAACTCAGGTAGCGCATTTTCAACGCCCTCTTCTCGCTTACTCAGACATCCCTCACACCGCGTAACGCCACAACCACAACGTGCATACCTGCGCATCGCTCAACACCTCAGCGAGGCGTTCATGTGGTGGAAAATAAAATAATTAAATGCTCCAGCGCGCAATGCTATCCCCGCCACGCCTGCCCACTTCATGGGTCGGTTTTAATGCATTTGCATGATCACTCGTGATCCGCGCCAACTCAGGCGGCGCATGACCAGAACAGGCGAGCTAGGCACATGCAAAAAAATGCACCTAATGCATGGTGTACATAACAAAAATTACTGTTTGTAAGCATGATATTTTTGCAAAAGTGATTTAGGCCGTAATTCCCTTGATTAAATTGTTTTTTTCTTGAAAAAACCGAAATGGTAGAGTAGATCTTTATAATAGAACCAACTATATTCGCTCCGAGCATTTATTTACTTAATAGCTTATTAAAAAGATGAGATGTTAAAATGGAACTTAGACTAAAGAACATAACCAGCTATCAAAAAGACACTGTTACAACTATAAATCTAAGTAAAAAAATCAACATATTATATGGTCATAATGGTAGCGGAAAATCCACCATATCTAATTTTTTTTATAATACAGCGCATGCCGATTTTCAGGACTGCGAATGCTCATCATTAGAAAATTTCCGCCCAGTTGTTTACAATTCAAAATTTATTGAGGATAATTTTTATAATACTAAAGAACAAAAAGGTGTATTTACATTAAGTAAAGCAAATGCAGATATTGAAAAAGAGATAGCAGAAAAAGAGATTCTGAAAGAATCCCTAACTAATCAATATAGAGAAAAAATAAATTCCGCAAAAAATTTAACCGAAGAGAAAAATAAAGAAGAATTAAAAATCCAAGATTCCATTTGGACTAAAACCGAATCAACTCGGTTATCTGATTTAAAATTATTGATGAGAGGGAGTTTAGGGAGTAAAAGAGATTTCTTTACCCAAACAGCTAAAATACCAAGACTTCCGAATATAAACCTTAGCTTGCTAGCGAAAGAATATAGTGAACTACTGAAACATAAAAATAATGAACTCCTTCTAATAACTCCTTTCTTAAACTACACCTTTTCAGCAGATGATATACATGTTTTAGTAACGCCAATCATAGACTCAAGTAACAGTTATCTCTCGGAAGCAATCAAAAAAATTCAAAACCTCGATTGGGTCAAACGAGGGAAAGAACTTTACCTAAATGGAACCACATGCCCTTTCTGCCAAGAAAACACGATAACACCTATATTTCACAAGGCTATTGAATCCATATTTGATGAAAGCTATGAACAAAAAGTGCGTCAAATATCTTCCATAAAATCAGCTTATGAAGCTGCAACTAAAAACATTTACAGTAGATTGCAGCAAGAAATTTCAGCATGTGAAATAATACCTTTTGAAGAAAAAGAAAAAAGTACAGCGCACCTGAAAATTTTGGAAGCCGAAGCAAATAAAAACTTAGCTCTAATTTCAGAAAAAATAAAAAACCCGTCATCTGTAGTCACACTACAATGGGATAACTCAACTGCATCAAAACTTCAGGAAAGCATAACCGAATATAACAAAAAGATAAATGAAATAAATATAAAAGTCAGAACATTTAAAACAAGTGAAAATTCTATACGTGGAAGGATATGGGGTGGTATTAGAGACTTGTGTAATCCAGAATTTGAAACACTCTCCGAGCTTGAAAAATCACACAACGAAAATTATAAAAAAATAAAATTAGAGACAGATGAGATAACGAAACAAGGGAAAAAGAACAATGAGGAAATAAAAGCACTTCGAGATCAAGTGTCTAATATAGATTTAACAATAGACTCAATTAATCTAAGGCTTAAGAATCTTGGGATACACGGTTTCAACATAACCAAACACAATGAATCTGAAGACAAGTATATTATATCTCGCACTGACAAACCTGAAAATGAAAATGTATATAGATCTCTTAGCGAAGGTGAAAAAACACTAATAACCTTCCTCTATTTCCTAGAGTGCTGCAAAGGAAAATTAAATAAAGACGATGTAGATATGCGAGACACTTTCATCATCATTGATGATCCAATTTCCAGCCTCTCCCAGAATTATATTTATGATATCGCATCTATTATTCACTTTGAAATAATAAAAAGTGACTCAGCAAAAAAAATATTATTACTTACTCACAACCTCTATTTTTTCCATGAGCTTATTAAGCTTGCTCCAAAAAGCAAAGAAGATAAAACATTCAAGCGAGATTACTATCTTGGAAGAGTAACAAAGAATCAATACAGCATAATATCTGACATTGAAAAAAACAGTATCCAAAACGAGTACCAGTCATTATGGCAAATTTTAAAAGATGCAAAAGCAGGGAAAGTCAACAGAATAATAATACCCAATATAATGAGAAATATTTTAGAGTATTATTTTGCATTTGTTCATAGAACAGATGCGCTACAATCAGAGTTAATTAAACTCGCAAATGATGATGGCAACAATGATTTTAGAGCATTTTATAGATACATAAATCGAGGTTCTCATTCAGATGCTGTTAATATCACCGACATGGGAGATATAGCACCAGAAAAATATATGGAGCAATTGCGAATAATATTTACTATGACTGGAGATGAAAAGCATTATATAAAAATGATGGATGAGGAAGAAGAGGAAGTTGCTACCGCTTAGGCCGCATATCATCGATTTGGGTAAGATCGACGGTGTCTACACACCGTCTCCCAACGTCCAAAACGGTAGCGGGAGTACTGACGTACGTTCACTAGCTTTAACATGAGGTTATCTCCATGCAAGCGCTATTGTTGCCAATAGCAGCCTTTACACCCTTTGTATAAAGCTAATACCAAGAGTAATGCAATGTTGATATCCCAAGCGGTAGCGCGGGCATTCTAGGTCAGTTATTTAGAAATATCAAAGCTAAAATTATACCCCGGCCACTTATCAGCTGCTGGGTAAGAGAATTTTGTATCTCCATATATGACTGCGGCCCCACGCGTAAGCGCCTCAAGCTCCCAGCGCTGCGGGTTGATTCCCTGCCTCGAAAGCTCAAAGCAGATCTGTGGTATGCGTTCGCGTTCCTGCCGGGTTAATCGTGCTGACGGCGCGTGATTACTGACGTTTGTGGCGTCATGGTTTTGCTGTCGTGTTCTCGCCCTAGCTTCTTGCACTTTCAGAGCCTCCCGGAGCGCCACTTGAACATCGCTATCGCTCCAGTTCACCTCTCCGCTTTCGAGTAGATTTAACACCACTGCGGTGTGCTCAGAAGGTGTAGGTGTCGATTCTGCACTGGTGTTAAAAACACTTAACCCACAGTTATTGACAGGACTCCGAGTCGCGGCGGAGCCGCTCTTTAAGGTCAAAAGATTAAGGTCAACGTCAACGGCTTTAGCAACGATGCGCCATTGAGTTGTACGCGTAACATGAACATTGTCAGAACCAAGATGCGGGGCGAAGATGCCCACAACCTTCTGCACCTCCTCGTCATACGCATTAAGCTCGTCAGCCACCTTACGGGCAACCCGGACAGTCTGCGCGTCACGTGGGACGTTTGCCCCACCCTGTGCGGCAATGTACAAGTCAAAATCACCGCCGTCGGCTGCGGCTCTGACATCTTCTACTCGCTCATCAAGCTCACTGGCGATGCTCACACCACGCGGTAGTTTACGCAGCTCGCGATAAGCGCCCATTGTCGGTACACCAATCGGTTTAAATTGAGGGATGCGCCATGTGGACGCCCAGGCATTAACGGCGGCTGCGGTGTCTTTTAACGGCTTGCCGGTGTCTTTATCCAGTTCACCATCCAGCGCATAACCATCAATATTCTTCGCGATGTATTTTGCGATATAACCCGCCGCCCCACCTTTGTTGAGGTGCTTACACTCAAAGCGATTTTTGGCCGCCCCACGCTCATCACCATCTTCTTTTAAAGAGTAACGACGCATGATCCCGATAACCTGCTGACGCTGGTCAGGCTGGCAGAAAAGCATCATGTGCCAGTGCGGTGTACCATCATGATGAGGCTCGACGACGCGCATGCCATACACATTCAGGTCATTGTCTTTGAATGCAGTGCGCATCTTGCTCCAGATACCACACAGATAGCGCTGACCATCTTTCGGGCTGAAAGCTTCATCGTTCCATTTATGGTTAAGCTGGACGGTTTTATCCACACCAGTGACGCGTGTCGGGTGATATTTGGATGGAGTCGTTATGGTAATAAACATTCCGACATCACCCTTGCTGGAGGCGTAACGCTCAATACCCGCAATAGTGTTCATTAATTCCATGCGGCGGATTTCAGGGTTAGAAATGCTTTTAAGTACCTTATCAATCAGGTCGATTCGCTCGCCGGTTTCCACGTTCTCCAGTTCGCGGCTTTTCAGGTATTCCAGATTAGCCAGGCGACGCGCATGTACATCCCGAATGGCTTGTTTGCTGGCGTAAGGTGAACGTTTTTTACTGACCTCGCCGACCGCAATTAACAGCGCTTCATTCCATCGGGTGCGCTGTGCTTTAAACTGAGCAACCCACCAGTCATCGGTAATCAGACGGAAAACGGCTGAAAACGCTTCACGTGCAGTCAGCTTTCCTTTGCGATACTTTTTCCAGTGCAGCGGCGTAACATTGAACGCGCGGGCTGCCCCCGCAATTTCACCGTAAAGCCAGGATTGAGCCTCATCGGTAAACAGCACTTCTTTTTTATCGCCCTCATGTTCGCTGGCATAGCTGTCGCTGAGTTCTTCATATGCACTGAATAACTGAGCCGCTATCCGTCCCGCGAACTTCTCCAGCGCTTTATCGTTCATACCCGGCAGATGAGAGTAAGCATCCTGTTCGGACAAAAAACGTATTGAAGCGTCGGTGTTCATCCGGTGATTGCGATTTACGCGTTCAATGCGTGGCCATAAGCGCCGCTTGAAAGTGGAGGTCAGGAACCGCAATGCATCAAGCTGGCTTGAGTGGCGTTTCAGCCAGTAATAGCGATTACTGAATTTGGTGCAGAGGTTATGCGGGAGCGTATTTATCTCAGCTAAAACCGCTTGCACCTGACGGTGTTCATCACGTGTAAGCGTTCTGTCATAGGGATCTAGCGAGATAGCCTCGCGCGGTGCGTTCCAGGGATAAGCACCGACGAATGATTTGCCGGTGCCTTGAATCTGAGGTGTCGCAGAAGGAGCGATACGCCCCCGCTCATTATTGAGCATTGGCATTAAAAGCGTGTTCACATACCTGCGCAATGCGCGCAATTTCTGCGGCCATTGCCTCAACCGAATCAACAACTGAGGTCTGGATGTGATGATGAATCAGACCGGTTACAAGCTGGTTAATCTTCGGGTAATAACCAATAGTATCTAACCATTCTTTGCCAGCCATTTTCCCTGTTTTCGCTATCTTTTTTTCCTGCAAAATAAACTGATACTGGTCGCTGGTAATGACCCACTTATCGCCAACCTGAATATGGACTGACATATTTAACCCTCAATATTATTGATTTTATTCATGGCGGTCTGACACAGCTCGCCACAGTGATTTATCTCTTTTAAAAGCTCGTTGGCGTTATTGACTCGCTTCAGAAAAATAGCTCGTTTGACCATCAGGTTAATCAGGTCGGAAATCAGCTTTAACTCGCTGGAATAAATGGCGACCGTTGGATAAGAAACCGCACCGGTGTCCTTATCGTGTTTAACATCAGCCAGGACAAAGGAGCCATTCAGCTTCGAAACCGCATACCAGTTTTTGACGATAATTCGGCGGTTACTCACAGGCCAGCCCTCTCTGATAGCTGAGACCTGACTTATGCAGCTTCTGAGACTCCTGGTGAAGCAGCTCCACAATCTCAACACCCGATAATTCGTTTTTCGTAATGTGGCGAATAAGCCCATCAATATGTGACGAGTATTTAACAGCCGCATCTGCCCTGGCTTCCGCTCGGGCATGAGTGAGAAGTGAATTTAACTGCACTGTATTACATTGATGATTAATTTCTGTTTGCATAAACCCTGACTCCAGATAATAAAAAGCCCCACACAGTGAAGTGTGTTAATTTTTTCCACCGGTTAATTAATGGAGATATTGTTCAGGTTTAACCGCTGTCAATATTGCTGGTGTGTACTCAAATAAATTAAATAACTCGCGCAATGCCCTTATTAAAGCATCCCGCCAGGTACATTGTTCGTTTTCGATATACCAATAAGGCTGATTAAATTCGTCTTCCGACAGTCCGGCATGTAAAAACAGTGTTCGCCGCTGGCTCACAGTAAGACGCCCTATAAATCCTGCTTTGCTTACACCTATAGCTCGCTGTTTTGTGAATGCGCCGCGCAGTTCATCAATGGCACAGACAATACGCTCACGATCACAATCGTTCATTTCTTCCAGACGCATGACAGAATGGCGTTGTTTTAACTGAGCGTGAAAGCAAACTGTAAGGCGTTCACGTTCCAGCATGTCATTGTAGAAATTACAGGATTCAACCCAGCGTGGTTTTGCCAGGTGTTTAGCGACCAGACCACGCAGACCAGAAGGTTGATTTTTCACTACTGCAAATGTCATGACTGTCATTTAAATAGTCTCCCTGCCACTTTCAGGCATCGCTGAAAAGCACCGGCAACGCCATAACGACGCGGCTGACGAATAATTAAGCCTTTACGTCCTTTACCGTGGGTAATGGTGAACTCCATCGGGCGTGTTGCCTGATGGTTGTGCAGGAGCTGAGCAATACATCGTGGTTCGGTCATCACATTCCCCTCAGCGCATCGGCTCGCCTAAACCCAACCACATCAACCACCCTTCCCTGATTTCTTTAGGTCGGCTTTCATACGCCATTTTCATTCCATTGTTCCAGGCTGGCAGATAGACCCAATACTCCCCTGCTCGTTTCGTTGCTGATAGCGGGTCGGTCATCTCAATGACAGGAAGCTTACCTTTTTCAATCATGCCTCTGACCGCTGACGGAGTTTTGCCAATAAGGCGGGCAAATTCAGGATATGGGACAGCATCGCTGATACTTACAACTTGTTTGCTCATCTGCTAACCTTTTATCTAGATCTAACCAATGGGTTCTAATGTTCTCTAATGGGCTTTAGTGTAATCGCAACACCAATAGAGACACCCGATACAAACTTGAAATTCACGAAGATTATTAGAGGATCTTGATAACATGTCAATCGCAATTAGCGAAAAACTGGCGCTTATGCGCGAGTCGGAAAGATTAAACAGGAAGCAATTCGCTGAAATTACAGGAGTTCCGTACAGTTCTTTGACTTATTACGAAAGTGGAAGAACGACACCTCCCACCGATATAACGATGAAAATTCTCAATAACCCAAAGTTTATGAAATACACAATGTGGTTTATTACTGATCAAATTGCACCAGAAGCCGGGCAAATTGCACCGGCACTCGCACACTTTGGGCAAGGAACAACAACCTCACCCCACTCAGAGCAAAAAACTGGTTAACAATTTATAGGCGATACATACATGTAAAATGCATGTCATTAGCAGATAAATACCCTACACACAGAAAGAAAGAGTTAAGAGTAAAAAGTAAGCAAACCAATCGGAGGGTTTTCTGATGACAATCAAGAAACTCGATGATGGTCGATGGGAAGTGGACATTAGACCTGCTGGTCGCAACGGAAAGCGTATCCGCAGGAAGTTTGAAAAGAAAAGCGAGGCTGTCGCTTTTGAGAAGCACACTCAATACAACCACCACAACAAAGAATGGCTCTCGAAGCCGACAGATAAGCGACGCCTCTCAGAACTGACTCAAGTTTGGTGGAAGTTAAAAGGGCAGCATGAAGATTATGGACAGGGTTATCTCAGAAAAATTGAACTCTTTACTGAAATAACCGGCGACCCGTGTGCATTTCAGATAACCAAAGCACTTATCAGTCAGTACAGCACTGCGCGAAGAAGCTTGGGTATCAAGCCTGCAAGCATAAACCGTGACCTGACTTGTCTTAGCGGGATGTTTACAGCTTTGATTGATGCTGAATTATTCGGTGGTGAGCATCCAATCCGGGGCATGAAAAGGCTTAAAGAGCAGCAGCCAGAAACCGGGTATCTGACACAAGATGAGATTGAACTACTGCTTTCCAAACTTGACGGTGATAACAAGAAGATCGCCGTACTTTGCCTGAGCACTGGAGCAAGATGGGGTGAGGCTGTGAAATTAAAAGCTGAACATATCATTCAGAACCGCGTGACGTTTGTTAAAACCAAAACAAACAAGCCGCGCACAGTTCCTGTATCGAAGGAAGTGGCTGAAATGATTGCAGGCAATAAACGCGGATTCCTTTTTATTGATGCCCATTACAAAGAGTTCCGGCAAATACTGAAGGAAGTGAAACCTGATTTACCGTCCGGTCAAGCAACTCATGCGCTTCGCCACAGTTTTGCTACTCATTTTATGATTAACGGAGGAAGCATTATCACGCTGCAACGAATACTAGGACATTCGCGAATTGAGCAGACCATGACCTATGCTCATTTCGCGCCTGAATACTTACAGGATGCCGTGTCGCTCAATCCACTTCGTGGCGGAACTGAAGCGAAAAACGTCCACACAGTGTCCACAGACCAGTAGTTTTTGATGGCTTTCAGTGGTGTTCAGTACCGCGTTAACCCGCATTCCACCGCTGAAAGCCTGTATTAACAGCAAAGAGAAAGGCACTTCCGCAGGCCTTCTTTTTTGCTAAACTCCGCAGACTCAGCCTGTTCTTACCCGCAAATCCCACACATACGATACACTCAGAATTCAATTACATTTCCTGAGGTCCGCCATGGAGCAGTTTCCCGTATCACTCGTCATTCTGAACGGCAAAGGTGCCAACAATGACATCTTGCGAAGCGCCGTAAAAGTCATGCGTGACGAGGGTTACACGTTACACATCCGCGTTACCTGGGAACAAGGCGACGCGATTCGTTACGTAAAAGAAGCATCCAGTTTGGGTGTCAATACCGTCATTGCTGGCGGCGGCGACGGCACAATAAACGAAGTAGCAACCGCGCTGGCGCAACTTGCTCCTGAAAACCGCCCGGTGTTGGGGATTCTCCCGCTAGGCACCGCGAATGATTTTGCCACCAGCATAGGCATTCCCCAGGAGCTGGATAAAGCATTGCAACTGGCGATAGTCGGCAAAGGCGTGCCTATTGACCTGGTACAAGTGAACGAATCCGCCTTCTTTATCAATATGGCAACCGGTGGTTTTGGCACACGTATCACTACCGAAACACCTGAAAAACTGAAAGCTGCACTCGGTGGAATTGCCTATTTTGTTCACGGACTGATTCGCCTCGACACGCTCAAACCTGACCGCTGCGAAATTCGTGGTGAAGATTTTGAGTGGCAAGGCGATGCGCTGGTGATTGGTATCGGCAATGGCCGCCAGGCGGGTGGTGGGCAGGAACTTTGCCCGCAGGCATTGATTAATGATGGTTTATTAGAGTTGCGTATTTTTACTGGCGAAGAGTTGCTGCCAGCAATTTTTAAAACGCTGACGCAACCAGACGACAACCCAAATATTATTGATGGGCGTTCATCCTGGTTCGAGATAACCGCCCCGCACGACATTACCTTTAACCTTGATGGCGAGCCGCTGACCAGCCAGAAATTCCGCATTGATATCCATCCCAATGCGTTGAGCTGCCGCCTGCCGCCAAACTGCCCGCTGTTAGGTTAACGGGTTATTTACTGCTGCAAAGCAAAGAAGGCGATCGGCTGGTGGTAAAAAGCCAGCTGGAGCCAGTTAATTGTTTGATATTAAGAAAAAACTTCGCATCGGGTTCTAAATAGAAGAGCGGGAATGTTCTCTTTAATAATGGGAGGTCCGTTGGGCTTCCAGTTGAATCCGTCACTGACTTTGAAATGAGAAAATAATCATTTCCCTTACGCTGAAAATCAAAAAATACATTCTGGCTTACTTGTTCAACCCGAGTATTATTCGATATAACCTCACCCCGTAGCATCACCGCCCCGGTATCACCATTAAAAACATATTGCATCGTAACATTTGCAACATTATCTTTACGATGAAGGGTTAATTCCCCAGCACAGCTAAAATGCGTATTTTTCCAATACAGATATACCTTAACCGTCGCGATACAGGATGCGATGATCAGCAAGCCTACTAATAACCATGCAGTATTATTTTTCAAACGCATTTCCATTATCCGTTATAACATAATGTGTGACACAGTGATTCTTTCGCCAGGCACTAAATGGACGTTCACAGGCCACAGCAGAAAAACGGGCAAAATTGTTATAAGCTGTTAAATAGACATAATGAAAATCTTCACAATTCAATTTAAAATCACGCGCAAATAAGCGATGTTTTTTATAGTCAGTGGTATCGGAATTCACAAAATAACTGCAGTTACTTTGAGTTATTAGCGGTTTAAATTCTGTGAAGCGGTTATCCATGCTGGCTTGCCAAGCCAAAAACGTGCCACCTAAACAGAGCACTAGCACCATTGAACCTAAACCAAATCGCCCCTTACTGAACGAAGAAGACAAACGGCGCGCAATCTTACGCGGCGGTGTTGGCTCAGGCGTAGAAGGTTGTGATAGCTCCGTAGCAATGATTTCAACTTCTTCACTGCGGGTTATTTTCAAGGTATTTTCAAGTTTGACCCCCACCTTTGGGACCGTGACGATATAGTCCTCATTAAGGCCAAACTCTTTAAATGCCCGCCGCAAAAGGGAAATATTTTGATAGAAGGTATTATTGGTTACCTGGGCTCCATTACTCACCCAGACTTCATGGAAAAAGTGTTCCCGAAGCACCACTTCCCCTTGATAATTAACCAACAATGCCAGGCATCTACTCGCAGGTATACTCAGTGATAAGGGTGGTCGGTCGCTATTAATAGCGATAACCCTGTGTTTTTCAGGTAGAAAGGCCGCCACGCCATTCAAGATAATTTGTTTATTCACGCTGTTCCTTACGTATTCAGATCTGGGGGTGTAAAGGCTTATTAGATCTGTTTATTTAATCGACAAAGCATAACCCCACTGATTTCCCTCATCGTTTATTATGACAAATTTAACTACACCGTCCTGTAAATCTACCTTATTAAACGTAAAGAGCGGCTGCTGCGAAAAAGGACTTAAGGTCATTCCCGAAGCAGAATACCCGGCTATTTCTACCGCAGCCAAAGAGATATTCCAGGGCGTAGGGTTGGATACTGTCACTCCCTCACCCGAGCGCGTAAAACGTAATTGATTTCCCACATCTTCAGTCAGTTTCCCCACTCCAGCTGGACGCCAAAACACTTTCAGCTGCGTACGAAATGCCAGCAGGATTTTTTCATCCTGTACCGCTGGCTGATTAGGTGGGATCTCATAAATATTTAGCCAAAACAACGATTCACGGTCATCTGGCAAACCTTTAGCGCTGGTTAGCAGCCTGACAGAACGCTGCTCAAGCGGCGCCAGACGAAAAATGGGTGGCAGTACGACAAACGGCGATTCGGCAGTTTGCGGAATACCGTGAGGGTCGCCATCGTCAATCCATGCCTGCACCATCACCGGATAATCAGCACTGTTCGCAAGCGTAATGGATTGGGTCGCCGCCCCCTTCTCAAAGACCACCCGCGTGGCACTCAGGTTGACCACCGCTTGAGCGGGCAAGGCTAAACATAGCCAAAAAAACAGCAATCTACTGAAGACGCATAAGGATTTGGGCATGAGCCTGATACCTCCCTGCTTCCAGTTGATCACTTGAGAAACGTTCAAGACGCGCTTCAAATGTTTCGTGGTAGCTATCAACACCACTCTGGGTTGCGGTTTTTACCTGCGCGCCCCCCAACACAGGCACCCAACCAGCGCCTGCGCCTGTTCCAGCGACGTCGGTGGTCAAGAAGTTCATCGGGAAACCATTGCGTAATATCCTGACGCCAACACCCCGTGCATGACCCGGTGCGCCGTAAGCATCATCAAGTAAGTGAGTCACCGCATTCCCGCTAATCAGGCCGTATTTTTGCGCTGCCAGGACATTCGCTTCCGGAGCCAGAAACCCGAGTGCGACGTTCTGCTTGTTGGAGACAACCCCTGAAACCACATTGGATTCGCAAGCAAACTCCAGCGAGAAAGGTGCACTGACGCTGTGCCCAGCTCTGATATCCGTGGCACTGACTCTTGGTAATTGCACAAAAGGTGTGAAATGGGTTACCTGGCAAATCGCCCCTCGCCGCACGGTAATCCCATTATTGTAAAGGCTAATGACCGATGGCCATTCGTGATACCAGCCAGCCCAGTTACCGCCACGATGCGCCTGGCCCACTTTGATGCCGTTCGAATCAAGTCCTGGCCCGCGAAACACAACATAAGCATTAGGGTTTACCCCTGCAAAAGTGTACGTCGCAGCCGAGCTAATAAAATATCGCGTATCCGCTGTTTTCATCAGCTCCACACGAATCGGCGAAAAGTTTTTGGCTTTAATTAAAAAGTTGCCGTCTTTATCCGTATCAAGGTTAGTCATGGCGATCTGCTGCCAGATATCCGTGAATACCTGTCCGGTCGCTTCCAGCGTAATGCGCATCGCCACATTTCTGGCAAGCGTCAGATAAGCCCCCGGCACATCTTGCGCTTCATACCAACCGGCATAGGCGTCATCCCCGTTGGTGGAAAACGCCTGGTAAAGCTGGCCTGCGGTATCGGGCGTACAGCGGAAAAACACCAGTTCAGGGTCCCACCCGCCTTTGTGCGCATATTGGGTAAAAGGAATGCCCCCAGCTGCCGCAAGCACCGTGCCAGGCGGTTGGAAAATATTATTGCTGCTGACATCAATAGATTTACTCACGCCGGTCAACTGCCCGTTCTTGGCATCGGCCCCACTGTGACCCCACCATGAATCAGCTTTGCCATCACTGGCCGAACTCAGGCGATGTGAACCGAATTGACTGTTCGCACCGGTATACGGGTAAATAATGTATTCACATGCCGCCTGTGCCGTAGCGCTTAACATCATCAGAATGACGATCGCGAGTTTTGTCCTGGTTTTCACTTAATGGTTTCCTTACGCATCCGAACACTGAGCAGTAAGCGCGATCATCGCCCGCTGAGGTTGGTCATCTGTTAGCTGATATTGAAAAGCGCATCTTTCATCAGGGCCCTCGCCCCAACGCACCGTCAACTGTCCTTTCGTTGTCGGTAAACGGGCATACACCTGGTTTGCCTGCCCCACCATCCCGACAATCTGATTGTGTTCATCAAAGACTTCTGCTCCTGCAGGGAGCGAGCCACGGCGTGTAGTGACATCAATCAGTGCTGCGGTTCCTTTTATCGTTGAGAACGATAATTTCACTGCGGCTCCGGCATACGGTGCAACGCGTTGTTGGTTATCCTCAAGCTCAATGTCGGCCGCCATATTACGGGTGTCTAACTGAACATTATTAAAACGATAGGGAGTTAGCGATGGCACAAGCGCGAAGCCTTGAGCGTTGATGGCTGCGCCCTGGCCATTACTGACGCGTGCCCCTTCGGCGCCCTTGGCTTCCACCAGCGCAAAGGTGTCGCCTAGCCATGGCCCAAGCGTAACGCCTCCGCGATGCACAACTGCGGCACCCCGCATTCCACCTGACCATTGCTTATAGTTTTCTGCCTGCGAATAGCTGCCGTTGAGGGTGCCAAACGAAGTCATTTTTTGCAGCGAGGCGCTCCAGTTCTTTTGTGCCGCCTCGCCCGACGAGTTCTGGTAACCCGCAGAAACGGCATAACTTGCGCTATCGTCTTCAGTGATGGAGCCTGCCAGCGATGCCTGATAACTGGTGCCACTGCTTTTACTATGGCTAGTTGAAAGCGAGAGATAATCTTCACGCTCACCAAACTTCAGCGGCACGGAGAATGTCAGCGTGACAATATTTTCCGTCTGGCCGTGTCTGGCATTTTGCGCTGGCTGCCCATCTGCCCGTCGTGTGGTATCACGCCAGAATGTTTGCTGGCGGCTCGCGGCCAGGTTATAGCTAATTTGTCGCCACTGATTGGCATAACCAAACTGGAGCTGTGTATTGCGTCCCCGTTCGCCGTAGTAATCGCTCACCGAGCCGGAAAGCCATATCGAGCCATAGTCACCCAATTGCTGGTTAACGGTGGCGGTAAACTGGTTGCGCTGCGAAAGTGTATCCGAGCGCCAGACGTCACTGTATTTAGCGGCATTCCGCTCACCCAGCACATCACTGAAATCACGATATCCGGCAGTGGAATAGCGGTAGCCCGCCAGTGCCACGTTGGTACCGGTTGCGTTAAATGAACGGCTCCAGGAAAGCTGTGAACGCCAGCCCGTTTGTTTGCCATCCGGGAGTTGAGCGGACGACGCCGTCACATCCGCACCAATCGCCCCAAGCTCTGAAGCCCAGACGCCACCCAGTACCGTGGAGGCGTACTCTTTCCCCAGACGAACGCCACCGTTAGCCGTCAGGCTATTGGCGATACCGCGTTCAAGGGTGAAATCACCGAACCAGTTGTCATCCGTATCGTAATCACGCGCACGGCCAATAACCGCGTTATAGCGCCAGACACCCGGGCGCAATGAAAGCGGCAGCGCAGAAAACGGCACAGTGAACTGGCTGCGGCTACCATCGGCTTCAATCACATCAACCTGTAAATCGCCCTGCCAGGCGGTGCTGGCAAGGTCGTTAATCACAAACGGCCCTTGCGCCACATTGGTTTGGTACAACGTGCGCCCGTTCTGGCTGACGACCACACGTGCGGCACTTGCTGCCGTGCCGCGAATTTCTGGTGCGTATCCTTGTCGGGATTGAGGCCACATCCGTTGGTCGGTTTCCAGTTTGACGCCAGTAAACGCCATGCTGCTAAACAGGTTGCCACCACTGTAACTTTGCCCTGCACTGAGTGTGCTTTGCAGCGCTGCAACCGGGCGTTGTAGCCAGGTTTGTAAGTTATCCCACTGATAACGTTTCTTATCCCCATAACGGCTATAGCTTGCTGAGGATTGCTGGCGCAGTTGCCATAAACCAAAGTTAATGCCCGCTGTGAGCCCCAACCAGCCGTATTCGCTCTGGCTTCCACCCGCATCACTGTAATAAAAGTTACTGTTGTAGTTGGTAAACAACAGGCTTTCCCCCGCCTGCCATTGCTCGGGGGCGACGTAATCGTGCGGCACCTGCACCATTTCAGCCTGGGGGATGGCAATATCCAGCCGTAATAGCGCATTATCAAATACATAACTTGCCCCTGTGACGCGTTTCGCAGGGCTTAAACAGCTTTCGCTGCCGGGCGTGTTTAATGCCAGCACACCATTTTGTTCATAAAATACCAACGGCAAACAAGGCGTAACATCCTCGCCTTCACCACGAAACATCACTCCTTCACGGGCGATAAACCGCCCGTTTAGCCAGATATCCACCAGATATTGACCCGGAGCCACTGAAGCCTCGCTGTTGAAGCGAGCAAGCCCCTGCCCGTAATCGCTCCCCAACAATAACGCTTCATCGAAGGTGTAGTTTTCAGCCTGCAAGAGGAACGGCAACGCCCATCCACCCAGCAAGCAAAGGCTCAGCCAGCGATGTTTTTCCATAATTTTGCTTCCCTGCAAAGCCGCTAATGCTTCAGTGGAAGTGTTCCGCTCAGATAAGCGCCCTGATCGTTAATCCATGTCATCTGCACGCTGTCACCCGAAGGTGTGCCAGCTAAGGGCCATGATTTTGTCGCACCGGGGGCAATCATCTCGCCACTCAACGTCACGGATCTATTGGCAACCGTCACCACCACATGGGCAATCGATGCGAAATAGCCGCTGTTGTTGGTGAGGCTCAGTTGGCGGCCTGAAACCGAAGCGGTTGTCGTTTTGTTCATCGTGTCCGGCGAGCCCTGTAATCCAGCGGGACGCCAGAACACTTTCATACGACTGCGCAGCATCACGATCATCTGATTGGATGCTTCACTCCCTTTAGCCACCGGCGGGATTTGCAAGGTATTGAGCCAGAACACCGACTCTTTATCCTTTGGCAAATCCGCACCGGTATATTGCAAGCGCAGGGTTTGGCCGCTGTGTGCGGCCATGCGAAACATAGGAGGGGTCAGAATAAAAGGTGCGCGCGCGGTTTGCGGTGTTGACTGCTCATCGCCGCTGTCCAGCCAGGCCTGCATGACATTCGGAAAGTCATCCCGGTTGGTTAACTGCACGCTGACTTGCTTTGCATCCGCTGGATACACCACACGATTGCCCGTCATCACAACACTTGCCTGGCTGCTCAAACAGGTACCGATGAGTGCAAACGTAAGCAAACTTCTCCCTAAACTCATGTTTCATCCCCTACGCCGTGCACTATTAAAGATAAGAAATCGCGTACTGCACTGCGGCGACAACATCACCCGCGGTAGCATTGCCGGTTGGCGAGAAGTAGCGCACGGCGTAGTCGTGTTCACCGGACTGTTCTCCTGCCGGGATAGATATCCCTGCAACAGCCATTGGGTTACTTAGGTCGATAACCGTGCTGCCCGATGCATCTGTTAGCAATTGCAGCTCAACGTTAGTAGCCGAACCGCTGGTTGCAAGGTTTCCGCTACTGGTAACGTTAGTGCCGATAAATAAGGTTTTAATCTCTAATGTGGCGCTGTCTACGCTGCATCCACTGACGCCCATAGTGAACGTGGTCAGCCCTGCCGAAGAAGCAGCGTCCTTAAGTTCACTTTTAGAGATGGTTGGCAACAGTACGACAGGGTGAGCATCTGAACCGTTAACGGTCACCGAGCAGGTTTGTTCAGTGATCTCACCTTTAAAGGTAATGGTGTTTGTTGATTCCGCGAAAGCCGCGCCACTTAATAAAGCTGCCGTGCCGAATACTACAGGTAATAAAGTTTTCATCTTGTTATCCTTGTTGTGTTGCTTCGTCCTTATCGTGCAATGCGGAATCCCAGAGCAAATAAGCCTGTTACTGATAAATAAACAGATAAGGTTAAGCAGTTGAGAATGAGATATATAACCCTAAGCAGAAACATTGCAGAAGGTATGGTCATGTTATTGCTTATTAGGAAATTTCCTAGATTTGTTTTCTGAATAATCTTTGGTGCCTTTCTTATATAAGAAAAACATCTTATATAAGAACAAATTATTTCATATAATTTATATAGTTATAAAAAATTCAGAGGAGTGAGAACGGGAGTTTAAAGGAACAGAATTATTAATCTTAACCATATAAAAATGCGCCAGGGTTTGCCTGACGCACGGTATTACTGAAAGCAATCATTAATTAAAACTGAGCCACCTGACTTGCCATCTCCCGGCTATATTGCCGACTGGCATTCACCAGCATTTGGGTATAAGGATTTTGCGCCGCACCGCTAATTAAATTATCGGTGCTGAGTGACTCAAGAATCTTCCCGTGTTGCATTACACCGACGCGATGGCATAAATGCGCAATGACGCCTAAATCGTGCGTCACCATTAAATAGGTGAGTTTCGATTCTTGCTGTAAATCCGAAAGTAAATTGAGAATTTCCGCCTGCACCGAAACATCCAATGCTGAAGTAGGTTCATCAAGCAGCAGTACTTCCGGTTCAAGTATCAGCGCACGTGCAATCGCCACACGCTGGCGCTGCCCGCCAGAAAGCTGATGCGGATAACGGCTGCGAAACGCCCGGTTCAGGCCGACTTTATCGAGCATCATGTTGATGCGGCGGTCGCGGTCGGTGAAACCATGTATTTGCAGCGGTTCTTCCAGAATGTCGCCGATGGTATGGCGCGGATGGAGCGAACCGTAGGGATCCTGAAATACCATTTGCACCATACGGCACCGTTCGCGGCTGATTTTGTGCTCAAGTTCCGTCCCATCAATTACCAGTTTTCCCTGCCAGTGGGTAAACAACCCCGCCAGGCATTTCAGCACCGTCGTTTTCCCGGATCCCGACTCCCCCACCAGGCCAAAAATCTCGCCGTGCCCAACGTTAAAATTCACATCGAATAGCACCTGGTTGGTTTTCGCCCCTTCGCCAAAGGTTAAATTGAGCTGGCTGACTTCAATCATGGATGACATTCGTTGCTCCTTATTGGGTTAGCCAACTGGTCTGGCGTTGCAGAACCGGCAGATGCGCACGCCGTTTGTCCATATCCGGCAAGGCGCTGATAAGCCCCTGCGTGTACGGATGCTGCGCATTATCCAAATCTTTTGCGGCGATAGATTCCACTACCCGCCCGGCGTACATCACCAGCACGCGGTCGCAGAAACTGCGCACCAGGTTGATGTCGTGGCTGATGAAAATCAGCCCCAGGCCACGCGATTGCACTAAATCATCTAGCAGCGCCAGCACCTGTAAACGCACTGACACATCGAGCGCGGAAGTCGGTTCGTCGGCAATCACCATTTCCGGGTCGGTAATCAGCATCATGGCAATCATGATGCGCTGCCCCTGGCCGCCAGAAACTTCGTGCGGATAGAGGTTATAGACGCGTTCCGGCTGACGAATGCGCACCACTTCGAGCATTTCCAGCACCTTTTGCTTCGCTTCTTTATGCCCGACGCGATGGTGCGTCAGCCACGCTTCCGCAATTTGATCCCCGACGCACATCACAGGGTTTAGCGAGTATTTCGGGTCCTGCATAATCATAGAAATACGTTTGCCGCGCACATTTCGCATTTGTGCGTCAGTGGCATTGAGCAGGTCAACGTCGCCAAACTGCATACGATCGGCGGTGATCTGCGCTTTTTTAGGATGAAGCTGCAACAGCGCACGCCCGACGGTGGATTTCCCGGAGCCGGACTCGCCGACAATCGCCAGCTTTTCGCGCCCGAGCTGGAATGAAACGCCACGCACCGCGTGGGTTTGCTGGCGACCGTTCACAAACGTCACATTGAGGTCGCGTACATCAAGCAGTTGCGGCGAATTATTCGCTGCGAGGATCGAGGATGTCACGTAGGCCGTCTCCCAAGAAGTTGAATGCCAGACTGTTGATTAAAATCGCCAGCCCCGGAATCGTTACTACCCACCAGCACTCCATCATGTAAGTGCGCCCGCTGGAGATCATCGCGCCCCACTCTGGCTCTGGCGGCTGTGCGCCAAGGCCCAGGAAGCCAAGCCCGGCAGCCGTCAGAATAATGCCCGCCATATTCATGGTGATACGGATAATGACCGACGGCATACACAACGGCACAATGTGACGCCACAGCACACGCACCGGCGAAGCCCCTTGCAAACGCACCGCAGAGATAAAATCAGCCTGCCGTAACGAAAGGGTTTCCGCACGCGCCAGGCGGGCAATCGGCGGCCACGCGGTGAGCGTAATCGCAATAACCACATGCTCAAGGCCGGGGCCGAGTGCGGCCACAAACGCCAGCGCCAGCACCAGGCTTGGGAACGAGATAAAGATATCGGTAATACGCATCAGCACCATATCGACTTTGCCGCCAAAATATCCGGCGGTCACACCGAGCAGTAAACCCAGCGGGCCAACGGTGACTGACACCAGCAGCACGATGTAAAGCGTAATGCGCGAGCCATAAACCAGGCGGCTGAAGATATCGCGACCAAACTCGTCGGTGCCAAACCAGTGCGTCGCGTTGGGTGCCGTCAGCGCACGATTCAGATCCTGAACCAGCGGGTTATACGGCGCTATCCATGGCGCGAAAATCGCCACCATCAGCAGCAAGAAGACAATCCCCCCGCCAATGGCAGTCAGCGGGTTACGCGCCATTTTGCCGATAAACCCAACCGCTCGAAGACCTGCACGTTTAACGCGTAGCGAGCGCTCATCCGCCGCCGTCAGTTGTGGTGTTCCAAAGGAAACCGTCATGATTTTGTCCTCGGATCAAAGAGTTGGTAGAGCATGTCGGACAGCAGATTGAG
>NZ_JMPI01000037.1 GCF_000735355.1 Buttiauxella agrestis ATCC 33320
AGCACGCAGCCCATCACCGCATTCATATCGCCGAGCAGCAAACTGCCCGTTAAATAAGAACCAAAGCCCGGCCACGAGAACACGGTTTCAATTAACACTGCGCCTTCGAGCAGTGAGCCGTACGCCAACGCCACCACGGTTAACAGTTGCACCAGAATGTTTCGGAACGCGTGGTTCCAGATAACCTGGCGTTCGGTCAGCCCTTTTACCCTGGCGGTAATAATGAATTCCTGCGACAGCTGCGCCAGCATAAAGCTGCGCGTCATTCGGCTGATGTAGGCCATTGAGTGAAAACCGAGCAGTGAGGCAGGCAGAATCAGGTGATTGAGCGCGTTGAAAAACACCGCGCTGTTTCCAGCCAGTAGCGCATCCACCAGCAGCAAACCGCTGCGGCGCGGCACAACGCCATCCAGCCCTAAATCAATGCGCCCTGCACCGCCTACCCAACCCAGCCAGGCGTAAAACAGCAGCAATCCCATCATCCCGACCCAGAAGATCGGCGTCGAATAACCGGCGAGGCTGATAATTCGCACTGCGTAATCCACCACGCTGTTGCGACGCGCCGCCGCCCAAACGCCTAGTGGAATACCAAGGCCCGCACCGACGATAATCGCCACCGTAGCCAGTTCAAGCGTTGCCGGGAAGACGCGCAGAATGTCATCCACCACCGGTTTCCCGGTCAGCAGCGCGTTGCCTAAATCGCCATGCAGCAGGCCGCCGAGGTAAATCCAGAACTGCGTTGCCAAAGATTGATCAAAGCCGAGCTGGTGATAGACCTGCTGATAGGTGCTTTGGTCGGCATCCGGGCCGACAATCGCCAGCACCGGGTCGATAGGCATCACGCGGCCAATGAAAAAGGTCAGCAACAGCAGCCCAAACAAGGTGATCAACACCTGGCTTAAGCGCTTTGAAAAACGCCGGGCGCGGCCGCCCGGTGCCAGCAAAATCATGCTCATCCTTTGTTCTCCCCATGCTCTGCGGTTTGCGTTTTATAAACATCGCGCAGGAAAGTGGTGGCCGACGGGTGCGGCTGGTAGTTCTGCACTTCGTTGCGCACCACCACCGAGTCCACCATTTGCGAAAGCGGCAGCAACGCCGGGATCAGCTCGTCATAACGCGTCTGAATGGCCTGATATTCCTCGAGCTGTTTTGCCGGGTCGCGCTCGACCAGCGCCTGGTCGATTTGCTGATTAATTTGTTTGTCGTAGAAGCTGGTGCGCCAGCCCTGGAAGTTAGTCAAACGCGCCGCGTCGCTGTTATCCGGGTTATAGACCAGCGATCGCAGGCTGGAATGGGGATGCGGTTCTACGCCACTGCCGCCACGCCCAACCAATATGTCGAACTTACGTTCACGCATCGCGCCGTAAATCTGGTTGCCGGTTCCGGTGACAATTTTGGCGTTGATCCCCGCCTGCATCAGCGTGGATTGCACCGCAATGGCGATGTTCAGGAACGGCTGATCCGCCAGCACGCGCAAGGTGGTGTCAAATCCATCCGGATAACCCGCTTCCGCCAGCAGTTTTTTCGCACGGGGAATATCCAGCGCATAACCAGGATTGGGCAAGGTGGCAGGCATTCCAGACTGGATTGGGCGCTGGTGCAGCACGCCATAGCCCGGCATAAGCGCTTTGTTGATGCCCTGATAATCAATCAGATAGCGCACCGCTTCGCGCACTTTCGGGTTGGCAAAATGCGGCTCTTTCATACTCATGGCGACGTAATAAATGGTGCCTTTTTTTACTGCATCGACCGTCAATTCCGGGTCTTTACGCAGGGCGTTAACGTCCGAAACCGCCATATTGCTGGCAATATCCAGGTCGCCTTTGGCAATCATCAGGCGCAGGGTTTGCGATTCCTGGAAGTGGCGGAACACCACGCGTGCCAGTTTCGGTTCGCCGCGCCAGTAATCCGGGTTGCGCTTCATGCGCAGCACGTCCTTCGCCTGCCACACTTCGAGGCTGAACGGGCCGGAACCGGCCTCGTTGGTCGTCAGCCAGCGATTGCCCCAGTCGTCGTTTTGCACATGCTGCTCGACCGTTTTGCTGTCCAGTACCACCACGCTACCGAGGGCGGCCAGCGAGTAAATCACCAGTTGCGGGTCGTTGGCTTTCGGCAGCGTGATTTCCACCGTTGAAGCATCCAGGGCTTTCACATGTTCATCGACGTTCTTTTTGCTAAAGCCGTAGGATTTCCACACCGATGCCTGCGCCAGGTTCAGGTGCAGCACGCGGCGCATCGACCACACCACGTCGTCTGCGGTGAGTACGTTGCCAGAGTGGAATTTCACGCCATCGCGCAGGTGAAAGGTCAGGCGATTACCGTCTGGTGAAATCTCCCAGGATTTCGCCAGTGCCGGGCGCACGTTAGTGAGTTTTGCCGGATCTAATTCCACCAGCGAGTCATAGAGGTTTACCACCAGCCCCACCACTTCATTGCCGGTCATCGCGGCCGGATCAAGCGTGAGCAGGTTATTCATATTCATGCCGATAATCAGCTGGTCAGGCGGCGTTTTGGCCACCACCGAACTGCTGCCGAACATGAGCAGGAGCGTGAGTAGCCACGCCCCCAGCCGGGAGCTTCGATTCATGATAGATACCGTTTTTGTAGGGTCAGTATTCCCCGGCGTCTTTCGCGCCGGGATTATTATTTTTGCGCGGGTTAATCGCGGCTAACGGTGTTCATCTCGATATATTCAAAATTGATGTCTTCACCCAGGCCCGGACGCTGTGGCAAATGCACAAAACCGTCGGCGTCCATCGGGTCTACGATGCTGTTGAGGTAGGCTGCGGGTTCATCGTATTCGAGGAACGGATGCAGTAAACCACGCTCGTACCAGCGGCAGTTGCGAATCGCGCCCACCACGGCGAGGCTTGCCGCACCGTTGCCGTGCACTTCGCAGTCCATACCGAAGGATTCCGCAAGTGCCGCCACTTTCATAGTTGGCGCAATCCCGCCGACGCCGTTCGCCCCGGCGCGCAGAATGTCGCAGGCACCCGCCTTCACCCAATCGGCGCGGCTGTGGTGCTTGCCACCAAGACTTTCTGGCCCGACAACATCAATCGACAGGTTCTCAGAAAGCCAGACGTAAGACGCCATGCTCTCTTCTTCCATCGGCTCTTCAAACCACGCGAAGTTGAGTTTTTCCAGTGCCTTGCCGATGTACAGCGCCTGGCTGCGGCTATACCAGTGGTAGCCGTCGAGCATTAAATCGATATCCGGGCCAACGGCTTCGCGCACGGCGGCGCAGGCTTTGACATCCATTTTTGGGTCTGGCGCGAACGCAACAGGCGGCATCCAGGTGTGGAGTTTTATGGCTTTGTAGCCACGAGCGACCAGTTTTTCAGCGAACTGGCCAAATTCGTCTGGCGTAGATAACCCGCCTTCCAGTTCGTCCCCGCACATGGTGCTGCCGTAGGCCGGGACTTTGTCACGGAATCCACCGAGCAATTTGTAGACCGGGACTTTCAGTTTGCGGCCAATCAAATCCCACAGCGCCTGTTCGACAAACGACAGCGCACGTTCGGTGAGTTGATGGGCGCTGCCACGCTGCCAGTGCACCAGATCTTGCCAGATGCGCTCGCGGTTAAACGGATCTTGCCCGACTAACACTTTGCGGAAAAACGCATTGACCACATAAGGGCGCACCACTTCTGGCGGCGCGAACGAATACCCGCAATCCCCTTCATCGGTGGTGATCGTGAGCATCGCCATTTTTGCGAGGCTCTCAGGGCCTGGGTGGGAGTGACCTGCGCTGTCAGAAACACGGCGGGTTGGGTAAGTAAAAACGGTGACGTTTACAGATTCAATTTTCACGGCTGTTAGTGTCCTTTTGTGATTTTAAAACAGCGTTTCACCATCTACTGTATGCGTAAAAAAGCACCTTCGCCTCGTTCAAAGGTGCCTAAATAGGGGTGATTTTTTGGACATTTGCACAGGGGAAAGTGATGTTTTTCACAAAGTGTTATGGAATTGTGACGGAGATAACGGAGGGGGATGCCTATGGCGGGATAGTGATTTTCCGTTCTCCCGAACGTTATTCGATCCCTCATTTATCGGTGAACGGTGAACGTGCCAGGTGCCTCAACCCTGACTTATGGGGAACACTGGGGCAATTTATACCGGGACTAAGGTCAAAACCCAAACCAGCCAGGCTTTTGACTTTAGCTTTTAACGTTGCCCTTGTTCCCGGCTCCAATCGCGCCGGTTTTTACCCTTCAGTCGTGGTCACGTGGTCGGGAACCACGTGAGTGAGCGATCGCCGGGAGCGAATCGCGAACGACCGCGAATGTTGGGTAAAAAACGGTGTTTACCGCGTAAGCGGCGATTGACTTGCCGGGCGACGGGGTCGCCAGGGGGATGTCGTAATCCCCATGGCACGTTCACCGTGAGCAGGAATATGTAGGAACACAGTTCGCAAAGGTGAACGGAAATTCACCACACTTCCATAACCTTATACGTTCAGGTGAACGGAAATTCACCGATCCCCGGCAAGCGAGCAATCACGCTATCCCCACCTTCCCATCCAGATAAACATCCTGAACCGCATTAATTAACTTCACGCCCTCAGACATGGATTTCTTAAAGGCTTTGCGCCCCAGAATCAACCCCATGCCGCCTGCGCGTTTGTTAATGACCGCCGTGCGGACCGCGTCCGTCAGGTCAGTCTCACCACCCGCAGCACCGCCGGAGTTTATCAGCCCGGCGCGGCCCATATAGCAGTTCGCCAGTTGGTAACGCACCAGATCGATTGGGTTATCGCTGCTCAGTTTGGTGTACACGCGGTCGTCGGTGTAACCAAAGTTCACCGCCTTGTAACCGCCGTTATTTTCGGCCATTTTCTGCTTCACGATATCCGCGCCAATGGTCGCTGCCAGATGGTTCGCCTGCCCGGTAAGATCAGCACTAACGTGGTAATCCACACCATCTTTTTTGAAATCGGGATTACGCAGATACGCCCAGAGCACCGTCACCAGGCCGAGTTCGTGCGCCCGCTCAAACGCAACCGAAATCTCTTCAATCTGGCGGCGTGATTCTGGCGAACCGAAATAAATGGTCGCGCCGACCGCCACCGCGCCCATGTTGAACGCCTGCTCAACGCTTGCGTATAGCGTCTGGTCGAAGGTGTTCGGATAACTCAGCGTTTCGTTATGGTTGAGTTTGACGAGGAAAGGAATGCGGTGCGCGTAACGGCGCGACACCGAGGCCAGCACGCCATAGGTTGAAGCGACACAGTTACAGCCCGCTTCAATCGCCAGTTCGACGATATTCTTCGGGTCAAAATAGAGTGGGTTTGCGGCAAACGATGCACCCGCGGAATGTTCCACACCTTGATCGACAGGTAAAATGGAAAGATAGCCGGTGCCTGCCAGCCGCCCGGTGTTGTACAGCGTTTGCATATTCCGTAGCACCGCTGGCGGGCGGTTGTTATCCACCATCACGCGGTCTACATAATCCGAGCCTGGCAGATACAACTGGTCTGCCGGAATAGTCATACAACGATGCTGTAACAAGCTGTCGGCGTCTTTGCCTAGCAACTGCGCAATATCAGTCATAATGCACTCCCGTTATTTCAGCGAGCACCCTGCCCGCTGACAATGGTTATTCCTGGCCTGCCTTCGAATAAAACAGGCAGCCATAATCCTGGTCGTGACTGGCAACCTTCGCCACCCAGGGCAGCACTTTAGGTGGGTTTTGGCTTGTAACGGTTTGTCTCCAGGCGGTGTATTTTTGCAACGGCGGTCAAAGAAACAACACAAAGGTATTTAAAAGGTATTATTGATTGGTATTGTTGTGGTGTACCCAACACAATCATGAAGGTTCTAAATATGAAACGTACAACAATTAGCCTTTCATTCATGATGTTTATTGAATGGTTTATCTGGGGCGCCTGGTTCGTCCCTCTTTGGCTGTTCCTGAGTAAAAGTGGCTTTAGCCCGACTGAAATTGGTTGGTCTTATGCCTGTACCGCTATCGCGGCAATTCTTTCGCCGATTCTGGTCGGCTCGCTGACTGACCGTTTTTTTGCCGCACAAAAGGTGCTCGCCCTGCTGATGTTTGTTGGCGCAGTGCTGATGTATCTGGCGGCGCAGCAAACCGAGTTTGTCTATTTCTTCCCGCTGCTGCTGGCCTATTCCCTGACCTACATGCCAACTATCGCGCTGACAAACAGCATCGCATTTTCCAATGTTGATGATGTGGAGCGGGACTTCCCGCGCATTCGGGTGATGGGCACTATCGGCTGGATTGCATCTGGGTTAGTGTGCGGTTTCCTGCCACAGATGCTGGGCTTTAGCGATATTTCGCCGACCAACATCCCGTTGCTTATCACCGCAGGCAGTTCTGCGTTACTCGGGGTATTTGCTCTGGCGCTGCCGAATACGCCACCGAAAAGTACCGGCAAAATGAGCGTGAAAGTGATGCTCGGCCTGGATGCCATCGTGCTGCTGAAAGACAAAAATTTCCTGGTCTTTTTCTTCTGCTCTTTCTTGTTTGCTATGCCGCTGGCTTTCTATTACATCTTCGCCAATGGTTATCTCACCGAAGTGGGTATGCATAACGCCACTGGATGGATGACGCTCGGCCAGTTCTCCGAAATCTTCTTTATGCTGGCGCTGCCGTTCTTCATTAAGCGTTTTGGCATTAAAAAGGTATTACTGCTTGGTCTTATCACCGCCGCCATTCGCTACGGTTTCTTCGTGTACGGTGGCGCCGACCATATCTTTACTTACGGTCTGCTGTTCCTCGGTATTTTGCTGCACGGCGTGAGTTACGATTTCTACTACGTCACTGCCTATATCTACGTCGATAAAAAAGCGCCGGTGCATATGCGCACTGCGGCACAAGGGCTTATCACGCTGTGCTGCCAGGGCTTTGGTAGCTTGCTTGGTTATCGTATCGGCGCACAACTGATGGAAAAAATGTTCGCCTACCCAACACCTGTCAACGGTCAGACCTTCAACTGGGCGGGAATGTGGGGCTTTGGCGCTGTGATGATTGCGGTCATTACCGTGTTGTTCATGGTGTTCTTCCGCGAGTCCGACAAAGAAATCACGACTATTGCCGTTGCTGGCAGCCAATCTGACAAAGATTTAAAGGAAGCATAATGATGGAAAATCGTATTCTGGGGGCCTTTTACGGCCAGGCATTAGGCGATGCGATGGGAATGCCATCGGAGTTGTGGCCGCGTTCGCGGGTGAAAGCGCACTTTGGCTGGATTGACCGCTTCCTGCCGGGGCCAGCAGAAAATAACGCCGCCTGTTATTTCAACCGCGCCGAGTTTACCGACGACACCTCGATGGCGCTGGCGCTGGCCGATGCGATTATCGAGCATCAGGGTGCAGTCAACCCGGACACCATCGGGCGCAATATTCTGCGCTGGGCGGAAGGCTTCGATGCTTTCAACAAAAATGTGCTTGGGCCAACGTCCAAAATCGCACTGAATGCGATTAAGCAAGGCACGCCGGTCAGCGAGCTGGAAAACAATGGCGTCACTAACGGGGCGGCCATGCGTGCCTCGCCGTTGGGTTGCCTGTTGCCGACGCATAATCTCGACGCGTTCATTGATGAAGTCGCACTGGCCTCCAGCCCGACTCATAAATCCGATCTGGCGATTTCCGGCGCGGTGGTGATAGCCTGGGCGATTTCAAAAGCGATTGAAGGCCGGAACTGGGAAACCATTTGCGATGAACTGCCTTCTGTGGCTCGCCACGCGCAGGAAAAGCGAGTCACTACTTTTAATGCATCCCTTGGGGCGCGTATTGAGCTGGCGTTAAATGTTGCCAGAACCGCGCGCGGCACCGAGTCTGGCATGGAGCAGGTTTACCACCTGGTCGGCACCGGCACCAGCACCATTGAATCTGTCGCCGCAGCGATTGCGATGGTGGAACTGGCACAAACCAACCCTAATCGTTGCGCGATTTTATGCGCCAACCTGGGCGGGGATACCGACACTATTGGGGCGATGGCGACGGCGATTTGTGGCGCACTACACGGCGTAGAAAGCATTGATAGCAAACTTAAACGCGAGCTTGATGACGTTAACCAGCTTGATTTTACGCGCTACAGCCGCCTGTTTATGGGCTATCGCCAGCAAAGGGAGCCGCAAAATGAACGCCAGTGAATTGCATTCCCGCCTGCCGACACTTACGGCGAAACGCCCGGTTTGCGTGCTCGGCTCGGCAGTTATTGACGTCATAGCCGACGCTTACGCCCTGCCGTGGCGCGGATGTGATATCGAACTGCAACAGCAAAGCGTGAACATCGGCGGTTGCGCGCTGAACATCGCGCTCACGCTGTCGCGCCTGGGCATTGCCTCAAAAAATGCGCTACCGATTGGCCAGGGAACCTGGGCGGATATCATTCGCTCAAGCCTGGAAAAGCAGGGAATCAACAGCGAAATCCATACCACCAGCGGCGATAACGGCTGGTGTCTGGCGCTGGTGGAGTCGGATGGCGAAAGAACGTTTATGTCGTTTCGTGGCGTCGAACACCAGTGGAATCAGCAGTGGCTGGATAAATTGCAGCCTGCGCCCGGTACCCTGCTTTCGCTGTCTGGATATCAACTTGCCGGGCCGTGTGCCGAATTACTGGTTAACTGGCTGGAATCGCTGCATGACGTGAGCGCATTTATTGATTTTGGCCCGCGGATTGCCGATATTCCTGAGCCACTGCTGGCGCGAATAATGGCCTGCAAACCGATGGTTTCCCTTAACCGCCAGGAAGCAACAATTGCCGCGCAGTGGTTGAATGTAGCGGGCGATGATATTGCAGGAATTTGCGAGAAATGGCTTGAGCGCTACGATTCGCCGTTAATAGTGCGGCTCGACAAAGAAGGTGCCTGGTTTGCTTCAGCGGAGAGTATTGGTCTGGCAGCGCCGTTCCCGGCCGTGGTTGTGGATACGATTGGCGCAGGCGACAGCCATGCGGGTGGTACTCTGGCTGGGCTGGCGGCGGGCTGGAACCTCGGCGATGCGGTAAGTCTGGGTAATGCCGTGGCTTCTTATGTCGTTAGCCACCGCGGTGGCGATTGCGCCCCCTTTATTGAACAACTCTGCCAATACCCAAAATAATTCGAGCGGCATCGCGGCGGCAAGAGAGCGAGTCCCGATGAACTTAGTCAACTAAGCGATTCGGGCAAGCGAACGCAGCCAACAAAGATGCCGTTTGAAGTATGACGGGTATTATTCTTCGCAGACAAACACATATAGATCGCTGCGACAATAACTAATGCTGTATTCGATTGGCCGGTTTTGCGGGTCAAACGCCACCTGTTTGATCACCAGAACCGGCACCGGCGTTTCCAGCTTAATATGCGACTGGAATTCGCTGTCGGGCATTCTGGCGCTGACGCGGCTACGCGTTCGCTGCGGGATAATATTCTGGCTGCGAAAATAGTCATACAGCGAAACGCCGATGTCATCAGCGTTCGCGATTAATTCCGTTGGCACGTAAGACTCTTCCACCGAAACCGCATCTTCATCGACATAACGAATACGTTTCAGCAGGAAAACATCGCTATCGGCGATAATCGCCAGTTGCTCGGCCACATCTGCCGGGCATTTCACCACGCGTTTGTTGACCCACAGTGTGTCAGGCTTTTTACCGCGCAACACAACTTGCTGCGAAAAGCCACGCGCCTCTTTCAGCGAATACTCAAACGTGTTGTTAATCTGCGTGCCGTAGCCTCGGGAACGCGTCACCACCCCTTCATCTTCCAGCGTCTGCATTGCTTTGCGCACCGTTATGCGCGAAACGCCGGTCAACTGACTGAGATCTCGCTCCCCCGGCAGAATATTCCCTTGCGGCAACACACCGCTGCGTACCGCCGATTTCACCGTTTCGGCGAATTTCAAATACAGCGGCGTGTTGTCGGCCTGCGAAAACCGCTGGATGAGTTGTTCAATGAGCTGCAGGTGAACCTGTTCCATTTCGCGCAAATGTCCGGAAGATAAGGTGAAACCAGTATAACTCAATGGTCTTATACAGGTATTACCTCGATTACCACCATTGATGAAAATGATGCACCGGTCCAATTCCGTGGCCCACTTCCAGCGAATCCGCCTGCTCTAACGCCTGAGATAGCCACGCTTTAGCCGCCGAAATAGTCTTCGGCCAGTCAAGATAGCGCGGATAAAGTGCTGCAAGGGCCGCAGAAAGCGTACATCCCGTGCCGTGAGTGTGGCGAGTCTGGACACGCGGAGCGGTAAAACGTTGCGCGCCGTCGCGGGTGAACAACCAGTCCGGGCTTTCGACGTCATCAAGATGGCCGCCTTTCATCAACACCGCTTTGCACCCCATTCCCAGCAGCGCATCGCCCTGCTCCTTCATTTCTCGCTCACTGCGTGCATGTGGTGCGTCCAGCAATGCGGCGGCTTCAGGCAGATTCGGGGTGATCAACGTCACTTGCGGCAACAGCCGACGACGCAGACTCTCTACCGCAGAGGGCGCAAGCAAGGGGTCGCCACTTTTCGCCAGCATGACCGTATCGAGCACCACGTTGCGTGCATTGTAAAAAGCCAACCGTTCAGCCACCGCTTCAACGATATCGGTTTCAGCCAGCATGCCAATTTTAATGGTGTCGATGCGCACATCGCTGAGCACAGAATCAAGCTGGGCGGCGACAAATGCCGGTTCAATGCGATAAACAGACTGCACGCCGCAGGTGTTTTGCGCCACCAGCGCGGTGATCACGCTGGTGCCATACGCGCCCAGTGCCGAGAATGTTTTCAGGTCAGCCTGAATGCCCGCGCCCCCGCTCGGGTCAGTGCCAGCAATCGTCAATGCGTTAATACGTTTTTGCCCTTTCATGCCAGAGCCTCCGCATTGAGTCCGTAAAGTGCGTCAAGAAACGCCGGGACAAAACTGCCAGGACCGCGACTCACGGCAATCGCCTGTTCCCCGGCGAATTTCATAAACTGGCAGGCGGCAGCCACGTTATCCAGCCGCGTCCCTGGAAGCGAACAGCAAGCGGCAACCACGGCGGAAAGCGCGCAACCGGTGCCGACCACGCGCGTCATCAACACGCCGCCGCCCGCAACGCTCCAGGCGTTTTCGCCATCGGTAACGTAATCTTCCTCGCCGGTGACTGCCACCACCGCGCCGGTAAGCTGCGCCAGTTTAAGGGCTGCGGGTAATGCAGAAAGTGCGTCGTCAGCGCTATCTACGCCACGACCTGCGGAATGCTCCCCTGCTAAGGCTAAGATTTCTGAAGCATTACCCCGGATTGCAGCAGGTTTTAGCGCGAGAAGTTCATGGGCAAATCGCGTACGAAACGCCAGAGCGCCGACGGCAACCGGATCGAGTACCCATGGCGTGGAGGATTGATTCGCGGCGTGAATGGCGGCCAGCATTGCGCGACTGCTATCAGCGGTGAGTGTTCCGATATTAATCAGCAATGCACTGGCAATGGGGGCAAATTGCGCAGCCTCTTCTGGCTCAATGACCATAGCGGGAGCCGCGCCAATGGCGAGCAGCACGTTGGCGGTAAAACCCTGCACCACATCATTGGTCATGCAATGGACTAAAGGGGGTGTGCTGCGTAAGTTATGTAAAACCGAGGCGGCGCAGTGGCCGGGTAACAGGTCAGGTTGCATCTTGTAAGCTCCTGCCTGGCGTAAAGAAGAGATGACCAGGCAGGCATCTGACTTCCCTACGCTGGCATTATCCAGATCAGGTGGTACGGGTATTTCTCAGCCTTCACAAAGAAGGGCACCCCGAGTCATTGATAAATCATATTTTTGCGTTCACAAGAATAATGCGCGCGACAGTGACTGTAAACCGGCTGTGCTGCCAGATGTTAAGCCAGCGACGCTAACTTTTTGAATTGCCGCCATTCATCGCGGGTTATTTCCCAAAGCTCCGAGTCCATTTCTCCACTCACATATTGCGATTTTTCGGTGCGGATAAGCCGCATGCCGTGACGGATGGAAAGGTTTTTGGAACGGTCATTGGCGACGGCCTTTGGCGCGCGTAACACGTCTTTCTCAAGTGTTTCAAACCAGAAATCATTGACTCCACCGCAGGCTTCACTCATCAGGCCCTGTCCTTGCCATTCCGGGACTAACCAGAAACCACGGTTGTTATCTGGAGTATCCATCAGACAAATTAGCCCAATTAATTCCTGCGGATTTTCTTTACGCCGAATGGACCAGAACCAGCCCTTTCCTTCTTTTACAGCAGGCAGCGCAACATTATCGACATAATGTTTTGCCGCGCCAGGTGGATAAGGCCACGGAACAGTAGAAACCAGGTAACGCACAATCTCCCAGCGCGGAAATACGTTTTGAATTTGCTCGGCATCTTCCGAACGAAGTGGCCGGAGGATCAATCTCGGTGTGATTATTTCCATACTGTTGCCCTTTCTTCACGCTGTATTGTTTAGAGTAATTTATACATAGAATTAATAGCGGGCATCAACAAGTAATTAACATTTTTAGCAGGGAGTACCTTCATGCGTAACAGAGTTAACTTTGTGAATATAACAGGATAATGTCATCATGAAATTATATTATTATAATGGCAATCACATATTCACAAGCATTAAAAACATCTAACCAAAAAAAACAACATTCATAGCAAAGAAACAACAAATAATTTTCGCGTAGGACTATATTCCAATTGACTCGCACAAAGTTCCATATGAAATTAATAACCACAAAACTGTTAAGTGTTCGTTTAATAAAAACATGATATTCTAAAATATCTTATATCAGGCAGTGCGCGTTTATTAATCAAAATTAGGATTCTACGCTAAAAAATATGGTTTTCTCAGCAAGCATTCAACAGCACATTAAAATATGTGTCACATTTTTCTTTTTATATTCGCTTGCTGCGAAGTTGAGCCATAGCGTTGAAATAGTTGGGATACCGCTACGGTTTTATGATCTGACCTTACCCATCGTTACAGCATTGCTGATTTTATACCATCGCAGGGCACTCCCGACGTTAGCCCTGTTTGCCCTTTACAGTTTTTACCACTATCCACTGTTTGATTTCCTGAGTATCGCTGCACAGTTAAGCAGCGCTTTAATCTGTGTCACGCTCTATTTTTGCGCAACGGGCAAACGAGGCAGGGTAAGTTTTGGGCGCAGCCGCCTCTCTGCGCAACGCATATGTTGGCTTATTTTCCTTAATAGTTTTACGTTTACCCTGCTCTACCAGTGGTTACTGCTCAAATTTCATTTTATCTCAGCCTCTGATGAAAATATTTTTAGCGTTATTACGCTTATCAATATTCAGTGGATGCTGACATCCTGTATTACAGGTGTCCCATTTTGTTATTTACTTTTCCGCGCCTGCTACAAACCCTCATGGTTTTTAAGCTATTTGCGCCAGTTAAAAGATTTGATTGTTAATGGGCCACATGCAATAAGTCAGCTGGTATGGGCAATGCTTTTGATTGCTATTATGTACTGCATGATTACAACAAGAAATGACATTTTAATATTCACTGATTATTCCATAGTATTACTATTACCCCTAATGCTTTGGGGCTCAATCCGATTGGGCCATGCACTGATAAACCCATTATGGGTTTTCATGCTCATTTTGTTAGGCTATTACACTGATAATTATATATCGATAAAAAATGAATTTACGGTAGAGCACTATATCGGCCATCTGGCGCTTGCATCATCAATGATTGCCATATTTTCCCTGACTATTGTCCTTGTTGGTGTACTGGCAACACGCATTCTTAACTACATCAAACATCTTAAGCGCGTCTCTTTATCTGAACCTCATACCGGCCTGCCCAATTTACAAGCGCTTAAAAAAGATCTCATACAATATCCGAACGCAGGGTTGTGTACCGTACAGTGCCCGGAATTAAACTCTTTAACACAAGCTCATGGTATTGCTTTCCGCTTTGAATTTGTTAAAGCCGTGGTTGCATACTTAACACCGCTGCTTAAGGGGTATGACAATATTTATTACAGTCCTGGATATGGCATTTTCCTGCGTCTGGACAACATGAATGAAAGTCTTATCGACTCCTATTATAAAGCCATGACTTCGTTTCGTTTTTCCTGGGGAGAGATGGAGTTAGGGTTAAACTTTGGCTTATCCTGGATGCGTTACGATAACAACATCCCCAATCTTTCGTATATTGTCGGGCAACTCAATGCCAGCACTTTTGTATCGCTGCAAAATGGCAAACCTGAAAACCTGAATATGAATGAAGCTGGTGATAGCGCTGTCAATCCTGCGGTGTTACGCCACCTGTTGCAGCAGTCGATAGACCAAAAATCATTTGTATTGCTGGCACAGCCTATCGTCTCCACGAGCAGTTCCGACAGATATCAAGAAATCCTGATACGGATTAACGCGGGGAATAATAATTTGCTTTTCCCGAATACGTTTTTGCCCCTGGCAGAAGAAGCCGGCCTGCTCGCAGAAGTGGATATGACGGTCATAGAGCAGACGTTTCGTTTTATGCACTCTCTGGGTCAATCTCAGGCGGACAGTCGTTTCTCGATAAATCTAACCCCGCAGTCGTTGATCAAATCGGATTTCCTCGACAGGCTTTTCACTTTATTTAACACCTGGTCAATTCGCCCGGAACGCATCATCTTCGAAATTATTGAATCAGATATTATAGATAACTTGAATGCTGTAAATGTATTGCGAGAGCTGCGTAACTTGGGTTGTAAGATCGCAATTGATGATTTTGGAACGGGAGCTTCCAGTTATTCTCGTCTGAAAAACCTTGAAGCAGATATTCTTAAAATAGATGGTTCATTTGTCCGAAATATCGTTTCTGAAAAGTTCGACCATTTTATCGTGATGTCTTTTTGCGAAGCCGCAAAATTCAAAAATCTGGAAGTTGTCGCGGAATTTGTTGAAAGCGAAGAGATCAAACAAATGCTCATCACCATGGGTGTGGGTTGGCTTCAGGGCTATCATACCGGCAAACCTGTTGCTATCGAATCCCTTCGTAAATGATTTTCCTGCATTTTTCATACCAGGAAACCCCCTGGTATTGAGTCATCCTCAGCGACTTGTCGATTAAGTCTCAAGTTATTCAGTTTGCCTGTTAACTTCATTACCATCGCCATTCGATCTATTTCTCAATGAGAGATCTTATGCTTACAATTGCGATACGCGAAAAAAATAGCCATTTCACTCACGGTATAAAAATTATCGTTGCAAATGTGTGCCAGCACCTTAAACAAGATTTTTGTTTTTTATCTCCCGAACACCATAAGTGCGCCGATATTGTATTTCTGTCTTTGGATGATAATTGGGTGACTGCTGAGTGCTATCAAATGCCTAAGGCAACAAAGTCTCAACGAATTATTCTCATTTGCCGCCAAAAAGAACATCAGAATCTGATGTTTCGCCCATGTTTGTATATGTTGCCGGTTATCTTCAGAGAAGATGAAATTGATGAAATAACCCGCAAAATAGCCTGGTGGATTGAACCGTCCAGACATGGAAAAAACACCGTTGCGATTCCTGCCGGGATTTGCCAATACTGCACCACACGCAGCTTCACCGTTGTCGAACGCCAGTTGCTTTCACATATCGCTAAGGGGCATTCGTTAAAAGATTCAGCCTGTTTGATGAAACTGGATGAAAATATCGCAAAATTACA
Organism: Buttiauxella agrestis ATCC 33320; assembly: GCF_000735355.1. Lineage (GTDB taxonomy): Bacteria > Pseudomonadota > Gammaproteobacteria > Enterobacterales > Enterobacteriaceae > Buttiauxella > Buttiauxella agrestis. The sequence continues at coordinate 15,593 of NZ_JMPI01000037.1, forward strand.
TCGTAAGGCAATCATGAGGAAATTGGGTATTCGCGATCAATATGAATTGCATAAATTTCTTAAAACCAACCTCCTTTTTTTAATCCTTAACTGACATGTTATTTAAGAAACAGCTTATATGTACTTAAGCCAAACCTAATATCTAACACTTTTAATCCCTGTCAGTATCCATTCCAACGATATAATCAGAAGCTGTGAACATTCAGCTTCTGAGAAACCTAAGCGACCCCCTTTCAGTCGTCATTGTGCTATCAACAAAAATATGGAAATAACGTCTCATTCAGCATTGATTCCCTGCCGTAGCAAAGCGAATGTCCCCTTTATTCGCACACTAGAAGACTGAGCATTTGTACATAGCCGCACGTAAACGCAGATATCGCCGCATCAGAAATAGTGGCCTTGCCAATCTCCATGCCAGAATGCCACCGATTGTCTTCGACCGTCTGGAATACCTGCAACATCAGATTCATAAACAGTCTCTGGCGGAACCGCTCGATATCATCCTTATGACCGGCGACAACTACTTATCTCTCGCACTCACTGAGTCTGTTTTTAAGCACCAGCGCACTCACGTTTGCGCAACCCTGGACGAGGCTGAAACATTACTTAGCCGAAACCCGCAGCCGCGTATGTTGATAGATCTGGATGGCGTGAGCGAGGCAGCTATTGATGTGCTGGATACAACGCGGAGATGGCATAAGACCTGGCCCGAACTCAATATCATGCAATTTGCTACCTGCCGCTGCCAAAACATCGCCAGACTGATTGATGCAGCTTCCCGCTTCCCGGTCGTCGAAAGGCGGCAGACCATTTCGGAGTTGCTCAAAATACTGAACCTGAATCGGAACGAGCAAGAGCTTGTTTTCTCACCCCCTGCTCCGCTATCTCATCGTGAATGGAACATTCTGCTGGCGGTGGCAAAAGGTGATTCATTGAAAACGATAGCCCTGTCATTCAACAAACCCTACCACTTTGTTGTGTATACGCTTGGGCGCATTGCCACCCGTCTTGGCCTCAAGAACAACAAGGCACTCATACACCTTTTAAATAAATTATCCTCTCCGTTGTCAGGAAAAGAATAGCTGCGCTAAATAACAACCTTACGGATGAAGGCTAGGAAATTGCCTATTTTCAATGTTGTATTTATGTTAAATCAGATCAAATATTTCACAATTATAACTATTCCTGGAAAATCGGTTTTCCGCTTGCTATGCCACGTCAACGCGATAAATCATGTAATGATTCCATGTTACACATAACAAATATTAAACATTTAAGATTTCGCACTATTCTTTATATTCAAAACAAGCTTTTTTGCCATTCATTTAACTTAACACAGGCGCATTATCCAAATAACAAATAATTAACCAATTTAATTAGAATTTGATCGCAGCATAATTGCATCAAGATAACACTAGCCTTTCTCTGAAATAATATGGCTGTATAATCCAATCATTCATTTAGCTAATATGAATACATTCTTTTTACTAATGAAATAACTCCTTTTATTACGTTCAAAACCACTATGGAATAGTAAATTTGAAGGACTGTTTTAAGTTCAAGGAAGCATCTTGCATACAAAATAAAATACTCATCAGTGAAACGTTTCACCACTTTCACCGTCAGTGACTCTGCGTCAATGCGATGTGTTTCTCAAAAAACCGAGGCAAGAATATGAAACCTGCATCCGTAATTATTATGGACGAACATCCTATAGTCAGAATGTCGATAGAAGTTCTGTTACAAAAAAATAAAAATATCGATGTTGTCATGAAAACAGACGATAGCCGTGAGGTGATTAACTATATGCGCACCCACACTGTCGATTTAGTGATTCTGGATATCGAACTTCCTTCCATTGATGGCTTTACTTTATTAAAGAGAATCAAAAGCATACAGGCTGACACGCGCATACTTTTCCTCTCATCGAAATCTGAGCGATTTTATGCCGGGCGGGCAATTCAGGCCGGGGCAAATGGTTTTGTCAGTAAAAGAAAGGATCAGGACGATATCTATCATGCCGTGGAGATGTTGCTTTCGGGGTATTCTTTCTTCCCCTCTGAAACACTAGAATTAATCAGCAACCCGACCTCGCGCAAAGGCGGAACCGATGATATGCCATTGTCCAATCGGGAGATAACTGTATTACGTTATCTGGCTAATGGTTTATCAAATAAAGAAATCGCCGAGCAACTGCTGTTGAGCAACAAAACCATCAGTGCGCACAAATCAAATATATTTTCAAAACTGCATGTCACTTCTATTGTCGAACTTATCGATTATGCCCGTGTGAAAGAATTATTATAGCCGCGCGACACACATCACAGTAAAGCATAAAAAAACCGGGATACGCTGCCGGTTTTTTTTATGTCACTAAGATACATCCCGATCGGTTAATAATAATTAATCATAAAAGTCGCATCCGCATTGG
>NZ_JMPI01000038.1 GCF_000735355.1 Buttiauxella agrestis ATCC 33320
CCCCAGTAATCCCGGATTACCGGTGGCTTGTTTGCCCGAAAATGTTATTGATGCAGCGCCGGGCGGGCAGCCGTTCAGCTTCAATGTGAAAGGCATACTTTGCGTCGTACTGCCTGCGGTACGCAGTTGTTTTGTCGGCCAGCGTCCCAACTGAACCGTTTTATTCTCATCCCCCATCTCGACGTAACAGCTGAAATCCACCACGTTTCCACGCAGTTCGATATTCACTTCGCCAAGTGGCGTGTCGGCTTGCGCATGACTCACCACACTGCCGACCAACAATAAAACGCGTAAAAATGTGCCGCTGGAGATTTTAGTCATAATCCACCCGCAAATAGCCCCGCGCGCTAAACGGCCCTTCCGCAGGTTTGTTCCCTGTTACGCTCACCGGCCACGCGCGAATGCCTACTTGCGCCGCGGCGGCATCATCAAGGCGGAAATGGATTTTGCTACTGAGATCGTTTGGCGTCAGTGGCTGCCCGCTGCTATCGGCGACGATAAATCCGAGATCGCTATTGTTCGATACCATCATTTTGCCGGAGGCTTTTTCCGCTTCCAGGCGCAGGGAAAGATAGGCCTGTGCCGCTACATTGGTGCATTTTATGGCCACCGTTTTACTTTGCGGCGTCACACCCTGCGGGCGATTCCCCGCCCCCGCCTGGCTAAACAACGACGCGCCGATATCCCCAAAATCAAATTCGACGATTTGCCCGGCGTTGATTTCGCAGTTTTGCGGCACTTCGATTTTCCCACTGTAGCTGATGGTATAAACCGGGGTGGTCAGCGGGTCGGTGTTTCGCGTGGTGACATACACCGTAAACATGGTCTGCCTTGGGATGGGCACCATATTGATAAATTTCCGTGTCACTTTGAGCTTAAAAATCAGCTGCGAGTCCTGAACCCCAAAAGGCTTTTGCTTGGGCACATTGGGGTGGTGTCCCATCTGAATATAATTTTTCGGCGGGAAAAACTGCCCAGAATAACTGTCCGTGATGCTCATGGCCCCTTCCAGATAGTCATTGAGTTTCATGTATTGATACCCGCCGATGGTTTCTTGCACCGGCAAATTACTCACATAACTGCGCATGGTGGTGTCGCCCTGAGTTCCCGCCGGGCAGGTCGCATTGACCCCCACCCAACCTGATTTCGCCGCCAGCGTGATAATTTGCCCGACATTATTGTTTGCGCTGGTGAACACATCAGACAGATCGTAAAAAATATCCGTCGGCACGCCGTTCGAGTTGTGGCAGACCGTCGCAAATGTGGGGAGTGCGCAAGTTAATAGCAGCGTTCCCGCTAGTGATGTCATCAATTTCATAAACAGATCCCTGAATCGCTCAACCATTCTATGAGCAGGTAGCATTCGCCACGACAACCGCCTGAGACAGACTTTCCGGCGGTAATGTATACGGTGCGAAACACTGTGAACCTTTGCCATCGCCCCACTGAACAAGAAGTTTTCCCTGAAGCGGCAACCCGCTGAGATAAATTTGGCCTTCATCCCCAACCATGCTGGTGACACCGCTGGTTTCTTCACGCACCACGGAGCCGAACGGCACGGCTTTTCCGCCTCGCGTCACGGTGATAATCGCCCGCACACCAATGCGCGCATTAAATTCAGCACGAACCACTGCGCCTTCAGTCGGCACCACATTGCTGACGTTATTTTCAATATCGGTGTGGTTATCCATGGTGTTGGTATCCAGCGCGATGCGGTTGTAGCGATATACCGTGGCATACGGCATCACCGCGTAACCTCGCCAGTCAGTTTTCACCCCGGTCTGATTTTCAACGCCAACCCCGCTGGCTCCCGGCGCTTTGATGAGCACATTGGTGTCGCCTAGCGGCTGGCTAAAGGTGACGCCATCGGCGTGCCCGACCACACCGCCCGATGCCTGCCAGTTAAAGTCGTGCTGATCCCGGTCGTAGTTGTAACCCAGCCCCAGAGTGCCGTACGTCGCCTGCCAGTTAGCATTCGCACTACCGCTGTATCCGTTGGTATCGCTATGGCCCTGAGTCACGCTGTAGTTCAGGTTTCGCCCTTCCAGTAGCGTGCCGCCAATGCCGGTTTGTACCGTGGCATCGCCATCAGAATTATTGCTGGCAGCAAAAGTGGCATAAGCGCGGTCGAGGGTGCTGGTCCGCGAATATCCATGCCCCAGCAAGGTGCTGAACGGCACAGAAAGGTTGAAGGCCATGATGCGATCGTTCCCGGAAATCCCGACTGATTTGCTCCATGACATCGAAAGTGAATAGCTAATCCCGCGCCAGCCGCTGGCATACCCGGTCTGATACCAGGTGTTGTTTTGATTGGTTTCCCAGTAAGTTTGCTGACTGCCTGAAACATATATCGACCCGTAATCGCCCAGAGACTGAGAAACGTTAATTTGAAAACGCCCGCGCTTGCTGTAGCGCAAGTTGTGGTAGCTCTGCACAACCGGTTCCGTTTTATTCCCACCGGCGTCATCCGTGGCGTATTCATAGCCTTCAATATTTTTGTAGGCCACTTCGTCGAGCGTATAGAACCCACGCGTCGAATAGCGGTATCCCAATAACTGGAAGTTGGTGCCGTAACCGCTGAGTGATTTGGCGTACAGGAAGCGCAACGATTGGCCCTGATGCTCGCTGTCATCCGCAAGTCGGCTGCGCGCATGGGTCACATCCATCGAAATGGCGCCCCATTCGCCGAGGTTTTTGCCTGCCCCCAGCGCCATTGCGGTGTAATCCTCGGCAAGCTGCGTGCCGCCGTAAACGGTATAGCCGTCAGATAGCCCGGCAACGAGCGTAGCCTGGGTAAAGAATGGGGTATTTTGTTGGTCGCTCCCGCTGCGGAAATCCCCGGCAACCACATCGAATTTCAATCGTCCTTCACGCTGCAACAGCGGAACGGTGGAGTAAGGCACGGTGTATTTTTGCTGGGTTCCGTCTTTTTCTTCCAGGGTAACGTCGAGATCGCCACTCGAAGAAGTTGGGTTCAGGTCACTGATAGCGAACGCGCCAGGCGAGACGTAGCTTTGGTAAATGACAAATCCGTTCTGGCGGATGGTGATTTTGGCGTTAGTCCGCGCGATGCCGCGCACCGTTGGCGCGTAACCTTGCAGACTATCGGGGTACATGCTGTCCGCCGAATAGAGCCGAGCGCCGCGAAAGCCCAGACTGTCGAACACGTCGCTACCGGTGTTGCTGTCGCCCATCACCAGTTCGCTTTTGAGCGGAATTATCGTCCGTTGCGCGTAGGTGCTGATGTTATTCCAGTGGCTGGAACGATAGTCATCGCCGCGGGTGTAGCTCCAGGCTCCGCTGTTACGTAGCCGCCACGGGCCATAATTCAGGCCACTTTGCAGGCTTAAATAATAGTTATCGTCGGAACTGCCGTGGTTGCCGGTAAAGCTGTAGTTCAGCAGAGCGGCGGGGATACCTTCATCCCACTCCTGGGCAGGAATATAACCCCTGGCGCTATTGAGCAGCGATGCCTGCGGCAAGCTGATATCGAGGCGTAATTTGGCAAAATCAAAGTGCGTTTCGGAACCCGGAATCAGCTCGGCCATCGGCACACATTCACCGGTTTTCAACCTGGCAAGCGCTGGATAGGCGAGCATGTTTAAACCGAGGCGCTTGAGCCAGTCAGTGTCCAGGCACGGCACCAGACCGCCTGATTTTACTTTTCCGCTTTTGGCGTCGCTGGCAATGAAACGAATATCCTGGGTGGCGATAAATTCATCGTTACGCCAGATATCCACGCGATATTCACCCGGAGCCTGGTCGCTGCCTTTTTCAAAACGCGACAAATCCGCAACGGCGGCGTCTTCTGCCGATAAAAACCCAGGGTTAAAGTAGCTTTCACCTGAACTCGTTCCGGGCCAGAGCGCTGCCATTATCATCCCCGCCAGCGGAGCGAGTGACTTATTGTTCATCTGCCAGGTATCCTTATTGTGCAGATTACCTGCATTACAGCATTACGCCTGCTTGCACAGGCGTGACCGCACCGTAGTCATTCACCGTCTGGAACGAGATAGCGCCTTTTATGCCTGCGGGAATAATCACCTGCGCCACGCTTTTTGGCGCGACCATGGTATTGACCAGTTTCTCGTTGCCGACTTTCAGATTGACCGTGCTGATGTAATAAGGAGAGGGATTGTGAACACGCAGGTGTTCGCCGCTACGGCTAAAGCGCAACTGTTTTACCGCCTCTTCTGGCTGCATTTGCAGGTTTTTAGGGCGCACAAACAGCTTGATGCGTGAGAGGATCGCCAGTTGGAGCACATTGCTGCCTTCGAGAGTATTTTTATCGACTGACGGAATGGCTTTCACATTCATCCAGAAAACGGATTCACGATCAGCAGGCAATGGCGGCCCTGCGTAAATAATACGCAGCGTGTTTTCGCTTGAGGGTTCACTGACAAAAAGAGGAGGCGTCACAATAAACGTCTTATCTTTAACGCCCAGGTTATTTTCGACCCACGAATTCACAAGGTAGCGCTCTTTGTTGTCGCTATTATTAATCGAGAGCGAAGTTTGTTTAGCATCAGCAGGATAAATAACACGTGTCGCGCCTAGCGCAATACCCCCCGCGGCTTGTACGTTAAAGCAAAAAATTAACAGACACAGCATTGCGGCCGAGCCTTGTTTAAATAAATTATTCATCACACGGCACCATCATTATGACTATTATTAAATTCTATGATTTAGGGATAAACGAGCGTAAACCAGACATCGGAATGAATATTTCCAGGTGTCATTTGTTGTGTCACCGAACGATAGCGAGCGGTAAAATGCAGCGTCGTTTCTTGCTCTTTAATTGACACAAAATATCCTGGTGCGGCATTAGGAATAATGAGCTTTTGTTCACTATCAAATAACGCCAGACCAATTCCCGAGCTGGAATCAATCTCACCGATACGGGTCGAGGCCAGAAATACCTGCGGGTCTTGCTCAGGCGTTACGCCCTGAAAGGAGATTCCCACTAAATCAGAGGTTTCGGTATCGCAATCGGTCAGATGTATCGCAAAGGGAATACTGACAGGCGCGTAGTTACCCACCTCTTTAAAGAAGGAGCTTTTGTATTGTCCCATGTGCACGGTAAATTCCTGGCTTTCCGATGCCACAGAGCAGCCGCCGTTCACCAGTGAGCCCTGCATTTTTACCTTCCCGCCGTCTACCACCACAACGCGGTTTGCCTGCACCGACACGCTGTTTGCGAATAGCAGGAACAACAGGATTATCCTTATCATTGTCGCCTTCCAAAGAGTTGCATTGCATCAGCCCCATCCATGAGGCTTTCGTCATCCTTGTTCAGACTTATTATTCGTATTTCATCACGAAAGTCGCGTCAGCATTGGCCTGGCCTGCTGTTGCAGTGGCGGCAGTTGCTTTGTAACGCGCGGTGAATGGCAGAGTGTTTGTGCCATCAATCAGGGTCTGCGCGGTAGAGAAGGTAGAGCCATCCGGGGTCAGCACTTTTGATTTGCTGTCCAGAATCTGAATACCTACGCCGCCTGCCGTGGTGCTGTTATCACCGGAGTTGATGGCGAGCAGTGTAGGGTCAGTTCCGTCTGCCTGGCCGGAGAATGCCACGGACGCCAGGGTTGACACAGTGGTGTCACAGTCGTTCAGAACGATAGTGAATGGGATCTGAGCGGAGGTATCGCCCACTTTAGTAAATGCCGCAGTACGGTATTGACCCAATTTCACCGTTTGATCGGAAGACTGAGTACTTACCGCACATGCCGCATTCACCAGTTCACCTTTAAAGTGGACTGTGCCGCCATTAACACTCACCGCATCGGCCTGAGCCGCACCGCTGACTAATGCAATCCCGGCAACCAATGAGGATGCAATTTTGCTGAATTTCATGGAGATTCCTTTAATTATTAAAATACCCTGTTCGAATAATGCATCCTTCATTATTCCGGTTAAATAACTCGGGCTATAGACAGCCTATTTCCTCTCCGCAATCCTTGTGGAGATATTTATTTATCGTCATCAGTGATATTTAAATAGAAATTTAAAACACCATCTCTTCGACGCTGCATAATTTAAGTTAAATACACATTTAATAACATGTACCAAACCTTTATTATCCCTAAGGTATGTCTTATAAAGCCCTAAGAAATAGCGGAGGGAAATGGCTGAATTAGCCTCCCGGAACTACCCATTTACACCAATACAAGATATTCTTAGCAAATTGTTTTTAAGCCGTTAATTTATTGATTCACTGGATCGATCCTGATGATGCAAAAAATGTTCAAAATGCCGTTACTGTTGGCATTCCTGTCCTGCCTGATATTGACTCCTTTCCTATCTCATGCGGATGATTCCACAGGACAAACTGCCACTGAAGAGCCGGCTAAGATCAATGCCAGCACCGCGCTGCCTGCATTGCAAAAGCGCCTTGATGCGCTAAAACAGCGAGTCTCAACCGCAAAAACGGACAAGCAGTTCACCAGCCTTAACGACGATTCACAAAAGCTGGCAAGCGAGGCCGATAAACTCGCCGTAGCGTTGGCTCCGCAATTAACTCAAATTCAGGCGCAGCTCGATGTTCTCGGGCCGCCACCCGCACCGGGTACGCTTGCAGAAACGCCGCAGGTGGTCAGCCAACGCAAGCAGCTCAACAGCAGCAAAACTTTGCTCACCACCCAAATTGAGCAAACCAAAGCGATTTCCGTTGGCGCGCAAAACCTGTCGTCACAAATTTCCGGCCTGCGCCGTGACGCGCTGAAAACCCAAATCGCGCTAAATACCGGCAGTATTCTCGGCGAGAAATTCTGGTCGCCAGTCATTGAACCCAGCGATAAAGACGCCGTTCGGTTTGGCGATTTTGGCACACAAGTTGGCGAGGCCTGGGATCAAGCCTGGAGCGAGGAATGGCGCCTGGGCACCGGCATCTATTTGCTGTTAGCGCTGGGAATCGGGCTGTTTGGCCGCAGAGTCCTGGATAGTCCCATGAACTGGGTTTTACCCCGCTGGCTGCCGCAAGGGCGTTTTCGTCGCAGCTTCCTTGCGTGTTTCACCACGTTAAGCACCATGCTGACGCTGGGTATCAGCATGCAACTGCTGTGTTATATCTTCACTCGCTTGCCTGATACTTCCGCGTGGATCAACGAGTTCGCCGAGCAGTTAGTTGAGCTAACCTATTTTTCAGCGGTGATTGCCGGCCTGGGGATTGCGCTGTTATCAAACAGTCACCCTTCCTGGCGTCTGCCGGGCATTGCCGATCCGCTGGCTAAAACGCTGTCTTCGTTCCCGATTTTGCTGGCCACTTTTATCTTTATCTTCGGCATTATTGAACAGCTGAATGCTCTGGTCGGCGCGAGCATTGCCGCCACACTCTTTGGTAATGGCCTTTCCGCATTACTGGTGGCGCTCAATTGCCTGGTCGCACCGATTCGCGTCAATCGCATACGCCGCAAAATGCGCGCCGACGGCGAGCAAACCGAAGCCCGCTCAACGGTGGCAGGCTTAATTCACCTCGTCATCAGCCTCACCGCGTTCGTTATCCTGCTGGCTCTGCTGATTGGTTACATCCCGCTGGCGCGCTTCGTCACCTTTGAATTGCTGTGGATTGGTCTGGTGGTTTCCAGCCTGTATCTGCTGATTCATTTCGTGGTTGACCTCTGTGAAGCAGTATTCTCGCCCTCGACCCAGAGCGGGAAAATCCTCAAAAGCACGCTGAGCCTCAATGACCGCCACCTGTCACTCGCGGCAACGCTGTTTTCCGCATTAGGGAAAACGTCACTGTTAGTGATGGCCGCCGTGGCGCTACTGAATGGCACCTTTGGCACCACGACGCCGATGGAGTTGCTCACAAAAATCGCCGATATGTGGGGCGGAAAAGGCCTCGAAGGGATGAATATTATCCCGGCGCATGCGTTAAATGCGGTGCTGTGTCTGGTGATTGGCTGGTACGTGCTGCGCTCCACACGCCGCTGGCTGGATAACGACTTCCTGCCAAAAACCAATATGGATCGCGGCCTGCGCGCATCGCTGGTGACGCTGTTTACCAACGTCGGTTACGTACTGATTATCATGCTCACGCTCTCAATGCTCGGCATTGAATGGAACAAACTGGCCTGGATTGTGAGCGCCTTATCGGTAGGTATCGGTTTTGGTTTACAGGAAATCGTGAAGAACTTTATCTCCGGCCTGATTCTGTTAACCGAGCGCCCGGTGAAAGTGGGCGATTTAGTCAGTATCAGCGGCGTAGAGGGCGATATTCGCCGCATCAACGTCCGCGCCACCGAGATTCAGTTAGGCGACAAATCCACGGTAATTGTACCGAACTCGCAGCTTATTTCGCAGAACGTGCGTAATGCCACCATGGGAAATGCCCAGGGCGTGGCAACCATCGCCCTCACATTCCCGCTGGATATCGACCCGGAGCAAGTGCGTAATTTGTTACTTGAGGCCTATAACCTGCATGAATCCATTCTGGAAAACCCGAAACCGTCTGTCAGCTTTAAAGAACTGGGGCCAACCGGCATCGTGCTGAGTGTGACGGGCTATGTGAACAGCCCGCGTATGGTGAGTTCCACGCGCAGTGATTTGCTGTATGAGATCCTCAAAATGCTACGTGCGGCGGGCGTTAGCCTGAGCCAGACGCAAACCATGGTGCTTGAGCAACCCACCAGCAAAGTCGTGACAGCAGAGTAAACCTTGCGCCACAACCTTTTAAAACGGGTTGTGGCGTGAATCATCATTATTAAGAATAATCGCCATCAAACCCATTCAGCAATTTGATACAAATCAATAAAGGCACCGGCGTCCCGCAGCATTATCTCGCTCCGGTAATATTCCACTACTCATATTCACCAATGTGAACGTTGAGAACAAATACTGATAAGAGAGTTAATGATGAGCAAGCTGAAAACGTTAGTGATGGTTCTGGGTTTTGTCGCCTTCTCTGCAAGCGCTGCGCTGCCGCTGTTTAATGGTAAAGGCCAACCAGGCGAAGTGCATATCGACCAGGGCGGTCCGGTTTACCTGAACGGTAAAGAAATGAAGCTGAAGAAAGTGAACGACAATTACTACGAAGCGACAGGCCAGGGCGTTGTGCTGTCTATCTCTACGACTCCTGATGGCACAGCTGATGTTAGCTGGACGGGCAAACATCGCGCTCACGGTGTGATTGTCTCTGCAGAGCAAGCCGCCATTGACGCTAAAGGCGTATCCGGTCGTCCGCTGGATTGCAGCCGTAGTGACCTGACCAAAGCAGAAGTGAAAGCCTGCCAGTAAAAAAACCGGTCACGGAGGACCGGCTTTTAGCATCAATACAACGAGCATTAAGCGTCATTTGAGCATCAATCTTTTTCCATTAATCCATACAATAAAACTTGTCTGATAGTTATTAAGTGGCGTCTGTATATTTATGTCATAGGAATAACCGGGTTCATAATTGAAATCTGAAACCCCTGCGATGCATTCACCCGCTTTTAAAGTCACATTCAGTACCGGAGAGTAAAATTGTTTCTCATAACTATTTTTGTCATCACCTGCTTTCATGACAGAGATCCTGAGAATCTTTTCCTCTGAAACTAATTTTTCAGATTTAATATAAACACAGATTTTATCATTCACAACGACAGCATCTGCTTGTGCGTATTCTGGCGCTCTGTCACCCATGGGGCAACCCGTTAACAACAACACAGCCAAAACAACAATGATGTTTTTCATTTTGGAAATCCGGTTCCCTGCAATAATTTCTCGTATTTTAACACTGTCGACTCATCAACAATTCCTTTGAATTCGCGACTATTCAAATAAATAAACTCCTGCCGTCCATAACGGCGCAGGAAGAAAAAGTCAGCGATAATCGAAGCTTGTTGCTCCATGTTGTAATCAATAAGGTTATTATAACCCTCAAATGAATATGAATAGTCAATCATATAAGTTAAAAATGAACACTTGGTTTTAAAGCAACTCATATTAATCACCAAATGAGATGACAATCACATTAGATAAATGTTTTTGCGGTTTATATTCGGACAGAAACTGGAAAAGAGGAAACAGGAAGGAATGCAGTAAACAATAATGCAGAGCACGATTAAACATCGCCACTCTGCATTTGAACAACTCTTATCAAGACAACAATTCAATCGGCTCTGAATTCCCGCGAGCACGCCACAGCACGAACCAACGTTGAATCGACGCCACCATAATCACCAGCCCCAGTGCGACCATGACAATGGAAATCGTACCGTTGAAGATGTTGAAACCTTTCGCCGCACTGTTGAAGTAGACGTTTTTCACCATCCAGTATGCCGCGTAGTTCACCGTCACATACAGATATGACAACGGCACCAGGCACGTCAGCACGTACCAGCGTTTTTCCGACATGCGCAGGATAATGGTCGCGCCAATCATCAGGCCGATAGAAGCCATTAACTGGTTGGATACGCCAAACAATGCCCACACTGAGTTGATATCGCCCGAGTTCAGCAAGTAACCCCACAACACGCAGGCCACGATGCTGCAACCAATCGCACCCGGCATCCAGTTAGTGCGTTTGAGTGGTGCCCAAATGTCACCGAGGAAATCTTGCAGCAGATAACGCGCAACACGCGTCCCGGAGTCCACCGCCGTCAGAATAAAGACCGCCTCAAACATCACCACGAACTGGAAGAAGTAAGAAGCCAGATGACTGAACCACGGAATGCGGGTGAAAATATCAGCCATGCCGACGGCAAGCGTCACCGCCCCGCCGGTACGACCGTATAAATCCAGGCCGATAGATTCGCTCAACTGCGGCAAATTCACCACGTTCATGCCTAAACCTGCAAATACCTCAGGCGCGGAGTTAATCGCAAAGTAATCCGCAGGATGGAGTGCGGTTGCCGCAATCAGCGCCATCACGCCAACCACGCATTCCGCCAACATGGCGCCAAAAGCGACTGGCAAAATATCGTTCCATTTGTCGATTTGTTTTGGTGTAGTGCCTGAACCGATAAACGCGTGGAAGCCAGAAATCGCGCCACAAGCGATGGTAATCGAGATAAACGGCCAAACCGGACCGGCCAGAACCGGGCCATTACCGTGGATAAACTGCGTCACCGCAGGGAATTGAATTTCCGGGTTAATGAACACCACGCCAACGACCAACGCGCCAAACACGCCGATTTTCATAAAGCTGGAGAGATAACCACGCGGCGTCAGCAGCATCCACACCGGCAGCGCCGTTGCGAAGAATGCGTAGAATGGCAGCACCAGGCTCACCGTTGAAGCGCGCAGACTCAGCCATTCGCCGAAAGACGATTCCTGAATGTACGGCCCGATAATAACGCAGGCGAAGATAACGATAATCCCAACCCAGGTCGCACCGCGCATACTGCCGGTATAGCGCTCCCACAGGCCAACGCAAATCGCCACCGGAATCGTCATGAACACCGCAAACGTTCCCCACGGGTTACGTTCCAGCGCGTGAACCACCACCATCGACAAACCTGCCATGGTGATAGTGATGATGAATAACATTGCCAGACCGGTACACCACCCTGCGACTGGGCCAAGTTCCGCTTTTGCCACTTCTGAGAGCGACTTACCGCGGTGTTTCATGGAGGCGAAAAGCACCACGGTGTCATGCACCGCCCCGCCTACCACACAACCAATCAGCAACCATAAGAAACTTGGCAGATAGCCATATTGTGCAGCCAGAACCGGTCCAACTAACGGGCCAGCGGCGGCAATCGCAGCAAAATGACTGCCGAAGTTAACCCATTTTTTAGTCGGGACGTAGTCTTTGCCGTCCTCAAGAATATGTGACGGTGTGATTTCAGAGTCATCAGCATTCAGAACTTTACGGACGAAAAACACCCCGTAAAGGCGATAGCAGATAGCCAGAATACACAGGGTCGCGATAACAAACGTTAATGCGTGTTGCATAACCCACTCCAGAGCCATAGATAAAAAGTTCAGCGCTATGCTGGCATAGGGTGGGAGTGCAATAAGCGGGAGTTTTAGTGAGCGGTTATATTGGCGCGTGAGTGGTTAGAAAGGGGGAGTGAGTGGTTTTTCGTTCATCCGAGGGGGATGTCTATGGTAGAGCGGTGATTTTCCGTTCACCCGAACGTTATTCGATCCCTCATTTATCGATGAACGGTGAACGTGCCAAGGAGAGAACGCCCTCTCCTTGGCAATCCTGGCGCCCGGCAAGTCAATCGCCGCTTCGCGGTAAACACCGTTTTTTACCCAACATTCGCGGTCGTTCGCGATTCGCTCCCGGCGATCGCTCTCTCACGTGGTTCCCGACCACGTGACCACGACTGAAGGGTAAAAATCGGCGCGATTGAAGCCGGGGATGAAGGTCAATGTCAAAACCTAAAATCAAAAGCGAAACGGGTTTGGGTTTTGACCTTGTTCCCGGTATAAATTGCCCCAGTGTTCCCCATAAGTCAGGGTGGCGCCGTCGGGAACGGCGCCAGTGAGCGATCGTCTGGAACGAATCGCGAACGACCCTGAACGTTGGGGATAAGCTGGGGTTTACCGCGCAGCGGCAATTTAATCACCGGGCGCCGGGGTCGCCAGGGGGCTGGCGTGAGCCACCTGGCACGTTCACCGTTAACTAACCTATGTAGGATCAGTGAACTTTCGGGTGAACGGAACATTCACCTTTTAGGCATAAACGCCAAACGCCCCACTTTACTTCTGCGCTGGTCTCAGCGCCTTCACCTGCTCCGCCGTCACATCCCCCGGTAAACCACCCCACGTCACACGCAGGTAATTCACCAGTTCAGCGATTTGCTCATCGTTCAGACGCTCACCAAAGCCCGGCATACTTTGCATACTTTCCCCGTTCGGGAAATTCTGCGCAGGCAGACCGTCCATCACCGAGACAATCAGGTTTTTCGCATCAGGCTGGCGCAGGGTTGCATTATTAAGCATTGAAACGGCAACGTGTGGTTTGCCTTCGCCTTCACGAGCGTGGCAACCGGCACACTGATCGAGATATGTCATCCGCCCGGCTTCGTTACCGTTACCGAGTGCTGCAGACACCGCGGCTGGCGGCGCTTCACCCATCAAATACGTTGCCATCGCTTTTTGATCTTCAGGCGTCAGATGCTGCGTGCTCAGGTCAACCACCATGTGCATTTCGCTAAACGCGCTGCCCTGTGGCGCAATGCCGGTCGTGAGGAATTGCTTCACATCCTGCGGCGTCCAGCCACGCTGCGCTAAGGCTTTTGGCGTAATATCCGGTGCCATAAAGCGCCCTAACTCCCCGCCCTGCATGGCTTTATCGAGTTTCATCTGGCCGAGTAAACCGCGCTCGGTATGGCATTCGCCACAGTGCCCCAGCACATCGGCCAGATAACGGCCGCGATGCCAGTCGGCTGAATCACCGGTGGAAATAGCAGGAAGCGGATCTTTGTCATGGAATAAAATATTCCAGCCAATCAGCGCGATACGCTGGTTGAACGGGAAAGTCATTTCGTTATCCGGCGTCTTAACGTCTACCGCCGGACGCGTCATCAGATAAGCATAAATGTCGTCAGAATCCTGGCGCGAAATGTTTTTGTACGAGGTATAAGGCATAGCCGGGAACAGATGACGCCCGGTTGGGCCAACGCCCTCGGTCAGCGCTTTGTAGAAATCATCTTTCGTCCAGCGGCCAATCCCGTAATCAGCAGATGGCGTCAGGTTGCTGCCATAAATCGTGCCGTATGGGGATTCCAGCGGATAGCCACCCGCCAGCGGTGCGCCGCCAGATGCCGTGTGGCAAGCCGCACAGTCAGCCGCTTTCGCCAGATAACTGCCACGTTCGATTTGCTCTTTACTGGCAGTGACTTTCTGCACCGGGCCGTCATACGTGCGGTATTCCCGCCAGTACAAAATCGCCACAATAATGACGACTATTGCCAGCACAATGAGCGCGAGACGTTTTTTCATTTCACCGCCTCCTTCAGAAGCCCTGGCGTTTTCAGCACCACATCGCGCACCGCTTCGTAGTAACGCACATAACCGGTACAGCGGCAGATGTGGTTTTCCAACGCGGAAGAAATCGCCCCTTCCAGGTCTTCACGAGCAATCGGTTCACGTTTCAGCTTCTCGACGAAAATCGTTGCGGCGTTCACAAAACCTGGCGTGCAGTAGCCACACTGGAAGCTGTAATGATCGAGGAAGGATTGTTGAATCGGCGAGAGTTCGACGACTTCGCCCTGCTCATCGACTTTGGCGTGGCCTTCTACGGTACGGACTTTTTTGCCGTTAAAGAAATGTGCGCCAGTGATACAGGTGCGCACTTCTTCGCTGGTGCCGCTTGGGTTATCGACAATCGCCACGCAGGCGTGGCAAATGCCCTGCCCGCAGCCAAGACGCGAACCGGTCAGATAAACGTATTCGTGGAGGAAATCGATCATCATCAATCCTTCCGGCACGTCAATCGGGCCGTACGGTTTGTTGTTGATGGTCAGGGTCATTGGTTTAGTTTTGATGCTCATGGTAATACCTCACGAATATTTTCAGCACGGACGGGCAAATCACGGAAACGGTGGCCGGTGGCATCGGCAATCGCATTCACAATCGCGGCAACAACCGGGATCATCACGACTTCAGCCATACCTTTTGGCGGGTCAGTTTCCGAAAGCGCGGGGAGGATATCGCCAGTCTGTTTCCAGACCGCAACATCACTGGCACGCGGCAGGTGATAACGGTTGAAGTTCCATGTTCCGTTACCGGGTCCGTCTTCATAGAGAGGTAAATATTCGTGGAGCGCGTGGCCGATACCCATCGCCAGGCCGCCCTGCAACTGCCCGGAAACCAGTTCCGGCACGATCAAGTTTCCGCATTCCATAATTGAATGGTGATTGAGCAGCTCGACTTCGCCTGTTGCGAGACTGACCGCAACTTCCGCCAGCGTGCCGACGGCGCTGTAGTATGTCACCGCCGCGTTGTTACGCTGCGTTGGCGGGTAGTAGACATGCTCACGGGCAAGCGTGGTGAATTCGCCATTGCCGTTGCGCACAGACAGGCCGTCGATAGGCAGGCGTCTGCTCTGCTCGCCAATTTTGAAATCCGCTTCTGCCCACTGCCAGCGGTTAAAGACATGCACCGCGGCACCGGTCATCAGCTCCATCTCATGGGCTTTTTTCGCCAGCAATTCGAGGCTTAAAATTTCCATTCCGGCGGCGGTTAAACCGCCTTCCACCCAGCGGGCGTCTTCAATGCGCACCACTAATGGAGCCGCCTGGCCGCCACCAATACCGGTTGACCAGATTGCCATCGCCGCAGGCCACAAGCCGTGTTCAAACACTAAACGTGCCGCTTCCCGCGTGCTGTGCGAGAAGTAATAGGCTGAGTTACTGGCGCTCGATGGCGAACAGTAAGAAGGCGACCACGCCGGGTTCGCCGCCAGTTTGTCCTGCTCTTCCTGGGACATAATGTACGGGTCGCCGCTGGTGACAATCGGCAGCGTTGACCAGTCCGTCACAGAGAAATTGGCTTCGTCGGCAGGTTTGCCCAGCCACTGCGCGCACAGCACGGATTGCGAAGTCGACATACCCGTGCCCATTTCCGCGCCGCTGTGATGCAAGGAAATGCGCCCGTCAGCACTCACTTCAACACGGGCAAACGAGGTTTCTGCCCCTGTGCCAAAGTCTTTTTGCACGCACCCAAAGCCCACGCCGTAGCGCTTACCTGGGTTTTTCATTTCAAATTCGGCTTTGCGTTCCGCACGCTTGAGCCAGATTTCATTTTTCGCCGCTTTCGCCAGCACTTCATCCACGCGAATCGCCCCGGCAGGAATGGCGCCCTGGGTGTTTTTCATGCCGGATTTCAGCGCGTTGCGCATGCGAAATTCAATCGGGTCAATATTCAGTTGCGCGGCGATTTCATCCACCATCATTTCGGTGGCGGCCATACTTTGTAGCGTGCCGTAGCCACGAGCAGAACCGGCGTCGATGGCGCGTGAGGCCACGCCCACCGCCGACAAATCACTTTTCGGGAAGTAATAAATAGACTGCGCGGCAGTCGCGCCCACCATCGACACCGACGGCGTAAAGTTACTGCGCCCGCCGCCGTTGGCGGTCATATCACCGAGAAACGATTGCAGAATGCCGGTCTTCTTATCCACCGCGATGGTGTAATTCATATCAAATGCGTGGCGTTTTAACGCGCTCTGGAACTGCTCGTAACGATCGTTGGCCAGGCGCACCGGATGCCCGTCGCCATACATTGCCGCCACCGCGCCGTAGTACGGGAAGTTGTAGTGATCTTTGGAGCCATAACCCACGGTGTAACACGGGTGCAGAATCAGCTGTTTTACCGGCGTGGTGCCTTTTGCCAGCATACGTGGCATTTCATCGGCCACTTCTTGCGGGGATTGCGTCGGCACCACCATGTGCAGCGTTTGCGTCGTTTCGTCAAACCAGCCGTTGGCGTTATCCGGCTCAAGGGCGGCGGTGTCGATGGATTGCGTTGTGTAGCGGCGTTGCATCACCAGCCAGTCTTGCGGCGGGTTTTTAAGTTCATCGGCAATCATGCCTGCGTAATACATGCCTTCCTGATCCAGCTTGCCGCCTTCACGCCCTTCAGGCCAAACCGGCAAATGCTTTTTCATCGACACCGGGAAAATCGGCATGTCTTTCAGGCTGGAGAAATGATCGTCGTCCTGTGAGGTGGCACCGCCGACGCGCACAAAGCGGAATGTGCCCCATGGGTCACGTTCGAGCGGGCCAGTTTCGGCTCCATACTGGATCACTTCGTCTTTGAATTTCAGTTTGTCTTTGGCAAAGCGGAAACGGGCAAAATCGTGATAAATCAAAATCGCCACGGCCTGGCCTAAATACGCTGGCGTTTTGCCCGTCGGCAGCAGCATGTCTTCGCCGTAAAACGCCGGGAATGCCAGACCGTCGCGCGCCAGATCATCGGCGGTGACGAGGCGATCGGGTTTCAGGTCATCGCCCAATAAAGACAGGTCGATGCCGCTAAACAGACGGTCGGCTTTTGTGGTGCGCAAAATAAAGGCGTGCGCCTGTTTCTGCGGCCAGTGCGGCATATCAACAGCGCGAATATCACGGGCAAAAACTTTGTGCCCCATGACTTTCGATTGGCCATCAATACGGAAACGAATGCGTTTATTTTTGGCATCCCACTCGGGGGAATTGAGGATCTTTTCTTCAAACAGCGCGGCGTAAGCGCGGCTGTAGAGAGGGGCAAGATAAACTGCGACTCCTGCGACTACGGCACTTTTAATAAAGCGGCGCCGCGATGGATTAAAATTGCTCATAAAACGTCCCATTAAAATTATAATTGTCTTTTTATTGAACTGCTTGTGAAGGCCAGATATTCATTTCCGTAGTTATTATAAGTATATGCATTTGCCTTAAAGCATGTAAGAATTAACATCTCATTTTCATAAAAAAAACATAGTTGCGCAAACTATTGCGCAACAAATTTACGTGACGAGTGTGTCAAAAAGTGCCGAGGAATCAGTCTTGAGCAGGAATATGGGCATTATCATCGCCGCAGCCGGGTTCGCTAAACGCTTCAGAGAAGCGGGTGGAAATGGCAATAAACTCGATGCGCGCCTTAACAATTGCAGCGTGTTTGCGCAAACGCTACGTCATGCCTGCGCAACGCATCTTGCGGTTCACGTCGTGACGCGTCCGGAAAATATTCTGATTCAGGAACTGTGTCGTGCACAACAAATCCCTTTCACGCTTATCGAAAGCGCAGGTCTGGGAGAATCTATTGCCGAAGGCGTTAGCGCGACCCCTCACTGGAATGGCTGGCTGATTCATCTGGCCGATATGCCCTTTGTTCCCCCCGCCATGTTTGTCCAGGTTGCGGATGCGCTGGCGCTTCACGAACTGGTACGCCCGCGCGTGAATGCGCAACCCGGCCACCCGGTGGGTTTCGCTCATTGCTGGTACGACAAACTGAGTCGCCTGACGGGTGATAACGGCGCGCGCGAGTTGCTGCGTGCAGAAGCGGTGCATTTTATCGAGATTGAAGATGGCGATTCGCAATGCGATATCGACCTTCCATCGCACCTGGACCAGGAGAATAAACATGCAGCATCTTGATATGAATGTGATTCGCCAGGCGCGTGACTGGCTTGCCGGGCAGCCTGTCTGGCTGTGTACGGTACTCAATACTTACGGTTCATCGCCGCGCTCGCCGGGTGCGCTGATGGCGGCAACCAACGATGGTCGCTTCTGCGGCTCGCTTTCCGGTGGCTGTGTGGAAGAGGATTTTTTACAACGCATTGCGCAAGGTGAATATCAGCAAGCCAGCCAGATTGTGCGCTACGGCGAAGGCGGGCTGGAACCGGGTATTGCGCTGCCTTGCGGCGGGGTGCTGGATATTCTGGTTGAGTATTTACCGGCGAGCGCGGGGAATATTGCCTACCTTGAGAAAATGGGCGATGCGTTAAGCGGCCATTTCGCCCTGCAAAAATGCCTGACGCTGCCTGAACCTTGCTGCCATCTGGAAGTGACTGGCTTTGCCGATATCACCCAGGTCGAGCGCAACGGGCAACACGTAATGTTGCACATTGCCGCCGCCCCACGTTTGCTGATTGCTGGGCTGTCGAGCGTTGCGCTGTACTGCGCAGATTTTGCCAGTTCACTCGGGTTTGAAGTGTTAGTTTGCGAGAATCGCCCGGACGCGCTGGAAAACTTTTCCGCCCTTCTGAAATCCGAAATCACGTTAATTAAACAATTCCCGGCGAACTATCTCGAGCAAAATTCCTGCCACGCCAACACGGCGATCGTCGCGCTAACGCACGATCCACGTATGGATGATTTAACGATGATGGAAGCGGTGAATACGCCTGCGTTTTACATTGGCGCGATGGGTTCACAGAAGAACAGCGCCCGCCGTCTGGAGCGATTACACAATCTGGCAGAGTTAAGCCCGGAGGAATTACAGCGTATTCACGCGCCGATTGGCTTGCCGCTGGGTAGCAAAACGCCCGCAGAAATTGCGCTGGCGGTGATGGCAGATATTGTGAAGCGGAAAAACGAAGCGCGGGGATAAACAGGGGTTGCCGTAGCAGTACGGTGGATAAGCGTCAGCGCCATCCACCGCGATAAATATTACTTCTTCGCGACGTGTACGCGAGAAGTTAAACCACGTAGGAAGTAGCGCAGGAACTGGTCGCCACATTCACGGAAATTCTTGTTTTCAGGGGCACGCATCATCGCGGTGATTTCTGGCATAGAGATGCGGAATTCCTGGCTGGTTAAAATTTCCAGCACATCGTCAGTTTTCAAATCAAACGCAATACGCAGTTTTTTCAGGATGATGTTATTAGTCATCTTGCGTTCAATTTTTGGTGCAGGCTTGCTTTCGTCTTTGCCGCGCTTGAAGTAAATCAAACCGTTAAGGAAGTTTGCCATCAGAATATCCGGGCAAAGTTTGAAGTTCTCTTCGTCTTCTTTTTTGGTCCAGGTAACAATTTGCTCTGCAGTAACGGCCGTGTCGGTCAGGGCGAAAATTTTCACCATGTCGTCATTGCCCAAATTCAGCATGTAGCGCACGCTGCGTAATACGTCGTTATTCATCATAGTGGTGGTTCTCTCGTTCCAAATCTTGAAAGCGGGGAGTATATCGGCATGACCGCATATACCCTACATAAAACTAACTCGTTTTAAACTAGACCGCTTTCAACCCCAGTGCCTCTTTCAGGCTTTTTAAATAGCGGCGACTCACCGGAACAGAGTTCCCGTCACGTAGCATTAATTCTGCCTGGCCGCCGTCTTCGAAGCGGATCTCTTTAAGATGCGCCATGTTAACCAGGTATTGCCGATGGCAGCGTACCAGCGGCGTTCGGCTTTCGAGCGTTCGCAGCGTGAGTTCGGTAAAACCTTCGCTCCCCTGCGCGTTGGTGACGTAAACCCCGCTCATTCGGCTGCTCGCGAACATCACCTCTTCCATTTGCAGCAAATAAATGCGGCTCTGCCCGGTACACGGAATGAATTTGAGATCTTCCTGATTGGGTGCGAGTAGCGTGATGTCCTGATCCACTCGCTCGTGGCGCAGACGATGCAGCGTTTTCTCAAGGCGTTTGCTATCAATTGGCTTGAGCAAATAGTCGAAGGCGTGTTCTTCAAATGCCTGCACCGCATATTCGTCAAAGGCGGTGAGAAACACGATCCAGGGCCGCTGTTCAGGGTCCAGCATGCTTGCCATTTCCAGGCCGCTGATGCGCGGCATCTGGATATCAAGAAACACCACGTCCGGGTGCAAACGGTGCACGGCACCAATCGCTTCCACCGCGTTTCCGCACTCCCCTACAATCTCCAGATCGGTCTCGTTTTGCAGCATGACTCGCAGATTCTCACGCGCCAGCGGCTCGTCATCGACAATCAGCACTTTTAACATGGGGTTTCCTCCAGAGGTAAACGTAGGGTAATACGGGTAAATCGGTCTGATTCGAAGTCCACTTTTATGCCACAGTCATCGCCATAACGAGCGCGCAAGCGCTTGTCGACCAGACTCATCCCCAGCCCGCTCGCCGTGGGGTTGTCGTGATATAGACCGGCGTTATCTTCTACGGACAAGTGCAAATGCTCGCCTGTCTGGCAGGCATTTATGGTGATTTCACCGACGCCAAGCAGTTGCGAAGTGCCATGCTTTATGGCGTTTTCGACTATCGGCTGTAATGAGAACGCCGGTAAACGCACCTGCGCCAACGCCTGCGGGATATTCAGCTGCACGCGCAAACGTGATTGAAACCGTGCCTGCTCGATTTGCAGATACGCATTCACATGCTCGATTTCGTCGGCCAGGGTCACAATCTCGCTTGGGCGCTTTAGGTTTTTACGGAAAAACGTCGAGAGATATTGCACCAGCTGGCAGGCTTGTTCGTTGTCGCGGCGAATCACTGCAACCAGCGTGTTCAGTGCGTTAAATAAGAAATGTGGGTTTACCTGCGCATGCAGCAGCTTAATTTCGGACTGCGTGAGCATCTGTTTTTGCCGCTCGTACTGCCCGGCAAGAATCTGCGCCGATAACAGTTGCGCAATCCCTTCGCCCAGCGTGCGGTTAATGGAGCTGAACAGGCGGTTTTTCGCTTCGTACAGTTTGATAGTGCCAATCACGCGGCTATTTTCGCCGTACAACGGGATCACCAGCGTCGAGCCTAATTTGCAGTTGGGATGCAGCGAGCAGCGGTACGGTATTTCGTTACCATCGGCATACACCACTTCACCGCGTTCAATCGCCTGCCAGGTGTAATCCGACGAGATGGGGCGACCCGGTAAATGGTGGTCAGCGCCAATGCCGGTAAAGGCCAGCAGCTTTTCATTATCGGTGATGGCGACTGCGCCGATATCCAGCTCCTGATGCAGCACCTGCGCCACTTTCATGCTGTTTTCCTGGTTAAAACCCTGGCGCAAAATCCCTTCGGTCGAGGCTGCCACTTTTAGCGCGGTTGCAGAAAATGCCGAGGTGTATTTCTCAAGCATCGCGCGTTTATCGAGCAGGATGCGCATGAATAGCGCGGCACCGACGGTGTTAGTCACCATCATCGGTGCGGCAATGCTTTTCACCAGATTGAGCGCATCGGCAAACGGGCGGGCAATCAGCAGAATGATGCCCATCTGGAAGAATTCGGCCAGCAGCGTAATGCCGCCTGCGGTCAGCGGGTTAAACAGCAAATCGCTACGCCCACGACGAATCAGAAAACGGTGTAGCAACCCGCCTAGCAATCCTTCAACGATGGTTGAAAACATGCAGCTTAATGCCGTCATGCCACCCATCGAATAACGGTGCAAGCCTCCGGTTAAGCCCACCAGCCCGCCCACTAACGGGCCGCCGAGCAACCCGCCCATCACCGCACCAATCGCCCGCGTGTTAGCGATGGAGTCGTCGATATGCAGGCCAAAATAGGTGCCCATAATGCAGAAGATGGAAAACGTGACGTAGCAAAGTAATTTGTGTGGTAAACGTACTGTGACCTGCATCAGCGGGATAAACAGCCGCGTTTTACTCATCAACCAGGCGATAACCAGGTAGACGCACATCTGCTGGAGCAGCAGTAATACCAGGTTAAATTCGTACATCATAAGCGCCAGTGAGTATTAATGGGCGCGTAACATACACTGACACGCTTTAACTTTCTTTGAAGGGTTTCAATAATTTTTGATTTGGTGCCGGGGATAGCACTATTTCGGATTCAGTTCCAGGCG
>NZ_JMPI01000039.1 GCF_000735355.1 Buttiauxella agrestis ATCC 33320
TTACACCGCTCTGAACGCGATATCTGCAGGGATCACTTCCCCACCCCAGTAAAGCTGGGCTGCAACGCTTCCAGCCAACTGGCGATATATCGCCGTAAACTCGCTTTCCGGGCGGCTAATCACCGTCGGTTTACCGGCATCGAGATCTTCACGCAGCGTAATGTGCAGCGGCATCTGACCCAGCAGTTTGGTGTGGTACTGATCCGCCAGTTTCTGCGCACCGCCAGTGCCGAAAATCGGCTCGTGGTGCCCGCAATTGCTGCAAATGTGCATGCTCATGTTTTCAACGATACCCAATACTGGCACATCGACTTTCTCAAACATCACAATACCTTTGCGGGCGTCAATCAGCGCAATATCCTGCGGCGTTGTCACCACTACCGCCCCCGTTACAGGGATATTTTGCGCCAGCGTGAGCTGGATATCGCCCGTTCCAGGCGGCATATCCAGCACCAGATAATCGAGATCTGGCCACATGGTTTCTTGCAGCATTTGCATCAGCGCTTTGCTGGCCATCGGGCCACGCCACACCATCGCGTTTTCATCCGTCACCAAATAACCAATGGAGTTTGTTGCCAGGCCATGCGCCACGATTGGCGTCATGTGCGTGCCATCAGGCGACGTTGGGCGCTCGTGTTCCGCGCCCAGCATGGTTGGGATCGACGGGCCGTAAATATCCGCATCCAGAATCCCGACCTTTGCCCCTTCGGCAATCAGCGCCAGCGCCAGGTTGACCGCCGTGCTGGATTTACCCACACCGCCTTTGCCTGAACTCACCGCAATAATGTTTTTCACGCCGCTAATGCCGGGGTGATTTTTCACACGTTTTAGCGTGGCGATGTTGTGGCTCAGTTTCCAGTCCACCGCTTTTGCGCCGGTAATACGCAATAAATCCGAGCTGCACTGTTCTTGCAGTTCTTCAAACGCGCTGCGCCAGACAAACGGCATAAGCAGTTCGACGTGCAGCGTGTCATCCAGCATAGCGACGTGATGCAGCGCTTTAAGCGCGGTCAGATTATGTTTGAGGGTTGGGTGCTGAAAATTGGCCAGTGTCCCGGCGACCATAGCGCGTAGCTGCTCGGGGGAACGACTTGACGGGGATTGCGAATTCATCCCGGCTCCTTATGTTTTTATTGTCGGACATTGCAGTTTGTTAAGCATACCAGAAGCCACCAGGCACGATAAAATTTCCTTGTTCACCTTGTGTGGTTTACCGCAAGGCGGCTCTCAGTTAACATCTAAGGCCCTTTTCTCTTTAGAAGATGCAATTTCTACTATGGCTCATACCGCGAAAAAATTATTGGTAACGTGCGCACTCCCGTACGCTAACGGCTCAATCCACCTTGGTCACATGCTGGAGCACATCCAGGCTGACGTCTGGGTCCGTTACCAACGAATGCGCGGAAACATGGTCAACTTCATCTGCGCAGACGATGCACACGGTACGCCTATCATGCTGAAAGCACAGCAATTAGGGATTACCCCAGAACAGATGATTGCCGAGATGAGTCAGGAGCATCAGACTGATTTTGCTGGCTTTAACATCAGCTACGATAACTATCATTCCACGCACAGCGACGAAAACCGCGAGCTGGCGTCGCTGATTTATGGCCGTCTGAAAGAGAACGGTTTCATTAAAAACCGTACCATTTCTCAACTTTTCGACCCGGAAAAAGGCATGTTCCTGCCTGACCGTTTCGTGAAAGGCACCTGCCCAAAATGTAAAGCCCCGGACCAATACGGCGATAACTGCGAAGTGTGTGGCGCAACATATAGCCCAACCGAGCTGATTAACCCGCAATCCGTGGTTTCCGGCGCAACGCCTGTGATGCGTGATTCCGAGCACTTCTTCTTTGATTTGCCATCATTTAGCGAAATGCTGCAAGCCTGGACTCGTTCTGGCGCGCTGCAAGAGCAAGTGGCGAACAAAATGCAGGAGTGGTTCGAGTCTGGCCTGCAACAGTGGGATATTTCCCGCGATGCACCGTACTTCGGCTTCGAGATTCCTGATGCGCCGGGCAAATATTTCTACGTCTGGCTGGACGCGCCAATCGGTTACATGGGCTCCTTCAAAAACCTGTGCGACAAACGCGGCGATACCGAAAGCTTTGACGAATACTGGAAGCAAGATTCTACGACCGAGCTGTACCACTTCATCGGTAAAGACATCGTGTATTTCCACAGCCTGTTCTGGCCTGCGATGTTGGAAGGCAGCGGTTTCCGTAAGCCAACCAACCTGTTCGTTCACGGCTACGTGACGGTGAACGGCGCGAAGATGTCCAAATCTCGCGGCACGTTCATTAAAGCCAGCACCTGGTTGAACCATTTCGACGCCGATAGCCTGCGTTATTACTACACCGCGAAACTCTCTTCGCGCATCGACGATATCGACCTGAACCTGGAAGATTTCGTGCAGCGCGTGAACAGCGATATCGTCAACAAAGTGGTCAACCTGGCATCCCGTAATGCCGGCTTTATTGCCAAGCGTTTTGACGGCCAGCTATCTGCTGAAATCGCTGACCCGGCGTTGTACAAAACCTTTACCGATGCGGCGCAAACTATTGGCGAAGCGTGGGAAAGTCGCGAATTTGGTAAAGCCGTGCGTGAAATTATGGCGCTTGCAGACGTGGCAAACCGCTACGTTGACGAACAAGCGCCGTGGGTTGTGGCGAAGCAAGAAGGCCGCGATGCTGACCTGCAAGCCATCTGCACCATGGGTATTAACCTGTTCCGCGTGCTGATGACCTGGCTGAAACCGGTTCTGCCTACGCTTGCGGAGCGCACTGAAGCCTTCCTGAACTGTGAATTAACCTGGGATAGCATCAATACCCCGCTGCTGAATCACAAAGTAAATAACTTCAAAGCGCTGTATAACCGCATTGAAATGAAACAGGTTGAATCGCTGGTTGAAGCCTCCAAAGAAGAAGTGAAAGCCGCTGCCGCTCCGGTCACTGGCCCACTGGCTGACGACCCAATCGGCGAAACCATTGCCTTTGATGATTTTGCGAAAGTGGATCTGCGTGTGGCGCTGATTGAGAAAGCAGAATTTGTTGAAGGTTCTGACAAGCTGCTGCGCCTGACGCTGGATCTTGGCGGTGAGAAACGCAACGTGTTCTCCGGCATTCGTTCTGCTTACCCGGACCCGGCAGCACTTGAAGGCCGTTTGACCATTATGGTGGCAAACCTGGCTCCGCGTAAAATGCGCTTCGGCATCTCAGAAGGGATGGTGATGGCGGCAGGTCCTGGCGGGAAAGATATCTTCCTGTTAAGCCCTGACAGCGGAGCGCAAGCCGGTATGGCGGTTAAGTAATACCGAACGCTACAAACAAAATACCCCGGCATGCCGGGGTATTTTTTTGCTTGTTGTGGGGAGATAAGTTGTAGGTTGGATAAGCGAAGCGTCATCCAACAGATAAAGCTACGCGTCCGTCCGATTACCCACGCTTTTATCTTTCAAAAACACAAACATCAAACCTAACCAAATCACACCGCCAAACAAATTCAGCAGGCTGAACAGACCGTTGCCGCCAAACAGATAAGCGTGTTTGCTCACTTCGATACCGACGGTGAAAATCAGCATCTGCAACATGCCCATTGCCGCCGAAACTGTGCCTTTGCTCATGTCACTGGCAAATAGCGTCAGGCGCACCAGGCCTGCGTTGGCAAGGCCAATACCGAAGGCGTAAATGCTCAACCCGGCAGTCATCCACAAATAAGCATGTGTTGATGCCACGGTTGCAATAGCGGCCACCACCAGCCCCGGTACAATCCACCAGCCGCCCATAATAATCAGCGAGCGCACGCTGCGGCGTGACGTTAAACGCGCCAGCACCAGATTGCCGAGAATCAATGCGCCGAAGATAGGCACCTGCAATAAACCATATTCGTACGTCGACAGCTTTTCACCGCTAATGATGATAATCGGTGACTGCGCAATCCACGCCAGCAACGGCAGGCTGACAAAACCAATCGCCAGCGCCCCGGCCACAAAGCGCCCGTTTTTCAGCACCAGTTTGTAGTCATGCCCTAAATCGCGCAGCGAGAGTTTTTCACCCAGACGCGTCGCGGTTTCCGGCATCGCGCGGTGTAAGCCGTAGAAAGAGAACGCCGCCAGTGCTGCAAATAGCACAAACATGGTTTCCCACGGCGCGTAGTGGATCCACGCGGCCCCAACCAAAGGGCCGAGTAGCGGCGCAATGAGCGCCACGTTCGCCATCAGCGCCGTGATTTTGATACACACCGCCTCCTCGAACGATTCTTGAATTGCCGCATAACCGACCGCGCCAATAAAGCACAAGCTGACCCCTTGCAGGAATCGCAGGAAAGTAAATTGCTCGATGTTTTGCGCCAGCAAAGTCGCCAGGCAAGTGACGATAAACCACACCACGCCGGTCAACATCACCGGGCGACGGCCAATACGATCCGAAAGCGGCCCTAACAGCCACTGTAAAAACATGCCGCCAGCCAAATACGCAGTCATGGAGGTCGGCACCCATTCGATTCCCGCGTTGTATTGTTCGACAACCGCCAGCATGCCGGGCTGGATCATGTCATTGCCGATATACGTAGAAAATTCATAGAGCACCAGGCACAGCGGGAATAGCAGTGCCTGGCGACCCAGTCGCTTATTATTTTGCATGAAAAACTCGAAGGAGAAGAAAAACGAACGAAGTGTAATAAATTGGCTTCTCGGTAGATAGTGAATTGTTATTTAACAAGCACAATCGTTCAGTCGTTTAAGGATTTCTTAAGAAGCTCAAAGTAGGCTGTCGTCCTATGGTCACGATGCAGGGTGTACGGCATCATCTTCATTTGAAGGTTAAGGAACTCATAACGTTATGATTGAACAATTGAATCAGTCTCTTTTTTTGCTGATGAATGCCACACCTGAATCGCCCGAATGGTTGATTAAATTTGCCATTTTTATTGCCAAAGATTTGATTAACATCGTGCCACTGTTGATTGCCATTCTGTGGTTGTGGGGGCAACGCCGCCAGATGACTGCACAACGTGTCGTCGTGATTAAGACCGCGCTGGCCATTATCGTTAGCGTGTCGCTATCGTGGATTATCGGCCATGCTTTCCCGCACGACAGGCCGTTTGTCAGCGGATTTGGCTATAACTTCCTGCATCACGCGCCAGATGATTCTTTCCCAAGCGACCACGGCACGGTGATTTTCACCTTCGCGCTGGCGTTTTTGTTCTGGCATCGGGTTTGGTCTGGCGTGGTGCTTTTTGCTATCGCCTGCGCGATTGCCTGGTCACGCGTTTATCTTGGCGTGCACTGGCCGTTGGATATGCTCGGCGGTTTGCTGGTGGGCTTGTGTTCTTGCCTGTTGGCGCAAATGGTCTGGAACCTGCTTGGCGAGTCGATTTATGCGCGCTTGCATCAGGCCTATCGTTTCTGCTTTGCCCTGCCCATCCGCAAAGGTTGGGTGCGTGACTAACCCTTTGAGCAAAGGTAAGATGCGTTAATTAACGCCCTCACCCCAACCCTCTCCTT
>NZ_JMPI01000040.1 GCF_000735355.1 Buttiauxella agrestis ATCC 33320
CAACCCTCTCCTTCTGGAGAGGGAATTAAAAGGTTTAGTTGCTCATTATGGAAACCCGGCGCGACGAACGCATCAATCGCCTGATTCAGGCGCTTAAACGCAGCGACAAAATTCACCTTAAAGAAGCGTCCGCTTTGTTGGGCGTTTCTGAAATGACGATTCGACGGGACCTTAATAGCGAACCTGGGCCGGTGGTTTTGCTGGGGGGATATGTGGTTCTCGAACCCCGCAGCGTCACGGCTAACCACTATCTGTTAAGTGACCAAAAAACCCGTCGTATTGAAGAAAAACGCCATGCGGCGCGTATCGCTGCGGCATTAGTTCGCCCGCACCAGACGGTATTCTTTGATTGCGGCACCACCACGCCTTACATCATTGAAGCGCTGGACGATGAGCTGGAATTTACCGGAGTGTGTTACTCGTTAAACACATTTCTGGCGTTGCAGGATAAACCCGGCTGTCGGGTTATTTTGAGCGGCGGCGAATTTCACTCCAGCAATGCGATTTTCAAACCGATTAATTTCCAGGAATGTCTGAATAACTTTTGCCCGGATATCGCCTTTTTCTCGGCGGCGGGCGTTCATACACGTCACGGCGCGACCTGTTTTAATCTTGATGAGTTGCCAGTAAAACATTGGGCGTTAGCGATGGCGCAGCAGCGCGTATTGGTAGTGGACAGCAGCAAGTTCGGCAAAGTGCGTTCAGCCTGTATGGGGCCGCTTGCTAGTTTTGATTTGATTATCAGTGATGAAAAACCTGACGCGGCATTTGTTGAATTTGCCGCGTCAGAGAATATTCAGATTGAGTGGTAATAAATAAGCTATACCCAAAATATTTTGAGATTGCAGGTAGGCGGCAAGGACGTGAATCCCCAGGAGCTTACATAAGTAAGTGACTGGGGTGAATGGCCGTAGCCAACACCCCTGCAACTCAAAATATGAAGGGTATTAGAACCAGGAGCCGAACCAGGAATGGAACTTCATTAATACGAAGTCCCACATCCGGCTAAAGAAACCGCCCTCTTCTACTGCTTCCATCACCATCAGCGGGCGCTGTTCGATAGATTTGCCGTTAAGCTGGAAGTCGATTGTGCCGACAACCTGGCCTTTTTTCAGCGGCGCGGTTAGCTGAGGTTCGGTCAGCGAGAAGCTCGCTTTCAGGTTCTTCAACTGGCCGCGAGGAATAGTGACCGAACCCCCTTCGCCCGCCCCGAGATTCACTTCGCTCTTGTCACCAAACCACACGCGCTGGGTCACAAACGTGGCGTCTGGTTTAATTGGCGTCACGGTTTCGAAGAAGCGGAAGCCCCACGTCAGCAGTTTTTCACTTTCGTTGAAACGAATACGGTCAGTTTTGGTTCCCAGAACGACGGAAATCAAACGCATGTCGCCGGAGGTGGCCGATGCAACCAGGTTGTAGCCTGCCCCGGTGGTCGTGCCGGTTTTCATACCGTCAACGTTAAGATTGCTGCTCCACAACAAGCGGTTACGGTTCGGCTGCTTGATGTTGTTGAAGGTGAACTCTTTCTCTTTATGGATAGCGTACTCTTCAGGCACATCATGAATTAACGCTTTGCCCAGCAGCGCCATATCACGCGCGGTACTGAACTGCCCCGGTGCATCCAGGCCATGTACGGTTTTGAAGGTGGTGTTAGTGAGGTTCAGCTTTTGCGCATAGTTGTTCATCAGGCTGACGAACGAGTCCTGGCTGCCTGCAACGTAATCGGCAATCGCAATACTTGCATCGTTACCAGACTGAATGATCACGCCTTTGTTCAGATCTTCAACCGAGACTAAATCGCCCGGCTTGAGGAACATCAGCGACGAACCACGCAGCGCCGGGTTGCCCGTTGCCCACGCATCTTTGCCGATAGTGACCATATCAGTCAGCTTGATTTTATCCGCTTTGATAGCCTGCCCGACGACATAGCTGGTCATTAGTTTGGTCAGGCTCGCCGGATCAAGCTGCAAGTCGGCGTTCCCTTCGGCCAATACTTTGCCACTGGCATAATCCATTAAGATCCAGGCTTTAGCATCAACTTGCGGTGCATCAGCAGTTTGTTCTGCACTAACCGCTGGCGCGGCTACCAACAGCAGGGTCGACCCTGCCAGTAATGCTCGAAGCGAAGCAGGGATTTGCAAAGTTTTCATAACACCACCCAGTATCCATTCTATAAAAGTCACGACACACGCCGTTACTCAATCGTTCAAGTTGCCAGTAAGCTAACTTGTGAAACCACATAATGAAACATAGTGTTGGTAAAGTTTTTTAAGTTTATTCGATAACTGCCTGACTTGCCGCCACGTTGATGAGTTTTTTACCTGCCGTTGAGTTTCGCTGCTGTTTTCTTCATCAGCCCGCGGCATACTGGGATGAAAACCAACATAGAGGAAACAAAATGATTACTGTTTGGGGCAGAGACAATTCAACAAACGTGAAGAAAGTGTTGTGGTGCCTGGAAGAGTTAGGCGTGGCGTATCACTCGGTTCCTGCTGGCGGGAAGTTTGGTAAAACCCACGATGCCGAATATCTGGCCATGAACCCTAACGCGTTAGTGCCCTGTATTCATGATGACGCTACCGACCTGACGTTATGGGAGTCCAATACTATCGTGCGTTATCTGGCCGCGCAGTATGGCAAAGAGTCGTTGTGGATTGCAGATCCCGCGACGCGTGCGCGTGGCGAAAAATGGATGGATTGGGCAGGAACAACGTTAGCAGGCCCACACCGTGGCGTATTTTTCAGCCTGGTGCGAATTGCGCCGGAAGATCGCAGTCAAAAACTTATCGACGAGAGTATCGAGCAATGTAACGCGCTGTTTGCCATCATTGAAGCCGAACTGGCGAAGCAAAAATGGCTGGGCGGCGATGCGTTCAGCGTGGCGGATATCGCCCTTGCGCCGAGCGTTTACAACCTGCTCAATCTCGACGTGCAATGGCATGATTTTCCGAACCTGCAACGCTGGTATCAACAACTGACCCAGCGTCCGGCGTTTAAGAAAATCGTTATGATTCCACTGAGTTAGAAACTCATTCCGTAGGTCGGATAAGCGCAGCGTCATCCGACACTTTCACCTGCAATGACAACCGCAAATGGTGGATGACGCTATCGCTTATCCACCCTACAAAACCCGTTTATTTCGCTTTGTCATCATTCTCGGATGGGCTGATTTTCAGCAATTGCCCATCTGATTCGTCGGTCAGGACATACAGAAAACCATCCGGGCCGACGCGCACATCACGGATCCGCTCGCCGTGGTCATCAAGCAAACGGGTTTGTTCGGTCACTTTGTCGCCACTGAGCGTCAGCTCAATCAGGTTTTTCTCTTTTAGCGCGCCAATAAACAGCTTCCCTTTCCACTGTGGGAATTTATCGGCGTTATAGAACGCCATGCCGCTCACCGCAGGGGACACCTTCCAGTAATAAATGGGTTGTTCAGTGCCCGCCACAATTTCGCCTTTCGCTTCCGGGATAGGAAGCCCGCTGTAATTAATGCCCCAGGTCGCCAGCGGCCAGCCGTAGTTTTTACCTGCCTTTGCTACGTTGATTTCATCGCCACCCCGTGGGCCATGTTCGTTGAGCCACAGCTCGCCATTCGCCGGATTCAATGCCATGCCCTGCGGGTTACGGTGCCCATAAGACCAAATTTCACTGCGCGCGCCCTGCTTGCCGACAAACGGATTATCCTGCGGCACTTCGCCGTCTTGCGTCAGGCGCACCAGTTTGCCCTGAAGTTTATCCATATCCTGGGCTGTCGAACGCTGGTTGTTTTCACCCAGAGCGATAAACAAATAACCCTTGCCGTCAAACACCATGCGTCCGCCAAAATGATTGCCGGTCGAAAGTTTCGGCGTCTGGCGGAACACCACTTTGAAGTTTTCCAGGCGTTCCATATTGCGGCTTAAAGTGCCGTAGCCGACGGCGGTTCCGGCTTTATCATCGCTATTGCCTTCGGCAAAACTGAGCCAGACGCGGCGACTTTTTTCAAAATCCGGTGCCAGCACCACGTCCAGTAAACCTCCCTGCCCATGCGCCCAGACTTTTGGCACACCGACAATCGGATCGCTTAAGCCCTCCCCCGGTTGCCAGCGGCGTAATTGCCCGTCACGCAATGTAATCAGCATGCCCTGATTTTCAGGTAAAAAAGCCAGTGACCAGGGGTGATCAAGTTTGCTTTGCAGCACTTCAACTTTTACCCCGGCGGCATAAGTCATGCTTGCTGAAAGTAAGAGTGAAGCGGCGATGAATGTGCGAAACGGCAGCCGTGGCATGGACTTCTCCTTATCGGTTTATCCGATAAGGTTAGTCTTCCAGGCCAGGAGGGCGCGGAATTTTACAAAAACTTAAACAGGGGGAGTCAACTCCCCCTGATTGTCACGTTTCTACCGCCAGTTGGTGGCCCATAATCTCTTTCAGGCTGTCGGACAAATCAGACAGGCAACTTTCCAGTTTTCCTGCATCAATGGCAATGTATTGCGGGCAATCGTGACGCCCGGTCATCAGGCAAACTGCGGCAGAACACACCGCGCTCATTCCTTGATTCAGGCTGGCTATTTCTTGCAACGCAAGATGAGATTTGAGGCGTAAAGACTTCTCGCGATATTCATTCGACAAATCGAACAAGTTATCGCGCAGATGCTCAGTTTCAGCGACAGACATATACCCTTTCGCTTTTCTCATGCGCAGATAAGCGGCAATGTCTATTTTTGCGATGATCATCTTTTTCAAGAGATCGCGTTTGAGTGGCTCCCCAGTCATACATTTATCCTCCGTGTGGTTCAAATCAATAACACACACTTATAGTATGGATAAATTTTAACCGGGCCTGGTTTTTTTGCCGAGTTTTTTGATCCATGGCAATAAGCTTTACAAAGCTAACAATCGCAGCGAAACAAAGGATTACGCAGCGGCAGGAGCCCGACAAGTGGCCGCCTGCTGCTTCTCTTCAAGCATTTGCCGTAACACACTGTGCCCAAGGTTATTTTGCCAGGTGAAGCTGTTTTGCAGAACCACCACAGCGAAGTGATTCACGCGGTCAATACCGATATAGCTGGAGTAGCCCCCGATATATCCCACCTGATAAGTGATCGCTTGCTCACCATAAGTGTCCGTGACCCAGGCGATATTGGCGGCTTCTTTGTCACGCCGCTCGTTGTTACGCGGATAGTAGATTTGCATCGTATCGTTAATCGCTTTATCCAGCGTTTGATCGCCCGTGCTATCCAGATGGGCTGCGGCAAACGTCAGTAAATCAGCGGTGTCGGTGTACAAACCGCCTGCGCCCAGCATATTGCCGTGGAATTGCCAGTCCGGCACCACTTGCCCACGCGGAACAAACTTTGGCTGGCTACCCGCATGACCAATCGCCCGCTGGGGGTAACTTCTTAATTTCTGAGGGGTAAAGCTGCTGTTACGAAGATTCAGTGGTTCAAAGATCAGCGACTGAACCAGTTGGTCGGCGCGCTGCCCGGTTTGATAACGCAGAACATAATCCAGCACCGCGTAGCCAAGGTTGGAATAGCGTGGCTCGTCATTGTGCGGTTTTGAGAAATCAGCCAGGTCATTCACCACATCGTCGCTATCAAGATGGGCATAGAAATTCTCACCGTTGCCCAGATAGCGAATAAACGCGGTCAGCATCGGCAAGTCCATATTTTGCCGTGGCAAACCAGAAGTGTGCGTCACCAATTGCAGCAGGGTGATTTTTTTCGCGTCATCGCTTAACGGCACCGATGGCGGCAGCAAAGTTTCAAGAGTATCTGACCAATGCAGACGCCCCTGCGCCACCAGCACCGCCGTTGCTTCGGCGGTCATGCCTTTACTGAGCGAGCCAACCGCAAACAGCGTGTGCTCATCGACCGGATACTGATGTTCGCTATCGGTGACACCAAAATGCCAGTAATGGCGTTGGCCATTTGCATCAATCACCCCCACCACCATCGCGGGCGATTGCTGTTCAACCATGCTGGGAAGCCACTGGTTGATATCACGCGCTTGTGAAGCGCCACAAACACGCTGCGCCTTTTGCGGCGCTTCGGCCTCAGGGGCGACGTTAGACAGCGTTCCACACCCCGCCAGCGTAAAACTGAGCAGCAGCGTACTCAGGCCCGCCAGGCGACAGTGTGGCTGCATCGTTAATTCGCCGCAACACAAGGTTTGGCATCAAGGCCAATCAGCATCGTTCGGTTTTCACCGACTTTCTTCAGGCCGAAGTTACTGCTGTGGTAACGGTAAAACGCCTGCCCACCGGACATATTTTGATAGGAATAACGGTCGCCGTTATACCAGGCGTAGTCGCCATCTATTGCCAGTTTTTCACCGCCACAGACAAACTTTTGCGCGGTTGCAGGAGGCGTGTTGAGCGGGGTTGGAATCACGTTACAAGCCGACAGCAACAAGGCACCCGTCAGCATCCCGGAAAGGGCTAAAATCTTACGCATATTGCGGTTCTCTCTTTGAGCGGGAGGTTTCAATATAAACTTCAAGCAAACGAAGCGGGGAGATAATAGAGCCAGCTTACCCACTAAGCAAAAATAAGCCTTATCCAATCGTCTGAAATTGTTTGCGCGGCAGTTTAAAAACAACCAGTAGAGCCTTGCCCAAAACCCGTGTAGAATCGCCCGGCTTTTATTTTCTGTTTACTTTGTGAGCGTAACCCGTATGCAACAACCCCGTATTGGCTTTGTATCCCTCGGCTGCCCAAAAAACCTCGTTGATTCTGAACGGATTCTGACTGAGCTGCGCACCGAAGGTTACGATGTAGTGCCTAGCTATGATGATGCCGATATGGTTATCGTTAACACCTGTGGCTTTATCGACAGTGCCGTACAAGAGTCGCTCGAAGCGATCGGCGAAGCGCTGAACGAAAATGGCAAAGTGATTGTGACCGGCTGTTTAGGGGCCAAAGAAGATCAAATCCGCGAAGTGCACCCTAAAGTTCTGGAAATCACCGGCCCACATAGCTACGAGCAAGTTTTGCAGCACGTTCACCACTATGTGCCGAAACCAAAACATAACCCGTTCCTGAGCCTGGTACCGGAACAAGGCGTGAAACTGACCCCACGTCACTACGCCTACCTGAAAATTTCCGAAGGCTGCAACCACCGTTGCACCTTCTGCATCATCCCTTCCATGCGTGGCGATCTCGACAGCCGTCCGATTGGCGATGTGCTGTCCGAAGCGAAACGTCTGGTAGATGCAGGCGTGAAAGAGCTGCTGGTTATCTCTCAGGATACTTCAGCTTACGGCGTGGACGTTAAGCACCGCACCGGTTTCTACAACGGTGAGCCGGTGAAAACCAGCATGGTTAGCTTGTGTGAACAACTGGCTAAACTCGGCGTCTGGACACGTCTGCACTACGTTTACCCGTATCCGCACGTGGATGATGTGATCCCATTGATGGCGGAAGGCAAGATCCTGCCATATCTGGATATCCCATTGCAGCACGCCAGCCCGCGTATTCTTAAGCTGATGAAGCGCCCAGGCAGCGTTGATCGCCAGTTGCAGCGCATTAAGCAATGGCGAGAGATCTGCCCGGATCTGACGCTGCGTTCCACCTTCATTGTGGGCTTCCCAGGCGAAACCGAAGAAGACTTCCAGATGCTGCTCGACTTCCTGAAAGAAGCGCGTCTGGATCGTGTTGGTTGCTTCAAGTTCAGCCCGGTAGAAGGTGCGACCGCCAACGAACTGGCCGATCCGGTGCCAGAAGAAGTAAAAGAAGAGCGCTGGAACCGCTTCATGCAGCTGCAACAGCAGATTTCTGCTGAACGTCTGCAAGAAAAAGTGGGCCGCGAAATTCTGGTTATCGTTGATGAAGTTGACGAAGAAGGCGCGATTGGCCGCAGCATGGCTGACGCTCCAGAAATCGACGGCGCGGTTTACCTGAACGGCGAAACCAAACTGAAACCAGGTGATGTGGTGCGCGTGAAAGTTGAAAACGCGGACGAATATGACCTGTGGGGTTCAGTGGTTTAAGTTCTGAATGTCGGATGACGCTTACGCTTATCCGACCTACGAAATAGAGTTGTAGGGCGGATAAGCGTAAGCGTCATCCGCCTTTTTTCTTTGAAATTACCCTTTTATCTTCGGGTCCAACGCATCCCGCAACCCATCCCCCAGCAAATTAAACGCCAGCACCGTCAGGAAGATCGCCAGGCTCGGAAAGAGCGCGACGTGAGGTGCTATCACCATATCGGCCCGCGCTTCGTTGAGCATTGCGCCCCATTCCGGCGTGGGGGGCTGAGCGCCTAAACCCAAAAACGACAAACTCGCCGCCGAAATAATCGACGTCCCGATACGCATGGTGAAATAGACCACAATCGACGAAACCGTACCCGGCAGAATATGGCGGAAAATAATCGTCGCATCAGATGCGCCAATGCTGCGTGCCGATTCGATAAAGGTTTGGTGTTTCAGTACCAGCGTATTGCCGCGCACCAGGCGGGCAAAGGCCGGAATGCTGAAAATGGCCACCGCGATAATCACGTTCGACATGCCGCTGCCCATTACCGCAACCACGGCTATCGCCAGCAAAATCCCAGGGAAGGCGAACAGCACGTCGCAAATGCGCATAATCACCCGGTCCCACCAGCCTTCGTAATATCCCGCCAGCAGCCCGAAGAACGTGCCGATCAGCGCCCCGATTAAGACCGAAAATACCCCCGCCGCCAGCGAGATTTGCGCCCCGACCAGAACCCGACTGAAAATATCGCGCCCGAGAGAATCCACGCCAAACCAGTGCAGCATCGACGGGCCATCGTTGAGCCGGTCATAATCGAAATAGTTTTCGGCATCGAACGGCGAAATCCACGGGGCAACCAGCGCCACCACAATCAGAAACAGCACGAACAACCCGGCAAGCATCGCCACCGGCTGTTTGCGTAAGCGGCGCAGAAATTCGTGCCACGGCGTGCGCACCTGGTTTGGCCGAACAATCGGCATCGCGTTCAGTACCGCCTGGCGTCGCCAGTTAAAGAGTCGCATCCTTACTTGTACCTGATGGCCGGGTTAATGGCGGCGTACAGCAAATCCACCACTAAGTTGATAACAATAAATTCCAGCGAAAACAGCAACACTTCCGCCTGAATCACCGGGTAGTCACGCATTTCGACTGAATCCACCAGCAAGCGCCCAAGCCCTGGCCAGTTAAAGACTTTTTCGACAACAATCGAACCGCCGAGCAGGAAACCGAACTGCAATCCCATCATGGTGACGACCGGAATCATCGCGTTGCGCAGACCGTGTTTAATCACAATCAGCGTTTCGCTCACCCCTTTGGCGCGTGCGGTGCGCATGTAATCTTCTTGCAGCACATCCACGAACGAAGCACGCGTAAAACGTGCCATCACCGCAGCGACCGCTGCCCCCAGCGTGACAGACGGCAAAATGTAGTGCTGCCAGCTATCGGCACCGACCGTCGGCAGCCAGCCCAGTTCGACGGAAAAAACCTGCATCAGCAACATGCCGAGTGCAAACGCGGGGAATGAAATACCGGAAACTGCGATCGTCATGCTGAGTCTGTCCGGCCAGCGGTTACGCCACACGGCAGCAATAATGCCGGTGAACAGACCAAAAATAACCGCCCAAACCATGCTGGTGATAGTGAGCCAGAAAGTGGGCATAAAGCGGCTGGCGATCTCTTCGGAAACCGGACGGCGCGAAACCATCGAGGTGCCGAAATCCCCCTGCACAATGTTGCCGATGTAGTGCAAAAATTGCTGCCACAGCGGTAAATCCAGCCCCAACTGTTTGCGCACCATTTCAATCACGGTGGCATCCGCTTCCGGCCCGGCGATTAAACGCGCCGGGTCGCCGGGGAGCATATGGACGAACAGAAACACCAGCACCGCGACGATAAGCAGTGTGGGGATCAGGCCCAGCAGGCGTTTGAGGAAATAGTTAAACATTGTCCCCCCTCACCCTAACCCTCTCCCCCAGGAGAGGGGATTGGAT
>NZ_JMPI01000041.1 GCF_000735355.1 Buttiauxella agrestis ATCC 33320
GAAAACACGCCACCAAAACCATCACTCTTTCAAATCCGCATCATCAAAACTAAACCCGGTATCTGGCATCACATAAAAACCGCTGAGGGTTTTGCTGTGTGCGGAAACCAGTTTTTCGACCACCAGAGGCACCCACGGATTCTCTTTCCAGATGGTGTCCTGCGCGTCTTTATACAGCTTCGCTTTCTCGTCACGATTGGTGGTTTTCAGCGCCTCGCTCAGGTCTTTATCCACCTGCGGATTGCTGTAGAACGCGGTGTTAAACAGCGTTGGCGGCCAGTTAGATGAGGCAAACAACGGCGACAGCGCCCAGTCCGCTTCACCTGTCGAGGCCGACCAACCGGTGTAGAACATTCTCACGCCGCTCTCTTTCTGGCCTTTAGCTTCCACTTCCGCGGCACGCTGCCCGGCATCCATCGCTGTGACTTTCACTTTAATGCCGACCTGAGCCAGTTGCTGCTGAGTGAACTGCAACACTTTCTGCGCGGTGCTGTGGTTGTGGGATGACCACAGCGTGGTTTCGAAGCCGTTCGGATAGCCCGCTTCTTTCAACAGTTCGCGCGCTTTTGCCGGGTCATACGGCCACGGCTTGTAAATTTGCGCGAAGTCGATAGACGGTGGCACCACGCCTTCGGCTGGTGTGGCGTAACCCGCAAACGCCACTTTCACCAGCGCCTGGCGGTTAATCGCATAGTTGATCGCTTCACGTACTTTTGGGTTATCAAACGGCTTTTGCGTCACGTTCATGCTGAGATAACGCTGCATGATGGAAGGCGAAGCCACCAGCTCCAGCTTGTCGTTTTTCTCCAGCACGCCAGCCTGCTCGTAAGGGATGGGGAAGGCAAACTGCGCTTCGCCGGTCTGGAGCATGGCTGCTCGGGTGTTGTTATCAACAACCGGACGCCAGGTGATGGTGTCGAGTTTCGGCAGCCCCTGCTTCCAGTAACCGTCGAATTTCTTCACCTTCACAAAATCGGTCTGGTTCCAGGTATCCAGCTGATACGGGCCAGTGCCGACCGGATGGAAACCAATCTCTTTGCCGTATTTTTTCAGCGCGGCCGGGGAAATCATCGCCGTTGCCGGGTGGGCGAGAATATTGATAAACGCCGAGAACGGCTGTTTAAGGGTGATTTTTACCGTGTTAGCGTCAACCGCTTCGGTTTTGGCAATGGCTTTATACAGGTTGTAGCGTTTGAGATGGTTTTCAGGATTGCTGGCGCGATCGAGGTTAATCTTCACCGCTTCGGCGTTGAAATCAGTCCCATCCTGGAATTTAACGCCAGGGTGTAATTTGATGGTGTAAACCAGTCCGTCGTCAGAAACGGTGTAACTTTCGGCCAACACATTTTGCAGTTTCATCTCTTTATCAAGGCCAAATAGCCCCTGATAAAACGACTTCGCTACCGCCTGCGACAGCGTATCGTTAGCATCGTAGGGGTCGAGTGTGGTGAAGTTGGACGCAACAGCAACAACGACATCTTTCGCCGCGAATGCCGGTGCGGCAATCACACTGGTCGCAAGCCCTGCGGCCAACAGCCACTTTTTATTCTCAAACATGGTCATTGTGTTCTCCTGATTATCCTTGCCGGACTCAATTTTTATTATGGGCGAGCGACAAAATGCCCTGGCCCAACATTCACAAGCGTTGCAACATGCGGTTCACTCCCCAGCTTATGCGTGGAACTGGGGATATCATCGGAAAGCAAAACGGGTTTGGGGCGGCGGTGCGTGGGGTCAGCCACCGGAACGGCGGCCATTAATTTTCGGGTATACGGATGCTGCGGATTTTCAAACACGGCGCGTCGCGGGCCAATTTCAACAATTTGCCCTAAGTACATCACCGCTACGCGATGGCAAATACGTTCGACCACCGCCATATCGTGAGAAATAAACAGAAAAGCGATGCCGAACTCGCGCTGGAGATCCATCATCAGGTTGATGATTTGCGCCCGAATCGAAACATCGAGAGCCGAGACAGACTCATCGGCAATCACCACTTTTGGATTGAGCGCCAATGCCCGGGCGATGCATATGCGCTGGCGTTGGCCGCCAGAAAACTCGTGCGGATAACGCCACGCATGCTCCGCCTGCAACCCGACGCGCTCCAGTAACCAGGCCACGCGTTCTTGCGCCTGCTCTTTGGGCATCACGTTGTGAACCAGCAGCGGTTCCATGATGGAATACCCCACCGTCAGGCGCGGGTCGAGAGAGGCGTACGGATCCTGGAAGATAAACTGAATGTCTTTGCGCACATGCTGCATGTCGGCATTGGAAAGCGTGTCGATGCGCTGGCCGTTGAAGTGAATGCTGCCGCCCTGGGTTTCCACCAGCCGCAACAGCGCACGCCCGGTGGTGGATTTGCCGCTCCCCGACTCCCCCACCAGCCCCAGCGTTTCGCCGGGCCACAAATCAAAACTCACTTTTTCGACCGCATGCACCCGGCTGGTGACACGGTTAAAAATGCCGCTGCGAATATCAAAGCGCGTCACTAAATCGCTGACTTGCAAAATGGGAACGGAACCGGGGGCAATGGTGTTTTGTTCGGTTTCTGCTTCGGGTTTATCAGGGTGTTGCGGATCAACCAGCGGAAATTTACGCGGCAAATCACGGCCATTCATCGCGCCAAGGCGCGGAACTGCTGCCAGCAGCGTTTTGGTATAAGGATGAACCGGCGCGCTAAAAATTTGCTCTACGGTGCCGGTTTCCACCGCCTGGCCGCGATACATCACCAGCACACGATCGGCGATATCCGCGACCACACCCATATCGTGAGTGATGAATATCACGCCCATTTGCATTTCATCTTGTAGAACGCGAATGAGCTGGAGGATTTGCGCCTGAATGGTCACATCCAGGGCGGTAGTCGGTTCGTCGGCAATCAGCACCGCCGGACGGCACGAGAGCGCCATGGCAATCATCACCCTCTGGCGCATCCCGCCTGAAAGCTGGTGCGGATAACGGCCAAGAATCGCTTTTGCTTCCGGAATGCGCACCCGTTCGAGCATGCGCCTGGCCTCTTCCATCGCCGCGTGTTTATCCAAACCCTGATGCAGACGGATAGATTCCGCAATTTGTTCTCCTACCGGAAACACCGGATTGAGCGAGGTCATCGGCTCCTGGAAAATCATTGCGATATCGGCACCGCGCACATGGCGCATTTGCGATGAACTTAATTCGGCAGGCGCGATCACCGCGCCGTTGCGACGGCGCAGTAGGATGTTATCGCTTTCAACGCGGCTTGCGGATTTTTCCAGCAGGCGCATTAACGCCAGCGCCGTCACTGATTTTCCCGAGCCAGACTCCCCGACAATGGCCAGCGTTTCACCCCGTTTTAGCGTAAACGACAGGTCTGACACCGCCTGAATGTCGGCATTTTCCTGGCGAAAGCTCACGTTGAGTCGGCTTACAGACAGCACTTCGTCCTCGGGAAGTTCATGACTTCTGGGCATCAGCCCTCCTGGCTTTGATAGATTCCAACGCTCGGGGCATCACCGACAAAACCGTAGCCGCGGTACATCCCTTCGCTATTAAATGGCAATGCCAC
This sequence comes from Buttiauxella agrestis ATCC 33320, assembly GCF_000735355.1. Taxonomy (GTDB): domain Bacteria; phylum Pseudomonadota; class Gammaproteobacteria; order Enterobacterales; family Enterobacteriaceae; genus Buttiauxella; species Buttiauxella agrestis. Next base: position 3,545 of record NZ_JMPI01000041.1, read on the forward strand.
ATTGCCTTCGCTATCAATGGCAATCACTCCCCCGCTACCTTGCAGCGCCGGAAGTTTTTCCATGACGACGCGCTCGGTCGCCTGATGCAGACTTAGCCCGCCATATTCCATCAGGGCTGCGATGTCGTAAGCCGCGAGGGTTTTCATAAACACTTCACCCGTGCCGGTGCAAGATACTGCAACGTTGGCGTTATTGGCGTAGCAACCCGCGCCGATTATCGGTGAATCGCCTACACGACCCGGTAATTTGTTGGTCATGCCGCCGGTGGAGGTCGCGGCAGCCAGGTTGCCGTATTTATCGAGAGCGACAGCGCCGACGGTGCCAAATTTGGTGCCCGGATCGATAGGGTCGCCGCCGTCGTGATCCAACACTGTTTGTTGATTTGCACGAGCGCTTTGCAATTGATCCCAACGCTGTTGGGTGAAAAAGAGATCGGGCGAAACGGGCTCAAGGCCATGCTGCTCGGCGAAGTTTTCAGCGCCTTTGCCAATCAGCAAAACATGCGGGCTGTGTTCCAGAACCTGGCGCGCGGCAAGAATAGGGTTACGAATATGACTGACACCAGCCACCGCACCGGCTTCTAGCGTGTTGCCGTCCATGATGCAGGCATCCAGTTCATGCGTGCCGTCATGGGTAAATACCGCCCCGATCCCGGCGTTAAACAGCGGGCATTCTTCGAGCATACGAACCGCTTCGGTCACGGCATCCAGCGCAGTACCGCCCGCCTCGAGCAACGCCTGGCCTGCCTCAACGATTTCCGAGAGCGCCTTAATATACAGCAGCTCTTTTTCGGGGCTGAGTTGTGCACGAGTGATGGCTCCCGCGCCACCGTGGATCGCGATTACTGCTTTGCTCATTTCGACATTGCCTTGTCAGAGTGCGTTGTATTGTCGGAGTCCGTTGTGTTGTCAGATGGCGCTTCGCTTATCCGACCTACAAAAACTACGAAAGCTATAAATATCAGAATAGTGACTGTTAACTAATACGATTTTTGAATATAGAAAGATGTAAATGTGATGTAAAGGAAAACGGCATCCCGGATTACCCATAATGGGACATTCAGCCAGCACCGATTCTCTGCCATAATGTCCGACATATTTTTCCCCGCGTAGCAGGAGCTTTCATGGAATTTACCGCCGGGCTTATCCCCCTTGAAACCGCAATGGAACAGATGCTCTCGCGTATTGTTCCTGTCACCGAATCTGAGTCCATCCCTTTGCTGAAGGCTTGTGGACGCATTACTTCGCACCCTGTCACGTCACCAATAGATGTACCTGGCTTTGATAACTCAGCCATGGACGGGTACGCGGTACGTCTGCAAGATTTGGCGTCAGGAACGGCTCTGCCCGTGGCGGGAAAAGCCTTTGCCGGGCAGCCGTTTGACGGCGAGTGGCCTGAGGGAACCTGCATTCGCATTATGACTGGCGCACCAGTTCCGCAGGGAACGGATGCCGTCGTGATGCAAGAAGAAGCGACCGTGACCGAAAGCGGCGTGCGCTTTAATGAAGAAGTTAAAAACGGGCAAAACGTTCGCCTGCGTGGGGAAGATATTCGCCAGGGCGGCAACGTGTTACCTGCGGGTAAAAAACTGACCGCGGCGGAATTACCGCTGATTGCCTCGTTAGGTATTCCAGAGGTCGCCGTGCTGCGTAAAGTGCGTGCGGCGGTGTTCTCTACGGGCGATGAGTTGCAACTCCCAGGAACACCCCTTGGCGACGGTCAAATCTACGATACCAACCGCCTTGCGGTGCATATCATGCTCGAACAGTTGGGCTGTGACGTTATCGACTTAGGGATTATTCATGATGATCCCGAAGCGCTGCGCGCCGCATTTATTGAAGCCGATAGCCAGGCCGATGTGGTCATCAGCAGCGGCGGCGTTTCTGTGGGTGAAGCGGATTACACCAAACAATTGCTCGAAGAGTTGGGTGAAGTCGGTTTCTGGAAACTGGCGATTAAGCCGGGCAAACCTTTTGCTTTCGGTCGTCTGACAAATAGCTGGTTCTGCGGCCTGCCGGGCAACCCGGTTTCCGCGGCACTGACGTTTTATCAGCTGGTTCAGCCGCTGCTTGCCAGACTCAGCGGCGAGCAAGGCAATGCCCTGCCGCCGCGCCAGCGCGCGCGTACCGTCGGGCGTTTGAAAAAATCGCCGGGCCGTCTCGATTTCCAGCGCGGCATCATGCGCAGGGGCGAAGACGGGCAACTAGAAGTATTGAGTACCGGCCACCAGGGTTCGCATATTTTCAGTTCATTTAGCCAGGCCAACTGTTTTATCGTGCTGGAACGTGAGCGCGGCCATGTTGAAGCCGGTGACTGGGTTGAGGTAGAGCCGTTCAATCATCTGTTTGGAGGCTAACGATGGGCGCTGAACTGAGCGATCAGGAGATGCTGCGCTACAACCGCCAGATTATTCTGCGCGGCTTTGATTTTGACGGCCAGGAAGCGTTGAAAGCCGCGCGAGTATTGGTTGTCGGGCTTGGCGGCCTCGGTTGTGCCAGCGCGCCGTATCTGGCAGCGACAGGCGTCGGCCAACTGACATTGCTGGATTTTGACACCGTGGCACTGTCCAATTTGCAGCGCCAGACGCTGCATCGCGATGCCACGATCGGGCAGCCCAAAGTCGATTCTGCCCGCGATGTGCTGGCAGCAATTAATCCACATATTCAGATTGAAACGGTCAACGCGCTATTAGACGAAACGCAGTTGCTGGAATTAATTGCGGAGCATGACCTGGTGATGGATTGCACTGACAACGTAGCCATTCGTAATCAGCTAAATCAGTGCTGTTTTACGCTTAAAAAGCCCTTAGTTTCGGGCGCGGCAATTCGAATGGAAGGGCAAATCAGCGTCTTTACTTATCAGGATGGCGAGCCGTGCTACCGCTGCCTGAGCCGTTTGTTTGGCGACAACGCACTGACTTGTGTTGAAGCAGGTGTGATGGCTCCGCTGGTCGGCGTCATCGGCTCATTGCAGGCGATGGAAGCCATCAAACTGCTGGCGCATTACGGCACACCCGCAAGCGGAAAAATCGTGATGTACGATGCGATGACCTGCCAGTTCCGCGAAATGAAATTGCCGCGTAACCCGCAATGCGAAGTGTGTGGCTCTCATTCATCATAAAGCCCCACGCTACTGACCGCCGTATGACTCTTGTTCGGACGAATACGGCGCACCGAATCCCGCACCGCCAACGTTCCGTTAAGCAGTAAATTCCCAATCGGCGCATCCGGGCGGATTAAACGCTGCTGAAGAATATGCACCGCTTCCTCACCTAACTGATCGCGCGGAACATGCACCGAGGTCAGCGGCACATCGTGAATCGCTGCCAGATTAAAGCCGTCGATGCTCATGACCGAAATGTCATGCGGCACGCGTAATCCGGCATTTTGCAGCGCACTGACCGCCCCTGCCGCCATAAAATCACCGCCAACTAAAAATGCCGTCGGGAGCTGATGCCGCGGTGTTTTTTCCAGAAATTCGCTAATCAGTTTTTCACTCTCTTTGGCGCTAAAACTCTGGGCGGTAATCAGATGGCGTGCGTCGTCAAAATGCAGATTGTTGGCATCCCATGCGTCGCGAATCCCCGCCAGACGCAACTCCATGGTGTAGCGGCGCAGGCACAGGAATGTGACCACCGATTTGTGCCCTTGTTCGAACAAGTAACTTGCCGCAAAATCGCCAATCAACTGGTGATCCGGCGCAACGCCGGGTAGACGCATTTTGCGATCGCGACAGTTGATCAACACGCAAGGCTTGCCGAGATCCACCGCCAGATCGTGAATATGCGGATCGTCAATGCCGAGCAAGATCGCCGCTTCTGTTTCCACCTCGTTCATTTTGCTCAGAAACAGGTTGGCATCGCTGTCGTTTTCTTCCAGCGCACAGTAACGCAGCCGCACTTCATGTGGGGAAAGCGCCTGACTTAACCCTTGCGTGACACGATAATAAAAGACGTCAGACCGTTCATCAAAAGCACGCTGAGGCGCGAAAACGACCAAACTGTTAAGTAGCATGCGCCCCGCTGCCATCCCCGCAAGCACGCCTTTTTGACCGGCACAGTTCAAAACCCGTTGCCGAGCCTGTTCGCTGGTGTTGGACTTGCCCGCCAGCACACGCGAAACGGTGCTAATTGAAAGCCCGGTTTCAGCGGCGATTTCGGTGATTTTTAGCTTTTTACTCATTTTGTGATCTGCGCCCATTTCGGCAATGAAAAAATTTTCATGCTGAAGTGTATGGCTTTGTCACAGGTATTTTCGTTAGCAAACGCACGTATTCCGCTTTCATATGAAAATATTTGCACAAAAGCTGCTATTGGACATTTTCTAACTGTTTTACGCTCTCTCTACTGCCGCAACTGAGCCTGCCTGCTTGCGGCAAGAAGCACATAAAATAATTATTAATCAAATAGATACAATTTTCACAATTTCAAATTGTGGCAAACATTCCGATAGACACTGCTTCTACGTGGAGAACGACATGAGTCATGGCATAAATCCAGGGGTTACCGCCGTTAAGGCCAAACGCACTATTAAAAACCTGCGCTGGTGGGTTCTGGTGCTGTTCCTGTTAGGCGTTACCGTTAACTACATTACCCGCAACTCATTGGGCATTTTGGCACCTGAGCTGAAATCTTCTCTTGGGATTACCACTCAGCAATATTCTTATATCGTCGGTGCGTTCCAACTGGCTTATACCGTATTCCAGCCAATCTGCGGCTGGTTGATTGATGTTATCGGCCTCAAACTCGGCTTCTTAGTTTGTGCAGGGATTTGGGCCGTCGTTTGTATGATGCACGCGGGTGCCGGAAGTTGGTTTCAACTGGCCATTTTGCGCTTCTTTATGGGTGGAGCTGAAGCCGCCGCAACTCCCGCTAACGCCAAAACGATTGGCGAATGGTTCCCGAAAAAAGAACGCCCAATTGCCGCAGGCTGGGCAGGCGTTGGCTTCTCAATTGGGGCAATGCTGGCACCGCCAATCATCTATTTTGCTCATGCCTCTTTCGGCTGGCAGGGCGCGTTTATGTTTACCGGCGTGCTGGCAATGTTATGGGTCATTTTGTGGTGGCTGTTCTATCACAACCCGGAGCAGCACCCGAATCTGAGCAAAGAAGAACTGGAATTCATCAAGCAGGATAACGAACCTGACGCGGTGAAAATGCCGTTCCTGACCGCACTGAAAACCGTCGGCAAAAACAAACGTTTTTACGGTATCGCCATCCCAGCATTTATGGCTGAACCGGCCTGGGCCGTGCTGAGCTTCTGGGTTCCGCTCTACCTTGCTTCCGAACGTGGAATGGATCTCAAACAGATAGCGATGTTTGCCTGGCTGCCGTTCCTTGCCGCAGACCTCGGCAGTATCGCAAGCGGCTATCTGACGAAAATCTATACCCGCTGGTTTGGTTGCTCACGCACTAATTCCATTGTGGCAAGTTCGGTGACCGGCGCGTTCCTGATGATTTCGCTGGCGCTGGTTGCCCTCACCAAAGACCCGTACGTCACCATCGCGTTGATTTCCGTCGGCGGCTTCGGGCACCAGATTATATCCTGCATGTTGAGTGCGCTGGTTGTTGACTCCTTTGATAAAGGCCAGATGGCGACGGTAAACGGCATGCGTGGTTCTGCCGCCTGGATTGCCAGCTTCCTGTTCTCGCTGCTGATTGGCGTGACCGCCGACAAGATTGGCTACAACCCTTTATTTATCGCCATGGGCTTCTTTGACCTGATTGGCGCTGTATTCCTGGTTTCTTTTATTGCTGAACGCCGCACCAAGCGTGCATGAAATGGATTGTGAACGATGAAAACTTTGAAGAACTGGACACTGCTGAAGTCTGACGCCAATCACGTTGAGTTAAGCGTGGACGGCAAACATCGCCTGAACCTGTTTGTGCTGGAGCAAGGCATGTTCCGCGTGCTGATTAAACGCGAAAACAAGCTGGCATTGAACCGCACCTGGAGCATCGCGCCAGAGAATGATGTGCCGTGGGAAGGCCGAGACCGTGAAAGCCTGCAAGGGTTTGCGTTACCCGGTTTCACGGTGGAAGAGCGCGATGAAACATTGTGTATCAGCACCGATAAATTGCGGGTGACCGTCCACCAGCCTTTGTGGCTGGAGTGGGAATATAAGAACGAGAACGGCGAGTGGCAAATGCTCGCCAGCGACCGCCCGACCAGCGCATATCTGCTGAACGCCCACGGCGACGGTGTGGCGCACTATCAGCGTCGCTTTAAAGAAGAACGTTATTACGGTCTGGGCGAGAAAGCCGGTCCGTTGCAGCGCACAGGGAAACGCTACGAAATGCGTAACCTGGATGCGATGGGCTATAACGCAGAGTCCACTGACCCGCTCTACAAACATATTCCGTTTACCATCACGCGCCGCCCGGATGTCAGCTTCGGGATGTTTTACGACAACCTGAGCAGCTGCTGGCTGGATTTGGGCAACGAAATTGACAACTACCACCTGCCGTACCGCCGCTGGCAGGCAGAATCGGGCGATGTCGATTATTACCTGTTTCTCGGCCCGCAGGTTTTAGATGTCACCAAAGCGTTTGTGCGCCTGACCGGTAAAACGCTGTTTGGCCCGAAATGGAGCCTCGGCTACAGCGGCTCAACCATGCATTACACCGATGCACCAGACGCGCAAAACCAGCTGATGAGCTTTATCAAACTGTGTGAAGAGCACGCAATTCCTTGCGATTCATTCCAGTTGTCATCGGGCTATACCTCAATCAATAACAAGCGCTATGTCTTTAACTGGAACTACGACAAGGTGCCGCAGCCGAAAGTGATGTCCCAGGCGTTCCATACCGCAGGGATCAAACTGGCAGCTAACATCAAACCATGTCTGTTGCAGGATCATCCGCGTTACCAGGAAGTGGTTGAGCAAGGTCTGTTTATTAAGGATTCGGAGCAAGATAGCCCGGAGCGTTCGATCTTCTGGGACGACGAAGGTTCGCATCTTGATTTCACAAATCCGGCAACGGTGAAATGGTGGCAAAACGGCGTCACCACGCAACTGCTGGAAATGGGTATCGATTCCACCTGGAATGATAATAACGAATACGAAGTGTGGGACGGCGAAGCCCGCTGTTACGGCTTTGGCGAAGAAATTGCCATCAAAAATATCCGCCCGGTGATGCCACTGCTGATGATGCGTGCCTCGCTCGAAGCGCAGCAGGCTTTTGCGCCGGAAAAACGCCCATATCTGATTTCCCGTTCCGGCTGCGCCGGGATGCAACGTTACGTGCAAACCTGGAGCGGTGATAACCGCACCAACTGGAATACGCTGCGTTACAACACCCGCATGGGTGTGGGCATGAGCCTTTCTGGTTTGTATAACGTTGGGCACGATGTCGGCGGCTTTTCTGGCGACAAACCTGATGCGGAGCTGTTTGTGCGCTGGGTACAAAATGGCGTGATGCACCCGCGTTTCACTATTCACTCGTGGAATGACGACCAAACCGTCAACGAACCGTGGATGTATTCGTCAGTGACGCCAGCCATTCGCAGCGCTATCGAAACGCGTTATCGTCTGCTGCCGTACTTCTACACCCTGCTGTGGCAGGCGCATGCCGACGACGAACCGATGCTGCGTTCAACGTTCCTTGACCACGAACACGACGCGAAAACTTTCGAAGAGTGCGACGATTTCATGCTTGGCCGCGATCTATTAGTGGCAAGCGTGGTGGAAGAAGGCCAGCGCGAGCGTGAAGTCTGGCTGCCGGAAAACGGCGCGGGTTGGTACGACTACTATACCGGCCAGTGGTATAGCGGCGGCCAAAGTATTGTGGTTGATGCACCGCTGGAACGCTTGCCGTTGCTGGTGCGCGCGGGTGCTGCCCTGCCTCATTCGGCACGTATTACTCACGTGGATGCCAAAGCTGACACGATGCGCGAACTGAAAGTGTATCCGCTACAAGGCACTGGCGTTTCTCACGGCAGCCTGTTTGAAGATGACGGCGAGACGTGGGGGTATCAGCAAGGCAACGCGCTGTGGCTGAACTGGGAAATTCGCTGCACCGCAGATGAAATTCATGTGAACTTCACTCGTAAAGGTGATTATCAGCCGGCCTGGAAAGAGATGACGTTAACGCTACCGGCGGGTGAAAAACGCCGTTTGGTTGTAGACGGGAAAGTACAGGATTTCTGGAAGATTTAAGTTGTAA
>NZ_JMPI01000042.1 GCF_000735355.1 Buttiauxella agrestis ATCC 33320
GGGTGAAAACCGTCAGTTCCCTCTCCTGGAGGAGAGGGCTAGGGTGAGGGCGTTCTAAGCTAAAACTTAGTTATCAATACCTTTACTGCGCAGGTAATCTTCATAGCCGCCGGTAAAGTCAACCACACGCTCTGGCGAAATTTCAATCACGCGGGTGGCCAGCGAGCTCACAAATTCACGGTCGTGAGAGACAAAGATCAGCGTGCCCGGGTACATTTCCAGCGCCATGTTCAGCGATTCAATGGATTCCATATCCAGGTGGTTGGTTGGTTCGTCCATGACCAGAACGTTCGGACGTTCCATCATCAATTTACCAAACAACATACGGCCTTTCTCACCACCGGACAGCACCTTCGCAGGCTTTTTGATATCGTCCTGGCTGAACAACAGACGACCCAGAATGCTGCGCACCGCTTGCTCGTCGTCACCTTCTTGCATCCACTGGCTCATCCAGTCGAACACGGTCAGGTCATTTTCAAACTCGTATTCGTGATCCTGCGCGTAATAGCCGATTTGCACATTCTCAGACCATTTAACTGTACCTGCGTCTGGAGCCAGTTCGGCAACCAGCGTTTTAAGCAGAGTGGTTTTACCCACGCCGTTGGTACCCAGAATGGCGAGTTTCTCACCCACTTCCAGCAGCATGTTAACGCCTTTGAACAGCGGGCCGTTGTCAAAACCTTTCGCCAGTGATTCCACTTCAAGCGCATTACGGAACAGTTTCTTGTCCTGCTCGAAGCGAATGAACGGGTTCTGACGGCTGGAGGCTTTAACTTCGTCGAGTTTGATTTTATCAATCTGACGCGCACGAGAAGTCGCCTGGCGAGATTTCGAGGCGTTGGCACTAAAGCGGCTAACGAAGGATTGCAGGTCAGCAATCTGCGCTTTTTTCTTCGCGTTATCAGACAGCAGACGTTCACGAACTTGTGTTGCCGCCGTCATGTATTCGTCGTAGTTACCTGGATAAACGCGCAGTTCGCCGTAGTCCAGGTCCGCCATGTGCGTACAAACCATGTTCAGGAAGTGACGGTCGTGCGAAATGATGACCATGGTGCTGTTACGTTCGTTGAGAACCGTTTCCAGCCAACGAATGGTGTCGATGTCGAGGTTGTTCGTCGGTTCATCGAGCAGCAGGATATCCGGGTTTGAGAACAGCGCCTGCGCCAGCAGCACACGCAGTTTCCAGCCTGGAGCGACTTCGCTCATCGGGCCGTAATGCTGTTCAACAGGGATCCCTACGCCAAGCAGTAATTCACCGGCACGCGCTTCGGCGGTGTAACCGTCCATTTCGCCGTAGAGAACTTCCAGATCGGCAACTTTATAGCCGTCTTCTTCGCTCATCTCTGGCAGCGCATAAATGCGGTCGCGCTCTTCTTTTACAGCCCACAGTTCGGCATGGCCCATGATGACCGTATCGAGAACGGTGAACTTTTCAAAGGCGAACTGATCCTGACGCAATTTACCGATGCGCTCGTTAGGATCGAGTGAAACGTTACCCAGCGTTGGCTCTAAATCGCCACCGAGGATCTTCATAAAGGTAGACTTGCCGCTACCGTTGGCGCCGATCAAGCCGTAACGGTTGCCGCCGCCAAATTTGACAGAAATATTTTCAAACAACGGCTTACTGCCGAACTGCATTGTGACGTTACTGGAAACTAGCACAGAGATGTCCTGATAAAATTGTAATATGTGAGATCGGGCACATTATGCCATAACTCAACGTGTAGATCGCTCTGCTTGTGCGCTGGTGATAAAATAATCAATATGCAAAAAAGTGTGATTTAATCCACATCTGATTTCCCTGTCTGACAGAATGCACATATAATGCGCGCTTAAATCGCTCCGTCTCTTCACTAACTAGCCTGCATGGCCATAAATACTTCGCATAAAATGAATATGAAACTACGCACAATTTTACTGGCATTTGTGGCTGTCGTGGCTTTTAGCAAAACAGCTTCTGCCGTGACTTATCCTCTGCCAACCGATGGCAGTCGTCTGATTGGTCAAAACCAGGTTGTTACTATCCCTGAAGGTAGCACTGCACCGCTGGAAGAATATGCGGCGCGTTACCAGATGGGCCTTTCCAACATGCTGGAAGCTAACCCAGGTGTAGACCCTTATCTGCCAAAGCCTGGCACCATCCTGAACATTCCTCAGCAGTTAATTCTGCCGGATACCGTTCATGAAGGTATCGTGATTAACAGTGCTGAAATGCGCCTTTACTACTACCCGGCTGGCACCAACACCGTTATCGTGTTGCCAATCGGTATCGGCCAGTTGGGTAAAGATACTCCGCTGAACTGGACCACTAAGGTAGAACGTAAGAAAGCAGGCCCGACCTGGACACCAACGGCGAAAATGCACGCAGAATATATTGCTGCCGGTACGCCGCTGCCAGCCGTTGTACCAGCCGGTCCGGATAACCCAATGGGTCTATACGCGCTGTACATTGGCCGTCTGTATGCGATTCACGGCACCAACGCCAACTTTGGTATCGGTCTGCGAGTGAGCCACGGTTGTGTGCGTCTGCGTAACGAAGACATCAAATTCCTGTTCGAGAAAGTGCCAGTCGGTACGCGTGTTCAGTTCATCAACGAACCGGTGAAAGCCACCGTTGAGCCTGATGGCACGCGCTATGTAGAAGTGCATAACCCACTGTCTACTACTGAAGAGCAGTTTAACTCAACTGAGATCGTGCCAATCGCGCTGAAAAGCAACGTGACTGCCATTACCGCTCAGCCAGACGTTGACAGCACCGTGCTGGATCAGGCGATTCTGAACCGTTCCGGTATGCCGGTTCGTTTGAACTAATCGAACTTTCGAGCATAACTAAGCGACCTACGGGTCGCTTTTTTTATGCCTGCAAAATGGGATTTGGCAGATTGCCCAAAACATTCTGGAACGTTCCAATTTGGAATATTTGGTATGCTCATAATTCATGATGTGATCGGTAGCACATTTTCAGCTTTAATTGTATGATGAATGCGTTTCTTAAAGGGTCATCACCATGCGTAATTCGCTCACCGTAATTTGGCAGTACCTGCGTTCATTTGTATTAATTTACATATGCTTATATGTGGGCATTGCTATTGCATCGCTGTTGCCGATCACCATTCCTGGCAGCATTATCGGCATGTTAATTCTGTTTGTTTTGCTCTCTCTGCAAATCCTGCCAGCGAAATGGGTTAAACCAAGTTGCCACCTGCTGATTCGTTATATGGCGTTGCTCTTTGTACCGATTGGTGTGGGCGTCATGCAGTATGTTGATGTGATAAAACAGCAATTTGGCCCGGTGGTTGTCTCCTGCTTTATCAGTACCTTAGTGGTATTAGTTATCGTGAGCTGGAGTTCTCATTTGGTTCACGGCGAACGTAAAGTCGTGGGTGAAAGCGAGGGTGAAACAAAATGATGCATCATATCTGGTGGTCTTTACCTTTAACGCTGGTGACCTTCTTTCTCGCCCGCCAAATCGGAATGCGTTATAAGTCGCCGCTGCTGAACCCGTTACTGGTTTCGATGATTGTTATCATCCCTATTCTGGTGTTTACCGGAACGCCCTATGATCACTATTTCGCTGGCAGTAAAGTGCTGAACGATTTGCTACAACCGGCGGTAGTTGCCCTCGCATTCCCACTGTATGAACAGCTTCACCAGATTCGTGCACGCTGGAAATCCATTATCACTATCTGTTTTATTGGCAGCATGGTCGCGATGATTACCGGTACATCGGTTGCATTATTAATGGGTGCCACACCACAAATCGCCGCGTCAATCTTGCCTAAATCTGTCACCACACCGATTGCCATGGCTGTGGGCGGCAGTATAGGCGGCATCCCGGCAATTAGCGCCGTCTGCGTGATTTTCGTGGGGATTCTGGGCGCGGTATTTGGCCATAGCATTCTGAATCTAATGGGTATTAAAACCAAAGCGTCGCGCGGCCTGTCGATGGGTGCTGCCTCTCACGCCCTTGGGACTGCGCGTTGTGCTGAACTGGATTTCCAGGAAGGCGCATTCAGCTCACTGGCGCTGGTGATTTGCGGCATTATTACGTCGCTGGTTGCCCCATTCTTATTCCCGGTGATTTTGGCTGTATTTGGTTAAAACTTGCGAGAGATCGCGCAATTTCATTCTTTATTTCATAAGTTGCATTTGTAATTAGAGAAAGATCACATATAAAGCCCATACAGAACCGTAAACTACGGTTCAATTACTTGTTATGAGGCTACGATCCATGCGCTCACGTTTTCAGGCTGCTCTCGCACAACTCCCGGCTTCACTGCAAGCCGCTTTGCAACCCTTGATTGCTGATGCCCACTTCCCGGCGATGTTTAGCGCTACTGAAGTGGAATCATTGAAAACCCAGACCGGGTTTGATGATGACGCGCTGGCATTTGCTTTGCTGCCGCTTGCAGCAGCCTGTGCCCGCGCGGATTTGTCGCAGTTCTATGTGGGTGCGGTAGCGCGTGGCGTCAGCGGAAATCTCTATTTCGGCGGCAATATGGAGTTTCTTGGCTCCACCATGCAGCAAACCGTTCATGCCGAGCAAAGTGCAATTACCCATGCGTGGATGCGTGGCGAAAAAGCCCTCGCCGCGATTACCGTCAACTATACGCCGTGTGGCCATTGCCGCCAGTTTATGAATGAACTGAACAGCGGCGTGGCATTGCGCATTAATTTGCCGGGCCGCAAGCCTGCAACTCTTGGCGACTATCTGCCAGACGCATTTGGTCCGCGTGATTTAGAAATCAAAACGTTGCTGCTGGATGAAATGGATCATGGTTTTACGCTGCAAGGCGATGAACTCAGCCATGCCGCCATCACGGCCGCAAACCGCAGCCATGCGCCTTACAGTAATGCGCCTTCGGGTGTTGCGCTGGAAATGCGCGATGGGACAATTTTCACCGGTAGTTATGCGGAAAACGCCGCATTCAACCCTTCCCTACCCCCGCTGCAAGCTGCGCTGAATCTGTTGAGCCTTTCCGGCTACGATTACAATGATATCCAGCGCGCGATTCTGGCTGAAAAAGCCGAAGCGCCATTGACACAATGGGACGCGACAGCCGCCACGTTAAAAGCGTTGGGCTGTATGAATATCGACCGCGCACTGTTGAATTGATGAAACCAATGCGGGCGCAAGAGCGCTCGCATTGGCGATTTTTAGTCCAACCAATTCCGCGAATCTTGCTCTTAACCACCAGGTAAAGTAGCCTTGGATAAAATTCCATCCCTTTATTGAGCCGCAAGTCCATGTTGAAGCGCTTGTTTTATAGCCTGTTGGTGATAATCGGCTTGGCTGTGGTGGCTGCGCTTTGTCTTGACCGCTGGATAAGCTGGAAAACTGCACCTTACGTTTACGACGAACTGCAAGATTTGCCCTATCGCCAGGTTGGTGTGGTGTTGGGTACCGCCAAGTATTACCGCACCGGTGTGATTAATCAGTATTATCAATTCCGAATTCAGGGTGCATTAAATGCCTATAACAGCGGCAAGGTAAACTACCTGCTGTTGAGCGGCGATAATGCGCTGCAAAGCTACAACGAACCCATGACCATGCGTAAAGACCTGATTGCCGGTGGTGTCGATCCAGCCGATATCGTGCTGGATTACGCAGGTTTCCGTACGCTGGACTCTATCGTTCGTACGCGAAAAGTCTTTGATACCAATGATTTTATTATTATCACTCAGCGTTTTCACTGCGAACGCGCCCTCTTTATTGCCCTGCATATGGGCATTCAGGCGCAGTGTTACGCCGTCCCTTCGCCAAAAAATATGATGACAGTGCGTATCAGGGAGTTTGGTGCGCGTTTAGGTGCGCTGGCAGATTTGTATATCTTCAAACGTGAGCCGCGTTTCCTGGGGCCGCTGGTGCCTATTCCTGCCATGCATGAAGTGCCTGAAGATGCGCAAGCTTATCCGGCAGTCACACCAGAACAGTTGCTGGAATTGCAGAAGAAAGAGAAGAAATAGAGTGCATAAAAAAACCCGCACATATCGTCCTGTGCGGGTCTTGGTAAACCGTAGAGATTACTTCTTACGAGCGTATTTCAGTGAATCCAGCGCGACCGCGAAGATAATAATCGCGCCCTTGATAATGTACTGCCAGTAAGGGTTCACGCCGATATACGTCAGGCCGTAGTTGATCACCGTAAAGATGATAACACCAGTTACGACACCTACCACCGTTCCCACACCGCCGCTGAATGACACACCGCCAACCACGCACGCCGCAATCGCATCCAGTTCGTACATAAAGCCGAGGTTGTTGGTCGCAGAACCGATACGGCCCGCTTCTAACATCCCGCCGAACGCGTAGAACACACCAGACAGCGCGTAAATCATGATCAGGTTCAGGGCAACGTTTACACCAGAAACTTTAGCCGCTTCAGGATTACCACCGATGGCGAAGATGTTCTTACCAAAGCGCGTTTTGTTCCACAGTACCCAGACAAAGCCAATCGCAATCAACGCATAGAATGTGATGTACGAGAGCTTAAAGTTACCCATCTTGATAAAGCCCTGGGTAAAGGTCGAGAACCCGCTGTCGAACCCGGCAATTGGCGACGCACCAACAAAGTCGTAATACAGGGAGTTGATACCATAAACGATAATCATGGTGCCCAATGTGGTGATAAACGGCGTCACATTCAGGTAAGCGATGATAATACCGTTAACCAGACCAATGATGGCGCCAATCGCACAGACGATCAGGATAACCACCGGAATAGGCATGGTGCTCATTTCAGGGAAAACTTTGTTCACGTTTTCCATGGACTGCAAAAGCGTTGCTGCAACGACCGCAGCCAGGCCAACCTGACGACCCGCCGAAAGGTCAGTACCCTGGGTCACAATCAGCCCCGCCACACCCAGTGCAATAATAATACGCACTGATGATTGGGTCAGAATGTTACTTAAGTTCATCAAGCTTAAAAACGTGGGATCCTGGAAAATAATAATCGCCAGCAAGACCAGCAAAACGACATAAATGCCGCCTTCTTTCAGATAAGTTAGAAAACTTTTCTTATTTAACGCACTCATTTTTAATAGCCCCTAAATTATCAAAGGTGCACAGACGCAAGACGTAATATTTCGTTCTGCGTGGTTGTTTTAGTGTCTACAATTCCGGCAACAAGACCATTGCTCATGACCAGAATACGATCTGTAATCCCTAACAACTCCGGCATTTCGGACGAAATAATGATGATTCCTTTCCCTTTCTTGGCAAGCTCAGCGATTAACTGATAAATTTCAAATTTAGCGCCGACATCAATCCCACGGGTTGGCTCATCCAGCATTAAAATTTCTGGCTGTGTTAATAACCAACGTCCAATAATAACTTTCTGTTGATTACCACCGGACAGCGAACCAATAGAAGTACGATGACCAGGTGTTTTTACACGCATTGAGTCGATTACCCATTGGGTATCGCTTTTCATGCGCGAATTATCTAATAAACCAACTTTGTTTTTATAATTACGAATATTAGAAATCAGCGAGTTAAAGCCGATATCCAGGTACGCATAAATACCGGTTGAACGACGCTCTTCTGTGACCAACGCAAAACCGTGGTTAATCGCTTCATTCGCCGAATGGTTATTAATTTTTTTGCCGTGCAACATAATGGTGCCGTCAGACTTCTCACGGATACCAAATAACGTTTCGACAATATCAGTACGTTTTGCACCGACCAGACCGGCAATGCCGAGAATTTCCCCTTTATGCAAATCAAAGGAGACATCACGAATCGAAGGCTGGCGCAAAGAAGTGAGGTTGCGCACTTCCAAAATCACTTCACCCGGCACGTTTTCTTTTGTCGGGAAACGTTGGTTCAGGGAACGGCCAACCATCATGGAGATAATTTTATCCATGTCCAACCCTTCTAAAGGTTGGGTGGCAATCCACTGTCCGTCACGCAAGATGGTGATTTCATCACACAACTGGAAGATCTCTTCCATTTTGTGAGATATATAAACAATGCCGCAGCCGCGCTCTTTTAACTTACGAATGATTTTGAAAAGGTGATTAACTTCCTTTTCTGTCAGTGAGGATGTTGGCTCATCCATAATGACGATTTTGGCATTGTAAGAAAACGCTTTAGCGATTTCGATCATCTGCATTTGCGATACTGACAAAGTGCCCACGCGAGCTTTAGGGTCAATATCAATATCCAGTTCATCGAAGATGTGTTTGGTATCGCGGTACATTTTGTCTTGATCGACAAATACACCTTTGGTTGGGTAACGCCCCAGCCACATGTTATCCATTACGGTGCGTTGTAAAACCAGGTTTAATTCCTGATGCACCATGGAGATACCATTTTCCAGCGCCTCTTTAGTGCTGGAAAAGTTAACTTCTTGTCCCTGAAAAAGAATGCTGCCGGAATCTTTGCTGTAGATCCCAAAAAGACATTTTAATAATGTTGATTTGCCTGCGCCGTTCTCACCCATTAATGCGTGAATGGAATGAGGACGAACTTTTAAATTAACATTATCCAGTGCCTTAACGCCGGGGAATGATTTATTAATGTTGGTCATTTCCAACAAATATTCCGACGACTGATTTGTATTTGTGTCAACCATAGTTATACCTGTGTGGCTGATTATCATGCCTGATACCGGGCGAAAATTCGCCCGGATTCGACACACTTAAAGCCATATCCTGAACGGGATACTTATTTACCGACGAATTGAGCCAGGTTGTCTTTATCAACACCAACGTAAGGAATACGGACAATTTTGTCTTCGATTTTCCAGTTAGTGCCTTCTGCTGCTGGTTTGCCAGCGGCCAGGTTTTTCACCAGATCGAAGGTTGCTTTAGCCTGGTTGTTCGCATCGTTCAGAACAGTACCGGCCATTGCGCCAGATTTAACCATTGCCAACGCTTCTGGCAGGGCATCCACACCGAAGACTGGAATAGAAGATTTGTTATGTGCTTTCAACGCTTCTACAGCACCCATTGCCATCGCATCGTTGTTGGCGATAACCACTTCGATTTTGTTAGCATTCGGGCCAGACAACCATGCGTCCATCTTATCTTTCGCCTGAGCGGTGTCCCACATTGCGGTATCTAACTGCAGTTGTTGGGTTTTCAGACCTTTGTTGTTCAGCTCTTTGATAACGTAAGTGGTACGAGCTTCAGCATCCGGGTGGCCTGGCTCGCCTTTGAGCAGAACGAATTGAACCTGACCATCTTTGTTCAGATCCCACGCTGGGTTTGCTGCCCAATGTTTAGCAATCAGGTCGCCCTGAATAACACCGGATTCTTTAGAGTCGGTACCTACGTAGTAAGCTTTATCGTAGCTATCCAGCGCTTTACGAGAAGGCTCTTTGTTGTAAAACACGATTGGTACGTTCTGACCACGGGCTTTTTCGATAACAGTGCCAGCAGCAGCAGGGTCAACCAGGTTGATTGCCAGACCTTTCACGCCTTTTGCCAACAGCACGTCAATCTGATCGTTCTGCTTGGATTGGTCGTTCTGGGAGTCGTTCATCAGCAGTTCTACATCTGGAGATGCTTTTGCGTCTTTTTCGATTGCCTTGCGCACGACCGACATAAAGTTATCGTCGTATTTATAAATGGTCACACCAATACGGGTATCAGCTGCATGAGCGGCTGCGCCAAACAACATGCAGGACATAATGGCGGACAGGGTCAAAACCTTCTTATTCATGGTATCTCCGGTTTTTTTGCAGGGTAGTTCAGTGGTATTCAGGCAGGCAGCATTGTTAAGAAAACGTTACTGAGTGCCGAAAATTTTTCTCTGTTAAAAAAACTCTTCCGTGTTTCGTAACGATCCATAACTGCTTTTTTGATAGTTTTGGCTTAATACCTATACGTAAACTGATTAATCACCGTTACATATAGTTTCAGCTTATAAAACGCTGACATCATAGTCATCGCAATGTTAATTAACTGTGAATTTACTCACAAATTGAAACCGGTTACATAAAAGACTTTATTCAGAGAGTGATCGGTGCCGCAATTTGGCGAGGAGCCACTGAATGACGGCGGACTAATGTCGGCATAAAACAGTGTGTTGCACCATTATCGAGCGTCCCTGCGGCGCCCTGTAACGCCAGTTCAGTCGCCAGACGTGCCATTGAAACAATGGGGTAACGCACCGTTGTGAGTTGCGGATCGGTGTAACGCGCGATAGGAATATCATCAAAGCCAATGATGGATACATGGTGCGGCACGACAATCCCGTTATCTTTCAAGGCAGTTAACGCACCTGCGGCCATGCTGTCGTTGTAGGCAAACACCGCACTGAGTTGCAAATTGCGCCCAAGCAGCTCCACCATCGCCGCTTCGCCACCCTGCATATCCGGCGAACCGACGCCAACCCAGCTTTCCGGCGGGGTGATCCCCTGCTCGGTCATGCCCCGCATCCACCCTTCCCGGCGTTGGGCGTTATCTTCAATTGCGTGACTTGAGGCCAGATAACCAATGCGCTGATGGCCCTGATTAAACAGCATTCGTGTTGCCATTAAGGCACCGCTGACGTTATCCAGCCCCACGCAGCGATGCTCATAACCTGGCACAATGCGATTGACCAAAACCATGCCTGGAATTTGATCAAGGAATTCACCCAGCTCTTGATCGCGGAGCGCTTTAGCATGAACAATCAATGCGTTACAGCGCTGACGAATCAACACTTCAATGGCATGACGTTCTTTTTCTTCCTGGTGGTAGCTATTGCCAATCAGAACGTATTTGTTGTGCTGCTGCGCCACAACATCCACGGCTTTGACCAACGCACCAAAGAACGGATCGGAAACATCCATGACCACCACGCCGATGGTGTCGCTCACCTGCGTGGCTAACGCCTGGGCGTTGGCATTCGGGCGATATCCCAGTTGCGCCACCGCCTGCATTACAGTTTCACGCGTGTCGGCGCTGACTAATGCGCTGTTATTGAGTACGCGGGATACTGTCGCCACGGAGACGCCGGCGATTCGGGCAACGTCACGAATGGTGATCATAGGTATCGACCTGACGCTGGAGGAATAAGTCTCATGGATGCACCCTGTATTTGGCAAGGTGGCTATTTTGGCAGTGAGTTGTGAATGACTACGTGAGGATGATCACATCAATGAAAACGGTTACATACATATCGTTAACGTTTGTGATGTATATCATTATCTTGCTGGATGTTTCAGTGATACCCCTGCGGCCCGTGCGGTGAGTTGCCGCCACAGCCATTCAACAGGCCCCTGGCGGAAGAAACGCAGCCAGAGCATAGAGAAGAGAATGTTAATAACCCACACGGCAGGCACCACGGCCAGCAGGGATAAACGATCAAACTTCATGAACCAGCCCATGCGGAAGAAGAGCGTGGTGCAAATCACCGTTTGCAGTAAATAGTTTGATAGCGCCATGCGCCCAACATGCGCCACGGCATTCACCAGCCACAAACGTGAAAGCTGTGGCCAGTAGCCAAATGCCAGCGCTGCATAACCTACGGTCTGGAACGGCGCGCTCAACTCTCGCGGGGCTTGCAACAAGAAAGCACACCAGCGATACATCCAGCCCACATGCCACTGGGCGTAAATCGCCGGAATGTTAATTAACATGCCCACCACAATCAGCCACAAACCCGTGCGACGATAATGATGCAAACTAAACTCGCCACGCAGCCAGCCGCTGCGCATTAATGCCGCGCCCATCAGCATCATGCCCGCCAGCTGCCAGCCATACTGTGCGCCTAGCGCCACTAAATTCGAGGAGAGAAGATCAATGCGATTACTGATTGCCTCGGTGCCACCGTTTAGCTTCCACCACTGCTCATATTGCAAGTTGGCCGCATCTGGTATCCACGAACGGTTTGGCGCGTCGCCGGAAATAAAGCCCAGCAACAACAGTACGCCCACCCCGGTGAGATAAAGCATCACGCCGGTATTAAACAGGGAACGAATCCCCGGAGCGTCGCGGATCAGCCGCCAGCACACCAGCCCAACCAAGCCGTAAGCCAGCAGAATATCGCCATCCCACAGCAAAATGCCGTGCATAAAGCCGAGCAGAACGAGTAGCGTCAGGCGTGACTGGATCCAGCGTTTGCCGCGATGTAACAACATCTGCAAACCTGCACCGAATAGCAGCGCAAACAACGTGAGGAATTTGACCTGAGCGAAAAGGTCGAGAATCGCCCATGTCCAGGCGTCGCTGTCGGTGACAGAGCCGGACCAGGCTGGATTGAGATACGCCGCCTTCGGTAAACCGAAGGCCACGATATTAAGCAGCAGGATGCCGAGAATAGCGACGCCACGGACAAAATCCAGCGTGATATTTCTCTCCATACACCCAGCTCACTTAATGATTAGTTATGACGCACAGCGCGCAGAAATTCCTGGCGAGTGTTTTGGCTGGATTTAAACAATCCACCCAACGACGTGGTCGTGGTCGCACTTGTCGCATCCTGCACTCCACGCGCTTTCACACAATAATGGACCGCATCAATAGATACCGCCACATTGTTGGTGCCAAGCAGGGTTTGCAGAGCAATCAGGATTTGCTGAGTTAAGCGCTCCTGAACCTGCGGGCGCTGGGCAAAGAACTGCACAATGCGGTTAATTTTCGACAAACCAATCACCGTGTCTTTCGGGAGATACGAAACGGTCGCTTTCCCGTCGATAGTCACGAAGTGGTGTTCGCAGGTGCTGGTCAACGTAATGTTGCGCACCGTGACCATTTCATCAACCTTCATCTTATTTTCGATGACGGTGATTTTCGGGAAATTGGCGTAATCGAGACCGGAGAAAATCTCATCGACATACATTTTTGCGATGCGATGCGGGGTTTCCATCAAGCTATCGTCGCTCAAATCGAGATTGAGCAACTGCATGATTTCCGTCATATGTTCGGCAATCTCGCGCTTGCGGGTTTCGTTATCCAGCTCACGCACAGGTGGGCGCAGCGGGGTTTCTAAACCGCGAGCAACCAATGCTTCGTGAACCAGTGCGGCTTCTGGACTGAGTGATGACATGTTGTTTTCTCCTGCAGGTGTGGCTGACCCCTGCCCTCATAGGGGCAAAGTGTGCGCTCATTGTGCGTGAGCGCGGTCGCATAATCCAGTAGTGCGAACGATAATTATTGAAATCGTCAATACCTTCGCCACACGAGGCCACCGCTAATCAATAACGCAAAACCGGCGACATATAATGCAGGCTCAAGCTGCCCGGTCAGTGACGTCGATAATGCCGAGAGCATCGGCCCAACTAACTGCCCCATCGCATAACCGGTGGTCAGTAATCCTGCCATATAGCGGGTATGTTTTGGTGCCAGCTCGCGCCCGCAGAGTAGCGATAATTGCACCGCACACAAGAAGCCCCCGCCCACCAGCAACGAACCTAACACCAGCCCAAACATACCGGGAATCATATCTGAGGCGAATACCCCAAGGGCTTGTAGCCACAGAACCAGCGCCAGGCGTTGGTGACTTTGCAACAAATGACGCGCAGCAATACCGAGCAAAATACCGCACACTGCCGCGCCACCGAATATCGGCCAGACGAACTGCGCAAACGCGCTGCCAGGGAAACGTGCGCTGGCCATTTGCGATAAAAATGTCGCGGGCAGAATGTAGCCAAATCCCGCCAGGCTATAACTCCAGACCAGGCGTTTAAGCGGCGGCGTTAAAACCAACGGCTCTGGTGCGGTTTCCGGGCGATGTAGTTCGCCTTTGCGCGGCAAGTTGCGGGCGATTAACACAATAAATAGCAGCGCTAAAACGCCATAAACCAACCACGCATGGCTGGCCGATAACCCGTAGCTGTGAATTGCAACCGCCAGCAAACCGCTGATAAATATTCCGGCCCCCGGCCCTGCAAATACCGCAGCGCTTAATCCGGGTTTACCTAAATGCGCCAGTTGTTCGTTCGTCCAGGCCGCAATTAATACCATCGCCCAGCCGCTGGCACACCCAATCAGAAAACGAATTAACGCGTGCCACAGTGCGGAATCTACGGTGGCTGAAAGCAGTGTTAAAATTACCGCCCCCCAGACGCCAGCCATTAATCGCAGCTCGACACGCCGGTGCGCCCGCATGGCATCCCACGCGCCAACCAGATAACCGAGGTAGTTAATCGCTGCTACCAAACCCGCGCTGGTTAGGGTAAGTTGCCCTTCTGCTATCATCAACGGGACTTGCGGCGTGAATGCAAAGCGGCCAATGCCCATTGCAACGACTAACACTAAAAATCCCGTCAACGCGATACGTGCCGCCACACAACCCCCGATTGTTACGATTTCGTTGCCAGCATGATGCAGCATGACTAGACTGGGGAGAAGTGAAAGTTATTCATCGATCTTGAATATAAATAAGGACCTCTGGATGGAACTACTAGAAGAACACCGATGTTTTGAAGGCTGGCAGCAGCGCTGGCGCCATGATTCCACAGTATTGAAATGCCAGATGACGTTCAGTATTTTTCTACCAACGCCGCGCACCACTCCTCCACCGGTTCTCTATTGGTTGTCTGGTTTAACCTGTAACGACGAAAACTTCACCACCAAAGCCGGCGCGCAGCGTGTCGCTTCTGAATTGGGAATTGTGCTGGTGATGCCAGATACCAGCCCACGCGGTGAAAACGTGCCTAATAGCGAAAGTTACGATCTCGGCCAGGGCGCAGGGTTTTACCTGAATGCCACTGAAGAACCGTGGGCCGGGCATTTCCGTATGTACGACTACATTAATGAAGAACTGCCCGCGTTGATCGCTGATAACTTCAGTATTAGCGACAAAGCATCTATTTTCGGGCATTCGATGGGTGGCCATGGTGCATTGAGCATCGCGTTGAAAAACCCAGGCCGCTACTGTTCCGTTTCTGCCTTCGCACCGATTGTGAACCCAACGCGTGTGCCATGGGGGCAAAAAGCCTTTGCGGCCTATTTAGGTGCTGACGAAGCGAAATGGCGTGAATGGGATAGCTGCTGCTTGCTGATGCAGGCTGACGAGAGCAAGTCTATTCCGGTGCTTATCGATCAGGGGGATGCCGATCAGTTCCTGGCCGATCAATTGCAACCGGCACAGTTTGCGGAAGTGGCGCGGCAGAAGAACTGGCCGTTAACGCTCCGCGTCCAGCCGGGTTACGATCACAGTTATTATTTCATTGCGTCGTTCGTTGAAGACCATCTGCGTTTTCATGCGGAGCATTTGGCTTAATATTTTCCCCCCTCACCCCGGCCCTCTCCCAAAGGAGAGGGAGAAAACCGGATGTCCCCTCTCCTTTGGGAGAGGGTTAGGGTGAGGGCAAAAACTTAGAACGTGTAATCCACCGCCATAAAGTAACGACGACCATCTTCGTTGTAACTGTAATCGTCACGACTCAGGTCTTTGTCACCCAGGTTCAGCACACCCGCACGCAGTTTAACGTTTTTCGTCGCCTTCCACGCTGCACCGGTATTCCACACTACGTAACCGCCAGGCGTGGGTTCGCTGCTGGTTGTCGCACGCTGCTCGCCGGTATAGTTGGCAGAAACGTAGAACGACCAGTCATCCAGTGGTACCCAGTCCAGCGTACCGTTTGCGGTATGGAATGGCAGAGAAGACAACGGCTTGTTACCACCATTACTTAAATCACGACCATCGTTATAGGTGTAGTTCAACGTCAATTTCCATTGATCGTTAAACGGCACTTTCACCTCGGTTTCCACGCCGCGAATACGCGCTTTATTGACATTGTAGTATTTGAAGATAGGGTTCCCCGCACTGTCAAAACCCACAAAATTCGAATAGGACGGTGCCAGCGCACGGTTAGCGGTACGGTTGATATCAATCATATCTTCCAGATCGTTCTGGAAGGTGGTGATACTCCCGCTTACGCCATCCAGCAGGCCTTCATCACCGGCGTAATACAGGCCAAGTTCGAAGCTTTCGCTGGTTTCAGGTTTCAAATCGGAGCTGCCGACAATCTTACAAGAGCCACGGCAAGAGTTGCTGGTCCAGTCCGGGCTTAACTGTAATAAAGAAGGCGCTTTAAATGCGGTCGCCCAACCACCTTTTACTGTGACGGTATCCGTCGCGCTATAAACGAGATAGGCTCGCGGGCTCCAGTGGTCGCCGTATGTTTCGTGGTCATCCATACGGATGCCGGTAGTCAACGCCAGCGGCTCGAAAATCCGCCATTCGTCTTCCAGGAACAGTGCGTACTGGCTGGCGGATGTTTCGGAACTGCTGCCACCAGTCAGGTTTACCGGGTCACTTAACTTATCGTGACGCCATTCACCGCCGAAGGTCAGCAACTGGTTGATCTCGCCTAATGGCAGCACCAGTTTGCCGTCGAGGCTATTATTGCGTGAGGTGATTGGCGAGCTATTGCCCGGATTGAGGTTATCAATTTTGTCGCCATAAAAACGCAGCTCGGTATTGCCATAATCCCAACGGCCATTGTGGGAAATGGAGTAATCCTGGCGTTCCATGCGGTTTTTATTCAGCGAGTCAGAATCCCTGTCCTGGCGGTCAAACCCGTAACCGAAAGTCATATCCTGGTTTTCGGTTGGGGTCAGCGCAAATTCGGCGCTGCCGCTCCGCGACGTGAAGCCTTCGATGCGTGGCGTTTCACCCGTGGCGCTGGTATTGGAAGATTCTTGTTTGTCTTTCTCGCGCTTGCCGAGGTTGCCGTAAACTTTCACCCCGAGCAGGTCGTCAACGATGGGGCCGCTGACGAAGAAATTACTGTTATAAGAATCACCCCGATCGCGTTTTTCCTGAATCGTGGTGTCCGCTGTGATGGTGCCGTGCCAGGCTTTGCCGACTTTACGCGTGATAATGTTGACCACGCCGCCCAACGCATCGGAACCATAGAGCGAGGACATCGGCCCGCGCACCACTTCGATACGTTCAATCGCATCGACTGGGATCCAGTTAAGGTCGAAATCATTGTGACGGAATACGGCATTGCGCGAATTCACTCGTTTACCATCCACCAGAATCAGCGTGTAGCTGCTACTCAGGCCACGAATACTGACGCCCTGGCGGTTATCCCCTTCGTTGGTGAGCTGCACACCGGGAACTTCCTGCAAGACATCTTTCAGGTTCTGGATCGGTTTCTTTTTCAGATCTTCTTGAGTGATAACGCTAATACTGGCAGGCGCATCTTTGAGGCTTTGCTCGCTAGCAGACGCAGTCACAACCACGGTGTCTTCGTATTCAGTAGCAATAACTGGAAACGCAGCACTGATTATTGACGCGCAAAGTCCTCCCCGGACGATGGGATTCAACCTTAACATTCCTTTCTCCATGAGGTGAATGGCAAACAATATTTAACAAATAGATTGCGCTCACATTCCTAATGCGACGCTTGCTACATTGGCAAGCGACTGCAAGCTTTACTCACCAACATCCAGCCGGGGTAAAGTGTGGCGACACCATAAAATAAACGAGAATAGTTATCAATCAAATTGTTAAAATTTGTAATGTTTGGCTACTGCATTCAGGGGAAGGGAATGAAATGTTATTGACTGCCAAAAGCAAAAAGGGCGCGATAATCGCGCCCTTTTCGTTTTACTTTGACTTTTACTGCTCGTTTTTAAACGTTTTCGGGAAAGTCATTTCGCTGTATTTCACGAAACGCGTTCCTTTAGTAATTTTGTAGCCCCACCAGATCGCCAGGAACAGCGGAATACCGATGTAAGTGGCAGTCACGCCAGCCCAGTCGATTTTATCGGCCAGGAATGCTTCGTAGTTCTGACCCAAAGTAATGATAAGGCACAGGACGAAAGCAAAGATTGGCCCCAGCGGGAAGAAGCCAGAAACATACGGCAAGTCTTTGAGATCAAGCCCTTGCTTCACATAGCCACGGCGGAAACGGTAGTGGCTAATGGCAATCCCCAACCAGGCGATAAAGCCCGTCATACCGGAAGTATTCAGCAGCCACAGGTAAACGGTCTGGTTCCCGAACATAGATGTCAGGAAGCACAGGCCCGCGACAACAGTTGTTGCGTACAGCGCATTACGCGGCACACCGCCACGGGAAAGCTTAGAGAAAATGCGTGGCGCTTTGCCGTCGCACGCCAGGGTGTAAAGCATACGCGTTGATGCGTACATCCCGGAGTTACCCGCAGACAGTACCGCCGTCAGAATAACCGCATTCATGACAGCCGCCGCAGACAACAGACCCGCGTGCTCGAAGACCAGCGTGAATGGGCTAACGCCGATGTCTTTCACATCATTACGCAGCAGGCTTGGATCGGTGTAAGGAATGATCAGGCTGATAATCAGAATCGCGAACACATAGAACAGCAGGATACGCCAGAATACCTGACGAACCGCGCGTGGAATATTTTTACCTGGATCTTCAGATTCACCCGCTGCAACACCGATAAGCTCAGTCCCCTGGAAGGAGAAACCGACTATCATCGCCACGCCTATCATCGCCGAGAAACCACCCGCAAATGGCGCATCGCCAATTGCCCAGTTACTCCAGCCCGCAGGTTGTGCACCTTTAAAGATGCCCAGAATCATCATCACGCCGACGGCGATAAACACCACCACGGTGACGACTTTAATCAGTGAGAACCAGTATTCTGCTTCACCAAAACCTTTAACGGAAATGTAGTTGAGCAAGAACATGATGCCAAGGAACAGCGCACTCCAGATCCAGCCTGGGGTGTCAGGGAACCAGTAGTTCATCACCAGTTGTGATGCCACCAGGTCAACCGCGATGGTTACCGCCCAGTTGTACCAGTAGTTCCAGCCCAGTGCGAAGCCGAAGCCTTCTTCAACGTATTGCTGCCCATAGGTGGCGAAAGAGCCAGAAACCGGCATATAAGCCGCAAGCTCGCCCAGGCTTGTCATCAGGAAGTACACCATCAGACCAATCAGCATATAGGAGAGCAGCGCGCCGCCTGGGCCCGCTTGAGAAATGGTTGCACCAGAGGCAACAAATAGCCCGGTACCGATGGAACCGCCGATGGCGATCATCGTTAAGTGGCGCGCTTTTAGCTCACGACGTAAGCCAGGCGCTTGTGTTGTTTTATCTTGAGAAACCATAGAAAATTGCGGTCCTTCCTAAAAATGAGGCGAGATTGTAGCAAACCAGTCTCATACATATAGAAGAAATACGCTGTTATAAGAGAGCTTCATGATCCGGGCCGGATTATAAGTAACGCACTTATGATACAGGCCAGAGAAAGGGTTATTGGGCGGGTTACGATGTGAGGGAATCCCTTCCCCACTGAGTTCGAAAGGGTTACTTAAAATCGACCTTCATCAACTCCGGAATACTAAAGTCGCGGGTGATTTCCACGCAGCGGTTAATATAGTCAACAAAACGAGGCGGCGGTGACATCCCCAAATCCAGCAGTTTTTTATTTGAGAAACGCACATTCAGCATTGAGAATTCACCGTATAAACGCATCGCTCTGAGCATGAGCCGTTCATTACACGGGCCATAAATAGTCTTGAATTCGCGGCGACCTTTAACCAGTTCACTGTAATCCACTTGTTGGTAGTGGGAAGAAACAGGTTGCTGATTCAATGCTGCGGCCATGGCTTTGTCGATTTCGATAAACTGCGTGCTGCCGGTATCGCCTGCGGAAATATGGTAAACCGTTTCACTCAGTACCGCGCTTTTGGTTAATAACAGCAAGGCTTCGGCGCAATAATCGACGGGGATAACGTCAATCTTATCTTCCAGAGAGCACATGAATTTCCCGAGCATCAGCGCCATGCGGAATACCCAAAAAATACTGCTCGATGGACGACAGCCTTCTTCACTGTGACCGACGACAATAGACGGATGGGCAATCACTAAAGGAAGCTGTGGGCACTGTTCAATCATCAATTGTTCAATGGTAGATTTTGACCAGGTGTACTGGACCAGATGCTCTACCTCAGGCTTGCGAGTCATGCTTTCAGTGACCAGCGTTCCGGCTTCAGGAACACATGACATTGCGGTTCCGACGTGCACAAAACGAACTAAGCCCGCCACATCGGCCATGCGTTTAACGAACTTCAACGTGCCTTCGACATTCACCTTCCAAATCAGTGCGTTATCGCCAAAGGAGGCGACTGCCGCAGAGTTAATAACATGAGTCACGCCAGAAAGTCGGTCGTCATTCAAAAAGTCTTCTGAATAAGCTAAATCGCCGAGTAAAATATTTCGTTCGTTTATTTTTGTGAGTAAGGTTTCACTGCAACCAAATTTAGCGAGGTTATTTCTGATTCTTTCTACGCCCTCTTTTGGAGAGTTTGCCCGAACCAGTAACAAAATGGATTCAATAGATGTATCGGAAAGTGCGCGTGCTAATACAGCTCCGCCCAAAAAACCGGTGGCACCGGTAATAAACAGACTCTTCATGATGAAAACCCTTGAGTTTAAAAACGCCATCCTAAAGGTCGATATATAAACAATGAGTCAATCAAATTGCTAATAAAAAACTTAATGAGATAATTAAAGCCAGTATTAATCACTGGCTTTATATTTTATTTAGAGCAATATACGCGGGCTTCACGCGGGGTATAAATCCCGAGCGTGACAACACGCAACAGCACATCCATTCCGGATTCCTGAACTTCAGTACGAACCACTTTATCCGCGCCACCACAGACCTGAGCGGCATCAATCGTCTGCGTTTGCCCTAAACCCTGAACAAAGAATGCCTGTTTAACTTCCTGAGTCGGCTTTTCAGCAATATCATGTTTGATGGTAAAGGTTTGTTGCGCACAACCGGCTAACGCCATAGAAGCAACGACTGCAATAAGTAACTTTTTCATAACAACCCTATATATTATAATTGAATTCCGGCACAGCTTCGCATTGCACTTTTATATATGCAATACGAATAATAGCGACTTATCTGTTATTTAAATACCGTTTGAAATTCGTTTATATATGAGCAGCCATAAACAATAATTCCGTTATACCGGAGTGACGGTAATGATACTAACAAGTTAAATATCAATCATTAAATAATAAAGTTAAAAAATGAATAAACCTGCCAACCAAGTCAGGCTTATTCTTATGATTCCAGATATTAATCTGCTAAAAATAACTATTCATCGCAATACTTCAAAAAACGCAGCAATGCATTAGAAATGTGTTTCTGGCGATGATGAATACGATATAACGTGCGCACCAGGCGCGGTAGCGGCACCGGAACTTCCACCAGCGAACCGCTTTCCAGCTGTTCGGCAATCACTCTGCGCGATAAGCAACTAATCCCTAAGCCATGGCGCACCGCGTGTTTAATCGCTTCTGAATTTCCCAGCTCCATGCCGAGATGAAACTGCGGCAAATGCGAAAGCAGCAGATAGTCCACGATTTCGCGGGTGCCAGAGCCTTTTTCACGCAGGATCCACGGCTGTTTTGCCAGCGTGTCCAGCGTGACGGGTTGTTGTAATAACGGCGCATCTGGTGGCGCAAATACCACTAACTCGTCTTCCAGCCACGGCTCTGTCACCAGTTCGGTCATGTGGCTTGGGCCTTCAATCAGGCCGATATCAACCCGGAAATCCGCCACGGCGTTAATCACGTCCTGGCTATTGCCGACGCTCATTTCGAGGGGGAGCGTGGGAAAATCACGGCGATAATGGGCAATCATTTCCGGCAGTATATAGTTGCCGATAGTGCTACTGGCAAAAACACGAATCGCGCCGTTGTCTTCTTTAAATAGCTGTTCGACTTCGATTGCCTGCTCCAGCAAACCCACCACGCGCGGATACAACAAGCGGCCATGTTCGTTGACAACCAGTCGCTTACCGACCCGGTCAAATAATTGCACGCCCAACTGCCCTTCAAGATCCGACAACGCCGCACTCACCGCTGACTGCGACAGCGCCAGCATTTGCGAAGCCTGAGTAGTGGAACCGCTTTTGAGCACTTCGGCGAACACTTCAAGTTGCCGTAGGGTGATATGCATATTAAGCACGCCTTAACACTTATTCAGATTAATTATAAATATATAATCAATTTTATTTTTAAACCAGCAGGACTTATTCTTTTGCCAATAGAGCCAAAATAATTCGAGTTGCAGGAAGGCGGCAAGCGCGAGAAACCCGCTGAGCTTACGCCGGTAAGTGATTCGGGTGAGCGCGTGCAGCCAACGCACCTGCGACTTGAAGTATGACGGCTATACAAAGGAGAAGGTTATGGCTACGTTATCAATTCCCACTCATCGACATACATTGTGGCACTTTCTGCCAGGGCTTGCGCTGGCAGGGGCAATTACAGCGTTGGCTCTGTGGCTGGGCAATATTCCGTCCGTTGCGGCACTTGGCCTGGGAGCACTGACGCTCGCTATTTTGTGCGGGATGGTGATTGGCAACACGCTTTACCCGAAAATCTGGCAGCACTGTGATGGTGGCGTGCTGTTTGCCAAGCAGCATTTATTGCGCCTGGGGATCATTCTGTATGGTTTTCGACTGACGTTTTCACAAATTGCCGACGTCGGTGCCAGCGGCGTGATCATTGATGTTCTGACATTAACCAGCACTTTTGCCCTCGCCTGCTGGCTGGGTCAAAAAGTGTTCGGGCTGGATAAACAAACCAGTTGGTTAATTGGTGCAGGTAGTAGCATTTGCGGTGCGGCAGCGATTCTGGCCACTGAACCGGTGGTTAAAGCCGAAGCCAGTAAAGTGACGGTAGCCGTCGCAACGGTGGTGATTTTCGGTACGCTCGCTATCTTCATTTATCCAATGATCTATCCGTATGTCACACAGTGGTTCACACCGGAAACCTTTGGGATTTACACCGGTTCGACCATGCATGAAGTGGCGCAAGTGGTGGCGGCGGGCCATGCTATCAGCCCTGAAACTGAAAACGCAGCCGTGATTGCTAAAATGCTGCGCGTAATGATGCTGGCTCCGTTCTTGATTTTCCTGGCAGCGCGCGTTAAACAGCTCGCTCCAGCCGGTCAGGCACAGAAAAGCAAAATCACCATCCCATGGTTTGCAGTGCTGTTTATTGTGGTGGCAATGTTTAACTCGCTGCACTTGTTGCCAGCATGGGCAGTTAATGCCCTGATTACACTGGATACATTCTTGCTGGCGATGGCGATGGCGGCGTTAGGTTTGACCACGCACTTCAGCGCGCTGAAAAAAGCCGGTGTGCGCCCGCTGCTGATGGCACTGGTGCTGTTTGTCTGGCTGATTGTCGGTGGCGGCGCGATTAACCTCGGCATCCACCATTTAATGGCCTGATATTTCCACCTGAACCCGCTATCATTGTTCGTTTCCCGGTAGCGGGTTTTGACAGGAGGAAGAATGATGAAGTTTATTGGCGCACATGTTAGTGCCGCAGGTGGTCTGGAAAATGCCGCAATTCGCGCACACGAGCTGGAAGCCACTGCTTTTGCCCTGTTCACCAAAAACCAACGTCAGTGGCGTGCAGCACCGTTGACCGAAGAAGTTATCACCCAATTCAAACGCGCCTGTGAAAAGTACAATTACGGTCCAGGCCAAATCCTCCCCCACGACAGTTATCTGATTAACCTCGGCCACCCGGTTGAAGAAGCGCTGGAAAAATCTCGCGAAGCTTTTATTGATGAGATGGAACGCTGCATGCAGCTAGGTTTGACGCTGCTTAACTTCCATCCTGGCAGCCATTTGATGCAAATCCCTGAAGAAGAGTGTCTTGCACGTATTGCGCAGTCGATCAACATCGCGCTGGATAAAACCGAAGGCGTGACGGCGGTGATTGAAAACACCGCAGGCCAGGGCAGCAATCTTGGGTTCCGGTTTGAGCATCTGGCCGCCATCATTGATGGCGTGGAAGACAAATCCCGCGTCGGCGTTTGTATTGATACTTGCCATGCTTTTGCGGCGGGCTATGACTTGCGGACGGAAGCTGATTGCGAAAATACTTTCGCTGAGTTCGACAAAATTGTGGGCTTCCAGTATCTGCGCGGTATGCACCTTAACGACGCCAAAAGTGCTTTTGGTAGCCGTGTAGACCGTCATAACAGCCTGGGTGAAGGGAACATCGGCCACACGCCGTTTGCCTGGATCATGCGCGATAACCGTTTCGACGGTATTCCGTTAATTCTGGAAACCACGAATCCGGATATCTGGGCTGAAGAGATTGCCTGGTTGAAAGCTCAGCAGCACGAAGAAGCTGCCGCGTAGGCATAAAAAAAGCTCCCGGTGGATGCCGGGAGCTTGCTATTTTTGTCGGATGACGCTGCGCTTATCCGACCTTCGGAACTATGCCGGAACTATGCCGCTTTAACCGCTAACTCTGTTTCAGAACGCTTCAGGAAGGCATAAGACAGACCCGCCAGCAGTGTTCCCGCCACAATCGCAATCAGATAACCCACAACCGGGGTAATTGCGCCTGGAATTAACAGCACAAACAATCCGCCGTGTGGTGCCATCAGTTTAGCGCCGACCGCCATGGAGATTGCGCCAGTCACCGCTCCGCCAATGATACAGCACGGTAATACACGCATTGGGTCACGCGCGGCGAACGGGATTGCCCCTTCGGTGATAAAGCACAGACCGAGAACCATCGCTGCTTTGCCGCCCTCTTGCTGCGCTTTGTCGAATTTACGACGCGCAACCAGCGTTGCCAGACCCATTGCCAGCGGTGGAACCATGCCTGCGGCCATAATAGCGGCCATCGGAGCGTAAGTTTGGGTACTCAGTAAACCGACACCAAACGCATAAGCCGCTTTGTTTACCGGCCCGCCCATGTCAGTACACATCATGCCACCGAGGATTGCGCCCAGCAGAACCGCATTCGCCGTGCCCATGGTTTGCAGCCAATGAGTCAAGCCTTCGAGGATTTTCGCAACTGGCGTACCAATCAGGTAAATCATCGCCAGACCGACAATCAGGCTGGAGAACAAAGGAATAATCAGAATTGGCTTCAGTGCTTCCATGCTGGAAGGCAGTTTCAGCTTAGTGCTGATCAACTTCGCAATATAACCTGCGAGGAAGCCCGCAATAATCCCGCCGATAAAGCCAGAACCGGTGCTCACCGCTAACATACCGCCGATAAGACCTGGCGTCAGACCTGGGCGGTCAGCGATGGAGAACGCGATGTAACCAGCCAGAACCGGAACCATCAGTGCAAAGGCTGACCCCCCACCGATTTGCATCAAAGCGGCTGCTAATGTGCCTGGTTCTTTAAACGCTTCGATACCAAATGCAAACGACAGTGCGATACACAGGCCACCCGCGACAACCATCGGCAGCATGAACGAAACGCCTGTCAGCAAGTGGCGATAAGCGCCTGCAGACTCTTTCTTCCCTTCTGTTGCGCTGGCAGCACTCTGCCCGGTCGCTTCGAAAGGTTTCGCTTCCACAACCGCTTTATCCAGCTCTTGCGCCGTTTTCTTCAGCGCTAAGCCAGTTGAAGTGCGATACATCGGTTTCCCGGCAAATTTCGCCAGGTCCACTTCGATATCAGCCGCAACAATCACTAAATCTGCTGCTGCCACTTCTTCCGGAGTAATCGCATTACCCGCGCCTACAGAGCCGCGTGTTTCGACTTTTACCCACCAGCCACGTTTTTTAGCTTCAGTTTCAATGGCTTCTGCCGCCATAAAGGTATGCGCGACACCCGTAGGGCAAGCCGTCACCGCGACAATACGCTTCGGCCCTTTCGCCAGTTCAACCGGGGCTGCATTAGCTGGAGTGGTGTAAGGCTTCGCTTTGTCTTTCGCTTCACCTAAAAACAGTTCCGGGTGCTGAACTGCACGGTCGATATCACCCAGAAAGACCTTTTTGCCATTTAGCGCGCTATCGGCAGGAATGGCGGTCCCTACAACGATGGCCATTTCAGCATCGTTTGGATTGTCGATAATCTGCAAGCGTGCTTTAGCCGCAGCGCTTCCGAGCAGCGTTTTCGCGAGATAAGCGCGAGCTTGCCCAAGACCTGGTTCGATAATCAGCAGCGTTTTCATTGTTCCTCTCCTGCTGTCAGTTAAAAGGTTTCAGATCAACACGGGCCATCATGGCCGCCAGTTGAGGACGGTCGGTGATACCGACATTGCTCTGGCTTACTGCCAAAGCGGCGACGGCGGTCGCAAGGCGTAAGGTATGTTCGCTGGACTCGCGCATTAACAGGCCATAGATAAGTCCGCCCACCATGGAATCCCCGGCACCTACAGTGCTGACGACTTCACAAGCTGGCGGTTTTGCAATCCATTCGCCGGATGCGTTAACCCACAGCGCACCTTCGGCACCCAGAGAAATCACCACGTGTGCAATCCCCTGTTCACGCAGGGCGTGAGCGGCTTCAATCACATCTTTCATTTCTGGCAGTTTACGACCCGCCCAGATTTCCAGCTCGCGGCGGTTGGGTTTCACTAACCACGGAGCGGCTTTCAGGCCAGCGACTAATGCTTCGCGGCTGCTGTCGAAAATGATGCATGGGCACTGGCTGCGCAGACGCTTCATCCAGTCGGTGAACGCTTCTGGAGATACACCTGCTGGCAAGCTGCCGCTGACGCAAACCATGTCAAACTGGCCGAGCCAGCTCAGGGAATCTGCAACAAAGCGCTCCCAATCTGACGGGGTGACTTCAAAACCAGAGAAGTTAAAGTCGGTGACTTCGCCGTCTTTTTCCGTCAGTTTTACGTTGATACGGGTGCGACCCTGTACCACCTGGAAACGGTTGGCAATGCCCAGTTCACTGAACAACTGCTGGAATCCGTCCTGGTTATCTTTACCGAGGAAACCACCCACGGTGACGTCGATGCCTAAATCTTTCAGTACCTTAGCAACGTTAATACCTTTACCGGCGGCATGCAGGCCGGTAGTACGCACCAGATTCACTTCCCCGCGTTCAACTTCCGGGGTGTAACCCACTAAATCGTAAGCCGGGTTCAGAGTAATTGTTGCGACGCGACGACTCATACAGCCCCCTCACCAAGACCGGCGGCAACCGCTTCACCGATAGCTTTCAGCGCAAGTTCAGCATCATCACCCTGAGCGGTGAAACGCAGGTGGTGGCCTTTTTTCACGCCCAACGCGACGACTTTCATCAGGCTACGACCATTGGCCGGTTTCCCGCTGCCATCAAGGTTTGTCACGGTAATCTCACTATTAAACTGTTTGATGGTATTCACCAGCACCGTACCAGGACGGGCGTGTAAACCATGTTCGTTACGAATCTGGAACTCGGCGCTCAGGCTGTTTTGAGTCACGGCTTCATCACTGGTCAGCAGCGTCAGCAACTCTGGCGCATCTGCGTTCAGCAACCGGTCAGCCGTGTTGTTGATCAGCATGTCGCTCAAGCGATTAAGAACTTGCAAAGGTTGGTCGTCGGCCACTGCAACCGTCATCAATAGCGATACCGGTTGGCCTTCAGCTTCAAAAACAGAAGCGGGACGGCTGATTGCTACAGCACTGGCGAGATTGCCTTCGGTGCTGTCGTTCAGCCAGATACCCTGCCCCAGATAGAGCGGTTTGCTGGAAACAACATCACTGACAAATGCAGCACTTGCAGCACCCGCCTGTTTAATACGCCCGGCATTCAATGCTTGCAGCGTCATCAGGTCGGTTGCGGTCACATCCAACGCCAGTAAGGAGTTATCAAACAGTAAAGATGCAGACTGTTTTTCGCCCATCAGCAACGCACGCAGTTCTTCTGCTGAAGTTGCCGTTTTGAGTTGTTCAGCAACGTCGTCATCACTCAGCACATGCGTCAGCTGACGCAGTAAACCAAGGTGCTCGTCGGAACTCGCGGCGATACCAATAGCAACATAGGCAGTTTGGCCTTCGCCCCACTCGATTCCTTGCGGAAACTGGAACACTTGCACGCCAGTTTTCAACACCAGATCGCGGGTATCGGTAGTGCCATGTGGGATGGCAATACCGTTGCCAAGGTAGGTCGAAGTTTGCAGCTCACGGGCCAGCATACCTTCAACGTAGCCAATGCTGACGTTCCCGGCCTGCGCAAGCGCAGCGGCAACCTGACGTATGGCTTCTTCTTTATTCCCGGCGCTTGCGCCTGGGTGGATGTCTTGTACAGATAACTGGAACATGGTTCTCCTCTCCTGCTGAATTGAAACGATTCAGCTGCAATGAGAAAAAATGCGCCATCCCACTCCTGATACAAAATAAGACGACGCTGAAACGTTTCAAGGAGTGTGATGATTCCCCGCGAATCAGGCAAGAGTTGTTGTGATTTCGTTACCGAAATTTAGAGGTTACGCACATTTTCGCCGCGTCTAACGCCGCAAAAGTGAGCGACATCACAGTGCCTTAAGCACGCCTTTATTAAGCGTCAGCTTTTGCTGAACACAACAAGGAATGGCGTTTTATCTATTCGTGTCGCTTTTGATTTGAACAACTGTTTATTTACTGACAAGGCGCGTAAACTCCGCGCGTTCATTGATAAGCGACTCCGAGAGAATGCAAAACTCCCCCATAGCGGCAACCCGTAAGCCCCTTGATATCACTTCTTCTGCCTTTTTGATTGTAGCTTTTTTAACCGGAATTGCGGGCGCATTACAAACCCCGACTCTGAGTTTGTTTCTGACTGAAGAAGTGCATGTCCGTCCAGCGATGGTCGGTTTCTTTTTCACCGGTAGCGCCGTCATCGGTATTTTAGTCAGTCAGTTTTTGGCTGGCCGTTCTGACCGTAAAGGCGACCGCAAATCGCTGATTTTTGTCTGCTGCTTATTGGGCGCTCTCGCCTGCGTGCTGTTTGCCTGGAACCGCAACTATTTCGTGTTGCTGTTTGTCGGTGTATTCCTGAGTAGCTTTGGCTCGACCGCCAACCCGCAAATGTTTGCCCTTGCGCGTGAACACGCCGATCACACGGGTCGCGAAGCGGTGATGTTCAGCTCTATTTTGCGTGCGCAGGTTTCGCTGGCATGGGTGATTGGCCCGCCTATCGCTTACGCGCTGGCGCTCGGTTTTGGCTTTACCACCATGTATTTGTGTGCGGCTTTCGCGTTTGTGGTGTGCAGCGTGATGGTACGGATGTTATTACCGTCGATGCGTAAAGAGGGAGTGGCGAAAACCACCAAACTTGAAGCGCCACGCCGTAACCGTCGCGATGCCCTGCTGCTGTTTGTCGCCTGCACCATGATGTGGGGCTGTAACAGTCTCTACATCATTAATATGCCGCTCTATATCATTAATGAATTACATCTGCCGGAGAAACTGGCGGGCGTGATGATGGGAACCGCTGCCGGGCTTGAAATCCCAACGATGCTGATCGCCGGATATTACGCTAAACGCTTTGGAAAACGTTTCCTGATGCGTATTGCGGGCGTCGCTGGCCTGCTGTTTTACATTGGGATGCTGACGATCCACAACGAATATATGCTGCTCGGCCTGCAACTGCTGAATGCGATTTTCATCGGTATTCTGGCCGGTATCGGCATGCTCTATTTTCAGGATTTAATGCCTGGCCAGGCCGGTGCCGCAACGACGCTTTATACTAATACCACGCGTGTCGGCTGGATTATCGCAGGCTCTATGGCAGGTGTGGTAGCAGAGATCTGGAATTACCACACGGTGTTTTATATCGCGCTGGGCATGATAGCTATCACCGCGTATTGCATGGTGAGAATAAAGGACATTTAAGGCGTGGTCGCCGCTTCGAGATAAATCAGGTAATCCATTGCCTGCTGACGGGTGGCGCCGCACATTTCGCGCGAGGCTTGCAGGCTGGCGCATACCTTTGGCCGCAACGGCGAAGTAAAGATTTTACAGCGCATGTCCGCGCCGAGCTGAACGCAAATTGTATTGGCAGGTTTGCCATTGGGCATGCCCGGAATCGGGCTTGATACAGAAGGCGCGGTACAACACGCGCCGCAATCGGGACGGCAGTCCATCATTAATGCTCCGGTGGGCTGACAAGAGCCTGGACTGTAGCAGTAGTGACGCAGCTTTACTATGTCGATTTATCCATTAAATCCGCTTGCCTGAAATGCGCCTCGCGAGTAATTTGACGCAATATTTTCGCTCCTCAATTTTTTACAGGAAACTTCGATGCCAAGAGCTAACGAAATCAAAAAGGGTATGGTACTGAATTACAACGGCAAGCTGCTGATTGTTAAAGATATCGATATCCAGGCACCTAGCGCCCGTGGCGCAGCAACGCTTTATAAAATGCGTTTTTCTGATGTCCGCACTGGCCAGAAAGTTGAAGAGCGCTTCAAAGGCGATGACATTGTCGACACCATCACTCTGACCCGCCGTTACGTTGACTTCTCTTACATTGATGGCAACGAATACGTGTTCATGGATAAAGAAGATTACACCCCGTATATCTTCACTAAAGATCAGATTGAAGAAGAGCTGCAATTCATTCCTGAAGGCGGCATGCCAGACATGCAGGTTCTGACATGGGATGGCCAACTGCTCGCACTTGAACTGCCGCAGACTGTGGACCTGGAGATTGTTGAAACGGCCCCTGGAATCAAAGGTGCGTCAGCAAGCTCCCGTACCAAGCCTGCAACGATGTCTACTGGCCTGGTGATTCAGGTTCCAGAATATATGGTGACGGGTGAGAAGATCCGTATTCATATCGCTGAAAAGCGCTCTATGGGTCGCGCAGACTAATCAGTGTTTTGCGGTTTAACCTACAGATATCAAACCCGCTGCGGCGGGTTTTTATTTTGGGCAAAATTATTTCTGCTGTTTCTTAATCGGATAGCTAACCAGCGGTTTGATCTCCTTGAGCACAAACATACTCTGCATCTCTTTAATCCCCGGTAAACGACGTACTACTGACATGGCAAAATCCGCGTAAGAATCCAGGTCGCGCGCCACGACCTGCAATAAGAAATCGGCATCGCCACCGATGCTGTAGCACGCAACCACATCCTCAAGTGCGGCGACTTCTTCTTCAAACTTCTTCGCTTCTGATTCACTGTGGCTGTCTATGGTTACACGAACGAACACCATGACTGCCAGGCCGATTTTGCGACGGTTAATTACTGCGCGGTAACCCTGAATCACTTCGTCTTCTTCAAGCTTGCGTATTTTTCGCCAGCAAGGTGAAGCGGATAACCCAATGGAATCGGCCACAGACTGGTTCGTCATGCGAGCATCGCTTTGTAACAGAGCCAGAATCTTTACATCTGTTGTGCTTAAGGCCATTAGGTCAGATCCTTTTAATTTTAGGTATTAATTGGGTCAATCCTGCCTTATTACGTGCATTTTTCAAGCTATTTAGACAGCAATTTCCCGCGAGCTTCCTGCATTATATTGACCGCAAAGAGCGACTCTATGAGCCATTCCAGATTCCCCTGCGAGGATAAAATATGAAGTTCGACGCCAGCCAACATCGAAGCACAATTATTATTGATAAAGACCTAAGCCCTGGGCTTGCCATCAACGCCGCCAGCGTTATTGGTATGAGTTTCGGCCATACGGTGGAAAATCTGGTGGGTCCTGATATGCAAAGTGCAGATGCCGTCAATTATCCAGGCGTTATTTATGCCCCTTTGCCGATTCTGCTGGCACCCGGAGCTTATATACAGGAGTTGCTCAACATTGCTGAAGCTGACGAAGAGATTTATACGATACCCTTCAGCGCTCTGGCGCAGTCATGTAAGACATATGATGAATATGGGGAACGTATTGCTGCTGTGTCGAGCAATAACATTGAACTGGTCGCAATCGGGTTAATTGGGCCGAAGAAAAAATCACCAGGCTCACGGGTAACCTGGGTCTGTATAAATAGGTCGATATTGCAGCCATAAAAAAACGCGCCAGAAGGCGCGTTTTTTATCAGGCTTTACAACTTACTTCAGCAGATCCGGGAACATCGTCTGTTTCAGAGCCAGTTCCACACCACGTACTTCAGCCAGACCTTTCAGGCGGCCAATCGCTGAGTAACCAGGGTTGGTTTTCTTGTGCAGATCGTCAAGCATCTGATGGCCGTGATCCGGACGCATTGGGATTGGACGCACGTCACCGGCGTTTTTACGACGCTGTTCTTCAGTCAAAATCGCTTTCACTACCGCAACCATGTTCACATCACCTTGCAGGTGTGCGCCTTCATGGAAGGTTTTCGGGTTATCTTCACGGCACGTTGCGCGCAGGTGAGTAAAGTGAATGCGATCGCCGAAGGTTTCAATCATCCGCACCAGATCGTTATCAGCGCGAACGCCGTAAGAACCAGTACACATGGTGAAGCCGTTATAAATGCTGTCGACGGTTTCTTTCAGCCACTGCATATCTTCAATGGTTGAAACGATACGCGGCAGACCCAGAATCGGACGCGGTGGATCATCCGGGTGAACCGCCAGACGCACGCCAACTTCTTCGGCTACGGCAACAATCGCACGCAGGAAGTACGCCATGTTTTCACGTAATTGATCTTTGCTGATGCCGTCGTATTCCGCCAGGCGTGCACGGAATTGGTCAAGGGTGTAACCCTCTTCCGCACCAGGTAAACCGGCAATGATATTGCGGGTCAATTTTTCTTTTTCGGCATCGGACATATTGTTGAAGTAGTCCAACGCCTGACGCTGCTCTTCTTCGCTGTAATCCGCTTCAGCACCTTTGCGCTTGAGGATGTGCAGCTCAAACGCCGCAAAAGCAATCTGGTCAAAACGCAGGGCTTTTGAACCGTCTGGCAATTGGTATTCCAGGTCGGTACGCGTCCAGTCCAGAATCGGCATGAAGTTGTAGCATACGGTGTCGATGCCGCATTCAGCCAGGTTACGAATGCTCTGCTGGTAGTTGGCGATATGCTTATCGTAGTCACCGGAATGCGTTTTGATTTCTTCATGCACCGGAATGCTTTCTACCACGGACCAGGTTAGCCCTTTCGCTGCCAGCACAGCCTGACGCTCTTTGATGTCGGCAACCGGCCAGACTTCGCCATTTGGGATGTGATGCAGAGCAGTAACGACACCGGTCGCGCCCGCTTGACGCACATCATCCAGAGATACCGGGTCTTTTGGGCCATACCAACGCCATGTTTGTTCCATCGACAGTTCCTCAGTTAAGTTGTCATACCAATTCATAAATACTGTATTGCTTACTACCATACCGGATTCTTCTATCCGGTCAAATTTTGCGGTGATATTGGTTGATCCAGCTCACATTAAAGGGATAAAGGCAGCACACCAATTTAATTTGTTGTCATATAACTTTAGACTGAGCCATGTTACTAATTGGTTAACCAGGATTTGCATTTTATGAACACAATTGCTTCAGTCACGTTACCTGCCGACATTCAACAGCCTGGTTATGACCGCCAGGCTTTAAAAACCCGTATCGTCCATTTTGGTTTTGGTGCGTTTCACCGCGCACACCAGGCGCTGTTGACTGACCGGGTGCTCAATAAGTTAGGCGGTGACTGGGGCATTTGCGAAATAAGCCTGTTCAGCGGCGATAAGTTAATGAGCGCGCTGCGGGCGCAGGATCATTTATATACCGTGCTGGAAAAGGGTCGCGACGGCAATCAGGCCATTATTGTCGGTGCGGTTAACGAGTGCCTAAATGCAAAACTTGATGGGCTGGATGCGATTATTGAGAAGTTCTGCGAACCCCAGGTCGCGATTGTCTCTCTTACCGTGACTGAAAAGGGATATTGCATCGACCCGGCAACCGGCAAGCTTGATAGCAATAACGAACGCATTATTCACGATTTACAAAATCCCACCGAGCCCCATTCCGCACCGGGTATTCTGGTTGAAGCCCTGAATCGCCGTCGTGAACGCGGCCTGCGTCCGTTTACCGTGCTGTCCTGTGACAACATTCCCGATAACGGCCATGTGGTGCGTAACGCAGTCATTGGTATGGCGGAAACTCGCAGCCAGGAATTAGCCGACTGGGTCCGCGAACATGTGACCTTCCCAAGTACCATGGTCGACAGAATCGTGCCTGCGGCAACGCCCGAGTCGCTACAAGAAATTACAGATGTGTTAGGCGTTGAAGACCCATGTGCAATTTCTGGCGAGCCGTTTATCCAATGGGTGATTGAAGATAATTTTGTGGCAGGCCGCCCAGCGTGGGAGGAAGTCGGCGTAGAAATGGTCGATGACGTGATGCCGTGGGAGCAAATGAAACTTCGGATGCTCAACGGCAGCCACTCTTTCCTGGCTTATCTTGGCTACCTCGCGGGATACCAGCATATTAATGACTGTATGGCCGACCAAAATTTCCGCCAGGCTGCGCACCGCTTAATGATGCAAGAACAGGCACCGACTTTACGTGTCACCGGCGTGAGTTTGCCGCAGTATGCGCATAACTTGCTTGAGCGCTTTGATAACCCGGCGCTGAAACACCGCACCTGGCAAATCGCGATGGACGGCAGCCAGAAGCTGCCCCAACGCATGCTGGAGAGTGTCCGCTGGCATCTGCAACAGGGCGACGAGTGGCCATGCCTGGCGCTGGGAATTGCCGGAT
The DNA here is from genome assembly GCF_000735355.1 of Buttiauxella agrestis ATCC 33320. Classification (GTDB taxonomy): domain Bacteria; phylum Pseudomonadota; class Gammaproteobacteria; order Enterobacterales; family Enterobacteriaceae; genus Buttiauxella; species Buttiauxella agrestis. The sequence goes on from NZ_JMPI01000042.1 coordinate 34,262, forward strand.
GGATGCGCTATGTCAGCGGCAGCGATGATGCCGGGAACGAGATTGATATTCGCGACCCGCTGGCGGTGAAAATCAAATCGCTGGTCGAAAACAGCACCGATGATGAACGCGTCAACGCCCTACTCGGCCTGCACGAAATCTTTGGCAGTGACTTGCCATTGAATGAGGAATTTGTAACACGTGTCACTTCCGCATGGAATGAATTATCAGCCAACGGCGCGCGCGCAGCTGTAGCAAAACTAGTCGATTAATATCATCAAAATGTCTTCATAAGGACATGAAGACCGTTCACGCTTCAATTTTTGGTCAATGTCGTTCAGGATAGGGAAACTTAAAGATTCAGTTAACCTGTCCGGAGCGCCTGTGACTAAAACCAACTTAATTACCGGGTTCCTCGGTAGCGGAAAAACCACCACGATTTTGCATTTGCTGGCCAATAAACCAGAACATGAAAAATGGGCGGTGCTGGTCAACGAATTTGGGGAAGTCGGCATCGACGGCGCGTTGTTAGCCGACAGCGGCGCATTATTAAAAGAAATCCCCGGCGGTTGCATGTGTTGTGTGAACGGGCTGCCGATGCAGGTCGGCCTGAATACGTTGCTGCGCCAGGGCAAACCTGACCGCCTGCTTATCGAACCCACCGGCCTCGGTCATCCGAAACAAATTCTCGATATGCTCACCGCCGAAGTTTACCAACCGTGGATTGAGCTCCACGCGACACTGTGTTTGCTGGACCCACGCCAGTTGCTGGACGAACGCGCAGTCAAGAATGACAACTTCCGCGACCAGCTCGCCGCCGCCGATATCATCATTGCTAATAAAGAAGACCACGCAAGCGAAGTGAGCCGGAGCGCCCTGAGCGAATGGCTACAACGTGAAGGCGGTGAACGTGAAGTTATCCATGCGCAGAACGGCAACATTGATATCAGCCTGCTCGACAAACCGCGGCTGAACCTGCGGGAACTGCCATCCAGCCCGGAACATAACCATAGCCATGCTGCGGCGCGTGGGCTTGCCGCCCTCAGTTTACCTGAGCATCAACGCTGGAGACGCAGCATTAATAGCGGCCAGGGCTATACAGGCTGCGGCTGGATTTTTGATGCAGACACACTTTTTGACACAGTGGGTATTCTGGAATGGGCTAGACTTGCTCCCGTTGAACGCGTGAAAGGAGTCCTGCGCATCACTGAAGGCTTAGTGCGCATTAATCGCCAGGGACAGGATTTTCATATCGAGACGCAGAACGTTGCTCCGCCAGATAGCCGTATAGAGTTGATTCATAGCGGTGAAGTGGACTGGAACGCGTTACAAAACTCGTTGTTGAAGCTACGTTTAAGTTTGTAAGTCTACCCTTTCACCTTTGTTAATGATTTTGTGGTTTTGCATGAATAATATTCGACTCCCCTCGATTCTGGTGCTAAACGCCCTGGGTTTAGCATTATTTTTTAGTTGGTATCTGCCCGCGGGCCATGGTTCATGGTTCGTACTTGATTCCACAATCTTCCATTTCTTCAACCAGGCACTGGTTAAAAGCCGCGCCTTTCTGGAACTGGTGGCAATAACCAATAACCGGGTGTTCGATGGTATTTCACTCTTAGCCATGGGTTCATTGTTTTTCTGGTACTGGCGCAAAGAGTCCGCAATCGGTCGTCGTCGCATGGTTATCATGGGAATTGTGATGCTATTTTGCGCAATTATCATTAATCAGCTCGGCCATTTAATTCCGGAATCTCACGTCAGCCCGACGCTTTATTTCACCGATATTTATCGCGTCAGCGAATTGCTGCATTTCCCCACTAAGGATGCTTCATCAGACAGTTTCCCTGGCGATCATGGATTAATGCTTCTGATTTTCACTGGTTTCATGCTGCGATATTTCGGCAAAAAAGCGTTTGCTATTGCGGTGATAATTTTCCTGATCTTCATGTTGCCGCGCGTGATGATTGGTGCGCATTGGTTCACCGATATCTTCGTTGGCTCGTTATCTGTGGCGCTTGTCTGTTTACCCTGGGCATTATTAACCCCACTAAGCGACTGGTTAATTAGCCTGCTGGATCGTTATTTGCCGGGCAGAAAGAAATAAGCAAGCAACATCATATAAACATCATTTCCCGTTAAACATCAGGGTTCGGAAACGTTCACTGATGTTTTTTTATCCAACACTGCAATAGGCTAATATTTAACCTTTCACCTTCTCCAGGCAAATGAATCACCTGCATATATAAACACCAGCAATGGTTAACAATTGTGCAATATTTCTTGTTGTCTTTTAACATCACAATTTCTTATAAAAAAACCTTCAAAAGCTCTCGCCACGCCAGTGTTGATAGGGTAACCTCGGATACGTTTTGTGCTTTTAAGCCAATACATTCGCAGTGTGAATAAATTTGTGCGTCATGCCACAGTTTTGCTCTTAAGCAATTGTTTCATGGAGCCCAGATAATTAGTCTCGTCACGTTGGCATTTTGTATAACGATATTTATCGTTAAGGACACCAAGGGATAACAAACATAATGGTCAAATCTCAGCCTATTTTGAGATATATCTTGCGGGTGATTCCCGCCGTTGCTGTGGCAGTAATGCTGTCAGCATGTAGTTCGACAAACACAGCAAATATGCATTCTGAGCAGCATGCAGTCGGCAATAAAGATGGTTTTTTACTGCAAGCTTCTCAGGATGAATTCGAAGAGATGGTCCGTAATGTAGATGTGAAATCACGTCTCATGGATCAATATGCAAGCTGGAAAGGCGTTCGTTATCGTCTTGGTGGCAGCAACAGAAGTGGAATTGATTGTTCTGCATTCGTGCAGCGTACATTCCGCGAACAATTTGGTTTAGAATTGCCTCGTTCAACGTCTGAACAGCAGGATTCAGGTAAATCAATTTCACGTAGTAAATTACGTACGGGTGATTTAGTTCTGTTCCGCGCAGGTTCAACGGGTCGACATGTTGGTATCTACATCGGTAATAATCAGTTTGTACATGCTTCCACCAGCAGTGGTGTGACGATTTCAAGCATGGACGAACCGTATTGGAAAAAGCGTTATAACGAAGCGCGCCGTGTATTGAGCCGCAGTTAATGCACTGACTGCAGACAGTTACTCCCTTGGCTGTGCTGCAAAAAAAAAGCAAAACAACGAGACGATAAAATAACGCTGCCCAGGCAGCGTTTTTTGTTGCCTAAATTTTGGCTTAGAATTCATTCGCTTATCCGTTTTAACAATATTTATAATTTACGTTCGAAACTTTATGACGCAGTTGCAACTTTTGCGTTATAGTCGGAAAAAATACTTATAAACAATAAGTCTCTTGCTCATGCAGGAACCATTTATCCATGTTTTCGAAAATACTTTTTTCACGATACTTCACCTCAGTCCGGCAAATCGCCGCCTTCAGTATTTTGGCTGGTGTACTTACCGCGCTGCTGATCGGTGGAATAACCAGTCTGACGCTACACAGTAAGCGGGAGGCAAGCTATGACACGCTTTCCACCGATATCCGCGATTATCTGAGTAACTTTTTTCAAGAACTTCAATCCACGACTAGCGGTATTCAGCCATTAACCCTTTCTGATTGCCACCAGGTTTCGGGCGAGCTGACCTCAAGCGCTGCTTTTAACGCTAACGTTCGCGCTTTTGTTTTAGTTCGTGATGGTTTTGCTTACTGCTCTTCTGCAACGGGCGGCATGATGCTCGATATGCACGAGCTTGTCCCTGATATAGACATCAACGCCGATATCGATATTGATATCTTACATGGCACTCCCATGATGCCGGGAAAACCCACGATTGCCGCATGGTTTAAAAACCCGGTGATTCAAGGGAAAGGTGTTTTCGCGACGCTGAATGTGAACCTCACACCTTATTTACTGTTCTCCACCCGCCAAAGTGATGTGCTATCGATGGCGATAATCGCTGGCGACAAAGCGCTGACTACCCTTTCCAGCAATGTGATGAATGTATCTGAGCTGCCGCAGCATCCCACTCGCGTGGTCTCCATCAAAGGCTATCCCATCAGGATAGCGTTGTACGGCAAAACCTGGCCCGTCGAAGATATTCAAATCTCCATCCTGACCGGGCTTGTCTTCGGTATTCTTGGCGTAGCGTTATGCGCCTGGTTACTGACGGTACGATTACGCTCAGGTAAAGAAATTCTCACAGGGATTAAACGCGGGCAGTTTTATGTCGTTTATCAACCGGTTGTGAATGCCAAAAACTTGAAAATGTCCGGTGTTGAAGTCTTGATGCGCTGGAACCACCCTATTGCCGGATCTATCCCACCCGATGCATTTATTGCTTTTGCAGAAGCACAGCAACTGATTGTTCCTCTCACACGCCATTTATTTGAGTTAATTACGCGTGATGCCAGAAGGCTGCAACAAGTTTTACCCGCAGGGGCGCGACTCGGTGTCAATCTGGCTCCCAGTCATCTGCACTCTCCCACTTTCAAAGAAGATATTCAGGCTTTTGCTGCCTCATTACCCCCTCATCATTTTCAGCTAATTTTTGAAATCACGGAACGCGATATGGTTAAGGAAAACGAAGCCAGCTGCCTGTTCCACTGGATGCACGAGCAAGGGTATGAAATTGCGGTTGATGATTTTGGAACCGGACACAGTGCACTGATTTATCTTGAGCGTTTCAAACTTGATTATCTCAAGATAGACAGAGGCTTTGTGAATTCTATTGGCCTTGAAACAGTCACTTCTCCGGTGCTTGATGCGGTGTTAACGCTTGCCCGAAAACTGAGCATGACCACCGTTGCCGAAGGTGTTGAAACGCCAGAGCAAGCCAGATGGCTAATGGAACAGGGTGTTAATTACTTGCAGGGCTTCTACTTCGCACGCCCTCTCACCTTCGAGCAATTGAAGGAATGGGAAGAGGAAACAAAAACGTACGATGAGCTTAAAGGTGCGGGTTTTTCAGAGTAACTCCTGACGTCTGACAAAGATGCGGCTTGAAGTATCGTGGGTATAACTTATGATTCATCATCATGACGTTACAAGGATTGGCCCATACGATGTTAGCTCGCGCCTTCGCTCTGCTAAGCCTTTGCCTGATGACTTTCCAAAGCCAGGCCGAAAACATCAAGGAAAGTTATTCATTTGCCGTTTTAGGTGAGCCTAAATACGCCATCAATTTCACCCATTTCGATTACGTCAATCCTGCGGCCCCAAAGGGCGGAAATATCACGCTCTCGGCGATTGGGACCTTTGATAATTTCAACCGTTATGCTTTGCGTGGCAATGCGGGTGTGCGCACTGAAACTCTTTATGACACGCTGTTTACCACTTCCGATGATGAACCCGGCAGCTACTACCCGTTAATTGGTGAAATGGCGCGTTACCCTGACAACTTTGCCTGGGCTGAAATCGAAATTAATCCTCGGGCGCGTTTTCATGATGGCACCCCGATTAAAGCCAGCGATGTTGCCTTCACTTTTAATAAATTCATGACCGAAGGTGTACCGCAGTTTCGGCTGATTTATAAAGGTGCGAAGGTCAAAGCTATCGCGCCTTTAACGGTGCGCATCGAGCTTGCAGAACCGAGCAAAGAACGAATGCTGGGGCTGTTCTCTCTGCCAGTGTTCCCTGAGCAATTCTGGAAAGACCATAAGCTCAGCGACCCGCTTTCAAAGCCACCTCCAGCCAGCGGCCCTTATAAAATTACCGCGTGGCGTATGGGGCAGTACATCACCTATTCACGCGTCAGAGATTACTGGGCCGCCAATTTGCCCGTCAACCGTGGGCGCTGGAATTTTGACTCCATCCGTTATGATTATTATCTTGACGATAATGTCGCCTTCGAGGCCTTCAAAGCCGGTGCGTTTGATTTTCGCAACGAAGCATCGGCCAAGAACTGGGCAACCCGTTACATCGGTAAAAACTTCGCTAATCATTTCATCGTCAAAGAAGAACAACCTAACGAAGCGGCGCAAGATACGCGCTGGCTGGCTTTTAATGTCCAACGCCCTATCTTTGCAGACCGAAAAGTCCGCGAAGCCGTTGGCCTGGCATTTGATTTTGAATGGATGAACAAGGCGCTTTTTTATAACGCCTACAGCCGTGCCAACAGCTATTTCCAGAACACCGAGTATGCCGCTCGTGATTACCCTGATGCCGATGAGCTGACTTTACTGGCCCCGATGAAAAAAGACTTACCGCCAGAAATCTTCACGACTGTCTACAACCCGCCAAAATCCAGCGGAAATGGTTTTGATCGTGACAATCTACTCAAAGCTCTGGCGTTATTCAAAGAGGCTGGATGGGAACTTAAAGACCAAAAACTTATCAATGTTAAAACGGGGAAACCCTTCACCTTTGAATTACTGACGGCCACTACCGGTAATACACAATGGATTTTACCCTTCCAGCATAACCTGCAACGACTGGGGGTCACGATGGAAATTCGCCAGGTCGATAACTCGCAACTGACCAACCGCCTGCGCACCCGCGATTATGACATGATGCCAACACTCTACAGCGCAATGCCTTACCCCAGCGCGGATGTACAAATCGCGTGGGCATCCGAATATGTCGATTCCACCTACAATGCCCCTGGCGTAAAAAACCCGGTCATCGACAAACTGGCCTCTGAGATTGTGGCTAATCAAGGTAATAAACAGAAACTGCTGCCGTTAGGCCGCGCGCTGGATCGTGTTCTGACGTGGAATTATTACATGATTCCCATGTGGTACATGGCCGCAGACCGCTTTGCCTGGTGGAGTAAATTCTCAAAACCTGCGATTCATCCGTTATACACCACCGGATTTGATACCTGGTGGTATGACGTCAACAAAGCCGCTCAACTACCAGAAAACCGACGTTAAGGGCACACATGGGAAGTTATCTGTTACGTCGCTTGCTGCTAATCATCCCCACGTTATGGGCGATCATCACCATCAATTTTTTCATTGTTCAGATAGCGCCTGGCGGCCCTGTTGATCAGGCTATCGCCGCCATACAGTTGGGTCACGGCGTCGGCGTTCCTGGGATGGCAACAGATACCATGGGCAGCGGCCATGCGCGAGTTGGCGTAGCTAACGCAACTGACAGCCAGTATCGCGGTGCTCGCGGCCTCGACCCGGAAGTGATTGCCGAAATCACCCATCGCTACGGCTTTGATAAACCCATTCATGAACGCTACTTCAAAATGCTCGGCGATTACCTGCGTTTTGATTTTGGCAACAGCCTGTTTCGCAGCGCATCGGTGTTAAACCTCATCAAAGAAAGCCTGCCGGTTTCTATCTCGATTGGTCTGTGGAGCACCTTAATTATCTACCTGGTGTCGATTCCGCTAGGCATACGAAAGGCGGTCAGCAATGGCAGCAGTTTTGATATCTGGAGCAGCACTTTTATTATTATTGGCTATGCGATCCCAGCCTTCCTGTTCGCTATTTTGCTGATTGTTTTGTTTGCCGGCGGCAGTTATCTGGACTGGTTCCCGCTGCGTGGTCTGGTTTCTACCAATTTCGATACCCTGCCGTGGTACGGGAAAATCATTGATTATCTTTGGCACATCACGCTGCCAGTATTAGCTACCGTGGTTGGCGGTTTTGCGACGTTAACGATGCTGACGAAAAACTCATTTCTCGACGAAATCCGCAAGCAATACGTCGTTACGGCTCGAGCCAAGGGGCTGGATGAAAATAAGATTCTCTACCGGCATGTGTTTCGCAACGCCATGCTTTTAGTGATTGCCGGTTTTCCTGCCACGTTCATCAGTATGTTTTTTACCGGGTCGCTGCTGATCGAAGTAATGTTTTCACTTAACGGACTGGGATTGCTCGGCTATGACTCGACTATTTCTCGCGACTATCCGGTGATGTTTGGCACACTTTACATTTTTACCCTGATTGGTCTGCTGCTTAATATTCTGAGCGACATTACTTACACGCTGGTTGATCCGCGTATTGATTTCGAGGGGCGAGGATGAGCCGTTTAAGTCCCGTTAATCAGGCCCGCTGGGCGCGTTTACGCCAAAACAAACGTGGCTATTGGTCGCTATGGGTGTTCGGCGTTCTGTTCTTGCTCAGTCTTGGATCTGAGTTGATAGCCAACGATCGTCCGCTCATCGTGCATTATCAGGAGCGTCTCTATTTTCCTTTCCTCACCAATTACAGTGAAAGCGATTTCGGCGGCCCGCTGGCAACCCCTGCTGATTATCAGGATCCGTGGCTTGCGCAACGCCTGAACCAAAATGGTTGGGTGCTGTGGGCGCCGATCCGCTTTGGTTCTAATGCGATTAACTTTGCCACCACGGTTCCTTTTCCTTCCCCCCCGAGCAGCCAGAACTGGCTTGGAACAGACGCTAATGGCGGCGATGTGCTGGCGCGTATTCTTTACGGCACGCGTATTTCAATCCTCTTCGGCCTGATGCTGACGCTATTTTCCAGCGTTATTGGCATTCTTGCAGGCGCGGTACAAGGCTATTACGGCGGGCGGGTGGATTTATGGGGGCAGCGTTTTATCGAAGTATGGTCAGGAATGCCGACGTTATTCCTGATAATCCTGCTTTCAAGCGTCATTCAGCCGAATTTTTGGTGGCTGCTGGGTATTACCGTTTTGTTTGGCTGGATGAGTCTGGTGGGCGTGGTACGCGCTGAGTTTCTCCGTACGCGAAACTTCGACTATATTCGCGCCGCGCAGGCTATGGGCGTGAGTGACAGGTCAATCATCCTGCGTCATATGCTGCCCAACGCCATGGTGGCTACGCTGACATTTTTGCCGTTTATCCTTTGTGGTTCCATTACCACTCTCACCTCGCTGGATTTCTTAGGCTTCGGACTACCGCTTGGTTCTCCGTCCCTCGGTGAATTACTGTTACAAGGGAAAAATAACCTTCAGGCTCCGTGGCTTGGGATTACCGCATTTTTCTCTCTGGCCATTTTGCTGACGTTACTTATTTTTATTGGCGAAGCAGTGCGCGACGCCTTTGACCCGAGCAAGGCGCACTGATATGACGACTCCACTGCTGTCCATTAAGAATTTATCCGTAGCTTTTCGCAGCGGCGATACCATCAGGCAAGTGGTGGATGATTTATCACTTGAGGTGAACGCGGGCGAAACGCTGGCGCTGGTTGGCGAGTCCGGTTCCGGAAAAAGCGTTACGGCGTTATCGGTTTTGCGCTTATTGCCAGCACCACCGGTGCTTTATCCCGCTGGCGAAATCTTCTTTAAAGGCCAGGAATTGTTACACGCGCCTGAACGACTGCTTCGTACCGTGCGCGGAAATAAAATCGCCATGATTTTCCAGGAGCCAATGGTTTCGCTCAATCCGTTACACAATATTGAAAAGCAGCTTTATGAAGTGTTATCACTGCACCGTGGCATGCGCCGTGAAGCGGCACGTGCAGAAATGCTGACTTGCCTCGATAGAGTCGGCATTCGCAATGCGGCAAATCGTTTAAGTGACTTTCCGCACCAGCTTTCTGGTGGCGAGCGCCAGCGCGTAATGATTGCAATGGCGCTGCTCACCCGCCCGGAGCTGTTGATTGCCGATGAGCCAACGACCGCGCTGGACGTGACCGTACAGGCACAAATTCTGCAACTGCTCAAAGAACTCAAACAAGAGTTAAATATGGGGTTGTTGTTTATCACTCATAATCTGAGCATCGTCAAAAAGCTTGCAGATAATGTGGCGGTCATGCGCTACGGCAAATGTGTTGAGCAAAACTCGGCGGTGAAATTGTTATCTGCGCCGCAACATACCTACACTCAGCAACTGCTGGCGGCAGAACCTTCTGGCAGCCCGCGTCCGGTTGACGAGTCGAATCCTCCCCTACTCAAAGTTCATGATTTACAAGTCGCCTTCCCCATTCGTCGGGGCCTGCTCAAGAAAACCATCGGCTACAACTATGGGATTAAAGATCTGAGTTTTTCGCTTCGTGCCGGTGAAAGCATCGGCCTGGTTGGGGAGTCGGGTTCGGGGAAAAGTACCACTGGCCTTGCGTTGTTACGGCTCATTCATTCCAGCGGTGAGATTTGGTTCGATGGGGTGGCGTTGCATGAACTTAACCGCAAAAAGCTGCTGCCGTTGCGCCGTCGTATTCAGGTCGTTTTTCAGGATCCCAATTCGTCGTTAAATCCGCGACTGGATGTTTTACAGATTATTGAAGAGGGTTTGCGCGTCCATCAACCTGCGTTAAGTGCTGCGGAACGCGAGCAGAAAGTGATCGTTGCCATGCAGGAAGTGGGATTAGATCCGGAAACGATGCACCGCTATCCAGCGGAGTTTTCAGGCGGGCAGCGACAGCGCATTGCGATTGCCAGGGCGCTCATTTTGCAGCCAGAGTTGATGATTCTTGATGAACCGACCTCTTCGCTCGATCGCTCAGTCCAGGCGCAAATTCTTGCACTGCTGAAGTCATTGCAGGAAAAACATCAGCTGGCCTACATTTTTATCAGCCATGATTTGCGAGTGGTGAAGTCTTTATGCCATCAGGTTGTGGTGCTGCGGCAGGGTGAAGTGGTGGAACAAGGGGCATGTCAGCAAATTTTTGCCGCGCCTCAGGCGGAATATACACGTCAGTTACTCGCACTTGCCTGATGAATTTAAGCGTTAAAATGGATTAGCGCTGGAGAAAGACTCAGCAATCGCGACGCCAAAGTTTTTCAGGCGGCAGGTTGCGGTTTGTTCATCCTGGCGATTAACAAACAGACAAGGCTGACCTTCACACTCGACAACCGCAGAATCCACTTCAATATCTCGTAACGCGAGGCTTAATTTTTGCATCGTCGGCCAGGCTGAATCACTGTTACTGTCGCTCAGCAATTTAAGGCCAATCAGACAATTTTCAGCGCCCTGCCCATTTTGCGGAATCGGTTCAACTCTGGAACCTGCAAAACCTGCCAGCCAACGATAGCTATGTGGTAAGCGATGAACGATGGAAAGCTGTAACGTATTCACTGTGGTATCCCCAAAAAAATCCAAAATTATTTCACAAACGGTTTACATAAAGGTTAACACAATGTTGGTTAATTGTGTGTAAACAACCTGGAAACCGCTTACATCCGTTGTAATTATTTGTCTACCATTTCACATTTAACGTTTTATTTTTGTGGAGCTGCACACGTTTCGGCGCTATATGTAACGCTTTCTGCGATGTAACTCAACCTTTTTAACTACAAGAATGTGACTTTTTGTTGTTGATGCGTTTACATTTGAGAAACAAATTGTAGGCTTTTGTGGGGGATTTTCGTTGATTTGGATTAAAGAACGGGCATCTGGCGATACCCGTTTTATGACTTTAGGATTATTTCGTCGCTAAGCGAGGGCGACTGGCATAGACATAGAAAACGATTGAACACGTAGCGCATACCGCAATCGACCAAATCATAGGCCACGCGGTGTTAAAGGTCGCAATCGAGAGCAATGCGCCCGTTAATGCGCCGATGCCAAAGCGGAATGTCCCTGCCAATGAAGAGGCGGTTCCCGCCATATGGGGAAATTCATCAAGAATAACCGCCATCGCATTCGAAGAAACCATCGACACGCAGCCGACAAATACCGCAATCCCCAGCACCATCGACCAAAAGCCGAGATCCAGCCCAGTGCTCACCACCAACCAGATTGCCATAGCAAACTGCACTAACAGCCCGAAGCGGAACATTGCCAGTGGGCCAAAATGGCGCACAAAGCGACTGTTAATCAGCGTCATGATGATCAAGAAGACAATGTTAAGCGCGAAGTAGTAGCCGAAATGCTGCGGCGCGACATGATTCAGCTCGATGTAAACAAACGGCCCAGCGCTCAAAAATGAGAACATTGCCGCAAAGCTGAAACCGCTCGCCAGCATATAACTCAACACACGTTTGTGGCGGAACAATGTGGCGAAGTTACCGATCGTCGTACGCAAATGAAACTTCTGGCGACGCTCAACCGGTAGCGTTTCGTGGATCAGGAAGAAAATCATCCCTGAAGCCAGCAGGGCTGCCAGCGCCAGAATCCAGAAGATGGCGTGCCAGCTAAACCACACCAGCACCGCGCCCCCAACCATTGGCGCAACCAGCGGCGCAATGGTTGTTATCAGCATGACGAACGACATCATGCGTGAGAACTCTTCTTTCGGATAAATATCGCGCATCAGGGCATTGATCACGACACTTGCAGCGGCAGCCGACAGGCCATGAAGAAAACGCATCGCAATCAGGTGATCGATCGTCTGTGAAAGCGCACAAGCAATTGCCGCCGCGGCAAAGATGAGCGTCCCCCCGAGCACCACAGGCTTACGACCAATGCTGTCAGCCATCGGTCCATAAAATAGCTGGCCGATAGCGAAACCGAGAATATAGGTGCTTAGCGTCATTTGCGCGCTGCCAGCCGGCACGCCAAATTCCGAGGCAATAACTGGCAAAGCCGGTAAATACATATCGATGGACAGCGGCATTAACATGGCCAACAAGCCAAGTATCACCACAATACCAATTGACGAGTTTTGCTTACTACTCAACACATCCTCCGGGGATTAACGTGGCGGCATGCCAAAGCTTGCAATTTCTTCTTCGGTTAAGCGGCGATATTCACCTGGTGCGAGACTGGCGTCCATTGCAACAGCGCCAATACGCTCACGATGCAGGCCTACAACATGGTTCCCCACTGCGGCGAACATGCGTTTTACCTGGTGATAACGCCCTTCTTTAATGGTCAAACGCACCTCAAGCGGCGTGATGACTTCCATTACCGCTGGTAACGTCAGATCTTTTTCATTATGCAATTGAACGCCTGCGGCGAATTGTTCTGCCGTGTCATCGGAGACAGGATTTTCCAGCGTCACCAGATAGGTTTTTTCACAATGATGACGCGGAGAAGTAATGCGATGCGACCATTGCCCATCATCGGTCATCAGCACCAGCCCGGTGGTATCGATATCCAGGCGCCCTGCAGCATGCAGTTTGTGCGCCATCGGCTCATCCAGGAAATAGAGCACGGTCGGGTGATCCGGATCTTCGGTGGAACAGACATAACCCTGCGGCTTATTAAGCATAAAGTAGCGAGGGCCATTTTCCTGAGTCAACGAACGGCCATCAAACTCAACCTGATGTTCCGGGTTCAGTTTAAAAGAGGCGTCACGCACTACTTCACCATCAATGGTGACACGGCTGGCACGGATTTCACGGCCAGAAATAGCGCGGCTCACGCCAAGTTGCTGAGAGATAAATTTATCGAGTCGCATTAAAATATTGCCTGTTTCAAAGAGGAGCCAGCACCAAATGGCCAGCAGGGCATTCGCCCATTTTATAAGGAAAAATTGATTTGCCTGTTAATTAGTTTGCCAGTATAGCGGGATAGAAAACTCTCTCAAGCTAAAACCCTGTTTCATGGCATAATCGACGCTGATGTTTCACTTGTGACTAGTTTTATACCCTTTAGATTTCGAGTTACAGGTAGGCGGCAAGAGAGCTTATCCCCAGGAGCTTACTCAAGTAAGTGACTGGGGTAAGTGAGTGCAGCCAACACCCCTGTAGCTCGAAAGATGAAGGGTAGGAGTATCGATGTCCTTTACCTTACGCCCTTACCAACAAGAAGCCGTGGACGCCACGCTCGCCCATTTCCGCAAGCACATCACGCCAGCCGTCATTGTGTTGCCAACGGGTGCGGGGAAAAGCCTGGTGATTGCCGAACTTGCCCGAGTTGCTCGCGGACGGGTGTTGGTGCTGGCGCACGTCAAAGAACTCGTGGCGCAAAACCATGCAAAATATTGTGCGCTAGGGCTGGAAGCCGATATTTTTGCCGCCGGGCTGCAACGTAAAGAGAGCAACGGCAAAGTGGTTTTTGGCAGCGTGCAGTCTGTTGCACGTAATCTTGAGCAATTCCTGGGCGAGTTTTCATTACTGATAGTCGATGAGTGCCACCGTATCGGCGATTCCGACGACAGCCAATATCAGCAAATCCTTGCCCATCTACGCTCTGCGAATCCGAAGCTGCGCCTGTTAGGTCTGACCGCCACGCCTTATCGTTTAGGAAAAGGCTGGATTTACCATTTTCACTATCACGGCATGGTGCGCGGCAACGAAAACGCCCTGTTCCGGGACTGTATTTACGAATTACCGCTGCGGTACATGATTAAGCATGGCTATTTAACACCGCCAGAACGGCTGGACATGCCGGTAGTGCAGTACGATTTCAGCCGCTTGCAGGCGCAATCCAATGGCCTGTTTAGCGAAGCGGATCTTAATCGCGAGCTGAAACAGCAAAAACGCATTACCCCGCATATCATCAGCCAGATTGTTGAGTTTGCCGCCGACCGGCGCGGCGTAATGATTTTTGCCGCCACTGTCGAACACGCTAAAGAAGTCACCGCGCTGCTACCCTCTAACGATGCCGCGTTGATTACGGCTGATACCCCAGGACCAGCGCGCGATACATTAATTGAAGCCTTCAAAAATCAGCAATTCCGTTTCCTGGTGAATGTTTCGGTGCTCACCACGGGCTTTGACGCGCCACACGTCGATCTGATTGCCATTTTACGCCCGACGGAATCCGTCAGCCTTTACCAGCAAATTGTGGGTCGTGGTTTGCGCCTGTCGCCTGGCAAAAAAGATTGTTTAATCCTCGATTATGCAGGCAATCCCCATGACTTGTTCACGCCGGAAGTCGGCGCTGCAAAAGGCAAAAGTGACAACGTGCCCGTGCAAGTCTTTTGCCCTTCCTGTGGTTTTGCCAATACTTTTTGGGGCAAGACCACCAGCGACGGCACATTGATTGAACACTTTGGCCGCCGCTGTCAGGGATGGTTTGAAGATGACGATGGCTCCAGGGAGCAGTGCGATTACCGTTTCCGCTTCAAAAATTGCCCGCAATGTCATGCTGAAAACGATATCGCTGCACGTCGCTGCCACCAGTGCGATCACGTTCTGGTCGATCCTGACGATATGTTAAAAGCCGCGCTGAAATTAAAAGACGCGCTGGTTCTACGCTGCGGGGGCATGACGCTTCAACACGGGGGCGACGATAAAAGTGACTGGCTGAAGATCACCTATTTTGATGAAGATGGCGCAGATGTCAGCGAACGGTTCCGCTTACAAACGCCAGCCCAACGCATGGCATTTGAACAGCTGTTTATTCGACCGCACAGCCGTGCGCCAGGCGTGCCGCTGCGCTGGATAAACGCCGCCGATGTCGTCGCCCAGCAATCGGCACTGCGCCATCCGGATTTTGTCGTTGCACGCAAAAATGGCAACTTCTGGAACGTGCGGGAAAAGGTATTTGATTACGAAGGCCGCTTCCGCCGCGCGAATGAATTGCGCGGTTAAAGGTTCTTTTCATTGAAGCCGAGGCCAGATATGGCTATAATCCCGCCCGCTTTTGCATCCGCAAAGCAGATCACTTACCTGTTGCTGGGTCGCCTGTAACAGGATTATTTAAGAGAGAAACAGTTAATGTTTACTATCAATGCAGTAGAACGCAAAGAGCAGGGCAAGGGTGCGAGCCGCCGCCTGCGTGCAGCTAACAAATTCCCGGCAATCATCTATGGTGGTTCCGAAGCTGCGATCTCTATCGAACTGGATCACGACAACGTAATGAACCTGCAAGCTAAACCAGGTTTCTACGAAGAAGTTCTGACTCTGGTTGTAGACGGTAAAGAAGTTAAGGTTAAAGTTCAGGCTGTTCAGCGTCACCCGTTCAAGCCAAAACTGAGCCACATCGACTTCGTTCGCGCTTAATCGCGAATTTAGCTCGAAAAAAAACCCGCTTCGGCGGGTTTTTTTATGGCTATTTTCCAGAACTGCGGCGTTGTAACTGGTCGCGCAGATTCGGTGGCGTGCCCTTAATGGTCAGCGTGTCAGTCGCTGGATCCCAGTAAATACGCTCGCCTAATAACATGGCGTCAAAGCTAATCGTTAACCCACCACCGCTACCGGCGAACTTGGTTAACTGGCGCAGCGTGCTGCGATCGGCCGGGAAGCTCTCTTCCAGTTCATAGCCTTTATCGGCTGTAAACTGCTGGAAGTTTTTATCATCAACCGCCCACGGTAGCTCATCAGCCAGCGAAGAAAGCTCAATCTCTTCCCCAGACTGGAGTTGCTCGTTGCAGTATGCATAAACCTGCTGACGCGCGGCCTGACGCTCATTTTTATCCAGTTGCGCTTCGTTGGTGAAGTCGTCCAACGCTTGCAACAAGCCTTTGTTCTGCGCTTTGGCGTTCAAACCTTCGCTTGCACCGAGGAAATCCATAAAAAAGTCAGAAACTTTGCGCCCTACTCGTCCTTTCAGGAACGTCAGATAACGCGTGGATTCTGGATTGGTTTCCCATTCGGTCAGATCAATACGCGCCACGATATCGGCGTGGTTGATATCCAGGTGATGCGTTGAACTGATATCCAGCTCTTCGTTGACGCGCATACTGCTTAAATTATTCAGTACCGCCACCAGCAAATATTCCACAGCCAGGTAACGATATTGGCAAAACAGCACGATGCCGCCATCCGCAAATGGATATTTCGCCAGTTCATCACGCAGTCGGCCAGTGGCTGCGCGGCTGAATGCGAGGAAATCCTCATCGCCTTTACGCTGCGAGCGTAGCGCTTGCGCCAATTCACTCTCTTCGCTGAACAGACCATAGGCTTTATTTTTTGCGCTGTAGACGCGATGCAATTCAGCCATCATCTCTTCTACGGCGCCGTTCGTTGCCAACAGAGAATCGCGCAACACAACTTCAAGTGTCTGCTCGCCGCGCTTGATTAACTGGTGTAAGGCAATCTGGTCGATATCCAGACTCATGATAAACTCTCCTTTTAGACTCGGCGGTATTCAACCATTGCCTGAAGCCATGTGCAACATCACCTAAATAATTCAAGAAAAATAGGTCCTGCTACGGTAAGATAACGCCCTTTCCTGAATCTAATTGATTGTTAATTTATGCCACAAATATCCCGTTATAGTGACGAACGCGTCGAAGAACTGTTGAGTGAACTGGCAAGCGTGCTGGAAAAGCACCAAACGCCAACCGATCTTTCCCTGATGGTACTGGGAAACATGGTCACCAACTTAATTAATACCAGCGTAGCTTCTGCTCAACGCCGCTCGTTGGCTCGCTCTTTCGCTGAGGCGTTGCAAGCCTCCGTGAGCGAAGACAAAGCTCATTAAGGGATCGTAGTTACACGTTATGGTGACTAACCGTCAGCGCTACCGCGAAAAAGTTTCCCAGATGGTCAGCTGGGGACATTGGTTCGCCTTGTTCAATATCCTGCTGGCAACACTGCTGGGTAGCCGCTATTTGTTTGTCGCCGACTGGCCGACAACGCTCACGGGTCGTATTTATTCCTGGCTGAGTGTTATCGGTCATTTTAGCTTTGTGGTGTTCGCCACCTACTTGCTGATTCTCTTCCCGCTAACGTTCGTTGTGATGTCACAACGCCTGATGCGCTTTGTCTCGGCAGCGCTCGCTACCGCAGGCATGACGCTGTTGCTTATCGACAGCGAAGTCTTTACTCGCTTCCATCTCCACCTTAATCCGATTGTCTGGGAACTGGTGATTAACCCCGACCAGAGTGAGATGGCGCGCGACTGGCAACTGATGTTTATCAGCGTGCCGGTGATTTTATTAATTGAAATGCTGTTTGCGACCTGGAGCTGGCAGAAACTGCGCAGCCTGGGGCGGCGCAAACACTATGCAAAACCTGTGGTCGTGCTGTTCTTCGTCGCCTTCTTCAGTAGCCATATTATGTATATCTGGGCCGATGCGAATTTCTATCGCCCGATAACCATGCAGCGCGCCAACCTACCGCTGTCTTACCCGATGACGGCCCGCCGCTTCCTCGAAAAACATGGCCTGTTGGATGCAAAAGAGTACCAACGCCGCCTCGTGGAGCAAGGTAGTCCTGAAGCGGTATCGGTGCAGTATCCACTGAGCGACCTCCAATTCCGCGATATGGGCACGGGTCACAACGTATTGCTGATTACGGTCGACGGCCTGAATGCTGAACATACGCAGAAAGATTTGCCGAACCTGAGCGAGTTTGCGGCGGGCAATATCAACTTTACGCAGCATATGAGTGCGGGCAACGGGACCGATAACGGTATCTTTGGCCTGTTCTACGGTATCTCGCCAGCCTACATGGATGGCGTGTTATCCGCCCGAATTCCTGCGGCTTTAATTACGGCATTGAACCAGCAAGGCTATCAACTGGGGCTGTTCGCCTCCGATGGTTTTGACTCGTCAATGTATCGCCAGGCCCTGCTCTCAGACTTCTCTTTGCCTTCAGCAAAAAGCCAGTCTGACGAGCAAACAGCGACGCAATGGGTTAACTGGCTAAACCAATACGCGTCCGAAGATAACCGCTGGTTCTCCTGGGTTGCTTTTAATGGCACCAATATTACAGCAGACACCAATCAGCAGGCCTTTGCTCGTCGTTATGCTCGCGCAGCGGTTAGTGTTGATGAGCAAATCAAACGTGTACTTGATGCGCTGGAAGCCTCCGGGAAGCTCCAGAATACGGTGGTAATTATTACCGCAGGTCATGGCGTGCCGCTGGGTAAAGAGCAGGAATCCTTTGCATGGTCACGCTCACGTATTGAGGTGCCATTAGTTATCCATTGGCCTGGCACACCAGCGCAAACCATCACCAAGCTCACCGACCATCAGGATGTCATGACAACCCTGATGCAGCGCCTGTTGCACGTTAAAAATCCAGCCAACGAGTATTCACAAGGTGAAGACTTGTTTGCCGCGACACGTCGCAATAATTGGGTTGTGGGTGCGGATAACAACAGCCTCGCGGTCACTCTTCCTGACATGACGTTAGTGCTTGATAATAACGGTAACTATCGGATGTACGATTTGCAGGGTGAACGCATCAAAGAAACCAAGCCTCAACTTGGGTTGTTGCTCCAGGTGCTAACCGACGAGAAGCGTTTCATTGCTAACTGATTGTTTATTTATGAACCAGTTAGCAAAAAGCTGTCTTGCAAACGATCGCGAAAAAGGTAGTATTATTTGCACGATCTCGGCACGTAGCGCAGCCTGGTAGCGCATCGTCATGGGGTGGCGAGGGTCGAGAGTTCAAATCTCTCCGTGCCGACCAACATCTCCTTCGAAAGCAGCCTGTTATGGCTGCTTTTTTATTGCCTGTAATTTAACTTATATCAGGTGTACAGATAATCACACCTGAATGCGTAATTTTGAACATTTACCAGAGTTACTTAGCAGTACAAATATTGTTACCCTAGATTAAATATACCCCCAGGACTGTGGGTGTTTAATATTTTTGGCTGGGGTTAGCAGGTTATTAACGATGTTATCAAACTATTGTAAGGCATTTGTTATTTTTCTTGTGCTGGGGTCTGTCTTCTTTATCACTGGATTAGTATCGAAGGTACTGGCTACCTTTGTTATTGGTACCATTCTCGTCGTTGCTTTTATGAGAGGGTGTAATAGTTAAACCACAGATGTCTCTTTGTTATCGAAGTGTATTTAAAAAATAAATTGAAAAGGTATTTAATAATTTAATTATGAAGTAAATATCATTTATTCCATTTTTTAGTCATGCAATTGTCCATTTAAATACAATTATCAATAAGCATACATATTTCAGGTAACTTTGTGAGAAAACTGTGGCTGTACAACAATCTGCTGCATCGTCTGCATAACAGTCAAAGTCGTTTATTAAACAATCGATTTGCTCATGCCATTATTGCCAGCACCATGGCAATTGTCCCTTTATCAATCGTCCGGGGACTCGTCATTACTGCATCAGTCATCTGTGATACCACCGGATTTAATAATGCTGCCATCTGGTTCATGCAGCTCCAGGTTGGTTTTTTAGCGCTGGCACCGTTGGTGATGAACATCTATGTCGCGGTTCACTGGGCTGTCAGAAACCGTCTCTCACAGATTTACTGTATTGCACTAAGCATCAGCACCTTGATGATCTTCCGCCGAATCCTTGATGATAATGCACAGTTCTTCTTAGACATCAGTATCCCCCTGGCGCTGGCTTCTGGAGTCTTCGGCAATTACCTACAAGAAGTGGTGAGCGAGAATCTGCTAAAACTCCGCTTATGGAAAGACAATAGCTATACGAATATCATCTCTTTTTTTGCCACGCTGGGTATTATTGCGCTCTTTAGTTGTGCCATTAAACTGGGTGCTGCCATTTGGCTGAAAAGCGGGATGGATTTTCTCAATAACTTGTCCATGTATTTTTATCCAAAAGATTTTTTACATGGCATTTCATATGTTCTCTTGCGTACGGTGCCATGGTTCTTTGGCCTTCACGGTTATTACCTATTTTTGGATATTGATGTTGCTTTTACTGCGGCACAAAAAATAAATATCAATGACTGGCATACTCTTCATCACCCGCTGAATATCCTTAGCCCTGTATTCTACGATATGTGGTGCAATGCTGGCGGAACGGGTAATACCGTGAGTTTGATAATTTGTATTTTCATGGAAGCCAAAAGCCCCCATCGCCGCTTGTTAGGCGTAGCGGCACCCATGGCAATTTTTAATATCAATGAGCCTCTCATTTTTGGTTATCCGATTGTCCTCAACCCCGTCATGATTATCCCGTTTGTCCTTGTTCCCTTAATGTCTTACCTGGTCGCATACGGCGCAACTTATCTGGACATGGTTCCGCGGATTTCCGAAATCGTCAGTTGGTCAACGCCTTCTCCAGTCAAAGTCTGGCTCGCCAGCGGCCACTCTGTGAGCGCTGTGTTTTTGTATCTTCTGATTATTAGCCTTGGGGTCGTTATTTATCGCCCCTTCGTTACCACTTCACTTAAACAATCGGTTCCCGACAATTCCGACCTGGATTTACTCACGGGTGAGATGAATATGACTCAACCGACAGATTTTGAGATGGTGCCGAATTACAGCCATATTGTTGAAGGGAACAGCTACATTGAAGCCCAAAGACAAATTGAGAAGCTGCAAAACAGCGGCCAGTTCATTCTCTATTTTCAGCCACAGGTGCGTTTATCCGATCATATAATCGTTGCCCTTGAGGTTCTGATTCGCCATCAAAGCGATAGCGGAAAAATAACACCGCCTGTTTTCCTCAAATATTATGAAAGAACAGGGTTGATGCCGGAGATGGACTTCTGGGTAATGGAACATGCATTAGATTATGTTCGGGAGAATATGTCTGATGCAGAAAATATGACGCTGTCCGTCAATATTTCACCTCAGACACTGGTCGATTACAGATTGCTGAATGTGGTTCGCAAAGTGTTAGCAAAGCCACTCCCCACGGGATGGCAGCTGGAATTTGAGATTACTGAATCACAAAAGGTGCAGGAGCCGGTGCGTGTCGCAGAGGTTCTGGAAAAGATGCGAAGTTTGGGTATTAAAATCGCACTGGATGATTTTGGCTCTGGCTATTCAACCCTGCATTATCTGACTCGTTATCCTCTGGATAAAATAAAATTAGATAGATCAATGGTGTTGGGCCTCGCCAAACCCGATGGATTTAACTTCCTGCGACAAGTGGTGAAGTTATGTATGGTAGTTAAATGTGAAGTTCTTATTGAAGGCGTTGAAACGCAAGACGAATTAGCTCAAGTACAAATGGCGGGTATTGAGTTTTGCCAGGGTTATTTTTTCCATCGCCCATTACCTGGCAATGTGGTGTGCCAGCTGTTAACGGAACAGCATAAGAAAATGAGCCTCTCACATGCTCCCCGATTTAACCCTCAACAAATCTGAAAGCCGGGTCGTATAACGCGGTGACAACATCGCTCTTTTCATCTGCCACGGCTGCTCAATCCCCTGCCCCACAAAATAAATCGTCCCTTTGCCTTTCTTCTTATTAATGTCGTCTATCACCTGCATCAGCATTTCGCTGTTGGCTCGCGGCGGGTTTTCATCAAAGAGATTGAGCTGTGCGATACCCTGGCTGAAAAAGTCACAAAGCATCACCCCTGCTTTTTGATAGTGGTGCCCACCTCTCCAGATGCTATTCAGGCAGCGTGTCGCCGCATCAATAATATCTCTGGTGTCCTGCGTTGGGGTAAGGAGTTTCACCATCGCCTGGTTGCCGTAGTAAGGTTCATTCACCGTGAAAGGGGATGTTTTAACAAAAGCAGAAATATGACGACAATACTGGTGTTCGCCCCTGAGCTTTTCTGCGGCACGTGCCGCATAGCTGCAAATAGCCTGACGCATATGTTCATACTCAGTCAGCCGCTCCCCAAATGAGCGCGAGCAGATGATTTCCTGTTTCGTGGGAGCAAACTCTTCAAATCCCAGGCAAGATTCCCCACGCAGTTCACGAACCGTGCGCTCGAGCACGACACTGAAATGTTTACGTATAAAACGGATATCCGCATCAGCCAGTTGCAGGGTCGTTTTAATCCCCATCGCTTCAAGCTTTTTACTGATTCGATGACCAATTCCCCACACTTCGCCAACCGGGAACGCTGCCATTAATTGGCGTTGCCGCTCCCGGCCAGACAGGTCGACAACACCACCCGATTCCAGCGGCCACTGTTTTGCTGCGTGATTAGCGAGTTTGGCTAAGGTTTTTGTCTGGGCAATCCCCACGCCTACCGTTAAATGCGTGCGCTGCGAAAGAGTAGAACGGATTTCCCGGCCAAGATCTTTCAGATTTCGGCAATGACTCACGCCAGAAAAATCACAAAAAGCCTCATCGATTGAATAGATCTCAACCCGGGGGCAAATTTCCTCCAGCGTCATCATGACGCGATGTGACATATCAGCATATAACTCGTAATTACTGCTAAAAGCGGTCACGCCTTGTTGGCGGAAGAGATCTTTCTGCTTGAAATACGGGCCGCCCATTTGCACACCACAGTTCTTTGCCTCGGCGTTTCGCGCAATCACGCAACCATCGTTGTTACTTAAAACCACCACCGGTTTGCCTTTCAGGTCCGGCCTGAATATGGTTTCGCAACTTGCGTAAAAACTGTTTACATCAACCAGGGCAAACATAATTACCTCGTTGATTTCACGATATAAGTCACCACGCCAAACACCTCAAGCGCCTCATCTGAACCGAGATGAATAGGTTTGCAGGCGCGATTAAGCGGCATGAGCTGAATAACGGGTCTGAGTTGCAATTGTCTGACGACGAATTCGCCATTCACCGCCGCAATCACAATATCGTTATGGACCGCCGTTTTGGCGCTATTAACCACCAGCAAATCGCCATTGCTGATACCCCCTTCAATCATCGAATCGTCCGATGCCCGCATGTAGTATGTGGCAGTCGGATGTTCATCCACTAATTGACGAATATCGACGCTCTTTTCTGCATAATCCTGCGCTGGTGATGGAAATGCGCCCATAGTTACGCTCCGTAACCTGTTGATGAACAGAAAATAAAAAGAGTTAGCGGTGCCATAAAATCCTCACAAAGAATAACTGTATATATATACAGTATCGTTAAATGTGCGTTCCAGGCAAGTCGATTACAGGAAGATTCTTATAACGATTTGAAGGTGTGGAAAATTTAGCTAATCGAAATAGAGCGAGATTAATCGCAACGCAAATTTGTTCTACCGATCCGCTGCGTGCCGTTCTATGCTTAGTTAATGGAGAAAATAGCTGAACTAAAACGCACCAAGCGCCTTGCGCTATCACTACTGCTGGTTGCCGCTGTAACGTTTGTGACTACCCTCTTTTTACCACCGGGTTTCTGGGTGAGCGGCTTAAAAGCTATCGCCGAAGCCGCAATGGTGGGTGCGCTCGCTGACTGGTTTGCCGTGGCAGCGCTGTTTCATCGCGTACCGATTCCCTTCATCTCTCGTCATACGGCGATTATTCCGCGCAATAAAGACCGCATTGGTGAAAACCTGGGCATTTTTGTGCAGGAGAAGTTTCTTGATACCCAGTCCCTGATTGCCTTAATTCGCCGCCACGAACCGGCGCACATGATTGGCCAGTGGTTCAGCAAGCCCGACAATGCGCAGCGCGTCGGGCAACATCTGTTGCAGGTGATGAGCGCATTTTTAGACTTAACTGACGATACACGCATCCAACGCTTAATCCGCCAGGCGGTTCATAAGGCCATCGATAAGGTCGACTTGACCCATTCCAGTGCTCTGCTGCTGGAAAGCCTGACTAAAAATAACCGCCATCAGGAGTTACTCGACTCCGTTATTGCCCAGATGCTGGCGCTGATAAAACGTGAAAGCACGCGGGCCTTTATTGCCCGTCAGATTGTCCGCTGGCTGGAAACAGAGCACCCACGCAAGGCCAAAGTATTACCCACCGAATGGCTGGGGGAGCACAGCGCCGATTTGGTTTCCAGTGCGGTCAATTCGTTTCTGGATGACGTCAGCCACGATCAGGGGCACCAGATCCGTCAGGCTTTTGATCGCGCGACGTTAAAGCTCATCGACAATCTTAAAAACTCGCCGCAAATGGCTGAAAAAGCCGACAGCATAAAAAGTTATTTGAAAGAGGATGAGGCTTTTAACCGCTATCTGGGCGAACTGTGGGGCGATTTGCGCGAATGGTTGAAAGTGGATGTTAATTCTGAAGATTCGCGCATGAAAAAGCGCATTGCAGAGGCTGGGCAGTGGTTGGGAGAGACGCTGGTTGCCGATAGTGCACTGCGCGCATCACTCAATGAGCATCTGGAGCTAGCGGTGCAGAAAATGGCACCTGAGTTTGCCACTTTCCTGACTCGCCATATTAGCGATACGGTCAAAAGCTGGGATGCACAGGATATGTCGCGGCAAATCGAGCTGAATATAGGCAAAGATTTACAGTTTATCCGCATAAACGGCACGCTGGTTGGTGGCTCTATCGGACTGGTGCTGTACCTGCTTTCACAGATCCCGGCAGTATTGCCGTTGCTGAATTTCTGAAGGGAAGAGAAGAAATGCAACGCCCGCTGATGCGGGCGTTAGGAAATCAATGGTTTTTTTTCGGTTGGTCGTTGTGACCGACTTTTGAGAAGACGTTAAAGACTTCACCCAATCCATAGATAAGACCGAGAATCACCGCCATTACGATTGGCACCATGACCACGGCAAACACCAAGCTTTTCAATAACTCTAACATGGATGCCTCCAACAAAAGTGAGAGCGGCTATTCTAACGACCTGACAGAAAAACGCACTCTCCTTTTGTGCGATTTGCCCAACCCCACGCAATAGAGGAAAATGGCGTTTTCTTTATTGCGGAGAGGTTATGCAAGCTGAAATTCTACTGACGCTGAAACTCCAGCAGCGGCTGTTCGCCGATCCACGTCGTATCGCGCTACTTAAACAAATACAACATACCGGCTCAATTAGCCAGGGCGCAAAACTTGCGGGCATTAGCTACAAAAGTGCCTGGGACGCCATCAATGAGATGAATCAACTGAGCGATGAGACGTTAGTTGATAGAGCAACAGGCGGCAAAGGCGGCGGCGGCGCGGTTCTTACGCATTACGGTGAACGTCTGATTCAGCTTTATGAATTGCTCGCGCAAATCCAACAAAAAGCCTTCGATGTGCTGCGTGATGACGCGCTACCACTCGATAGTTTGCTCGCTGCAATTTCTCGTTTTTCTCTGCAAACCAGCGCTCGCAACCAGCTTTTTGGCACCGTTTTACGGCGTGATAGCGAACAAGTGCAGCAACACGTTGATATTTTATTGGCTGATGGCTCAACGCGTTTGCAGGCAGCCATTACGCGCCAGAGCGCAGAGCGCCTGGGTTTAAGCGAAGGCAAAGAAGTTCTGGTACTGATTAAAGCGCCGTGGGTGGAAATTACCACTGATGCCAAACGTGCCAGCGGTGCAGATAACCAGCTCCCCGGTATTATCAGCAATATTCAGCAAGGGGCTGAGCAAAGCGAAGTGCTGGTGCAATTGCCTGACGGGCAAACGCTGTGCGCCACCATGCCGAACACTGTAGTGGAAATCCAGAAACTGGTAGAAGGTGCTGAAGTCATAGCATTTTTTAATGCCGATCGCGTGATTATCGCCACTCTGTGCTAAAACCGCGCAGCGAATTGACAACACCGCAGGCAATCCGTAAATCTGGGCTTAATCACTGCAAAAAATGGGATGGTTTATGTCGACGTTGCAAATTTCGCAAGGAGTCTTTCACCTTAGCGACACCCGAACTCTTGCCCTCAATGATTTAGCCATTAACGCCGGTGAAAGCTGGGCGTTTGTGGGTGCCAACGGCAGCGGTAAATCAGCCCTTGCCCGGGCATTAGCCGGTTCACTCCCCCTGCAAAAGGGCGAGCGCCAGTGCACATTCACCCGGATTGCCCACCTTTCTTTTGAGCAACTGCAAAAGTTAGTCAGCGATGAATGGCAGCGCAATAACACCGATTTATTGAGTCCTGATGAAGACGATACCGGTCGCACCACGGCGGAAATTATTCAGGATGAAATCAAAGATGAAGCCCGCTGCCAAAAGTTAGCGGAGCTTTTCGGCATCACATTGTTATTAACTCGCCGTTTTAAATACCTTTCCACAGGTGAAACGCGCAAGGCACTGCTCTGCCAGGCGCTGATGCCGCAGCCTGATTTGCTTATTTTTGATGAGCCATTTGACGGGCTGGATGTGAAATCCCGCGAGCAACTCGCCGCATTATTAGGTGAGTTGAGTACGCAGGGCTACACCGTCGTATTAGTGCTTAACCGCTTTGATGAGATCCCTGATTTTATACAAAACGCTGGTGTGCTGGCAGATTGTGCGCTGATTGAAGTCGGTGAAAAACAAAAGCTACTGGAACAGGCGCTGATTGCACAACTGGCTCACAGCGAAAAACTGGCAGGCGTGGCGCTGCCGGAGGCTGACGATCCGAGTGCACGCTATACGTTGCCTGAAAACCAGCCACGTATTGTGCTGCGCGATGGTGTGGTGGAATACAATGACCGGCCTATCCTGCACAAACTTTCCTGGACGGTAAACCCTGGGGAACACTGGCAAATCGTCGGCCCGAACGGTGCAGGGAAATCGACGTTATTAAGTCTGGTCACGGGCGATCATCCCCAGGGATACAGCAACGATCTGACGCTGTTTGGTCGTCGTCGTGGCAGCGGCGAAACCATCTGGGATATCAAAAAGCATATTGGCTACGTCAGCAGTAATTTGCATCTGGATTACCGCGTCAGTACAACGGTGCGAAACGTGGTGCTTTCAGGCTATTTTGATTCGATTGGCATCTATCAGGCAGTTTCCGATCGCCAACAAAAACTTGCCCGTGAATGGCTGAACATGCTCGGCATGGACAACGCGATTGCAGATGCGCCCTTCCACAGTCTTTCATGGGGCCAACAGCGTCTTGCATTGATTGCGCGTGCACTGGTGAAACACCCAACACTGCTGATTCTCGATGAACCACTGCAAGGGCTTGATCCACTGAATCGTCAGCTGGTGCGCCGTTTCATTGATATCTTGATTGGCGAAGGAGAAACCCAGTTGCTGTTTGTTTCTCATCATGCGGAAGACGCACCGGAATGCATCAGCAGACGGTTAACGTTCGTGGCAGACGGCGACGCTTATCGTTACCAGTTTGAATATTTAGCTGCCGCGCGTTAAACACTTCATCGGTAGGGTGGATTTTATCCACCCTACTTTCAGACAACCCGCAACATCCCTACGACACCTATTTGTTTTATAATCACTTTTCTGGCTTTTGAGTGCGTCTGAAACATTAGTGTAAACGATTCCACTAATTTAGCCCGTGTCACACTTTTCGCATCTCTGTTATGCTATGTTTATTACATACCATACGCGCAATGGAGCGAAAAATGAGAGTGTTGGTAACAGGTGGTAGCGGTTACATTGGCAGTCACACTTGTGTGCAACTGCTGCAAAATGGCCACGATGTCGTCATTCTGGATAACCTCTGCAACAGTAAACGCAGCGTGCTGCCGGTGATTGAACGTCTTGGCGGGAAACACCCGCTGTTTATTGACGGCGATATTCGTGATGAAGCCTTACTGGCTGAAATTTTCCACGATCATCAAATTGATGCTGTTATCCATTTTGCCGGGCTTAAAGCCGTAGGCGAGTCGGTTAACAAGCCGCTGGAATATTACGACAACAACGTCACCGGTACTTTGCGCCTGATTTCTGCGATGCGTGCCGCCAACGTCACCAACTTCATCTTCAGCTCTTCCGCCACCGTTTATGGCGATCAGCCACAAATCCCTTACGTTGAAAGCTTCCCGACCGGTACGCCTGCAAGTCCATATGGTCGTAGCAAGCTGATGGTTGAACAGATTCTGGCTGATTTACAAAAAGCCCAGCCAAGCTGGAGCGTGGCTTTACTGCGTTACTTCAACCCGGTCGGCGCGCATCCGTCAGGAGATATGGGCGAAGATCCGCAAGGTATTCCAAACAACCTGATGCCGTATATCGCGCAGGTTGCCGTCGGGCGTCGCGATTCGCTGGCGGTGTTTGGTAATGATTACCCAACCGAAGATGGCACAGGTGTCCGCGACTATATTCATGTGATGGATTTAGCCGATGGCCACGTTGCTGCTATGCAAACGCTACAAGGCAAGCCTGGCGTGCATATCTATAACCTCGGTGCAGGCGTTGGTAGCAGCGTGCTGGATGTGATCAACGCTTTCAGTACCGCTTGCGGCAAGCCGGTGAATTATCACTTCGCCCCGCGCCGTGAAGGCGATCTCCCCGCTTATTGGGCAGATGCCACCAAAGCCGACCAAGAACTTAACTGGCGTGTCAGCCGGACTCTGCAAGAAATGGCAGATGATACCTGGCGCTGGCAATCTCGCCATCCTCAAGGTTATCCAGACTAAGGAAATGTGATGGAGCAGTTTAACCCGGTGGATCATCCACATCGTCGTTACAACCCATTGACCGGACAATGGATCCTGGTTTCCCCGCATCGGGCTAAACGCCCATGGCAAGGGGCGCAGGAAACACCGTCCCAAGAAACCTTACCGACGCACGATCCGGATTGTTTCTTGTGTCCTGGTAATACGCGCGTAACGGGCGATAAAAATCCGCAATATACCGGCACGTTTGTTTTTACTAACGACTTTGCCGCGCTGATGACAGACACCCCGGATGCACCTGAAAGCAGCGATCCTCTGTTACGTTGTGAAAGCGCACGCGGTACCAGCCGGGTTATCTGTTTTTCACCCGACCACAGTAAAACGCTGCCGCAGCTTTCTGTCGCCGCGTTGGAAGAAGTGGTGAAAACCTGGCAAGAACAGACTGCGGACTTAGGCCAAACCTACCCGTGGGTGCAGGTTTTTGAAAATAAAGGCGCGGCGATGGGTTGTTCCAACCCGCATCCGCACGGCCAGGTTTGGGCAAATAGTTTCCTGCCCAATGAAGTGGCGCGTGAAGATGTATTGCAGCGCGAATACTTTGCTGAAAATGGCTCGCCAATGCTGGTCGATTACGCACAGCGCGAGCTTAAAGATGGCAGCCGCACGGTTGTTGAAACCGAACACTGGATTGCGGTGGTGCCTTACTGGGCGGCCTGGCCGTTCGAAACGCTGCTGCTACCAAAAACGCATATCCTGCGCATCACCGATTTAACGGCAGAACAAAGCAGTGATTTAGCCGTCGCGCTGAAAAAGCTAACCAGCCGTTATGACAACCTGTTCCAGTGCTCATTCCCCTATTCTATGGGCTGGCACGGCGCACCGTTTAATGGTGAAGAAAACAGTCACTGGCAACTGCATGCCCACTTCTATCCGCCATTGCTGCGAAGTGCGACGGTGCGTAAATTTATGGTCGGCTATGAAATGCTGGCTGAAACTCAACGTGATTTAACCGCAGAGCAAGCCGCAGAACGCTTGCGTGCAGTGTCCGATATCCACTTTCGCCAATCCGGAGAATAAAAAATGAGTCTGAAAGATAATACCCAACACATATTTGCCGAGAAATTTGGCTATCCGGCGACCCACACCATTCAGGCTCCGGGGCGCGTAAACCTGATTGGCGAACATACCGATTACAACGACGGTTTCGTGCTGCCTTGCGCAATCGACTACCAGACAGTAATCAGCTGCGCGAAACGTGACGACCGCATGGTTCGTGTCATCGCTGCGGATTATGACAATCAAGTGGATGAATTTTCACTGGATAAACCCATTCTGAGCCACGATACACAGCAATGGTCTAACTACGTGCGCGGTGTCGTTAAGCATCTGCAAAAGCGTGACAAGAACTTTGGCGGCGCTGATTTAGTGATCAGCGGTAACGTACCCCAGGGCGCGGGTTTGAGTTCATCAGCCTCTCTGGAAGTGGCGGTCGGTACGGTGTTCCAGAAGCTTTATCATCTGTCCCTTGATGGTTCACAAATTGCGTTGAATGGCCAGGAAGCAGAGAACCAGTTCGTCGGCTGTAACTGTGGAATTATGGATCAGCTGATTTCAGCGTTAGGCAAGAAAGATCACGCATTACTGATCGACTGCCGCACGCTGGGCACCAAAGCTGTTTCGATGCCAAAAGGCGTGGCAGTTGTCATCATCAACAGTAATTTCAAACGCACGCTGGTCGGTAGCGAATACAACACCCGCCGCGAGCAATGCGAAACGGGCGCACGTTTCTTCAGCCAGAAGGCGCTGCGTGACGTGCAACTGTCCAAATTCAATGAAGTGGCTCATGAGCTTGACCCGGTTGTGGCTAAACGCGTGCGCCATGTCCTGACTGAAAACATCCGTACCGTTGAAGCCGCTGACGCGCTGGCAAAAGGTGACTTGCTGCGAATGGGTGTGCTGATGGCTGAATCTCACGTATCAATGCGCGACGATTTTGAAATCACCGTACCGCAAATCGATACGCTGGTTGAAATCGTGAAAGCGACTATCGGCGATAAAGGCGGTGTACGTATGACGGGTGGCGGCTTCGGCGGTTGCATCGTGGCGCTTATCCCGGAAGATTTGGTTCCAGCGGTTAAACAAGCGGTCGAAAAACAGTACGAAGCGAAAACCGGTATCAAAGAAACCTTCTACGTTTGCAAACCTTCGGAGGGCGCTGGCCAATGCTAAAAGAGACTCCACAGCTCGCACCAGACGGGCAACCTTTCCGCATCTCCACCCTGCGCAATAGCGCGGGGCTGATTGTCACCGTGATGGACTGGGGCGCAACTTTGCTGTCATGCCGCGTACCGATGAAAGATGGCAGCGTGCGTGAAACGCTGCTCGGCTGCGAAACGCCGGAAGATTATCTGAATCAGTCGGCTTATCTGGGCGCAACCGTAGGACGTTATGCCAACCGCATTGCTAACAGCCAGTTTGAGCGTGACGGTGTTACCGTAAACGTCACTGCGAATCAGGGCGCACACCAGTTGCATGGTGGCCCGGACGGGTTTGATACCCGCCGCTGGCGCATTGTGCGTCAGAACGAGCATGAAGTGCTATACACGCTTGATTCGCACGATGGCGACCAGGGCTTCCCAGGCGAGTTACGCGCTACGGCGCGTTATGCGTTAACCGAAGATAACTGCATTACTGTTGAGTTCCGTGCAAAAACCAGCAAGCCGTGCCCGGTGAATCTGACCAATCATGCGTATTTCAACCTTGATGGACAGCAGAATGATATTCGCCAGCATCGTCTGCAATTGTTGGCTGACAGCTATTTGCCCGTCGACAGCAGCGGTATTCCGCAAGCCGGGCTTAAAGATGTGGATGGCACCAGCTTTGATTTCCGCACACCAAAAACTATCGCTGATGATTTCTTGAGTGATGACGATCAGGTGCTGGTGAAAGGCTACGATCATGCTTTCTTACTACAGGCGCAAGGCGATGCCAGCCTGCCTGCAGCACACGTCTGGTCGAGCGACAATAAACTGCAAATGACGGTCTACACCACGGCACCAGCGCTGCAATTTTACAGTGGTAATTACCTTGATGGCACACCTGCACGGGAACAAGGTACTTACAGCGCATACCAGGGCCTGGCACTGGAAAGCGAGTTCCTGCCAGATAGCCCAAACCACCCTGAATGGCCGCAGCCCGATTGCTGGTTACAGCCCGATGATGAATATCTGAGCATTACGGAATACGAGTTCATTCCGCTTTAAGTTTTCCGCCCTCCTTCATGGAGGGTGTTTCTTCTTCAGATCGCTGGAATTCCCGCCATTTAGCGACAAAAATATAACAACCATTCACATCCACCTTACACTCCACACTCTTTTTCGCTATGTTAAACGTTTGGCATTGCCGCTGGCCCCTTTGCGGCAATATAATGATAATCGTTATCATTAATCGCAGGCTTATTAAGGAGTAAACTATGGCTGTTACTAAGCTGGTTCTGGTTCGTCACGGTGAAAGCCAGTGGAACAACGAAAACCGCTTCACTGGTTGGTATGACGTTGATCTGTCTGAGAAAGGTCAAACTGAAGCGAAAGCTGCAGGTAAACTGCTGAAAGACGAAGGCTACTCCTTCGACTTTGCTTACACTTCTGTGCTGAAACGTGCCATCCATACCCTATGGAACATTCTGGATGAACTGGATCAAGCCTGGCTGCCAGTTGAGAAGTCCTGGAAGCTGAACGAACGTCACTACGGTGCGTTGCAGGGTCTGAACAAAGCTGAAACCGCAGAGAAATATGGTGACGAGCAAGTTAAACAATGGCGTCGCGGTTTTGCTGTGACTCCACCAGAATTAACTCGCGATGATGAGCGTTTCCCAGGCCATGACCCGCGTTATGCAAGTCTGACCGACAAAGAACTGCCAACGACTGAAAGCCTGGCACTGACCATCGATCGTGTTATTCCTTACTGGAACGAAACCATTCTGCCACGCATGAAAAGCGGCGAGCGCGTCATTGTTGCCGCTCACGGTAACTCCCTGCGTGCACTGGTTAAATTCCTTGATAACCTGAGCGAAGAAGAAATTCTTGAGCTGAATATCCCAACTGGCGTGCCATTGGTATATGAGTTTGACGAGAACTTCAAACCTCTGAAACGCTACTATTTGGGTAATGCTGACGAAATCGCAGCAAAAGCCGCAGCGGTAGCAAATCAGGGTAAAGCGAAGTAATTCGCAACAGATGTGAAAAAGGCGCGGTGAAAACCACGCCTTTTTTTATACAACTGTGCTGCTAATTAACCGCGGCGGACTTTAACCGCATCAGCCAACTGACGCAGAACAGTTTCAGTATCTTCCCAGCCGATACACGCATCGGTAACGCTTTTGCCGTAAACCAGCGGTTCGCCACTCTCGAGGCTCTGATTGCCTTCTACCAGGTGACTTTCAATCATCACGCCGGTAACGGCTTTATCACCGCCTGAAATTTGCTGGCAAACATCGGCACAAACTTCAATCTGCTTCTTGAATTGCTTGCTGCTATTCGCATGGCTGAAATCGATCATCACCTGCGCTGGCAGACCTGCTTTTTGCAAGTCAGTCTTAACCTGAGCAACATGAGCAGCGCTGTAATTTGGCTCTTTACCGCCACGCAGAATGATATGGCAATCGCCATTCCCACTGGTGGTGACGATAGCTGAGTGACCCCATTTGGTCACAGACAGGAAGCTGTGAGGCGCGCCAGCCGCATTGATCGCATCAATGGCAACCTTCATGGTGCCGTCAGTACCATTTTTGAAACCCACCGGGCAAGAAAGGCCAGAGGCGAGTTCACGGTGAACCTGAGATTCTGTAGTACGTGCACCGATAGCACCCCAGCTCATCAAGTCCGCCAGGTACTGCGGGGTAATCATATCTAAAAACTCACCCGCAGCAGGCAGGCCAGAGTCGTTGATGTCTAACAACAGCTTACGAGCAATGCGCAGACCATCGTTGATTTTATAGCTGTTATCCATTTCTGGATCGTTGATCAAACCTTTCCAGCCAACCGTGGTGCGCGGTTTTTCGAAGTAAACGCGCATAACGATCTCTAACTGACCTTGCAGCTCTTCACGCAACTCAAGCAAGCGTGCGCCATATTCTTTCGCCGCTTTAACGTCGTGAATGGAGCAAGGGCCAATAACCACCAGCAGACGATCGTCATTTCCTTTCAGGATTTTATGAATCGCTTTGCGCGCGCCAGAAACTGTGGCGGCGGCTTTTTCTGTGGCAGGGAATTTTTCGAGCAGCGCTACTGGCGGTAACAGTTCGTTGATTTCTTTGATGCGTAAGTCGTCGTTCTGATAATTCATGATATGTCCGGGAATGGCCTTGAGATTTAGCTTAGTTGCAATCCCTTCAATCTATCGCTTCAAGCATGAAGTGTAAACGGACTTTTACACTTCAGGCGGAATATTCCTGGAAACGACCTAAAAAGCGTCAAAAAATGGTAAAACCCCGGTTTACCGCTACAATTTTTAATTGTTAACACTAAAAAGTAGTCCTTTAGCAAAATTGTATTCTGACGTGATGTTAATCGGTGACATATTTAGTCGATAAATGGCACAAGCACAGAATAAAGCAAGTGCACTGTTGGAAGAAGTTATCCAGCAATAACAACCAGAACAGGAGCATGATGATGAAAAAATTAACCGCACTTTTCCTGACAGCAACCCTTTCAGTCGCCAGTGGTCTGGCAATGGCCGCAGATACTAGCGGTGACAATAATGGCCAGGCAAACGCCGCTGCGTCAGCAGGCCAGGTCGCACCGGATGCGAATCAGAACCTTGCGCCTAAAGGCGTTGATAATAGCAATATCAATAATGGCGGCACGATGCTTCATCCAAATGGCTCAACCAGCAGTAGCGGTATGACCAGCGACGGGATGAGCAAAGATGAAATCCATAAAAATTCGATGTGTAAAGACGGTAAATGCCCGGATACCAACCAAAAGGTTGAAACCGGTAGCGGTGATGACGTGAACACGAAAGTGGACGGCACTTCACAGTAATTGAAACGCCGCTAAACAAGAGGGGAGCTAAGGCTCTCCTTTTTTATGAGTTTTATTCAATAAGTTAATCAGCGTTAGTGGTTATAATTAGCGCATCGTTGTTTTGCGAAAACAGAAGAAACCATGGCGCATACACATCAACATTCCTCCGGTGATACCAATTCCAGACGCCTGCTTTGGGCGTTTGCCATCACGGCCCTCTTTATGGTGGCAGAAGTCATTGGCGGGATTATTTCCGGGTCGCTTGCTTTGCTTGCCGACGCAGGCCACATGCTCACTGATGCCGCAGCATTGTTAGTCGCGTTGCTGGCTGTGCGGTTTGCCAGGCGTCCACCCAATGCCCGTCATACCTTCGGATGGTTAAGGCTGACCACGCTTGCTGCATTTGTGAATGCTATTGCTCTGGTGGTCATTACCGTATTGATTGTCTGGGAAGCGATAAGCCGTTTTTATCATCCGCAACCGATCGCAGGCTGGACAATGCTGATTATTGCGTTTGCAGGATTGCTGGCGAATTTGTTTTCTTTCTGGATTTTGCATCGCGGAAATGAAGAAAAGAATATTAACGTGCGCGCTGCGGCACTGCATGTTCTGGGGGATTTACTGGGTTCTGTAGGCGCGATTGCTGCGGCACTGATCATTCTGTGGACGGGATGGACGCCCATTGACCCGATCCTTTCTATTTTGGTTTCGTGCCTGGTGCTGCGCAGTGCGTGGAATTTACTTAAAGAGAGTGTCAACGAGCTGCTCGAAGGCGCACCTCACTCCATTGATATCACTGTTTTGAAGCGCAAATTAGCCAGAACAATCCCAGAAGTTCGTAATGTTCACCACGTACACATCTGGCTGGTTGGCGAAAAGCCATTAATGACAATGCATGTGCAAGTGGTACCACCACACGACCACGACGCCCTGTTAGAGCGCATCCATCATTTTCTAAAAGATGAGTATCGGATTGAACATGCGACGGTGCAGATGGAGTATCAACTTTGCCATGGGCAAGATTGTGATTTAAATGAGCATGGTCAGCACGACCATGCTCATCATCATCATTGATTAAGACAAGGCGCGTGAGCCACGTTCACGCGCACTTTTGATCCACATGCGGCTGCCATTGAGCGCGATAAACGTCAGAATCATATATTCGAGCGACATCGCATAGACGCCTTGCAGGGCGAAAATCACCACGCTAATCACGTTAATGATCACCCATAGCAGCCAGTTTTCGACGTACTTACGGGTCATCAGAATCATCGCCACAATCGACAATACCATCATGCAAGAGTCCCAGAACGGGAAGGCATCAGGCTGAAGCACAGGCATGGTCACATTCAGCCCCAGCCCCTGCATGACAGAAACCGCTATTCGGGTCAGGAATGCAAATACCGGATTGATAAACACGGTCATTAAACCAATCGCCCCAACGCACACCGCAATCCAGGCGAGGGCTTTGGGCAAAGGTAACCAGCGAATCTGGAGAGCGGCCTGATTATCGTTTGTCTGCCGTGACCATGCATACCAACCATAAATATTGGCCGCAAAGAAGAACAGCTGAAGCAACAGGCTCGCATAAAGTTGAATCTGAAAGAAAATAACCGCAAAGAGCGTGACGTTAATTAAGCCGAATGCGTAATTGCTGATCTTTTCAAGGCTCGCCAACCAGATGCACAGTAAGCCCGCCAAGGTTCCAATAGCTTCTATCCATGATAAATCATACCCACCAGCGCCGATGGGGATGTGAACCAAAATGTTCTGCGTGCTAAAAAAATCCATATTCGCTCCTGAGCATAAGATCCTTATGCGTTGCCTTTAATATTCCGTCGTAATTCAGCGGCAAAAGCTAACATTCGATTTAAAGGCACCAGAGCGCCCTCACGGAGTGCAGCGTCGACATGAATCTCATGCGCCGCTCCGCCCTGCTCCAATCCCTCAGCGATAGCTTTAAGGCCGTTCATCGCCATCCAGGGGCAATGAGCACAGGTACGACACGTTGCCCCTTCACCTGCTGTCGGTGCTTCGAACAACTCTTTATCCGGGCATGCCTGCTGCATTTTGTAAAAAATCCCGCGGTCGGTCGCCACGATCAGTTTCTTGTGGGGCAACGTTTTTGCCGCAGCAATAAGCTGACTGGTTGAGCCTACTGCATCGGCCAAATCAACGATGGCCTGTGGCGATTCCGGGTGAACTAATACCGCAGCATCCGGATAAAGCGCTTTCATGCGCGTTAATGCCTGAGTTTTGAACTCGTCATGGACGATACATGCACCCTGCCAGCACAGCACATCAGCGCCGGTTTGCTTTTGTACATAATTCCCGAGATGACGATCCGGCGCCCAGATGATTTTCTCGCCCAGACTATCGAGATGTTCAATCAATTCAACGGCGATACTGGATGTCACAACCCAATCCGCACGGGCTTTAACCGCAGCGGAAGTATTAGCATAGACCACCACGGTGCGATCGGGATGCTTATCGCAAAAGGCGTTAAACTCCTCGATTGGGCAGCCGAGATCCAGAGAACATTCTGCATTAAGCGTAGGCATCAGAACGGTTTTTTCCGGACTCAGGATTTTCGACGTTTCACCCATAAAGCGTACGCCTGCCACCAGGAGCGTAGTGGCTGGATGATTTGCCCCAAAACGTGCCATCTCGAGAGAATCAGAGATACAGCCACCAGTCTCCTCCGCCAGAGCCTGAATTTCGGGGTCGGTGTAGTAGTGAGCCACCATGACAGCATTCCGCTCTTTCAGCAGACGCTTGATTTTCTCGCGGTAAAATTGCTTTTCGTCCGCGCTCAAAGGCTGTGGCTTAGGTGGGAAAGGATAAATCGCTGCTTCTGGATCGAACATTACGCTCATAGTGCTTTCTCGTTTGACTGACTTAACCAAATTAGCACTTTTCTGATGATGACCGACCAGAAATGGCTAAGGTTGTTTTGTATGCTAAACAAGATAGCGAATTATGACGGGATTGTCGTGGGGAATTTAATTTCAACCAGGAATTGCAGAT
>NZ_JMPI01000043.1 GCF_000735355.1 Buttiauxella agrestis ATCC 33320
TTCGCACTACATCATAATTGGTGGGGCGTGCAGGATTCGAACCTGCGACCAATTGATTAAAAGTCAACTGCTCTACCAACTGAGCTAACGCCCCGCAATGCGGTTTACTGCTTCTTCAAATACTGACTGCTTCGAAATTGGTGGGTCGTGCAGGATGATTCGGCCTTTGGCCTCACCCTTCGGGGTCGTTGCTAAAGCAACGCTGTTTCGCTAACGCTCAACTCGAACCTGCTACAGGTTCGAACCCTTCACAATTCACTTACTTCGTACTGCTTCGAAATTGGTGGGTCGTGCAGGATTCGAACCTGCGACCAATTGATTAAAAGTCAACTGCTCTACCAACTGAGCTAACGACCCAATTTCGAGTCACTTCGGGTTTGTTTGATATCCCTTGGCAACGGCGGCATATATTACTGATTTAAGATTTTGACGCAACAAGAATTTCGATCAAGATCACCTAATGGCTCGCGTTTCGTTCGGCTTGACCAGAAAAACAGCAATATCTGGTCAGGCCGCACTCACTACATCGCATTCAGACGTTTTTGTGCCTGCTTTGCGCCGTCGGTATTTGGAAATTGTTTGATCACTTGTTGATACACAGCTTTCGCTTTTGCGGTATCGCCTTTGTCTTGCATGATCACACCGACTTTAAACATTGCGTCCGGGGCTTTTGGAGATTTCGGGTAATTTTTCACCACAGAGGCAAAATAAAACGCCGCATCATCCTTTTTCCCTTTGTTGTAATTCAGCTGCCCCAGCCAGTAATTAGCATTTGGCTGGTAAGTTGAATCTGGGTACTTCTTGATAAAACTCTGAAATGCAGCAATGGCTTCGTCCTGACGGGACTTATCCTGCACCATGGCAATAGCGGCATTGTAGTCGCTGTTGGCATCGCCACCCTGCACTGGAGCCGCCTGAGTGCTGGCTGACGCAGCAGCATCAGGTGCTGCTGTCGCAGCAGCGCCCTGATCGGTTGCACCAGCAGCTTGCCCTGCAGCAGCGCCGCTACCGAGGCTGTCTATCTGCAATAAAATTTGCTTCTGACGCTCAACAACCTGATTCAACTGATATTGACTTTCCTGGATTTGACCACGAAGGGAATCAATATCATTTTGGTTATCAGAGAGTTGTTGTTGAAGTTGGGTTAAGAGTTGACTGTGAGCGTTAGAAATACGCTCGAGTTGAGTGACACGGTCTTCGACCGAGCCTGAGCCGACACTACTGATTGGCGCCTGAGCAGTAGCGGCCCAGGGGGCCGCTATGCCAACCAGTAACGACAGACTCAACAAGTGATGTCTGAGGTTACTGTTCATACTGTTCTCTTAGTAAACCAGAACGGCACGACGGTTTTTAGCGTAAGCCGCTTCGTCATGACCCAGAACTGCTGGTTTTTCTTTACCGTAAGAAACGATGGAGATCTGGTCTGCAGAAACGCCTTTACCCTGCAGGTACATCTTAACAGCGCTAGCACGACGCTCACCCAGGGAAATGTTGTATTCCGGAGTACCACGTTCGTCCGCATGACCTTCTACAGTCACTTTGTAAGATGGGTTGCTACGCAGGAAGTTAGCGTGCGCATCCAGCATTGCAGCGAATTCAGAAGAAACATCATATTTGTCCAGACCGAAGTATACGATGTTGTTCTGTTGCAGCTGTTGCATCTGTAGACGAGCCTGTTCTTCAGATGACATGTTGCCATTGCTACCGTTAGCGTCCATACCAGTGCCGGCGCCCAGCATACCTTCGCCGCTCTCGTTGTTGGCGCTCTTGTTAGAACTACACGCAGCAATTGCCATAACAGGCAATACCAGCATCAGCCCTTTCAGCACTTTGTTCAGTTGCATTTCTTTGATCCTTTAATATTTTATTATCACAGATACGGCGACCAGGCAGGGAATTTAACCTGACCATCGGTTGCCGGAAGACGCGCTTTGAAACGCCCATCTGTTGAGACCAGATTCAGCACAGATCCCATCCCCTGAGAAGAGCTGTAGATTACCATCGTGCCGTTAGGTGCCAGACTTGGCGTTTCATCCAGGAACGTTGACGATAAAGTTTGTACGCCACCCGCTACCAGATCCTGTTTGGCGATATGTTGTTGCCCACCGTTCGAGCTAACCATCACCATAAACTTACCGTCGGAACTCACATCGGAATCCTGGTTCTGAGAACCTTCCCAGGAAATACGTTGTGGAGCACCGCCATTCACATTCACTTTATAAATCTGTGGACGACCAGCCTGATCGGAGGTGTACGCCAGGTTCTGGCTGTCCGGGAACCAGGTCGGTTCAGTGTTGTTGCTGCGACCATCAGTCACCTGACGAATCTGACCAGAGCCAATATCCATCACATACAGGTTCAGGCTACCGGTTTTCGACAATGCGAATGCCAGCTTGCTGCCGTCTGGAGAGAAGGTAGGCGCGCCGTTGTGACGAGGGAAAGAAGCCACCTGCTGCACCGCACCATTCGCCAGAGTCTGGATAACCAACGCTGAACGACCGCTTTCAAACGTTACGTAAGCCAGTTTGCTACCGTCTGGAGACCAGGCTGGTGACATCAACGGCTGCGGAGAACGGTGAACCACAAACTGGTTGTAGCCATCGTAATCAGAAACGCGCAGTTCATACGGGAACTGACCGCCATTGGTCTGCACGACGTAAGCAATACGTGTACGGAACGCACCTTTGATACCTGTCAGCTTCTCAAACACTTCGTCGCTGGCGGTATGACCGGCATAGCGAAGCCACTGTTTGTTCACTTTGTAGGAATTTTGCGCCAGTACAGTACCCGGTGCGCCAGAGGTATCAACCAACTGGTAAGCCACGGTATAGCTGCCATCACCATTCGGTGTGACCTGGCCAACAACAACAGCATCAATACCCAGAGCGGTCCACGCGGCCGGTTGCACTTCCTGAGCGGAGCCAGGTTGCTGCGGTAAACGTGAACGATCGAGTGGATTGAATTTGCCACTGTTACGTAAATCAGCGGCAACAATGCCACCAATATCTTCCGGTGCCGCACCTGGGCCTGCCCATTTAAACGGCGCCACACCAATTGGACGCGCTGAGTCCACCCCTTGGGTAATCTCAATACGAACTTCTGCGTGCAGCACGGCTGCCCACAGCATTAAAAAACTTAATGCAACTCGAAATGCCTGCTTCATCATATCTCCCTTACCTGGACCCAAAGCCCACGATAATTTAGCAGAATGTTAACAAACTCAAATACACAAAACTACCAAAACCCTGTGACTCAGCCTGGTTAGTTTTCCTCACTTTCGCGAGGAAAATTTCACTGTGGCTTAAAGTCGATAGGCGCGTTTTTGAAAACTTCATAAACGTCCTGGCTTGGCGGTTTCGGAATCTTCGCCAGACGCGCTGCCGCGATGGCAGCCTGGCAAAGAGCCGGATCGCCACCCTCTGATTTGATATCAAGTAGTAAGCCGTCAGGAGCCAGTTTTATGCGCAATGAGCAGGTCTTGCCGCTGAAGGCAGGGTCCTGGTAAAACTTGCTCTCAATTGCTGCTTTTATCTGACCTGCGTAACCATTGATCTCAGCACCAGAAGCGCCATTATTTTTAGTATTCCCTTTTCCAGCAGCAGCTGCGCTATTACCTTTCGCTCCCGCACCCGTTTTCGGCGCATTCTTACCAGAGCTCAGGTCGCCAAATAGATCGTCAACGCCCGCAGCGGCGGCCTTATCGGCAGCAGCTTTATCAGCAGCAGCCTTTTTCTTAGCATCTGCTGCGGCTTTTTTATCAGCAGCAGCTTTTGCAGCAGCAGCCTTATCGGCCGCGGCTTTGTCAGAAGCAGCTTTTTCTGCCGCAGCAGTCTCAGCAGCTTCTTTTGCAGCAGCTTTTTTGGCAGCTTCAGCCGTAGCTTTCTTCTCAGCATCGGCAGCTTTCTTTTCGGCTTCCTGCTGAGCTTTTTTCGCCGCAGCGGCAGCTTCGGCAGCCGCCTTTTTCTCTGCATCAGCTGCTTTTTAGCTGCTTCTTCAGTCGCTTTCTTTTGTGCATCCGCAGCAGCTTTCTTCGCCGCTTCTTCTGCAGCCTTCGCCTGAGCGTCAGCCTGAGA
>NZ_JMPI01000044.1 GCF_000735355.1 Buttiauxella agrestis ATCC 33320
CTGCAGCCTTCGCCTGAGCGTCAGCCTGAGATTTTGCCTGAGCATCAGCTTGCGCTTTAGCATCTGCTTTAGCTTTCGCCGCGGCTGCTTCAGCTTGCTTTTGTTGCTCTTGCGCTTCTTTAGCAGCTTCTTGCGCCTGTTTCTGCTGGTCTGCTTGTTGCTTCGCTTGTTCCTGCGCGTCGAGGCGTTCTTTCTCCAGAGCTTTCAGACGCTGTTGTTCAGCAGCCTGTTTTTCCTGAAGTTCTTCAGCCTGTTGTTGCGCTTGTTTCTCGCGTTGCTCGGCAGCACGTTTACTACTCGCCTGCTGCTGTTGCTGACGATTGTACTGCTGAACAACAGCACCAGGGTCGACCATGACCGCGTCAATAGCCGAACCTCCACCGCCGCCAGCACTGGCGTCGATGTGCTCGTCAAACGAACTCCAAATCAGGACTGCAATCAAAATGATATGCAGGATCACTGAGACGATTATCGCGCGCTTGAGCTTATCGTTTTCTATGGTTGCCTTTGACACTATCGGTTCCCAAATATCGCGAGATGGATCAGATTGGCTGCGTCATCAAACCGACGGATTTCACACCTGCGCTATGCAGCATGTTAAGTGCTTTGATGATTTCCTCGTAAGGAACATCTTTCGCACCACCGATCAAAAAGACCGTTTTCGGGTTTGCCTGCAAACGACGCTGTGCTTCCGCAATAACCTGTTCAGATGGCAACTGGTCCATACGGTCTTTCTCAACCACCACGCTGTACTGCCCTACCCCGGAAACTTCAATAATAACCGGTGGTTCATCGTTACTACTCACCGTCTGCGAATCTGTCGCATCCGGCAAATCTACCTCAACGCTTTGTGTAATGATTGGAGCTGTTGCCATAAAAATAAGCAGCAACACCAACAGTACGTCCAGCAGAGGAACGATGTTAATTTCGGACTTTAATTCCCGACGACCACGCCCACGTCCACGTCTGGCCATGACTTACCCCTTACTGCTTATCGCTGCTGGTAAAAGCCTGACGGTGCAGGATAGCCGTGAACTCTTCCATGAAGTTGTCGTAATTCAATTCCAGTTTGTTCACACGTTGATTCAGGCGGTTATACGCCATAACCGCAGGGATTGCAGCGAACAGACCGATTGCAGTTGCAATCAGTGCTTCTGCGATACCGGGTGCAACCATCTGCAATGTCGCTTGTTTGACCGCACCGAGTGCGATAAAGGCGTGCATGATCCCCCAAACCGTACCAAACAGACCGATATACGGACTGATTGAACCCACGGTTCCGAGGAAAGGAATATGAGTTTCCAGCGTTTCCAGCTCACGGCTCATGGAAATACGCATGGCGCGAGATGCCCCTTCAACAACTGCTTCAGGTGCGTGCGTGTTAGCAC
This sequence comes from Buttiauxella agrestis ATCC 33320, assembly GCF_000735355.1. Classification (GTDB taxonomy): domain Bacteria; phylum Pseudomonadota; class Gammaproteobacteria; order Enterobacterales; family Enterobacteriaceae; genus Buttiauxella; species Buttiauxella agrestis. The sequence goes on from NZ_JMPI01000044.1 coordinate 1,389, forward strand.
GATGCAGTCGGGCAAACTCTTTAAAGCCTGAATAGAAAATTTGTTCAGAGCCAGCAAGATTGTCACGGCGGCCCTGGCTTTCCTGATAGAGACGGGACAATTCAATGCCCGACCAGAACTTATCTTCAAATGCTTCTGCTTCACGAGTAGCAGCATTGAGGATGCGCGTACGCTGAATAATGATTGCCCATGATGCAATGGAAAAACCAATCAAAATCAACATGATAAATTTGACCAGAAGGCTTGCCTTCAGGAACAAATCAAGGATATTCATGTCAGTCACTGCTTGAACTCCGCGACAATAGACTTGGGAAGCGCACGAGGCTTCATTAGGTGTGGATCAACACAGACGATCAGGACCTCAGCTTCGTTGAGCACCTGGTTATCGGCATTGACGATTCGCTGTGTAAATACCATAGAGGTACCACGCATCGATGTAATTTCACTTTGGATTTCGAGTAAATCGTCGAGTCTGGCCGGCGCCAGATAATCCACTGTCATTCTGCGAACAACAAAGGCGACGCGCTCCGCCAACAAATCTTGCTGGTTGAAGTTGTGATGGCGCAGCATCTCTGTGCGTGCTCTTTCATAAAAAGCAACATAACTGGCATGGTATACCACACCACCGGCATCGGTATCTTCGTAGTAGACACGAACCGGCCATCGAAACAGCGTTGTACTCACTTTACATCCCGGTAATGCAATTAAACGTTGCTACTATACGCAAGAGGATGGGGGTTGGGAATGGGTTGCATTAAACGTTAGGTAAATATTTATGGGCTTGTTAAAGCCCATAAAATGTGTGTAAAAATCTTCAAGCTTAAAGAAGCATCAGAAGAAGAAAATAGCCAGCCCTGCCAGCAGGACTAATAGCGCAGGCAACGGACTAAAAACGCCCTGCCACAGCACTTTACGTGGACGAAAACCCACACCATGTATCACACCGGTGCAAACAGCCCACATCAACAAAAAACCGTGCCAGATTGCCAGGTCACTGGTTTTTGCCGCAAAGCGGGACGGGTCCCAAAACATACATCCGGCCAGGATAAGTGCCATGATCAAGGAAAGAGCCCTTAAAGGGCTCTTATCCATTACCGCATACAGCTTTGCGATAATTCCTTCCATTAAATTTCTTCTTTACCCGCTTTAGCAGCTTCTACGTGCTCAAGTGCCAGGGCGGTAATGATGCCAAAAGCACAGGCAAGAAGCGTCCCCAGAATCCATGCAAAGTACCACATAATCAGCTCCTTACTTAGTACAGAGAGTGGGTGTTGCTTTCGATATGCTCTTTGGTGATTCGACCGAACATTTTCCAGTAACACCAGATGGTGTAGATGAGAACGATCGGCACAAATACCGCAGCAACAAAGGTCATCACGTTCAGCGTCAGCTGGCTGGATGTTGCATCCCACATGGTCAGACTCGCGTTCAGCATGGTGCTTGAAGGCATGACGAACGGGAACATCGCCACACCAGCAGTCAGAATCACACAAGCCAGAGTCAATGAAGAGAACAGGAATGCCATGGCACCTTTCTCCAGACGCGACATCAACACAGTCAGCAGCGGCAGAACCACGCCCAATGCAGGGATGAGCCACAGAATAGGCATATTATTGAAGTTCACCATCCAGGCACCTGCCTGACGAGCGACTTCTTTAGTCAGCGGGTTAGAAGCTGCATGGTGATTCAATTCTGAAGTCACAACATAGCCGTCAATCCCGTAGATAACCCAAACACCAGCCAATGCGAAGCACACCATCATCACCAGCGCTGAAATTTGCGCAGCGGCTTTGGCACGCAGATGCAGTTCACCCACAGTACGCATTTGCAGGTAAGTAGCACCTTGAGCAAGGATCATGGATACGCTCACGACACCAGCCAGCAGGCCAAACGGGTTCAGCAACTGGAAGAAGTTACCGGTGTAGTACAGGCGCAGATACTCATCAACGTGGAACGGCACGCCTTGCAGCAGGTTACCGAACGCCACACCAATGACTAACGGTGGCACGAAGCTACCGATGAAAATGCCCCAGTCCCACATGTTGCGCCAGCGCATGTCTTCAATCTTCGAACGGTAATCAAAACCTACCGGACGGAAGAACAAAGAAGCCAGTACCAGAATCATCGCTACATAGAAGCCGGAGAACGCAGCAGCGTAAACCATCGGCCAGGCAGCAAACAGCGCACCACCAGCAGTGATGAGCCACACCTGGTTACCATCCCAGTGCGGGGCGATGGAGTTCACCATAATGCGGCGTTCAACGTCAGATTTGCCAATGATGCGAGACAACATGCCCACGCCCATGTCAAAGCCGTCGGTGACTGCAAAACCAATCAGCAAAATGCCAACCAGCAGCCACCAGATAAAACGCAATACTTCATAATCGATCATTTGACGACTCCTGTCTTAGCGTGCCGGCTGAGAAGCCACATTGGACTGCTCAAAGTGATAGCGACCTGTTTTCAGACTGCTCGGCCCAAGGCGAGCAAATTTGAACATCAGGAACAATTCCGCCACCATAAACAGCGTGTAAAGGCCGCAAATCAGTACCATGGAGAAGATCAGATCGCCCACGGTCAGCGAGGAGTTAGCAACCGCGGTTGGCAATACCTCACCCACAGCCCATGGTTGACGACCGTATTCAGCAACAAACCAGCCAGATTCAATCGCAATCCATGGCAGCGGGATGCCATAGAGCGCCGCACGCAACAGCCATTTTTTCGAGCCGATTGCATTACGTGTTACAGTCCAGAACGAAGCTGCGATGATAAACAGCATCAGGAAGCCGCAACCGACCATGATACGGAATGCAAAGTACAGCGGAGCAACGCGTGGGATAGAGTCTTTGGTTGCTTTCTGAATTTGCTCTTCCGTCGCGTCGGCGACGTTCGGCGTATAGCGTTTCAGCAACAGACCGTAACCCAGGTCTTTCTTAACCGATTCAAAGTTATCGCGAACCGCCTGATCTTTCGAACCGGCACGTAACTGTTCCAGCAGGCTATAAGCCTTCATGCCGTTACGAATACGTTCTTCGTGCTGCACCATCAGATCTTTCAAACCAATAACTTGCTTATCCACAGAGCGGGTGGCGATGATGCCAAGCGCGTATGGGATTTGAATCGCATAGCTATTTTCTTGCTTATCCTGGTCCGGGATACCAAACAGCGTAAATGCTGCTGGAGCTGGTTGAGTTTCCCACTCAGCTTCAATAGCGGCCAGTTTGGTTTTCTGCACGTCACCCATTTCGTAACCGGATTCATCACCCAGCACGATGACAGACAGGATAGCCGCCATACCAAAGCTTGCAGCGATGGCAAATGAACGTTTCGCGAATGCAACGTCACGGCCTTTAAGCAAGTAGTAAGAACTCACACCGAGGATGAACATCGCACCGCACACGTAGCCAGAAGCCACTGTGTGAACGAATTTCACCTGTGCAACAGGGTTCAACACCAATTCGGAGAAGCTGACCATCTCCATACGCATGGTTTCGAAGTTAAAGTCGGAGGCAATTGGGTTCTGCATCCAGCCGTTCGCCACCAGAATCCACAGCGCGGAAAGGTTGGAGCCAAGTGCCACCAGCCAGGTTACCGCCATGTGTTGGACTTTGCCGAGGCGATCCCAACCGAAGAAGAACAGACCCACGAATGTGGATTCAAGGAAGAATGCCATCAGGCCTTCGATGGCCAGAGGGGCACCAAAGATATCACCCACGTAATGCGAGTAATAAGACCAGTTTGTGCCGAACTGGAACTCCATGGTTAAACCGGTGGCCACGCCCAAAGCAAAGTTGATACCAAACAACTTGCCCCAGAACTTGGTCATATCTTTATAAATTTGCTTACCTGACAGAACGTACACCGTTTCCATGATGGCCAACAAGAACGCCATACCGAGCGTTAGTGGCACAAAAAGAAAGTGGTACATCGCGGTCAAGGCAAACTGTAAGCGCGACAGTTCGACAATATCAAACATCTTGACTCCTTGCTCTTCGCATGAAGACTCCGACCGTGGTTCACCCGATGGTTCACCACAACGCATGCCCTAATACAAAACATTGGCTTCCAAACTCCACCCTCTCATTATTTGTATGTAATGAAGAAGATGAAAGGTTACAAACACGTTAATAAAAACCCAAAAATAATCCGCAAATATATTACCCTGCAAATCCCTTACGATAAATAGGTAATTGCTAAGGCTTATTTACGTTTCTAGACAGTGATCAATTTATAGCGAAAATGTCCACTAACCGCCATCTTGATCTACAACAATTTACGCGCTTTTGCACCCTACTTGCTAGTTTTAGATATTGATCTAGCGCAATTTATTCCCTGTTTGTTAATTTAGTTCCTCATAACAATGAATGGTGAACTTGTTGTTAATGATATGTTTTGCAAAAGTCATTTTCGTTAATGCATGAATGATATCTATAAACAAAAGTTATTTATTTGAAGCCAGGCCCGGAAATTAAATCCTCCGCATTAATGAAGCACAGCATTAATCACCTCACGGTATTTTCTGCTGTTCATTTCTTTTTTTGCTCATAATTAACAAATAATTTACTTTTAATGATGAAATGTTTAACAAGTCATTATTTTTGATATGGTTAGCAAAATGTTGCTGTGGACTGAAAAACAGAAAGGCCACGTAAAAACGTGGCCTGAGAAAAAGACAGAAACAGTAACGCTATCTGGAACAGTCTATCGCAAGGCTAAATGTCCGCGACTGGCAAGGCTTAACCACAGCAAACTGCCCCACCCTTTCTGATTGTTGTAGCAACGGTTTTTCATCCATTCCCGTCTCCTGCCAGCCAGTAATTGGCAGCGTGCTAGTCACCATTCCCTCTCCATGGTGTTGTTCGTCGGGGTTAAAGATGCGAATAATCAATTCATCACGGTCTTCCGCCTTTTTAAGGGCACTGAGCATACATCCTACCGAAGGCATCGTAAGCAAGCTAAATGTACCCGGCGTTTCAAAATCTGCCCGATTGAGTTTCATCGCATCAAATGGAATTTTGTTGTAGCACTGCACCGGTGTCAGCCATGCGCGGGCATGTTGTGCAATTCCCGCCGCCGTCGGCGAACCGCTAAATGCCATCAGGCTAAAACGACAACTCAACTTTCCGCGTAGTTGAGAATCAGGGGTTGGCAATTTGATGCCGGATGGTCGTCCCGGACGTAACACCAATTCTTCTTTGCCCAAAACACCAATCGAACGGAAAAGCGTCAGCGCAAAAGTGTCTTTTTTCTCACCGATGATTTCAAACTCACGCAATCCGTCGGTAAACAGCGCCAGACCTTGTTTACCATCATGCAATGCGGCGTAATTGAGTAAATTCCATACCGGAATCGGGGCTTCTTTCCAGCCTTCCTTCTGCCAGTTTTCCATCGCCGTATCTTCGACGGGGCGTGTAATGGTCCCAAACTGGTTATCTGCCAACACCGCTGTCGATGCGAATGGCGTCGGTATCAACACCCTCACCCGGTGATCGTAAGCCTGGTTATCGAGTTGTATTTCGATATCAATACGACGGCTATTGCGTGCAAGCGTGACATGACATTCAGCATCCAGATAACCACTCGTCTCGCGCACTGCCCGCTGTTGTAAATTCTCAGGTAACGCCATGCGCAGCTTCAATGTCGCCATGCTTTGCCATGCTTCGTGTTTCACTTCACAAACATGCGCGCTCGAAGTTGAGTAAATCAACCATTCGGCTTTAGCTGGGGAATAATCATATTCATCGCCGTCATCGGAACCGTCTTCCAGTTGCAAAACCTGGTCATAACTCAGGCCAGTGTATTTATCAGTAATACGTAGCGTGCCGTTCTGGTTGAGGGCGATATGATAGAAATTGTTTTCCAACAGAGCTTGCGTCGGCACCGGTACACTACGTTGCAGGCCAGGCTTCTTCCCTTCGACATACAGCGTGCAATAACCCATCGCGGGCAGAACCTGACTGAGCTGAATATCGTATTCCATGAACGGGTCATAATTGCCGTAATGCACAATTTGCCGGTCAACCAAACCTGGGTCGATTTCCCGCGCCTCACGAATGAAATACTCCACTTCGTGGCCCTGACCATCTTTAAGCGTGAACTGGCTGGCACGGATGCGAATAGTCGTGTTGATTACCTCTTCACGCGGATAGGGCATCATATTGAAAAACGTCAGTTTGTCGGCTTGTGTAGCAGGCATATTGTCGACAATTTTACGCATGTAAAAACGAATCAGATTTTCAGCCATATCGTCTGCAAGTACAAAACGGGTCATGATCTCCTTGTGAACTTTGTCGCTACAACAGCAACCGATACTGTCATGCGCATGGTTTTTCAGGATCTCTTTCCACATCTTTTCCAGCAGGCCGTGGTGATATTCAAAACCTAGCGACCACGCGATAGACGCCAGCGGCTCCAGAATATTGACGATTTTGTTTTCAATCTGCGCATGGGCGATTTTAATGTCCATGCGTGTCGAGCTGATGGTGCGGTGCACTCGCATGTACTTGCCGTCGATAAACTCCCCTTTTAGCGTGGCAAGCTTCTCGCGCAATGCTTCAATTTTCTCGAATACTTCCTCAAAACGGCTCATCACAAACTCACGCTGAGGGTAAATCTCGCGCAATTTATCAATGACCGTGAAAATATTTTGTTGTAGCGGCATTTGATCATGCCCGTTTGGTAGCAAAATCTCCTGCGTTGCAGAAGCCTTTTCCAATACTTCAAAATAAGTGTCGAGGCGCTTACGCAGCCCAACTTCATCATCCGGCAAATATTTGCCAATGGCGTAACCCAACGGCAGCACCTGGGCGACAACTTCACTACCATCGTTGCTGTGCCACAAAAATTCGGTTCTGTCCGTGCCGTGGCGTTCTGAACAACCGCGCCAGAACATTGCGCGCTTGATTCCAAAACCGTTAAAGATATGCGGCAATTGTGCTGACATCCCAAACGAGTCCGGCAGATAACCAATTTTCATCGGCTCCCCAAATGCCAGGCAATCCCGCATCCCGTACATCAGGTTGCGCACGATGGACTCCCCGGAAACAATAGTGGTGTCTGTTTGCGTATACCACGGTCCGATGATCAGCTTGCCCGCTTCGACCAGCGCTTTCACACGAGATTTATTTTCCGGTTTAATCGCAAAGTAATCTTCCAGTACCGCCGTCTGCCCGTCGAGTACGTAGTATTTATATTCAGGATCACACTCAAGGCGAGTCAGTATCTCCTCCATATTATTTATCAATAGGATACGAGACTCTTCGGTCGTGAAATACCATTCACGGTCCCAATGCATATGGGGAGTTATATGAACACGAGATACAGCTTTCATTCTTGTTTGCCTTACTTCTGAGTGATTACGATAAAACGCTTTCAGTGGAATATTTGCCCTGCTTAACCGCGCGTTTACGCCACAAAATCAGTATCAGGGTTGAAATAATGGTGCCGACCAGCGCTGCACCAAACCACCCTGCCGCCGCAGCCATGCCGCTATGACCGCCAGGATGAAGTAAAAATAAAGAGAAAATACCTGCCCCCGGTGTCGATAAACCGATATTCATTGCACCCACCATCGCCCCCGTAACAACCGATCCCACGAGGAATGAACCAATCACACGAATAGGATCTTCAATCGCCATCGGGATCGCTCCTTCCGTGATCCCGGCAAGACCGAGCAACCAGGTCGATTTACCCGTTTCAATTTCAAAATCTTTGAACAGTTTTGGAGCGATCAATGTGGAAGCCGTAACCGTAAAAGCTGAAACCATTTTGACGGAGGCGAAGATGGCGTATGGGCCATACACGCCGTTCGCCATCGCCCCGAGGCAAAATGCGTAAGAGGCTTTATTCACTGGGCCTCCCAGATCAAACGAACACATAAAGCCCAGAATCCCGCCCAGCAACAATGCGTTGCTGCCGGATAAACCATTAAGCCAATGAGTTAATGAGGTGTTGATCCACGCGACGGGTTCGCCAATCACAAACAGCATTAGACTGCCGGCGACAAGCGTGCCAATCACGGGATAAAGGTAGAAAGTAAGAAAACCATTGAAGTTAGGGCTCAGGCGTATGTGCTTTTTCACCCAACGCATTAAATAGCCCGCGATTAAACCGGCCACCACCCCGCCGAGAAAACCCGAGCCAATCATGTTTGCCGCAAGCCCTGCAGCAAAACCAGGACCAAGTGCAGGCTTATCGGCAAGGGAATAAGCCGTATATGCCGCCAGAACCGGCACCATCAGCGTGCCGAGCATTCCACCGCCAAGTTTGCGGTACATCCACAACCACGAATTTTCAAGATCGAACAAATGCTGCAAACCAAAAATTTGCGCCAGCAAAACGGCTACAGCTAACACTGTTCCGCCCGCCACAATCAGCGGAACAGCAAAGGAAATTCCGCTCAGTAACGCCTGCTTTAATTCGGTTTTAAAACCCGGAACAGATTGCACATCATCTTGTTGCTGCACGCGTTCATCAGATGACGCTTTCAAGGCTAGCGCCTGCTGCAAAATACGTTCGGCATGTTTGATGGGTTCAGCAACCGGTGTCGTAATTGACGGGATGCCTTGGAAGCGCTCGACATCCTTGATAACGACTTCGGCGGCAAATATACATGCATGCGCCTGATTGATTTGCCGCGCAGTTAAACGCCCCTCAATACCATTCGCCCCCTGCTTTTCGACATAAACATTAATACCTAGTTTTCGCCCGGCTTTTTCCAGATATTCCGCCGCCATATAAGTGTGCGCGATCCCTGCCGGGCAGGCCGTGACACAAACAATCGTCGGGCGAGAAGCATCTTCTTCAACCACGACACTTTGTGGTTCGTTGTTTAACAGCGCCAGAAACTCGTCGACCGATGTTGCATGCATCACTTTTTCGCGTACTTCGTCATCAACCAGTACGGTAGTCAGAGAAGTCAAAAGCTGCATATGAGTTGAACCGGCTTCGCCTTCAGGAATGGCCAGCAAGAAGATCATCCGCACCGCTTCCGGCCCGTCTACACCTTCCCACTCAACAGGCGTTTTAAGCGTCGCGGCCGCAAATGCCGCTTCTTTTACCGCATTTGTTTTACCATGCGGCACTGCCAACCCTTCACCGAGAGCAGTTGGCCCCTGCGCTTCACGTGAAAAAACTTCAGTCAGAAATTGTTCCAGACTATGTAGTTTTCCAACCGCAGCCAGTTGTTTCGCCATTGTGTGTATCGCTTCATCACGACTGGCAAACGTTGTTTGCAGTGTGACCAAATCGGGGTGAGTCAACGCCGTCAGGTTCATCATTCCCTCGTAAGGAGTCGGTTCCAGTTGCCGTAAGCTTACACAGCAAAACAATACCTTTATGTGATCAATTTCACTGTAAAGAATATTTGTATTAAATTTGTATTAATACTTATCAGTTAACAGTCGTGATGAATGGCGCTATGATTCGCCATGATTTTTAATGTTCTCAGGGGAGGACGTGGTGGCTAAGAAACCGATGTACCGTCAGATTGCCGATGCTATCCGCCAGCAGGTTGAAAACGGTGAACTGAAACCTGGTGATGCGCTGCCGACTGAATCAGCGTTGCAGGCTCAGTTTGCGGTCAGTCGTGTCACCGTACGCCAGGCGCTAAAACAGCTTACCGAGCAGCAAATCATTGAGAGCATTCAGGGCAGCGGTTCATACGTTAAGGAAGAAAAGGTCAATTACGATATTTATCAGCTGACCAGCTTCTACGAAAAACTGGCTGACCGGAACGTCGAAACCCACAGCGAAGTGCAAATTTTTGAAGTGACCAAAGCCGATGAGCTTTTGGCCGCCCGTTTACAACTCACCACGGATGAAAAAGTCTGGCATGTAAAACGCGTGCGTTTTATCAAGCAAAAGCCCGTCACTCTGGAAGAAACCTGGATGCCGCTCTCACTGTTCCCTGACCTGACCTGGGAAGTGATGGAAAACTCGAAATATCACTTTATTGAGAACGTGAAGAAAATGGTCATCGACCGCAGCGAACAAGAAATCATTGCGGTGATGCCGTCGGACGATGTGGTAAAAGCGTTGGGTATTGATCCCAGTAAACCGGTGCTGGAAAAGGTGTCGCGCGGGTATTTAAAAGATGGGCGGGTATTTGAGTTCAGCCGCAATATCTTTAAAAGCGACGATTACAAATTTACGTTAGTGGCGCGGCGTAAGCATTAAATCTGTCATAAATCCCTCCCCTTACTGCACTCATAGCATCATTGAAGTTACCAACCAGAATGGTGCTATGAACATCAATCTCTAAGATCTTAAGCATTGATCTGTCCGTTTTCTTATTTTCTATATTGTGATCAACATCACAGCCAACATTCTTGGCTCGCTTTATCTTCCAACCCTCCTACTTTATTGATTTTATTATATTTATCAGGGTTATGGTTCAGTTGCGACTATGTACTCTGGTCAATAATTCCACGGACAGGAAAGGACTTCCCTCATGGCCTCAGACGGCACCCGCTTTACCTTCACCGCCGGGCGTACACCGGCCGACACCTTTGCGGTGGTGAACTTTACGCTAAAGCAGTCCCTCTCCTCCCTGTTCAGCCTGGATATCACCATCGCCTGCAATGACCAGGCGATTGGCTTTCAAAAACTCCTCGATGAATACGGGGTTCTCACCATCTGGCAGGGGGACGTGATCCAGCGCCGGGTGCGCGGTATCGTCACCTTCTGCGAGCAGGGCGACAGCGGCAAACATCAGACGTTGTACCGCATGACGGTACGCCCGGAGTTCTGGCGCAGTTCGCAACGGCAGAACTGCCGCAGTTTTCAGAACTACGACATCCAGTACATCTTTGCCAAACTGCTCAAAGAAATGCGGATACGCACGCATGACGCGCTGTTCCGTCGCCCGCATCCGGCGCGGGAATTCTGCGTGCAGTTTATGGAGTCGGATTACGATTTCATCGCCCGTCTTGCCGCCGAAGAGGGGATTTTTTTCTTCGAGGATGAATATCTCGATGACAGCGACCAGAAACTGAGCTTCACCGATGACCGCTGCAACCTGCGCGGCCTCGGGGCTTTCCCCTATAACCCGAATGCCGCCTCTGAATCGTCCGCATACTGCATCAACACCTTTTGCCGCAGCGCGCAAATCCGCCCGGCAAAAGTCACCACAAAGGACTACACGTTCACCGCCCCCGGCTGGCAGGCGCAGTACCAGGAAGAAGGGGCAGACCTGTCGTATCAACGCCCGGACTATGAAATATTTGATTATCCGGGGCGTTTTAAGGATGAACAGCACGGTGCGGATTTTGCGAAATATCAGGTGGAAGGCTGGCGCAATAACGTCGATTTTGCCAGTGGCACCAGTAATTGCCCGCAGCTCCAGCCGGGGCGCTGGTTCACCCTCACTGACCATCCGCGCGAGGATTTAAACAGCCCGTGGCAGGTGGTGTCATGCGAGATGAACGGTAGCCAGCCGCAGGCGCATATCGGCAGCGCCGGCCAGGGCACCACGCTCACCAACAGTTTTCATGTTATCCCTGCCACACAAACCTGGCGACCGGCGCCGCTACCGAAACCGCTGGTGGACGGCCCGCAGATTGGCATTGTCACCGGCCCTGCCGGGGAAGAAATCTACTGCGACGAGCACGGGCGCGTGACGGTGAAATTTGCCTGGGACCGGTATAACAAAACCAACGAAGAAAGCTCATGCTGGGTGCGTGTCTCCCAGGCGTGGGCAGGCACCGGATTCGGCAACATCGCCATTCCGCGTGTCGGCCAGGAAGTGATTGTCGATTTCCTCAATGGCGACCCGGACCAGCCGATTATCACCGGGCGCACCTATCACGCCGCCAACCGTGCACCGGGCGACCTGCCGGGGACTAAAACCCAGATGGCGATACGCTCGCAGACGTATAAGGGTGCCGGGTACAACGAACTGATGTTTGAGGACCAGACCGGCCAGGAGCTGCTGTCGATGCATGCCCAGAAGGACATGAAGACGGTGGTGCTTAATAACCGGATGACGGAAGTAACAGCTAACCACAGCGAAAACGTGGGCGGCAACCAGGCAGTCACCATCGCCAGGAACCAGGTGCAAAGCATTGGTGCCAACCAGATGGAAACCATCACCGCCAACCAGGTCCTGACTGTCGGCCAGAATCAGTCGGAAACCATCGGGACCGCAAAAAAAGAAACGGTCGGGTTGCTGAGTGCATTAACTGTCGGACTTGCTTACCAGGTCAGCGTGGGAGGCGTGATGAATACCTCTGTTGCCCTGGCTCAGTCCTCAGAAGTGGGACTGCTCAAATCTCTGATGGTCGGGCAGAAATACGCTGTCAATGTCGGCAAGGAAATGACCGTCAGTGTGGGTGAGCGTAAAACAGAAAGTGTGGGCAAAGTGTCACAACACTCCGCCGGGGACCATCTGGAACTGAGTTGCGGAAAAGCCAAAATTGTTCTGACTAAAGACGGCAAAATATTTTTGTCCGGGATGGAACTGCATATCCAGGCCGTAACGGCCGTGAACAGTGATGCCCTGCTGATAAACCTGAATTGTGGGATGACCACACCGCCTCCTGCTGCGCCTTCTGACAGCGTTGGCAGTTAGCCAGACAACACATCGATAACCTATTAATTAAAAGGATTTCACCATGCCAGGTATGCCTGCTGCGCGTCAGGGTGACGCAACGTTAATCGGTGGCCCGATTGTCCAAGGCTCCCTCGGGGTGATGATTGGTGCGCCTACCGGCGTGGCCTGTTCGGTCTGCCCGGGAGGGGTCGCGGTCGGGAGTCCCGTCAACCCGGTACTCGGGGCCAAGGTGCTGCCCGGCGAAACCGATGTCGCCCTGCCGGCACTTCTGCCGTTTGTCCTCACCCGTAGCTACAGCAGTTACCGCACCGACACACCCGCCCCGGTCGGCACGTTCGGCTCCGGCTGGCAGTCGGCGACAGATATTCGCCTGCAGATTCGTTCTTCTGAGCTCATTCTTAACGATAACGGTGGGCGCAGTATTCATTTTGACCTGCTGGCTCCGGGTGCGATTGCCTGGAGCCCGTCCGAAAAACTCTGGCTCGCCCGTGGCGGGGTGGATAAGCAACCCGACAGCCATCGCCTGTGTGCCTTATGGCAGGCGCTACCGGAGACGCTGCGCCGTTCGCCGCACGGTTATTTTGTCGCGAATGACGCCACCGGGCCGTGGTGGATACTGGAGCCTTTTCAGTTGCCGGTTTCACCGGAAGACGTGCTGCCGCGCCCGTTGCCGCCGTTCCGGGTGTTGACCGGTCTGGTGGATAGCTTTGGCAATCACCTGCGTTATCAGCGCGACGCCGACGGCAAATTTGCCGGCCAGGTGACGTCGGTCACCGACAGCGCCGGGCGACGCTTTCGCCTTGAGCTGGTCACATTACCGGACGCCGGTATCCGCCTCGCTGCCGTCTGGCTGGCGCGCGATACTGCCTTCCCTGAACGGCCAACCCTGCCGCTTGCCCGCTATGACTACACGCCGCGCGGGGAACTGGCGGCGGTGTATGACCGGGCGGGGGTAAAAACGCGTCACTTCGAATGGCACCCGCAACATACAGGCCTGATGGTCGCCCATCAGCACACCGGCCGTCCCGCCAGTCGCTATGTCTATGACGACACGCTGCGGGTGATTTCCCAGACCAACCCCGGCGGGCTGAGTTATCAGTTCCTGTATACCGACAGCCAGACGGTGGTGACCGACAGCCTCGGGCGGGTGACGGTTTATCATCTGGCCGGCGAGCGGGGGCTGAAGCGCGTGGTGAAGCTCGGACAACCTGACGGCAGTGAAATCTCCAGCGAATTTGACGGCAGCGGACGGCTGGTCAGCCAGACGGATGCCGCCGGGCGTAAAACCGAATATCAGCTGGACGTGGTGAGCGGCAACCTGCTGGCCATCTGGTATCCGGACGGCACCGTCAGCCGCTTTGATTACAACGCCCACAATCAGCTCCTCAGCACCACCGCCCCGGACGGGGGTCGCACCGCACGTGAATATGACTCTTGCGGACGACTGACGGCACAAACCGATGCCATGGGTCATACCCGCCGCTGGCATTATGCGGATGAGAAAAGCGCACATCCCTCAGCAACCGAAGATGCGGCGGGGGGACGCCAGCAGCTGGAGTGGAATGCATACGGTCTGCTCGCCTCATACACCGACTGCTCCGGGTACAAAACACAGTACCGCTATAACCGCGACGGGCAGGTCACGGAAATGAGGGCGGAAGAAGGGCTCTCCACCCGTTACGAATACGATGTCCGCGGGCGACTGACGGCCAGCGAAGACAGCACCGGCACCCGCACGACCCGCCAGTACAACGAAGCCGGGGACCTGCTGACCATCACACATCCCGACAGCACCATCACCACGCAGCGTTACGATGGGCGTGGCAATCAGTTGTCGCAGACCGCTGGTGGCCTGACCCGACAGGCCGAATATGACAGCGCGGGTCGCATCACCGGGCTGATTAACGAAAATGCCGCGCGCACGCAGTTCAGCTATGACGTGATGGACAGACTGACAGCTGAAACCGGTTTTGACGGCCGTGAACATCTTTATCACTACAGCCTGGCCGGACAACTGATACGCAGTGAAGATGCGGCTCTCGTCACCCG
>NZ_JMPI01000045.1 GCF_000735355.1 Buttiauxella agrestis ATCC 33320
GGATATCCAGTGGCAGACCTACGGCCCGGGCCATCTGCTGGGTGTGAAACTCGGCGATGAACCCCTGCTCGAGCTGACCCGTGACCGTCTGCACCGGGAAACCCGCCGTCAGTTCGGTGACTGGCAATCCACCAGCGCGTACACGCCACGCGGCCAGCTGGCACAGCAGCAGACCCGGGACAGCCATCCGGCCCTGAACCGCGATTATCACTACAGCGCCGCCGGGCTGCTGACCGGTATCCACACCGGTCACGGCGAACAGCATTACACGTATTCCCCGTCCGGGCGCCTGGAAAGCGCACGGCTGGGCGATACCATCCTCACCACGCTCACCGACCCGGCGGGCAACCGTAACGTGACCCTGGCGCACGATTTTATCCCGGGACCGGAAGACCGCCATACCTGGAAAGATAACCGTACCGGACAGGATGAACGCTACACCTATCGCTACGATAAACACGGCAACCTGAGCGAAAAATGCCGTTACCTCTCCGGCTGGACCGGGGAGGAATATGCCCCGGATGAAACTCACCATTATCATTACGACCAGAGCCACCGTCTGACGCGTTACACCCGGGAAGATGACGGAAAGCCCACCGCACAGGGCCGCTATGTGTACGACCCGCTCGGTCGCCGGGTGGGTAAACTCACCGCCATCGTCAACCCGACAACGAAACAGACCGACACGCAGCACAGCTGGTATGGCTGGGACGGCGACCGACTGGTGCTGAGCGAAAGCCAGGGCACGCAGCAGCACACGATTTATCAGCCCGGCAGCTTTATGCCGCTGGTGCGGGTGGAGCAGATGAAAGCCGAAGACCACCACAGCACACTGGCTGAAAAGCTGGAACGTGACGCCGAAGTGACTTTCCCGCCAGTACTGCACCAGCGGCTGAATCTTATTGAGCAGGAGCTGCGCAAAAACCAGCTCAGCGACGACACGGTGCAGTTCCTCAGCGCCACTGGCCTGAAAGCGGAAAATCTCGCCCTGTGGCTGGAGCCGGAGGCCGACAGTGACCGCAAAATCCATCTGTACCACTGCGACCACCTCGGCACACCGCTGGCACTGGTGAACCGCGAAGGCCATATCGACTGGCACATCACCCTCGACCCGTGGGGCAATGTGCTCCGCGAACACAATCCGCAGAAACTGCACCAGCCGCTGAGAATGCAGGGCCAGCAATATGATGAAGAGTCGGGACTGCACTACAACCGCCACCGTTATTACGAACCGCAGCAGGGCCGGTATATCACGCAGGATCCGATTGGATTGGCGGGGGGAATGAATGGATATAAATATGTATTAAATCCACTTAAGAACATTGATCCGTTAGGGCTATCTGGTGACATGACAATATATTCCTCAGGGGATGGGGGGGCAAGCATGATGTCTGGGCACTCATGGATATCATATACTCCAGATAATGGGACAACAACAACCTATGGTACATGGGGAAATAATCCGACAGGTCATGGTAATGGTCTCTTTGAAAATCTTGAACTTAGCCGTAGTGCTGATGCCACGAGAACTATACATATAGATGATATAAAAGAGAAAGAGCTTTACGACTTAATTAAGAAATATAAAGATAAAGGTAATGATGCCTGGAAGCTTTCGTCACCATGCTCAAGTTTCGCAAGAGATGCATGGAATACAGCAGCTAACGAAAACTTAAATTCAAACTATGGGTTTATTAGTAACCCCACAACACTAAAGAACGCTATTATTGATGCTAATGGTGGAATACCGCATGGAATCATGGTGTATCCAAATGGTGGTAACAGCGCATCAAGTGGGGCATCAGGGCGCTCATCTGGTTCTTCAATGAACTCATCTGGCTCATTTTTATGAAATCTGTATTATTTATATTTATCTTAACATTATTGAATAATGAAGCTTTTGGAGGTATCAACCAAATGATTCTCGAGACAAAAGATGTCGCTGGGTTAAAAATAGAAGAACAGGGAAATAGTCATAGAGGGAATGTAATATTAGTGAGTGGTTTAGCTTTTCATAGTGCTTTAGCTGTGGATAAAATAATAACGAAAACAAATAGTGATTCAAGCATAACAATGTTGGTGTATCTATCAACAGCTAGATCCGGTATGTCTGGACGATTTAAATACGAAATTAACATCCCACCCAATATAAACACAGTAACTTTTGGGAATGAGAAAGTAATCATATGGAAAAATAAATCATAGCTTATTTAATCATCCATAAAAAAGGCCGCTCAAAAGAGCGGCCAACCATGTCGAACATTTATTATTAGTTCTGCTTACTGAGGCAAAATAGCTTTCAGTGCGTCACCGATGTCAGCCAGGCTGCGGACGGTTTTCACGCCTGCGGCTTCCAGCGCTGCGAATTTCTCATCCGCTGTGCCTTTACCACCTGCAATGATGGCGCCAGCATGGCCCATACGCTTGCCTTTCGGTGCAGTCACACCCGCGATGTAACCCACTACTGGCTTGGTGACATGCTCTTTGATGTAAGCGGCTGCTTCTTCTTCTGCGCTACCACCGATCTCACCGATCATCACGATTGCTTCGGTCTTCGGATCTTCCTGGAACATCTTCAGGATATCGATGAAGTTAGAGCCAGGGATCGGGTCACCGCCGATGCCTACGCAAGTAGACTGGCCCAGACCGATATCGGTAGTCTGTTTAACGGCTTCATAGGTCAGCGTGCCGGAGCGGGAAACGATACCCACTTTGCCTGGCAGGTGAATGTGGCCTGGCATGATACCGATTTTGCACTCGCCTGGGGTGATAACGCCTGGGCAGTTTGGCCCAATCATGCGCACGCCAGCTTCGTCCAGTTTCACTTTCACAGTCAGCATATCCAGCGTCGGGATACCTTCGGTGATGGTGATAATCAGCTTAATGCCTGCGTCGATTGCTTCCAGAATGGAGTCTTTGCAGAACGGTGCCGGAACGTAGATAACAGAAGCAGTAGCGCCTGTTGCTTCTACGGCTTCGCGCACGGTGTTAAATACTGGCAGACCGAGGTGCTCAGTGCCGCCTTTGCCTGGCGTAACCCCGCCAACCATTTGCGTACCGTATGCAATCGCCTGCTCGGAGTGGAAAGTCCCCTGGCTGCCGGTGAAACCCTGGCAAATCACCTTGGTGTTTTTATCGATCAAAATGGACATTATTTCCCCTCCACGGCAGCAACAACCTGCTGTGCTGCATCCGTCAGACTTTTCGCTGCAATAATATTCAGGCCGCTGTCAGCCAGTTTCTTCGCACCCAGTTCCGCATTGTTACCTTCCAGACGAACAACCACTGGAACGTTAACACCCACTTCTGCAACCGCACCGATGATGCCGTCTGCAATCAGGTCACAACGCACGATACCGCCGAAGATGTTAACCAGAACCGCTTTCACTTTGTCATCAGACAGAATGATTTTGAATGCTTCGGTTACGCGTTCTTTGGTTGCACCGCCGCCAACGTCCAGGAAGTTTGCTGGTTCGCCGCCGTGCAGTTTAACGATGTCCATGGTGCCCATTGCCAGGCCCGCACCGTTAACCATGCAACCGATGTTGCCATCAAGCGCAACGTAGTTCAGTTCCCACTGAGCAGCCTGGGATTCACGTGCATCTTCCTGGCTTGGGTCACGCATTTCACGCAGCTCTGGCTGGCGGAACAATGCGTTGCCATCGGCGCCCAGTTTGCCATCGAGGCATACCAGATCGCCCTGCTTGGTGATAACCAGCGGGTTGATTTCGATCAGCGCCAGGTCACGATCCAGGAAGATGTTCGCCAGGCCCATGAAGATCTTGGTGAACTGCTGAACCTGTTTACCTTCCAGACCCAGTTTGAACGCCAGTTCACGGCCTTGATAAGGCATTGGGCCTGCCAGTGGATCCAGAGCAACTTTGTGGATCAGATGCGGGGTTTCTTCCGCAACTTTTTCAATTTCAACGCCACCTTCGGTGGACGCCATAAACACGACGCGACGGGAGCTACGATCAACCACCGCGCCGAGATACAGTTCTTTATCAATGTCAGTCGCAGCTTCAACCAGAATCTGGTGAACCGGCTGGCCATTTGCGTCTGTCTGGTATGTGACCAGACGTTTACCCAACCAGTGCTCAGCAAAAGCACGGATGTCTTCTTTGCTGTTAACCACTTTCACGCCGCCCGCTTTACCGCGGCCACCAGCATGAACCTGACATTTTACCACCCACGGACCAGCACCAATTTTTGATGCTGCTTCTTCCGCTTCACGTGGAGTGTTGCAGGCGTAACCGACTGGAGCCGGCAGGCCATATCGAGCAAACAACTGTTTCGCCTGATACTCGTGTAAGTTCATGAGTTCTATCCATCCTTCAGGGTAATCGTTATAAACCTGTAGGCCGGTGCGCTATTCATGCCAGATGGCGCGCAGCTTTCGGCCTACAGTGCAGGTGATGCTTTAAAACTAAACGTCCAGCAGCAGACGAGTCGGGTCTTCGAGCAATTCTTTGATTGCTACCAGATAACCCACTGATTCACGGCCATCGATCAAACGGTGATCGTAAGACAGCGCCAGATACATCATTGGCAGGATCTCAACTTTACCGTCAACCGCCATCGGACGATCTTTGATAGCGTGCATGCCAAGGATCGCGCTCTGCGGCGGGTTGATGATCGGCGTTGACATCAGGGAACCAAACACACCACCGTTGGTGATAGTGAAGTTACCACCAGTCAAATCTTCAACTGTCAGCTTGCCGTCACGGCCTTTCACTGCCAGTTCTTTGATGCGTTTTTCGATGTCAGCCATACCCAGAGTATCAACATCACGCAGTACCGGAGTCACCAGGCCACGTGGGGTAGAAACCGCGATGCTCACGTCGAAGTAGTTGTGATAAACCACGTCTTCGCCATCGATAGAAGCGTTCACTTCCGGATAGCGTTTCAGCGCTTCAACGACCGCTTTGATGTAGAAGGACATGAAGCCCAGACGTACACCATGGCGTTTCTCAAAAGATTCACCGTACTGCTTACGCAGTTCCATGATTGGCTTCATGTTCACTTCGTTAAACGTCGTGAGCATGGCGGTGGAATTTTTCGCTTCCAGCAAACGTTCAGCAACGCGTTTGCGCAGGCGAGTCATTGGAACGCGTTTTTCGCTACGGCCAGCCAGTGGCGCAACCGGAGTTTTGGATTCTTCTGCCGCTTTAGCTTGAGCAGGTTGAGCCGCTTTCGCCTGAGTCAGATGCTTATCCACATCTTCACGGGTGATACGACCGCCAACACCGCTGCCTTTAATGGCATTAGCATCCAGAGAATGCTCTGCAATCAGGCGGCGAATAGCCGGGCTGAGAGCGTCATTGCTCTGCTCTTCCAAAGAAGCCTGCTGGCGCTGCGCCGGGGTAGACTCTTTGCTTTCTGCTTTCGCAGAAGTCTCTTTACCAGAGCTGTTGCCTTCACGCAGGCGACCCAGGATTTGACGAGAAGTTACGGTGGTGCCTTCATCTTCCAGTACAGCATCCAGAATACCATCTGCAGACGCCGGTACTTCCAGTACCACTTTGTCAGTTTCGATTTCCACCAGCACTTCGTCACGGGTCACGGTGTCACCCGGTTTTTTATGCCAGGTTGCAACAGTCGCATCGGCAACGGACTCAGGCAGGTCAGGAACTAGAATATCTACGCTACTCATTTTTTATCCTTTAATTAATCGACGTTCAGCGCGTCATTAACCAGATCTTGCTGCTGTTTCTGGTGAACGGACAAGTACCCTACCGCAGGTGATGCGGAGGCTGGACGACCTGCATAACGCAGGGCTGATCCAAATGGAATCACTTCACGGAAATGGTGCTGGCTACAGTACCATGCGCCCTGGTTAAGCGGCTCTTCCTGGCACCACACAAAATCATGTACGTGAGCAAATGGTTTCAATGCTTCCTGCACCGCCTGGTGCGGGAACGGATACAACTGTTCGATGCGCACAATCGCCACATCTTTTTGATCGTTCTTACGACGCTGTTCCAGCAAATCGTAATAAACCTTACCAGAACACAGGACGACGCGTTTCACCGCTTTAGGATCAAGCTCGTCAACTTCGCCAATGGCAGGTAAGAAGGTGCCGTTAGCCAGTTCTTCCATGGTGGAAACTGCCAGTGGGTGACGCAGCAGAGACTTAGGCGACATCACCACCAGCGGACGGCGCATACCGCGCAGCGCCTGACGACGCAGCATGTGGTAAACCTGAGCCGGAGTAGAAGGCACGCAAACCTGCATGTTTTGTTCAGCACACAGTTGGAGGTAACGCTCCAGACGCGCGGAGGAGTGCTCCGGACCCTGGCCTTCGTAACCGTGCGGCAGCAACATCACCAGGCCACACATACGGCCCCATTTCTGCTCGCCGGAACTGATGAACTGGTCGATAACAACCTGAGCGCCGTTGGCGAAGTCGCCGAACTGAGCTTCCCAGATAGTCAGCGTGCGAGGTTCCGCAGTGGCATAACCGTATTCGAACGCCAGAACTGCTTCTTCAGACAGTACGGAGTCCCAAACTTTAAACTCACCCTGGCTGTTGTGAACGTGTTGCAGTGGCGTGTAAGTTGAACCGTTAGTCTGGTTGTGAATCACAGCGTGGCGGTGGAAGAATGTCCCACGTCCCACGTCTTCACCCGACAAACGCACAGAAACGCCTTCATCAACCAGAGTTGCATACGCCAGATTTTCAGCCGCGCCCCAGTCAAATTTCTTCGCGCCGTTCGCCATTTCCATGCGGTCGCTGTAGATTTTCGCTACGCGTGACTGCATCTCAACGGTTTCAGGGGCGCTACTAATACGCTTAGCCAGCTCCTGCAAACGCTTCATCTCTACCTTGTTCGGATAGCTCTCATCCCACTCGTGGTTGAGGTATGGCGACCAGGTAAATGAATGCATGTTCATTGGGCGGTATTCTTCAACCACACATTCGCCAGCATCCAGCGCGTCACGATAGAGATTCACCATTTCGGTGGCATCTTCAAGCGTTGCCAGTTTTTGCTGCTCCAGACGGTCTGCGTAGATCTTACGCGGCGTCGGGTGTTTCTTAATTTTCTGATACATCACTGGCTGAGTTGCGCTTGGCTCATCAGCTTCGTTATGACCATGGCGACGGTAGCAAACCAGATCGATAAACACGTCGCGCTTAAAGGTATTACGGAAGTCCAGCGCCAGACGAGTCACAAACGCTACCGCTTCCGGATCATCTGCATTCACGTGGAAAATTGGCGCCATCACCATCTTACCGATATCGGTACAGTACGGCGTAGAACGCGCATCCAGCGGGTTAGAGGTGGTGAAACCAATCTGGTTGTTGATAACAATGCGAACGGTACCGCCCACTTCGTAACCACGCGCTTTGGACATGTTCAGGGTTTCCTGAACCACGCCCTGCCCGGCTACCGCGGCGTCACCATGAATGGTGATTGGCAGAACCTGGTTAATGCCTGGTTTTTCCAGACGGTCCAGACGCGCGCGCACAGAACCGATAACCACCGGGCTAACGATTTCGAGGTGTGATGGGTTAAACGCCAGCGCCAGGTGAACCAGGCCGCCTTCGGTTTCAACGTCAGATGAGAAGCCCATGTGGTACTTCACATCACCGGTGCCGAGGTGTTCTTTATGCTTACCGGCGAACTCGTCGAACAGTTCCTGCGGTTTTTTACCCAGTACGTTGATGAGTACGTTCAGGCGGCCACGGTGCGCCATACCCAGAACCACTTCACGTGTGCCGCTCTTGCCCGCATGGCGGATCATCTCTTTGAGCATTGGCACCAGTGCATCACCGCCTTCCAGCGAGAAGCGTTTTGCGCCTGGGAATTTCGCACCCAGGTAACGCTCAAGGCCTTCTGCTGCGGTCAGCTCCTGCAAGAAGCGTTTTTTCTCATCAACAGTAAATGTTGAGTGACCCACTACCGATTCAATGCGCTGCTGAATCCAGCGTTTTTCTTCGGTGTTGGTGATGTGCATATATTCCGCACCGATAGATCCGCCGTAAGTCTGCTTCAGCGCACTGATCAAGTCGGACAACTTCATGGTTTCTTTGCCGCTGGCAAAAGAACCCACATTGAAAGTTTCCTGAAGATCGGCGTCAGTCAGATTATGGAAGGTCGGGTCAAGATCGGGAACCGCGTCCTGTTTCCATAAACCAAGTGGATCAAGGTTTGCAGCCTGATGGCCACGGAAACGCCAGGCGTTGATCAGCTGCAACACTTTGACTTGCTTGACGTCGGTGTCAGGGTCGGTAATTGCGGTGGAATAACGTGAGGCATCCTTCGCCAGACGACGGAAATAATCACGTGTTTTGGAATGGAATTGATCCGGTCTGGCCCCGGTTCCAGGTAATTGCTGGAACATTGAGCGCCAGTGCGCATCAACAGAGTCAGGATCGGTTAAGAAGTCTTCATAGAGCTGCTCTATCCAGGACTGGTTTGCACCTGCCAGGTAAGAGGAATCCAGCCAGGCTTTCATTTCGCCGTTCTGCATCGTGATCCCTTAAGCATTTATATGCTTATTTCGCCGTGAATAACTATTGCGTACACATGTGGTACACATTACCGGGGTTCACAACTACGAGCCTTTTTCCTTTCCAGGCGGCTCGAGAAGGAACCTTTAAAAACTGTCGCAACAGGGCAGTTTTTAAAGGTTTCCTGCAAATTTTCCCCTCTCCCGAAGGAGAGGGAACTAAAAGCTAGGCACTCTTTTGCAGCAACATCGACTTAATGTGGCCGATGGCTTTCGTCGGGTTCAATCCCTTAGGACAAACACTGACGCAATTCATGATGCCATGGCAGCGGAATACGCTGAAAGCATCACTGATTCCGTCAAGACGACTTGCGGTTTCAGTATCACGGCTGTCAATCAGGAAGCGATATGCCGCCAGTAAACCTGCCGGGCCGATGAACTTATCCGGGTTCCACCAGAATGATGGGCAGGAAGTCGAGCAGCACGCACACAGAATACACTCGTACAATCCATCCAATTTCTCACGCTGCTCGGGTGATTGTAAATGCTCACGAGCCGGTGGATTTTGCCCATTATTCAACAAGTAAGGCTTAATCTTCTCATATTGAGCATAGAATTGCCCCATGTCTACAACCAGATCGCGCACAACCGGCAATCCAGGCAGTGGACGGATCACAATCTTCTGCTTTCCATTGCCCAACGCGGAGATCGGGGTGATACAAGCCAGGCCATTTTTACCGTTCATGTTCACGCCATCGGAGCCACAAACCCCTTCACGGCACGAACGACGGAACGATAGCGTTGGGTCTTTTTCTTTCAGTTGCATCAGCGCGTCAAGCAACATCATGTCGCGCCCTTCTTCCCCTTCCAGGGTGTACTCCTGCATACGCGGAGCATCGTCAACATCCGGGTTGTAGCGATAAATAGAGAATTCGAGTTTCATCACTTTGCTCCGCTATTAATAAGTACGCACTTTCGGCGGGAATGCCGGACGCAGTTTCGGCTGCATGTTCACCTCACGGCGAGTCATGCTTTCCGACTCAGGCAGATACAGGCTGTGACACAGCCAGTTTGCATCGTCACGTTCCGGATAGTCGAAGCGGCTATGCGCGCCACGGCTTTCGGTGCGGAAGTTAGCGGAAACAGCGGTCGCAAAAGCAGTTTCCATCAGGTTATCAAGCTCGAGGCACTCAACGCGCTGGGTGTTGAACTCGCTTGAAGTATCATCCAGACGGGCGTTTTTCAGGCGCTCGCGGATTTCTTTCAGTTGCTCAAGACCTTTTGCCATCGCATCACCTTCACGGAATACCGAGAAGTTGTGCTGCATACATTCCTGAAGCGCTTTGCGGATTTGCACCGGATCTTCGCCGTTACGGTTACCGTTCCAGCGGTTCAGGCGCTCGAGTGCGGCATTAATTTCGTCTTCGCTCGCGTCACGCAGCTCGCCCTGCTCTGCGATAGACTCCAGCAGATGCATGCCCGCAGCGCGGCCAAACACCACCAGATCCAGCAGTGAGTTACCGCCCAGACGGTTAGCACCGTGAACGGATACACAAGCGATTTCACCGACGGCAAACAGACCAGGAATCAGAACGTCTTCGCCCTGCTCATTCACGGTCAGCGCCTGGCCAGTGACTTTGGTCGGGATGCCGCCCATCATATAGTGGCAAGTTGGGATAACCGGGATTGGCTCTTTAACCGGGTCAACGTGGGCAAAGGTACGAGACAGTTCGAGGATGCCCGGCAGACGGGATTCGAGAACTTCTTTGCCGAGGTGGTCAAGTTTCAGTTTCGCGTGTGGACCCCATGGGCCATCACAGCCACGGCCTTCGCGGATTTCAATCATAATGGAACGCGCAACAACGTCACGGCCCGCCAGATCTTTCGCGTTTGGCGCGTAACGCTCCATGAAACGCTCGCCGTGTTTGTTCAGCAGATAACCGCCCTCACCACGACAACCTTCTGTAACCAGCACACCCGCACCCGCAATGCCGGTTGGGTGGAACTGCCACATTTCCATATCTTGTACAGGCACGCCTGCACGGAGCGCCATGCCAACACCGTCGCCGGTATTAATGTGTGCGTTAGTTGTAGACTGATAAATACGGCCCGCACCACCGGTTGCCAGAATGGTCGCTTTCGCTTTGAAATAAACCACTTCGCCGGTTTCGATACACAGCGCGGTAGTCCCCACCACGGCGCCATCGGCGTTTTTCACCAGATCCAGCGCATACCATTCGGAGAAGATCGTGGTTTTGTTTTTCAGGTTTTGTTGGTACAGCGTGTGCAATAGCGCGTGACCGGTACGGTCAGCCGCTGCTGCAGTACGTGCCGCCTGCTCGCCACCGAAGTTCTTCGACTGGCCGCCAAACGGACGCTGATAAATAGTGCCATCGTCAAGACGGGAGAACGGCAGACCCATGTGCTCCAGTTCCAGAATCGCTTCCGGGCCGGTTTTACACATATATTCAATGGCGTCCTGGTCACCGATATAGTCGGAACCTTTTACCGTGTCATACATATGCCATTCCCAGTTGTCTTCGTGGGTATTACCCAGCGCTACGGTGATACCACCTTGCGCAGACACGGTATGGGAACGGGTTGGGAAAACTTTAGACAGC
Organism: Buttiauxella agrestis ATCC 33320; assembly: GCF_000735355.1. GTDB lineage: Bacteria > Pseudomonadota > Gammaproteobacteria > Enterobacterales > Enterobacteriaceae > Buttiauxella > Buttiauxella agrestis. Next base: position 11,076 of record NZ_JMPI01000045.1, read on the forward strand.
AAGGCGCAAGTCTGGCCACCTTGTGAAATTTGCAGTGCGGCGCGCATACCTGCACCACCAGCACCGATGACAACTGCATCAAACTCTCTGACTGGTAAACTCATTACACACCCCACACCACAACGAATCCATAAATGACGTAAACCAGCAGTGCTACAACAATCACGAATTGCAGCCCAAGACGAATCGCCACTGGTTTAACGTAGTCGGTCAACACCTGCCACATGCCAATCCAGGCATGGATCAAAATTGAGAACAATGTCAGCAGGGTGAACACTTTGGTGAAGGCGGAGCCGAAGAAACCACTCCAGACCTCGTAGGTTAAATCGCCGGTAACAGCGAAGAAGCCAATCATATAGATGATGTACAGGGTGATTACGATGGCGGAGGCACGAACCAGAATATAGTCATGCACACCATTGCGACCTAATGCGGAGGCATTGCTTACCATACGAGGACTCCTGCGAGAAGTGAAAGCACGACAGTAATAACAAAGGAAATCATTGCGGATCGTTTGCCCGCTATAAGGGTTTCTTCCAGTAAGCCGGTGTCCATCAGGATGTGGCGAATACCCACAACAACGTGGTATGCCAACGCGGTGAGGATGCCCCACATGATGAATTTAACAAAGAAGCTACTCATTATGGATGAAGCAACGAGGAAGCCTTCTGGAGAAGAGAGTGACTGGCCTAACAACCACAGTAGAATGCCAACAGCCACAAAGGTGATCACGCCGGATACACGATGGAGGATGGAAGCGATCGCAGTGACGGGGAACCTCATTGTTGTCAGATCGAGGTTTACAGGTCTTTGTTTTTTCGCATTTTTTATCATGAATAGCGCCCACATGCTGTTCTTATAGTTTCCTTCCTCCGGATCTGCAGGCGGGGTCAGACAGCGTGAACTTTCTATAACTGTGCGTCATGCAAAAACAGCTACATCCAGATGCCAAAAAACTGGCTACAACGCTGGGTGGCGCCCGGTGGCAGGGTATTCCGGAGACCTGGCGGCAGTATAGGCGCTTCACAAATTCATTACAATTAACCTACATATAGTTTGAAGGGTTTTGGTCGGAACAGTGAGCAGGATCACGATAACAACATTATTTTAAATTTTAATCATCTGATTTGACAAAACTTAAACATTCTTGTTACAAACAGAGCCAGAAAAGCCGTATAATTCGTAAAAGTTATAGGGTCTGCCTTTCACCTGAGAATAAGTTATGTAACAGTGTATCGGTATTGACCCAATCAATCAGGACAGTTATTAGTGGTATACAGGTTTGAATGATATGGACTGCTAACGCTCTGATTTGCTGATTTTTCGCCTGCGTGGCATATGTTACCTGCAAGCGCCCTTCGCTCTGTACCCTTGCTGTACACAATCAAAACAGAGCCACGAGCATATAAAAAAACGGGTAAGCGTCACGGTTGGTTTGAAAGCAAGTCGGGCATCCCGCAGTCTGATAAATTAGGCGCTAAGGAGACCGTAAATGGCTGATAAAAAAGCAACTCTCACCTACAATGGTGATGATGCTATCGAACTGGATGTGCTAAAGGGCACGCTCGGTCAGGATGTAATTGATATCCGTAGTCTTGGTTCTAAAGGTGTGTTTACTTTTGACCCGGGTTTCACCTCTACCGCATCATGCGAATCAAAAATCACCTTTATCGACGGTGATGAAGGCATCTTGTTGCACCGTGGTTTCCCGATCGATCAACTGGCAACCCATTCCAATTATCTCGAAGTCTGCTATATCCTGCTAAACGGTGAAAAGCCGACTCAAGAACAATACGAAGAATTCAAAACCACCGTTACCCGTCACACCATGATCCACGAACAAATCACCCGTTTGTTCCACGGTTTCCGTCGTGACTCTCACCCGATGGCTGTTATGTGCGGCGTGACCGGTGCGTTGGCAGCGTTTTACCATGACTCCATGGACGTGAATAACCCACGTCACCGCGAGATTGCAGCCTTCCGTCTGCTGTCCAAAATGCCAACGATGGCAGCGATGTGTTACAAATATTCCATCGGCCAGCCGTTCGTTTACCCACGTAACGACCTCTCTTACGCGGGCAATTTCCTGAATATGATGTTCTCCACACCATGCGAAGAGTACGTGGTGAACCCAATTCTGGAACGCGCAATGGACCGTATTCTGATCCTGCACGCCGACCACGAGCAAAACGCTTCAACCTCTACAGTGCGTACCGCCGGTTCTTCTGGTGCTAACCCGTTCGCCTGTATCGCAGCCGGTATCGCCTCCCTTTGGGGACCTGCGCACGGTGGTGCTAACGAAGCGGCACTGAAGATGCTCGAAGAAATCAGCAGCGTTGAACACATTCCTGAGTTCATCCGTCGTGCGAAAGACAAGAACGACTCTTTCCGCCTGATGGGCTTCGGCCACCGCGTCTACAAGAACTACGACCCGCGTGCCACTGTGATGCGTGAAACCTGCCATGAAGTGCTGAAAGAGCTGAATCTGAAAGATAACAGCCTGCTGGAAGTGGCGATGGAACTTGAGCACATTGCGCTTAACGACCCGTACTTCATCGAGAAGAAACTCTACCCGAACGTGGACTTCTACTCCGGTATCATCCTGAAAGCGATGGGGATCCCATCTTCCATGTTTACCGTTATCTTCGCGATGGCGCGTACCGTGGGCTGGATTGCACACTGGAACGAAATGCACGACGACGGCATCAAAATTGCCCGTCCACGTCAGCTGTACACCGGCTACGAACAGCGTGATTTCAAATCTGATTTGAAAAAATAAGTTCGTTACTGGAAAGTAAAAACGCGCCAAATGGCGCGTTTTTTTATATCTGAAACAGCTCCTGAACCCTGCGCATTGTTATGCCTGCGGCGTATCCGTCAGATTAGTGATGCTCACGCCCTGCGGTGTCGACGTTTGCGTCTCTGTCGGCGACTGAATGGTTGGTGTCAACTCGGTGACTTTCGGCGGTTCCTGTGTTTCCGGCGTTGCGACTGGCGCGGCGGGTGCTTCAGCCTGCGTCTGTTCGGTGGCGGCAGGCTCTTCAATTTGCTTCGGTATCATCGGAATGGGTTCTGCCGGAATCGATTCTGATTTCGGTTTCGGTACTGGAGTTGATGCACGGACGATAAATGTCGGTTTGCCGTTCGTCACAGAATAGGTCACATGGCTGATAACGTCGCTTGATGTCGACACTTCGACAGGCGCGATGGTCACACGACCAATCAGCGTCCGGGCATAGCCGCCGACTTTATGCTTGCCCTCAGGCAGTTGAACCTCGAGACTCTCACTCGTCCCCAGCTTACCGGCATCCTTGCTATCGACAGTCACGTAAATTGCAGTGCCATCGTCAGTTTTAGTCGGAATATGCGTCACTGTCACCCGCGAGGAGCCGAAATCGAAAACCGGAGCCTGGTCGGCTGTTTTCGATTTTGTGCATCCCGTGAGGGCTAAAACGGCTGCCATGGCAGTCAGGGCGAAACGATAACTCATAGTACAACGTCTTCCTTTAAGATTTTTTTGTGATCTGCGTCCCAATATACCCGATCTCTGCCCGATGAGATAAACGCAATCTTCAGGATTGTTTAATGCTGACAGCCCGGGCACCAATAAAATGGCCTGGAGGAAAGCATTGTTTTCTCGATGATGCCACCGCAGCGTTCGCACTTCTGCCCCGCCCGATGAAACACCTTAAAGCTAAAAATCACCCCATGATGCTTATTTTCATCGACATTCCCACGCGTATTGTAGGAATGTCGCGGAATATCCAGCAGTGCATGCGACAGTTTGTCGAGTTGCTCGGGGGTTAAATCCTGCGCTTTATGCTGCGCCAGCAACCCCACCGCCCAAAGAATTTCAACGCGCAGATAGTTTCCTAATCCTGCCAGAAATGCCTGATCCAAAAGCAGACCGCTGAACTGCCGCTTGTGAAATCTCGTCGACAACAAACGCTCTTTCACCCGTTCAGCGCTCAGTGTGAGATCCAAAACATCCGGCCCGACGCGCAACAAAAATGGATGTTTCGCCAGACCGTCTGCATCGAGCATTTCAATATCCGAAGCGCTATAGAGCAAAATGGCTTTATCGGCTGTCTGCAATTTCACGCGCAGTACTCGCGTGGTTTCCGGCATTTCCCCGGTGTTGACCACGCGCCACACGCCATAAAGCTGGTTGTGGCTATAAAGGGTTAAACCGGCAGAAAAATGCGTCAGTAACGCTTTACCGCGTGTTTCGATACGCTCAACTTTTTGGCCGACAAGTGCCTGTTCAAACGCTTTTAATTCAGGAAAGGCGAACCACGCCGCAGTTAAAGGTTTACCTAAAACCGCGGCTTCGAGTTTATCCGCCGCTCGTCGTATTTCCGGGCCTTCTGGCATCACATTATCCCTGAAAATCAGTCTTCGTTATTCAGCCGCCAGGCCAGTTGCTCGAGATAAATATGCTGCTCGCGACGCGCTTTCAGCGCTTCCTCAAGCGTGCATTGCACAAAATGCACGGGTTCGCCGAGTCGTATTTGCGCCAGGTTAAACATATCGGCTTCAATTACGCAGGCGATTCTCGGATAGCCGCCGGTCGTCTGGGCATCGTTCATCAGCACGATAGGCTGCCCGTTATGCGGCACCTGAACCACACCGGGCAACAAGCCATGCGACAGCAACTCGCGGTCAGTGGTGCGCTCCAGGCGCTGCCCCTGTAAGCGATAGCCCATGCGGTTACTTTGCGGGCTTAACTGCCACGGCAGACGCCAGAATTCATCTTGTGAAGTTTGCGTAAATTCATGATATTCCGGCCCCGCCAGCGCCCGAATGCGATTGCCCCATAACAGCTGTTTCACGCCCCGCGCTTCGCGGAAATGGCGTTTGGTAGGCAGCACAGGGATCTCATCGCCATCTTTCACCAAGCGTCCTTCAAGGCCACCCACCTGCGCTTTAAGATCGGTACTGTACGAGCCAAGAACCTCAGGCACGTCCAGACCACCCGCAACAGCAAGATAACTCCGCATGCCACGCTCAGGGTTTTTGAGCTTCAGTTGCTGACCCGCTTTCACCGGTAAACGCCAGCCAGTCCACACCGCGCGACCATCCAACTCGGCATGGCAACCCGCACCGGTCAGGGCAAACCAGGTATCCTGAGTAAACTCAACGACGCAATGGCCAAGCGTGATTTCCAGCGCTGCGCTTTCCGGCGCATTTCCTACCAACAAATTAGCGATTTGTAACGCTGGTGCATCAAGCGCACCGCAGCGGCTCACGCCTAATTGACGATAGCCATAGCGGCCGGTGTCTTGCACTGACATGTGCATCCCGGCACGAATAATTTTCAGCACACGCCCTCCTTTTGAGGCACAAAGCGCACGGTATCACCCGGATTTAATAATGTCGGTTTCTCTGCTGCCGGATTGAATAATTTCAACGACGTCTGACCGATAATCTGCCAACCGCCCGGCGTTGCCAGCGGGTAAATTCCGGTCTGACTGCCGCCAATTCCCACCGAACCGGCAGGAACCATCAAACGCGGTTCAGCGCGTCGTGGGGTGACAAGCGTGGGCGCAAGCCCTGCCAGGTACGCAAAACCAGGCTGGAAGCCGAGGAAATAGACCACGTAATCAACCGCCGCGTGTTGTTCGACCACCTGACTTACCGATAAACCGCAATGCCCGGCCACTTCTGCCAAATCTGGCCCGTGGTTGCCACCGTAAATTACCGGGATTTCCACGCAGCGCGAGGCGGGTATCATGGCTTCACTCTCTTCCCACCAGCGCTGGATGCGTTCAATGCCATCCAGCGCCAGGTTCTGCGGCTCACGTAATACGACGGTGATATTGTTCATCCCAGGGATGACTTCCGACACGGAAGGCGCTTCCAGCAATCGTTGGGTCAATCCCCAGATACGTTGCTGACTTTCCAATGATAATGGTGGCTCCAGTTCGAGAACCACTGCGCTTTCGCCTAATAGATAACAGCGTGCTCTTTGCACTTTTTCTCCTCGGTCTTGCGTTATGCCGGGTTCGGAATATCAATGAAGGTCACGTCTAAATCGGTTTCGCTGTTCAGCCAGTCGCTCAATGCCTGGATGCCGCCGCGTTCAGTGGCGTGATGGCCAGCCGCATAGAAATGCAGACCTTGTTCGCGCGCCGAATGAATAGTTTGTTCTGAAACTTCGCCGGTAATGAAAGCATCGACGCCAAAACGGGCCGCGCTATCAATAAAGCTCTGCCCGCCGCCCGTACACCAGGCCACGCGACGAATGTGTTCCGGGCCGGTATCGCCACACCATAGCGGTGTGCGCCCCAGACGCATTTCAATCCATGACGCCAGTTCAACGCCGGAAAGTGGCGTTGGGAACTCTCCCCAGGGCACCAGCGGCTCAATTTCACCTTTGGTTTCAATGCCCAGCAACGCACCAAGCTGCGCGTTATTACCGAGTTGCGGATGGGCATCAAGCGGCAGGTGCCAACCAAACAGATTGATATCGTGAGCCAGCAGCGCTTTGAGGCGATTGCGTTTCATGCCGCGAATCACCGGCGATTCACCTTTCCAGAAATAACCATGGTGAACGATAATAGCGTCTGCCTGTTGGCGTATCGCCTCATCAATCAGCGCCTGGCTTGCGGTCACGCCGGTCACAATTTTGCGAATCTCTTCGCGCCCTTCAACCTGCAAACCATTCGGTGCGTAATCGCTTATCGCAGCACTATTGAGCTTCTCGTTAATCAGACGTTCGAGTTCGCTATTTTTCATCTTCTTTCTCTCAAGATTTCCGGGCCGCTTCATAAGCGGCGAGTGTCGCGATACGTGCTTGTTTATGTTCAACAATGGGGCGTGGATAGTCCAGCTTCAATTGTTGTTTTTCTGCCCAAACCCAGGGCGTATGAATATATTTATCCGGCACATCAGTCAGCTCAGGCAACCAGCGGCGGATAAATTCCCCTTGCGCATCAAAACGCTCACCCTGTGTGGTCGGGTTGAAGATGCGAAAATAAGGTGCCGCGTCGGTGCCTGTGGAGGCTGCCCATTGCCAGCCGCCATTGTTTGCGGCGAGATCCCCATCAATCAGTTGTGACATAAAGTAGCGTTCACCACGCCGCCAGTCACACAATAAATCTTTGACCAGAAAACTCGCCACCACCATCCGTAAACGATTGTGCATCCAGCCTGTGGTGTTGAGCTGGCGCATGGCCGCATCCACAATCGGGAAACCTGTTTTCCCTTGCTGCCAGGCGAGAAACTGCGATTCATCTTGTCGCCAGACAACGTTGTCTGTCCATGAGATAAATGGCTGATGGCGACAAAGTTTCGGATACGCCACCAGCAAATGGCGATAAAACTCACGCCAGATTAATTCGTTTAGCCAGATACTCCCACTTCCCCCCTCCAGCGCCTGGGGATGTTCTTTCAGCAGACGATGTAAACACTGGCGTGGGGACAACACACCCGTCGCCAGATACGCCGATAAGCGGCTGGTCCCGTCGATGGCGGGGAAATCCCGTTGTTGCTCGTAATCGGCAACCGGCTGGCGGCAAAACTGGCGCAGTTGGTTAATCGCCTGCTGTTCGCCGATGGGGAACAAACTTTCATCTATTGGCTGGCGGGAATAATCAAATTCGCGGAGTATTTCTGGCTCAGGCAATGTGATTTCACGTGCTTTCGGCGCCGGAACACATTCCGGTAAACCTTCGTGCAAGCGTTTGATAAACGCTTTGCTAAAAGGTGTGAAGACTTTGTACATCTCGTGATTGCCCGTTGTGACGCTGCCGGGCGGCAGTAATACGCTGTCATCAAAACCCTGACAAACCACATCCCGACCCAGCGCCTTCTCAACCGCTGCATCACGCTGGCGTTCATTAAGTTCGTATTGATAGTTATAAAACAGGGCGTCGATGTGTTGCTGTTCACAGAAACTCTTCAGGTATTCAGCGCAGGCATTAAAATCAGCCACTTCATGAACCCGCAACTCAATGCCGCGCTGGGCAAGTGCGTGAGACAAACTTTGCACGTGTTGCCAGATAAACTCGGCCTGACGCGGGGCCATATCGTGCTGCCGCCATTGCCCTGGTGTGGCAATAAAAAGACCGACGACACGAGCGTGGGGATCACGACATGCGGCTGCTAATGCCAGGTTATCATTTACCCGTAAATCATTGCGAAACCAGACCAGATGCGTGGTCATAAAACTCCATATTTAATTACCTGGCGCAAGATATGCTTCCGCACGTTTGAAAATGCTCGCTTAAGTGTAGCAAGCCCATAAAACAAAAAGGGCCACCCTGTTGGGCAGCCCTTTCACAGGTCGGGTTGGAACTACATCATCGGTGTCGCCATACGCACCAGCGTAATCAGCGGTTGCGGGTAAACACCCAGCAACAACACCAGCACAGCGGAGATCAGCACGACAACGCCGCCCGCAGTAAATGCCCAGTTTGTTGGCGCATCACGGCCTGGCTGTTGCGGTGCGTTCAGGTACAAACTCACCGTCACACGCAGATAGTAGTAAAGACCAATCGCACTGCCCAGTACCACAGCACCGGTCAGCCACCACAGGTGAGACTGCACACCGACGGCGATGATGTAGAACTTACCGATGAAGCCCAGGGTCATTGGGATACCCGCCAGAGACAACATCATCACGGTCATCACCGCAGACAGAATCGGCTTGTGCCAGAACAGACCACGATAGGAGTACAGCGAATCAGCATCCGGACCACGGTACGGGCTGGACATCAGGCTGACAACACCGAACGCGCCGAGGCTGCTGAACAGATAACCGGCCAGATACACACCAACGGATTCCATCGACATATCGCCGCTTTGCAGCGCAATCAGTGCCACCAGCAGATAACCCAGGTGCGCGATAGACGAGTAACCCAGCAGGCGTTTGATGTTGGTCTGGCTCAACGCCATCAGGTTACCAACGATGATAGATGCGAAGGCGATAATCCCCAGCACCACACGCACTGCTTCGCTATCGCCAACTGGCGCGTAGAGGAACAGACGCATCACCACACCAAATATGGCGATTTTGCTGGCGGTGGCCAGGAAAGTGGAAACAGGAGCCGGTGCGCCCTGGTAAACATCTGGTGTCCACAGGTGGAATGGAACCAGTGACAGTTTAAAGCCAAGTCCAACAATCATCAGACCCAGACCCGCCAGCAGCAGCGGTTCATGCAGCATGTTATCGGCGAGGCTCTTACCGAGGCTCACAAACGACAGGTCGCCAGATTCCGCATACACCAGCGCCATACCGAACAGCAGGAATGAAGACGCTGCGGCAGACAGAATAGTGTATTTGATACTGGCTTCCAGCGAACGTTTCTGGCGGAAAGCGTAACCAATCAAACCGAACAGCGGCAGAGAAATCAGCTCGATACCGAGGAACAACGCTGCCAGGTGGTTTGCGTTAGCCAGCAGAATACCGCCGAGAGCAGCAATCAATACCAGTAAGTAAAACTCTTCGCGGTTGTCGGTATAACCTTGCAGCCACGGATAAGCAAACGTACAAGTCGCAAGGCTCGCCAGCAAAACCAAACCGGTGTAAAGCATCGCATAGCCATCAACGCGCATCAGCGGCGTGACGTCCATTGCGCCAGCCTGGCCGACAAACCACAGTGAAACGAGCGCGGCGTTCAGGCCGATTACTGCCAGTGTTGCATTGACAAAATGGTCGCGTCGCCACGCTATGGAGAGCATCACAACCACCACCGTCAATCCGACGACGAGCAGCGGTAGCAGCGCGATCAATTGTTGAGGAGTTATAGTCATGGCGAATTACGGCCTTGTAGTTGGAATTGAACTGGTAAACCACTGCTGAATATTGCTCATCGCGGAATGCGAAGTATCCAGAATTGGCTGCGGGTAGAAGCCCAACAGGACTAACAACACCACCAGCAACAGGATGATAAAGAACTCGCGCAGCGACATGCCTGCCAGTTGTTTATCACTGATTTCACTTTTCGCTTTACCGAAGTAAGCACGATGAATCATCGCCAGAGAATATACCGAGGCAAAGACCAGACCGAAGGTCGAGATAATCGTAATCATTGGCACGACACGGTAGCTGCCGAACAGAATCATAAATTCGCCAACGAAGTTACCGGTACCCGGCATACCCAGCGTTGCCACTGCAAAGAACAGCGACAGACCTGGCAGCCATTTAATTTTGTTCCACAGACCACCCATCAGACGCATATCACGAGTGTGCAGACGCTCGTAAATCTGACCACAGATGATGAACATACCGGCCGCAGAAAGACCGTGCGCAATCATCTGAATCACCGCCCCCTGGTAAGCCAGTTGGCTGCCGGTATAAATGGCAATCAACACGAAGCCCATGTGGGAAACGGAGGTATAAGCAATCAGGCGTTTGATATCGGTTTGTGCGAAGGCCATCCACGCGCCGTAGAAGATACCGATGACACCCAGCCACATCGCGATAGGTGCAAATTCAGCAGACGCTTCCGGGAACAGCGGCAGTGCGAAACGCAGCAGACCGTAGGCCGCGGTTTTCAGCAAGATACCTGCGAGGTCAACAGAACCCGCCGTCGGTGCCTGGGAGTGCGCATCGGGTAACCAACCGTGCAATGGAACCACTGGCATTTTCACCGCAAACGCAATGAAGAAGCCCAGCATCAGCAACCATTGAACGCTGCTGGACATTTCAGTGTGCAGCAATTGCTCGTAGTTAAATGTCCAGACGCCGGTTGAGTTGTAATGCACGAACACCAGACCAAGAATGGCAATCAACATCACCAGGCCGCTTGCCTGGGTGTAGATGAAGAACTTGGTCGCAGCGGTGATACGCGTCTTCCCGTCGGAGGCTTTGTGGCCCCACAGTGCAATCAGGAAGTACATCGGCACCAGCATCATTTCCCAGAAGAAGAAGAACAGGAACATGTCGATGGCAAGGAACACGCCGATAACGCCACCGAGGATCCACATCAGGTTGAGGTGGAAAAAGCCCTGATATTTTTCGATTTCATTCCAGGAACAGAGTACCGCCAGCACGCCGAGCAGACCGGTTAGGACCACCATCAGCAATGACAGGCCATCCAACGCCAGATGGATTTCAATCCCAAAGCGTGGGATCCACGGCAAAACAAATTCAGACTGCCACTGCGGCAAACCTGCGGATTGCGTCAGTGTGTAGCCACCGGCTAACCACAGTTGCAAAGAGAGAGCCAGTGTCAGTCCCATCGTTACCAGCGCGATCCAACGCGGCACTTTTACGCCGAAACGTTCAGTCTGCCAGCAGAAGAAGCCGCCAATAAAGGGGATGAGTATCAGCCAGGGTAATAGCATGGCATTTGTGTCCCTAAGTCAAAATAAACCAAAACATCACTCACATTCCCTCCCCTTATTCAGAGGAGGGAGCGTTGAATTAGCGCAAGACCAGCAGCAAGCCCAGAACAACCACCGCGCCGATACTCATTGATGCCACATACCAGCGAAGATAACCGTTCTCGCTCACCAACAGGCCGCGGCCTGCAAAGCGGGAAAGAACTGCCGGAATGTTCATCAGTGAATTCAGCGGATCGCTCTTAATCAACCAGGCGATACCGAGGAATGGCTTAACGAAGACTTTGTCATACAGCCAATCGAAGCCCCAGGCATGGAACCACCAGGTACCGAAGAAGCGGCCCGGTGCGCTGTTAGCAATGGAGGTCACCAGAGTGCGTTTGCCCAGCCACAGCCATGCTGCAATCAGGATGCCCGCGATGGCGACCACACCAGAAGTGATCTCCAGCGTCAGCACGCTACCGTGTGCAAGCTCTGTGGTTGCTGGCAGGACGCCCGCTAATGGCGGAACAATCATTGCCCCCACGAAAGTGGACAACACCAGCAGCACAATCAGCGGCAGGTGGTGAGTGATGCCTTTAAGCGCATGCGCGTGAATCTGCTCTTTACCGTGGAAGACGATGAAGATCATACGGAAGGTATACAGCGAGGTCATAAATGCACCGACCAGACCTGCAACCATCAGGTTCACATGACCATTCGCCATCGCACCGGCCAGAATCTCATCTTTACTGAAGAAGCCCGCAGTAATGAGTGGCAACGCAGATAACGCGGCACCGCCGACCAGGAAGCAGATATACACCAGCGGAATGGACTTACGCAGGCCACCCATTTTGAAGATGTTTTGTTCGTGGTGGCAGGCAAGAATCACCGAACCGGATGACAGGAACAGCAACGCTTTGAAGAAAGCGTGCGTCATCAGGTGGAAAATCGCCGCATCCCACGCTTGTACGCCCAGCGCCAGGAACATGTAGCCAATCTGGCTCATGGTCGAGTACGCGAGCACACGTTTGATATCGGTTTGCACCAGTGCCGCAAAGCCTGCCATCACCAGCGTCACCGCACCTACGATACCCACTAAATGCAGCACTTCAGGCGTTAACAGGAACAGGCCGTGAGTACGAGCAATCAGGTAGACACCAGCGGTAACCATGGTGGCCGCGTGGATCAGCGCTGAAACCGGCGTTGGGCCAGCCATCGCATCAGCAAGCCAGGTCTGTAAAGGCAACTGCGCAGATTTACCTACCGCGCCACCTAACAGCATCAGAGTTGCCCACATCAGCATTTGGTTGCCAGCCGCAAAGTGCTGCGGTGCCAGTTCAACCATTTCGCGGAAGTTCAGCGTGCCCAGTTCGTTGTAAAGAATGAACAGTGCGAAAGCGAGGAACACGTCGCCCACGCGAGTCACAACGAATGCTTTCATGGCCGCCGCGCCGTTCTTCGGATCGGTGTAATAGAAACCAATCAGCAGATACGAGCACAGGCCCACGCCTTCCCAACCGAGATACATCAGCAGCAGGTTATCGCCAAGCACCAGAACGACCATGCTCGCAATAAACAAGTTGGTGTAGGCGAAGAAGCGGGAGTAGCCCTCTTCCCCACGCATATACCAGGAGGCATACATGTGGATCAAGAAGCCAACGCCTGTGACCACAGAAAGCATGGTCAGCGACAAACCGTCGAGGATCAGATTAAAGCCGATATTGAAATCGCCGACTGACATCCAGGTCCATAATGGCTGGGTAAACGCTTCTCTTCCGTTGTTAAAGAAATCAACCCCAACAATCGCGGTGACTAACGCCGCAAGGCCGATTGAGCCAACCCCAACCGTGGCAGAAAGGTTTTCTGACCAGCGGCCACGAGAGAACGCCAACAATAAAAAGCCAATAAAAGGCAAAAGAATGGTTAACCAGAGAAGGTTCATCCACGCATCTCACTTACTGAATCGATATTCAGGCTCTGGCGACGACGATGGAGCTGCAATAACAGCGCGAGGCCAATACTGGCTTCGGCGGCAGCTAAGCTAATCGCGAGAATATACATCACCTGGCCGTCAGCCTGGCCCCAATAACTCCCGGCGACCACGAACGCAAGCGCCGCGGCGTTGATCATCACTTCCAGGCTAATCAACATGAAAAGCAGGTTGCGACGAATCACCAGGCCAGTCAGCCCAAGAACGAACAAAATGGCAGCAAGGATTAGTCCATGTTGCAGCGGAATCATACGTGCTCCTCCGTTTTTCTTTTAGCAGCCGCGTCAGCCTGGCGATTGCTCAGCACTTCACCAGGGCGGTCTTCACGACCCAGGTGGAAGGCCACAACCAGACCCGCTAACAACAGCATTGAGGCTAATTCCACTGCCAGAACGTACGGTCCGAACAGCGCGATACCTACCGCTTTTGCACTCACTGATGTGCCGTCGATACCCTGGTCATTCAGACCGAGAATCGCGTAAACCAGCACCGCCAGCAGGACAGCAGACAAAACACCAGGCCCAATCCACAGTTGCGGTTTCAGCCATTGGCGCTCTTGTTCAACAACCGAGCCACCAAGGTTAAGCATCATGACCACGAAGACGAACAGCACCATGATGGCACCGGCGTAAACGATAATCTCAAGCGCTGCGGCAAAGTACGCCCCCAGGGAGAAGAACACCCCGGAGATCGCCAGCAATGAGATAATCAGATACAGCAAGGCATGCACCGGGTTGGTATGCGTGATCACCCGTAAGGTGGTCCCAACCGCGATGATTGCGCAAATATAAAAAGCGAATTCCATTGCCTTGCTCCTTTAAGGTAATAGGCCTTTGACGTCGATAGGCTTGGCTTCGTTTTCCGCTTCGCCCTTATCTTTGCCGTCGATTGCCATACCTGCCATCCGGTAGAAGTTATATTCCGGGTATTTGCCCGGACCGGAGATCAGCAGGTCCTCTTTTTCGTACACCAAATCCTGGCGCTTAAACTCGCCCAGTTCGAAATCTGGGGTGAGCTGAATCGCTGTGGTTGGGCACGCTTCTTCGCACAGGCCACAGAAGATGCAGCGCGAGAAGTTGATGCGGAAGAATTCTGGATACCAGCGGCCATCTTTTGTTTCTGCTTTTTGCAAAGAGATACAGGCTACCGGGCAGGCTACCGCACACAGGTTACAGGCTACGCAACGCTCGGAGCCGTCCGGATCGCGCGTCAGCACGATGCGGCCACGGTAGCGCGGCGGTAAATAGACTGGCTCTTCCGGATACATCTGCGTTTCACGTTTGGCAAACGCGTGCAGACCGATCATCCAGATACTGCGTACCTGGGTGCCGAAACCAACCGCTAACTCTTTCAATGTCATGGTTTTTTCACCCCTTATGGTGCCTGATAGAGAATGACCGCGGCGGTCACCAGCAGATTGATCAGCGTCAGCGGCAGGCAAACTTTCCAGCCAAATGACATCACCTGGTCATAACGCGGACGAGGCAACGATGCACGGATCAAAATGAACATCATCATGAAGAACGCGGTTTTCAGCGCGAACCAGATGAATGGTGGTAACCACGGGCCATGCCAGCCACCAAAGAACAGGGTGACGATCAGGGCTGAAACGGTAACGATGCCGATGTACTCACCCACGAAGAACAGGCCGAACTTCATGCCTGAATATTCGATGTGGTAACCATCTGCCAGTTCTTGCTCCGCTTCCGGTTGGTCAAACGGGTGACGGTGGCATACCGCAACGCCTGCGATGGCGAAGGTCACAAAGCCAAAGAACTGCGGGATGACGTTCCACAAATTAGCTTGGTTATCAACGATATCGCCCATATTGAACGAACCCGCTTGCGCCACAACGCCCATCAGGGAAAGACCGAGGAACACTTCGTAGCTCAGTGTCTGCGCAGAAGCACGCATTGCGCCCAACAGTGAGTATTTGTTGTTACTTGACCAGCCAGCGAACAACACCGCATAAACCGCGAGACCTGCCAGCATCAGGAAGAACAAAATACCAATGTTCAGGTCGGCAACCACCCAGTTCGGGCTGACCGGCACAATCGCAAAGGCCAGCAGCATCGAGGTGAAGGCAATCATCGGTGCCAGAGTAAAGATGACACGGTCCGCAAAGCGCGGGGTCCAGTCTTCTTTAAAGAACATCTTGATCATATCCGCGACTAACTGGAGCGAGCCGCCCCAGCCAACACGGTTCGGTCCGTAACGGTTCTGGAACAGGCCCAGCAAACGACGTTCACCAAAGCTCATGAACGCGCCGCAAGTCACGACTACCAGCAGGATTACGACCGCTTTAAGAGTGCTCAGCAGAATGTCGATAACATCCGGTGTTAACCAACTCATTGGCCAGCCTCCTGGAGATTTTCAAGACGAGCACCCGCCAGTACCGGAGCAATGCCTGGCATCCCCATCGGTAAACCAACCTGCCCTGCTGCCAGACCTTCGGAAAGTTGCAGCGGCAGACTCAACGTCTGGCCTTCGTAACTAAACGAAATCAGGCTTCCCGCATTCACGCCCAGTTTTGCAGCGTCTGCCGGATTGAGCTTGATATACGGCTCGGCCATGCGGCTCTGGAATATCGGAGATCGCTGGGACATTTCATCGCTGCCAAACAGATGGTAGTAAGGCGCGATACGCCATTTCCCTTCTTCGGCATGGAAGATTTCCGGCACGTCGGTGAAGTAATCAATCCCTGTTTCGGACGCTTCAATCAGACGTACACCCGGGTCACCATGACGCAGTTTGCCACCCACTTCGGCCTGGAATTTGTTCCATGCCTGCGGTGAGTTCCAGCCTGGCGCCCACGCAAATGGAATTTGCTGGCGGTTAGCCGACGGGCTGTTGTTCCCTTCCATAGAGAAAGCAAACATGGTGTCTTTATCCTGCGGCTGGCGCGGTTCATGCACGCTGATGTTCGCGCGCATCGCCGTACGGCCACTAGAGCGGATTGGAGAACGCGACAGTTTCTGACCACGAATACGGAAGCTGGCATCTGGTGCCGCATCTTTAATTCCGGCCAGTTGTGGCAGCGCTTTCACGCACGCGTCGATAACGTGGTCGAGTTGCGTCCAGTCCACTTCACGGCTTTGAACCGTGCTGTGAAGAGAGTGCAACCAGCGCCAGCTTTCGAGCATCACCACTGAATGGTCGTAGTAAGACGGGTCATAAACCTGGAAGAAACGCTGTGCGCGGCCTTCGTTGTTAATCACTGTTCCGTCGCTTTCAGCAAAGCTTGCGGTGGACAGCACCAGGTGGGCTTTGTCCATAATCGCCGTGCGTTGATGGTCAATAACCATCACCAACGGAGCTTTGCTCAGTGCTGCGTCAACACGCGCCGCAGAAGCATGACGATGCAGATCGTTTTCCAGCACCACGACCGCATCGGCCGCACCGCTTTCCAGTTCACTCAACGCTTCTTCAAGCGAGCCGCCGCCAATCATGCCGAGGCCTAAGCTATTAACCGCGCGAGCGACCATAGTGATACCGACATCGGCACCACGGCCTTTCAGTGCTTTAGCCACGTTAGCTGCCGCCTGAATCACCGCTTCGCTACCGGCGTTAGTACCGGATACAATCAATGGTTTTTTCGCACCCGCCAGCGCTTGCACGATAACGTCGACTTTGTTTTTCAGGTCGCGATCCAATTCAACTGCTGGAGAACTGCTGTCCAGCGCGTTGGCGATTGCGAAGCCCAGACGCGCCTGATCTTCAACCGGCGCACGGTAAGTCCACGCGGCGATGTCGTCCAGACGAGTGCTGTCGATGTTGGTGACAAACAGTGGATGTTTGGCGTGCTGACCAATGTTCAGGATTGCGGCAATCTGCCAGTCAGCCACTTTCTGCGCTGCTGCCATTTCACGCGCTTTGCCTTTGACGGCCTGACGCACAGCCAGCGCAACACGTGCACCAGTTTGGGTAATGTCTTCGCCCAGCACCAGAACCGCATCGTAAGATTCGATTTCACGCAGCGCCGGAGTGTGAACGCCGCTTTCTTGCAGCACTTTGAGCATCAGTTGCAAACGTGCTTGTTCACCGGTTGCAATACCAGTGTAGAAGTTGTCCGCACCGACCAACTCGCGCAGCGCAAAGTTGCTTTCTACGCTGGCACGAGGGGATCCAATACCGATCACTTTCTTCGACTGGCGCAGAATATCTGCCGCGCCCTGCATCGCTTGTTCAGCGTTCAGGGTGATCAGATCGTCGCCACGACGCTGGATCGGCTGACGTGGACGATCCTTCAGGTTGACGTAGCCATAACCGAAGCGGCCACGGTCACACAAGAAGTAGTGGTTCACGGTACCGTTATAGCGGTTTTCGATACGACGCAATTCACCATAGCGCTCACCAGGGCTTGTGTTACAGCCGATGCTGCACTGCTGGCAAATGCTCGGTGCAAACTGCATATCCCACTTACGGTTATAGCGCTCGGAGTGAGTTTTGTCCGTGAACACGCCGGTCGGGCAGATTTCTACCAGGTTACCGGAGAATTCGCTCTCAAGCGTGCCGTCTTCCGGGCGACCGAAGTAGACGTTATCGTGCGCGCCATAAACACCCAGGTCGGTGCCGTCAGCGTAATCTTTGTAATAACGTACGCAGCGGTAACAGGCGATACAGCGGTTCATTTCGTGAGAGATGAACGGGCCGAGATCCTGATTACGGTGAGTACGTTTGGTGAAGCGATAGCGGCGGAAGCTATGACCGGTCATGACCGTCATATCCTGCAAGTGGCAGTTGCCGCCTTCTTCACAAACCGGGCAATCGTGCGGGTGGTTGGTCATCAACCATTCCACAACGCTTTCACGGAATTCTTTTGCTTCACCGTCATCAATAGAGATGAACGTGCCGTCCGAGGCCGGTGTCATACAAGACATCACCAGGCGGCCACGAAGATCTTCTGCGTTCTGATATTGCTTCACCGCGCACTGGCGGCAAGCACCGACGCTGCCTAGCGCCGGGTGCCAGCAAAAATAAGGAATATCGAGGCCGAGTGACAGACATGCTTGTAGCAGGTTGTCTGACCCGTTTACCTCATATTCTTTGCCGTCTACATGAATCGTAGCCATAGTCAGCATGCTTCCAGTTAATTATAAAATTTTTCTTACCTGCACCTTTATCGGCGCAGATATCACCAGCGTGCTTTTAACAAGTTCGGCTGAATACCACTAATGGCACGGGTGTTACCGAAATCTTGTTTGGCAATGCCTGCTTCGAATTCTTCGCGGAAATATTTAATCGCGCTCTGTAATGGCTCAACCGCACCTGGCGCATGCGCACAGAAGGTTTTACCTGGACCAAGGAATCGACACAGTTGCTCAAGTGTTTCGATATCCCCTGGCTGGCCTTCGCCACGCTCCAGCGCACGCAGAATTTTTACGCTCCACGGCAAGCCATCACGGCACGGTGTACACCATCCGCAAGATTCGCGGGCAAAGAACTCTTCCAGGTTACGAACCAGCGGAACCATACCAATTTCATGGTCTACGGCCATCGCCAGTGCAGTACCCAAACGGCTGCCTGCTTTGCCGATGCTTTCGAATTCCATCGGTAAATCGAGGTGTGATTCGGTCAGGAAGTCAGTCCCTGCCCCACCCGGCTGCCAGGCTTTGAATTTCAGTCCATCGCGCATACCGCCCGCATAATCCTCGAGGATTTCACGTGCCGTGGTGCCGAACGGTAATTCCCAAACGCCAGGGTTTTTCACACGACCCGAGAAGCCCATCAGCTTAGTACCGGCATCTTTGCTGGTAGAAATGCCCTGGTACCACTCAACGCCATCCGCCAGAATCGCCGGGACGTTACACAGCGTTTCAACGTTGTTGACGCAGGTCGGTTTACCCCACACGCCGCTTGAGGCAGGGAATGGTGGTTTTGAACGTGGGTTTGCACGACGGCCTTCGAGGGAGTTAATCAATGCGGTTTCTTCACCACAGATATAACGCCCGGCACCGGTGTGCACGATCAGCTCAAAATCAAAACCAGAACCGAGAATATTTTTGCCAAGCAGGCCCGCTTCGGTGGCTTCTGCAATCGCACGGCGCAGATGCACCGCAGCTTCGATGTATTCGCCACGCAGGAAGATGTATCCGCGATACGCTTTGAGAGCGAAAGCAGAAATCAACATGCCTTCAACCAAAAGGTGCGGCAGTTGCTCCATCAGCAAGCGGTCTTTATAAGTACCGGGTTCCATTTCATCGGCGTTACACAGCAGGTAACGGATGTTCATGGACTCGTCTTTTGGCATCAGGCTCCACTTCAAACCCGTGGAGAAGCCTGCGCCGCCGCGCCCTTTCAGGCCAGCGTCTTTAACACGGTTAACGACTTCATCTGGTGCAAGGCCAGTCAACGCCAGACGAGCACCTTCGTAGCCGTTTTTGCTGCGATATTCATCCAGCCAGACCGGCTGTTTGTCATCACGCAACCGCCAGGTCAGCGGGTGGGTTTCGGCAGTACGAATTACGGTTTTCATTTGTACTGCTCCAGCAAATCAGGGATCGCTTCCGGCGTCAGATGGCTGTGAGTGTCATCATCAATCATCATGGTCGGCCCTTTGTCGCAGTTGCCCAGACAGCAAGTTGGCAGCAGGGTAAAGCGACCATCAAACGTGGTTTGACCCGGTTTGATGCTCAGTTTTGCTTCGATAGCCGACTGAATGCCCTGGTAGCCCGTAATATGGCAAACCACGCTATCGCAATAGCGGATAACGTGGCGGCCCACCGGCTGGCGGAAAATCTGGCTATAGAATGTCGCAACACCTTCTACGTCACTGGCAGGAATGCCCAGCACGTCAGCGATGGCATAAATAGCGCCATCTGGCACCCAGCCACGCTGTTTCTGTACAATTTTCAGCGCTTCGATAGACGCTGCGCGAGCATCTTCGTAATGATGTTTTTCGTGCTCAATCGCATCACGCTCGGCCGCACTCAGTTCAAAAGCTTCAGCCTGGGGTTGTTGTTTATCGTGCATAGTTAGCGATCCACATCAGACATTACAAAATCGATACTACCCAGATAGACAATCAGGTCAGAAACCAGGCTGCCACGAATCGCAGACGGGATTTGCTGCAAGTGCGCAAAGCTCGGGGTGCGGATGCGGGTACGGTAGCTCATGGTGCTACCGTCGCTGGTCAGGTAGTAACTGTTAATCCCTTTCGTCGCCTCAATCATCTGGAAGGATTCGTTAGCCGGCATAACCGGGCCCCACGAAACTTGCAGGAAGTGAGTGATCAGGGTCTCGATATGTTGCAGCGTGCGCTCTTTCGGCGGCGGCGTTGTCAGCGGATGGTCAGCTTTGAACGGGCCAGCAGGCATGTTTTTCAGGCACTGATCAAGAATGCGCAAGCTCTGGCGAAGTTCTTCAACTTTCAACATCACGCGGGTGTAGCAGTCGCTGATGCCACCGCCGACCGGAATTTCGAAGTCGAAGTTTTCATAACCAGAGTAAGGGCGAGCTTTACGGATATCGAAATCGACACCAGTAGCACGCAGGCCAGCACCGGTAGTGCCCCACTCCAGCGCTTCTTTCTTACCATAAGCAGCAACGCCCTGAGAACGGCCTTTCAGGATGGTGTTGCGCAGCGCAGCTTTCTCGTAGGAATCCAGACGTTTCGGCATCCAGTCGAGGAACTCTTTAAGCAGACGTTCCCAACCGTTTGGCAAGTCATGTGCCACACCGCCGATACGGAACCAGGCCGGGTGCATACGGAAACCGGTAATCGCTTCGACCAGGTCATAGATTTTCTGACGGTCGGTAAAGGCGAAGAACACCGGAGTCATCGCGCCCACATCCTGAATAAACGTGGAGATGTACAGCAGGTGGCTGTTGATTCGGAACAGTTCAGACAGCATGACGCGGATAACGTCTACGCGTTCAGGAACCTTGATACCCGCCAGTTTTTCGACCGCCAGCACGTAGGGCATTTCGTTTACGCAGCCGCCGAGGTACTCGATACGGTCGGTATACGGAATGTAGCTGTGCCAGGACTGACGCTCACCCATTTTCTCAGCGCCACGGTGGTGATAGCCGATATCCGGAACGCAATCGACAATTTCTTCACCGTCGAGTTGCAGGACAATACGGAATGCACCGTGAGCAGATGGGTGGTTAGGACCGAGGTTCAGGAACATGAAGTCTTCATGTTCACTGCTGCGCTTCATGCCCCAATCTTCAGGCTTGAAGGTCAACGCTTCCATCTCGAGGTCTTCTTTCTGTTTGGTCAATTCAAACGGATCGAACTCGGTGGCACGCGCCGGGTAGTCTTTACGCAGCGGATGGCCTTCCCACGTTGGCGGCATCATGATGCGCGTCAGGTGCGGGTGACCATTAAAGGTAATGCCAAACATTTCCCATGTTTCACGCTCATACCAGTTCGCGTTAGGGAACAGTTTGGTTATCGTTGGCACGTTCAGGTCGTTTTCAGACAGCGCCACCTTGAGCATGATGTCGCGATTGCGATCGATAGAAATCAGGTGGTAGAAAACGGAAAAATCCGCGGCCGGTAAACCGTCGCGGTGAGTACGAAGACGCTCATCCATACCATGCAAGTCAAATAGCATGACGTAAGGTTTTGGCAGTCTTTTCAGGAAATCGACAACTTCCAGTAATTGTTCACGCTTAACCCAGGCCACCGGAACACCAGTGCGGGTTGGCTGAACAGTGAAGGCGTCCGGCCCAAAACGGTTACGCAGTTCGCCAATAACCGGATCATCAAGATGGTCACGGGTTTGCCAGGCTTGCTGGTTGGCATCATGCGCAGTTAAATCGGTCATAATTCTCACCATTGCAAATGGTACTGTGGTGACTGTTGGTCAGCGGCTTCGCGCTAATATTATTGATATGCGAAGTAAACTCACGCCGACCACAGGCGCAAATTAAATCTCGTCTGGTGTGCGCAAGTTGGTGACAGCAATACGCTCACCACGTTTACGTTCGCGCTCGGATTGCATATTGGCGCGATACACACCTTGATCGCCAACTACCCACGAGAGCGGACGACGTTCTTTACCAATAGATTCTTGCAGCAGCATCAGAGCCTGCATGTAAGCTTCCGGACGCGGCGGGCAGCCAGGGATGTAAACATCAACCGGAAGGAATTTATCCACGCCCTGCACCACGGAATAGATGTCGTACATGCCGCCGGAGTTGGCGCAGGCACCCATTGAGATGACCCATTTTGGTTCGAGCATTTGGTCATAAAGACGCTGAATGACGGGAGCCATTTTGGTGAAGCAGGTTCCGGCAATCACCATTAGGTCAGCCTGACGCGGAGAAGCACGCAATACTTCGGCACCAAAACGTGCCACGTCATGCACGGCGGTAAACGAGGTCACCATCTCAACGTAGCAGCAAGAAAGGCCAAAGTTATAAGGCCAAATTGAGTTTTTACGACCCCAGTTCACCATATCGTGCATGGCATGTTCGAGCTTGCCCATGTACACGCTACGGTTGATTTCTTGGTCAAGAGGATCGGTTACGATCTCCTGTTTTTGCAGGGGGTAACGGTCGTTCTCACCGTCGGGGTCTATGCGGGTGAGCGTATAGTCCATCTTATTGCCTCGCTGTTACTGCTGACGGTTAGTGATACTGTCGGTTTCCGGGTTGATTTGGGCACGGCGCGAACGCGCAGGTGTCCAGTCAAGCGCGCCAATACGCACCAGATACACCAGGCCTGCCAGTAACACTAAAATGAAAATTGCGGCCTCGACGAAGCCTACCCATCCACTTTCACGGATGGACACTGACCACGCATAGAGATACAAGGCTTCCACGTCGAAGATGACGAAGAACATGGCGACCAGGTAAAACTTGGCGGATAGACGTAAGCGCGCTGTACCAACTGAGTCGATACCTGACTCGAAGGGAGTGTTTTTGTGCCGACCCTTAGCTCTCCCGCCAAGGAACCAGGCCCCGAGAAGCATTACGCAACACAGGCCAATGGCAACAATAAGAAAAACTGCGAACGCCCAATGGTGAGCGATAACTTCAGTGGATGTTGACATACTCATTGCTTACTCATCAAAAGTGGCGCCAAAGTCTCTGCTCTTGCTGGCAGATGAACACCACATCGATTCATGGGGAGGAACAATAAACCTTACAATAACTGCTGGAATCAAAACTTTACCAGCAAATTGATGGGGTTTTTTACTCCTTTCTATAACCTTTTGTCAACTTTAACAAAAGTATCCACACATTAATTTACATGACACCACCTTCATTAACATTTAGTGCCTTAAACGTTAGTAACGCCGAGTGATTAACTCGGTTTTATTGATGGTGAATCGTGTCCGTAACGGTGGAAAAAAATAACTACTGTTCTATTTTGGCAGGAAATCTCAACTATTCATCCCCCCTATAGGGAGTATTTTCTTGATCTGAGACACGCTTTTGTTAATCCATATCAAAAACCAACAACATTGCGGCCTATTTTTTAACATTTAAACACGAGTTGATTCAGAAGACGGTGGATGAAGGCAGTCAGTGAGGGAGGTGCGGAGTGGTTTGTTTTAAAACATGTTTTTACAAAATAGCAATAAACTTATCTTGCGTTGAATAAAAAACAAGCCACTGAGCTAAAAAACAAACTCAGTGACCTGTTTTCAAATTTCATATTTTGTTACCAACAACCTGCCATGCGTTACTCGAAATCGCGTTCCATTAACACAGTGCCATCATCTTCATCTGATGAAGCCAAATAACGATAGGGATTTGGGTTGGATTCCAGCGCACTAAAAATAGCCTGCGCCAAATCATTGGTCGTTTGCATATTGCGGCACAACAGATATTGGGTCTCTGGCATCACGGGTAAGCCATCAGCGCTACCGAGCACGCGCAACTCAGGACTCATCATTTCAACAGGACGAGCGGTAACACCCAGGCCTGCTTTAACGGCCGCTCGTACCGCTGAAAGCGTTGAAGCAACGTAAGCAATACGCCAAGGAATGCGCTCTGCATTCAAATGCTCAAGCATCATATCCCGGTAAGGACTCGGATCGTCGAGCATCACCAGAGGGACAGTTTCACCTTTCTGGAAGACATAATCTGCCGCGCAATACCATAACGTCGGTGAAGTGCGTAAAACAATGGATTCAAAATGTGCAGGCTTCGCTGTCGTAACAACTAAGTCAACTTCCTGCTGGTTGAGCATTTCAATCATGAACGGATTACGTTTAACCCGCACGTCCAACGCAAGCTTTGGATAAACGGAACTTATCCGATTAAGCAGGAATGGCAGAATCGTATCCGCTGTTTCATCAGAGGCGCCGATGGTCAGCACGCCCTGCAAATTACTAAACATCAGTGAGGTGCAAGCTTCATCATTGAAACGCAGAATTTTTCGCGCGTAGCCCAGAAGCTGGATTCCATGCTCTGTCAGTAGCTTATTACGGCCATGACGTGCAAAAAGCTCTTTCCCTACTAACTGTTCCAGACGCTGCATCTGCTGGCTTACTGCCGATTGAGTACGGCACACCGCAACTGCCGCCGCAGCAAAGGTATTGAGATCCGCTACGGCAACAAAAGTCCTTAGCAGATCGAGGTCGAGATTTAATATCGGACGATTTGCGTTAATCATAATTTTTTCACTAGTAGGTTGCTCTTACGAGTCTGCCTTAGTTTTATTGCTGTGATTTATCAAAAAGATAAAGCAATTCCCTTTTACAGAACGTCCCCGTAGGGCTGCACCATCATCCTGACAGTCGCTCTGACTTTTTTATTTTCACTAACCCTGGGTGACACGCACCAATAATGTGCAGTGCGTATTCCGGGAGTTATTATACTGGCGTAAACAACATACAAACATTCGTCTTAACGTACTAGTCGCGTAAATTAAAACTGAGTAATTATTGTAAATCCACTTCAATAATGAGTTTTATTTATTCGATACACAACAACAACGAGTGTATGACTGATGAAAATCTTCTTAATGTTACCACGCAGCAAGGGTAATTAGCCGGGCATGGTGACCACGAACGAACCCACAACAAAACATAGAGTTGCGTAATATTCAACAAGAAACACCTGCCATTAACTGTAGGATATCTTACCGCAAATCGTCTCATCTCATAACTTTTGTTGCGAATTATCTGATCTCATTCTCTTTTTTAATTCTTTCTTCTACCAATTATTACCAAAATTGGACATTTTCTTTCAAGGTAAATGAGAGGAAATTCAACTCTATTAACTATTTATATTAATAATATCGGTTGTTATTTTTTTATACATATTATTAACTCACTCTAATGTATTCATTTTAACCTTAAGCATGAATATTCAATTTTCCTTAACTATTACTCAATTAAATTCGCAATTAACACAGCATTACCTGCTGCAACACCACACGCAGAGGTAGTTAACAGACTTAAAAAAACCTCATTTTGTTATATTTTTAATTGATAAATGCACACTTTACGACATATAACACTACAAAAACATCACTCACCTGGTTTTATCACTATCTCAAAAATTCAGAAGATTAATTACAGTTCAGCGCTTCGCCCACCTTCAAATCTGCGCGTGGCAGGAGTACATTGATGCCTGGTCGCTTCCACGGCAGGAAGTGACGCTAACATTTAAGGTCAGGTTCATGTCCCCTATCGAAAAATCCAGCAAACTTGATAACGTCTGTTATGACATCCGTGGCCCCGTGCTCAAAGAGGCAAAACGCCTTGAAGAAGAAGGGAATAAAGTCCTCAAACTGAATATCGGCAACCCTGCGCCATTTGGTTTTGATGCACCGGATGAAATTCTTGTCGATGTGATTCGTAACCTGCCTACAGCGCAAGGTTACTGCGACTCAAAAGGACTTTACTCCGCACGCAAAGCCATCATGCAGCATTATCAGGCACGTGACATGCGGGATGTGACGGTTGAAGACATCTATATCGGGAACGGTGTATCTGAGCTGATTGTGCAATCCATGCAAGCCTTGCTCAATAGCGGCGATGAGATGTTGGTTCCTGCTCCGGATTACCCTTTATGGACGGCTGCAGTATCACTTTCCAGCGGTAAAGCTGTTCATTATTTATGTGATGAGTCTTCCGATTGGTTCCCGGATCTTGATGATATTCGAGCTAAAATCACACCTCGTACACGCGGGATTGTGATTATTAACCCGAACAACCCAACCGGCGCGGTCTACTCTAAAGAACTGCTACTGGAAATCGTGGAGATCGCTCGTCAGCATAATTTAATTATTTTTGCTGATGAAATTTACGACAAGATTCTTTACGACGAAGCCCAACACCATTCGATTGCAGCTCTCGCACCTGATTTGCTGACTGTCACCTTTAACGGTTTGTCCAAAACTTACCGCGTCGCGGGCTTCCGTCAGGGCTGGATGGTACTGAACGGACCGAAAAAACACGCTAAAGGTTATATTGAAGGTCTGGAAATGCTGGCGTCGATGCGCCTGTGCGCCAACGTTCCGGCTCAACATGCGATCCAGACGGCACTTGGCGGCTATCAGAGTATCAGTGAATTTATCGCGCCTGGCGGGCGTCTGTATGAGCAACGCAATCGCGCATGGGAATTGATTAACGATATTCCGGGTGTCTCGTGTGTGAAGCCACGCGGTGCGCTGTATATGTTCCCGAAAATCGATGCGAAACGTTTTAACATCCATGATGACCAAAAAATGGTGCTGGATTTCTTGCTGCAAGAAAAAGTGCTGTTGGTTCAGGGAACTGCATTTAACTGGCCGTGGCCGGATCACGTGCGTATTGTGACTTTACCGCGCGTTGACGAACTGGAAATGGCAATCAATAAATTTGGCCGTTTCCTGGGGCACTACCACCAGTAAACCTTGAGGGGGGAGATGTTTGCATCTTCCCCTGCCCCCCTGCACAATGGTTTTCTTTGTAGTAGACACCGAGTGTACCTATGAGCCAGAGCCATTTCTTCGCCCATCTTTCACGTCTGAAATTAATCAATCGTTGGCCGTTGATGCGTAATGTGCGTACCGAAAATGTTTCGGAGCATAGCTTACAAGTCGCGATGGTCGCTCATGCCCTGGCAGTGATTAAAAACCGTAAATTTAACGGGAAAATTAACGCCGAACATGTTGCGCTGTTGGCGATGTATCACGACGCCAGCGAAGTTTTAACCGGAGATCTGCCCACTCCCGTAAAATATTTCAACTCGCAGATTGCCCACGAATACAAAGCCATCGAGAAAATTGCGCAGCAGAAGCTCATTGATATGGTGCCGGAAGAGTTACGCGATATCTGGGCGCCGCTTATTGATGAGCATCGCAGTAGCGATGAAGAAAGAGCGATTGTGAAACAAGCTGATGCGCTATGCGCCTACCTGAAATGTCTTGAAGAACTGTCTGCCGGGAATAACGAGTTTTTGCTGGCGAAAAGCCGACTCGAAAAAACCCTGGCGGACCGCCACAGCGAAGAAATGGACTATTTCATGAAGGTGTTTGTACCGAGCTTCCAGTTATCGCTGGATGAGATTAGCCAGGATTCACCATTATAGTTTTATGCCCTCACCCTAACCCTC
>NZ_JMPI01000046.1 GCF_000735355.1 Buttiauxella agrestis ATCC 33320
CAGGAGGGGGGATTCTCCGGTTTTCCCCCTCTCCATCAGGGAGAGGGCCGGGGTGAGGGTTGTTTTAGCTAGTTAAAACGGAAATAGCATCGGCACCATCACCACGCTCACAACCATCACAATCACCGTAAATGGCACACCCATCTTCACAAAATCGCTGAACTTATAATTTCCCGGCCCCAGAACGAGCGTATTAACCGGTGAAGATACCGGAGTCATAAACGCAGCAGAGGCGGCAAGTGCGACAATCATCGCAAAGGGATAAGGCGAAACCCCCATTGATTTTGCCGCCGCCAGCGCGATAGGCGCCATTAACACGGCGGTGGCGGTATTGGAGATGAATAGCCCAATTGCAGCGCACATCACGAACAGGCAGATCAGCATCATGTGCGGGCCGTAGCCGCCCCCAAGACGCATCAAACCATCCACAATCAAGTTCACCCCACCCGTTTTTTGCAGCGCAAGAGCAAACGGCATCATGCCGACAATCAAGATGATGCTTGGCCAATGCACCGCTTTATAAGCACTTTCCATATCTATACAGCGGAATTTACCCATCAGCAAACAGGCAATAATAGCGGCAATGGTATTGGGGATTTCATCGGTCAGCATCAGCGCAACCATCAACGCCAGGCAGAAAATAGCGTGCGGAGCCTGACTATGCGCAGGCGAGGCTTCACCCTCTTCCACAGGTAAGTTAAGCACCAGGAAATCGCGGCCTTTGAGTTGCAATTGGCTGATCAGTTTCCAGTCGCCAACCACCAGCAAGATATCGCCAAGTTGTAAAGCTTCATCCACCAGCAAGCCTTCCATCGCTTCGCCATTACGGCGTAACCCGACGACATTCAGACCGTAGCGCGTACGGAAGCCGATTTCGCGCAGCGTTTGCCCGATTAACTCAGACTCAGGGATCAGCGAGACTTCCGCCATCCCCACATCCAGCGCCTGATCTGAAAAATATTCACCACGCAGCACCATCGGCTCAAGCATCTGTTCGCTACAAAACTCGCGCAGATCGATTTCAGAAGCAGACATATCAATCAACAGCACGTCGCGCGCGCGAAATTCAGTGACGCCCGTAACATTGACGATAACCCGTCTGAATTTACGCCAACGCTCAAGGCCAATAACATTGGCACCATAACGCTCACGCAGTTTTAAATCATCAAGACGGCGACCCACCATTGGCGAACCAGGGCGAATCGCCAGACGACGCGCACGCCCCGTCAGCCGATAATCTTTGATCAGATCGCGGAAAGTTCGGCGTCGCCAGTCTTGTCTGCCGTCATCTTTTTTCTGCCCGTTTAATGCAAACCGCGCGATCAGCATATAGCCGATACCCAACAGCAAAATGACCAGGCCAATTGGCGTCACGCTAAAGAAGTGGAAACCCTGCAAACCTTCGCGCAGCAGTTCACTGTTTACCACCAGGTTTGGTGGCGTGGCGACAAGCGTCATCATGCCGCTAATCAACCCGGCAAAACTCAGCGGCATCATCAGGCGTGATGGTGACGTTTTCATGCGCATTGAAACACTGAGAACCACGGGAATAAATATTGCTACCACGCCCGTTGAACTCATGAACGCGCCGAGGCCCGCCACCGTTAACATCAGCAAAACCAACATTTTCGTTTCACTGCTGCCCGCGACATCAACCAGCCAGGCGCCCATTTTTGTGGCAACACCGGTTCGAACGAGTCCATCGCCAATGATAAAAAGCGCTGCAATCAAAATAACATTGGGGTCGCTAAAACCAGAAAAGGCTTCGCTAAGAGTCAGTGTACCGCTGAGGACAAACGCAATAATGACAAGCAAAGCAACCGCATCCATACGCACTTTGCCGGTGGCGAATAACACTACCGCAATCGCTAATAGCGATAAGACCCAAATCAATTCTGAGTTCAAAACAATTCCTTTGTGGTTGTCTCAGGGGGTAAAAATCTTGCCATAAAAAAGCCCCGCTATCGCGGGGCTAAATCATGTGTTTAGTGTTTTCTAAGCACTTCGACTGTACCGTCTGGCAACTTCTGCACCAGCAACTCAGTTAACGAGTGCAATGCATAATCGACATGTGCAAGGCGCGGCGTATCTGCCGGGGCGTTGACCGCAATAACGTGACAACCCGCTGCAAGACCTGAAAGCACCCCCGCAGGGGCATCTTCCACCACCACGCACTCTTCAGGCTCAAGCTCAAGTAATTGTGCACCGAGCAGGTAAGCATCTGGCTCAGGTTTTCCACGCGCTACACGTTCAGCAGTCACCAGCACTTCTGGCGCGGGTAGCCCACCAGCAGCACGGCGAGCAGAGGCGACCGGTAACGAGCCCGAAGTCACGATGGCCCATGGAATGCCTGCTTCGTTCAGGTGAGTCAACAGTTCAACAGCGCCAGGCAAAGCGACAATACCGTCGGTGTCTTCGGATTCAATTTTTTCCAGACGCAAGAATTCTTGCTGGATCTCTTCTTCAGAGGCACCCGCCATAAAGTGACGCAGCGAAGTAATCGCCTGTTTGCCATGAATGAAGCCCAATACTTCTTGCGGGGAAATATCG
This sequence comes from Buttiauxella agrestis ATCC 33320, assembly GCF_000735355.1. Classification (GTDB taxonomy): domain Bacteria; phylum Pseudomonadota; class Gammaproteobacteria; order Enterobacterales; family Enterobacteriaceae; genus Buttiauxella; species Buttiauxella agrestis. Next base: position 2,551 of record NZ_JMPI01000046.1, read on the forward strand.
AAACGCTTTGCCCAGTTAATCCATGCACGCTCGACTGCTGGCAGGGAATCAACCAGAGTCCCATCCAAATCAAACAAGAAACCTTTGCACTTCACGACAAGTCTCCCCTCAGGCATTAATAATTTGCGCGATCTCGTTCGCACTTAAATGATACTGACGTGGGCATGACTGCCACACTTTCAACATCCGTTGGTATTTTTCCCACATTGGGGTCTGCGCGTTAAAGCCGTGCGTACCCGCATCAAAATGCGCGTAACGGCCTTCAATATTCACCATGAAACGAACGTAACCCAGGAAACGTGCTTCTGTGGCCGCATCAAAGCCCAGGAAAGTGACGCGACGCTCGTCGATTTGCTGGTTGTCTTTCAGGTTCGTCCAGGAGACGTGCAGCGCGTGGTACATCTCCATGATGTCGATAACCGTGCGGCAGGTTTCTTCTGTCAGCTCGCCAAACTCCCTGTCCAGCTCACGCATTTGTAGGCCATAGCCACGCTCAATGATCGTTTGCAGGCGACGATAACGCTCGGCGTTGTCCGCATCGAGCATGGTCATCATTTTGTACTGATTAGATAAAATCAGTCGCTGGGCGTTAGTCATTTCCATTTCTTAGCTCCTGTTGCGCAGGGTAGATTGCCCTACGAAAAATAATCCTTTCTATATATGCGAAACGGCAGGGATTTTACAAATCATCAAGAAAAGTTTTATCCAACTGCTTGAACGCACGTTTAAGAACTTCCGCCAGCGCCTGGTAATCAGGCTTGCCTTCAATCGGCGATAACGCCTGTCCGGCTTCCTGTAGTTTGCCACGCACTTCGTAAAACCAATTAAGAATGGATGGCGGCAGCGGTGTGACGGAACGTTTTCCTAACCACCATAGACCTTGCATCGGCAGGCTACAGGCGAACAATGCGGTAGCGACGGCGGGGCCAAGTTGGCCGCCAAGGGCAATTTGCCAGGTCAGCGTAAAGACAGCGAGCGGAGGCATAAAGCGGATGGCAAAGCGCGTGGCGCGGATAACGCGGTTTTCAACGAAGATCGGCGCGAGGCGTTTATCGACAGGCCAGGTCTTAGAATAATGCTGCCCGCGACTGAACATACTGAACCAGCTTGCGTGGCTGTTTTGGGGTGTCGACATGACGTTACCTCAACTTCACATATAAAAAATAAAATTTTTGTGCAATTTAACAACTCTAAATTACATGGTTCAAAATCTTTTGTCTTTAACCATAGCAATCAGGTATCCTGTGCCGGCCTTGATGGCCGTAGAAGGGAAACCGCAGGTTGTCAATTTTTTGCTCAGTTCGCCAATGCCGAAATATCACGCAATATGGCGTAAACTCTAGAGTATTTCTTCGTCATGCCAAAAAAACGCTTTCGGCATGACGTTAATCATAAATGTCTGTCTCATCATGCGCTACGCTGAGAGACTAAATGACGTTTTTTTAGCCACGTATAAAAGTAGGTACTTCCATGTCGAGTAAGCTAGTACTGGTTCTGAACTGCGGTAGCTCTTCACTGAAATTCGCAATTATTGATGCTGTAAACGGTGACGAGTACCTCTCTGGTTTAGCCGAATGTTTCCATCTTCCTGAAGCACGTATCAAGTGGAAAATGGATGGCGGTAAACAAGAAGCGGCTTTGGGTGCAGGCGCCGCTCACAGCGAAGCTCTGAACTTTATGGTTAATACCATTTTGGCACAAAAACCTGAATTGTCCGAGCAGCTGACTGCTATCGGCCACCGTGTTGTTCACGGCGGCGAGAAGTACACCAGCTCCGTCGTTATCGACGAGACCGTGATTCAGGGTATCAAAGATACTGCTTCTTTTGCACCTCTGCATAACCCGGCACACCTGATCGGTATTGCTGAAGCATTGAAATCTTTCCCTAAACTGGCTGATAAAAACGTTGCTGTGTTTGACACCGCGTTCCATCAGACCATGCCAGAAGAATCTTATCTCTATGCTCTGCCGTACAAACTGTACAGAGAGCACGGCGTTCGTCGCTACGGCGCACACGGCACCAGCCACTACTATGTGACTCAAGAAGCCGCGAAAATGCTGAACAAGCCAGTGGAAGAAGTGAATATTATCACTTGCCACTTGGGCAACGGCGGTTCCGTTTCTGCTATTCGTAACGGCAAGTGTGTAGACACCTCTATGGGTCTGACTCCACTGGAAGGCCTGGTAATGGGCACCCGTTCTGGTGACATCGATCCTGCGATTATCTTCCACCTGCATGACTCTTTGGGCATGAGCGTTGATGACATCAACAAAATGCTGACAAAAGAATCTGGTCTGTTGGGTCTGACTGAAGTCACCAGCGACTGCCGTTATGTTGAAGACAACTACACCACTAAAGAAGATGCTAAACGTGCTATGGACGTGTTCTGTCACCGTCTGGCTAAATACATCGGCTCTTACACTGCGCTGATGGACGGTCGTCTGGATGCAGTTGTGTTCACTGGTGGTATCGGTGAAAACGCAGCAATGGTACGTGAACTGTCTCTGGGCAAACTGGGTGTTCTGGGCTTCGAAGTTGACCACGAACGCAACCTGGCTGCGCGCTTTGGCAAATCAGGCTTCATCAACAAAGAGGGTACCCGTGCTGCGGTGGTCATTCCGACCAACGAAGAACTGGTTATCGCTCAGGATGCATCTCGCCTGACCGCTTGATTCTCCTTACCGCCAGCCTTCGCTGGCGGTGTTGTTTTCTGAGTCTCACAAGCCCCGCTTGTGCAACAAAGAGGTTATACCGTGTCCCGTACAATTATGTTGATCCCTACCGGAACTAGCGTCGGCCTGACTAGCGTCAGCCTGGGTGTTATCCGTGCTATGGAACAAAAAGGCGTTCGCCTAAGCGTTTTCAAACCTATCGCTCAACCACGCACGGGTGACGATACTCCAGATCAAACCACTAGCATCGTTCGTGCTAACTCCAGCATCCCTACTGCTGAGCCACTGCACATGAACCACGTTGAGTCGTTGCTGTCGAGCAACCAACAAGACGTGCTGATGGAAGAGATCATCGCCAACTTCCACGCCAGCAGCAAAGACGCTGAAGTGGTTCTGGTAGAAGGTTTGGTTCCGACTCGTAAGCACCAGTTTGCTCAGTCTTTGAACTATGAAATCGCTAAAACGCTGAACGCTGAAATCGTCTTCGTGATGTCCCTGGGTAACAACTCCCCAGAGCAGATGAAAGAACGTATTGAACTGGCTCGTAGCAGCTTCGGTGGTAGCAAAAACACCAACATCACTGGCGTTATCATTAACAAACTGAATGCCCCAGTTGATGAGCAGGGTCGTACCCGTCCTGATCTGTCTGAAATTTTCGATGACTCCACTAAAGCGAGCATCGCTAACATCGATCCTAAAGCACTGTTCGCTGACAGCCCGCTGCCAGTTCTGGGCTGTGTGCCATGGAGCTTTGATCTGATCGCCACTCGTGCAATTGATATGGCGCGTCACCTGAACGCAACCATCATCAACGAAGGCGACATCAAAACCCGTCGCGTGAAGTCTGTGACCTTCTGTGCGCGTAGCATTCCGCACATGCTGGAACACTTCCGTCCAGGTTCTTTGCTGGTTACTTCCGCAGACCGTCCAGATGTGCTGGTTGCAGCGTGCCTGGCAGCAATGAATGGCGTGGATATCGGTGCCGTTCTGCTGACCGGTGGTTACGAAATGGATCCGCGCGTGAGCAAACTGTGTGAGCGTGCATTCGCCACCGGCCTGCCGCTGTTCATGGTTGATACCAACACCTGGCAGACCTCCCTGAGCCTGCAAAGCTTCAACCTGGAAGTCCCAACTGACGACCATCAGCGTATCGAGAAAGTGCAGGAATATGTGGCTAGCCACATTGATGCAAACTGGATTGAATCTCTGACTGCAACTTCCGAGCGTAGCCGTCGTCTGTCTCCGCCAGCATTCCGCTACCAGCTGACCGAGCTTGCTCGTAAAGCCGGTAAACGTGTTGTGCTGCCAGAAGGCGAAGAGCCACGTACCGTGAAAGCGGCATCTATCTGTGCTGAACGTGGTATTGCAACTTGCGTGCTGTTGGGTAACCCGGATGAAATCACCCGCGTTGCTGCTGCGCAAGGCGTTGAACTGAGTGCTGGCATCGAAATCGTTGATCCAGAAGTGGTTCGCGAAAGCTACGTTGCACGTCTGGTTGAGCTGCGTAAGAGCAAAGGCATGACCGAAGCCGTTGCGCGTGAGCAACTGGAAGACAACGTGGTGCTGGGTACTTTGATGCTTGAGCAAGACGAAGTTGACGGCCTGGTTTCCGGTGCGGTTCACACCACAGCGAACACCATTCGTCCTCCGTTGCAGCTGATCAAAACTGCACCAGGTAGCTCTCTGGTTTCTTCTGTGTTCTTCATGCTGCTGCCAGAACAGGTTTATGTTTACGGTGACTGCGCGATCAACCCAGATCCAACTGCTGAGCAACTGGCAGAAATCGCTATTCAGTCTGCGGATTCCGCTGCTGCATTCGGTATCGACCCACGTGTTGCAATGCTGTCCTACTCCACCGGTACTTCTGGTGCGGGTAGCGACGTTGAGAAAGTACGTGAAGCTACACGTATTGCTCAAGAAAAACGTCCTGACCTGGTCATCGACGGTCCGTTGCAGTACGACGCCGCGGTTATGGCTGACGTTGCTAAATCCAAAGCGCCAAACTCACCGGTTGCAGGTCGCGCTACCGTGTTCATTTTCCCAGACCTGAACACCGGTAACACCACCTATAAAGCGGTACAGCGCTCAGCAGACCTGATCTCCATCGGGCCAATGCTGCAAGGTATGCGTAAACCCGTTAACGACCTGTCTCGTGGCGCACTGGTAGACGATATCGTTTACACCATCGCTCTGACTGCGATTCAGTCTTCTCAACAAGACTAATTTCTGCTGAGAAGCAAAAAGGCCGCTAATTTGCATTAGCGGCCTTTTTTATTGGCGATGTTCCAAGAAAAACCGAATCAATTACTCCGCAGCAGCGGCATGTTGGGATTCATTTTTAGCGTTGCGTGTCATCCACAAAGCCAGGGCTTTCAGAGAGTCAGGCGTGAAGTCATCACAACGTGCGGTAATTTCTTCAGGGGACATCCAGCACACTTCGCTGACTTCATCTTCCTGCAACGCAAACGGGCCGTGTGATACGCAGCTAAACAAGCTTCCCCAAACGCGGCAGTTGGCATCCTCAAAGTAGAATTGCCCATGCTCTGCGAACGGTACACCGGCAATGCCCAACTCTTCTTCTGCCTCGCGACGAGCCGAGTCCAGTAATTGTTCATCAGCCTGAACCACGCCACCCGCAGTTGCGTCGAGCATGCCCGGTAAAAAATCTTTTGTCTCAGTGCGACGTTGCACCAGGATTTTGCCCATACCGTCGTGCACGACGATATAAGTCGCGCGATGGCGCAAGCGCTGCGCACGCATTTGCTCACGACTTGCCTGCGCGATGACTTCATTGTCTTCACTGACAATGTCTACCCATTCCATGCCAACAAAATGACTCTGTTCCGCCATTGGGGAAACCTTATATAGGGCGCTCTTTGGCGCGTGATTCGTCTAACAAGCGGTAAGTTACGGGGTAATCTCGACCTGTGCAATAACCCCATCGTTATTCAGTGCGTGAACGCTCAGAACACCATCGTTTAGCATCCCGTAACTCGCTTCAAACCCACCTTTGGGGATACTCACGGAGCCAGGATTGAACAGATATATCGAGTCTTGCTTTTCAGCCAATGGCAGATGAGTGTGACCAAAAACCAACACATCATTTTCTGCCAGCGGCGGCAATTTATCGGGATTATATAAATGGCCGTGAGTGATAAATAAACGCTGCTCGGCCATCAATATCTGTTGCCAGGGGGCTGTAATCGGAAAATGTAGCAGCATCTGATCCACCTCGCTGTCACAGTTGCCGCGCACTGCAATAATTTTATCGGCAATGCTGTTAAAGCGCTCCGCAACGGCACCTGGATTGTAACCCACCGGCAAAGCATTACGTGGCCCGTGATTTAATACATCTCCCAGTAATATCAGCCATTTAGCAGCGCTGCGTTCAAAATGAGCCAGCACCAGCTCGGTTGCGGGTAGCGAACCATGAATATCGGAGGCAAACATCAGCTTCATAAAACCACATTCCTGTTAGTGATAAGCAAAATTATCATAACGAATTATGAGGCTAATCAGCCAGAATGCTTTGCGGAAAGTGCCAGAAAACGCTGCACGGATGCTCGCTGCCACTGGAACGCGGCATACTCCTGCAAACGCTCCGGAACCTCATCGCCATTGAGAATCAAGCGATTAAGCATCAGTGCCAAATCGGTATCAGCAATCGACCATTCGCCAAAAAGATTTTGCTGGCCGACGGGGAGTAAATTTTCTACGGCCGCGATGAGTTTTTGCGCCGCCGCCTGCCCTTTCTCGGTCAGAGGGGCTTTCTTCACGCCGGCAAAAACCACGTCGGTTGAGCGTTCTTCACGAATGGGCATTAAATCGCTGCGTATCCATGCCTGAATTTGTCTGGCCCGAGCGCGTTTTTCGAGATCATGGGGATAAATACGCTCCCAGGTAGGAGGCGCGAAACGGTCTTCCAGATACTCAGCAATGGCGGAGGATTCAGTCAGCAAAAAGTCATCGACCGCTAGCACCGGAACGCGTCGCGTAAGGTCATATCCTTTCCAGCCTGGTTGCAGATTTTGCCCGCTGTTTAAATCAACCGTTTGCAGAGTAAAGCTCAAACCTTTCTCTTTCAGTGCAACATAAACGGACATGACATACGGACTAAAAAAGTTAGCGTCTGACCAAAGTGTGATTGTCGGCTGGCTCATAACATCCCCATAATTTAGCTTTCCAGGTTATTGAACATATAGCGGAAGATGAATTCTGTCACTTGAACAAAACTCATCCACCCGGCAAGTTTTTCAAAAAGTCTATACTCCATAGGTTTACGAAAAATGCTGACATCAGGATGGGCATAACATGATTGACCTTTACTATGCACCGACACCAAACGGCCACAAAATCACGCTTTTTCTGGAAGAAACAGGGCTGGATTACACCCTTCGCCGTATAGATATTGGCAAAGGAGATCAGTTTCAGCCTGCCTTTTTGGCGATTTCACCGAACAATAAAATCCCGGCGATAATCGACCACCATCCGGCAGACGGCGGCGGCCCACTGAGTATCTTTGAGTCAGGCGAAATCCTGCTTTATCTGGCAGAAAAAACCAACGAGCTATTAAGCAAAGATCTGCGTGAACGCACCCACACGCTGCAATGGTTGTTCTGGCAAGTCGGAGGGTTTGGCCCAATGCTCGGCCAAAATCATCACTTCAATCACTTCGCGCCTCAGCCCGTTCCTTACGCCATTGAACGTTACCAGGTGGAAACTCAGCGTCTGTATGGTGTCCTCAACAAACAGCTCGAGAAAACCCCATGGCTGGGCGGCAATGAATACAGTATTGCCGATATCGCCACTTACCCGTGGACGGTTTCTCATGAGCGCCAGCGCATTAATCTGGCGAATTTCCCGGCGGTGCAAAACTGGTTTGAACGTATTCGTTCGCGCCCGGCAACCGAACGGGCCTATGAGCAGGCTCAGAAAAGCTAACATCCGTGCGCCCGCGATGGGCGCAATGTTTTTCCTCATCTCTTTTGGGTATAGTCTGCAACAGGAAATAACCAGAAATAGATACATAAAGGAAACCTGCAATGTCGCCAGACGCAATTATTCGAATCAAAAACTTACGCCTGCGCACTTTTATCGGCATCAAAGATGAAGAGATTTCCAACCGCCAGGATATTGTCATTAATGTGGCAATTCATTATCCGGCAGAGAAAGCTCGCGCCAGTGAAGACATCAACGACGCACTGAATTACCGCACCATCACTAAGCAAATCATCCAGTTGGTTGAGAATAATCGTTTCTCACTGCTGGAAAAATTAACTCAGGATGTGCTCGACATCGCATGCGATCATCCGTGGGTATCTTATGCTGAAGTAGAAATCGATAAACTACATGCGCTGCGTTACGCCGATTCGGTCTCTATGACCATGAGCTGGCAGAGGTAGACAAAAACAGCTGGAGACGAGCATGCAGATACTGATTACCGGCGGAACCGGCTTGATTGGCAGCCATCTGATACCGCGCTTGTTGGAATTGGGGCATGAAGTGACCGTTGTGACTCGCACCCCCGACAAAGCCAGGGCGTTATTTGATCCCAAAGTCACGCTGTGGAAAGGATTGAGTGAGCATAACAATCTCGATGGTTTTGGTGCGGTAATCAATCTCGCAGGTGAACCGATTGCCGACAAACGTTGGACGGAATCACAAAAACAGCGCCTTTGCCAAAGCCGCTGGCAAATCACCGAGCGCCTGGTGGAGATGTTTAAAGCAAGCCAGACGCCGCCTGCGGTGTTTATTTCCGGGTCTGCCGCTGGATATTACGGCGACCTCGGCGAAGTGGTCGTTAACGAAGATGAACCGCCGCACAATGAATTTACCCATAAGCTCTGCGCCCGCTGGGAACAAATCGCCTGCGGCGCACAGAGCGAGCAAACACGTGTCTGCCTGCTGCGCACTGGCGTAGTGTTAGCCCCAAAAGGCGGGATTTTGGGTAAACTATTACCGATATTCCGCCTGGGTCTGGGCGGCCCGATGGGCGACGGACGACAGTATCTGGCGTGGATTCATATCGATGATATGGTGAATGGCATTTTGTGGCTGCTGGATAACGATTTGCGCGGGCCGTTCAATATGGTTTCGCCCTACCCGGTTCGCAACGAACAATTCTCTCACGCGCTGGGCCATGTGCTGAAACGGCCGGCGTTTATGCGCGCCCCAGCTACGGCGGTCAGACTGATGATGGGTGAATCTTCGGTGTTGGTGTTAGGCGGGCAACGAGCACTGCCTAAACGGCTCGAAGAGTCCGGGTTTGGCTTCCGTTGGTATGATCTGGAAGAGGCGCTTGGGGATGTGGTGCGGTGATATTTAAGTCCCGCCGCAACGGCGGGACTTTCGGTGTTACTTAAGCGACCCCGACAGAAACTGCTGTAAACGGGCGCTTTTCGGGTTACCAAACAACTCTTCCGGCGTCCCTTCTTCCTCGATTAACCCCTGATGCAGGAAAATCACATGGTTTGAAACGTGGCGCGCAAAGTCCATCTCATGCGTCACCACCACCATGGTTTTCCCTTCTTCCGCGAGTTTCTGCATGATACGCAGCACCTCACCCACCAGCTCAGGGTCGAGCGCGGAAGTCGGTTCATCAAACAGTAATACTTCTGGTTCCATCGCCAATGCACGGGCGATAGACACGCGCTGTTGCTGCCCGCCGGAAAGATGCACCGGATATTTCACCTGCTGGCGCTCGTCAATGCCGACTTTCGCCAGATACTTAACCGCACGCTCTTTCGCTTCTTGCTTGCTCAGGCCCAGCACCTGAATCGGCGCTTCCATGACGTTTTCCAGTACCGTCATATGGCTCCACAAGTTGAAATGCTGGAATACCATCGTCAGGCGCGTGCGCAGCAAACGGAGCTGGTTTTTATCGGCAACTTTCAGCTGCCCATCGGTATCACGCACCAGGTTAATATTTTGGTTATTGACGACAATCGTCCCTTCACTCGGTTTTTCGAGGAAGTTAATGCAGCGCAAAAAGGTACTTTTCCCTGAACCGGAAGAACCAATAATGCTAATCACATCGCCAGCATTGGCCTGTAAAGAGACGCCTTTCAGCACTTCATGTTGGCCATAACGCTTGTGCAGGTCGGTAACGCTTAATTTTTTATCAGTCATCATTGCACACTCAATGTGTTGAGCTTGGTTTAATATGCTGCAACCAGCGTTGCTCAGCCTTGCGGAACAATCTAATCAGCACATAAGAAATACACAGGTACAACACCGCAGCAATCCCGAAGGCGGTAAACGGCTGGTAGGTTGCGGAGTTGATGTCACGGGCGATCTTCAGCAGATCCGGCACGGTAGCGGTGAATGCCAGCGCCGTGGAGTGCAGCATCAAAATCACTTCGTTGCTGTACGCAGGCAGCGCAATACGCAGCGCTGAAGGCAAAATAATGCAGCGATACATTTTGAATGGCGAGAAACCGTAAGCCCGACCGGCTTCAATTTCACCGTGTGGAACGGCACGAATCGCTCCGGCAAAAATTTCTGTAGTGTACGCACAAGTGTTTAACGTCAACGCCAACACGGTGCAGTTCAGGCCACTGCGGAAAAACTCATTGAGCAGCACAGTGCCTTTCACCACTTCCAGCGTGTACATACCGGAATAGAAAACCAGCAACTGCACATACAACGGCGTGCCACGGAAAATGTAGGTAAACAGCCAGATTGGGAAGGCGATATATTTGTTGCTCGACACCCGTCCGATAGCCAAAAATAGCGCCAGAATGCCCCCCATCACCACCGACGAAATCAGCAACCAGAGTGTGATTGCCACGCCGGTAAAGCGGTATCCGTCAGTCCACAGCAGGGCTTTCCAGTATTCCTGAATGATTTCTATCATAGCTCCGCCCTCTTAACGCCAACGGAATAACGGCGTTCAAGCCAGAGCAATACGCCATTCGATATCGTGGTAAAGAACAGGTAGATGATCCCGGCGACAATCGCAAAGTAGAACGGCTGCCAGGTGCTTTTCCCGGCAAGCTGCGTCGCTTTCACCACATCTTCAAGGCCTAACAGAGAAACCAGCGCGGTGGCTTTCAAAATAACCTGCCAGTTGTTCCCAATGCCCGGTAACGCGTAACGCATCATGGCCGGGAAGAGAATGCGGCGGAAAGTTTGCGAGCCGGTAAATCCGAAGGCGGTTGCCGCTTCAATATGCCCTCTTGGCACAGCCATAAACGCACCGCGGAAGGTTTCGGTAAAATAGGCACCATAGATAAAACCAAGCGTAATGATACCGGCAACCATTGGGTCGATATCAAACTGGGCAACGCCTAGCGAATCGGTTAAGACATTAAGCGCCATTTGCAGACCATAGAAAATCAGCAGCATCAGCACCAGGTCAGGCACGCCGCGAATCAGCGTGGTGTAGCCTTCAAACAATATGGCTAACGGGCGGTTTTTGGATAATTTAGCACCGGCTCCAGCCAGGCCAATAATAACGGCGAGGATAACGGAGCTTAACGCCAGTTCCAGCGTGACGAGCGCCCCTTTAAATATTACTTCAGAAAAACCGTACAACATGGTGCGTATCCTGTCGTCAGTGTCTGCACAAACTTAACCTGCCCATTCAGGGCAGGTTTAACCACTGGTGACTGTTAACCACCGTAAACATCGAAATCGAAGTATTTCTTCGCTAACTTCTCATAAGTTCCGTCTTTACGCATTTCGGCAAACGCTTTGTTGAGCGCTGCACGTAATTCGGTATCGTCTTTACGCAGACCCATACCGGTGCCGACACCAAAGAGCTTTTCGTCTTTGATTGACGGGCCACCAAACTGGTAATTCGCACCGACAGGTTGCTTCAGGAAACCTTCGCTGGCGGCAACTTCGTCCTGGAATGCTGCGTCAATACGACCCGCAGTCAGGTCAGCGTAGATTGAATCCTGGCCTTGGTAAGAAACAATTTCGATACCTTTAGGTGCCCAATGCTCATTCCCGAAGGTTTCTTGAGTCGTGCCTTGCAAAACGCCGACACGCTTACCTTTAAGGGATTCAAGGGTAGGTTGAATTGAGGAGCCTTTCGCAACCACTAAACGGGAATCTGCTGCGTACAGTTTGTCGGTGAAGGCAATCTCTTGCTGGCGCTTTTCAGTGATGGAAAGTGACGACATAATCGCGTCAATTTTTTTCGCTTTCAACGAAGGGATCAGCGCATCCAGTGGGTTTTCCACGAAGGTACAATTAGTTTCGATGCGTTTGCAGAGTTCTTTTGCCAAATCGATATCAAAACCCACTAATTCCCCTTGAGCGTTTTTCGACTCAAACGGGGCGTAAGTTGGGTCAGTACCAATACGTAAATTCTTGGGAATAGCGGCGAATGCTGTGGAAACACTGGAAAATGCCAGTACCAAAGAAAGAGCGATGATCTGCTTGTTCATAATTATCCTCGAAGTCACTGTTTTTATGCGCGATTGCTTTTCAACCGGATAAAATTGCATGTTCCATGCCAATTTATGCATCTCAATATAGTGTTTTTTCCCCATTATGGCGCAGCATTGCCGCGCATCTCAAAACAGGAAAAACACCTTGCACCAACAAGATGCAAGCAAACCACCATTTTAGTGCAGAGATAAATTACTGCACTAAACGGGTGCAGACAATTTAAACTGGATTGCAATTCTATTCAGCCCGGTTGCGCCAAAGCATAACCGGGCTACAGACTACGGGATAAACTTATTCACCGTAAACATTAAAATCGAAGTACTTCTTCGCAAATTTGTCGTAAGTACCGTCTTTACGCATATCTGCCAGCGCTTTATCAAAGGCCGCTTTCAGTTCAGCGTCGTCTTTACGCAAGCCAATACCGGTGCCGTCGCCAAAGTACTGTTTGTTTTTTACCGATGGGCCTGCAAACTCATAGCCTTTGCCCGCAGGCAGTTTCAGGAAGCCTTCGCTTGCTGCAGTTTCATCCTGGAATGCAGCATCAAGGCGGCCAGCAGCCAGATCGGAATAGATCAGATCCTGGTTTGCGTAAGGCACCACATCGACACCTTTACTGCGCCATTCAGCGTTGGCATACGCTTCTTGCGTCGATCCTTGCAATACACCGATGTGTTTGCCTTTGAGGGAATCCAGAGTCGGTTTAACCGGGGAGCCTTTAACAGCAATCAGGCGTGAATCAGCAGCATAAAGTTTGTCTGAGAAGGCAATCTCTTTCTGGCGTTTTTCAGTGATGGAAAGCGAGGAAATGATACCGTCAATTTTCTTCGCTTTAAGTGAAGGAATCAGCGCATCGAAGTCACTTGCGACCCAGGTACATTTAGTATCAATGCGCTTACACAGCTCATTACCAAGATCGATATCGAAACCAACAAAATCCCCTTTCGCATCTTTAGAAGAAAACGGCGCGTAGGTCGTGTCCGTTCCAAGACGAATACTCTGCGGAAGTGCTGCGAAGACGCTTGCGGTGGCGCTCAGGCCAAGCAGTAAAGACAGAGCGAGAACTTGCTTTTTCATACGTAACTCCCAAGTTTGACTTATCTTATTATGTGTAACGTCGTGTTGTGTTTGTTTTGTGTAGCTGTTTAAGAGTTGCAGTTCTCATGCCACTTTTTCTTGCGTGAAAGAAAGTGGGCAATATTGTGTTAAATAAAAGTTACAACTCTGTCACAAGAATGAAAGATAGCAGGTCTGGTATGAGGAAAAAGCATTCGCGGTGGAAAATAGCGGATAAATGTTCTGGAAGTGATCGGGGTTACAAAAACGCCTCATAATGAGGCGCAGGGTTTTGTGATGCACCACACTGGCGCATCGCGCTTATGCACCGCTCCAGCGAGTGAACAAATCTTGTGGTAACTCAATATCGAACTGATCGATGACCCGGTTCACCGTCTGGTCGATAATGTCCTGCACGCTTTGTGGCCGATGATAAAACGCAGGCATCGGCGGCATTATCACTGCGCCCATTTCAGCAGCCTGGGTCATCAGGCGCAAATGCCCAAGATGCAGCGGCGTTTCACGCACGCAAAGCACCAACGGGCGACGCTCTTTGAGCACGACATCCGCTGCACGCGTTAACAAACCATCTGTATAGCTGTGGACAATGCCAGAAAGGGTTTTGATTGAGCAAGGCAATATCACCATGCCGTGCGTCTTAAAAGAGCCAGAGGAAAGGCTGGCGGCGATATCACGCGAGTCGTGAACCACATCGGCAAAGGCCTGAACTTCTCGTAAGGAAATATCGGTTTCCAGCGCGAGGGTCTGGCGGGCAGCATTGCTCAGGATAAGATGCGTTTCGATGTCCGGTAATTGTTGCAGTACCTGAAGCAGTCGCACACCGTAAGTTGCGCCACTGGCACCTGAAATCCCAACAATTAACCGTTTCATATTTTTCATTCGCCCGAGGAGTTTATCTGGGCTGACTTTGCCGCAAGATGGGCAGGGATGCAAGAAATGGTAACCCTCTCCTTCCGGGAGAGGGTTACGGTGAGGATGGCTTTAACCCTCGTTGTGCATCTCTAAGTTTTCCACTTCGTTCTGACGGGCAATCGCTTGTGAATCGTCATTACGCAGTGACTCAAGATACTCAAGGTATTCGTGATCCACATCTTTGGTCACGTAAATACCGTTGAACACCGAGCATTCAAACTGCGTGATATCCGGATTCTCAACGCGAACCGCTTCAATCAGATCGTTCAGATCCTGGAAAATCAGACCATCGGCACCAATCAACTGACGGATCTCGTCAACTTCACGGCCATGAGCAATCAGTTCGTTAGCACTTGGCATATCAATGCCATACACATTCGGGAAACGAATTTCCGGTGCCGCTGACGCGAGGTAAACTTTCTTCGCACCGGCTTCACGTGCCATCTCGATAATTTGCTCAGAAGTGGTGCCGCGCACGATGGAGTCATCCACCAGCAGCACGTTCTTATCGCGGAACTCAGCGCGGTTAGCATTCAGTTTACGACGCACAGATTTACGACGCAGTTGCTGGCCGGGCATGATGAACGTGCGGCCTACGTAGCGGTTTTTCACAAAACCCTGACGGTACGGCTTGTCGAGAATACGGGCGATTTCCAGCGCGATGTCGCACGAGGTTTCTGGAATCGGGATAACCACGTCGATATCCAAATCTTCCCATTCGCGAGCAATTTTCTCACCGAGCTTTTTACCCATTTCAACGCGGGCGCTGTAAACGGAAATTTTGTCGATGAACGAGTCCGGGCGCGCAAAGTAAACGTACTCGAACAGGCATGGATTGCTGGTCGGGTTGTCAGCACACTGGCGTGTGAACAACTGGCCTTTTTCGGTGATGTACACCGCTTCGCCCGGCGCAACATCGCGCAGGAACTCAAAGCCCAGCGTATCAAGGGCGACGCTTTCGGAGGCCACCATATATTCGGTGCGGCCATCATTCAAATCGCGCTTGCCCATCACCAACGGACGAATACCGTTAGGGTCGCGGAACGCCACCATACCGTGGCCGATAATCATCGCAACACAAGCGTACGCACCACGAATCTGGCGGTTGGTTGCGGCAATCGCGGCGAAAATGTTGTCTGCTTCCAGCGGATAGTTGCGGAAGTTATCCAGCTCACTGGCAAAAACATTGAGCAGGATTTCAGAATCGGAAGTGGTGTTAATGTGACGACGCTTTTCTTCGAACAACTTTTGGCGCAGTTCGTGGGCGTTAGTCAGATTGCCGTTGTGTGCAAGAGTAATGCCGTACGGAGAGTTAACATAGAAAGGTTGGGCTTCAGAAGCGCTAGAGCTACCCGCAGTCGGGTAACGTACGTGGCCGATACCCATGTTTCCCTGCAAGCGTTGCATGTGAATGGCACCGAACACATCGCTCACCAGCCCATTGGCTTTACGCAGACGAAAACAATTTAAGGCATCAATGGTGACGATGCCTGCGGCATCCTGCCCACGGTGTTGAAGCACCGTTAACGCGTCATAGATAGACTGGTTTACCGGCATAAAACCGGCGATACCGACAATACCGCACATGTTGTCTTTTCCTCATTAAGCCACAACCCCTGCCTTATGGCCGGGGCAAGAAACTTGACGAGCTTTGCAGATAGTCAAAGAACCATCTGATGATGAAACTGAATTGCGGGATAAGCTGCGACTTTTGCCAGTCGTCACTCTTGGAAAAACCAGTGAACGTATCAAGAAAGAACAGAATGGCGGCGACGATCAGTGCTCCACGTAACGCACCAAAACAAATCCCCAACACCCTGTCTGTACCCGACAGGCCGGTTTTCTCAACCAGCGCGCTAATCACATAATTGACTATCGCACCGACGATGAGTGTCGCGATAAACAGTATCGCGATAGCTATTCCATTACGTACCAGTTCGTCTTCAAAGCCAGTGAACCAGACAGAAAGGTAAGTGTAGTAATGACTGGCGACAAAGAAAGCACAGCCCCAGGTTACTAGCGATAACGCTTCACGCACAAACCCACGAATAACACTAATCAGAGCCGAAAAGCCGATGACCGCAATGATGGCGTAATCTATCCAAACCATGAACAAATCCCACGACAAATCGCCCTGACGTCCAGTTCGGGGCGCATTCTAACAGAAAAAGAAAACGTTTGCGTAGGGATTTCCTTCCCTCGCGTAAATAAATAATGGCGTTGAAAAAATGCTCAACGCCATTAAAAATTTGCCCTAAATCCCGCCTCTGCGGGTTTATCTGGCCGTATAAGTCATCACCACGCCGTTCAGCCCGGAAAGCGAATTTAGCTCGCCCAATGAAGACTTAAGTTTGTCTTTCGAGGCATCCGGCCCTACCAGAATTCGGGTGACTTTACCCTGAACTGGCGTTGACGGTGAGGTATAAGCACGGAACCCAGCGCCGCGTAGTTTACCAACAATTTCATTCACTTTGTCGGCATTCTTCAAGGCACCCAGTTGCACGACGTAAGCTTTGCCGGTCGGTGCTTGCTCTGCAGTTTCTTGCTTCGCTGGTTTTGCAGGCTCCGGAGGCTGTTCGTTCATCATTGCCAGACGTTCTTCGGTTTGATCAACGGAAGCTTTGCTCTGTGGTTTTTCAACAGGCTTAGGTTTCGGTTTCTCAGCCACAGGTTTTGGCTTCGGCTGCTCACGGCTGACAGGCACTTCATCAATACCCGCTGCTCCGTCCCCAGGCAAAGAAGCGATATCAAGCCCTGGTGCTGCCGCTGTGCCTGCTCTCACCTCTTCGGCCGCCCCTTCAGGGGGTTGCGAAGGCAGTGCCTGAGTCGCGGCAGGCAGCATGTCTGGCTCATCGGTGTCACCCGGTTTTGGAACCAAAGGAATTGCTGCGAACTCATCCTGATAATGCTTTTTCTGACCATCAAGCAGCCCTGGCAGGATAATGACCCCCAGTGCGACCAGAATAATGGTTCCGACTAATCGATTTTGAAACTTACTCGCCACCTGCTTTCTCCGCGTCCAACGCTTCCATTACGTGGGCTACTGTATGAAATGAACCACACACCAGCACGGTATCATTTTCTGTGGCGGCCTTCATTGCGGCACGCCAGGCTTGCGCCACACTGCCATAGACTTCGCCCTGACCGAGATGTTCAATCAGTTGTTCCGCCGTGGCACCGCGTGGGCCTTCTAATGGAGCACAATACCAGCTATCAACCTGAGGCGACAAACATGCCAACGTGCCCGCGATGTCTTTGTCATGCAGCATCCCGATAACGGCCAACACGCGCCCGCGTTTTGGAAGTTGCTCCAGACGCCCGGCCAAATACGCCGCCGCATGAGGGTTGTGCGCCACATCAAGGATCACCAACGGCTCACGCGAAATCACCTGGAATCGCCCCGGTAACGTCGCTTCTTTAATGCCTTGAATAATAGCCTCATTGCTGACATTTAGCTCGCTGGCACGCAACGCCGCCAGTGCCGTCGCCGAATTCGGCTGCGGAACTAACGGCAACGGTAATTCGCTCAGTTCGCCCTGGCTGTCTTTGAAGCTCCAGCTATTCTCACCAACGTGATAAGACCAGTCCACGCCACGGCGCAGCAATTGAGCGCCCTTCTCCGTCGCCACATCGGCAATGGTATGCGGCATATCAGGCTCGCCGACGATTGCCGGTTTCCCGCCACGGAAAACACCCGCTTTTTCACGCCCGATACTTTCACGATCTGGCCCCAGCCAGTCAGTGTGGTCCAGCGCGATACTGGTGACGACCGCCACATCGGCATCGACAATATTGGTGGCATCAAGACGCCCGCCCAGCCCCACTTCAAGGATCACCACATCCACCGCCAGTTGCTTAAACAACAGTAGCGCCGACAAGGTGCTGTACTCAAAATAGGTCAGAGATGTCTCGCCACGCGCGGCTTCAATTTGTGCAAATGCCGCCGTGTGGTATGCCTCGTCCAGCTCTTCACTTTGCACGCGCACACGCTCGGTGTAACGCACCAGATGCGGCGAGCTATAAACACCCACGCTGTAACCGGCCGCCATCAACACTCTTTCCAGGGTACGGCAGGTTGTGCCTTTGCCGTTGGTTCCCGCCACGGTAAACACCGTTGGCGCGGGTTTCAGCACATCAAGCGTTGCGGCAACTTTTTTTACGCGCTCAAGGCCAAGCTCGATGGTTTTAGAATGGAGGTTTTCCAGATAACAAAGCCACGTGGCCAAGGGCGACGTGGCTTGAGGAGTTTGAGTTTTTTCCATGATGCCCGCTCTACGCTACGGTTCAAGAAAAAGGGCAGGACCTGTTTGGCCTGCCCTTATTAACTATCAGGCCTCGTGACCTTCTTCCGGTGCGGCCGGAACCACAATCGGTTCACGCGGCTCTTCCGGATTCGGCGCTGGCTGATTTGTCAGTTTTGCCAGAATGCTTGCCAGTTTCAGGCGCATTTCCGGGCGGCGAACGATCATGTCGATCGCCCCTTTTTCAATCAGGAACTCACTGCGCTGGAAGCCCGGCGGCAGTTTTTCACGAACGGTTTGCTCGATAACACGTGGACCCGCGAAGCCGATCAGAGCTTTTGGTTCAGCAATGTTCAGATCGCCCAGCATCGCGAAGCTTGCCGAAACGCCACCCATTGTTGGGTCAGTCAGAACCGAAATATACGGCAGACCGCGTTCCTGCATTTTTGCCAACGCAGCACTGGTTTTCGCCATCTGCATCAGCGACATCAGCGCCTCTTGCATACGTGCGCCACCGGAAGCGGAGAAGCAGATCATTGGGCAATTATCTTCCAGAGCCTGCTCCACAGCACGAACAAAACGCGCGCCCACAACAGAACCCATGGAACCGCCCATGAAAGCAAACTCAAACGCTACAGCCACAACTGGCATGTTGTAGAGCGTACCTTTCATGACCACCAGCGCGTCTTTCTCGCCGGTTTCTTTCTGAGCAGATGCCAGACGGTCTTTATATTTTTTAGAGTCTTTGAACTTGAGGATATCTTTTGGCTCAAGCTCACTACCCAATTCAAACATCGAGCCTTCATCTAACAGGCTGTGCAAGCGATCGCGCGCAGACATACGCATGTGGTGATCGCATTTTGGGCAGACTTCGAGATTGCGTTCCAGTTCGGCACGGTACAGAACCTGGCCACAGCTGTCGCATTTCGTCCACACCCCTTCAGGGATACTCGCCTTACGGGTAGGGGTGATATTGCTCTTATTGAGAATTCGTTCAATCCAGCTCATTGATGACCTTTCTGCTTGAACCTGGTCGATGCCAGTTTTTCTGTGGCAGAACTAGCTGCCCCAGACCATAAATGGTGCTCATTAAAACATAACGGCCCGCGACTTTGGATAAAAAAGTGGTCGAACCGCGCGATGGGGTTACTTTTGCAGGCGTTTGGCCGCACGTTTGTGGCGAATAATCTCAACCACGCCCGGCAATACCGACAATACAATAATCGCCACAATCAGTAATTTCAGGTTTTCCTGCACAATCGGCAAATCGCCGAACAGGTAGCCTGCGTAGGTAAACAGCAGTACCCACAGCAACGCACCGGCAACGTTATACATCGCAAAATGGCGATAAGACATATGCCCCATGCCCGCGACAAACGGTGCGAAAGTTCGCACAATCGGTACGAAGCGCGCGAGGATAATCGTTTTTCCGCCATGACGCTCGTAAAAAGCGTGTGTTTTATCAAGATAACTACGGCGGAAGATTTTAGAGTTCGGGTTACTGAATAGCTTTTCGCCAAAAAGCCGCCCAATAGTGTAGTTCACCGCATCGCCAATAATCGCGGCGATGACCATCAAAATCACCATGGTGTGAACGTTCAGATCGTTAGTTGGCAACGCCGCCAGCGCACCTGCCACAAACAACAATGAATCCCCCGGCAGGAACGGTGTGACCACCAGACCGGTTTCACAGAACAAAATCAAAAACAGAATGGCATAAACCCAGACACCATACTGCGCTACCAACTCCGCCAAATGCACATCAATGTGCAAAATAAAATCAATAATGAAGCGGATAAATTCCATATGCTATCTACCTATTTCGTCTGGCGTCAGTCTGCCAAAAAAAGGGGTCCCATTGGGGGTTTAGGCAACTCAAAATGTTCAGGGTAGTCCACAGAAACTAAGTACAAGCCTTCTGCTTTACCGGTTGCAGCTGCCAGCTTGCGATCTTTTGCTGCCAGTAATTCTGCCATCCAGTTTTCTGCCTGATTGCCACAGCCGATTTCCATCAGGCTGCCGACAATGTTTCGTACCATATGATGAACAAACGCATTGGCTTTGATATCCACCACCACGTAAGCACCGTAACGGGTCACGTTGATGTGCATCAGGTTACGCCACGGCGTGCGCGACTGGCATTGCACTGCGCGGAACGAGGTAAAGTCATTCTCGCCCAGCAAGCATTGCGCCGCCCGGTGCATACGATCGACATCCAGCGGATGGTAAAAATGCGTGACACCTTGAGACATCACAGCCGGGCGCAGACGCTGGTTATAAATGACATAACGATAGCGGCGCGCCGTTGCACTAAAGCGGGCGTGAAAATCATCGGGCACATTTTTAACCCAACGCACGGCAATGTCGCCAGGTAAATTCGCATTTACACCCAGTGTCCATGCCGCGTCTTTACGATCCATACGCGTTTCGAAATGCACAACCTGGCCGGTGGCATGAACGCCTGCGTCGGTTCGCCCGGCACAGAACACGTTGATTGGCTCATCCGCCACTTTCGAGAGCGCCTTTTCAAGCTTTTCCTGCACGCTGCGCACTTCGTTCTGGCGCTGCCAGCCGTAATACTTACTGCCGTCGTATTCAATGCCAAGTGCAATTCTGCGAAGCGGGGTTTGCAGCAACTCGTCGGACATTAGTACATATACTCCTGCACTAATTTTTCAGCTGTTTTCACTGCCATCAGTGCGCCGCCAAAGCGAACGTTATCGGCAACAGACCAGAATTGAATTTGTTCTGGCATACCGTAATCGTTGTGGATACAGCCGATGGAAAGGTGCGAGCTGCCGGAAGCATCGGAAACCTGAGTCGGGAAATCACCCTCTTCAGAAAGTTCGATATCTTCAAATTGAATATATGCGTCACGCGCTTCTTCTGAGGCAAGCGGGCGCATGGCTTCAAAGTTCACCATTTGCGCGTGGCCGTAAAACACCGGTGCCTGGACGAAGCTCGCAGAAATGATCACGCCTTCATCCTGCAAGACTTTGCGCACTTCGTTCACTAAGCGGCGCTCGACAGGAATGCTGCCTTCTGCATCAGGCATTAACGGCAGCATGTTGAACGCTAACTGGCGACCAAACAAATCGGCATCTACAATTGGCAAACCGTTCAGCAGGCGAGCACTCTGCCCGGCCAGCGCATCGACTGCACTTTTGCCACGACCAGAAGCGGCCAGTAAATTAGTGACCTGAATACGGGATAAACCACCTTGTTCGATAAGCGGTTTCAATGCGGTCAACAACTGGCTGGTCAGGCTGTCAGCCACGGCCACCAGATTGCGATTGCGGTATTCACCCAGCACGAATGGGTTCACATCTGGCACCACCAACGGTACGTCGTGTTCCATGGCGAACAAGCCACTTGAGTCGATAACCAGGCAACCGGCGTTAGTCGCTTCTTCAACATAACGCGCTGACGCTTCTGAACCCGCCACAAAGAACGCGAGCTGAACCTGAGTCCAGTCAAATGATTCAGCATCCTGAACCATCACGGTTTTGCCTTCATAACGAATATTTTCACCCGCACTTTCATTACGTGCGAGGGCATACAATTCACCAACCGGGAACTGGCGCTCGGCAAGCAGTTCAATCACAGCTGCGCCTACGGCACCCGTGGCACCTAAAACGGCAATATTCCAGCCTTCAGACATGTTGGTTTACTCCAGACTTAAATAGCAGTATCTCCCCGATAGCAGCACCGGGAAGATGAGAAGGATTGTTTTAACGCACCGCGTGATAGATAGCGCCAAAGCCTAGCTTTTGCAGCATTGTTGCTGCCGCTTCATCATCACACTGAATATAGAGCGACGACCATTCACGACGTTCCTGATAGTTTTTGCGTAACTTGTCAAACTCACCAGGAATACCCGCGACTTTACGCAGCGGTGCATCATCGCGGCGCACATCATACACCAGATGAACCAGTCTTTTGAGTGTCGCTTGATCCAGCGGGCCATGCAGGGTAATACGGCCAAATTCGGGCGCAGGCAGCAACGTGTCTAAAGCCACTTGCTGCTTCAGACCGATAAATTCACTGAATGCTTCGAACACTTGCGTGGTGCCACGCGCTTTACCTTCCAGCGTATAACCCGCAATGTGCGCAGTGCCAATATCCACGTTATCGAGCAATGCGACGTTGAGCTCCGGCTCCGGTTCCCAGACATCGAGCACAACACTCAGATCCTGGCCTTTCTCCAGGCATTTCAGCAACGCGGCGTTATCAACCACCGGGCCACGGCAAGCGTTAATCAGAATTGAGCCAGGCTTGAGGCTGGAGATGAGTTTTTCATCGACTAAATGCAGCGATTTGTACGGGCCGTCTTTAAACAGCGGCGTGTGGAAGGTCAACACATCGGCTTCACGAACCAGTGTTTCCAGCGGCTGGAAATCACCGGATTCACCACGATCGCTGCGAGGGGGATCGCAAAGCAGCGTGCGCACACCAAAGGCTTCTAAACGCGCCTGCAAACGTGAACCCACATTACCCACACCAACAATGCCCACCGTGCGGTCAGTCAACTGGAAACCGTCACGTTCTGCGAGCATTAATAGCGAAGAAAAGACGTATTCAACTACCGCGATAGCGTTGCAACCTGGTGCTGCTGAAAAAGCGATACCCGCGTTCTCAAGGTAAGTTTCGTCAACGTGGTCACAGCCCGCCGTCGCCGTACCCACAAACTTGATTGCTTTTCCATCGAGTAAATCAGCATTCACTTTCGTTACTGAGCGCACCATTAATGCATCGGCATCGGTCAGTTCAGACACGGGAATGGGGCGACCAGGAACGGCGGTGACATCGCCAAGACGGCTGAACAATTCGCGTGCATAAGGCATATTTTCGTCAACGAGGATTTTCACGTTAGTTACCTGTTGGTTAATCGTCGAGAATAAGCCCGATAGTGTGCCATAATCTGGCGTCCTGGCATACTTGAGCCGGGGGCTGACAAAGGATTAAGACTATGCAACCCATTCAGGGGGCGACAGCGCGTCCTCCGGGGGAACCGCCCTCCACACATTCTGCGGCAGGCGAGTTTCCGCTTTCCACTGTGCAACGTACCGTACTGGAACGTTTGATTACTCGTATCGTTGCGCTAAACCAGCAGCAAAGCGCCGAAGTATGGGCGGGTCTGAAACACGACCTCGGATTAAAAAGTGAAACGCCTTTGCTGTCGCGCCACTTCCCCGCGGCTGAACAAAATCTTAATCAGCGCCTGAATCATGCCCAAACGACTCACGGCACGCGCCAGGTTGTTCAGCAGCTTAGTGAGCTTTTGCCCCAGGGGAATAACCGCCAGGCCGTAAGCGACTATATTCGCCAGAATTTTGGGCAGACGGCCCTCAGCCAGCTCACGCCAGAACAATTAAAAAGCGTACTCACGCTTTTGCAAAATAACCAGTTGGCTATTCCGCAACCGCAACAGCGCCAGGCAACCGATCGCCCCTTGTTGCCCGCTGAACATAATTCACTAAATAAACAGGTCGCTAAACTCGCTGCCGCAACGGGCGAGTCCAGTAAGTTAATCTGGCAGTCAATGCTTGAGCTTTCAGGAGTGAAAACGGGTGAGCTGATCCCGGCAAAACACTTTGCGTTGTTGACCACGTGGCTTCAGGCACGCCAGACATTGAGTCAGCAAAATACGCCGACGCTACATACTATTCAGGCGGCTTTAAAGCAGCCGCTCGAACCCGCTGAATGGAAAGAGATAACGGACTATTCGCAGCAACGTTTTCAGGCTACACCGCAAACGTTACTGACCACCGCGCAGGTGCAGGATATTTTGAATCAGGTGTTTTTAAAACGCGCCGAACGCCAGCCATCAGCGCTTGAAGTGCATCACATTCAGCCGATCGCCAGCCCAATCTGGGCACCGTTTATCGATCCGCTGAAAGCGATAAGCGCACGACCAGGATTAGCGCTTATCGCGCTGGTTGTGGTGATGCTTTTGTTGTGGATAGTGATATGAAATTTGCCACCCGCGACGGGTGGCAATTGAAGGTTACTTGCGAAAAGCGATTAGCGTAACAACGATGCCCACGCCCGCCGAAATCGCCCCAGCTAAAAATACAGATGGGTATCCCATCGAAGTTGCCAGCAGCCCGGTCAGTGGCCCGGCGACACCGTACGAGATATCCTGAAACGCCGCATATCCACCAAGTGCCGTACCGCGCACTTGTGCCGGAACGCGTTTAACCACTTCAACTCCCAGCGCCGGGAAAATAAGCGAACAACCGCAGCCGGTTAACGCAGCACCTATTAATGCAATACCTGCGCCCGGTGCTTGCCACAGCAAAACCAGCCCGATGGTTTCAATCGCCAGTGACACTAATGCGACTCGCACACCACCAAAACGGTCCGGCATCCAGCCAAACAGGACACGCATCAGCACAAATGCGCCACCAAATGCGGTGAGCGTAAAGCCCGCCCACGCCCAGCCGTTCGACGCAAAATAGAGTGAGACGAAGGTGCCGATCACGGCAAAACCCACGCCCTGTAACGCAAGTCCGAGCCCTGGTTTCCAGATAAGGCCAATCACGGCAAACAGAGAAGGACGCTCGCCTTTATGCGCAGGCACTGCGCGAACGCGTCCGTTAAACGCCCACGCCACCAAAGGCAGCGCGATAGTTGATACGCCCAGCGCCACGAATCCCCATTGGCTGTTTAACAGCAAGCCAATGGGTGCCCCCGCCGCTAATGCGCCATAAATCGCCATCCCGGTCCAGGACATCACTTTGCCTGAGCGAGTCGGGCCAACCAGGCCTAAACCCCAGGTCAGATTTCCGGTCAGTAATTGGCTTTCGCCAAAGCCAAGAATCAAACGCCCCACTATCAATAAACCGAATTTTGCCATTGCATCAACGGGCAACAACGCGGCCAGCAAATAGGCCACCCCAGCGAAAGCACAGGCGCACATCCCTTGCATGGTCGAGCGTTTCGCACCTTGCTGGTCGGCCAGACGCCCGGCATAACCTCGGGTCAAAACCGTCGCAAGGAACTGGATCCCAACAGCGATCCCGACCATGGTATTGCCGAAGCCAAGCTCGTGATGGACAAAAAGTGGAATAACCGGCAGCGGCAAACCCACCGTCATATAGGTGAGGAACACCGCAAAGGTCAGGCTAAATAAGGACTTATTTTCGGATTTATTGTTTTGAAGCTGAGAATCATTTATTGAGGACATACTGCTACTCCTTGGCAGTCGTCATTATGCAAAAAAAACGGGGCGCACAAGGCACCCCGTTTATTAACTTCACCGGAATTAAGCGTTAACTTTACGCATCACCAGTGTGGCGTTCGTTCCACCGAAACCGAAGCTGTTAGACATAACAGTGTTCAGTTGACGTTCGGTCGTTTCAGTCACGATGTTCAGGCCAGCAGCCTGCTCATCCAGCTCTTCGATGTTAATGCTTGGCGCGATGAAACCGTGCTCCAGCATCAGCAGAGAGTAGATAGCTTCCTGAACGCCAGCGGCACCCAGAGAGTGACCCGTCATTGCTTTGGTCGCAGACATCGACGGTGAGTGGTTACCGAAGACTTCTTTGATTGCGCCCAGTTCTTTCACATCACCAACTGGTGTGGAAGTCCCGTGGGTGTTCAGGTAGTCAATCGGAGTATCAACACCGTGCATTGCCATCTTCATGCAACGTACTGCGCCTTCACCAGATGGAGCAACCATGTCTGCGCCATCAGAAGTTGCGCCGTAGCCAACGATTTCAGCGTAGATGTGCGCGCCACGAGCCAGAGCGTGCTCCAGTTCTTCGACCACAACCATACCGCCGCCGCCTGCGATAACGAAACCGTCACGGCTCGCATCATAGGTACGGGATGCTTTGTCCGGCGTTTCGTTGTATTTAGTAGACAGCGCGCCCATGGCATCGAACTCACAGGCCATTTCCCAGCACAGCTCTTCGCCGCCGCCAGCAAAAACGATGTCCTGTTTGCCCAGCTGAATTTGCTCAACAGCATTACCGATACAGTGCGCAGAAGTCGCACATGCGGAGCTGATCGAGTAGTTCACGCCGTGAATTTTGAACGGAGTCGCGAGGCATGCGGAAACCGCAGAACCCATCGCTTTGGTCACAACGTAAGGACCCACCGCTTTCAGGCCGCGCGGGCTACGCATTGCGTCTGCACCGAACACCTGAGATTTAGACGACCCACCGGAACCTGCAATCAGGCCCACACGCGGGTTGCTTTGATAAACTTCTTCTTTCAAACCAGCATCTTCGATAGCTTGCTGCATTGAAAGGTAAGCGTAGACAGAGGCATCGTTCATGAAACGGACCACTTTACGGTCAATCAGGCCGGTGGTGTCCAGTTTAACGTTACCCCACACGTGGCTGCGCATTCCAGAATCTTTGAATTCTTGAGAGAAAGTGATCCCCGAGCGACCTTCACGCAGAGATGCCAGGACTTCCTGCTGGTTGTTACCGATGCTGGAAACAATGCCCAGACCAGTAATCACTGCACGTTTCATTCAATACCTCTTTCACTACACTATTTAGGATTTCGAATGGCACAATAGCGTACACTTGTACGCCGAACAAGTCCGATCAGCCAAATTGGTCTGAAATTTGCGCCGCTTCGCACACATCGTTATGATCGTTTCACCGCCTGCCAGACGAGTAACTTACGTGAAACCGTCCCCTATACAATCTGCCAACCTTGGCTTTAACGAAGAGGGTACACCTGTATCCCGAGAATTCGACGATGTGTACTTCTCTAATGATAATGGACTGGAGGAAACTCGTTATGTCTTTCTTGGTGGGAACCGATTATCGGAACGCTTCATAACCCACGATCGCTCGCTATTTATCGTTGGTGAAAGCGGTTTTGGCACCGGACTTAACTTCCTGACTTTATGGCAAGCTTTTGAAGACTTTTGCAAAAACCAGCCTCAAGCCACGCTCAAGCGCCTGCACTTTATTAGTTTTGAAAAATTCCCACTCACTGCCGAAGATTTACACACCGCTCATGCGCATTGGCCCGAACTGGCCGATTTTGCGCAGCAACTTCAGCAACAGTGGCCACTTCCAATTGCCGGTTGCCACCGTATTTTACTGGCTGATGGGCGTGTGACTCTCGACTTGTGGTTCGGAGATATTAACGAACTGATCCCGCAATTAGATGACACATTAAATAATCAGGTCGACGCCTGGTTCCTTGACGGTTTTGCGCCGTCAAAAAACCCGGATATGTGGACGCAAAACCTGTTTGACACCATGGCAAAACTGGCGAGACCAGGCGCCACGCTGGCGACATTCACCTGCGCCGGATTTGTGCGTCGAGGCCTGATTGATGCAGGTTTCACTATGACCAAAACGAAAGGTTTTGGACGCAAGCGTGAAATGCTGACGGGTGTAATGGAACGAGCGCTTGAAACGCCAGCACGCACGCCGTGGTACGCCCGCCCGGCAGCGCAAGGGCAAGAAGTCGCTATTGTTGGCGGCGGTGTGGCCAGCGCCCTGCTCTCACTCGCCTTGCTACGCCGTGGCTGGCGGGTCACGCTTTACTGCGAAGATATCGCCCCGGCACTTGGCGCTTCCGGTAATCGTCAGGGCGCGTTGTATCCCTTGCTGAATACGCACGACGCTTCGCTAACAAACTTTTTCAGCGCGGCGTTCACCTTTGCCCGCCGCTTATACGACTCGTTGCCTGTTGAGTTTGATCACGACTGGTGTGGCGTGACGCAACTGGGCTGGGATGAGAAGAGTCAGCATAAAATCGAACAAATGCTGAGCCTCGAATTTCCTGAGCGACTGGTTCATGCCGTCGATGCACAAACTGCTGCAAAACTTTGTGGCCTGGAAACCGGGCATGGTGGCGCAACCTATCCGCTCGGAGGCTGGTTGTGCCCCGCACAATTGACCGCAGGTGTGCTGGCTCTGGCAGAACAAATGGGGCTTAAAACCTATTACCAGCATCATGTCGAAGAACTGACGCAAACACCTGACGGATGGGAATTAATGTTTGCTGAACAGGCAGCAAAACGCCATGCGGTTGTGGTGCTGGCTAACGGCTTCAAAGTCAGTAAACTCGCCCAAACCGCGAAGCTGCCGTTCTCCGCTGTTGGCGGCCAGGTGAGCCATATTCCAACCAGCCCGTCGCTGTCTGAATTACGCCAGGTGCTGTGTTACGACGGTTATCTGACGCCGCAAAATCCAGACAATCAGCAGCATTGTATCGGTGCAAGCTATCATCGTGGCGTGGAAGAAATGCGCTATAACGATGAAGATCAGCAGCATAACCGTCAACGTTTGTTGAATTGTCTGCCGGATGTGGAATGGCCGAAGGAAGTCGATGTCTCAGCGGGTGAGGCCCGATGCGGAGTGCGATGTGCAACACGCGATCACATACCGATTATCGGCAGCGTTCCGCGTTATGACGCCACGCTTGAAGCCTATGCGACACTTTGCGAAAACCGTGAAAATGCCGAAGCTGCACCGGTCTATCCCAATCTGTTTATGTTGGCGGCGTTGGGTTCAAGAGGGTTATGCAGTGCACCACTGGCGGCAGAAATTCTGGCAGCGCAGATATGCGATGAACCTATTCCCATGGATGGCGAAACGCTGGCGGCTCTGAATCCGAATCGATTCTGGGTGCGGAAACTGCTGAAAGGAAGAGAAGTAAAATAGTGAGGGTTTAACGCCCTCACCCCAGCCCTCTCCCCCTGGAGAGGGAGAACACCGAGCCGTTCCCTCTCCCAGGGGAGAGGGTCAGGGTGCGGCGAAATAGCTTAGAATTGCGCTTTCTGGTACAAGTTGTCCCACATTTCCAGCACCAAAGACTGGTCGCGTGGCGAAAGCTCACCTGCCTGAATCGCTTTCTCCAGGCTGCCGGATACCGCACCGTGCAGCGCTTCCGGGCTATGATCTTCACCGTGCTCCACATCAGCCACAGCGAGGGTCAGGTGGCCACGCAGATAACCGCTGGCAAACAGTTCATCATCACTGGCCGTCTCAACCATTTCATCAATTAGCGCCAGAATGCGTGTTTCAAATTCAGCGATCATCGTACTTCCTCTTCAATATGCAGGTTTTTTAGTTTAAATCTTCCGGCCACGGGAACTGTTCTGCGGCCAGCGGCGGGGTTTTGTAATACTCCCGCAGTGCTTCAATTAATTTTGCCGTGCGAGCCGGGATACCTTCTTGCAGGTAAATCATCACCTGCGCATGGACCCGACGCTGAAATGCGATTCTGTCCGGGTCAACATCCCCACTCAGGTTGTCGCAACTCACATTGAACGGGAAGTTTGCCGCCACGCACAGTAACCATTCCTGCGCCTGGGGTTTGACTTCCACATCCTCAAATTTACTTTGAGTTTCGGCATCACGCCCGTCCGGGCAATACCAGTAACCAAAATCCACCAGCTCGCGGCGAGCTTTACCCGCGATAAGCCAGTGAGAAATCTCGTGCATGCCGCTGGCATAATAACCGTGGGCAAACACCACGCGGTGATAAGGAATTTCCTCATCAGCAGGAAGATAGATCGGTTCGTCGTCGCCTTTAATCAGACGTGTATTAAATTCATCTTTAAAGCAGCTATCGAAAATGTCGATAAGTTCCTGATAATGCTGTTCTGTCGTTATTGTCATATTTGCTGTGGTCATCTTAATTTATCCCCAACCATTGGAGAATTTCCGTTCCGTGGCTATCAAATAAGAGTTTGGCGCTCATCACCGCCGACACAATCACAATCATCGGTCGGATCAGTTTTTGCCCTTTACTCAACACAAGACGCGATCCCATCCGCGCCCCTAAAAACTGCCCGGCCATCATCACAAAACCGGTTCCCCAAATCACCTTCCCGCCGATGATGAACAGCAGCAGGCCGCCCAGGTTTGACGTCGCATTTAATACTTTGGCGTGAGCGGTAGATTTAGCGAGGTTAAAGCCGCATAGGGTCACAAAGGCCAGCGCGTAAAATGAACCCGCGCCTGGGCCGAAGAAACCGTCGTAGAAACCGACGCAGCCCCCTGCAATCAGCGCAAACGGCAGGCCGTACAAACGGCGTTGCCTGTCTTCTTCACCCAGTTTTGGCATCAGTAAAAAATACAAGCCGATGCAAATGACCAGTAGCGGCAAGATTTGGCGCAGCACGTCAGATTTCACATACTGAACCAGCAACGCACCCGATGTGGAGCCGAGAAACGTCATCAGAATATTCAGTTTCTGCTCTTTAAGATCGACAACTTTGCGGCGAATAAAATAGAGCGAGGAAGAAACTGAACCCCCACAGGCCTGGAGTTTGTTGGTCGCCAAAGCATGTGCGGGGGACATTCCCGTGGCTAACAGCACGGGGACGGTTATCAAACCACCCCCACCTGCCAGTGAGTCAATAAACCCTGCAAACATGGCGACAAAAAACAGCGCCACCAGCATCAGGGGGGAAACCATAAACCATTCCATGAACTTATCCGTTAGAGAACGTGCTCATCCAGCAAAGCCTGACAAGAGGCGGGTAAAGGCGGTGGTGTTTTCTTTTTCGGTGGCCGCTCGCCCGGTGCTGGCGGCGCGAACCAGCTTTGCAGCTCGGCACCACAACCGTCGCCTGGCGGTGGTAATGGTTGGTCCTGGCACTCGAGGCTGTCAGCCGGACAACGCAGACGCACGTGCATATGGGCGCGGTGAGCAAACCACGGGCGCACTTTGCGCAGCCAGTCACGTTCGGCTCCGGCATCCAGACACAGTTGCTGCTTGATTGCCGGATTGACGAAGATCCGCGTGACGTCGTTATCTTTCGCCGCAAGCTTAATCAGGCTGCTGATTTCCGGCTGCCACAAACGCGGCACCACATGCTGATTATCGCTGGCGACTAAATCCAGCGCCTGCGGTTTAAGAAGCTGAGCTGAAGTCCAGCGAGCTTTGGGAAGCTGCAAGAAGATATCGACGTCCAGCCCGCTTTGGTGGCTGGCATGGCCTGAGCTAAAACGACCGCCCGCCGCCATTCCCATATCACCAATCAGCAGCGTACCGAGGCCAAGTTGCGTCGATTGATTGCTCAAGCGCTGGATAAACGACACTAAATCGGGATGGCCGAAATAGCGACGTTGGTCCTGGCGCATCACCTGATAGCGAGGATCGTTGAGCGGCAACTCGTGGGCACCCACAATGCAGCCGTTAGAGAATGCACCAATAGACTGCGGGCTTCCCGCAATCGGATGACTAATTTTCTGCCACGGCGTCGCGGCAAAAGTAGCGGTACTGGCAAGCAATGCCAGCAGTCCCACGAGTCTCTTTTTCATCGCATTACCAGCGCGGCAAAGGGAAAGTGACGTCACCGTTTTGAGCACGCTGACGCAGCATATGATCCATCAATACAATCGCTAACATGGCTTCGGCAATCGGAACCGCACGAATACCCACGCAAGGATCATGGCGGCCACGCGTGACCATCTCAACTTCTTCGCCTTCGCGATTGATGGTGCGACCCGGAACCATAATGCTGGAAGTTGGCTTCAGCGCCATGTTCGCGACAATTTGCTGGCCGCTACTGATACCACCGAGAATGCCGCCAGCGTGATTGCTCTGGAAGCCTTGTTTGGTGATTTCGTCACGGTTCTGGCTTCCGCGCAGGTTAACCACGCCAAAGCCCTCGCCAATTTCCACGCCTTTCACCGCGTTGATGCTCATCAGCGCATGCGCGATATCGGCATCTAAGCGGTCGAATACGGGTTCGCCGAGGCCTGGTGGCACGTTGTCAGCCACAACCGTCACTTTCGCGCCGATGGAGTCGCCTTCTTTTTTCAGCGCACGCATCAGCTCATCAAGCGTTTCGATTTTATCGGGGTCCGGGCAGAAGAACGGGTTTTGTTCGACTTGATCCCAGTCTTTAATTTCCAGCGGCACGTCGCCCATTTGCGTCAGACAGCCACGAATTGTGATGCCGTATTTGTGCGCCAGATATTTTTTAGCAATCGCTCCCGCCGCCACACGCATCGCGGTTTCGCGAGCCGAAGAACGGCCACCGCCACGGTAATCGCGCAGGCCATATTTTTGTTCGTAGGTGTAATCTGCGTGGCCCGGACGGAACACGTCTTTGATCGCGCTGTAATCTTGCGAGCGCTGGTCAGTGTTTTCAATCAACAAACCGATGCTGGTGCCGGTCGTCACGCCTTCAAATACACCGGACAGAATTTTCACCTGATCGGGTTCACGGCGTTGCGTGGTATAGCGAGAAGTCCCTGGGCGGCGACGGTCGAGATCGTGTTGTAAATCTGCTTCGGTAAGCGGAATGCCCGGCGGCACACCATCAACGATGCAACCCAACGCCACACCGTGAGATTCACCAAAAGTCGTTACGCGAAAGACTTGTCCAATAGAGTTTCCAGCCATCTTCTTTCCGTTATCGTTTTTCGTTGTGTTGTGAGCAAATGAAGACGGGCCGTAAGGCCCGCCTGCACAGATTAATCTTTGTAAATGCTGAAATGTTCGCGGGCATCAATAAGCTGCGATTTGGTCAGCATGAACACGCCGTCTCCGCCGTTATCAAACTCAAGCCAGGTGAACGGCACATCCGGATACTGGTCCATCAGATGTACCATGCTGTTTCCGACTTCACAAATCAGGACGCCGCCATCGGCGAGATAATCCGGCGCACACGCCAGAATTCGACGCGCCAGTTTCAGGCCATCTGTACCCGCCGCAAGACCTAATTCTGGCTCGAACTTGAACTCACCTGGCAGGTCAGACATATCTTCCGCATCCACATACGGTGGATTAGTGACGATAATGTCGTACTGCACTTTTGGCAGGTCGCGGAACAGGTCGGAACGCATTGGCGTTACCTGGCTTTCCAGGCAGTGCTCGGCGATGTTTTGCTCGGCAACCGCCAGCGCATCAAGAGAAATATCCACCGCATCAACTTCTGCATTGTGGAATTCGTAAGCACAGGCGATAGCGATACAGCCGCTGCCGGTGCACATATCCAGAATGTGCTGCGGTTCGTTATCAAACAGGCCCGCAAAACGGTTGGTGATAAGCTCGCCAATTGGGGAGCGTGGAACCAGCACGCGTTCATCGACATAAAACTCGTGACCGCAGAACCAGGCTTTGTTGGTCAGATAGGCGACCGGGATGCGCTCGTTGACGCGGCGAATCACGCGTTCAACAATACGATGGCGCTCGCTTGGCGTCAGACGCGCAGTGCGCATATCTTCTGGAATATCCAGCGGCAGATAGAGACTTGGCAGCACTAACTGAACGGCTTCGTCCCACGGGTTATCCGTGCCGTGGCCATACCAGATGTTGGCGGCGCTAAAGCGACTGACTGCCCAGCGCAGCATATCCTGAATGGTATGCAGTTCATTCACTGCCTCATCGACGAAAATTTTATCCACGTTGCCCTCCGCAGGCCGTTCGCGCTAATTCAATAATCGATTAGTTTGCCATGAAGGCCGCGACAAATCAGCATTTCAATCACTGTCACTGCGGTGAAAATTGCGTTTTATTTAGCGATGGACGACAAACCAGGTAAACTGGCGCTAATGCAGATGCGAGACGAGAAACAGATGAAGAAGAAAAATCCGCTCAGCGCTGACGATCAGAACCTTTTCCGTGATCTGATGAGCGGCACAAAAAAATTAACTCAGGACACCATTGTTCATCGCCCGATGCGTAAGAAAGTCCAGGAAGTTCCAGTGAAACGGCTGTTGCAGGAACAAGCCGATGCGAGTCATTACTTTTCAGACGAATTCCAGCCACGACTGGCGACTGAAGGCCCGACACGTTATGTGCGCGAAGACGTCAGCCATTTTGAGCTAAAAAAAATTCGGCGCGGGGATTATTCGCCAGAATTATTCCTCGATTTGCACGGTCTGACTCAGATGCAAGCGAAGCAGGAATTAGGCGCGCTGATTGCGGCCTGTCGTCGCGAGCATGTGTTTTGCGCCTGTGTGATGCATGGACATGGCAAACACGTTTTGAAGCAGCAAACGCCATTATGGCTGGCGCAACACCCACACATCATGGCATTTCACCAGGCACCGAAAGAGTACGGTGGCGATGCAGCATTGCTGGTGTTGATTGAAATCG
>NZ_JMPI01000047.1 GCF_000735355.1 Buttiauxella agrestis ATCC 33320
GCGCAGCGTCATCCACCAAATTTATCGTATGAGCGCACAAACAAAAAGAGCCGCATTTCGCGGCTCTTTTTTCATGCTTACGGCAATTAAATAGCTTTAGCTACTTTCAAATTGCATGGACTCATTTGCCAGTTGAACACACCTTTGCCCGTTTCGGCATCCAGTGTGACATTAGCAATAGCCGAAGTGCTGAACATCGGTGGTGTCTCTTCCGGGCAAAGCTCAGACACCAGATAACCGACTAACGGCAGGTGAGAAATCACCAGCGCCGACTCAACCCCTTCATTTGCCAGGGCTTGCAGGTAGCAGCTCACCAGGCCCACATCGCCGCACGGCGTCAATTCCGGCAGAATGTCTTCTTTACCTGGAAGGGTCAGTGTTTCCCGCACTACATCCAGGGTTTGTTCGGCTCGCAGGTAAGGGCTCACCAGAACACGTTCGATATCTAACACTTGGCCTTTCAACCAGGTCGCCATTACCCGGGATTCATCACAACCACATTGTGTGAGTGGACGTACCGAGTCGCTGGCAGCATCGAGTGCTGCGTCGCCGTGACGCATGATAAAAACTTGCATATTGCACCGCTTTTGTTAACCAGGAATGCTTGAATTCCCCTGAAACTTAAGAGGGGAAATTCAGCAGCCGGGCATTGTGCCTTATCCGTACATCGAATGAAACGCTGTTTTTTACCTCAATGGTGCAAGTATAGTCAATCACTGTTTAATAAGTGACCGACCAGCATCCATTCACCGAGCCATATGTTGATGTTTCTTTGACTACAGTTTCATCTCCGGGGTTCACTTTGCCCAGAAATTTCGTTGCTCTTCCACCATTTGTAAAAGTCTGTCACAAGGGGCAAAACGCTCCCCGTATTGACTCGCCAGGCGCTGCAATTGCGCGACAACTTCACCCGCACCCAAAGAATCCATATAGCGGAACGGGCCACCGAGGAACGGTGGGAAACCAATACCGAACACTGCACCGATGTCGCCATCGCGAGCACTGCGAACAACACCTTCTTCAAGGCAACGCGCCGCCTCATTGAGCATCATCATCACGCAGCGTTGTGCAATTTCGTTTTCTGCCAGTTGTCCTTTTGGTGAAACACCTAACAGCTTATAAATTGCAGGATCGACCTGCTTTTTGCTTCTACTCCCTTTGCCTGGATAAAGATAGAAACCGCGCCCATTTTTTCTACCTTTGCGATCGTCATTCAATATTGCTGCAATATTTTGCGGTGCAGCAAAACGATCCCCGTAAGCCTGCTGAAGTATAGGGCTAATTTTAGTCCCTACATCAATTCCCACCTCATCCAAAAGTTGGATTGGGCCGACAGGGAAACCAAACGCCACCAGCGCATTATCAATTTTATCGACCGGCTCACCTTCCACCAGGCATCGCATCGCTTCATTAACGTAAGGTGCCAGAATGCGGTTGACGTAAAACCCGGCGCTGTCGCCTACTACAATAGGCGTTTTGCCTTGTTTCTTCGCCAACTGAACTGTTGTGGAAATCGTTTCCGCGCTGGTTCCCGCGTGAGGAATGACTTCTACCAGCGGCATTTTATCCACCGGGCTGAAGTAATGCAGACCGATCACCAGCTCGGGGCGCGCGGCGTTAGCCGCGATATCGGCAATCGGCAATGAAGAGGTGTTTGAAGCAAAAATAGTATGCGGTGCAGCATTTTGTTCAATCTCAGCGACCATTTTCTGCTTGAGCGTGAGATCTTCAAAAACGGCTTCCACGACAATGTCACGGTTATGGAAACCGTGATAATCGGTACCGCCGGAAATACGCGCCATTTCGCGCTGGCGTTCAATGGCTTTCAGATGGCGGCGACGCACTTTTTTATCCAGCAAATCCCAGCTGTATTTCAGCGCGTGGTTAATGCCTTCATTATTGATATCTTTAATACGCACCGGCAGCTTGCCTTTTGTCGCGGTGACAAACGCAATTCCTCCGCCCATCAAGCCACCGCCCAGCACGCCTACCGCCTTGATTGGACGCGGCTGCGCATCCGCGCCGTGCTCTTTTTTAAGTTCGGTGCTGGCAAAGAATAGCCCACGTAACGCCGCCGATTGTGGCGTCATCGCTAACTCGCCAAACGCTTTCGCTTCTGATTCGTAGCCGCTAAAACTCCCCTGCCCGAGGCCGATTTTTATCACGTCGATAATGCGTTTCGTGGCTGGATAATTACCGCGCGTTTTTTGCTCGGTTTTTTTCTCCACCATGCTAAACAGCAGCGAACGGCCAAGCGGGCCTGCCAGAATACGTTCCCGTACCGGTAATGTCCGAGAGGGTTGGCGGCCTTTTGCGACACGTTCAACCGCGGCGGCCAGTAAAATAGATTGCGGAACCACTTCATCGACCAGGCCCAGTTTCAGCGCCTGGCGCGGGCGTAACTGTTTACCCGTCAAAATCATATCCAGCGCATTACTGACGCCAATCAAACGCGGTAAACGCTGGGTGCCGCCAGAACCAGGCAATAAGCCAAGCTGCACTTCCGGCAAGCCAAGTTTGGTTTTTTCATCATCGGTACAAATGCGTGAATGACAGGCCAGGGCCAACTCCAGCCCACCGCCGAGACACGCGCCATGAATAGCCGCCACAACCGGAATCGGTAGCGCCGCAATTTCTGCCATGATCTGTTGCCCCTGATGCGCCAGCGTTTGGGCTTCCAGCGCGTTCTGGCAGTTGGCAATCATGTTGATATCAGCGCCAGCAATAAAGTTGTCAGGTTTACCTGAAATAAATATCAACCCTTGCAGTGCCGTATTGTCGCGCACCTGTTTGATGATGTTATGAACTTCAGGGCCGAAAGAGGCTTTCAGCGTGTTCATCTTTTCGTCCGGCACATCAATGGTCACAACCGCGATATTGTCGAGGCGGATGTGTAAGTTGAAAGCGGAAATCTGTTCCATTATTCGGCCTCCAGAACCATAGCGGCGCCTAATCCACCCGCAGCACAGGCAGTCACTAACCCAAATCCACCGCCACGGCGACGTAATTCGTGCAATGTTTGAGTGATCATACGCGCCCCCGTTGCCGCGAACGGGTGCCCATAGGCAATCGAACCGCCCAGCACGTTGAATTTCGCATCATCGACTTCACCGGTCGCATGAGCGCGGCCCAATACGTCACGAGCAAAACGTTCGCTCGCGAGCATTTTCAGGTTAGCCAGCGTTTGCGCGGCAAAGGCTTCATGCATATCAAACAACGTCAGATCATTGAGAGTAATGCCTGCCCTTTCGAGCGCCAGCGGCGTCGCCCAGGCCGGGCCTAGCAGCATGTCTTGCCAGACATCTACCGCCGTAAACGCATAACTGCGTAAGTAGCCCAACGGTTTCAAACCGAGTTCTTTGGCGCGGGATTCCGTCATCAGAATCACCGCAGCGGCACCATCCGTTAACGGCGTGCTGTTAGCGGCAGTGACGGTTCCGTGCTGGCGATCGAACGCCGGACGCAGCTTCGCGTAATCAGCAACCGACGAATTCTGACGCACGTTATTATCTTCGCTGAACGGTTGGCGATAAGGCGGGATAAATGCCGTCATGACCTCTTCCGACAATTTCCCCTCTTTCCACGCAATCGCGGCTTTGATGTGTGAGCGATGCGCTAACGCATCTTGCTGTTCACGGGTAATGCCATGGGTTTTCGCCATTTGTTCAGCAGTATCGCCCATTCGCAAACCGGTCGAATACTCGGCGACAGCAGGAGGAACAGGTAACAGGTCGCGTGGGCGTAAGCGGGAAAAGAGTTTCAATTTTTGCCCCAGGGTGCGTGCTTTATTAGCATCGACCAGTACGCGCCCCAGTTTTTTACTGACGCCAATCGGTAAAACAGACGATGAATCCGCGCCACCTGCGATACCCGCGCGAATAGTCCCGGCCATTAAACTTTCGGCTACGTTCGCCACCGCCTGGAAACTGGTCGCACAGGCGCGACTCACGCTATAGGCGTCGGTATGTACACTTAAACCCGCACCAAGAACGATTTCGCGGGCAATGTTTGGCGCTTCCGGCATCTGCACCACCTGGCCGAAAACGAGCTGTTCGATAACTTCCGGGGGAATTTCGCTGCGAGCGAGCAGCTCGCTGACCACCATGGTGCCAAGGTCAACTGCGGGAATGCCATGAAATGCCGTCGCCTGGCGGGCAAACGGTGTGCGTAAACCACTGACAATGGCAATGCGGTCACCCTGACGGGTCACCAACGGAAGTGCCTGACTCATAACGCTCCCCTATTCTTCCCTTTGTGTATGAATCTACAGCGATGTTGCTGTAACTGCATATTTCTGGGAATAAAAATGTAATTGACCAACAGTGGTCAGACCTGATCACAGTTTTAACCAAAAAGTTACAATCAGCCAACCGGGGGACTAAATAATTGGGAGGGGGGACACGCTTTAAGGAAGGATATTAAAGTGAAAGAAGGTGGATGACGCTTTCGCTTATCCACCCTACGGTTGGCACTTGTAGGTCGGATAAGCTTGCGCCATCCGACATTTTTACATTTAACGCAGGCCGAGCTGGAAGATCATAGTTTCAGCCTGGCAGCTGAAAGTGAAATCAATATCCAGACGGATGCCATCAGCTTCTTCGGTGTAACGCGGAACAATCTGGCAAGGTTCTGATTCTGCTGCACGAGCCTTTTCACTCAGTGCTGCCAGGGTTTCGTCCGCTTCAGCTTTAGTGGCAAATACGCGGCTGTAAGTGGCTGTGCAGTCGGTGTTATCAATGATAGAGCCGACATCAATACAGCAGCAAACCGGGGTTTCATCAGCAGTGTTCTTACTCATTTTATGATTTCCTCTGTATTTAAAAGGCAAAATATTTTCAACGAATCTTGTCTATTTTACGCTCCCTGTTGAAGCGACTCCAGTCGTTAATCTTGTCAAAATCTCTAAGTGACCCAAATCACACTTAAAAATGATCTAAAACAAGATTCACCTATTTTGCATAGTGACGCCGAACCCGATTTTGCCAGGCAGATCTCGTTTCGGCGATCAAATTTGAAAAATCTTAGATACAAACTTGCAACATACCATCTGGTCAGACCTATACTCTCGCCACTGGTCTGATTTCTCTGTAACAGATCAGCCCCTACTATTCGCGCTCCTGTTACGGTATGTAACATTGTTTGTATAAAAATAAATCCATTATGAGGTTTTGGTCATGAGCCAGAAAAACCTGTTTACAAAGTCAGCCCTAGCGGTTGCAGTGGCAATTGTCTCATCGCAGGCGTACTCAGCCGGCTTTCAATTAAACGAGTTCTCTTCCTCAGGCCTAGGCCGAGCTTATTCAGGGGAAGGTGCGGTCGCAGACAATGCGGGCTCCGCAAGCCGTAACCCTGCAACGATTATGATGTTTGACCGCCCAATGTTCTCCGGCGGTGCGGTCTTTATTGACCCGGACGTTAATATCTCTGGTACTTCTCCAACACGCCGCAGCACTGACGCAGATAACATTGCGCCAACCGCGTGGGTTCCAAACCTGCATTTCCTTGCGCCAATTAACGATCAATTTGGCTGGGGTGCTTCTGTTACTTCAAACTATGGTCTGGCAACCGAGTTCAACAATAACTACACCGCAGGTTCGATGGGCGGTAAAACCGACCTGACGACTCTGAACCTGAACCTGAGCGGTGCATACCGTTTAAATAATAACTGGAGCTTCGGTCTTGGGTTTGACGCCGTTTATGCGAAAGCAAAAATCGAGCGTTACGCAGGTGACCTGGGCCAGATTATTGCGGGTT
Organism: Buttiauxella agrestis ATCC 33320; assembly: GCF_000735355.1. Lineage (GTDB taxonomy): Bacteria > Pseudomonadota > Gammaproteobacteria > Enterobacterales > Enterobacteriaceae > Buttiauxella > Buttiauxella agrestis. Next base: position 5,755 of record NZ_JMPI01000047.1, read on the forward strand.
CTGGCGCGTTGCCACCAAGTTTAGTTGGCCCAGTAGCAGGACTTCCGGCTGATACCCAAATCGCGCACCTGAAAGGCGATGAATGGGGCTTTGGCTGGAACGCGGGTATCCTTTATGAAATCAATAAAGATAACCGTTATGGCTTAACCTACCGTTCAGAAATCAAAATCGACTTTGACGGCGACTATAGAAGCAACCTGCCTGCGGCATATACCCCAATGCTTTCTGCATTCGGCCTACCGGCGGGCACCAGCGGGCAAACCGTTCCAGGTTCTCTGACCCTGAACCTGCCTGAAATGTGGGAGCTGTCAGGTTATAACAAAGTCGCGCCACAGTGGGCGATTCACTATAGTCTTGCCTACACCAGCTGGAGTCAGTTCGAAGAGCTGAAAGCGACTGGCAACAACGGCCAGACATTGTTCAAAAAAGAAGAGAACTTTAAAGATGCGTACCGTATTGCTATCGGTACCTCTTACTATATGGATAAGAACTGGACATTCCGTACCGGTATCGCATTTGACGATAGCCCGGTTCCTGCGGATAACCGTTCTATCTCCATCCCGGATCAGGACCGCTTCTGGCTGAGTGCGGGTACCACTTACGCATTCAACGATGATGCTTCCGTCGATCTTGGTGTTTCCTACATGCACGGTCAGCATGTTGAATTCACCGAAGGCCCATACACCTTCAAGTCTGAAGGTAAAGCGTGGCTGTACGGCATGAACTTTAACTACGCATTCTAATAGTTAACAGTTACAAAAAAGGCGAAACTCAGGTTTCGCCTTTTTTTATGCCTCGAACATATCACATTTACTGCGAGTCGATATCTTTCAGGTCATCTTCAATGGACGCCGCATTCGGATTCTCCTGCGGTGAAAGCTTCCCACCGTTAGCCAGGAAATCATGGCGCTGGAAGTAGGCTTCACGAACCAGAATATACGGGTCTGAAGATTGTTTGAGCAACCCTTCAGAATCCAGCAATTGCGCACGTGTTTCAATGCCTTCAAGCGTCCACTTACCAATCGACATCCACCAGGTGAGCCAGGACAGAGGGGCATATAAATCATCTACCCATTCCCCGCCGTCTTCACGAATCGTAAAGCTACCATAGGCTGGCAACTGCACGTATGGACCGTAGCCAACACCGTAATGCCCAAGTGTGGTACCAAAACGGTTGGGTTCAACGCGTTGTAATTTCGGATTAGCCATACCGGCAACGTCGATGAAACCACCCATGCCCAACAAGGTGTTCAGGAAGAAACGGGTGAAATGCACCATCCCCTGATACGGATCGCCTTGCAGGAAATTGTTGACCATTGACGCAGGTTCTTCGAGGTTACTCGTAAAGTTACTCAGACCGTTGCGCGCAGGTTGCGGCACATAATCACGCCACACGACAGCAACCGGGCGCACGATATACGGATCCAACACATTGAAGTTGAAGTCGTACATTGTCCGGTTGAACCCTTCTAATGGGTCCGAGCGCCCTTGCGGCTGTGTATCGGCCGAACTCGCACAGCCGACTAATACGGTAGCGGCCAGTGCCAGCCCGGTCAGGCGGAAATTCATATCTCTCTCCCTGTTATTATTGCTCTCCGCTCCCCGCTTTAGTGCCGTCGTTACCTGCCAACGCCGCTTTTGCCTGCTCGATGCTTCTTTGCACCACAGCCCGACGCTGGTCGTTTACGGGTAAGACTTGCAACATGATTTGCCATGCACCAATCGCTTCGCGGTAATTCTGTTGTTCAAAAGCATTAAATGCGAGCAAGCTTAATACGCGAACATTTGTATGATCCGCCTTAAGCAATTCACGCAAAAGATCCCCACCAAGTTGGTTATCCTGTGGGTCGCCGCTGCGGGTCAATACTTCAGCATAGCCCAGCTTTACATTACTGTTAGAGGGCGACAGTTTAAACGCATGTGCAAAGGCTTGTGTAGCGGTACTTGCATTATTGAGCACCATACCAATTCGCCCGAGCATCATCCAGCCCTCAATATTGTCAGGTTCCTGCTGCAAACGCGTGCGTAATCCCAGTCCGAGATCGGCCATTTCAGGCATATCTAGCGGTTTTGCCTGTGGATCTAAGGCGCGCTGCAGAAGTTGTGGCGTTTGTTCGGTGACTCTTTGCCAGGTCTGCACCTTCTTCCAGTCCGACGTTTTCAGATAAACGCCTACACTCACGGCAACCAAAACAACCGCTCCCGGAGCAAAAAACCAGAAATGGGCTTTTCGAGTGACAGTCTGGTGCTGTTCGGTTTCCGGTTCATCGCTAAAATGAACGCGTCGTTTGCGGCTACGCACCACAATCACGCCCGCGCCGCCGAGAATAAACAACACCGGCAGAACCCACAGAATAATGGTGGCAGGCGTCAACGGCGGTTCATAAGTCACAAAATTACCGTAACGCTGCACCATATAGTCGATAATTTGCTGCTTCGTTTTCCCCTGCTGCATCAACTCATAGACTTTCAGACGCATGTCAGAGGCGATCATCGCGTTAGAATCCGCAATGCTATTGTTCTGGCATTTCGGGCAGCGTAATTGCTCGGTGAGCTGGCGGAACTGCTGTTCCTGCGCTTCATCTTTAAACTGGAAAGTGTCTATTGCCGCCAGGACATTAAACGAAAACAGGAATGCGACGATCAGTAGCCATCCGCGTTTCATGCCCCGGCCTCCTTATTGTATTTGTCCCACAGCGGTTTCAGCTCCTGCTGCCAGACGCGATCGTTGAGATCGCCCGCGTGGCGATAACGAATGATCCCTTTGCCGTCGATAAGGAACGTTTCCGGTGCGCCATAAACGCCTAAATCCAGCCCTAACATGCCGTTGCCGTCAAACAGACTCAGCGCGTAAGGGTTGCCAAGTTCATTGAGCCAGGTGATCGCTTTGCTGCGTTCGTCTTTGTAATTCATCCCCACGACACGAATTCCCTGCGCCTTCAGCCCATTAAGAAACTGATGTTCAGCGCGGCAGGTTGGGCACCAGGTCGCCCACACGTTGAGGAGCAAAGGTTTGCCGTCAGTGAGCACCGCCTGGTCGTAAACCTTGCCAGGGTTTTCCAGCGACTCAAGACGAAACACCGGAACGGGCTTCCCGACTAATGCCGATTCCAGATTAGTGGGATCATCGCCCTGCGCGTTTCGCGCCAGTTGCCAAAGCAGCATTGCGGCCAGCAGTAAAAACAGAACGAGCGGGATAAATAATACTTTGCGATTCATGCAGCCTCCGGCACGTTTTTACGCTGGCGGTAACGCGGGTCAAACAAGCAGAACAACCCGCCAATGGTCATCAAAATCCCGCCCATCCAAATCCAGCGCACGAACGGTTTGTAATACAGGCGAACCGCCCAGCTTCCATCGTCCAGCTCTTCGCCGAGTGCGGCATACAGGTCACGCGTTACGCCGCCATCGATCGCCGCTTCGGTCATCATGGCGCGGTTACTGTTGTAGAAACGCTTTTCCGCATGCAGCGTGGCTTCGGGTTTGCCATTACGCGTGACGTCGATAATCCCCACGCCGCCGCGGTAGTTCGGGCCAGTCAGCTCATGCACATCGCGGAACACAAAGTGATACTGATGAATGTCGATGCTATCGCCTGCTTTCATGCGCACATCGCGTTCAATGCTGTAGTTCTGACTAAACGCGATACCGACGACAGTCACCGCCAGCCCCAGATGCCCAAACACCATGCCCCAGTGGCTGCGTGGTAATTTCCATAAGCCTTTCAGCAAGCCGTGGCGATGCGCGGCGCGCTCATAGACTTCGGTTAAGGCCAGCACAAACACCCAAATCGCCATCAATAAACCGACCACCGCCATGGCTTCAACGCGGTCTTGCATCAGCCACGGCAGCACCAACGAAAACGCAACCGTAATGGTCACGGCAATCGCCAGCCTTTTCACTAATTTTTGCGGTTCGTCGCGACGCCAGCGCACCAATGGGCCAATGCCCAGCAACAGCGCGAACGGCGCCATGAGTGCCGTAAACATGGTGTTGAAGAACGGTTCGCCGATGGAAATACTGCCCAGCCCAAGCTGTTTGTGCACCAGCGGCAGTAACGTCCCGAGTAACACCACCAGCATCGCGGCAATCAATAACACGTTGTTGCCGAGTAAAAATGATTCCCGCGACCACAAACTATTCCCAACGCGCGATCGCACTTTGCTGCCCTTCACCGCATACAGCAGCAGCGAACCGCCAATCACAATCACCAGGAAGGCGAGGATAAACATGCCGCGAGCAGGGTCTGAGGCAAACGAATGCACCGAAACCAGCACGCCAGAACGCACCAGGAAAGTGCCCAGCAGGCAAAGCGAGAATGCCGTAATCGCCAACAACACCGTCCAGGCTTTAAAGCTACCGCGCTTTTCTGTCACCGAAAGCGAGTGAATTAACGCCGTGCCCGCAAGCCACGGCATAAACGAGGCGTTTTCTACCGGGTCCCAGAACCACCAGCCGCCCCAGCCCAGCTCGTAATAAGCCCAGGCCGAACCTAAAACAATGCCGATGGTTAAAAATGACCAGGCGGCTAACGTCCACGGACGCGTCCAGCGCGCCCAGGCAGAATCGAGTTTCCCGGCCATTAATGCGGCAATAGAAAACGCAAACGCCACGGAGAAGCCGACGTAACCCATATACAACAACGGCGGGTGAAAAATCAGCCCGATATCCTGCAACAGCGGGTTCAGGTCACGCCCTTCAATCGGGAAGTCAGGCAATGTGCGGGTGAAAGGATTCGAGGTAAAAATGATAAACAGCAGGAAGCCGAAATTAATCATCCCCATCACCGCCAGCACGCGTGCCACCGCATCTTGCGGCATGCTGCGACTAAACAGCGCCACGGCAAACGTCCAGGCACTGAGCAGCAACACCCACAGCAGCAACGAGCCTTCGTGCGCGCCCCAGGTCGCGGCGACGCGATACCACACTGGCAACTCGCTATTGGAGTTATTCGCGACGTACAGCACCGTAAAATCGTTCACCACAAACGCATTCACCAGCACCAGGAAACTTGCGCACAGCGTGATAAACAACGCCCAGGCTAATGGGCGTGATGAGGCCATTAAACGCGAATCATTGCGCGCCACGCCCCACAGCGGGTAAACACTCAGTAATAATGACCAGCCTAGCGCCAGACAAAGCAAAAAACTGCCGATTTCAGGCATCATGAGGCGTTATCCTTGTAAGCCTGTGGCGCACGTTGGTGATTTTTATCCATCGCTTCTTTCACTTCCGGCGGCGTGTAATTTTCATCATGTTTCGCCAGCACTTCTTTCGCTTCAATGAGATTCCCGGCTTCGAAGACGCCTTGAGCGACCACGCCCTGCCCCTCGCGGAACAGGTCCGGCAAAATCCCGACGTAGCTGACATCCACCACACCGCTGGCATCGTAAAGTTTGAACGTCACTTTTAGCGTCTGGTTATCACGTTTCACACTGCCTGGTTGAACCATGCCGCCAACGCGTAAACGCTGCCCCACTTCAGGCAATTGATGACTTTCCCCTTTGCCGTACAGAATTTCGCTCGGCGTATAGAAAAGGTCGATATTGCTGCGTAATGCATACAGCACCAGCGTGATAGTCAGCCCCAACCCCACCAGCACCGAAAGCGCCAGGTAAAGTCGATGTTTGCGACGAGTGTTCATTCAGTTCCCTCTGCTTGTCGTGCCGCCTGAATCCGTTTTTCCCGCGCATGTTGGCGCGAGACAGAATTTAAAATCATGCGGCGCTGCATGCGGCTATGCACCACCAACAAGAATAATGGGATGACGGTCAGCGCGACGGCGAGCCAGACGTAAAACGCATAACCCCCCATGGCGAAAAAATCTGCCCAGTTTAAGAATGCGCTCGTCATGCGTTTCTCCCTTTATTCGCCAGTTCCATTACCCACGGGCGGCGTTGTTCCTGAAGCAAAATGAGATTGCGTAAACGCATTAATGTCAGCGTGATGAACAGCATCAGGAAACCAAAAATGGTGAAGCGCAACGGCGTGCGCATAGCAGGGTCAATACTTTGCTGCATATTGGTGGAACCCTGATGCAGCGTGTTCCACCACTCAACGGAGAAATGGATAATCGGCAAGTTCACCACGCCCACCAGCACCAGAAGACCCGCCGCACGCCCGGCCAGGCGGCGGTCGTCAAAGGCGTTATAGAGCGCAATCACGCCGATATACAGGAACAGCAGCACCAGCTCAGAAGTCAGGCGGGCATCCCACACCCACCAGGTTCCCCACATCGGTTTACCCCATGCGGAACCCGTCACCAACGCAATAAAGGTGAACACCGCCCCAACGGGTGCCATCGCCGCCACGGCGAGGTCAGACATTTTCATTTGCCACACCAGGCCAATAAACGCCGCCACCGCCATCGAGCCGTAAATGCCCATCGACCAGATAGCCGCCGGGACATGAAGATACATGATGCGGTAGCTCTGACCTTGTTGATAATCGGCAGGAGCAAAACCGAAACCCCAGACGCAACCGACCACCAGAAGTATCGTGCTGATGATGGCAAACCAAGGAACCAAACGCCCGCATAGCAAGTAAAGTCGCTCGGGTTTAGCGAGCTGATGTAACCATTTCCACATAATCGTTGCTCACAAAATATCAACCAAATCGGGTTTGAATTTGTAGGTCGGATAAGCAACGCGCCATCCGACATTTTTTAATTATTGAATACTCACTCGCAGCGCCGCCGCCGTAGCGAACGGGCTTAGCGTCGCGCTGCCCGCAAGCAACGCGCCAAGAATCGCCATATAACCATCCACAGGAAGATGCATTGATGCGGCGTCCATCGCAGCGGTGGCAAAAATCAGCAGCGGGATAGTCAACGGCAAGACCAGTAAACTCAGCAGCACGCCGCTACGCCGTAAACCCACCGTTAGCCCTACGCCCGGAGCACCCAGAAAACTCAACGTCGGCGTCCCAATAAGCAACGTGAGCGCCATCACCTGCCAGCCGTAAAAATCCATTCCTAACAGCAAAGCGGCGAGCGGCGAAAGAATTAGCAGGGGTAAACCTGTCACCACCCAGTGAGCGGTCACTTTCGCTAACACCACCATCGGCAAAGGAATAGGCAACAGCATCAGTTGCTCAAGGGAGCCATCCTGGAAGTCATCACGAAACAGTCTGTCCATCGCCAGTAACGACGCTAATAGCGCTGCCACCCAAATCACACCCGGTGCAATACGCGCCAGTAACTGCGGCTCCGGGCCAATTCCCAGTGGAAACAGCGTGATAACGATAAGAAAAAACCATAAAGGATTGGCGATTTCTGCCCCTTTGCGGAACACCACGCGCAGCTCATGCAGAAAAATTCGGCGCATCATGCCAGTTTCTCCTGCAAATGAATTTGACGAACATTATTGGCTGCCAGCGGCTGATGGGTAGTGAGGATCACCATTCCGCCATTTTCGGCATGGTGTTCAAGCTTTCGTGTGAGTTTTGCAACGCCCGTCACATCTATGGCGGTAAATGGCTCATCCAGAATCCAGATTTTATGCGGGCTTAACCACAAACGCGCGAGGGCCACACGACGTTGTTGCCCGGCGGACAGTTGATTGACCGGCACATCTTCAAAGCCCAGCAAACCCACTTCAGTAAGCGCTTGCCAACGTAGTGATTCCGCACTTTGCGCGTGATAAAAACTCAGATTTTCGAATGCGGTTAGAACCGTTTTAATTCCAGGCTGATGCCCAAGCCACAGCAGATCCTGATGATATTGATAACGAATGCGGGATAACGCTTCGCCCTGCCATTTAACTTCGCCCTCTTCTGCTTGCGCAAGCCCTGCCAAAATTCTTAGCAGCGACGTTTTCCCAGCGCCATTTTTGCCGGCGATTTGCACCATTTCACCCGGCAAAACGCTGAACGACAGCTCGCTAAATAACGTGCGGTCGTCGCGTACACAGGTCAGGTTAATCGCATCAAGCATTTTGAGGAGCCACTCCTTGTCTCGGGATGCAAAATCATAACACATCATAGGCTTTGCTCCAGTTGGGCTCGCGCCGCTGCGGTACTCCAAAAGAGGTAATCATCGGACACGAGATCAAAATTAAGTCGAATTAGTCTGTATCTCGGGGAAGCGAGCCAAAAACCGCTACGCTTAGAAGTATCGCTAACTGGTGAGTGACCTTAAAAATGGGTGAAGTTAAAGAAGAGAAAATTGATAAATCCACCGATGAAATTGAGGTCGAAAGTGACGAAAAAGATCACGGGGAAAAGATAGAGGTCGATGAGGAACAGTTGCCATCGCGGGCCATGGCTATCCACGAACACATTCGCCAGGACGGTGAAAAAGAGCTGGAACGCGATGCGATGGCGCTGTTTTGGTCAGCCGTCGCCGCCGGGTTATCTATGGGCGCATCGCTGCTGGCAAAGGGGATATTTCACGTCAATCTGGAAGGCGTGCCGGGCAGTTTCTTACTCGAAAACCTCGGCTACACCTTCGGCTTTATCATCGTGATTATGGCGCGCCAGCAACTGTTTACTGAAAATACCGTCACCGCCGTATTGCCCGTGATGCATAAACCGACCGGCAGCAACTTCCTGTTATTAATGCGGCTGTGGGGTATGGTTTTACTCGGCAATATTATCGGCACCGGGCTTGCTGCTTATGCGTTTGAATATATGCCAATATTTGACGAGGAAACCCGGGACGCTTTCGTTTCTATCGGTATGGACGTGATGCATAACACGCCGGGTGAGATGTTCGCCAACGCGATTATTTCCGGCTGGATAATCGCCACCATGGTATGGATGTTCCCGTCAGCGGGTGCAGCTAAAATCGTGGTGATTATCATCATGACCTGGCTGGTCGCGCTCGGGGATTTAACCCATATCGTGGTTGGCTCAGTGGAAATTCTGTACCTGGTCTTTAACGGCACCATCCACTGGAGCGAATTCTTCTGGCCTTTCGCCCTGCCAACCCTTGCCGGGAATATTTGCGGCGGCACTTTTATCTTCGCACTGATTAGCCACGCGCAAATCCGTAACGATATGAGCAACAAGAAGAAAGCCGAGGCGAAGGCTAAAGCGAAGCGCCAGCGGGAAGTTGCAGGTGGCGACGAAGACGAAAACGGCAAAAAGCAGACTCGGGGCACCTAAAACTGGTTACGATTCAGGCAATCAGCCTGTTTCCCCCTTAACTCAGCCTTAAAAGCGGGTATACTGTGCGGCGCAATGCCCGTTCTTCGGGCATATACCCAAAATAATTCGAGTTGCATCGCGGCGGCAAGGGAACGAGCCCCAATGAGCTTACATCAGTAAGTGATTTGGGTGAGTGAACGCAGCCAACAAAGATGCAGCTTGAAGTATGAAGGGTATAGAGTCCTCTTAGTTAAATGGATATAACAAGCCCCTCCTAAGGGCTAGTTGCAGGTTCGATTCCTGCAGGGGACACCATTTCTTAGTTACCCGACATTTCCCGCCGTAACCCAAACCCCGTAAAAACCAGCAGCAAAGCCAATCCTTTATTATTTGACGTTACCTGTTGTGAATGGACTACAACCCATCAACCCCCACGCATCTTTCCAATCAGCAATGCGTTTTACTGAAATAGAATGATGCGTCGACTCATCATTTTGCGCACGGTGTCCACCGTGTTTCTCCAGATAAACCATATATGCCGTATAAATATCATTCCTGATCCAGGATAGCGGCGTGACATAGAAAGTATTCGGTTCTCGACCAAGATCGATAAATACCCAAAACTCATTGTCATTTTTATCAAGGGTACACTGGGCAGCATAGTTTGTTGAGGTTTGCCAGGTCCCTGACGTTTTCGCTCTGGTGGTAACTTTATACGTTTTACCGTTTGGGGCATCAAATGTGATGGATGACCTGTTGCCCTCTTTCTGGACGATGGCATTACTGGCACCAAGGCTCGTTAGTTTCTGCAATACCATTAACTGCCCTAATTCTGCTGTAGTCATATTTCCCCCTGAACGGTTTAAAACAATTTAAGCGATCACATCAAATTTGAAGCGATGAAATAATCCCATGAAAAATAGCAAAACAACGCCCAATGATTACTAAAAAAAGCATCATAAGGAACGTGGAGAAATCGACCAAACAGTTTGCAGCCAGGTTAACCGCTGTTGCAATTGTGGGATGAACTCATTAAGCCAAAACAGGGAAGCAACATAACCCGAAGACCCGCCACCACGACTGAATCGCTCAACGTAAAAGTCGTTGCCGCCCACCCGATTGATTAACGACTTCCCCGTCAGTGACTGAAATGCTGCCGAAATAATATTCGCTATTTCATCTTTATCTTCAGGGATACTGACCTGACATAAAGCCTGTCGCATCTCCAGCCACAAGAACAAACTCCCTCTCAATCCCCATTGCGTCGGAGCAGGATCAAATAAGTCGGATACAACGGCCCAATCACTTTCCAGATAGCTAATCTTTTTTGCCGCAACTTTATGTACCAGCGGGAAAAATATCAGCCTGAAAAAATCCGGTTCAATCTCAAACGTAAAACTACTAGAAACGGAAAAACGAACAGAATCGACAGTGGATATTACTTTCCCCGTCAACGCAAAAAAGAGGTGACTTAGTCTGGTATCCAGTTCGTTAAGGTCATCAGGACATTGCTCAACACCGCAAGCCGCAATCATTTTATCGACCAAAATTTGGTTGCCATCATAATCAGTGAACAATTGCCGCTCAGTGGCAACCACCTTTCTGAGAATTTGCGCGATAGTCACTTTTTGCGGGAAAAGAAGATACTCCAGTTCAGGCCGTTTGTGCTTTTCAACCACGATGTCATAAGCAGTCTGCCGCTTAGCGTTCGTTGTTGCACTTGGGTCAGCGCCAATAGATAACAGTTCTCCAATAACCGACAAATTCGCTCCATGCCATGCAGCCTGATGCAGCGGGGTATAACCTTTAGGTTCACTGGGGTGATTTACCAGATCAGGATAATCACGAAGAATAGGTAAAAGCGTATTCCATTCGCCCTGGAAGGCGAGTTTCAATACTTTATCGCTAACAGACATCATTCCAGCCTCTCTTACTCTGCCCGTTCAGTACCCCAGCGTAAAAAAATACGCTTTAGCTTATCGACTGTGTGCCGCCATTTTGGTGTGGTCGGTTTGCAGACCGTATTCTGATTACCAAAGAAACCAATCTCATTGACCGCCTCCTGCTCGCTGCGCGTTTCCAGCCATTTCACAGGGACAAAATATTCTGATTTGTCGGGATCGTCGGCGTTGTTGCGATATCCGGCACCAAATTTCAGCACATCCATCGCCAGCTTTTCACCGTCGTCAGTGTTGATGGTGAAGCTACTGGCAGGCTCAACAGCACTCTGCACTATGCCAACACCGACGTAACCCGTTGCCGGGATTTTTACCCAGACTCGATTGCCGGGCTGGAGTTGTTTTAAGGTCTGACTGTACCAGCTTCCGCCACCCGCACTGATAAACCCGTAGCGACGCGCTTCTTCCCAAACTCGACTTTGCGAGTCGCCAAACGAAACGTAGAACTCACCGTTCCAGGGTTCCTTCGCATTGGCATTTGTGGCAGTAGCCTGTGCGGCATTAGTTTGTGTCTCGCTTGGGTCGAGAAGCCAGGCTCGGCTTAAGAACTGCTCGTCACCGTGCTGGAACACCTTGAAGAACAGTACGTTAATAGAGATTCCGTTCTTGCTGAGGTAATCGACAATGCGCTCGGTGGACGGATCCAGCTCGGCAGCCACAATGATGATTTGATGCGACTGGTTGATGGACTCTTCTTCCAGTTCAGTATTGAAACGTTGCCTAAACGCATCACCCAAATTGCCCCCACCGGAGAATTTCTCGTAAATCTGCGACAAACGATCGGCGGATAAATCATCCACCCAGGAGGCGTAATCCAGCGCCTGCGCGACCACTTCACGCGGTGTGCGGTCGCGTTTTAGCTCAATCAGGATCAGCGAGGCATCCGGCGCGATAGCCAATAGATCGATACGCCCTTTGTCGAGCGTATTTTCCTGATGCCCGATAATCATCCACTGATCGGAGAGGATAGTGGGGTCGTTTAAAATCATCCTCTCCAGCAGTTGCTCACTGGCAAGTTTGCTGATGGTCAGCGGCTGAGGGTTCTCCCCCACTCGCCAGATTGCATGATGAACCGGCATCGTCTGTTCCTTAGTTTAATGCTGCGTCGGTGAGCGCATCCGCCAGGTGTAGTTGGGTTTGCTGGGCGGATTGCAGGCGGGATTTGAGAGAGTCACAAAGCACAAATAACTCATCGATTTTAGCTGCAATTTCAATTTGTTCTGCTAAAGGGGGAATAGGAATCAGTGTATTCGATACTTTAGACAAATTTAGATTCGGCTGGGCCCCGCCTGCGGCATGACTTCTTAAATCGTCATACGATTTTTCAAAGAAAAGCTTGATATATCGACGATGGAATTCATTACTTTCAAATAATTGAATTGCTGCACAAGCTTGGTTTGTTCCAGCCGCGATACGTAATTCAGTTATCTGACCACGAGTTTTCCCCTGACCATACATAGCAATGATAAGGGTACCAGGTGGATAAATTGAAACATTTGTTTCCTTTACAGCCCTCATTGAGACCTTTTCAGCTGTATCGATAATAAATGGTGATGATGTTTCACCACTTGTAACCCAATTAAACTCTGGTTCAGACCAATAATCAGGATTATCTCTTGAAGGAGTAGAGCCTGTCCCGACTTGAGCTATTGCCATTATTCGGCACCACTCCCACCCCACCGGCAATTCAAATGGTTTTTCATCATCACTAATCGGCGGCAAAGGTTTTTGCTTTTTAATTTTACCTTCTTTTACCAGTCGCGATTTTTCTTGCTCGATACATTTAAGCAGTTCAGAGGCGGGTTCATCGTTCGGGTCTTGCGGTACCAGTTTGCCCATCACTGCCAGTTGCAGAATGGTTTGCTTAAGTGCGTCAATACTCGCTTCTGTGGCAAATAACGTGTCGAAATGCTGGCTGATTCGCGCCCAGTTTTTGGCAAGTACTTCGGCATTTTGGCTGTCGGTCAGCGTCGCCAGCAGGGTTTCCACCAGTTGCTGATGTGCATCCAGACTGGTTAGCGATTGCTGTTCCAGTTGGTCGCAGAGGGACATTAGTTCGTCAACTTTTTCAACGATCTGGTTCTGTTCATTACCCGATGGAAGGCCAATAACATAATTAAGAAGTTGTTCTTGTTTTATACCTTCAACTGTAGTTCCTGTCCCTTTTATTTTTACGGTTGAATATGTATTAAAGAAAAAATCAAGAGAAACACCACTAGTCAGTTTTACCGACTTAAGATCTTGATTGAACGCTACAGGGCATGATGCTATTCCAATTTTACCCAACCCCATTCGAGTGCAGATTAAAATATCACCTTCATCAGCTAATTTACTTCCCGCATCCAAACCTTGATGGGAAATGTAATCCTGAGTTTTTGCAATATATTTCTCTTTGCCCAAGTCCTTTACGCTGGCCCAAGGGATATCTCCATTCCAAAAATCAGGATTAGACTTACTGGGAGTTCCTCCACTCGCTATCGAGTTAAATAACGCCCCTAGTCTTACCCACTCCCACCCCTCCGGCAGCTCAAACGGCCTCTCATCCTCACTAATTTCCGGCAGCGGCTTCTGCTTTTTAATTTTACCTTGCTTAACCAGCTCCGCTTTCTCGGCAGCAATTCGCTTTAGCAGCTCAGACGCCGGTTCATCATTCGGGTCCTGCGGCACCAGTTTGCCGCGCACCGCCAGTTCCAGAATCAGCTCGCGCAGCTTCTTAATGCCGTAGAGATCGATTTTACCGTTGCTGCCGCGCCCCGCGGTGGAGCGGGTTTGCAGCGCGGAGGACCAGATATCGATATGGTCGGTGACAAGCTTCTCAACGGTCATCAGTTCGCCCCCTTGTTACCCGCCAGTGCGATACCGAGAATATCGCGTAGTTGGTTACGCAGCTCGCCGATTTCCGCCTGCTGCGTCTGGTACTGCGCCAGCAATTCGTCCGGGTCGTGGCTGATGGTTTCGCCCTGGTACGGGTTTTTGATGTCGAGGTTAAAGTTCCGGGCGATGATGTCGTCGATGCTGACTTTCCACGCCTGGTTGTTCTCTTCGCGGCTGGCAAAGCCGTCGGCTTCACTGCCCCACCAGTCGATCTCGGTCTGGAACTCTTCAAACTTCATCGGTTTGGTTTTGCTGTAGTTCTTTACGCCATCCGGGTACGGATGTTCATAGAACCAAATATCCTGAGTTGGCTGGCCTTTGGTAAAGAACAGAATATTGGTTTTGATGCCGGTGTACGGGTTAAATACACCATTCGGCAACCGCACGATGGTGTGCAGGTTGCACTCTTCGGTCAGCAGTTTTTTGATTTTGGTTTTAACGCCTTCACCAAACAGCGTGCCGTCTGGCAATACCACTGCCGCACGGCCTTTATCGGCCAGCACTTCAATAATCAGTTGCAGGAACAGGTCGGCGGTTTCGCGGGTCTGCATTTCTGCCGGGAAGTTTTTCTCGATGCCGTCTTCTTCGGTGCCGCCAAACGGTGGGTTGGTAACAATCACATCAAGCTGCTCATCCCAGGAAGAAAGCGGTTTGTTGAGTGTGTTGTCGTGGCGGATTTGTACCGGTACTTCAATGCCGTGCAGCAACATGTTGGTGGTACACAGCAGGTGCGGAAGCTGTTTTTTCTCGACGCCGAAAATCTGTTTTTGCAGTATCTGGTGGTCAGCGGTGGTTTTAACGTAGTGCTCTTTTACATGGTCGAATGAACACGCCAGGAAACCGCCGGTACCGCAGGCCGGATCCATAATCGACTCACCCAGTTTCGGGTCGATGCGGTTGACCATAAAGCGCGTCACCGCACGCGGGGTATAGAACTCGCCCGCATTGCCCGCGTTTTGCAGGTCCCGCAGGATTTGTTCGTAAATGTCACCAAACAGATGGCGTTCGGAACTGCTGCTAAAGTCGATTTCATTGAGCTTGTTGATCACCTGGCGCAACAGTGTGCCGTTTTTCATGTAGTTATAGGCATCGCTAAAGGCTTGCTTCACCACAAAACCGCGCGGGTTTTTATCGATGGGCGCAATCATGCTTTTCAGGGTCGGGAACAGGTCGTCATTCACAAACTCCAGCAGCTCGTCACCGGTAATTCCTTCGCTGTTCGCTGCCCAGGTGCGCCACAGATAACGTTTAGGGACTGGCAACTGGTAATCATCCTGCTCCAGTTCCAGCTCTTCTTCCTGAGTGTCAAAAATTTTCAGGAACAGCAGCCATGAAAGCTGGCCTAAGCGTTGGGCATCGCCGTCAACGCCTGCGTCTTTGCGCATGATGTCCTGAAGGGATTTTATGACTGAGCTAATTGACATGTTTTCTTTCCGTTTTTAAAAATGATGCCACCGGGAGCCGTCAGCACCAGGTGGCAGAATAGTGGTTGGTTATCAGGCGGAGCGTGACGGCAACTGGTAGATTTCGTTTTCCAGTTCGTTCACTGCCTCTTCGTAAGCCTGCTTGTTACCAAAGCTGCTTTTGATGATTTCCAGCGGGCGACCGAGCGAGTCAAACGGTTTCAGCTTCAATACCTGAATATCCTCGATTTCCTGCACGCCTTCGTCGGCGTATTTATCCAGAAGCGTGTTTAACACGTTCTGCGCAGGCTCGGAATATTTAGTGAAGTAGTTACGCTTGCGCACATTGTCGGCACGTTCCTGGCGCGTGAGCGGTGGCTGGCCGTATACCACGTGGCAAAGTAAATCGAACGGGTCGAGATCTTTGCCCACCTCTTCGGCTAACACATCCCAAAGCACCCCTAACTCTTGCAGTTCCTCAATGATAACCTGCTTGCGGGCGGCAGATTGCCATTTACGGGTGAAGTCATCAAGTGATGCGTAGTCTTTATCTTTTAGCAACGTTTTGCGGGTGTAATCCTGGAAGGATTCCGTGACCAGTTTGCCGTCGGCATCGTAATACTGAACGCGTTTCGCCAGCACTTTGACCGCAACGCCGTTAACGTGGAATTTGCGGATTTTGTTTTCGTCGTCTTCTTCGAAAGCGCCAGTTCCATCGCCTGATGTCGGGTCATACGTTGCAGGTGTTTCTTCCATCCCAGTAAACACATCAGGCAATTCACTCTCTGGTGTGTCGTCCTCCAGTTGCTCGTCAAAATCAGAGTCCGGGTCGGTAATCTCTTCTGCCGTGGTACGAATCACTTTTTCCGGTACGCCATCAAAACGTTCATCGGCAAACAATTCGGTGGCTTTTTTGAAATCAAGAATGGTGAACCACAGCTTGCCGTGTTTTTCGTTGATACGCGTGCCACGCCCAATGATTTGCTTGAACTTGGTCATCGACTGAATGTTTTGATCCAGCACCACCAGCTTGCAGGTTTGAGCATCCACGCCCGTGCTCATCAGTTCAGACGTGGTGGCAATGACCGGATAAGGCTTTTTAGGGTTGATGAAATTATCCAGTTGCCCTTTGCCAATTTCGTCATCGCCGGTGATTTTCATCACATACTTTTCATTCTTCTTCACTTGCTCCGGGTTCAGGTTAACCAGCGCCCGGCGCATTCTGTCGGCATGGTCGATGTCGTTACAAAAAACGATGGTTTTATCCATCGGGTTGGTGCGTTTCAAATAGTCGGTAATGGTTTGCGCCACCAGCATGGTGCGCTCATCAATCACCATGGTGCGGTCAAAATCTTTCTGGTTATAAATACGGTCTTCGATAAGCTCGCCGTGTTTATCGACCTGCCCTTTGGTCGGCCGCCAGCCTTGTAAATCGACGTCGATATCCACGCGCACCACTTTGTAAGGGGCGAGGAAGCCATCTTCGATGCCTTCTTTCAGGGAATAGGTATAAACCGGTTCACCAAAGTAGTCAGTGCTGGAGACTTCTTCGGTTTCTTTCGGCGTGGCGGTGAGGCCAATCTGGGTGGCACTGCTGAAGTATTCGAGGATTTCACGCCAGGCGCTGTCTTCCGACGCGCTGCCACGGTGGCATTCGTCGATAACAATCAGGTCAAAGAAATCGGGCGCGACTTGTTTAAAGGCTTTCTGATGTTCTTCCGGCCCGGTGATGGCCTGGTACAGCGCCAGCTGGATTTCATATGCCGGGTCGATGGTGCGCCCGGTGATTTTTGTCATCGCGCTGCCGAAAGGCTGGAAATCGTTAGTTTTAGTTTGATCAACCAGAATATTGCGGTCAGCGAGGAACAGAATCCGTTTCTTGTTTTTTGCTTTCCATAAACGCCAGATAATCTGGAAAGCGGTGTAGGTTTTCCCGGTTCCTGTCGCCATGACCAGTAATACACGTTTTTGCCCGGCAGATACGGCTTCTATCGTTTTATTGATTGCCTGTAACTGATAGTAACGCGGGGATTTTCCTGAGTTGTCATCGTAGTAATCCTGGCTGATGACGGGCATTTGTTCGGTAGTAAAACCTTTCCAGGCGCAGTATTTATCCCAAAGCTTTTCAGGGCTTGGGAAATCTTCTAGCTTGATTTCAGATTCAAGCTGCACAGGGTTGGTTTTATCGTGAAAGATGAAGCCATCACCGTTGGAAGCAAAAACAAAAGGCACATCAAGCAAGCGCGCGTAATCAAGCCCTTGCTGCATCCCTTTGCCAATCTCATGCTTATTGGCTTTTGCTTCTATAACAGCAAGCGGTAACCCCGGTTTGTGGTAAAGCACAATATCGGCTGATTTCACTGTCAGGCGTGCCGCCAGTTTGCCGCGTACCACTACTTTGCCATCACGGAGTTTTACCTCCTGACGGATCTGCGTCATCACGTTCCACCCCGCGTCTTTGATCGCAGGTAGGATGAACTTGGTGATGATATCCGTTTCAGTCAGATGCGTTTTGTTTACGCCAGCCATAGCAGAGCTCTCAACGATATTGGGTTAGGTCTGATTTTACACAGATTACTACGTCAGGTAATGACGTGAAACGAAGTTTTGAGGTATTGGCACCCGGCTTACGAAATCAAAGATCACATCAAAATTGCAGCGACCTTTTTTTGCAGCATGTTGTTGGCTTTGTTGTGCGCCAAAAGGACTTTTACACAGTGACTTGGTTCGTGTGACCAGGATCGTAATGATTCCCGTGTTCTATTCTCGTCAGACTTAAACTGGGGCTACTCATGAACGACTGATGGTATCTGTGATGGTACACAGTGAGAGTGGACTCACTAAATAATTTATTATCAATGCGTTAAATATAGGTTCGATTCCTGTAGGGACACCATTTCTTAGTTACCCGACATTTCCCGCCGTAACCAAAACCCCATAAAAACTAGCAGCAAAGCCAATCCTTTATTACCTGACGTTACCTGTTGTGGATGGACTACAACCCATCAACCCCCACGCATCTTTCCAGTCAGCGATGCGTTTTATTCAATACGCGGATAAGCTAGAACGCTGGCGAATGGAATATAATCATGAAAGGACACATTCATCATTAAATAACATAATTCTGGCTGAATTTATCCGAAGCATCAGGAAAGGCGAACGTCTCTAGTATAGAGACGAACTGATTTTGGGCCAGGATCAAAACATCAGCGCTAAAATCTGATATGGATTTCAGCATAGGTCTGAGATAACGGAAAACCGCTTCCAGGAAAGTGGCTTTATTCACATTGCTTACAGGTAATTAAAATGTAGCGTTGCAGCAACATTCACTTTCCCCGCTGAGGTGGTTGGGGCAATTTGAATATAATTGGCGTGTAATGGAATAAGCAACGTTCCAGTTTCCGCATTGTCCAACTCCCTGCCCATAATCATAAAAGGAATATTAACGGGTATTATTCTCTTTTTGTACCAAAATTGAACACCGACCCCTCTGGCCGCATCATCAGACTTCTCAATATTTAAAATCCCCGCTAATGAATTAAATGCATCACCGTTGAGGGTAAGTGATATTAAATGCGGCGTTGAATTGCATTCCAGAGATAATGGAATTAATGTCTGGTCATTTGGAAGTGATTTTTTAGCGCCAATGGAAGCCAGTTTTTTAGACGGAAGATGGACAATTAGCTGAGGCAGTTGAACATTACATACAGGAGCAGGGAGCGCTGTGGAGATATGCAGGTTAATGATATTATTCAGTTGTTTTGTGTGAAAACTTAAGAGTGCCTGTTGATGAAACTGCAATACCCCGTGTGCTTTGATTTCTCCCGCCGTTCTAACCAGCTCAATTTTCAATGTAATATCTTTCGTCTTAAGAGGCTGATTCTTGTAAACAGGCATTCCGTCATGAAATGGTAATTTTTTTAACGAACGATAGCTGTCATGATAATTGACACCATAATAAATTCGAACCCCGACTCCATCGATTGCCGTAGGATAAACACCTCTTCCGCTTTCGCTACCCGTGAGCAACCCTGAGACCATCAATATGTCTGAGCTATCGGCACATGAAAGATCGCTATTATTATGTGTCAGTTCTGAAAGTTTTTTTGTTTCAGAATAAAGCACTGAACCTGATTTTTGAGTGTTATTTAATCTCAGGGTGGCGTGTAACTGAACATCAAGGACATGGTTTTCATTATTACCCGCACAGGAAAACGCACGGGGGACGATAAAAAAACAAATCAGTAATGATAGAATTATTTTCATGAATTAGTCGCAATTTAACGTAATAATATTAAAGTTACCTAAACGACTGGCATCAGCGATATCATACTTTGCCAGGCAGGTTTTTCCATGGTCATAAGTAACAGACAACGTGCCTTTCTCTTTGACGCCGCTGATATAGACCTGACCTTTATCGCCAACATAAAATACGCGCTGATTATCCTCAGCAGTACGGGCGACAGCCCCGAAGGGGATTTTCTCGCTGTGGTGAAGCAATGTCACCATCATATTTTCGCCAGGATGTGTCTCAAAGGGTACTAATACGATAGCATCCCTTGTCGGAATGACGGATTTAGACATTGAACTGATATTATTAATTGCAGAACTTTGATTGGTATCGAAAGCCACATCATCTCTGCTGTAGACAGACATATCCGGTTTGATGGCATAGCCAAAATAATCGGTATGAAGTCCTGTTCCCCCTGCTATCTGCGCACCACTCACTCCTGGCGTACTGATTAACGCCATCGCACCGGTAGAATACTGGCCCAAAGTGACTCCGCCGGAATGAACAATTAAGCCACCATTGACTGCCCAGGATGCTTTATTCTGTGTTGTTTCGTGAGCATAACCTAAATCAGCTTCTCCCTGATTCCCTGTCCAGGCAACATTGACGCTACTCTGGCTATTTTCAGCCTGACTATGATTAAAACTTTCCCCCGTCTGGAAAGAATAAGCTAACTGATCGTATTCAAGTGCTTCGCCCGACAACCCTGTCTGGAAAGAGGTATTTCCATGTAAATCGCTGGTTGCCATGTTGGTTATTGTCTGCGTGTGAGACGAAAATACCGATAAAGGTATTGATACCGAGAGAGCCACTTGTTTATCATTTTCAAAATCTGAGTCAGAGTCTTCATTTTTATTCGCGCTGAACGATAAAGAAACCTGAGCTTTGCTCACCGGGAAGTTTAAACCCGCCTGATAATTGTCTGACTCACTGCCATCGTAGTAAATATTTTTGTTAAGAGATAAATACAGACTCCACGAATCAATCAAAGCCTGATTCACAGAAAGGGTATATTCATATTTCTTCTGTTTATTATTATTGTCAAGGGTCATCGCGTCTTCAAGCGTGGCATACTCTTTGGAAGCATACCTTGTACTGGTTTGGATATCTGTTTCAGTGGAGTCAATATGGCGGGAATAACTGATACGGATATTTTTTCCGGAATACGTACTATCATTATTTACTTTCTTCGCCCGGGATAAAGTGACATCTGTTGAAACAGCCCCCAGTATCCCGAGATCGGCGCCAATACCCATATTCTCAGCAAAAAAATGACTATCACTCATTTGCAGGCCATTCAGTAGAGTTAATCCCCAGGGTAAACCATATGAAAGGTTGTATTGTGCGATATTACTTTGCTGACTTTCGCTATGCCCCTCGAAGGGAGTGGAATTATCTGGATAGCGCCGTTCTGTATCTTCTTTCTCCGGCGTACCGGTGGACTGTTTATCGTGATAGTGACCCACGGCAAATGCATATTTTAAAGCGCCTTCTCGTTGTAAATTCTGCATCGCGGAGTAGGTTTGCTGCAGGTGAGTCTCCTGACCGTTACTTTCTTTTATGGTGATATCCAGTTCCCCGCCGGAGGAGACGGGAGACAAATTATCAATAGTAAAGGGGCCGGGAGTGACATTGATCTGTGTAAGCGTATTACCCTGTTCTTTCACTGTCACGGTGGCATTGCTTTTAGCAATGCCGTGGATAACGGGCGCGAAACCATTCTGACTTTCGGGGATCATGCCGGTATCCGTAACTAACTGAATCCCTTTTATTTTGATGCTGTCAAATGTATCCGCCGTTGTATAAGTATCCCCGGCGGAAAACTCACTTTTTAATGCCGGTACCGTTCGTTCAATATAGGTGCCAATATTGTCAAAATGTTGCTCATCGCCACTGCTTTTTTGCCAGGAAGATAAGCTTCGCAGCCTCCAGGCTCCCAGATTAATGCCTGAGACAAGGTTCAAATAGTTTTCCTGCGCGTCATTCCCGGATGACGATGCATCTGTTTTGGAACCAGAGTATTGATATTCAACTAACAATGCCGGAATCCCTTCATCCCACTCTGAGGGCAATATGTCATCTTCATTTTTTCTTAACATAAAAGCCTGCGGGAATGTGATATCAAGAGCCATCTGATTCGGATTCAGACGTGATGTCGATTCCGGCGCAGCTTGTTGAATAAAGACACATTCATCAGCTTTACTCCCGGAGAACCTGTAACGCAATGCAGAAATATCCACTCCCAAAGCAACATAGTCACTTTTAGTCAAGCAGGGCTGGAGTGCCGAGTTTTTATCTTTCTTTAATAATATCGGCATCAGTCTGTAGCTTTTATCACCATTGATAAAAACATGTAAATGGCTGACGCCTTCTTTTAACATTGTGGACTGTATTTCTTCGGTGCTTGTTATATCAGGAGCGTCATCGAAAGAGTGTAATAACGCCGGGTCATAATAATTATTTGCGTACGCAAGTTGACAGCTTACTGACAGGATAAGGGGGACCGGAATACAACGCGTTAATCGTGCAAGTGACATAAAAGTTAAGCCACCTAGTGTATTACTGTTGAGTAAGACTGCGACGGAATACTGTAATCATTGATACCACTCCATGTTACTGCAATGGTATCCGTATTTTGTGCAGCAAGGCTAAATACTTTTCGTCCAAAAGGGGGCACTACTGTGTTATTTGTTTCAATAGAGACCACTGTTTCTTTATTATTTAATATGAGCCTGTTCATAACTACATAAAACGGTGTGTTGTTAACTGCTGCCACTGATTGTTTACCATCTCTTTTCCATATCAGACTTTTAATTGCCGCGACAGAAGTTCCCTGCAACCCCGCAGGGCGGTAGAAGACTTTAATTCTGTTACTGACGGCTAACAGCATTTTGTTATTCAATTCCTTTTCATTTTCTGAAACGGCTGGCACGGTTTTGATGTTTAACCATAAAAGACTTTCTCTGTCTTTCGGCAGACCTGCACCAAAATAAACCAGCTGGATGAGGTTTTCGGAATTTGGCTCCATCTGGAATAAAGCGGGTGCAATCATAAATGGAATTTTTATACCGCTAAGTAAGGGATTACCTTTAGTATCCAGCCACGTCTGAACTAAAAATGCCCGCGTATCATCATTTTTCAAAGATAATGTGGTATCTGATTTATCACCTTCATAGACCAGACGATTAGAGCCGAGTTTTAAACTAGCGTTCACTGATAATGAACAGAGTGAAAAAAGAATTAATAGCGTAGTGATTATTTTATTCATGAGGGGCTCAGCAAAAAACACAGCCCCGATCAGAACTGTGTTATTAATATTAAATTAAAGGTAATTAATGTGGATCTGTGCAGTCGCTTTGATTTTGCCTGGCTCGGCAGTACTGTTGGTTTCTTTAACAGGATTTATCTGGAATTCGAAGTTGTGTTGACTTTCTGTTCCACCTGTTTGCGTCGCTGTGCCGGTATTAGGCGCAACTATTGCGTTGTTTTGCGCGCTGATGAATGCAATGCCAACATGTTTTGCGTAGCCGTCACCCTGGGTAATACCCAGCAGTTCGGGATCGTTGGCATCAGCCGTACCGATTATTGAAGCGCTAACTGTGCCTGGCGAACACTCGGTGGCATTGATTACCAACAGTGTCGCATTCGAATCTGCACCTTTGCTTTTAACGTAAGCAGCGTCATGCATTTTATCGAATGAAACTGCATTGATAACAACTTCTTGAGACAGTGCCATCTGACAGGAGTTTTGCGTAATTTTACCAGT
Organism: Buttiauxella agrestis ATCC 33320; assembly: GCF_000735355.1. Lineage (GTDB taxonomy): Bacteria > Pseudomonadota > Gammaproteobacteria > Enterobacterales > Enterobacteriaceae > Buttiauxella > Buttiauxella agrestis. Next base: position 29,134 of record NZ_JMPI01000047.1, read on the forward strand.
TGCTTCAAATGGAAGGTTACTCGGGTCTGCCGCGTGAGTAATTGGTGATAATAATACCAGCAGAGTTAACAGTGATATTTTTTTCATTTTATAATTATCCTTAATTAATTCAGAGGTAAACGATTTGAATTTGTCCATTAATACGAACATCACCCGCACCCGGCGCGTCGGTGGTTTTTACCAGTCCAGGCCATGCCTGAACGTTGAATGTACCATCTGTTTTGGCGGTATATGCTGAACTTGGTGTGCCTGGGGTAAGCTTGACTGCACTGGCACCATTCCCTAAAAACATCAGCAAACCGACATGTGTTGCAGGTGAGTTTGTGGAACCATTGGCAAGTGCATTGGCATCATCAGCATCTGCGGTACCTAGTAATGTCACGGTAAATTGCTGTTCTGCCGCGCAGTCAGACAAATCCAGCGTGGGCATCTGACCGGAGGGAGTAATCATATTTGTTGAATTTGCCGCGGTGCTGATTTCCAGTTTTGAAATATCAGTATCAGCAAAGGAGATCGAAGTCGGGAAGCTTACTGTGCAGCCGCCCCCGGTGACTTCTCCTTCAATATTTATGGTTTCCGTCAGACCATCAGCACCAAAAGCAATGGAGGATAATCCAGCTGAGACTAATAAAAGGCTTAACGCTAATGCCTTTCTAGTTTTATTTTTATTCATACTAATTTTCCTTGTGTTTATTATTTCCCAACTTCAAAGCATTTATTTTCGCTAACTATCTAATTTATCTAACAATAGTAAGCTAACACTTGTATGACATGATCTCTTTATATATTCGCTCCAAAAAAAGACCATTTTTTAATAGTAATAAAACTTCACTACTAGTAGCAGCCAGTTTGATCGTTATGCATTCCCGCTGATTTTTATCAACAGCAGGCGCTATCAGCCGCTTCGGAAGCCCGCCTGCGGGAACCTTTTTTGTAATGCGGTACCGGATTGCGTAAACTTTTGGTCATGCAAGCCAAATAGGCAAAGCCGATTGCGTACCATCACATACATTAGGCGGGAGCGCCCTGCCAGCCACCTGCAACATGATTTCCGACTGCGAGGCGTTCTGCGTCTTTGGTTTCTTCCGATAAATTCCTGATGCCGTCAAAACCGGTAATTTTCGCAGCAAATTCTTCTTTTGCGAGTCACGTCGCACCACATAAATGCAACGCTGAAAGCACTATAATTCCACTTGTCACCTGAAAACCTCCGGGCGTATTCTCTCTGTGCACCAGCAAAATCTGGTGTCGGGCGTAGGAACCCGAATACTCTCTACGGCGATATCAAGGATTTAGCGTCTTTTTGATTGTCGCAGCACTCGCACACCTTTATCCTTATCAACGGTGGTGCTGATGGGGCAACCTTCGGGTTGGCCAGCTATCGTAGAGAGTCTGGTATTCCTACCCCCATTAGCGCCACCAACTTGAGCGTAGGAACTCTTGTGGTGACGATTTAAATAACTCGCTACGGAGATCACCAACATGATGTCAGCTCAAACATTTTCTGAGGCGCAATGCGGCGGCGCCCTGTATTCCCAAATTTCCGCCAGCATGGATCTATTCCAGCTTCTCGACACGTGCGAATCCCTTGCCGACGAACTGATCGAATGCCATTCAGAAACTGAACAACAGGCGCTTTGCGGGCGAATCGCACATTGTCTGGAGGTGCTGAAAACGACTTTTGTCCAGCCACTGCCCGGCTACCTGGTCGAATGCCTCACCGTTGGAAAAGAAGCCAAAATACAGGTGAATAACGACTCAGAAATACAGCGCCAGTATTGCCATGCATTGACCCAGACATTATTAAGTCGTGCCCATACGCCTGAAGTTAACCGCGCCTTAACCGGCATGCTGTTTGATTTGATTAATGACCTGGTTGAAGACCTGCAGGCACCGCGCTTTCTGCGCGATTAAGTAGGGTTGTCTGACACAGCCTCGAAAATAAAAGGTATAATCTGCGGTATTACTTTATTGGATTTAGAAACGATCATGACAAAACTCACGTTACAAGAGCAGATGCTCAAAGCTGGATTAGTCAGCAGCAAAAAAATGGATAAAGTGCAGAGAACGGCCAAAAAATCGCGACTTCAGGCTCGCGAGGCAAGAGAGGCAGTGGAAGCCAATAAAAAAGCGCAAATTGAGCGCGATAAACTGCTGAGTGAACAACAAAAGCAGGCAACGTTATCTAAAGAATTAAAAGCTCAGATTAAACAGCTCATTGAGATGAACCGAATTGTTATATCAAAGGGCGATATTGGATATAACTTCACCGATAATAATCTGATTAAAAAAGTGTATGTCGATAAAGTGACTCAGGCTCAATTAATTAATGGCCGCCTCGCTATTGCACGTCTGGTTACTGATAATAACCCTGATGGCGAATACGCTATTATCCCCGCAAGCGTCGCCGATAAAATCGCGCAACGTGATGCCAGCAGCATTGTATTAAATAGCGCACTTAGCAAAGAAGCTCAGGATGAAGAAGATCCGTATGCTGATTTCGTCGTACCTGACGATTTGATGTGGTAAAGGTAATTGCCAGTCACATGGCGTGGCAGGCATAAAATTAGAAGGCAACGGGGTGACCCATTGCCTTCATTGCAAACCAGACTAAAAAATAAGTTACTCAAGACAGGCAATATATTTTTCACCTGAACGTCGCACGATCTCATCTGCGTTTTTGGTAATGTCTTTTCCTTCAAACGCCCCGTAGAGTTGCGCAAATTTCACATGACTCAGGCGGTGCGTAATATCGCTGACGGTCGCAGCCGATAGCGGCAGCATATTCGGGTAGCTCCACATGAACGATACGGCATTCGCGCCCGGCGTGACCTGGATAATATCTCCGGAAAGCAGTACCCCTTCGCCTCGCGTCCAGTGAAGAACGCTGCCACCGGCGAAGTGCCCGCCAAGACGAATTAAACTGACATCAGCAGTCAGCTTAAGTGTGTCACCTTCCCAGCGAGTAATGTAAGGACTGTCGCGCATGATCCACTTGCTATCACTGGCGTGCAGGTAAATCGGCGCGTCAAATTCAGCGGCCCAATCCTGCATCGTGGTGTAGTAATGAGGGTGTGAAATGGCGATGGCCTTTAAGCCACCGATGGCAGAAATCAGCGTTTTCGTCGCGTCGTCGAGATTAGCAATACAGTCCCACAGAATATTGCCTTCCGGCGTTCTCAGAATAAAAGCGCGCTGACCAATCGCAAAATCTGGAATACTCTCGATGCTAAAGAGGTTGCTCTCGAACTGCTTCCATTTGTTCGTATGCGCAGCTCTGACGGCGTCAAAATCGACCCATTTCTGCCCTGAGACAGGAATATACTGCCGCTCGTCTTCGCAAATTTTACAGTGTTCTGGATGGGAATCGGCTATCTCATAGGATGTGCCGCAGGCTTTGCATAAAGTGATCATTGCTGCTCCAGTATCCGATAAACATTGTCAGCCTGGCACAGCGATACATCACAATGTGTCAGTTAGTGCTTCCACCCGACTGTATCGGGTATCATTCAGCCCCAATATTCCTGATAACTTCTGTGGCTACTGGTATGAATCTCAATCGCTTCTGTTATTTTCTGCTGGCTTTAGCGGCTGCTGGAAGCCTATTTACGCCGCATCCCTGGGTCATGTGGCTCCTGCTCGTCAACATGCTGACGGTGGTCGTTTACGGCGGGGATAAAATGGCGGCCCGCAAGGCCTGGCGCAGAGTTCCTGAAATTACCTTGCTGATGTTTGGGTTGGTGGGAGGATGGCCTGGCGCGATTGCGGGTCAACAACTCTTCCGCCATAAAACACAAAAGCAGCCTTTTAAAGCCTATTTTATCGTCAGTGTGATTTTGAATATCTCAGTACTGCTGGCAATTTATCAGCTCTACCCGTTTTCTTCTTTTTTCACTTCCTGAACATTATCCCTGGTCACAGACTGTTGAAAATACCTCAGTCTGAATGACCTCAGCCCTACTCCCAACCCCAAATTTATTATTAAACGTATCTCTTGCGCCCAAAGCACAAACTGCACTTATTACAACATTTCTATTCCGTACCCTCGCGCCCTCCTCATTCTGGATTGAATAATCCCAACGCTTTGAAGCAACTGCATCTATATTTTTTATGCGACCTATTTTAGATGGAGATAACCATGAAACAGCAAATACCTGGTTTTAAAAAAAGTACGGTAGCAGGCCAATGAAGAAAATCACCGTTTTATGCTCAGGGCTGCTGTTCTCTTCGCTCAGTCACGCCAGTGCGCTCTATTTTTACGAAATCGGTACTGAAGACACGGCTCTTGCAGGTGCCGGGCAAGCCGCTCGTGCTGGCGATGCCTCAACAATTGTGACTAACCCGGCGGGCATGACGCGTCTACCCGACCATATATTTACCGGCGGCGTGCAGGCGTTAGGCGGGAATATTGATTACCAACTGGATAATTCATCACAGCAAAGTCCGGGCAACGTCATGAATGTCATGCCCAACGCGAGTGGATTCTACAGCCAGAAAATTAATGACGATTTGTACGCCGGTATTGGGTTATACGGCAATTACGGTTTAGGGATCGATTTCGGTAATTGGGCTGGCGATCGCTTAATCAAAAAAAGCACGTTGATGGCGATGACGCTGAGTCCTTCCCTCGCCTACAAATTAAGCGATCGCGTTTCGGTGGGCGCTTCTGCCAACATCAATTACGGCTTCCTGTCATTAACCCGCAACGTTGATGGCGAGGACGATAAACAAAAAGATCATGACTGGGCGATGAGTTATCGCCTGGGTTTGTTGATGGAGCTGACAGACCAGACTCGCGCGGGCGTGACCTGGAACAGCGAAACTAAATACGATTTCAGCATCGACGGCAAGGCCCGTTTGCCTAACCTGCCCAACGTGCAGTACGACTTGCCAATCACTGCGCAAGTGAATGCGCCGCAGCAAATCATGGTGAGTCTGGTACATGACATCAACAAACAGTGGTCGGTGATGGGAGATTTGGGCTGGCAGGACTGGAGTCGCTTTGGCGCACCGCAGGTTAGCGTTGTCGGCCAGCCGCTCGATAAAACCAACCGGATGAAAGATACCTGGCATACTGCGCTCGGTGTGCAATATCGCCCGACGGATCAGTGGCGTCTGAATGCAGGTGTCGCATTTGATAGCACACCGTACGATAGCCAGAGCAACGTGGCGATGACCATTCCAACCGGCGATGAGTGGCGCTTTGCCACGGGGGCGCAATACCAGTTAACCACGGCCAGCAACGTGGGTTTTGCGGTGGAATATCTGCACATGCAATCCTCTAAAACCCAGACGCCAGAGATACTTCAGGGCAGCTACGACCACCCATATCTTTGGTTTGCGAGTGTGAACTACAGCTATCAGTTCTAAACTTGACTTACCGGTGTAAACGGTGGATGACGCTGTGCTTATCCACCCTACAGCACCCTTTCGTAGGTCGGATAAGCGCAGCGTCATCCGACACAATCGGCGTAACTTTGTCAGCAATCAGGAGGCGACGAGCAACTATGACATTTCCGTTACCCGGCGCCTTCATTCTGCTGGGAGCGTTGCTCTCCAGCCCGCTGTGCTTTGCTTTAGACGGCAGCCGTCTGAAGCATCGGGCTGATGCCGTGCTCACCCTGATGAGTTACACGGTGGTGCCCGACATTACCGCCAGCGACCTGAATGTCGACAGCGGAACCAGCGAAAGTAATGAGCTGACCATTACCCAATTTGGCGGCGGCGCTACCATGAGCCAAAGTTTTCCCATTTATCTCGAAGGAGCAATGAGCTACAGCCGCTATGACCCTCAATTTGTTCTGACCAACGGTGAAGAAAGCCGCAAAATCCCGACCCGCTGGAACAGCCTGACCGCTACCGGAGGCATTGGCTGGGATTTTCACTTGTACAAAGATAAATGGGGCGGAAATCTGGTGTTGCGCCCAATTGGTAATGTGATGCTGGGCACCATGGCGAGTGACTTACGCATTGGCACCTACCTGGTGGAACAGCGTCTGGACGATGATTTTAAATTTCTTGATGGTGGCCGACTCAATGCCTATGGCCTCGGCGGTGCGTTAATGCTCGATTACGAGTTATTTTCCAAACCTCAGGATATTGATATTGAGTTACGCTACTCCGCAATGAGCCTGCAATCATTTGGCAGTACCACAAAAACCGTTCAGGGTCAGGCGAGTGCCGAAAACCTCGGTATTTATCTGCGTCGGCGTGCGCCGATTTCTGACTGGACGTTACTGCAAAAGCCGCTTCGCTATGTTCTTGAGGGCGCACATACCGAATATCTTGGTGAACAACGGGGGCAACTCGGCTTTAACAGCTTGTCCTCCGTGGGGGTTGGCCTGGAGCTTGATAGCAGCGAGTATCGCGTTTTTGTTACCCGTACACGCCTCGTTGCACGTTATATGTTTGGCGATAACACCACGGGTTATGGTCTGGGTTTGGCGATGAGTTTTTAAAATACCGAAGAAACAAGCAGGTTTTAGAACACTGGATACAATAAACACTTTTGGGATACCCGATGAGACGACAGCCACATTTTACTCCTGCACGCTTTGCGACCGCCTTTTGCCCCCTGCTATTGCTCAGTTCACTGGCACACGCCGAGGTTGATCTCGGTTCTTTAGAACTATTCGCCAAAGACAACACCACCAGCCCTATTCCAAAAGGTCTGGTGCTGGGCGGCGCGGTCATTAACGGTACGGCACGCTACGAAGCGCAAAAGAACGAAACCTACGTGATTCCCGGCGCATTCTATTTTGGCAATAACCTGATGTATCTTGGCGACCGCGCCCGCTACTACTTTCATCTGGACGATACAACAGCGGCCTATGCTTACGGCAGATTTCGTTTTGGCAATCTTGATCCCGATGATGAACACGAATTTGACGGCATGCGCAAACGAAAATCGGAGTTTGAAGCCGGTGTCGGCGGCACGCTTATCACGCCTTACGCATTACTCAGCGCAAGGGTCAGCTCCGATGTCACCGGGCGCAGTAACGGCCAGGAATTACTGTTGTGGGCTGATTTCCCGATAGTTAAAGGTAAATTACTCATCATGCCCGGCATGGGGATGATGATCCGCAGCTCGAATATGGCCAATTATTACTTCGGAGGCATTTCGAAAAACGAAGCCACTGCCATTCGCCCGGCATGGGATACAGGAACGACCTTCTCGCCAATGACGGCGTTGATTACCAGCTATCGCTTTAGTTCGAAATGGGTGGGAATGTTTGCGGCCAATTACGAGTTTTATGATAAAGATATTGCCGACAGCCCTATCGTTCAGCACAACGGGGAGTTGTACGCGACCGTTGCGGTCGGCTATATCTGGTAATCAAATACGGGCTGATGGTATTCATCAATATCTATCTGGAGTCAGGAATGATCGAGATATGCCCGTTACGCTCCAGAATGGCGAATTTGATCTCTGCAAGCCTGGTAAGGCCGTGATCCACGCGGGCGGTTAACAAAATATCATCGCAGGAAATATCGGCTTTCTTCATTTTGTCCTGAAACAAATAGCCATTTTCCACCAGAATCACCGGCGTGTTATCAAGAAAGTCATCCGCACCCGGCAGATATTTTTTGATTAATCCAAACAACATATCCACCACAATCAGGGTGACGATGGTCAGCATCGCGCCGGTAACTGAAAAGTCATCCCCCAATAATGCCTGTTGAGTCGCCTCACTAATTATCAGCAGTAAAATCAAATCGAATGACGTCATTTGCAGCAGCGCCCGACGACCCGCAATTTTAAACACCACCATTAAAATCAGGTAAATGGCTACTGCCCTTAAAACCATATCCATTGTCTGGCTACCTTAAGGATAAATAAATTGGTGGAGTGTGATTTCCGGGCCGTTATCAATGGCAACGGTGCTGTGAGTCGCACCAAATTTCATTGGCGTCAGACTCAACCACAGCGTTTGCTCAGAGCCTGGTGCCGATACGGAATATTCAAGCACCATCTTTCCATTGAGGCTGTACATTTTATCGGGCTGAGGTTGCAGGGTATCGATGCGAAAGCTGTCCATGAAATCCCCGCCAAGAATAATACGGTTGCGGTTTTCGCGAATCTGGGACGAGGTGATTTTCATATCCACATCGCTCATCAGACGACTGTATTTCTCATAATCAATGCGAAGTGTTCCACTGTCGTTTACGATTCGGGCGTCGCTAATATAGCCACGAGAAAAAAGCCCGACCATCGCTGCAATCACAATGGCTAGCAACAGGGCAAAACCCATCCTTCGCAACTGGAATTCAAAACTCAGCCAGAACGGTTTTTCAACAATCGGTAATGATGATTTATCGGCGGGGGTGGGGTTCATTATTCTTCATCCAGCCAGTGGTTGCTGGATGAAGTCTAGTCAAGCGGGACGGGCTACGCCACAAATCCCCGAATCATAATGCCCTGCGCTTCAAGCAATTGGCGAACCTGACGGGCCATTTCGATAGCGCCTGGCGTGTCGCCATGCACGCAAATAGAATCCGCCTGAACAGGAGTAAATTGGCCTTCAATGGACGTGATGCCGCCTTCGACAAGCAGTTGCAGCATCCGTTGTGCAACAACATTAGCATTATGCAAAACGGAACCGGCTTCACGGCGCGAAACCAGCGAGCCATCAGCGTGATAGGCGCGGTCGGCAAAGGCTTCGGAAATGGTTTTCAGCCCCTTTTCCTGCGCCAGTGTCAGCACGCGAGAACCCGCCAGACCCACCAACGGTAAATTAGCGTCGACGGCCAGAATGGCCTCGATAACTGCCAGCGCCTGGCGTTCATCATGCGCGATCGTGTTGTACAGCGCGCCGTGCGGTTTTACATAGCGCACTTCGGTGCCAGCCGCTCGCGCCAGGCCTTGTAGAGCGCCAATCTGATAAATCACATCGGCGCGTAATTCATCACTCGCTACGTCCATATTCCGGCGGCCAAAACCAACTAAATCAGGATACGAAACGTGCGCGCCAATAGTCACGCCCTGCTGTTTTGCGGCATGCAACGTGGATAATAACGAGGCCGGGGAACCTGCGTGAAAGCCGCAGGCCACGTTGGCGCTGCTGACAAGCTTCAGAATGGCGGCATCATCGCCCATCGTCCACGCCCCGAAGCTCTCACCCAAATCGCTATTTAAATCAATTGCCGTGACCATCGTTGCCCTCTTTTGCCGCTCACTGTGAACAGGTGTTTTAGCATATAAAACCTATTTACGCAGCGGCACATCCTTCATCAGTAAAGACAACACAAACGCCAATATCACCACACACGCAGAAATCAGATATACCGAATGCAGCGCCGCGCCAAAGGCTTGCAGATAATCATTTTGTAAAGCAGCCGGGAGTTCATGTACCGCTTTCGCCCCCAGTTGATGGGGAAGTTCGACACCCGGCGGGATCAGCGCAATCAGTTTGTTTTGCAGCACGTTGGTGAAAATCGCCCCAAAACCGGCCACGCCAATGGAACCGCCAATCTGGCGGAACAGCGTGGTGCTGGACGTCGCCACACCAATCATATTTTGCTCAACGCTGTTTTGCACCGCCAGCACCAGCACCTGCATCACCATCCCCAGGCCAAAGCCCAGCAGCGCGATGTACATATAAAGAACGTGGATTGGCGTTTCAATTTTAAGCGTGCCGAGCAGTGCCATCGCGATAAAAGTCACCAGCGTGCCGATAATCGGGAAGATGCGGTAACGCCCAATTTTGCTGATGATTCGCCCGCTGACAATCGAGGTCAGCATCAGCCCCCCCATCAACGGAAGCAACTGGATCCCCGCTTCCGTTGGCGTAGACGATTTCACCACCTGCAAATACAAAGGCAGGAAAGTCATGGAGCCAAACAGCGACATCCCGATGATGAAACCTATCAGACAGCTCAATAAGAAAGTGCGGTCACGGAACAACCCGAGCGGGATAATCGGCTCGATAGCCAGGCGTTCTTCATAGATAAACCCGCCAAGGGTGACGACGAAGAAAGCGAAAATGCACCACAATTGCGGATCGGACCACGCCATTACGGTGCCGCCCTGGCTGGTAAACAGAATCAAACAAGTTAATGAAGCGGCGAGATAACCCGCACCAAGAAAATCAATCTGGTGACGAATACGCGCGGTTTGCGGTTTCAATACCGCGCCAATCACCAGCAGCGCGAAAACACCCAATGGCAGGTTGATGTAAAAAATCCAGCGCCATGAAAAGTGCTCAACCAGGAAACCGCCGATCAGCGGGCCAATGACCGTTGCCAATCCAAACACCCCGCCGAATAAACCCTGATATTTGCCGCGATCCGCAGGCGGGATAACGTCCCCTACCGCCGCCATTGTTACGACCATCAGGCCGCCACCGCCCAAACCTTGCAGAGCACGCATCAAAATCAGCTGCGTCATATTCTGCGCCAGGCCGCATAACGCCGAGCCGACCAGGAACAGCACTATCGCCGTTTGCAGTACAATCTTGCGCCCTAATAAGTCGCCAAATTTACCGTACAGCGGCACCACAATCGTGGAAGACAGCAGATAAGCCGTGACCACCCACGAGAGTTTTTCCAGCCCGCCCAACTCGCTGACAATCGTCGGCAAGGCGGTTGAAACGATGGTCTGATCAAGTGCAGCAAGCAGCATGACCAACATCAACGCGGAAAACAGCAAACGAATTGACGTTGCGTGCTGTTGCGTTTCTGTCCGGGGAGTTTCTGTGACTGTCATCTTATCTGTCGGCTTGTAATTAATTAACTGGATAATTAATATAGAGGGAATAGTTTCACGTGGTCAATGGAAAGCGCACAAAATGTCACCTCAAAACGGCAGTAAAAATTCCGAAAAAATCGCGTCAGGCGACCAAAAACGCCGCCGTCCTGGCCGCCCGGCAGGGGCGAGTAAAAGTGTCGATAAGCGCGATTTACTGCTCGATACCGCATTGAAATTATTCTCGAATCAGGGAATAGCCCAGACCCCTTTGAGTGCCATTGCAACCGAAGCGGGCGTGACTCCCGCCATGCTGCATTACTATTTCAAAACTCGCGAACAACTTTTAGACGTATTGATTGATGAGCGTTATATGCCGGTGCGGGCATCCATGGGTGGCGCGTTTGAAATGCACCCCAACGATCCGGTCAGCGCCCTGACGGCACTGACGCAGAAGTTTATTGATGCTTCGCTTGAGCATCCCTGGTTTGCACCGTTGTGGATCCGCGAAGTGTTAAGCGAAACCGGCTTGTTAAAGCAGAGAATCGATGCACGTTTTGGTACAAAAGAGAGAGAAGCGGCGCAGGTGTGGATCCGCAAATGGCAGGATGAAGGCCGCCTGAACCCAGACATTGAACCCGAATTTTTATTTATCTCACTGTTTGGCTTAACGCTTTTACCCGTGGCGCGTTTACAAAATGATCTTCGCAGCGGCAGCACGTCGCTGACCAGCGAGAGGCTTTCGCGTCATATCGCAGCCCTACTGAAATCGGGCGTGGGCAATCGCGAATCATAATCTTATACCCAAATAATTCGAGTTGCAGGTAGGCGGCAAAGGAGCAAATCCCCGGGAGCTTACTTAGGTAAGTGACTGGGGTTTGTGAGTGCAGCCAACACCCCTGCAACTTGAAGAATGACGGGTATACATCAAGGATTAGGCTTTTTCTTAGGTAACCCATACTAAAAATGATGGATTATGCTCGCGCCATATTTTGGCGTTTCGCTTCGGCGGTTTCTTTTACATTTTGGGTTAAACAGCAATGAAAAAAATAATGTTGATGGTGGTGATGGTAGGTATGGTTGGAACATTGGCTGGCTGTAGTACTCCGGCGCAGCGTATGGCGGATTGCCAGGCTCAGGGAATCAGTAAAGATACCTGTTATCTTGCCGAGCAAAATCGTCAGAACTCCATCAATAACGCGGCAATGAAGCAGGCGATGGAAAACGCCCATGACGCAGTAAAATAGTCCCCGTTTAACAGGCTCAGATGAGCCTGTTATTTCGAAAAATCATCCCACCTTAACACCGTCTTTTCATCTCAGCCACAGCCTTGCCACACAGACAAAATCCCTTTTAATTCAAATGGTTTATTATTTCTCAGCCCCGAGAAATGTAAAGTTAAAAAAGGATTGCCATTACTGTTTCCAGGCTCTTGTATTACGCCTGAAAGGGGGAGTACATTAGCGCCCGACGAATCAATGCAAAGCGGCCAGCGGTTATGGAATAAATCCCAAAAACTCCAGATGGCGGTTTACTGTTTCTATACTGAATTTTTTAGCAAAATTGCGCGGCAACACGCGCGGAGCAATGTAACGTGAAATATTTCATGATGGGGTTGTCGTTCATTTTGTTGGTTTGGGTCGGTACATTTGTAATGATGGTTGAATGAATAAGAAACAGGAGCCAATTGGCTCCTGTTTTCGGTTTTATTCAGCAATATTTGACGGCGATTTCTGCGTGATGGGCAATAAACCGTCAGCGCGGAACATCGCTTTAATCCCCCGCACGGCCTGACGAATGCGATCGCGGTTTTCAATTAATGCAAAACGCACATGCGTATCACCGTAATCGCCAAAACCGACACCCGGTGAAACGCAGACTTTCGCGTCCTGAAGCAGTTTTTTAGCAAACTCCAGCGAACCCATTGCCGCGTATTGTTCCGGAATTTTCGCCCACACATACATCGACGCTTTCGGGCATTCCACCATCCAGCCCGCTTCGTGCAAGCCTTTCACCAACACATCACGTCGGCGTTTATACTGCTCGGCGATATCGCGCACACATTGCTGGTCACCTTCCAGGGCAGCAATAGCAGCGACTTGCAGCGGCGTAAAAGTGCCGTAGTCGTGGTAACTTTTGATACGCGCCAGCGCGTTCACCAGCTCTTTGTTACCCACCATGAAACCAATACGCCAGCCCGCCATGTTGTAACTTTTCGACAGCGTAAAGAATTCAACGGCTACATCACGTGCGCCCGGGACTTCCATAATGGATGGGGCTTTCCAGCCGTCGTACACGATATCGGCGTAAGCCAAATCGTGTACCACCAGCACATCGTAGCGCTTTGCCAGCGCGACGACTTTTTCAAAAAACTCCAGCTCCACGCATTGCGCGGTAGGGTTTGATGGGAAGCCGAGGATCATCATTTTTGGTTTTGGGTAACTTTCGCGAATGGCACGCTCTAATTCGGCGAAGAAGTCCACACCTTCCACCAGCGGCACCGAGCGCACCTGCGCCCCGGCGATAACCGCCCCGTAAATATGAATCGGATAACTTGGGTTTGGCACCAGCACCGTGTCGCCGTGATCCAGCGTTGCCAGCATCAAGTGCGCCAGTCCTTCTTTCGAGCCAATCGTGACAATCGCTTCGCTTTCAGGGTCGATTTCCACGTCGTAGCGATCTTTGTACCAGCGAGAAATAGCCCGGCGTAAACGCGGAATGCCGCGCGATGTGGAGTAACCGTGCGTATCTTCACGCTGCGCTACGGTACAGAGTTTTTCCACGATATGCGGCGGTGTTGGGCCATCCGGATTACCCATACTGAAATCAATAATGTCTTCGCCACGGCGGCGAGCGGCCATTTTCAGTTCAGCGGTGATGTTGAACACATACGGAGGGAGACGATCGATACGCGAAAAACGACGTTTTGGACTGGAGTCAGCCATAAATTCCTCTGATTACGTTAGCGCCCGGACCGTCCGAGCGACGCTGCCACATGATGTGGCCTGCTTAGAAAATAGCCTGAATAAAAATCATCTGTCGAGAGGGAAAGCGAAATATTTTTCATCCGAGATAAAAGAGGATGCTTCATTTGAAGCCAATCCCTATTTTATTTGATGATCATGGATTACATTAACCATGTCGCAACATTAATTTAACCTTCTTTTAAGAGACGTGGAGCTTCGCTATGACCCTACACATTGATGACTTACCGCGTGCAATCCGTGAGATAAAACAAAAGCTTCGCCACGACTTGCCGGACTACAAAGCTGCTTTTGAACAACTTGAAGGCGATATGAAGCGCCAGATTGAGGCTATTCGTGCCGAGATGGAGCGGGGAGAAAACCCGGTGCCGCAAATTAACGCCGAAGATATCGTCAATAATCGTGTGAGCGAGCAGCAAAAAGCCCTGATTCGCCAGCGCGGTTGCTGCACAGTAAAAGGCGTTTTTCCGCAGGCTCAGGCACAGGCATGGAATGAAGAAGTCGGTAATTATCTGGAGCGGAATAACTTTGTCGAGAAGCTGAAGAATGCCGCAGAAGATGACTATTTCGGCACACTTGCAGAAAGTAAGCCGCAAATTTACGGTATCTACTGGTCTAAACCGCAGGTCGAAGCGCGCCAGCACGCCCGCATGAAAGCGGTGCAGGTGTTCCTGAATAATTTGTGGGAAACCGAAAGCAACGGTAAGCAGCATTTCGACCCGGATCGCGTGGTGAGTTATGCCGACCGCACCCGTCGCCGCCCTCCTCGCTCCAACTCTTTGGGCCTGTCGCCACATGTTGATGGCGGTTCCGTCGAGCGCTGGCTGGATGAGAATTTCCGCCATGTTTATCGCCACGTGTTTTCCGGCGAATGGCAGAAATACAATCCGTTCGCTGCTGAAGGCCGCACTGAAGTTCGTGAATTCCCGTCTCCGGCGGTGTGTTCGATGTTCCGTACTTTCCAGGGCTGGACTGCACTTAGCCCGCAACGCAAGCGCGGCGGCACGCTGACTTTGCTGCCGGTGGCAAACGCGATGGCGTATATCCTGCTGCGTGCATTACAAGACGATGTGCCGGAGGAATCACTGTGTGAAGCGAAACCTGGACGCGCACTTTCTATTAACGAACAATGGCATCCCCTTTTATTAACTGGGATATCCTCAATTCCCAATATGGAAGCGGGCGACACGGTATTCTGGCACTGCGATGTGATTCACGCGGTGGAAAATGAACACCTTGGAGAGTTCGATAGCAATGTGATGTATATCGCTGCGGCTCCGTGGTGTGAGAAGAACGCCGCATATCTTGAACGCCAGTGGCCTGCTTTTGTAGAAGGCAAATCACCGCCCGATTTCGCGGCCGATGATTTTGAGGTCGATTTTGATGGGCGTGCGACTCCTGCTGATTTGAGTTCCGCCGGGCGCGAGCAGTTAGGCGGGAAGTAACCCCTCACCCTAACCCTCTCCCTGGGGAGAGGGGATGATCTGGTTTTCTCCTTCTCCCCCAGGAGAAGGCTGGGATGAGGGCGTACAGTGTTAAAATCCACGTTTCTGGTAAGCACCCAGTAATTTCCTTATCATTACCCTTCCATTCTTAGTCACGCGAGTTACCGGTGCACGAAACCTTTGACATGCTGCTGGCGGTATTTGACCGTGCGGCGCTGATGCTTATTTGCCTGTTCTTTTTGATTCGCATCCGCCTGTTCCGCGAGTTGCTGCATAAAAACGCTCACACCCCCAAAGAGTTATTGGCGGTCACGGCGATTTTCTCGATGTTTGCTCTATTCAGTACCTGGTCTGGCGTTCACGTCGAAGGGTCGCTGGTGAATGTGCGCATTATTGCCGTGATGGCAGGCGGGATTTTATTTGGCCCGTGGGTAGGGATCATCACCGGGATTATTGCCGGGCTGCATCGTTACCTGATTGATGTTGATGGCATTACTGCCGTCCCCTGTCTGATAACCAGTATCGTCGCCGGTATTATCTCAGGTTTAATCAACCGCAAAGTCCCGAAAGAACAGCACTGGCGAGTCGGTATTTTCGGCGCCATGTTGTGTGAAACCATGACCATGATTCTGGTGGTGCTGTGGGCGCCATCCATTGAATTAGGGATAGATATTGTCTCGAAAATCGGGATTCCGATGATCCTCGGCACGGTGTCAATCGGCCTGATTGTGGTGCTGGTGCAAAGTGTTGAGGGTGAAAAAGAGGCCAGTGCGGCACGCCAGGCCAAACTCGCGCTGGATATTGCCAACAAAACGCTGCCGCTATTTCGTAACGTTAACAGTGAGTCTTTGCGTCAGGTTTGCAATATTATCCGCGACGATATTAATGCCGATGCGGTAGCCATAACCGATGTCGATAAAGTTCTGGCTTACGTCGGGTTTGGCGAAGACAACTATAAGCAAAACGACGACGGCATTAGCCCAAGAACACAGCTGGCTCTTCGTGAAGGGAAAATCATTATTCGTAATGATGATGAAGCGTATCGTACCCCGGAAATTCACTCGCTGATTATTATTCCTTTATGGGAAAAAGGTGTGGTGACGGGCACGCTGAAAATCTATTACCGTCACGCGCATCAGATTACATCGACCTTACAAGAAATGGCGGTGGGGCTTTCGCAGATTATATCCACCCAACTGGAGGTTTCCCGGGCCGAGCAATTGCGTGAAATGGCCAATAAAGCGGAACTGCGGGCGCTACAAAGCAAAATTAACCCGCATTTCTTGTTTAATGCGTTAAATGCTATTTCATCGTCTATTCGCATGAATCCCGATACCGCCCGTCAGTTGATTTATAATTTGTCGCGTTATCTGCGCTATAACATTGAATTAAAAGACGATGAGCAGATCGACATTAAAAAAGAGCTGTATCAAATTAAAGATTACATCGCTATTGAGCAGGCGCGTTTTGGCGACAAGCTGACGGTGATTTATAACATTGATGAAGAAGTGAATTGCCTGATCCCAAGCCTGCTGATTCAGCCGCTGGTCGAGAACGCGATTGTTCATGGTGTTCAGCAATGTAAAGGCAAAGGTGTGGTGACGATTAGCGTTGAAGAGAGCGGTAATCGCGTGCGCATTGCGGTGCGCGACACTGGGCATGGTATCGACCCGCAAGTGATTGAACGGGTTGAAGCTAACGAAATGCCAGGCAATAAAATCGGCCTGTTAAATGTGCATCACAGGGTAAAATTACTTTATGGCGAAGGTTTGCATATTCGCCGCCTTGAGCCGGGTACGGAGATTGCGTTTTACGTGCCTCACGCTGCTGCTACCGCCGTTCCACCGTTATTGTCGCAACAAGGAGGAAACGCATGAAAGTTCTCATCGTCGAAGATGAAGTGCTGGCGCAGCAGGAACTAAACTGGCTGATTAAAGAACACAGCCAAATGGAAGTTGTTGGCACCTTTGATGACGGTATGGATGTGTTGAAATACCTCCAACATCATGAAGTTGACGCTATTTTTCTCGACATCAACATTCCTTCTTTAGACGGTGTTTTGCTGGCGCAGAACATCAGCAAGTTTGCCCATAAGCCCTTTATCGTGTTTATCACCGCCTGGAAAGAACACGCGGTGGAAGCGTTTGAGCTGGAAGCATTCGACTACATTCTGAAACCGTATCAGGAGTCGCGCATTATTGGCATGCTGCAAAAGCTGGAGGCGGCATATCTGCAACAGAATGCGCCGACCTCAGGAAGCAGTTCTAACCGTGAAGCGCTGACGATTAATCTGGTGAAGGACGAGCGGATTATCGTTACCGATATTAACGATATTTATTACGCTGAAGCGCACGAGAAAATGACCTTTGTGTATACGCGCCGCGAAGCCTATGTGATGCCAATGAATATCACTGAGTTTTGCCACCGTCTGCCGGAAAGCCATTTCTTCCGCTGCCATCGCTCGTATTGCGTGAACCTGAGTAAAATTCGCGAGATAGAGCCGTGGTTTAACAATACCTATATTTTACGCCTGCGGGATTTGGATTTTCAGGTGCCGGTGAGTCGCAGCAAGGTGAAAGAGTTTCGGGCGTTGATGCGCTTGTAAAATGGGCGCAAGAATTTGCGCCCGACGAGATTACAGAACCTGCCCCAGCGTTTGACGCAAATGCGCACCAGCGCCGAGCAGCCCCGGTTGATCGTGAACAATCAGGTACACCGGGATGCTTTGCACATATTCTTTAAAACGCCCTTTATCCTCAAAACCGCCACGGAAACCGGAAGCCTTAAAGAACTCAAGGAAACGTGGCACGATGCCGCCCGCGATATATACGCCACCGAAGGTTCCCAACGTCAGAGCAAGGTTGCCGCCAAAGCGACCCATGATCACGCAGAACAGCGACAGCGCACGGCGACAATCGGTGCAGCTATCTTCGAGCGCTTTTTCAGTGATGTCTTTCGGCTTGTAATTTTCCGGCTGACGGCCATCTGATTTAACAATGGCACGATACAGATTCACCAGCCCCGGCCCTGAAAGCACACGCTCCGCAGAAACATGGCCGATTTCAGTGCGCAACTCTTCGAGGATGATCCCCTCTTCTTCGCTGTTTGGCGCAAAATCGACGTGACCGCCTTCGCCCGGCAGACTCACCCAACGTTTATCGACGTGAACCAGATGCGCGACGCCCAACCCAGTGCCCGCGCCATAAACCGCTACAGGTTTACCTTCAACCGGCTCGCCGCCGCCAAACTTAATCAAATGTTCATTTTTGATCATTGGAATCGCCATGGAAACGGCAGTAAAGTCGTTGATGATTTCCAGATGTTCAAAGCCGAGATTCTTTTTCATCTCAGCGGTAGAGAATGCCCAGGTATGGTTGGTCATCGCCACCCAGTCGCCGGTAATCGGGCAAGCAATTGCGATACAACCATCGGTTACACTGACATTGTGCTCTTTGAGATAATGCACCACGACCGCTTCAAGGCTTGGGAAATCGAGGCCCGAATAGGTTTTTGCCTGGGTGATGTCACCATTTTCAACGTTGCACAGTGCCAGACGCGCATTGGTGCCGCCTACATCTCCCACCAAAGCATATTTTGTCATTCTTCCACTGCTCCGCTAAAGTCAAAATAAGTCCTGGCATCACTGTAAAATTAGCTAGCCTAAACAACAACGACCAGATGATAAGTGCCTTGGGATTATAGATCTTCGTCACAGATTAGATTGAGTGTTTCAGCCCTTATTGCATAGCGGTCGAAATGTCCGGTCTGGCAGACTGTTTGCCGCGACGATTTTGCGCAAAGTTTATTTTAGTTAAGGAATAAAACATGCTCCATCCGCGAGCCAGAACGATGTTGGTTCTCTCTCTCCCTGCGTTAGTGATTGGGATTTTTTCCAGCCTGGTATTAATCGTAGTGATGAAAGTTGCCGCTGTTTTACAGCGTTATCTTTGGGTATCACTGCCCGCCAGATTTGATCTCGATATGAACTCCCCGATGTGGATTTTGTTGATGCTGACGTTAACGGGGATTGCCGTGGGGCTAGTGATTCGCTATATGCCGGGGCATGCGGGGCCCGATCCGGCAACCGAACCTTTGATTGGCGCACCGGTGTCTGTCATGGCGCTGCCGGGGCTGATTATTGCGCTGGTGCTGGGGCTTGCAGGCGGCGTGAGTCTGGGGCCAGAACACCCGATTATGGCGGTGAATATTGCGCTGGCGGTAGCGATTGGGGCGCGTTTGCTGCCAAGAGTTGGCGCGCTGGACTGGACGATTCTTGCCGCAGCAGGCACCATCGGTGCACTATTTGGCACACCGGTTGCGGCAGCACTGGTGTTTTCCCAGACGCTCAATGGCAGCAATGATGTGCCATTGTGGGACCGTTTGTTTGCCCCGCTGATGGCGGCGGCGGCGGGAGCGTTGACCACCGACCTGTTCTTCCATCCTGATTTCTCTTTGCCCGCTCTGCAATATCCAGAAATGCGCCTGGTTGATATCTTCAGCGGTGCGGTAGTCGCGGCAATCGCCATTGCACTGGGAATGATTGCGGTGTGGTGCTTGCCACGTGCGCACCGTCTCATTCATCAGCTTAAACACCCGGTGTTAATTCTGGGCGTCGGCGGTTTTCTGCTAGGCGTGTTGGGGTTGGTTGGCGGCGAAGTCACGCTGTTTAAAGGCCTGGATGAAATGCGCCAGCTATCCACCGTGCAGCATTATTCTGTCGCCACGTTGCTGATGTTTGCGGTAGTAAAACTGGCGGCGTTAGTGATTGCCTCAGCCTGCGGTTTCCGTGGGGGGCGTATTTTCCCGGTGGTTTTTGTCGGAGTGGCGTTAGGCATGATGCTTCACCAGCATGTTGAAGCGGTTCCGGCCGCCATTACGCTATCCTGTGCCATCCTTGGCCTGGTATTGGTGGTGACTCGCGATGGCTGGCTCAGCCTCTTTATGGCAATGGCGGTGGTGCCGGATATCAAATTGCTGCCATTGCTGTGTATCGTGATGCTACCCGCATGGCTGCTGCTGGCGGGCAAACCGGTCATGATGGCGGATAAACCCAAAGTTTAATTTTACATTGCCAGTTTTGCCGGATGACGCTGCGCTTATCCGACCTACGGAATGGGTGTTGTAGGGGGGATAAGCGCAGCGTCATCCACCATTAATTCGACCGACTAACCGGCATTGCGTTTCGCCAGCGATGCCGTGATCGCCTGCAAAAGCTCAGGAATATCCTGTTTCGGCAGAACGACTTCCACCAGCGACAGTCGTTCTGCTTTTGCCACTTTCTGCATCACCTCATCGAGCTGCACCGGCTCCGTCACTCGCCAGCATTGCGCCTGATTATCAACATTCAATGCCTGCGGAATTTGCGTCCAGTTCCACGGTGCAATGTCGTTGTAACGCTGTTCGGCACCGTGAATAGCCCGTTCAACGGTGTAACCCTCATTGTTGAGCAAGAAAATCACCGGGCGCTGCCCGTCGCGCATCATCGAGCCTATTTCCTGGATGGTGAGTTGCGCCGAACCATCGCCTACCAGCAATATCACGCGGCGATTTGGGCAGGCGGTTTGCGCCCCAAATGCGGCAGGGAGGGTAAAACCTATCGACCCCCAAAGCGGCTGAGCGATAAACGTGACACCTGCGGGAAGCGTGAGTGTCGCAGCACCAAAAGCAGCGGTTCCCTGGTCGGCAAGAACGATATCCCCCGCTTGCAGGAAGCCTTGCAAGGATTGCCAGAAAGCGTGCTGATCCAGTTTCCCGGATGTCGCCGCCGGTAACGCGGGCGGTTTTTGTTGCGGCGAAGACCAGCCTGAAACCTGGTGTTTGCAGAGCTGATGCAGAGTTTCAATGGCTTGCGCCATCGCTATCCCACTAAACCAGCGCTCGCCAATTCGGGCGGCATTCGGCTGGATGTCGATAGTCTGCTGGAGAGAAAAATGTTGGGTGAATCCGGCTGTTAGCGTGTCGGTAAATTTCACGCCCGCACAAATAACCAGTTCAGCCTGTTCAATCGCCTGAATTACCGTGGGCGAACTGGCCGAGGCGCTATAAGTCCCGACAAACCCTTGCTGGCCTTCATCGAATAATCCTTTGCCCATTAGCAATGTGGCGTGTGGCATAGGCGTGTCGTCCATCCATTGCTGCAAGGCTTTTTGTTGCCCAAATCGCAGCGCCAGGAAATCAGCCAGTAACGCCACGCTGCGGCTTTCTGCCAGGCGCGCTTGTGCGCAGACGCGGAATTGGGCGAGTAATGCCGGGTCGGTGGACGGTTGTTGCGGCAATAAGGGTTTGGTCGGGCGCGTCGCAGGTGTCTGAGAAACATCGCTTGGGAGCAGTAAATAACCCGGACGGCGCTGCAATAAAGCCTGCTGCAAAACCCGGTCGATCTCGTAACAGGCATTTTCTGCGGTGAGCGAGGCTTGTGCCACCGTCACTTCCTGCGCCATGCGTGAGAAATGGCCGAAATCCCCATCACCCAAAGTGTGATGCATCAATTCACCCCGCCGCTGCGCACCGAGACACGGTGCGCCGACCACATGTATGACCGGTAAATATTCGGCATAGCTTCCGGCGATACCATTAATGGCACTTAATTCGCCGACACCAAACGTCGTCAGCACAGCCGCCGCACCGTTACAGCGTGCGTAGCCATCAGCGGCATAGGCTGCATTAAGTTCGTTGGCGCACCCCACCCATGCAAGGGTTGGGTTGTTAATGACGTTATCCAGAAACTGTAAGTTGTAGTCACCGGGGACACCAAAAAGATGGTTAATTCCAGCCTCGGTGAACCGGTCCAGCAGATAGTCCGCGACAGTGTAATTCATGACTCATTCCTTCTCTGAGGGCTTACAGTGAGTATTGGACATCTGTGATCGCTGTCGAGGAACAAGGAGAATAAGGCCGTGGAAAGAGGGATTTACACTTAATCGGGGAGTAGTCTGATGGCCTTCAATGTTGTGAAAACGTATACACTAAGTTGGCATTATTCACTCACCAAGGATTTCACATGGTCTATCAGGCAAATTCTGCGCGTTATGAATCAATGGAATATCGTCGTTGTGGGCGCAGCGGTTTAAAACTCCCCGCTATTTCGCTGGGTTTGTGGCATAACTTTGGTGATAGCACGCTGCTGGAAAACAGCCGACAGCTGTTACACCGCGCGTTTGACTCAGGGATTACCCATCTTGACCTGGCGAATAACTACGGGCCACCGCCAGGTTCCGCCGAAGAAAACTTTGGTCGTATCCTGCGTGAAGATTTCCTTCCATATCGTGATGAGCTGATTATTTCGTCCAAAGCTGGCTATACCATGTGGGATGGCCCTTATGGTGATTGGGGTTCACGTAAATATCTGATTTCAAGCCTGGATCAAAGCCTGAAACGCATGGGTCTTGAATATGTCGATATTTTTTACCATCACCGTCCGGACCCGGAAACCCCGCTTGAAGAAACAATGCGCGCTCTTGACTCCGTCGTGCGCCAGGGCAAAGCACTGTATGTCGGCATTTCAAATTACCCGGCTGAACTTGCGGCTCAAGCCATTGATATTTTGAACTCTCTTGGCACGCCATGCCTTATCCACCAGCCGCGTTATTCGATGTTTGAGCGTTGGGTTGAAGGCGGTTTGCTGGATGTTCTGCAAGAAAAAGGTGTCGGCAGCATTGCGTTTTCACCATTGGCGGGTGGGCAGCTTACGGATCGTTATCTTGATGGCATTCCTGCTGATTCACGAGCGGCGAGCGGCAGCAAGTTCCTGAACGCGGATCAACTGACCGAAGATAAGCTGAAGAAAGTCCGAAAACTCAACGCCATTGCGCAACGACGTGGGCAGAAGCTTTCGCAAATGGCGCTGGCTTGGGTGCTACGTGGTGATAAAGTCACTTCGGTGTTGATTGGTGCCAGTAAAATCAGCCAGATAGACGATGCGGTAGGCATGTTGGATAACCGTCATTTTACCGCTGCTGAGCTGGCAGAAATCGAAGAAATATTAGTGTAACCGTTAACACGGACTGATTTAATTTTCAGCTAAATTAGCAAAAAGTGCTCTCCCCTACGAATTAGGAGTTGTGGCGATGAAACACTTAGTTACCACAACTTACTATACCGTTAACAAGCCGCTTGGCGGTTATCGTATGTAGGGAGAGAGTATGTTCAGGTCACTAATTCTTGCGATTGCATTACTGGCATCAGCACCAATGATGGCCAATGCGGGCGAAATCACCCTGCTGCCGTCAATTAAGCTGCAAATAGGCGATCAGGATTATCGCGGTAATTACTGGGATGGCGGTGGTTGGCGCGACCGCGATTACTGGCGTCGAAATTACGAGTGGCGCGATAATCGCTGGCACCGCCATGACAATGGCTATCACCGTGGCTGGTACAAAGACCGTGGTCGTAGCAGCTTTGAGAAAGGTTACCGCGCAGGCTGGAACGATCGTGACGATCATCGCGGACGAGGCGGGCGTGGACATGGTCACGGCGGTGGTCATCGCCATTAAGATTTTACAACGGGAGCTTCGGCTCCCGTTTTTTATTGCATCTTTTTAAGGGCTACAGGCCTAACACCGTGCCAATCAGCAGCCACAAATTCAACGCGACGACGATGGCGACAATCACCCATCCGGTGATTCTCACGATCCGTGTATTAACCAAATCGCCCATCAATTTTTCATTGCTGGTGAAGATAAGCAGCGGAACCAGTGCCAGGGCAATACCGAAGCTGAGTAATACCTGGCTCATGACCAGAATTCTGGTCGGATCCAGCCCCATCAAAATAACAATGAACGAAGGTGCCATGGTGACGGCGCGACGCACCCACAGCGGAATATAGAAGCGCACAAAGCCTTGCATCACCACCTGCCCCGCCAGTGTTCCCACCACGGTTGATGACAATCCCGCGGCAACCAGACTTAAACCAAAAATCGTGGCGGCAGAGTGGCTAAGTAAAGGTTCAAGCGTGAGGTACGCTTCGTCCAGGTCAGCAACCCCGGTGTGGCCCGAGAAGTGAAATGCGGCTGCCGCAGTAGCCATCATAGCCAGGTTGACGAACCCGGCAATGGTCATCGCGATGGCGACATCCCATTTAGTTGCTGAATACCTTTCGGCTCGATTACCACCGTGCAGGTGTTGGGTTAGCGAAGAATGTAAATAAATGACGTGCGGCATAATGGTTGCGCCGAGCACGCCTGCGGCAAGAAATACCGCTTCACTGGTCGGCAAACTTGGAATCAACATTCCTTTCCCGAGTTCTACCAGTTTCGGCTGGGAGAAAATCAGCTCCACAATGTAAGCCGCCGCCACGAACAGCAGTAATCCGCCAATCACTTTTTCCAGCGGTTTCTGGCCGCGCCGTTGCAGCATCAGTATCAGGAAAGTCGCGATTCCCGTTAGCACCGCACCTTGTAGTAAAGAGACGCCGAGAATCAGTTTGAAACCTATCGCGGCACCGATGAATTCAGCAAGATCAGTCGCCATGGCGATAATTTCAGCCTGTATCCAGTAAAGCCACACCACCGGACGCGGATAATGGTCGCGAATCTGCTCAGCGAGATTTTTACCAGTCGCAATCCCCAGTTTTGCCGAGAGGATTTGGATAAGCATCGCCATGAAGTTGGCCCACACCACCACCCACAGCAATTTATAACCAAAGCTGGCACCGGCCTGGATGTTGGTCGCAAAGTTACCGGGATCGATATAACCGATGGCAGCAATAAAAGCCGGCCCCATCAACGCCAGGCGTAATCTGCGCGCTGTGCGAGTACCACTATTTTCAACGCGACTGTTTGTCATCATCTGCCTCTGGAGATATAGCCTTTGCTATGTTTCAAGCTATCAAAAGTGAGAATGATTATCAAATTCATTTGAGAAGCCATAGTCGATTACTTTGATAGACAGAAACAATAGTGAGGGATTAGCAGTGGCGAATTTCGATCGCCTGTTAAAGAAGCCTGATTGCAGCAAGCACTATGTTAAAGATATGTGCGTTGACGCAACTTTTATGTTCTTTACTTAACATAGCAGAAATGTATGGTTGATCACTAATTTTGAGTTTGGTCACACGACATCATTATAGTGTGCGATTAGTCTCGTTTTCTTATTGCTTGTTTCATAGAATGTGCAACGAAATTAAACCTGCCTCATATTTGGAGCAAATATGTCCCGCGTTCTTCATTTTGTCTTAGCGCTTGCCGTGGTTGCGCTACTTGCTTTATTGCTGAGTAGCAACCGTAAGCAGATCCGCATTCGCTTTATCGTTCAACTGTTGGTGATTGAACTTATCCTGGCCTGGTTCTTCCTGAACTCAGAAATTGGCCTGGGCTTTGTGAGAGGTTTCTCAGAGATGTTTGAGAAACTGCTGTCATTTGCCAACGAAGGGACAAACTTTGTATTCGGTAAGATGAATGACGAAGGACTCGCCTTCTTCTTCCTGAAAGTGCTTTGCCCAATCGTCTTTATCTCCGCACTGATCGGGATATTGCAGCACATCCGTGTTCTGCCGATTGTTATCCGCTTTATCGGTACCGTTCTGTCTAAAGTGAATGGTATGGGTAAACTGGAATCCTTTAACGCCGTAAGCTCGCTGATTCTGGGACAATCAGAAAACTTTATCGCTTATAAGGATATTCTCGGCAAGATGTCTCGCAACCGCATGTACACCATGTCCGCTACGGCCATGTCTACCGTGTCCATGTCGATTGTCGGTGCTTACATGACGATGCTCGAGCCAAAATATGTGGTCGCAGCGCTGGTGTTGAACATGTTCAGTACCTTTATCGTACTGTCGCTGATCAACCCCTACCGCGTTGATGAGAGCGAAGAAAATATCCAGATGTCTAACCTGCACGAAGGCCAAAGCTTCTTCGAAATGCTCGGTGAATACATTCTGGCAGGTTTTAAAGTTGCGATTATCGTTGCAGCGATGCTGATTGGCTTCATTGCTTTGATTGCTGCGCTGAACGCCCTGTTTGCTGCCGTCTTCGGCATCTCCTTCCAGGGCATTCTGGGTTACATCTTCTACCCGGTCGCCTGGGTTATGGGTGTTCCTTCCCACGAAGCGTTGCAGGTGGGTAGCATCATGGCCACCAAACTGGTTTCCAACGAATTCGTTGCGATGCTGGATCTGCAAAAACTGGCCGGGACGCTTTCCCCACGTGCGGAAGGTATCCTGTCTGTGTTCCTGGTTTCGTTTGCCAACTTCTCTTCTATCGGGATCATCGCGGGTGCGATTAAAGGCCTGAACGAAGAGCAAGGTAACGTGGTTTCTCGCTTTGGCCTGAAGCTGGTTTACGGCGCAACTCTGGTGAGTATTCTGTCAGCGTCTATCGCTGGTCTGTTCTTGTAATTCTCACAATAAAAAGCCGGGGCAATTTGCCCCGGCTTTTTTATGCCTGAATGTCTTCATCCTGCCAGCATACCTGATTTCTCCCACGCTCTTTCGCCCGGTACATTCGCATATCAGCCCGCGCCTGTATTTGGTCTAACGTGTATTCTGGAAACTCACTATGTGACGCCACGCCCAGCGATGCCGTAACAGGCAAGGATGAACCGTCCTCAAGAATCATTTCAGAAGACTCAAGCTCCCACTTAATTCGTGTTGCGACCATAATCCCGGCCTTGAGATCGGAATTCGGTAAGTAAATACAGAACTCTTCCCCGCCTATACGCCCCAAAATGTCCTGGTTACGGATAGCACGCTGAATACGTTGAGTGGCATGCACCAGTACATTGTCACCGACCAAATGCCCGTAGACATCATTCACATTCTTGAAGTGGTCGAGGTCCAGTTGTACTAGCGTGTAATCCACATTGTCCGACATGATTTGCGAGGTTTTATCGAAGAATCCACGCCGGTTAAGCGCCCCGGTTAAATCATCGTGTAGGGCATGATGCTGCATTTCACGTTGCAAATTGCCCATATTCCGCACCAGACGGCAAATAATGCGGTAGGCACCCAACAGGGAAAGCGAGAAAATCAAAAACATCGTGACGAGAAGTAAACTGAATCGCCCAAAATCCTCATGCAGCCCCTGACTCACGGTCTGGGTGCTCACCAGCACCGAGTGAGTCCCTCTCAGCTGGCCAAACGTGATATAGACCAATCCGGAACGGAAGCTACCACGGGGATTATCCGCCAACATTCGGAGAATGGTTTCTTTCTGCTTCACGCTTAACTGAACGTTATTTTCCGCGCCCACAGATTTCGTCAGAGGTTTTAACTGTGCATCATACAGTCGGTAGGCACTTTGGGTGTCTTCCGGTAACGAAGATAAGAGGAATTTCTGAACTGACTGGCTATCAAATGCAATGCCCAGCAAGCCAATCCATTCCCCCCCAAAATCGACAGGGATAGAGGCGTTGATCAGCGTCTCATCGCTGTTAGCAATATTTTGTCGCGTCCAGAAAGCCGTTCGTTTGGGATTTAATAGCGGGGATGCCAGCACAAAACTGCCCAGCTTTTCGTGTGGGTTATAGCTATTGATCAGCAGCGAGTTCACCTCTTTCGACAAAGAGGCGATAAATTCGCCTTCGCGCGAGATGTAATACAAATCGGCAAACAGTTCATGGGATCCGGTTGCCAGGGGGAAAAGCCCCTGGATTTTACGCAACCCGTTGAGTTGTTGGCGCACCTCCAGTGACTCCTGATCCGGTAATTCATCATCCTCAGTGACACTATCAGGCAAGGGCAACTCGCCTATCCACAGCGGCCTTTGAATCGAATTTTCATTCACTTCCCATGGCGTCACTGGGCTGCCGGGGAAGATCGGATCATCCATGGCTTCAATAAATATTCTTTTTAAATAGCGAAGGTTATCAATCTTGTACTGCGCCCGGCTTTCTATGCGCGCAATCACACTTTCCAGATGACTTAGCTGGCTGGAGCGATAACCCTGACTAAACAGCTGCCCTTGCTGCCAGAACAGGATTGCGGTCAGGGCAAAAACAAAAATGAAGCACAGGTGAATAACACGTAGCGTGTTGCTCAACGGCAAACGAAATCGACTCGCTCTTGAAGTACTCACAATACAGTCCTGTGATCATATGCTCGCAACATACTGCTACCTTAAAAAGTATGGACTGTATTTAGAGGCTCGGGTTTGCCAATCAGATAACCTTGCAGGAACTGAACGCCCAGTTCATGAAGAAGTCTCCGCTGCTCTTCCGTTTCGACAAACTCAGCAACAACGCTCAATTGCTTCGTATGGGCCATATCACAAATAGATTTTACAATCAGAGGGTCAAGCGAGTCCGTGGTGATATCTTTGATGAAACAGCCATCAATCTTAATAATGTCCGCCTGCAGCCGTTTGAGCCTTTCGTAATTCGCATAGCCGGTGCCAAAATCATCAATCGCAATTTTAAAGCCATTTTCACGCAGTAACGTGATGTTCTGCATTGAGATTTCTGATTCTGAAAACGCCTGCTCTTCAGTAACTTCAATAATCACACTGCTGGTAGGCACCTGGAATTGAGTGAACAGTGAAACAATCTTTTGAGCGATATCCTTTTGCATCAGCGTCAATGGCATCAGGTTTACGGAAAAACGCGGGTACTCACTCTCATTTGGATGGAGATAGAGGAAATTAACCAGCTTCTTCATCACTAACATATCGAAGCGCGTGCTGAGGTTAAACTCGGCAATAACAGGAATAAACTTATCCGGGGTAATTAATTCATCGTTAAAAATGATGCGGCTGAGTATTTCCTGATAACCCTTTCCAGCTTGATTAACAATAGGCTGCGCATAAAGTACAACGGCTTCTTCTTCATCCAGCGCCCGTTTGATTTTTTGCAGCAACAAGACGCGCTCTGTCGTCTTGTCAGAAACATCTTCAACGCGTGTGTTCAGGCTAAGCACACACATTGATTCACTTGCCTGGTCTGCGAGATAACTTAATTGGCCTAATGTCCGGTGTAACTCATCAAGACTGTCGTCAATAACGCTATAAGAAGCGCCATACTCAATCTCAAGCATCGTGTTATGCCACTTTATTTTTTTGCTATTGAGTAACTCGACAATATGCTCAAGACGCGCATCGGTATGCTGACCACGAAGAAATATTAATAACTCACTGCCTGGCAATTGAAAGACTTGCTCACCTTGCTGCAAGAAAGGGGTTATCTGGCTGGTTACGATACGCTTACAATGAATGCGCATCATCATGCCGTAATGACGACTCAGAAACTCAAGATTAGACAACCGCAGGCAGCAAAGCGTCCCTTCCGGGTAGCTTTGCACATGATATTCCAGTGCGCGTAAATTAGGTAATTGCGTGAGTGGATCGGTTAAGGCTTGCGAGTGATAAATGCGTTTCATCCACTCATTTACCTTAAACATCATCGTCATGTATAACATGCAGACTGAGAAAGAGATAAAAACAGAAAGGATAAATGACAGGGCAAATTCAGTATTAACCCCGTAAAGAAAACCATCGTTATACGTCAGCAATAACCAGGCAGAAATCCCCCACAGCAGCCCCATAAGACGAGGGCCAAAATGACGAATGCCCAACGTAAACAGCACAAAAATCATAGGCACCAGATACCCTGAAACCTGCAATACACCCCATGAAGAACAAAGCACGACCATCAGGGTAAACAGGCACAGCATCCAGGTGAAAGAATATAAACGACGCGGCCCCACAAAATCTCGCATCACGCAACGACGCCAAAATGCACGAGCGTAGTGTGGGTTCAGGATCATTCTTAGTGGGTAATAAAACACGACGGTAAAGATAAGCGATGCCGCAACCAGATTTTGGAAATCCACCACCATAAATATGAGTGAGTTATGGCCAAAATAAGGGGCAAGTTTCACTGGGACAGAAACGTAATGCCCGGTCAGATACATCAGTAATTTAATGCTGAAGGGGGCGATAAAACCGAGCCAAAATATTCTAATCCCGACGCCTTTATCGGACAGAGCATGGCGCCAGCGCTTTCCCAGATAATAACGGGTCACGAGGCTACAAACGGCTATGGGAAATATTAAGCTGAAGGTAAAGGCGACTAACGCTGGAGTGGCTAAATCCAGGCTGTAAGTAAAGGTTACAATGGAGGCTATTATCAAAGGAATAATCGCCACTCGACCATAGAGAAACACCATGGCAATCATAAAACTTACAGGAAGATACGCTAAATAAGTGTGTTTACCATCAATAATGGTTGAAGGTGAAAGGTAACGAGAAAGAGGTAAAAGCAAAAGACATAAAACCAGTGCTGTGAGCGATTTTTTGATTATTAGAGGAAATGTCATAAGCCCTGGAGTGGATATTTTATCATTGCTAAAAGCATTATTCGGTGACAAAGAATACGTTTATTTATTAAACAAATCAAGTTGACGTATAATTATATCCCTTTCAATTCATTGCCTTTTAATACAACACAACAAAGCGAAATAGTTTGATATATTCACACTGCAAATAAATCACATTCAACTATTCATTTAGGCGTTGAATAAAACCCACTGCGACACAAAATAACAACAAAATATACGAACGTATAAAACAAAAAACCCCCGCCATCAGGCGAGGGTTTCGTATTTTGGTGGAGCTAAGCGGGATCGAACCGCTGACCTCTTGCATGCCATGCAAGCGCTCTCCCAGCTGAGCTATAGCCCCACGAATGGGTTCGGGTTAAACGGTACAAATCTTGCTGGTAAAGATTTGGTGGAGCTAAGCGGGATCGAACCGCTGACCTCTTGCATGCCATGCAAGCGCTCTCCCAGCTGAGCTATAGCCCCATACCGTAAACACCTTGTCGTGTCGACGGGCGGCATCATATGAAACCCGTTCAATAGTGTCAACGGCAAATTCTGCTTCTGCGACTAATCGCCGAAAAAGCAAACAATACGGGAAATCTCAATTGCTTCTCATCGTACGGTAGTTAATCCTGTCACAGTTTCCAGTAAAATGATCCCCTAAAATGAACCACTAATAACCCTTTTGAACTTAAGGAATAACTGTGCTCAAGGAACGTATGACCCCGGAAGAGCTGGCGATGATTACTGGTTATAGTCGCCAAACAATCAACAAATGGGTAAGAAAAGAAAGCTGGTTAACGACTCAAAAACCCGGCGTTCAGGGTGGAAAGGCGCGCCTGATCCATGTGGATGAGCGTGTTCGCGAGTTTATAAATAGTGCTAAACGCATTTCAGAAAAACCAGGCAATTATCATGTTAATGATTCGTCGCTGGAAGGTTTGCTGTTGAATGCACTCAAGCAAATGTCGATAGCAGAGCAAGAAAAAATGTCAGCTTTGCTGCTGCGAGAAGGTATTGCAGGGGTTTTGAAACGTTTAGGTATTCGTGATGAGTAAGACGACGAGTATTAAAAAGCCGGCATAGCCGGCTTTATTCGCTTTACTGTTGTGCTTCGCGTGCAGCGATAAATTCCAGCGCCTGGTTGATACGGGCGATAGAACGCTGTTTGCCAATAGCATGAACTGTCACATCCAGGCCAGGTGACTGCCCTGCCCCAGTAACAGCCACACGCAGCGGCATACCAACTTTGCCCATCCCAACTTCCAGCTCATCAGCCGTTGCCTGAATCGCATTATGGACATTTTCGGCAGTCCAGTCGGTTAACGCAGCCAGTTTGTCACGCACCACTTCCAGCGGCTGACGAGCAACCGGACGCAGGTGCTTCTTCGCAGCGTCTGCATCAAATTCGCTAAAGTCTTCATAGAAATAACGGCACGTTTCCGCCATCTCTTTCAGAGTTTTGCAGCGATCGCCCAGCAGTTTCACCAGCTCAGCCAATTCCGGCCCATTGCGGGTATCAATATTTTGCTGCTCAATATGCCATTGCAGTTGGGTCGCAACATATTCAGGTGCAAGATGATTAATGTAGTGGTGGTTCAGCCACTGCAATTTCTCAGTGTTGAATGCGCTAGCAGATTTGCTGACGGAATCGAGCGTGAACAGCTTGACCATTTCTTCGCGAGTAAAGATCTCCTGATCGCCATGCGACCAGCCCAAACGCACTAGATAGTTCAGCAGGGCTTCTGGCAGATAACCCTCATCACGATACTGCATGACGCTAACCGCGCCGTGGCGTTTAGACAGTTTTTTACCGTCGTCACCGTTAATCATAGAAACGTGAGCGTAAACCGGAACCGGCGCATTCAACGCTTTCAGGATGTTAATCTGACGCGGAGTGTTGTTGATATGGTCTTCCCCACGCACCACGTGAGTTATTTGCATATCCCAATCATCCACTACAACACAGAAGTTGTAGGTCGGGGAACCATCGGTACGGCGAATAATCAGATCGTCGAGTTCCTGGTTGCTAAACTCGATTGGGCCACGAATCTGGTCGTCGAAAATAACAGAACCGTCTTGCGGGTTGGCAAAACGCACAACGCAAGGTTCGTCGGCTGCGTGATGTTCATGACCGTGACGGCAGCGGCCGTCATAGCGTGGCTTGTCGCCATTCGCCATTTGTTCTTCACGCAACGCTTCAAGGCGTTCTTTAGAGCAGTAGCATTTGTACGCTGTACCAGCTTCCAACATCTCGTCGATAACCGCGTTATAACGATCAAAACGTTTGGTCTGGTAGTACGGACCTTCATCCCACTCAAGACTCAACCAATTCATACCATCCATAATAGCTTCGATAGCTTCTGGGGTTGAACGCTCAAGGTCAGTGTCTTCTATACGCAGCACAAACTCGCCGCCGTGGTTACGAGCAAAAAGCCAGGAGTAAAGAGCAGTACGAGCACCGCCAACGTGCAAATAGCCTGTTGGGCTTGGCGCAAAACGAGTTTTGATTTTCATTGAACGGCCTTAATTACGCAAAAATGCCGGAAAACCGGCAAATGCCAGAAAATAAAGAGTGGGCAACATTCTACCACTGTGCGCTGATTCCTCAATGTCGATACCTTTATCTATCAGCAATCCGCATATTCTGGTGACAAATCAATCACCCATGGATATTTATCGATCGCGTTGATTATTTTTACGACGAACGAACGAAATCTTTAGAAAAGGCGTTGACTCATTTTCAACTCTCCCTATAATGCGACTCCACACAGCGGGGGTGATTAGCTCAGTTGGTAGAGCACCTCCTTTACACGGAGGGGGTCGGCGGTTCGAGCCCGTCATCACCCACCATTCATTAGTGAGTGATACCGCAGTGTGTAGTCGTTAAGAAGTACAGTAAGAGATAAGATTTGGGTGATTAGCTCAGTTGGTAGAGCACCTCCTTTACACGGAGGGGGTCGGCGGTTCGAGCCCGTCATCACCCACCATTATCTACTCTTGCAATCGTAGTACCGAAGTTTGGGTGTATTAGCTCAGTTGGTAGAG
>NZ_JMPI01000048.1 GCF_000735355.1 Buttiauxella agrestis ATCC 33320
ATGCGCAATTTACCCACTCTTTCCACTCAAGATTTATCCACATCAAGCCGATAACTGCTCTAATCAATCCTTTAAGGAATTATTATGAGTAGCACAATCAACACATCAACACCTTCTCCACAAACAAGCAGCACAGCTTCCAAAAGCTCAGGCGGCAACGATCTGGCGTCGCAAATCACCCGCATCACGCAGCAAATCACCAAGCTGACACAACAAGCGAAAGATATTGCTAACGGCAGCGGGACAACCGAAGAAAAACAAAAGCAGCAAGAGTTAATTCAGGCGCAAATTAAAATGCTCCAGGCACAGCTTGCGCAGCTACAGCGCCAACAAGTAGAACAAGCTCAACAAAAGCAGGAACAGCAGCAGTCAAGAGTGGAAGGCGTGAATAAACCGTCTGAAGATCATCAGATTGATATCTATATCTAATCGTGGTTAAAAAGTGGGTCGCCTGACCGGGCCGCGGTTAACTGCTGCGCCTGTTGGCGAACCACCTGCCAGATGGCTTCCGCCGCTCGTGACAGGGAACGATTTTTACGTCGCACCAGCATTAACTGCCTGTCCACGACCGGAATAAGTGGCCTGACAACCAGCGGGCGCCC
The DNA here is from genome assembly GCF_000735355.1 of Buttiauxella agrestis ATCC 33320. Lineage (GTDB taxonomy): Bacteria > Pseudomonadota > Gammaproteobacteria > Enterobacterales > Enterobacteriaceae > Buttiauxella > Buttiauxella agrestis. Next base: position 603 of record NZ_JMPI01000048.1, read on the forward strand.
CTGTGGAAGAGGCAATGCCAGCGCGGGAAGTACGCTGATGCCAATTCCCGCTTCCACCATCGGGAAAAGCGTTGCCGGGTGGCCTATTTGTTGAACAATATTGGTCTCAATACCCTGACGTAACAGCGCATCATCAATCAGCGGACGGCTTCCCGACGCGTAGTCCTGTAGTACCAGATTTGCACCTTGCAGCGCCTGCCAGGGGACCTGCTCCTGAGCCGCTAATGGGTGGTCATTCCGACACAACAGTAAAAAAGGTTCTGAAAGCACCGCCTCACAGTCCAGATCATTTGCCTGAATCGGGTCGATGACCATGCCAAAATCCACTTCCCCCTGATAAATGCTTTGCAACACCCATTGCTGAGGGCGGTCGTGAAGCACAAATCGAATCGCGGGAAATTCCAGTGCCGCAGCAGCAATAGATTGCGGCATCAAATGAGCAGAAATCGTCTGGCTTGCAGCAACACGCACCGTTCCGCTTAACTGATGCCCTACACTGCGCGTATCCAGTAAGGTGCTGGTTAATTCTTCCAGGAGGCGTTCGAGGCGTGCTGCCAGTTGCTGGCCAGCTTGCGTCAACACCACTTCTCGCGTGGTGCGATCCAAAAGCTTCACGCCAATTTCGCTCTCAAGCTCTTTCACGCTGTGGCTAACTGCTGACTGGCTCAGGCCAATTTGCTCCCCTGCCCGGCTAAAACTTCCGGCATGAGCGACCGCGACAAAGACTTTTAACTGACGTAGTGAATAATTCATTTAATAAATTCATTAATGCATTCAATAAATCAATTTTATTTCTAAAAACAATAAAAGCACAATGCCTTATCAAAAGTTTGAGGAATGATGATGAAACTCTTTCGCGTACTCGATCCATTCACACTGACATTGATTGTCACTGTATTACTGGCGTCTTTCTTCCCTGCCCAGGGGAGTTATGTTGGTTTTTTTGAAGGACTGACGACGGCTGCCATCGCGTTACTGTTCTTTATGCACGGCGCAAAGCTTTCCCGTGAAGCGATAATTGCAGGCAGTAGCCACTGGCGTTTGCACCTGTGGGTGATGTGTAGCACGTTTGTGTTGTTCCCCGTCCTGGGCGTGTTGTTTGCGTGGTGGGCACCGGTTAATGTCAGCCCTGAAATTTATACCGGCTTTTTATATCTGTGTATTTTGCCCGCCACGGTGCAATCGGCCATCGCATTTACCTCCCTTGCCGGGGGCAACGTTGCGGCGGCAGTGTGTGCGGCTTCTGCGTCCAGCCTACTCGGTATTTTCCTGTCACCACTGTTGGTTGGCATGGTCATGCATGTTCATGGCGCGAGCGGCAGTTTGCAGCAAGTTGGCAGCATCATGTTGCAGTTACTGGTGCCATTCGTGGCGGGACATCTGTCACGTCCGTTGATTGGTGATTGGGTTGCGCGCCACAAAAAGTGGATTGGTAAAACCGATCAAACTTCAATACTGCTGGTGATCTACACGGCATTTAGCGAAGCCGTAAGACATGGGATCTGGCACAAAGTGGGTATTGGCTCGCTGCTGTTTATTGTGGTCGTGAGCCTGGTATTGCTGGCGATTATTATCAGCGTCAATATGTTTGTCGCCAGACGTCTGGGCTTTAGCAAAGCGGATGAGATTACGATTGTGTTCTGTGGCTCGAAAAAGAGCCTGGCGAATGGTATTCCAATGGCGAATATTCTATTCCCGGTTGCAAGCGTGGGGATGATGGTGCTGCCGCTAATGATCTTCCATCAGTTGCAGTTAATGATATGTGCGGTTCTCGCTCGTCGTTATCAGCAAGAAACAAAAGTGGCAGCCAAAGCTGCCACTGAAAACGCATAGTAAATCGTAATTATCTTTTGAGGGGCTTCACCAGCCCCTCCAATCCTTCGGTCTTAATCAGCAAAGTCAGCCGCATCAGCTCGCCCAGATGCCCCTGCGGAAACTCGTCTTTGCGAGCAAACCACAGTAAATACTCTTCTGGCACATCAATCAGCACGCGACCTTTATACTTGCCAAACGGCATGACGGTATTGGCAATCTCGATAAGCTGCTCTTTATCCATCTCACGCACCTAATAAGCGAATCATTTCCGCTTCATCGATAACTTCAATACCCAGCTCTTGCGCCTTGACGAGCTTCGAACCAGCAGCTTCACCGGCAATCACCAGGTCAGTTTTCTTCGACACGCTACCAGCAACTTTAGCACCCAACTCAATTAAACGAGCTTTGGCATCATCACGGGACATAATGCTTAAGGAGCCCGTCAGAACCACGGTTTTGCCGGCAAACGGGCTGTCGATTTCTTCTGCGTTAATCACGACGGGAGCTGGCCAGTGAACGCCTGCTTCTTCGGTCAATTGGCGGATAACTTCGCGATTACTTTCTTCGGCGAAAAAGTTGAACACGTGCGTTGCAACCACGATGCCGACATCAGGTACTTTTTGCAGTTCTTCTATAGAAGCCGCTGTCAGCGCATCAAGCGTGCCAAAATAAGTGGCTAAGCCCGCGGCTGTCGCTTCGCCAACTTCACGAATACCTAACGCATACAGGAAACGGGCGAAAGTCGTTTCTTTCGACTTCGCAAGCGCATCGACAACGTTTTGCGCCGACTTTGGCCCCATACGATCCAATCCTGTCAGTTTTCCAGCGGTCAGTTTGAAAAGATCTGCGGCGGTATGAACGTATTCTTTTTCAACGAGTTGATCGATTATCTTGTCGCCCATGCCATCAACATCCAGCGCACGACGAGAGACAAAGTGCTTAAGCGCTTCTTTTCGCTGCGCACCGCAAATCAAACCGCCGGTACAACGCGCGACGGCTTCGCCTTCGACTCGTTCAACATCCGAGCCGCAAACCGGGCAATGTGCCGGGAAGACAATTTCCGTCGTGTTTTCCGGTCGCTCAGACTCCACCACGCCGACAACCTGCGGGATAACATCCCCAGCGCGACGAATCATCACGCGATCGCCGATTCTTAACCCTAGACGCTCGATTTCATCAGCGTTATGCAAAGTGGCGTTGCTAACCAGTACACCCGCAACCTGCACAGGTTCCAGTCGCGCAACGGGCGTAATGGCGCCTGTGCGTCCCACCTGGAATTCGACGTCACGAACAAAGGTCATTTGTTCCTGGGCGGGGAATTTAAATGCCACCGCCCAGCGCGGCGCACGAGCAACAAAACCCAGTGTCTCTTGCAGAGCAAGTGAGTCCACTTTGATAACCACACCGTCGATATCAAAACCTAAAGTCGGGCGCTCTGCCTCAACCTGATGATAAAACGTCAGGACTTCTTCTGCTGTGTTGCAAAGACGAATGCGATCGCTGACTGGCAATCCCCATTCTTTGAACTGCTGTAAACGCCCGTGATGGCTGGCGGGTAATTCGCCACCCTCGAGCACGCCAACGCCATAACAGAAGAAAGTTAACGGACGTTTGGCGGTAATTCGCGGATCAAGCTGGCGCAAGGATCCCGCCGCTGCATTGCGCGGGTTAGCAAAAATTTTCCCCCCGGTGCGACGAGCTTCTTCGTTGATCTTCTCAAAGCCTGCTTGCGGCAGGAAAACTTCACCGCGCACTTCGAGGCGGCGAGGGATGTTCTCACCGCGTAATTTCAGAGGAATGGCGCGAATAGTACGCACATTAGCGGTAATATTTTCGCCGGTCGTACCGTCACCGCGCGTCGCGGCGCTGATCAGCACACCATCTTCATATAGCAGGCTTACCGCGAGGCCATCTAACTTTAACTCACAGCAAAAAGTCACCGCTTCGGTGCTCTTTAAACGGTCCTGAATACGTTTATTAAATGCGAGGTAGCTCGCCTCATCAAACACGTTATCAAGCGACAGCATCGGAACTTCATGGCGAATCTGAGTGAATTCGCTTAGCGGTGCCGCCCCAACACGCTGAGTAGGTGAGTCAGGGGTGATTAAATCTGGATGCGCTTCTTCTAAGGCTCGCAACTCACCCATCAGGCGGTCGTATTCCGCATCCGGGATTTCTGGGTTATCAAGCACATGATAGAGGTATTCATGATGGCGAAGCGTGGTTCGCAGTTGAGTAATTTGTTGTTCGATTGTGTCCATATCGCACCATCAATATAAAAAACCCCCGACATGCGGGGGTTTAGGGGAAAACATGTTCAGGATGAATTCTAGTGGCTCGCGTTAGCTTCAACCACTTCGCGAATACGGTCCTGATACTCACGCATTTTCTGCGGCGTCATCATACGACGTTGGTCATCAAGCACCACACCACCGACTTCATCAGCAATATGCTGAGCTGACTGGAGCATCAACTTAAAGTTTTGCGTCGGGTCGCCATAAGACGGGACCTGCATAAATATTGTCACGCCAGGCGTTGCAAAATTCGTCATGCTTTCTGGGTCAAATGAACCTGGCTTAACCATGTTCGCGAGGCTAAAGAGCACCGGACCGCTGCCATCAGGACTGAGATGACGATGGAAAATGTTCATTTCGCCAAAGATAAAGCCCGCTTGCTGAATACTGTTTAACAGCACATCGCCGTTAATCATGCTGCCAGCGTGCGCCGAAACGTTCAGTACAATCACCGTCTCTTTAAGACGAGCTGGCGCTTCAGGAGCCGGAGCAGGTTGTGCAACCACAGGCTCTGGCGCAGGTTCAGCATGCTGAACAATTGGCTGTTGCACGGGCGCTTGCGGAGCCACTGGCTGCGGTTGCTGTGCAATCGGCTGTTGAACAGGCTGCTGTACGGGTTGATGAACAGCTGGCTGATGTACTGGCGCAACAGGCGCTTCCTGACGCGGTGCTACCGGTTCAGGTTGACGCACAGGTGCACTCTGACGCGGCTCAGCAGAAGCGTAAGGCGGCTCGTACTGATGTTGAGGCGCTTGCGGCTGACGAGGCATTTCTGTCTCGCGATTAGCTATTTCCGGCGCAGGGTTAACCCGACGCACACGCACCTCACCTACTCCATCATCTTGCTCATCGTCAGCCTCGTCGTCATCCGACTCGTGTTCGTCACGCTTAGACTTCATGCGCTTCATTGGACGATCACGAAAAACGGATGAACGCTCTTTACGACTCGTCCACAGACCGTGAACCAGTAAGGCTATTATGGCGATCGCGCCAACAATGATTAATATCAGACGCAAATCCTGCATCATTATATTCTCTGTTGTTCTAACACCTTGCCACCGCGGCAAACATTTACTTACTAAGAGTATTTGCCCATCTGCTCAAGTGCAAGTGCGCGCACGGTTTTCTCAGCATAAAGATGTACTGAAATCGATTTTTTGCTGTTTTTTCGACCATTTCCTAATAAGTTTTTCTCCTGGCAGTCAGTTATGATAACTCTGCACGTCATTGTAATGACCAAAAAGGAGTTCGTTCAGATATGGTTTCACCTTCAGGAGCCGGGCCACGTAGTGGCGTTTATTACTTTTCGCAAGGCTGGAAGCTGGTACATCAGCCTGGAATCAGGCGCTTCGTACTCTTGCCATTGTTGGTCAATATTTTATTGATGGGTGGCGCATTTTGGTGGTTGTTTACTCGCCTGGGTGTCTGGGTTCCCACTCTTCTTTCCTACGTGCCAGACTGGTTACAGTGGTTGAGCTATCTCATTTGGCCACTGGCGGTAATTTCTATCTTATTGGTGTTTGGTTATTTGTTTTCAACCATAGCCAACTGGATTGCCGCCCCATTTAATGGATTACTGGCCGAACAACTTGAAGCACGCCTGACGGGCGCGACTCCGCCGGATACTGGCTTGGTTGGCATCATGAAAGATATTCCGCGCATCATGAAGCGCGAGTGGCAAAAGCTTGCCTGGTATCTGCCACGCGCACTGCTGCTGCTGGTGCTTTATTTCATTCCGGGTATCGGCCAAACCGTTGCACCTGTTTTGTGGTTCTTGTTCAGCGCCTGGATGCTGGCGATTCAGTATTGCGACTATCCGTTCGATAACCATAAAGTGCCTTTCAAAGAAATGCGCATCTCACTTCGAGAGAAAAAAGTGATCAATATGCAGTTTGGCTCGCTGGTCAGTCTGTTTACGCTGATTCCCTTCCTGAACCTGGTCATCATGCCAGTTGCCGTCTGCGGCGCTACTGCGATGTGGGTTGATTGTTACCGCTCCAAACATGCCATGTGGAAGTAATTTATCAGGAGCGGCTTATGCTGCTCCTTATTCCTTCTGGCTTCTGCTTATTTCCCTTCTACATATAGATATGCGATTTCTTTACTTCCGCATAACTTCTAAGCAGGTATGCTGATGAGGTTTCCCAAATTTCATACAGTTAAGGACGGGTTATGAGCAAGATCTATGAAGACAACTCTCTGACTATCGGTCATACGCCGCTGGTTCGACTGAACCGCATCGGTAATGGGCGCATCCTGGCGAAGGTCGAGTCCCGTAACCCGAGCTTTAGCGTTAAATGCCGTATCGGGGCCAATATGATTTGGGATGCCGAGAAACGCGGTGTACTCAAGCCTGGCGTCGAGTTAGTCGAACCAACCAGCGGCAATACCGGTATTGCGCTGGCATATGTTGCCGCAGCGCGTGGCTACAAACTGACGTTGACCATGCCTGAAACCATGAGTATTGAACGCCGCAAACTGCTGAAAGCACTGGGTGCCAACCTGGTACTGACAGAAGGCGCGAAAGGTATGAAAGGAGCGATTCAGAAAGCGGAAGAAATCGTTGCCAGCGACCCAGAAAAATTCCTGCTACTGCAACAATTTAGCAACCCAGCTAACCCAGAAATTCACGAGAAAACCACCGGCCCAGAAATCTGGGAAGATACCGATGGCGAAGTGGACGTATTCATTGCTGGTGTCGGCACTGGCGGCACGCTAACTGGCGTTAGCCGTTATATCAAAAACACCAAAGGCAAAACGGACCTCATCAGCGTGGCCGTTGAGCCAACAGATTCTCCGGTGATTGCTCAGGCGCTGGCAGGTGAAGAACTCAAACCAGGCCCGCATAAAATCCAGGGTATCGGTGCAGGCTTCATTCCTGGCAACCTCGATCTTAAGCTTATCGACAGAGTTATCGCCATCACCAACGACGAAGCAATCTCTACTGCACGCCGTTTGATGGAAGAAGAAGGTATTCTTGCTGGGATTTCATCGGGTGCAGCGGTAGCTGCAGCGTTAAAACTTCAGGAAGATGAAGCATTTACCAACAAAAATATTGTGGTTATACTGCCTTCCTCCGGGGAGCGTTATCTGAGTACTGCCCTGTTCGCCGATCTTTTCACTGAAAAAGAGCTGCAACAGTGATGCCAGTCAGGTAAAAATGTGTAAAAAAGCACCCGCAAGGGTGCTTTTTTGTGGGGTTCGTCAAACTTTTGCCTACCCTGGCATTGCGTCGCCCTGTCAGGTCTGGTATCTATCCAGCAAATTATTTTGATGCGCGAAATTAATCGGAATGTGAGCTATATCTGCTGAATCGATTTAACGATTTGGTGCAAAATCACATTTCACGGCATAATGATTAATGACGAGCGAGCCGCTAAGCGCATGGTGAACGCCAGAGCACATTTCGCGGTTCCCGAAAGCATCCTGTGTCGCGTACAGTGTGACGTCGACGCTAACTATACAGGCTAAAGTTTTGCCACCAGGCTAGACTTTAGTTCCACAACACTAAACCTATAAGTTGGGGAAATACAATGTTCCAGCAAGAAGTTACCATCACCGCTCCAAACGGTCTGCATACCCGCCCTGCTGCTCAGTTTGTTAAAGAAGCTAAAGGCTTCACTTCTGAGATCACTGTGACCTCCAACGGCAAAAGCGCTAGCGCGAAAAGCCTGTTCAAACTGCAAACTCTGGGCCTGACTCAAGGTACAGTAGTGACCATCTCCGCTGAAGGCGAAGACGATCAGAAAGCAGTTGAGCATCTGGTAAAACTGATGGCTGAACTCGAGTAAGTTCTGGGTTCTTCGTAAATATCAGTCACAAGTAAGGTAGGGTTATGATTTCAGGCATTTTAGCATCCCCGGGTATCGCTTTCGGCAAGGCACTTTTGCTGAAGGAAGATGAAATTGTCATCGACCGGAAGAAAATTTCTGCCGACAAAGTTGCGCAGGAAGTTGAACGTTTTTTAAGCGGTCGCGCCAAAGCGTCATCGCAATTAGAAGCGATCAAAATTAAAGCTGGCGAGACCTTCGGTGAAGAAAAGGAAGCTATCTTCGAAGGCCACATTATGTTGCTGGAAGACGAAGAGCTTGAGCAGGAAATCATAGCCCTTATCAAAGATAAGTTAGTGACTGCTGATGCAGCGGCTCACGAAATTATCGAAGGCCAGGCCATTGCGCTGGAAGAATTAGACGATGAATACCTGAAAGAACGTGCGGCTGACGTACGCGACATCGGTAAACGTCTGCTGCAAAATATTCTGGGTCTGGCAATTATCGACCTGAGCGCTATTCAGGATGAAGTTATCCTGGTCGCTAAAGATTTGACTCCGTCAGAAACCGCACAGCTCAACCTGCAAAAGGTGCTGGGTTTCATCACTGATATCGGCGGCCGCACCTCCCACACATCAATCATGGCGCGTTCTCTTGAGCTGCCAGCGATCGTTGGTACGGGTAGTGTTACCAGCCAGGTGAAGAACGGCGATTACCTGATCCTCGATGCTGTTAACAATAAAGTTTACGTTAACCCAACCAACGACGAGATCGAAGCCCTACGTGCTGTACAGCAACAGGTTGCTTCTGAGAAAGCTGAACTGGCGAAACTGAAAGACCTGCCAGCAATCACTCTCGATGGTCATCAGGTAGAAGTCTGCGCAAACATCGGTACTGTTCGTGATATCGACGGTGCAGAGCGCAATGGTGCAGAAGGTGTAGGTCTGTACCGTACAGAATTCCTGTTCATGGACCGTGATTCACTGCCAACTGAAGATGAGCAGTTCGCGGCGTACAAAGCTGTTGCTGAAGCCTGTGGCTCACAAGCTGTTATCGTACGTACCATGGATATCGGTGGCGACAAAGAGCTGCCGTACATGAACTTCCCGAAAGAAGAAAACCCGTTCCTGGGCTGGCGTGCAATCCGTATCGCGATGGATCGTAAAGAGATCCTGCACGCTCAAGTACGCGCTATTCTGCGTGCTTCTGCTTTCGGTAAATTACGCATTATGTTCCCAATGATCATCTCTGTTGAAGAAGTGCGTGCACTGAAAGCAGAAATTGAAATCATGAAGGCGCAGCTGCGTGAAGAAGGTAAAGCGTTTGACGAAACTATCGAAGTTGGCGTGATGGTTGAGACTCCGGCTGCGGCCACGATTGCTCGCCACCTGGCTAAAGAAGTCGACTTCTTCAGTATCGGTACCAATGATCTGACGCAGTACACCCTGGCAGTTGACCGTGGTAATGATATGATTTCGCATCTTTACCAGCCAATGTCACCGTCTGTACTGACTCTGATTAAGCAAGTTATTGATGCTTCTCATGCAGAAGGTAAATGGACCGGTATGTGTGGTGAGCTTGCAGGCGACGAACGTGCTACACTTCTGTTGCTGGGTATGGGTCTGGACGAATTTAGTATGAGTGCCATTTCTATCCCGCGCATTAAGAAGATTATTCGTAACACGAACTTCGAAGATGCGAAGGTGTTAGCAGAGCAAGCTCTTGCTCAACCGACAACGGACGAGTTAATGACGCTGGTTAACAAGTTCATTGAAGAAAAAACAATCTGCTAATCCACCGGATGCGGCCCAATTTACTGCTTAGGAGAAGATCATGGGTTTGTTTGATAAACTGAAATCTCTGGTTTCTGATGATAAAAAAGACACCGGAACCATTGAGATTGTTGCCCCACTTTCTGGCGAAATCGTCAATATTGAAGATGTTCCAGATGTGGTTTTCGCCGAGAAGATCGTTGGTGATGGCATTGCAATTAAACCGACTGGCAACAAAATGGTTGCTCCGGTTGACGGCACCATCGGTAAAATCTTCGAAACTAACCATGCTTTCTCTATCGAATCCGATAGCGGCATTGAACTATTCGTCCACTTCGGTATCGACACTGTTGAACTGAAAGGCGAAGGCTTCAAACGCATCGCAGAAGAAGGCCAGCGTGTTAAGAAAGGCGACGTAGTAATCGAGTTCGATTTGGCCCTGCTGGAAGAGAAAGCGAAGTCTACCCTGACTCCGGTTGTTATCTCCAACATGGACGAAATCAAAGAGCTGATCAAACTGACTGGTAGCGTGACCGTGGGCGAAACCCCAGTGATCCGCATCAAGAAGTAAGTTGTCCGCACAATAGAAAACGGCACCCTTGTGGTGCCGTTTTTGTTTGTATTTAAAATCTCAGATTCCAGAGCCTTGCGAGTAACTCTCTTCGCCAAACACGCCAGTTGATAAATAACGATCGCCGCGATCGCAGATAATCGCCACCACTACAGCACCGGGGTTGGCTTGAGCGACACGTAATGCACCCGCCACCGCACCGCCAGAACTCACACCGCAGAAAATCCCCTCTTCACGCGCAAGTTTGCGCATGGTTCTCTCGGCTTCAACTTGTGATATATCAATCACTTCATCAACCAGAGTAGGGTTGAAAATTTTCGGCAACCATTCTTCTGGCCAACGACGAATCCCTGGGATACTGCTGCCATCTTCTGGTTGTAACCCAACAATTTTGACGGGTTTGTCTTGCTCACGCATAAACTGGCTGACACCCGTGACTGTTCCGGTCGTTCCCATACTTGAAACGAAGTGCGTGATTCGTCCCTGAGTTTGCCGCCAGATCTCCGGCCCGGTAGTGCTGTAATGCGCATAAGGATTATCAGGGTTGTTGAATTGATCGAGAACTTTGCCCTCGCCTCGCTCATCCATCAAACGTGCCAGTTCACGAGCGCCTTCCATGCCCTGTTCTTTCGTCACCAGAATCAGTTCTGCGCCATAAGCCTGCATCGCCGCTTTGCGTTCCATACTCATGTTGTCTGGCATTAACAACTTCATGCGATAGCCTTTGAGCGCGGCAATCATCGCCAGCGCAATGCCGGTATTGCCGCTGGTCGCTTCAATGAGCGTATCTCCTGGGGAGATTTCACCGCGAGCTTCTGCACGCACAATCATAGAAAGTGCTGCTCTGTCTTTTACCGAGCCTGCGGGGTTATTCCCCTCAAGCTTTACCCAAATTTCACTGCCGTTATCAAGGCCGGTGCGCTGTAATTTAACCAGAGGCGTATTGCCAATCGTGCTTTCTAAGGTATTCACTTGCCTGTCCAAAAAATAAGAAAAGCGGCCACGTGGGCCGCCTTTGCGTGTCGTGTTGTTCAGTAAACTTATCAGGCGGATTGCGCGAGGTCTACCTGGCCATTATAAGTACTGTGAATTCTGTTCTTCCCATCATACAGGCGCGCATGTTGCAGGCCGACAAACAGACGCTCACCCCGCACAGGAACGTGATCTTCACGCAGCACAACCGTTAATGGTTCGTCATACCAACCCAGCGGCTGTACCACCAGCTGCATATAATGCCCGCGTGGGCTGATTTCCAGCACCTGCACCGGCAGCGGCGAATCAAGGTTGGTACGGCGACTGACATCTACTTCCCACGGGCGAAGGAACAGATCGACCGGCCCCTGATGTGCCGGCGTAAAGCCCAGCGGCCAGCGGTGTGCGCCAACATGGAACTGGCTGCCACGCACAATGCCTTTCATACGGTTCACTTCGCCAAGGAACTCCAGCACGAAGCGAGTCGCCGGTTCACGCCACACGGCTTCCGGCGTATCAACCTGCTCGATATTCCCCTGGCTCATCACCACCACGCGATCCGCGACTTCCATCGCTTCTTCCTGGTCGTGCGTAACAAACACGCTGGTGAACTTCAATTCTTCATGTAACTGGCGCAGCCAGCGGCGTAGCTCTTTACGCACTTGCGCATCCAGCGCGCCAAATGGCTCATCGAGCAGCAGAATCTGCGGCTCAACGGCTAACGCACGGGCCAGCGCGACACGCTGTTTCTGACCACCAGAAAGCTGAGCAGGAAAACGATCGGCCAGATGTGACAGCTGCACCATCTCCAGCAAACGGGTGACTTTTTGTTTGATCACCGCAGACGACGGGCGCTCACGGCGAGGTAGCACCGTCAGACCAAAAGCGATGTTATCGAACACCGTCATATGGCGGAACAGCGCGTAATGCTGGAATACAAATCCTACTTTACGATCACGGGCGTGAATACGGCTCACATCGGTGCCATGGAAACTAATACGCCCGCTGTTCTGGTGTTCAAGGCCCGCGATAATACGCAGCAGCGTGGTTTTGCCAGAACCCGATGGGCCTAAAAGCGCCACCATTTGACCAGAAGGGATATCCAGCGAGATATCATTCAGCACCTGGGTGCGACCAAAAGATTTCTTAATATTGGTAATATCAATGCTCATGATTCCCCTCCTGTTGCAGGCGTTTTTCCTGGCTATTCAAACGCCACTGCACCGCACTCTTTAAGAACAACGTAACGATTGCCATCAGGGTCAACAACGCCGCCGCGGTAAACGAACCGACAGTGTTGTAATCCTGCTGTAGCAATTCAATCTGTAACGGCAGCGAGAATGTCTCGCCGCGAATAGAACCGGATACCACCGACACCGCACCAAACTCGCCAATGGCGCGGGCATTGGTTAACACCACGCCGTAAAGCAGCGCCCAACGGATATTTGGTAATGTGACGCGGCGGAACATCTGCCATCCTGACGCGCCCAGCAAAATTGCCGCTTCGTCTTCCTGGCTGCCCTGGCTTAACATCACCGGCACCAGTTCGCGAACCACAAACGGGCAGGTGACGAAAATTGTCACCAGCACCATGCCCGGCCAGGCGAACATAATCTGAATATTATGTTCGTCCATAAAGCCTGCCAGCGGGCCGTTAGAACCGTAAAACAACAGGTAAACCAGGCCGGCAACCACTGGCGAAACCGCAAATGGAATATCCAGCAGCGTGAGTAACAACTGGCGGCCAGGGAAATCAAAGCGTGTCACCAGCCAGGCCAGCAAAATACCGAACACCAGGTTTACCGGCACGGTAATCAGCGCAATCATGACCGTCAGCCAGATTGCGTGCAGCATATCCGGGTCGACAATATTGTTCAGCGCAGGCATCAAACCTTTCGAGAATGCCTGCGCAAAAATTGAGGCGACCGGCACCACCAGCAGCAAAAACGAAATCAGCACGCCGATACCAATCAGCGCCCATTTTCCCCAGTTAAAACCGGTACGGCGATAGCTTTTCAATTCAGTTACGTCCGTCATCAGTGACCTACCACGCGCCGACCAAAGCGGCTTTGCAACGTGTTAATGGTGAACAACAACAGCAATGACGCGGCGAGAATGACCGAAGCAATTGCGCTGGCTGCCGGGTAGTCAAACTCCTGCAAACGCACGAAAATCATCAGCGAGGTGACTTCGGTTTTCCAGGCGATGTTCCCGGCGATGAAAATCACCGCACCGAATTCCCCCAGACTGCGGGTGAATGACAACGCAACGCCTGCCATTAACGCCGGAGAAAGCTCCGGTAAAATCACGCGGCGGAAGCTCTGCCAGCGCGTCGCGCCCAGAGTTTCCGCAGCTTCTTCGTATTCTGGCCCGAGTTCTTCAAGCACAGGCTGAATGGTGCGTACCACAAACGGAATACTGGTAAAGGCCATTGCCACAGCAATACCCAACCAGGTGTAAGTCACTTTGATGCCAAACTGCGCCAACCACTCGCCATACCAACCGTTAACGGAAAACAGCCCCGCCAGCGTTAAACCTGCAACAGCCGTTGGCAGTGCAAACGGCAAGTCCATCAAAGCATCGAGCAGGCTGCGGCCGGGAAATTGATAACGCGTTAAAATCCACGCCATTAACATGCCAAACGCGCCGTTAAAGATTGATGCAACCCCCGCCGACAGCAGCGTGACTTTATAAGCTGCCACCACCTGCGGGTTAGTAATCACTTCCCAATACTGAGCCAGCGTCATCTCAGAAAGCTGCATCACCAGCGCACTGAGTGGCAGCAGTAAAATCAAACAGACGAACAGCAAACTGGTGCCGAGGCTTAAGGTAAAGCCCGGCAGCACCCGTTTAGAAGCAACAGCAAACATTACTCACGCCCCTTGCCGAGCAACTTATCGAACTCACCGCCACTGGCAAAGTGGGTTTTCATCGCTTCCGGCCAGCCGCCAAATTCATCTTCCACGCGGAACAGGTCGGTCTGCGGGAATTTATCTTTCAGCTTCGCCATTACTTCCGGGTTATTCACGCGGTAGTAATAGTCAGTGATGATGGTTTGTGCCGCCGGGCTGTACAGGAAGTTCAGGTATTCTTTCGCGGCTTTTTCGGTGCCGTTGACTTTAACGTTTTTATCCACCCAGGCCACCGGGAATTCAGCAAGAATGTTGACCTTTGGCACCACGACTTCGTAGCCGTCTTTGGCGTACTGGTTACGAATGTTGTTCACTTCGGACTCAAAGCTAATCAGCACGTCGCCGAGGTTACGCTCAACAAATGTCGTCGTTGCACCACGGCCACCGGTATCGAACACTTCAACGTTTTTCAGGAACTGCGTCATGTACTGTTCGGTTTTGGCTTTATCGCCACCGTCAGCTTTGTTCGCCGCCCCCCACGCACCTAAATAGGTGTAGCGCGCGTTACCAGAAGTTTTCGGATTCGGGAAAATCAGTTTCACATCCGGGCGAACCAAATCGCTCCAGTCGTGGATATTTTTCGGGTTACCTTTGCGCACCAGGAACGCCATGGTGGAATAAAACGGCGAACTGTTGTTGGGTAAGCGGGTCTGCCAGTCAGCGGGGATCAGGTTGCCTTTGTCGTGCAGGATCTGTACATCCGAAACCTGGTTATAAGTTACAACGTCAGCTTTTAAACCTTGCAGAATCGCCAGTGCCTGTTTTGATGACCCGGCATGAGATTGTTTAATCACCAGCTTGTCGTCGTTATTTTCCGCAGCCCACTGTTTCTGGAACGCAGGATTCAGGGCAGCAAACAGCTCGCGAGACACATCATAAGAGCTGTTCAGCAGTTCTGTGGCGTGAGCTGAACCTGCCAGCAACGCAGAAACAACCAGAGCACTCCAGACTTTTTTGACTGACGTATTGACCATTTGGCACCCTTATAAATGTGATAACCGCCGAACTTTATGGTTACCAGTGTATTTATAACGAGTGTCAAAGCTGTAACGGTTTTATATATCGTTTGGTGATTTGCAATAAGAAAGGGATATAAGGTTTTTAGCGGGGATTTGTCGGGCGTCACTAACGCTAGCCCGACCTAAGCTTGATACGCACTTGTAGGGTGGATAAGCGAAGCGCCATCCACCATTTTATTCTACAGGTTCAACAAGTTATCTAAAGAAGGTGCGAAGTAATAACCACCCGTAACCGGTTTGGTAAAACGCAGCATCCCGTCACGCTTACCGTCGGTTTCACCAAACATGCTCAATAACTGTTGTTCGATGTTATGTAAACGTGCGCAATAGGCGATGAAGTACAGGCCATGCGGGCCGCTGGCGGTGCCGTACGGCAGGCTCTGGCGCACAATCTTCAACCCTTTGCCGTTTTCTTTCAAATCGACACGGGTTAAGTGGGACGTTTCCGGACGCTCGTCACCGTCAATCTCTTCATTGGCCTCTTTAGTACGGCCAATAATCATTTCCTGATCGTGAACACTCATGCGGTTTAGCTGGTTGAGATTATGTTCCCAACGCTGCACAAACACGTAGCTGCCGCCCGCATCCACACCGTCGTTAATCACAGCCACTTCACGGCGAGTCTCTTCGCCCTGCGGGTTTTCAGTGCCATCAACGAAACCACTCAGGTCGCGTTCTTCAACCCAGCGGAAACCGTGGATTTCTTCTTCAATTTTCAGCGCGTCGCCAAATGCAGCCAGCGCCGCTTGCGCCAGAGTGAAATTCACATCATGGCGCAGAGAAAGAATGTGGATCATCACATCATGCTGAGTCGCTGGAGCCAGGCCTTTGCCCATCGGAGCAAAGTTTTTCAGCTCGGCTGCACCCACGCCACCGCTTAAATCGCGCCATAAGTCGTGACCAAACGCCACCACCGCGCCTAAATTAGCATCCGGGAATTTATCCTGAAGCGCACTGAGCGATTGATTAAAGGTTTTGCAGCCCTGGCGAATGGCATCGAAATCGCCCTGAATGCTCGCTTCCAGCCAAACGGCGGCGCGACAATGTTCTGGCAGAATGCCAGATTGAACACGAGACATGAATCCTCCTAAAAAACACACGCCACTCTACGTGGCGTTTATTCCCTTATGATACCCAATTCCGGCAGCGCCTTCTTGAGAAGGCGCAAGCCAACGGCTATTTTTATCGACGCCAGATAATTTTACTGATCTTCCAGGTTTTGAGCGTATCGTCAGACGGCATCAACTCCTGCCCGCCATGCCATTCGCCGCTAAAAATGTAGCTGATATGCTGGCTGTCTTTAGCCTTACACTCAACACTTTCGCTATCATCTCCAGTCCCTTTGACACACGCGCCAAATGCTTTGTCGTACAGGTCGCTAAATTGCGTACCGATTTTCACGCCACTTGCTGTTTCAATTGCGGTGTCTAGCACTTCGACGCGGCTTACTGTGCCCTTCTCGCCGTTGACGATAACCATCACGGTTTTATCGTCCATCGCTTCATAGAAACGGACAATTTCGCCGTTATCGGTTTTCATACCGCTGCGCAGACGATAATTGTCATTCAAGGCACTGCTGACGGCCTTTTCATCCATCGGCGTGCTGGCATTTAACTCACCCACTCCTTGCTCGCTTACTTCAAGCGATGAACCAAACCAGTTCCAGGGATTTGCCGCAGACCAGTTGACAGAAGACAGCGTCGAACAACCGCTCAGAAGCAGTGGCAGCCCTACTAGCATCAGGCGCAGAGTTTTCATCAGAAATTCCTTTATTAAGCATGGGTACGCGCTTTGGAGTGCAAACTTTCCCAAAAGTGCCAGGTTATTCACGGCTAAGGGTGAAGTAATCGTGTAATCGGCGGCTGGTACACAACCACCACAGGGCAAAAATATCGGCAATCAGCAGCGCTAACGTCACCGGCGTGAGTTCTTCCCCCTGCCATAACAACCAAAGTTGCCAGGCCAAAACGCCCGCCTGCGCGGCGATTAACACCCAACGCCAGGCTGACCATAATCGCGGATACAAATGGCGACGACCGCTAATCATGAAGGCCAGGGCCGCAGGAACACCGGGCAAAAGCCCATACCAAAAATTGTCGCGGTCGGGGTAGAACACACCGAGAATGGCATCGCCCTGTTGACGGGACGCCGCCGCCAGCACTAACACAAACCAGGTTCGCGCCTGCAACAGGAGGATGCACCAAAACAAAAAGGGTGTTTTCAGATTACCGTGTGTATCGTAATCCGAAGGTGGATATAGATAAGGCATTAATATTCTTGATCTTCAATCAAACGTTTGCCGAGTAAAACCACATCCTGCTGCTCGTATTCAAGGCGCTCATACATGCCAATCACCAGGTCGTTTTCTTCGCGCACCATGATATGAATTTTTGGGCAACCGCGGGCGATAAGCTTTTTCTCAAGTCGGCTTAACAGCGCATTGGCGATACCGCGCCCCCGATATTCTGGATGCACACCGAGATAATAAGCAGAGCCGCGGTGTCCGTCGTAGCCGCCCATTAATGAGCCAACAACCTCACCGCCCACTTCGGCCACTAAAAACAGATCGGCGTCATGATTGAGTTTGCGTTCAATATCCATTTCAGGATCGTTCCACGGACGCAGTAAGTCGCAACGTTCCCAAAGCGTAATGACTTCTTCGAAATCATCCTGGCGAAAAACACGTATTTCCATGGTATTAGCCACCTGAAAGTCTAAAAACCTGATTATGGCGTTAACTTGGCGTTTAGCCAATATCTGCCGCAAAAGTGGGTAAAAAATGGCATACTTCCCTCTCATTCATTTATTGAAATGAAAAGATAATCATTTCAGGAAAATGCTTGTCGTTTACCGTTTAGCGATACGCTATAAATGCCTATCAGAAATTTTTAAGTTAAAAATATTAGCCGCATGAGCAAAATTAAATCACTGACGCACCTGACCACCCGCCGCCAGTTACTGCTTACTGGTTTGGCTGCCTTAACGTTAACGGGCGTAAACAAGGCTTTGGCCAGCTCCGAGACTAAACCCCTTAAAACCACCACTAACCACAGCAAACCGACCAAAAAATCGGGGGGCCGCAGAGTAGTGATGCTTGACCCAGGCCACGGCGGGATTGATACCGGCGCGATTGGGCACAATGGTTCCAAAGAAAAGCATGTCGTTCTGGCCATTGCAAAAAATGTAAGAAACATTCTTAAAAGCAATGGGATAGAGGCCAAACTCACACGCACCAGCGATGAATTCATCCCGCTGTACGATCGCGTAGAAATCGCCCATAAACACGGTGCCGATTTGTTTATGTCGATTCATGCCGATGGTTTTACAAACCCATCGGCTGCCGGTGCGTCGGTGTTTGCCCTTTCCAATCGCGGAGCCAGTAGCGCGATGGCAAAATACCTTTCTGACAAAGAAAACGCCGCCGATGATGTGGCGGGCAGCAAGGTAAAACACAAAGATCAGTATCTCCAGCAGGTGCTGTTCGACCTGGTACAAACCGATACCATTAAAAATAGCCTGACGCTTGGCTCGCATATCCTCAAGCAAATCAAGCCGGTGCATAAGCTGCATAGTCGTAACACCGAACAGGCGGCATTCGTGGTATTGAAATCACCGTCCATTCCGTCTGTACTGGTGGAAACCTCTTTTATCACCAATCCCGGTGAAGAAAAGTTGTTAGGCACCCCGGCGTTCCGTCAGAAAATTGCCAGCGCCATTGCATCAGGCATCATTAGTTACTTCCATTGGTTTGATAACCAGAAAGCTCACAGCAAAAAACGTTGAACCCTATGAACTCACCCGACATTCACGCCGTAAAACAATTCCTGCTGCAATTGCAGGACACCATTTGCCAGCAACTAAGCCAGGTTGACGGTGCCACGTTTGAAGAAGACACCTGGCAACGCGAAGGCGGTGGCGGCGGGCGCAGTCGGGTGTTGCGCGGTGGGAATATCTTTGAGCAAGCGGGCGTTAACTTCTCCCACGTTCATGGCGATGCCATGCCAGCATCCGCCACCGCTCATCGCCCGGAACTCGCCGGGCGTAGTTTTGAAGCGATGGGCGTGTCGTTAGTCGTGCATCCGCTCAATCCGTACATTCCCACCAGCCACGCTAACGTGCGTTTTTTCATTGCGCAAAAGCCGGGCTGTGATCCGGTGTGGTGGTTTGGCGGCGGTTTTGATTTAACGCCGTTTTACGGTTTTGAAGAAGATGCGATTCACTGGCATAAAACGGCGCATGACTTGTGCCAGCCGTTTGGTGACGACGTGTTCCCTCGTTACAAAAAATGGTGTGACGATTACTTCTTTATTAAGCATCGCAATGAACAGCGTGGCATTGGCGGCTTGTTCTTTGACGATCTGAACACCCCGAATTTCGACCATTGCTTCAGCTTTATGCAGGCCGTAGGAAACGGTTATCTGGATGCGTATCTGCCGATTGTTGAACGTCGCAAATCTTTGCCGTGGAGCGAGCGCGAGCGTGATTTCCAGCTTTATCGCCGTGGCCGTTATGTGGAATTTAACCTGGTATGGGATCGTGGAACGCTGTTTGGTTTACAGACGGGCGGGCGTACCGAGTCGATTTTAATGTCGATGCCGCCGCTGGTACGTTTTGAATATAACTATCAGCCAGAAGAAGGCAGCCCGGAGGCTGCCTTGTATCGTGATTTCTTGCCGGTTAAAGATTGGGTTT
>NZ_JMPI01000049.1 GCF_000735355.1 Buttiauxella agrestis ATCC 33320
CTCTCCCTGAGGGAGAGGGAGTGGTCCGATTCTCCCCTTCTCCTGGGGGAGAGGGAGTGGTCCGATTCTCCCCTTCTCCTGGGGGAGAAGGCCGGGATGAGGGCGTCCGATACTTAAAGCGGAACCGTCTGCGCCTCAACCACCGCCAGCGCTACCATATTCACAATACGACGAACAGACGCAATCGGTGTTAATACATGCACCGGTTTCGCCACGCCCATCAATACTGGCCCAACAGTAACCCCTTCAGAACTGGAAACACGCAGCAAGTTGTAGCTGATACGCGCCGCTTCGACGTTTGGCATGATCAGAATATTTGCCGAACCTTTCAGCGGGCTGTCTGGCATACGATCGTTACGGATGCTTTCCACCAGCGCGGCGTCACCGTGCATTTCACCGTCGATTTCCAACTCAGGCGCACGCGCACGCACCATTTCAAGCGTCGCACGCATTTTGCAGGCGGCTTTTGAATCGGAAGAACCGTAGTTGGAATGTGAAAGCAGCGCGACTTTTGGCTCAATACCAAAACGACGCACCGTTTCCGCCGCCAACAACGTGATTTCAGTCAGCTCCTCCGGCGATGGATCGTCATTCACATAGGTATCTGCAATAAAGGTGTTACCACTTGGCAGCAACAGTGCGTTCATCGCCCCGGCGGCTTTCACGCCTTCACGGTAGCCGAACAGTTTTTCCACCACGGAGAAATGCTCGTGATACTCACCAATAGTGCCGCAAATCATGGCATCCGCTTCACCGCGATGAACCATAATTGCGCCGATAACCGTCGTGTTGCTGATCACCGCACGTTGCGCCTGCTCTTGTGTGATACCACGGCGTTTCATGATGTTGTAGTACTCGTTCCAGTACTCTTTGAAGCGTGGGTCGGATTCGTTGTTCACGATTTCGAAATCGCGCCCAGCCTGCATTTGCAGCCCAAGTTTCTTCAGGCGCATTTCAATAACCGCCGGGCGGCCAATCAGAATCGGTTTCGCCAGCCCTAACGTAATCAGTTCCTGAGTCGCATGCAGCACACGCGCTTCTTCACCTTCAGTCAGCACCACGCGTTTCGGATCTTTACGCGCCTGGGAGAAAATCGGCTTCATGAACAAGTTGGTTTTGTAGACGAACTCGGTCAGTTTTTCGCGATAAGCATCGAAATCCTGAATCGGGCGCGTTGCCACACCGGTGTCCATTGCCGCTTTCGCCACAGCCGGTGCAATTTGCACGATAAGACGCGGGTCGAACGGTTTTGGAATCAGGTAATCAGGGCCGAAAGTCAGCTCCTCTTCACCGTAAGCAGAAGCCACCACGTCGCTTTGCTCGGCGTGAGCCAGCTCTGCAATCGCGTGCACGGCCGCCAGTTTCATCTCTTCATTAATCGCAGTTGCACCGACATCCAGCGCGCCACGGAAGATGAACGGGAAGCACAGCACGTTGTTGACCTGGTTTGGGAAGTCAGAACGGCCGGTACAAATAATCGCGTCCGGACGCACTTCTTTTGCCAGCGGCGGCAGGATTTCCGGCTCCGGGTTAGCCAGCGCCAGAATCAGTGGCGCACGCGCCATTTTCTTGACCATTTCCTGGCTCATAGCTTTCGGGCCAGAACAGCCGAGGAAAATATCCGCGCCTTCAATGACTTCATCAAGCGTGCGTTTGCCGTTATCTTCCACCGCGTAAGCCGCTTTGGTTTCCGCCATGTTTTCTTCACGGCCTTTGTAGATAACGCCTTTCGAGTCGCAAACCACAATGTTGTGTTTTTGAATACCCAACTGCACCAACAGATTCATACAGGCAATGGCAGACGCACCCGCGCCAGAAACTACCAACCGCACATCAGAGATATTCTTCTCGACCACACGCAGGCCGTTGAGCACCGCCGCGGTACAGATAATTGCGGTGCCGTGCTGATCGTCGTGGAACACAGGAATGTTCATGCGTTCGCGCAGTTTTTTCTCGATATAGAAGCACTCTGGCGCTTTGATATCTTCCAGATTAATGCCGCCAAACGTTGGCTCGAGTGCAGCAATCACCTCAATCAGTTTGTCCGGGTCCATTTCATCGACTTCGATATCGAATACATCAATACCGGCAAATTTCTTGAACAGAACGCCCTTACCTTCCATCACTGGCTTGCCCGCCAGCGCACCGATATTACCCAATCCCAGCACCGCGGTGCCGTTAGAAATCACACCGACCAGGTTGCCACGCGCCGTGTATT
The DNA here is from genome assembly GCF_000735355.1 of Buttiauxella agrestis ATCC 33320. GTDB lineage: Bacteria > Pseudomonadota > Gammaproteobacteria > Enterobacterales > Enterobacteriaceae > Buttiauxella > Buttiauxella agrestis. Next base: position 2,219 of record NZ_JMPI01000049.1, read on the forward strand.
TATAGGCCGCTAATGGGTCTTTTTCTATCTCAAGACAAGGTGCCGCCACGCCCGGAGAGTAAGCCAAAGCCAGATCACGCTGGGTGGCTAAAGGTTTGGTTGGGGATACCTGAATTTTTCCGGGAGTAGGAAATTCATGAAAATCGAGGGCACTTTGCTTCAGTTGTTCATCCATTTCTTCGTTCCTTTTTATCACTCTAAAGGGTCGGTAAGGCCTAGTAGTATCGCGCTTGCGCGCTCTCTAAACTTTGAACGTCGCCATACTATCAGCAACGTCAGGTAAAAATGTTAGAAAATCAGAGTGACTATGTTAGCTACCATTAACAACAATGCCAGACCTATCTGCTATGCTTTTTAGTTATGCCAACGATGAATTTTCGTCGCGAATGACATGGAGTATTCAAGTAACAATCTGTATATCAAGGAGATAGTTATGAGTCAGCTAGACAGTATTAAGAAATTCACCACCGTTGTTGCCGACAGCGGTGACATCGAATCTATCCGCCATTACCAACCTATTGATGCGACCACCAACCCCTCGCTATTACTGAAAGCAGCGGGTCTGGAGCACTATCAATCACTGATTGATGATGCCATTGCCTATGGAAAGAAAGGCGGTGGCACGCAAGAAGCCCAGGTGGCGCAAGCCTGTGACAAACTGGCAGTCAATTTTGGTGCGGAAATTCTGAAAAGCATTCCTGGACGCGTCTCAACAGAAGTGGACGCCCGCCTCTCGTTTGATAAAGAAAAAAGCATCGCCAAAGCCCGCCATTTAATTGCGCTATATGAAGAACTTGGCATTGATAAATCACGAGTTCTTATCAAGCTTGCGTCAACCTGGGAAGGTATTCGTGCCGCGGAAGAGCTGCAAAAAGAAGGCATCGACTGCAACCTGACGCTGCTGTTCTCTTTTGCCCAGGCGCGTGCTTGTGCCGAAGCGGGCGTATTCCTGATTTCACCGTTCGTCGGGCGTATTTACGACTGGTATCAGGCACGCAAACCGATGGACCCGTATGTGGTTGAAGAAGATCCGGGCGTCAAATCGGTGCGCAATATCTATGATTACTTTAAGCAGCACAATTACAGCACCATTGTGATGGGCGCGAGTTTCCGCCGTACCGAACAAATTCTGGCGCTGGTGGGCTGCGACCGCCTGACTATCGCCCCTAACCTGCTGCAACAGTTGCAGGAAAGCGAAGAACCAGTGGTGCGCAAATTAGTCCCCGGTTCACAGGGCTTCCGCCGTCCGGAACCGATTAGCGAAGCGGATTTCCGTTGGGAACATAATCAGGACCCAATGGCAGTAGAAAAACTGGCAGAAGGCATTCGCCTGTTCGCCATTGATCAACGAAAACTGGAAGATTTACTCGCCGCCAAACTTTGAACGACAACCACGGAGTGAAACATGTCATCTCGTAAAGAGCTTGCTAATGCCATTCGTGCCCTGAGTATGGACGCGGTACAAAAAGCGAATTCGGGCCACCCTGGCGCACCGATGGGGATGGCGGATATCGCCGAAGTGTTATGGAATGAATTCCTGCACCATAACCCGACGAACCCCACATGGGCTGACCGTGACCGCTTTATTCTGTCTAACGGCCACGCCTCGATGCTGCTTTACAGCCTGTTGCATCTGAGCGGGTATGACTTACCGATGGAAGAGTTGAAAAACTTCCGTCAGCTTCACTCCAAAACCCCCGGTCACCCGGAAATTGGCTATACGCCCGGTGTTGAAACAACCACCGGGCCACTCGGCCAGGGCTTAGCAAACGCTGTAGGGATGGCGATTGCTGAACGTACCTTGGGGGCGCAATTCAACCGCCCCGACCACGAAATCGTCGACCACTTCACCTACGTATTTATGGGTGATGGCTGCCTGATGGAAGGCATTTCTCATGAAGTTTGCTCGCTGGCGGGGACTCTCGGCCTCGGCAAGCTCATCGGTTTCTACGATCACAACGGGATTTCCATTGATGGCGAAACTAAAGGCTGGTTTACCGACGACACCGCCAAACGTTTCGAGGCTTATCACTGGCACGTGGTGCATGAAATTGACGGACACGATCCGCAAGCCGTGAAGAAAGCGATTGAAGAAGCGCAGAGCGTGAAAGACAAGCCGTCGCTCATTATCTGCCGCACGATTATCGGTTTTGGCTCACCGAATAAAGCCGGTAAAGAAGAGGCGCATGGCGCGGCACTCGGCGAGCAGGAAGTCGCGCTCGCGCGTAAACAATTGGGTTGGAATTATCCGGCGTTTGAAATCCCGAAAGAGATTTATCAAGCCTGGGACGCCAAAGAAAAAGGCGAGAAAGCAGAAGCCGCATGGAACGATAAATTTGCGGCCTATGCCAAAGCTCATCCTGATTTAGCGTCTGAGTTTAACCGCCGGATGCACGGTGAAATGCCAGAGAACTGGCAGGAAATCACACAAAACTTCATTGAAAAATTGCAGGCTAATCCAGAAAAAATCGCTACCCGTAAAGCCTCGCAAAACGCGCTGAATGCGTATGGCCCAGGCCTGCCGGAATTGCTCGGTGGCTCGGCAGATTTAGCGCCCAGCAACCTGACCATCTGGAAAGAGTCCAAATCCATTAAAGAGGATCTCGCCGGGAATTACATTCACTACGGTGTACGCGAATTCGGCATGACCGCTATCGCGAATGGGATTGCACACCATGGCGGATTCGTGCCCTACACCGCAACGTTCCTGATGTTTGTGGAATACGCCCGCAACGCGGCGCGTATGGCAGCTCTGATGAAAGCACGGCAGATCATGGTCTATACCCACGACTCGATTGGACTGGGCGAAGACGGCCCTACACACCAGGCGGTAGAACAACTTGCCAGCCTGCGTATGACGCCGAATTTCAGTACCTGGCGCCCGTGTGATCAGGTGGAAGCGGCGGTTGCGTGGAAGACGGCTATCGAGCGTCACAATGGCCCTACGGCACTGATTCTTTCGCGCCAGAACCTCGCACAAATGGATCGTACGCCGGAGCAAGTCATAGCGATTAGCCGTGGCGGTTATATCCTGAAAGATAGCGACGGCGCACCAGATGTCATTCTGATTGCTACCGGCTCGGAGATGGAGATCACGACGCTTGCTGCGGATAAACTTACCGCCGAAGGCCACAAAGTGCGCGTCGTTTCGCTACCTTCAACGGACATATTTGATGCTCAGGATGAAGCATATCGCGAGTCCGTACTGCCTTCTGATGTGGCTGCACGTGTCGCCGTAGAAGCCGGTATTGCGGATTACTGGTACAAATATGTGGGTTTGAAAGGGGCGATTGTCGGCATGACAACCTACGGTGAATCAGCCCCTGCCGATAAGTTGTTCCCATTCTTTGGTTTTACCACCGAGAATGTGGTGGCGAAAGCGAAGAAGGTTTTGGGCGTTTAATCGAAAATAAATATTGTGAATCCCCTATGGATTTCGAGTTGCAGGAAGGCGGCAAGCGAACGAATCCCGATGAGCTTACTTGAGTAAGGGATTCGGGTGAGTGAACGTAGCCAACACACCTGCAACTTGAAAGACAACGGGGATTACTTCGTAACCCAAAGTGTGGGCCACGACGCATTGCTGTTCCACTCATCGCACGCCGGTTCTTCGGCATAACGCACCAGGCGGAAACGCTGTCCATCAAAACGCCAGCGCGTCGCAACGCCGCAATCGCCGATGCCACGTCCTTTCGCAAGCGTCATCAGCTCTTTGTTCGTTTCATCATACCCGGCGTTCATCAGCTCAAGTTCAGTGTTTCCACTCCCCGGCGTAAACGGCAGTTTTAAGCGAATTTGTCGTGCCGCAAAGGGTTTCTGCCGCGATACCACCCAGGCGAGATCGACCACGTTGTAAGCGCCCGCTTCGCAACCGGTCATCAGCAAAGCTTTATCATCACTGAGCGCAAACACACGAACTTCACGACGGGCGGGATCTAGCGAGCACTGACTGTTGTTCATGCGCCATGTGCCGTAATCCAGCAGATCACTCAGTTCTTTCTGCGTTAAAGGCGTTGGTGTAGGGTTTGTCAGTGTGACTTCTTTGAGTGCGGGCGCAGGCGGCACGCTCAGCGGCGGATCGTCACCTTTCTTAATCCAGGCCGTTTCACTGCCTACGCGTTGCTGCTGGCTATCAATAAATAGCAATGACGCTTTCAGGCCCGCAAGTGAAATACTTCCCCGACCATTCGCCAGCGTAATCGCATCGGCGTTCGCCACTTTATCGAGAAAGCTGTTAATCGCGTCCGCATCGCTGGTTTTGAGATGGTGCGCTGTTTCCTGCCATTTCGCTAAGTCCAACGTCAACGGTTCACCATCTACCAACAGGCGCGGCGCAATCGGCGGCGCTTTAGGTTCTGTGATGGTCATATTGCCGAGATCAATTCTCAGCGTTGCATCGGTATGCGCACCCGCACTGCGGGTCAGCGTCATGACTAATCCTTGATGCAGCCCAGTGTTACGGGCCGCACAAAAATTTTGGTTGTTGCAGGTAACTTGCCAATCGGAAAAAGACTTTTGTGCAGGTGCCGCGAAAACGGAGCTCGCTATAAAGAATAAAAAGAGAAACAGCGAATTAATCCGGAAACCCATTGGCGACACATATCCTGAAAAGACGAAGAGAATTTAATGTACAAAATGTGGCGATATCTTCGTCTGGTTAACGTTTGCGCTCAATCGGATTTATCGGATAGATTCACCTTAAATAACAAACCCGTAATCCATTGAATTTAAATGCTTTTAACCCATAATTCCACGGAGCTGCAATTGCTGTAACAGAATGACTGTTTTTCCGTCACGAATTTCACCTGTTGCCACCATGTCGAGGGCGCGTGTGAAAGGCAATTCGAGTACATCAATGTCTTCATCATCAATACCGCCACCGGCATTTTCACGCTGGGCGTCGCTGAATTCCGCCATGTAGAAGTGAATCAGCTCGGTCACGCCGCCTGGCGACATATATAGCTCAAAGACTTTTTCGACTTCCCCTACTTCATAGCCGGTTTCTTCGATAGCTTCTTTGCGCGCACACACTTCCGGTTCGTCGGCGTCCAACAATCCCGCGCAGGTTTCAATCAACATGCCGTCAGGATTACCGTTTACCCATGTTGCAACACGAAACTGGCGTGTCAGTACCACGGTTTTTTTATCACGGTTATAGAGCAGCATGGTCGCACCGTTACCGCGGTCATAGACTTCTCGTTTGTGGCGGATAGCTTCGGCTTCGTTACGGTATAGATCGTAGGTGATATTGCGCAGGATGAAGTAATTATCTGAGAGGATTTTATCTTTGATGACTTCAATTTTAATCGACATACCGTCTCCACAGTGAGTTAGGGGAGCCGATAATCATAGGCTTTGATATGGTGGTTATCAATCTCGTTGTAAAGGCAAAATGTAGGGTGGATAAGCCGTAGGCGTCATCCACCATTTACACCTCTGGTGTCGGATGACGCTGACGCTTATCCGACCTACGAAGGGGTTAGAAACCGTTCTTCACTTCGCCCATATCCGGGAGTTTGTGCGCAATCCCCTTATGGCAATCCACACAGGTCTGCCCGTCTTTGACCGCTTTATCATGCATTTTCGCCGCCACGGTTTTCTGCGCGGTGAAATCCATGTAATCGAAGTTATGGCAGTTGCGACACTCTTGCGAGTTGTTGTTTTTCATCCTTCGCCACTCGTTTTGCGCCATCGCCAGGCGATGGTCATCAAACTTTTGCGGCGTGTCGATTAAGCCAAATGCTTTAGCATACAACTCTTTGCTGGCCTGAATCTTACGTATGATTTTTGGCCCCCACTCATGTGGAACGTGGCAGTCCGGGCAGGTTGCCCGCACGCCACTGCGATTGTTGTAGTGCACCGTCTGCATATATTCTTCGTAGACGTTGGCGCGCATTTCGTGGCAACCGATACAGAACTCTTCGCGGTTTGTCATCTCCATGCCGGTGTTAAAGCCGCCCCAGAAAATAATCCCACCAGCGAAACCAATCAGCAATAACGTGCCAAGTGCCAGGCGGCTCGGGCGACGCCACCACTGCCATATACGACGGATGATGCCGGGTTTTCGGGTTGATTTATCCATAATGGCCTCTAGTTTCCAAAGCCTTTAGACGGCGTGAATGTGTTTTCGACAATCGGTGCCGCATCGGTTTGTGGAACGTGGCATTGCAGGCAGAAATAACGGCGCGGGGCGACGTTAGAAAGCACTTTACCGTCGCTGTCCATAAAGTGTGTTGGGCTGACTCGCGGTGCGCCCGTCGTGCGGTAATGCTCAACGCCGTGGCATTGCAGGCAGCGGTTAGTGTTTTTGGAAACCTGATAACCGTCAACGCTGTGCGGGATCATTGGCGGCTGATTCACATAGTTCAGCGCCATACGGCCCTGTTGTTTTGGCATTTTGACTGAGCCTTCCGGGGTACCGGAAACTTCTGGTGATTGCGTGAGATCAACCCCGTTTGCCGCCCATAACGCACCACTGATCAGCAGCGTTAATGCAGCCATCCATTTGAATAACACTCTGTTTTTCATGATACCCCCCTTACACCTTCGCCAGTTTCACAGCGCATTTTTTATAATCCGTCTCTTTGGAAAGCGGATCGGTTGCATCCAGCGTCAGGTTATTCACCAGTTGCGCGGCGTCGAAGAACGGCATGTACACCAGTCCCCGCGGTGGACGGTTGCGGCCACGTGTTTCAACAATCGAAATCAATTCACCACGGCGCGACAGCACTTTCACTTTGTCGCCACGGCGCAAATCACGCGCTTTGGCATCAAGCGGATGGATAAACAGCAGTGCTTCAGGGAACGCACGATGCAGTTCCGGTACGCGGCGCGTCATGCTGCCGGTATGCCAGTGTTCCAGAACGCGTCCGGTGGATAACCACAGGTCATATTCCTCGTCAGGGGACTCTGCCGCAGGCTCAAATGGCAGCGCGAAAATCACCGCTTTTCCGTCTGGTTTGCCATAGAATTTGAAACCCTCACCCGCTTTCACGTAAGGGTCATGCCCTTCGCTGTAGCGCCAAAGCGTCTCTTTGCCATCGACCACCGGCCAGCGCAGGCCGCGTGCTTTGTGGTAATCATCAAACGGCGCAAGATCGTGGCCGTGGCCGCGCCCAAATGCGGCGTACTCTTCGAACAACCCTTTTTGCAGGTAGAAACCTAATTCATGGGATTCGTCATTCAACTGCCCTTCGGCCAGTTCAGTCACCGGGAATTTGCTGACGTTAGAGTTAGCGAAAAGCACGTCGAACAGCGTTTTGCCACGATATTCTGGTTTTTGATCGACAAGTTCCGCAGGCCACACTTCTTCGACTTTGAAGCGCTTCGCAAACTGAACCAGCTGCCAGAGATCGGATTTTGCCTCACCCGGCGCTTTAACCTGCTGACGCCAGAATTGAGTGCGGCGTTCGGCGTTACCGTATGCGCCTTCTTTTTCCACCCACATGGCGGTTGGCAGGATCAGATCCGCGCTCAAGGCGCTGATCGTCGGATATGGATCGGAAACGATGATGAAGTTGCGCGGATCGCGCCAGCCCGGCATACGCTCTTCGGTAATGTTCGGTCCGGCCTGCATGTTGTTGTTACACATCACCCAGTAGACATTGAGCTTGCCATCTTTCAGCGCGCGGTCTTGTGCTACGGCATGTAAACCGACTTTTGCAGGAATAGTTCCCGCAGGCAGTTGCCACATATTTTCTGCGATTTGGCGGTGCTTTTCGTTCGTCACCACCATGTCAGCAGGCAGGCGGTGAGAGAAAGTGCCCACTTCACGCGCCGTACCACACGCAGATGGCTGCCCGGTTAGCGAGAACGGCCCGCAGCCTGGCTGAGAAATTTTGCCGGTCAACAGGTGGATGTTGTAAACGAGGTTGTTGGCCCACACGCCACGGGAATGCTGGTTGAAGCCCATCGTCCAGTAAGAAATCACTTTCTTATTCGGGTTGGCATAAAGCTTCGCGAGCGCTTCGAGTTGGTCTTCTGGCACGCCGCTCATCTGCGCGGTTTTTTCCAGCGTGTACTCGGCAACGAACGCTTTGTAATCTTCAAAACTCATCGGTTCGGAAGCATCAGAACCCGGGTTTTTAGCGGCCTTTTCTAACGGATGCGTTGGGCGTAAACCATAGCCAATATCCGTCACGCCCTTACGCAGATTCACATGCTGCTTAAAGAATGATTCGTTGATGGCATTGTTTTGAATGATGTAATTGGCGATGTAGTTAAGGATCGCCAGGTCGGTTTGTGGCGTAAACACCATGCCGTTATCTGCCAGCTCGAAACTACGATGCTGGAAGGTAGAAAGTACCGCGACTTCAACGTTTTCATTCGACAGGCGGCGGTTAGTGATGCGCGACCACAAAACCGGATGCATCTCCGCCATGTTCGATCCCCACAGCACGAAAGCATCGCCCTGCTCGATATCGTCGTAGCAGCCCATCGGCTCATCCATACCAAAGGTACGCATAAAGCCGACCACCGCAGAAGCCATGCAATGACGAGCATTAGGATCAAGGTTATTGGTACGGAAACCCGCTTTGAATAATTTTGATGCGGCGTAACCTTCCCAAACCGTCCATTGCCCGGAGCCGAACATGCCGACCGCTTCTGGCCCCTTCTCTTTCAGGCTGGTTTTGAATTTTTCTTCCATGATGTCGAAGGCCTGGTCCCATGTGATGGGAGCAAACTCGCCTTCTTTATCGTACTGGCCGTCTTTCATGCGCAGTAGCGGCTGCGTGAGGCGGTCTTTTCCGTACATGATTTTTGGCAGGAAGTAGCCTTTGATGCAGTTCAGGCCACGGTTAACCGGCGCATCCGGGTCGCCCTGGCTTGCCACCACACGTCCATCCTGAGTGCCGACTAATACGCCACAACCGGTGCCACAAAAACGGCACGGGGCTTTATCCCATTTAATGGCATCTTGTTGCCCGACAACCGCACGGGCAACGCTCGGTACGCTAAGGCCAGCGGCGGCCGCCGCGGCTGCAATAGCGTTCGCTTTCATAAAGCTACGACGACTGAGTTTCATGGTGTTTCCTCACCTTGCTCATCCTGCTGGTGATAAACCAGCGACACCGCCAGCACGCCCGCAATATTGCGTGCTGACTCAATTTGATTTAGCAGCACGTCACTACGTTCTGCTTCCATAACCACCACCAATTTGCCGTGTTCAGCATCACTTGCCGCGACTTCGCTGCCCGGTAGCTCGTTTAATGCGGCGCTCACCGCAAGAATATTTTGGGGTTGGGCCTGAACCACCAGGCCTGCGACGTGCCAGTTAGCTTGCATTTGCGTGCCTCATCGTGATGGCGGAAACCGGGCAACCGGAGATGCATGCGCCGCAGGCGGTGCAATCGGTGTGGTTAACTAAAGGTTGTGCGATACCCAATAATGACGGGCGAAACGAGATGGCCTGCGGTTCGCAGATATCCTGACAGCTACGGCATTCGACGCTGTTTTTAGCCAGGCAATTATCGCCAATCGATAACGTATGTTCCCAGGGTGAAACCTCACGCGTAAGAAACAGTTTTTCCGGGCAGGCTTGCGCGCAGGCGTAGCAAAATGTGCATTCGCCGCGCTCAAAGTTAACTTCGGGGTATCCGCCCTGGCCGCGTCTTAACACACGGGTTTCGCAGGCCGATAAGCAGGCATTGCAGCGCGTGCAATCCACCAGAAAATGTTGTTCGTCCCCGCTCCAGGGCGGGCGAAAAGCTGTCGAGGAGCGTTGAAAGCTCCCGGTGAGTAATCCACGTCGGGAAAAATTAGCCATAAAGCACATCCTTGCATCACAAGTGCCAGATTTCGCCATGCAAGAAATCGGCAAACACTTCTGTGTTATTTCCGTAGTTTTCTACGGGTTTTTATTAGGTGATACGTTATGTGACGAAGGGGTGGTAGAGGCATCACCCTTTAGGGGTAAATACCGGTGTGGGATCAAAAAGGAATTCGGTTTGTAAAACAAACACTCACCCCGGCTTTACGTCGGGGTGAGTTTGTCGATTAATTCACGCGTTGAGGCGCAACGTTCAGATACTCCATTATCCCCGCAGCGGCATGACGCCCTTCCGCCATTGCGGTCACAACTAAGTCGGCACCGCGCACCGCATCGCCACCAGCAAAAATTTTCGGGTTGCTGGTCTGGAAACGTATTTTGTCTTCAACGCTGGCGATAATTCGGCCCCAGCTATCCAGTTTTACGCTGTGCTCCTCCAGCCACGGCATGCCGTGTGGGTGGAAACCAAACGCCATAATGACCGCGTCTGCTGGCATGACAAATTCAGAACCGGCAATAGGCTCCGGGCGGCGACGGCCCTGTTCGTCCGGTTCACCCATTTGGGTGCGCAGCATCCGAATCCCCATCACACTCCCGCTGTCATTCAGCTCAATGTTCAACGGCTGGACGTTAAATTCAAACTGCGCCCCTTCTTCACGGGCATTTTTCACCTCTTTTTTGGAGCCTGGCATGTTGGCTTCGTCACGGCGATAAGCGCAGGTGACTTGCTCAGCGCCGTGGCGAATTGAGGTGCGCACGCAGTCCATCGCCGTATCACCGCCGCCGAGGACGACCACATGCTTGCCCGCCATGTTGATGTACGGCTCGTCTTCAAGCTCAGGTAAACCCATCACCTGTTTAGTATTGGCAATCAGGAACGGCAACGCGTCGTAAACGCCCGGCGCGTCTTCGTTTGGCAGCCCGGCTTTCATAGAACGATACGTTCCCACGCCGACAAACACCGCGTCGTAATCGGCCAGAACCTGTTGCAGCGAGATATCACGGCCAATCTCGCAATTGAGTTTGAATTCAATGCCCATCGCACTGAAGATTTCACGGCGACGGCTTAACAGCGATTTATCCAGCTTGAACGCCGGAATGCCAAACGTCAGCAAGCCACCGATTTCCGGATGGCGGTCAAACACCGTTGCTTTAATACCGTTACGCGCCAGAATATCGGCACAGGCAAGCCCGGCTGGCCCCGCGCCAATCACCGCTACGCGACGGTCTGTTGGTTTCACATAGGAAAGATCCGGCGTCCAACCGCTGGCAAACGCATTATCAGAAATATAGCGTTCAATGTTGCCGATGGTGACTGCGCCATATTCGTCTTTAAGCGTACAGGCACTTTCGCATAAGCGGTCTTGTGGGCAAACGCGCCCGGTGACTTCTGGCAGGCAGTTGGTCTGATGTGAAAGTTCTACTGCTTCCAGCACGCGCCCCTCTTTGACCAGCTCAATCCACTGCGGAATATGGTTGTGTAGCGGGCAAGTCCACTCGCAAATACTGTGATTGCCACATTTCAGGCAGCGGTCAGCCTGGCTTTCCGCTTGGTTTTTATCGAAGGTACAATAGATTTCGTCGAAGCCTGTTTTGCGCCGTACCAGCTCAATTTTGTCCGGGTCCTGGCGTGCCGGCGTCATGCGCATTTTGTTGGTTTTGGTTAAATCCGCCCCCAATGATTGCTGCTGCGCCATTTGCTGTGCGGTACTGTGCCACGGCTGCGACTCTTGCGCCGCCGAGCGTAAACGTCGGGATTTCGCCAGCGCAGCCAGGGTTTCACTATTGATTAATTTCAGCGCCTTGCTCGGGCAATTTTCTACGCAGGCAGGGCCACTTTCACGGTGTTGGCATAAGTCACATTTATGGGCATTGGCTTTAACGGACCGCCCATCATTCACTGGAACGGTGATAACTTGCATCGCGCCAAACGGGCACGCCACCACACAGGATTTGCAGCCAATACATTTTTGCTGATTCACCTGCACGCTGTCGCTTACCTTCGAGATGGCTTCATTCGGGCAACTGCTGGCGCACGGCGCATCTTCACAATGGCGGCATGTCACGGCATTGCGCCGTCCTTCATGCTTTACCACCGAAATGCGCGGCTGAAATTGTTGGCTGGTCAGAACATGCTTTTCTTCATTGTGGGCCATCACGCAGGCCACTTCACAAGCATGACACCCGATACACTGCTGAGCATTGGCAAGAACAAAACGATTCATTTTACCCCTTTGCCCGTTATTACAAACAGGAGGCTTACTTTTTATGGGGATATGTTATGACCTGGCAAACTATTAACTGGCAATGGTCATTTGCCCAGTTTGCATTGAAATCTGACAATAACCTGGTACGGATCAATTTCTTTTCGTGTTTAATGAAACATCGTTTCCTCCTCCATAATTCTCAGGATATTGACAGGTGATAGTAAAACGCTCGGTCTCAACGAGCCTGGCCCGCGCCTTCTTTTACATTGTTCTGCTATCGCTGCTTTCTACAGGCATTGCGATGCTGACGCTCGCCAGCAGTTTACGTGACGCCGAAGCCGTCAACGTTGCGGGTTCATTGCGCATGCAAAGCTATCGTCTGGGATATGATTTGCAGGGCGACCGCAGAGAATTAGATAAGCATCTTGAGCAATATGCCCAGTCGCTGAGTTCTCCCGCCTTATTGAAAACGGAGAAATTCTGGGTGCCAGCCGAAGTTCGGAATCGCTTCAAAGTGATTAATTATGCCTGGCTGGAGATGGTGGAGCATATTCGCAACGGAGATTTAGCGTGGTATCAGGCGCATATTTCCGGCTACGTTGAGCAAATCGATTTATTTGTCCTGGCGCTTCAACATTATGCCGAGCGCAAAATGATGCAGGTGGTTTTCGCCTCAGTAGTCGGCTTTATTGCGATTTTCACGCTGGTGTTTTTCACGCTGCGCCGCTTTCGCCATCAGGTTGTCGCCCCGCTGAATAAATTGATGGAAGCCAGTGCCTCCATTGAGCGTGGCGAATTTGATCACCCTCCTTTGAATACACAATTGCCCAATGAACTGGGGCTGCTGTCGCAAACGTTCACACGCATGTCGGGCGAATTACAAAAACTCTATCGAACGCTTGAAGAAAGCGTGCAAGAAAAAACGCGGGATTTGCAGGAAGCGAACCGCACCCTGGAAGTGCTGTACGCCTGCTCGCAAGCGCTGACCGTCAGCACTATCGATAAACAGTGTTTCGAGCGCGTTTTGCAACAGGTACGCCAGAAAACACCGGTTAATTATCTGGAGATGAAAACTGGCGAAAACTGGAAAATTCACGACGGTGAAGAGCAAGACAGCGAGTCATGGCAGACCTTGCCGATTGTTCTTGAGCAAAAAGAGTTAGGATTGCTGCGCTGGCAGGCAGCAGAGGGCGTCCCCCCACTGCCGCTGATGCAAAGCCTGGCGAACATGCTGGGGCGCGGCCTGTATTTCAACCAGGCGCAAAAACATTATCAGCAGTTACTGTTGATGGAAGAGCGCGCGACGATTGCCCGGGAGCTACACGACTCACTGGCGCAAGTGCTCTCTTATTTGCGCATTCAACTGACGCTATTAAAACGCACGGTTCCAGCTGAAAATCAGCCTGCGCAGCGCATTATTAATGATTTCTCCCAGGCGCTGAATGACGCATATCGCCAGTTACGCGAATTACTGACGACGTTCCGTCTGACACTCCAGCAGGCCGATTTGCCTTCTGCGTTACAAGAGATGATTGCTCCGCTACGCAACCAGACCGATGCCATCATTACGCTTGATTGCGATATTCCGACTCAGGCGCTGGATGCCTCCCAACAGGTGCATTTGTTGCAGATTATTCGTGAAGGCGTTTTAAACGCGATTAAACATGCGCAAGCCCGTAAAATATCCGTAAGCTGTAATACATCCGTATCAGGAATTCATACCGTGAATATTTTTGATGATGGAACCGGGATTGCCAGCCTGACGGAACCCGAAGGGCATTACGGATTAAATATTATGCATGAACGCGCCGCGCGTTTAGGTGGCGAGTTGACTATTTCCCGTCCTGATTCGGGTGGGACGTTGATTACGATGAATTTTCGCTCGCCGCCAGGGGATTTAGCGACCAGCGAAACAACCGTAAATCCATAACGATAATAATGTGAAAGTTCTGGGAGTTGTTATGAATGAGCAAACTGTCTGTCAGGTATTAATCGTCGATGATCATCCTTTAATGCGCCGTGGCATTCGCCAGTTGCTGGAAATTGATGACACTTTTTGTGTGGTGGGTGAAGCCAGTAGCGGTGCCGAAGCGATTAGTATGGCTAACCGTCTGGCGCCCGACCTGATCTTGCTCGATTTAAATATGAAAGGCTTGAGCGGGCTGGATACGTTAAACGCGCTGCGCCGTGACGGCGTCAGTGCGCGCATTATCGTGCTAACAGTTTCTGATTCGCGCAGCGATATTTTCACACTGATTGATGCGGGTGCCGACGGATACTTACTCAAAGATAGCGAACCAGATGTGTTGCTCGATGATATTCGCCGTGGGGCCACCGAAGGCGAAGCTTACAGCGAGCAGGTCGCGGAATATTTACGCAACCGCGGCACCGATAAGCGCAGCGATGACCCGTTCGCCGTACTGACCGAACGCGAACTGGACGTATTGCAGGAAGTCGCCCGAGGTTTATCGAATAAGCAAATTGCCTCCGGCTTGCATATTTCAGAAGAAACGGTGAAGGTTCATATTCGCAATTTACTGCGTAAACTTCAGGTGCGATCCCGAGTTGCGGCGACAGTGCTGTTCCTTGAAAGTCGGGGCTTTTAGGCCGCTCAGGCACTACAAAGGACGAAGATAATTTACATTATCTCCTCAATTTCTCCACGTTTGGACTTGCAGTTAAGGCTACAGTGACGGCTTACCCAAAAATCATAATCTGAAGTACTGACGAGGTCCTGACTGAATGGCGAATTTCTTTATCAATCGCCCCATTTTTGCCTGGGTGTTGGCCATTATTTTGTGCCTCACCGGCTTGCTCGCCATTTTTTCGCTTCCCGTTGAGCAATACCCTGACCTCGCGCCGCCGAATGTGCGCATTACTGCAAACTACCCTGGTGCATCTGCACAAACTCTGGAAAACACGGTAACGCAGGTTATCGAGCAGAATATGACCGGGTTGGACAACATGATGTACATGTCCTCCCAAAGCAGCAGTACCGGCCAGGCTACTATTACGCTGAGTTTTAAAGCCGGGACCGATCCTGACGAAGCGGTGCAACAGGTGCAAAACCAGTTGCAATCCGCATTGCGTAAATTGCCGCAGGCTGTGCAAACCCAGGGTGTTACCGTCAGGAAAACGGGTGATACCAATATTTTGATGGTGGCCTTTGTTTCCACCGATGGCAGCATGGATAAGCAAGATATCGCCGATTATGTTGCCAGTAATATTCAGGACCCGATCAGCCGTATCAATGGCGTGGGCGACGTAGACGCCTATGGTTCGCAATACTCGATGCGTATCTGGCTTGATCCGACCAAACTCACCAGCTACCAGATGACCACGCAAGACGTGGTGGATGCGATTAAATCGCAGAATGCGCAAATTGCCGTCGGTCAATTAGGTGGCACACCCTCAGTTGATACGCAGGCTCTCAACGCCACGATTAACTCCCAGTCGCTGCTGCAAACGCCACAGGAATTCAAAGATATTACGTTGCGTGTCAATCAGGATGGTTCGCTGGTTTCGTTAGGCGATGTGGCAGAAGTTGAACTGGGTGCCGAGAAGTATGACTTTCTCAGCCGTTACAACGGCCAGCCCGCGTCGGGCCTTGGGATCAAACTTGCGTCGGGTGCTAACGAGATGGAAACCGATAAGCTCGCACGCGCCAAAATAGAAGAGTTATCGCAATATTTCCCTCATGGTCTGGAAGCGAAAATCGCTTACGAAACCACGCCATTCGTGAAAGCCTCAATTATTGACGTGGTGAAAACGCTGCTGGAAGCCATCCTGCTGGTGTTCCTCGTCATGTATCTGTTTTTACAAAACTTCCGCGCCACGCTGATTCCCACCATCGCCGTACCAGTGGTGCTGTTGGGGACGTTTTCCGTGCTCTATGCCTTCGGCTACAGCATCAACACCCTGACCATGTTTGCGATGGTTCTGGCCATCGGTTTATTGGTCGATGACGCCATTGTGGTAGTGGAAAACGTTGAACGCATCATGAGCGAGGAAGGATTATCGCCCAAAGAAGCAACACGAAAATCCATGGGCCAGATTCAGGGCGCACTGGTTGGGATTGCGCTGGTACTTTCCGCCGTGTTTGTACCTATGGCCTTTTTTGGTGGCACCACCGGGGCGATTTACCGCCAGTTCTCGATAACGATTGTGTCGGCCATGGTGTTGTCGGTATTGGTGGCGATGATCCTGACTCCCGCATTGTGCGCCACGATTTTAAAGCCACTGCATAAAGGTGAACATCACGGTCAGAAAGGTTTCTTCGGCTGGTTTAACCGCATGTTTAACCGCAATGCGGCCCGTTATGAATCGGGTGTTGGCAAGATTCTGGCGCACAGCCTGCGCTGGATCCTAATTTATGTGCTGCTGATTGGCGGTATGGTGTTCTTGTTCCTGCGCTTGCCGACCTCCTTCCTGCCGCTGGAAGATCAGGGTGTATTCACCACTTCAATACAATTACCGAGCGGCGCCACACAGCAGCAAACCACCAAAGTGGTTGAAAAGCTCGAGCAATATTATCTGACCAAAGAGAAAGATAACGTGCTGTCGGTGTTTGCGACCATCGGTTCAGGCCCTGGCGGTAACGGGCAAAACGTGGCTCGTATGTTTGTGCGCCTGAAAGACTGGGATGAACGCGACCCGAAAACGGCCAGTTCGTTTGCCATTATCGAACGGGCAACCAAAGCCTTCCGTGAGATAAAAGAAGCGCGCGTGATTGCCAGCAGCCCACCAGCCATAAGCGGTTTAGGGAACGCGGCAGGTTTTGATATGGAATTGCAGGATCACGCGGGTGCCGGGCACGATGCGTTAATGCAGGCGCGCGATCAATTGCTGGAGATGGCTGGCGACGAAAAATTGCTGACCCGCGTTCGCCACAATGGTTTGGACGACAGCCCGCAAATGCAGATCGATATCGATCAGCGTAAAGCGCAGGCCTTGGGAGTATCTATTGATGATATCAATAACACGCTGCAAACCGCCTGGGGTTCGAGCTACGTGAACGATTTCATGGATCGTGGCCGAGTGAAGAAGGTGTATGTGCAGGCGGGGGCGAAATACCGCATGCTGCCGGAAGACATTAACCAGTGGTACGTACGTAATAAAGATGGCGGAATGGTGCCTTTCTCCGCGTTTGCCTCTTCGCATTGGGAAACCGGCTCGCCTCGCCTTGAGCGTTACAACGGCTACTCCGCATTAGAAATTGTTGGTGAAGCGGCACCAGGCGTCAGTACCGGGACCGCGATGCAAGTGATGGAAACCCTGGTGCAGAAGTTACCGCCAGGTTTTGGCCTCGAATGGACGGGAATGTCCTATCAGGAACGGCTATCTGGGGCGCAGGCTCCGGCGCTGTACGCCATCTCGTTATTGGTGGTGTTCTTGTGTCTGGCGGCACTGTATGAGAGCTGGTCTGTGCCATTCTCGGTGATGCTGGTGGTGCCATTGGGCGTGATTGGTGCACTGCTGGCAACGTGGATGCGCGGCCTGGAAAACGATGTTTACTTCCAGGTAGGACTGTTGACGGTCATCGGTCTTGCCGCCAAGAACGCCATATTAATTGTTGAGTTTGCTAACGATATGAATGCGCAAGGTCGTGAACTGGTAGCGGCAACACTTGATGCCTGCCGCCAGCGCTTACGCCCGATATTAATGACCTCACTGGCGTTTATCTTCGGTGTTCTGCCGATGGCTACCAGCAGCGGCGCAGGTTCCGGTAGCCAGCACGCGGTTGGGACCGGGGTGATGGGCGGAATGATTTCGGCGACAGTGCTGGCTATATTCTTCGTACCGTTATTCTTCGTGCTGGTACGCAGAAGATTCCCGCTCAAAGAACATTCTGAAAACTAACCCACAAAAAAGCGACCTTAAACGGGTCGCTTTTTGTTTGGCTCAAAGGAATATTGAAATAAGAGCATCATGCCCTTGAGATTTTTATACCCGGTCAGATCATTTACGAAGCATATCTTCAATGAAATCTTTCCAGTTCCCTAGTTCGTGTTCAATCATAACCGCCTCTCTATTTCTATTCTCATTATACGTAATCCCTTCCCTGGAGTGAAGCCACGTTACTTTGCGGCTTCGCTGGCTATCATCAAATATTGAGAGTCGACTGCGTATTGGCTTAATTATTAGCTGAACAGGTAATTAAAAATGTGACAAAGCACCTGAAACAAAATGTTTCATCTACTTTAAGAATTCGCCCTGGAAGTCACTAAAAATCTGACTTGTCGCCGCAACCAGAGGATCAGAAAAGTGTTGCAGTGAATGGTGAGTAATTAATCAGCCCGGAAAAAAATACTATTACCTAACCTTTAGAGTAGCAACCAGGTTATATTTTTCCTTGCGACTTTTTTATCATTTTAATTATTCTGATTACCTGCATAAAAAATCATTTTTTAAAGATAAGGATTAACTCCGTGATAATTCTCTACGGTATAAAAAACTGCGACACCATCAAGAAAGCCCGACGCTACCTGGAAACTCAAGGGGTGGAATATCAATTTCATGATTATCGCGTTGACGGCCTTGATGCCGAATTATTGAATAGTTTTATCGCGGAACTCGGGTGGGAAGCATTGCTAAATACACGTGGGACGACCTGGCGTAAGCTCGACGAAGCGCATCGCGCAAGCATTACGGATGCACAAACCGCAGCGAAGCTGATGCTCGAAATGCCAGCAATCATCAAACGCCCATTGCTCTACGCGCCAGGGCAGCCTATGCTGCTGGGTTTCAATGAATCGAACTATCAGCAGTTTATCAACGAGGTATAGTCCTATGTCTTGCCCGGTTATTGAGCTGACGCAACAGCTTATCCGCCGCCCTTCCCTCAGCCCTGACGACGCTGGCTGCCAGGCGCTGATGATTGAGCGACTACGTGCCATCGGTTTTACCATCGAGCATATGGATTTTGGCGACACACAAAACTTCTGGGCATGGCGAGGAAAAGGCGAAACGCTGGCGTTTGCTGGTCATACCGATGTCGTGCCTTCTGGTGACGCTGACCGCTGGATTAACCCGCCGTTTGAACCGACTATTCGCGATGGCATGTTATTTGGCCGTGGCGCTGCGGATATGAAAGGTTCGCTGGCGGCGATGGTAGTGGCTGCCGAGCGTTTCGTTGCACAGTACCCGCACCACAAAGGCCGCCTGGCATTCCTGATTACTTCCGATGAAGAAGCCAGTGCAAAAAATGGCACGGTAAAAGTCGTCGAAACGCTGATGGCACGCCACGAAAGGCTCGATTACTGCCTGGTGGGCGAGCCGTCCAGTACCGAAGTCGTGGGTGATGTGGTGAAGAACGGCCGCCGTGGTTCATTAACGTGCAACCTGACGATTCATGGTGTGCAAGGCCACGTCGCTTATCCGCATCTGGCTGATAACCCGGTTCACCGTGCAGCACCGATGTTGAACGAGTTAGTCACGATTGAGTGGGACAAAGGCAACGAATTCTTCCCGGCGACCAGTATGCAGATTGCCAATGTTCAGGCGGGCACTGGCAGCAACAACGTGATTCCAGGTGATATGTTCGTCCAGTTCAACTTCCGTTTCAGCACAGAGTTGACCGACGAGGATATCAAACAGCGCGTGATTGCTCTGCTCGACAAATATGAGTTGCGTTACACGCTGGACTGGTGGCTTTCAGGTCAACCGTTCCTCACGTCACGCGGAAAGTTAGTGGATGCGGTAGTGAATGCAGTTGAGCACTATAATGAAATCAGGCCGCAACTGTTGACCACTGGCGGCACATCCGATGGACGTTTTATCGCGCGGATGGGGGCACAAGTGGTGGAGCTGGGGCCAGTGAACGCGACTATTCATAAAATTAATGAGTGTGTTAACGCCGCTGACCTGCAACTTCTTGCCCGTATGTATCAACGTATTATGGAGCAACTTGTCGCCTGACAGGTCGCAATTAACATTAACAATCGCCAAATTAATTGGCGTTGTAGCAAGGCAGCCAGAGAGCTTATCCCGATGAGCTTACTTGAGTAAGTGATTCGGGTAAGTGAGTGCAGCTAACGCCGCAACAACGTCAAGTAAGAAGGCGAAAGAGGTATGAGCATGGAATGGCTATCGCATTACTGGTGGATCATCGTACTGGTGCTGCTACTTGGCATTTTCCTTAATGTTATTAAGGATCTGAAACGTATTGATCCGAAGAAATATATGGCGAATAAACCTGAGCTTCCTCCACATCGTGACTTTAACGATAAGTGGGATGACGAAGATGATTTCCCGAAGAAAAAGCCTTAAGTTTCGCCCTCACCCCGGCCCTCTCCTCCAGGAGAGGGGGAAAACCGATCTATCCTCTCA
>NZ_JMPI01000050.1 GCF_000735355.1 Buttiauxella agrestis ATCC 33320
TATCGTCGTCGTTCGGTTTACCGCCGCTCAGTGCTTCGTCGAAGTAATGTTTTGGCACCGTATAACGCAGGTGATCCAGCGCAATCTGAATACTGCGGTCATCAATGGCGTGACCTAAATCGTCAAGCACGTCCAGCGTCACATCTCCACCCAACTGCGTTAATGCTTCTGATGCATCAAACGCGTGTTTCACATCAATCACTCTATCATCATCACCATGAATCAAATGAATAGTGGTTGCGGTAGAGGCTGCCTGAGGAAGCTGCGCATATCGGCCATTAAATGCCACCACGCGCGAAGCCAGCTCAGCTTCAGCTTTCACGCCCTCAAGTGCCATGATGGCTCCTTGTGAGAAACCAATCAGTGCTGTGGCATTCGCGGGTACACCGCTGTGTTTTTGCCAGTAACGCACGACTTCGACAAACGTTGGCATGATAGCGTTGACACGCTGCTGCCGGTTTTCTTCCGTCACGCCAGCCACTGAAAACCATTCACGCCCCTGATACGGGCCGCTTGATGCCGGGCCGCCGATGCTGACGACCAGAGCATCCGGGAAATGCGGCGCAAACCAACTGCCGATTTGCCCCATCGCAACCGGGTTATCGCCCACGCCATGAAACAGCAACAACAGTTGTTTTGCAGGTGTCGCCGGGCTTTGGACAACAAAGTGTTCGTGTTTCATGGTTTTCTCCTTAAGTTTCTGGAGTTGACTATACGCTGACTACTTTTGATGACCATGCCATTTGACTGAACGACTTAGTGGAAAAATTGCAATTGCAAAAGCGAGGTTTTCAGGGCAATGCACTGTTGCTCATCGAGTTTTTCCAACGCTTTTTGGACCTCCTGGCGCATGACATTGAGCAAGCCCTTACGACCCGAAATCTGTAATTGTTGGCAAATGGTGTCCACATTTGATTGCTGTTGCACTCGCGCACGCAGCGCATTGAGCGGCAAATCGCTGGCAAGTAACAGGCGATTAAGTGAACCCAGGCAGGCTTCAAGCGGACGATGCCCAAATGCAAAACCGGTCAGTTCCAGCCAATCATCATTGTTTAGCGCCCGATCTTCGACGGAAATCACTGGCAGGGGTTCGTCAATCCACGGTTGCAGCCAGCAGATATCGCGCTGTAGCCGGGTTTGTTCGTGTTCAGTCAGCGCTTTGCCTTGCCCCGTCAGTGGCAATAATGCCATCGCGGTGTAGCAGCCGCTGCTGGCCTCACGGTGGCTGCCGACACGCACTAACTCAAATCCACAACATTGCCAGAAGCGCCATAGCTCATCGGTGAAACCGAAGCTGACCGAAAGATAATCAATATCCTGCGGCGCATGCTCCTTCGCCCAGGCAATCATCTGCTGGCCGATTTGCTGACGTTGACGCAGCGGATGCACCGCAATACGGCTGACGCGTAATCCCTTAAGCGTTGCGGCAAGCGGGCTGCCCCCATGCGCGGCCAGCGACTGTGCCACTAAATTGCCGCGAGGACGGCGAAAGCCCGCCCACACAGCGCGACTCAGATGCTCATCCAGCCCCCCCTCTTCGACAAGCCAGGTAGCACCTACCGTTTCATCATCGCTGATAGCGGCAATAAAATGCTGACCAGGGGCATCGAGCATACGACGCCAGTCCAGAGGGCTGGTTCGATAATGCGCCCCAGATAGCAGGCGGTACATCCCTTGCCACTGTTCAGAGGGTTGCAATTCGCTGCTACGTTCAATGGTTTGCAGAGAAACCCCGCCTTGTGGTGCCGTCGTCACGTCAGGTTCATCAAACAGCAAAATGGTGTCGATAAGTTGTTCCAACGGATCGTTTACCGCCCAGCGGATGGGTGTCGAGAGGGTGTAACGCGTGAGAGCATCAAGGCTTGCACAGAATTTGAGAACAAACCCGCGCCCGGTGCCTTCATAGCCCTGAACGGTGGTAGTCAGTAAAACTCGCGGAAAATGGGCAATGAGTTCGCGTAACTGTGGCGCGGGAAGTGCCGCCGCTTCATCAATGATCAGCCAGTCGGCCTGAAAAGCTGCGGTATTCGCCAGCAATGCATCAGGGGCGACAAAACTAAAACGATCGCCCGCATGCTCTGCCATCACGTCCGTCGCGGCTTTACCGGGTGCGGTGACTAACGCTTTACCGGCAATCATGCGTAATAACATGCCCGCCAGCGCGGATTTCCCCCGGCCCCGCGGGGCGGTCACTACCGCGACACCTGGCGGCATTTTCACAAGCTCGTTGAGAATGGCTGCCTGCTCCTCGAAAGGAGCACCCTGGGCGGCGTGCCACATAGGACGTGATGCAAATTCGGGGAAACTTAGCGCCTGATTCTGCTGCCAGAGCACGCACTCGCTATCGGCATCAATGCAGTGTTGCAGGTGAGCGACAAAATGAGGGGTAGGAATCGCTTCCGGTTGTTCACTCCAGCGGTTTGAATCGCAGTCCGGTCGCATCGGCCAGTCGTTCCACAGCGGCGCCAGAAGCACTAACCAGCTTCCCGCTTTCAGCGTTCCAGCCAGAGCGGCGAGCGCTTCAGCATCCAGCCCATTGCGGGCATCAAAAACCGCGTGGAGAAATTCGCGACCCAGCAAGGTGCGCATGGCTGAAGTTGCACAGTGCAGCGGCAATTCCGGCGCAGCGCCCACCCACAACCAGTCGCCGGGTAATTGCCGGGCGAGCGCCTGAACATGCTGGCTGCTCCACGCACTCTCGCCCGCCAGAATCATCATCCGGCGAATACCGGCATCAGCCATAATGGCAGTTGCGTGCCTTAGCTGTTCCATAGCATCAATCCTTGCCACATCTCGTTATTTGACGGTATTACCGAAGGTATTGCATTGTGCTGGGTCGCCGCTGTCAAACCCACGTTTAAACCAGGTGTAACGCTGCTCTGAAGTCCCATGAGTGAAGCTGTCTGGCACTACGCGTCCTTGCCCTTGCTGTTGCAGACGGTCATCGCCAATGGCTTCCGCCGCGTTCAGCGCTTCCTGCAAATCTCCGGCATCCAGCACTTCTTGTTTTTGCATGCTGTTGCCCCAGACACCTGCGAAGCAATCAGCCTGTAATTCCATTTTTACGGACAGGCGATTGCCTTCAGCCTGGCTTGCGCTTTGCTGAAGCTGACGTACTTTCGGCTCAATGCCGAGCAATTTCTGCACATGGTGCCCGACTTCATGAGCAATAACATAGCCCTGAGCAAAATCGCCATCAGCGCCCAGTTTGCTTTTCATGTCATCGTAGAACGAAAGGTCGATGTACACGGTGCTGTCTGCCGGGCAGTAGAATGGCCCCATCACTGATTGACCCGTTCCGCATCCCGTGCGCGTCGC
Organism: Buttiauxella agrestis ATCC 33320; assembly: GCF_000735355.1. Lineage (GTDB taxonomy): Bacteria > Pseudomonadota > Gammaproteobacteria > Enterobacterales > Enterobacteriaceae > Buttiauxella > Buttiauxella agrestis. The sequence goes on from NZ_JMPI01000050.1 coordinate 3,319, forward strand.
GCCACGGTACATCACCAATTTTGGCTGCTGATAGGTACGACCCATTTTCTGGAAAATCTGCCCCCAGGTGTCTTCTGTGGTTGCCAGAATAACCGAGGTGAATTTAGCCGCTTCGTCATCGTTAGGGCTGATAGAACGTTGCGCAGATTGCTGCTGCGGAACCGGTTGGCCACCAAGCATTGAAGTGAGATCGACGCCGTAATAACTCGCTACGACCACAACGATGAGTAAAATGATGCCGCCTTTCCCACCGGGCAAGCGGAACCCGCCGCCTCCCCCACCAAAGCTTGGGCCGGAAGAGTTATTTCTTCTGTCTTCAACATTGTCGCTTTCGCGACGACCTTGCCAGCGCATAGGCGGCCTCTTTTAATATTTTGTAATAGATAGATCGTAGGTGGTTAATTCCAGAATTACCATAAGAAACAAGACGTGAAAAAGCCGAATGTGAGAACACATTCGGCTTCATAAGAATCGTGCGAGATTTTAGTCTAATTTAACGCCAATACGCTTCGCGACTTCTTCGTAGGCTTCAATCAGTCCACCCAGGCTTTGGCGGAAACGATCTTTGTCCATTTTATCGAGAGTTTCTTTGTCCCACAGGCGGCTACCGTCTGGGGAAAACTCATCACCCAGTACAACCTCACCGTTGAACAGACCGAACTCCAGCTTGAAATCGACCAGGATCAGGCCCGCGTCGTCAAAGATTTTGCTCAGGACATCGTTAGCTTTGTAGCTGAGCTCACGCATACGCGCCAGATTCTCTTTGCTCACCCAACCAAAGGTTTCGCAGTAAGACTCGTTGACCATCGGGTCATGCATCGCATCGTTTTTCAGGAACAGGTCAAACAGCGGCGGGTTGAGCACAATACCTTCTTCAATACCCAGACGCTTCACCAGAGAACCTGCCGCGCGGTTACGAATGACGCACTCAACCGGCACCATATCGAGCTTTTTCACCAGCACTTCGTTGTCGGAGAGCAGAGCTTCCATTTGCGTAGGAATGCCCGCTTCTTCCAGTTTAGCCATAATGAAATGGTTGAACTTATTGTTCACCATGCCTTTACGGTCAAACTGTTCGATGCGCGCACCGTCTCCTGCTGACGTATCATTGCGGAATTCGAGCACCAACAGATCCGGGTTCTCCGTGCTGTATACGGTCTTCGCTTTTCCACGATACAACTCAGCTTGCTTTTGCATCTTTCTTACTCCAGGTGTGATTTAACTAAAAAATTCCGCTATCTGTGGCTACGCACACGTTTGCGTAGCCTATCAGAAAAAAGGCCAGATTGCTCTGGCCTCTAAATGTTACTTGCTGAAAGCTGCCTGGAATGCGGCTACCAGTGCATCATTCTGCGACTGCGTTAGCGTGTGACCTTTAGGGTCGATGAACTGCAAACTACTGCGGTTATCGAGGTCGCCAACTTGCAGTTTATAGTCGCCACTGGACAGACCTGGGTCTTTCGCCCCTAAATCCTGCCATGCGCTATCAGACAATGGTTTGTACGTCACCGCCACGCTGCCGGTTGAACGCGTTGAGTCGGTAACTTTCATGCCCACTTTTTCAAGCGTTGCAGGTAAACGGCTCCACACCACGTTGTACGGACCACGCACCACCAACATTGGTAAACCAGTGTCATCCGCAGCACTTTGTACATCAAGCTGCGTTGCTACACGGCTGTCTTTGGCGTTTTGCAGGTCAGTCTGGGTTTTGTCCAGACCCGCGCTGATGCTGTTCAGCATTTCTGCGCTGTAACGCTGCATAGAGGCTGCATCTGAAACCGGCTTGCCCGCCTGCTCCAGGTTCAGCAATTTAACCACCACGGCTTGTTGATAGCCCTGTGGTTTCACACTGATTTGATAGCGGCCACGATACTGGTCATCTTCATCAGCACGGTTCCATTGCACCCAGTCAGTCGTCAGGGTTTGTGTCGCGTCATCACGTTTATCGATGCCGTAGTTCTTCGCCTGGATGACACTAACAACCTGCGGCCAAAGCGTTGCGCTACGCGAACTTTCAACCATCAGTGTTGCGGTATCACCCGTAAACTGAGTTCGTGCGCCACTGACTAATGCCAGAGGTTGAGCTGGCGGACGAATATCCAGCCCTTTGCCTACTGCGCCGCTGCCGTTGGTGACCGGAATGTCATATTGGCCATTCTGCACCGGCAGGATCATCCCGGTCGGTGCGTGAATTTCCGCGAGGGGTGCAGCATCCAGATAGGATTCGTCACCACTAACCTGGCGCTTATAACGCTGGTCGGTGCTGCATGCTGCTAACAGCATTGCAAGCGATACCACTGCAACTTTCGCCACCGTCGACTTCTGTACTGAGTAAGCCATCAAATCTCCCTAAACTTTACAGCAAACCGGCATGCTTGAGCGCGCTAATAATCACCGGACGACTGGCTTCAGTCAGCGGTGTCATTGGCAGGCGCAAGGTATCGGTTGCCACAAGTCCCAACTCCCTACAAGCCCATTTGACTGGGATAGGGTTGGGTTCTACAAATAATTTATTGTGCAGCGGCATCAAACGTTCGTTGATAACGCGCGCTTGCGCATATTGCCCATTGGCGGCCAGTTTACACACTTCTGCCATTTCACGCGCGGCTACGTTTGCCGTCACAGAAATCACACCGTGACCACCCAATTGCATGAAATCGAGCGCACTGGCGTCATCGCCGCTGACCAGGATGAAGTCATCTTCAACCAGCTCTTTGATCTGGTTTACTCGTGTTAAGTTCCCGGTTGCTTCTTTGATACCAATAATATTTTTTATCTTCGCCAGACGGCCTACGGTTTCAGGCAGCATGTCGCAACCGGTACGAGATGGCACATTGTACAGCATCTGCGGCAGGTCGGTGCTTCCAGCGATTGCTTTGAAGTGCTGATACAACCCTTCCTGAGTTGGGCGGTTGTAATATGGCGTGACTGTCAGGCAGCCCACCACTCCGCTGTTTTCAAAACGCTTTGTCAGGGAGATAGCTTCAGAGGTGGCGTTGGCGCCAGTCCCTGCGATAACAGGAATACGGCCATCGGCCAGTTCCAGAGTCATCAGTACCACATCACCGTGCTCGTCGTGACTCAACGTAGCAGACTCTCCGGTAGTGCCTACCGATACAATCGCCGATGTTCCGCTGGCGACATGGTAATCAATCAGTTTTTTCAGGCTTGACCGGCAGACATTACCTTTCTCATCCATCGGCGTCACAAGCGCGACAATACTTCCAGTGAACATTGGCCATCCTCTGTGCTAACAAGTGTCTCAATGGTACGTTTGGTGCAGGATCAAAAGCAAGTCACCAAGTGATGCCATACGGTTGTACGCAAGTTTTTTTTATGCTTTCCTTATGTTAACTCACCGATTCACAGGAAGAATACGTTTGACTCCCTCACCACACCATTATTTGGTCATCACGGCCCTTGGGGCTGACCGGCCGGGTATTGTAAATACCATCACCCGCCATGTGAGCAGTTGCGGCTGTAATATTGAAGACAGTCGCCTCGCTATGCTCGGTGAAGAGTTCACGTTTATTATGCTGCTGTCGGGTACCTGGAATGCGATAACCCTGATTGAATCAACGTTACCGCTAAAAGGCGCCGAGCTTGATTTGCTGATTGTTATGAAGCGAACCGCCGCGCAAGAGCGCCCGGCGATGCCTGCGACGGTATGGGTTCAGGTCGAAGTCACTGATTCGCCTCATTTAATTGAGCGCTTTACCAATCTGTTTGATATTCACCACATGAATATCGCGGAGCTTAGCTCACGGACACAACCCGCGCAGGATGGCAATCCGGCACAGCTATACATTCAGATTACGGCGCATAGTCCGGCATCTCAGGATGCGAGCGTTATCGAAGATGCGTTCAAGGCCCTCTGTACAGAACTCAAAGCACAGGGCAGTATTAACGTTGTGAATTATCCACAGCAAGATGATTAAGACGGAGAGTTGTAATGAGCCCACTGAAAGCCGGTGATAGCGCACCGAAATTTAGCTTGCCCGATCAAGACGGCGAGCAAATAAATTTAACCGACTTCCAGGGACAGCGCGTTCTGGTTTATTTCTATCCTAAAGCGATGACGCCAGGCTGTACCGTGCAAGCGTGTGGTTTGCGTGACAACATGGACGAGTTGAAAAAGAAAGGTGTGGAAGTGCTGGGCATCAGCACCGACAAACCCGAAAAACTTTCACGTTTTGCCGAAAAAGAGTTACTCAACTTCACGCTGCTTTCTGACGAAGACCATCAAGTCTGCGAGCAATTTGGCGTCTGGGGTGAGAAATCGTTTATGGGTAAAACCTACGATGGTATCCATCGCATCAGCTTCCTGCTGGATGGCGAAGGAAAAGTTGAGAAAGTGTTTGATGATTTCAAAACCAGCAACCATCACGATATCGTGGTGAACTGGCTGAAAGAAAACGCTTAAATATCGCAGGAACAATATTAAAAAAGCCGACTTCACGTCGGCTTTTTACTGTCTCTAATTCGTCTTGTCGTCTATCAGTAAGCTATCCGGCCAGGCATGAACCACCGCTTTGATAAGCGTAGCGAGTGGAATAGCGAAGAACACGCCCCAGAATCCCCACAAACCACCAAATATCACGACCGAAAGAATAATCACCAATGGATGCAAATTCACCGCTTCAGAGAATAACACCGGCACCAGCAAGTTGCCGTCCAGCGCCTGAATGATGAGATACACGGCGAAAAGCGTCCAGAATTCGGGGCCAATGCCAAACTGGAACAGCGCCACGCAGACCACTGGAATAGTCACGACAAACGCGCCTATGTAAGGAATCAACACCGAGAACCCCACCAGCACGGCAAGCAGCAGTGAATAGTTCAGCCCAAAAACCACAAAACCGATATACGTCACCACGCCCACGACCAGCATTTCTAATACTTTGCCGCGAATATAGTTAGTGATTTGCTGGTTCATCTCCAGCCAGACCTGCCCTGCCAGCCCGCGATTTCGCGGCAAGACTCGGCGCACTGCATTGAGCATTTGCTCTTTGTCTTTGACCAGGAAGAACACCATCAGCGGAACCAGCACCAGGTAAATCGCCAGCGTGAGTAGACCCACCAACGAAGCCAGCGAGTATTTCACAACCTGGTCACCCATCCCCATCATGCGGCCACGCATATTCTCGGCGATGGCATCAATAATGCCCGCATCAACCAGCGCCGGATAACGTCTTGGGAGTGTGGCGGCATATTCAGAAAGTTTATTCAGCATTCCTGGCATATCGCGAATCAGATAGATGCCTTGCTGCCAGGCCACGGGTGCGACGACCAATACCATCAACAGCAAAATGCCAACGAAAAGCACCAGAATAATCGTCGTCGCCCAGGTTCGGGAACACCCGACACGTTGAAGTCGCGCGGTTGGCCACTCCAGCAAATAAGCCAGAACTATCGCCACCAGCAGCGGCGCTAAAAGCCCGTGGAAGAAGAACAGGATGACAAAACCTGCAACCAGAATAACCAGTAGCGCGATAGCTTCTGGATCGCTAAACCGTCGTCGATACCATTGCAACAACATTTCGAGCATACAACCCTTCCCTGACAGCATTGAGCGAAAAGAGATTGTATCTAAATGTCACTGTAAAGACTTCGCTTTTTATCTCTGTTCAATAGCAGTTTAAAATTGCCACGGCTAAGATAGGTTTCAATCACGGTGTGGGCTAAAGTTCATCAAGGCTGGCGAACAAAACCACCTAATACGTGTCGAAGATTAACTTTGATTAAACAGGACAGGACGTATGTTCAAGCAGTTGAAAAAATCGCTGGTTGCAACTCTGATGGCCGCTCTACTCGCCGGCCCGGCAACACCCGCCTTTGCAGATGTTACCGATCAACTGCCTGATATGGGCACGTCTGCGGGAAGCACTCTGTCGATAGGCCAGGAATTGCAGATGGGCGACTATTATGTTCGTCAGTTGCGAGGCAGTGCTCCTTTAATCAATGATCCTTTGCTCGTACAGTATATTAACCAGCTCGGTATGCGTTTAGTTAGCCATGCCAACTCCGTCAAGACACCGTTCCATTTCTTCTTGATCAACAACGATGAAATCAACGCCTTTGCTTTCTTTGGCGGCAACGTGGTGCTGCACTCAGCACTATTCCGTTATGCCGATAATGAAAGCCAGCTTGCATCGGTTATGGCGCACGAAATCTCCCACGTCACGCAACGCCATTTGGCACGCGCTATGGAAGATCAGAAAAAGAACGCCCCACTCACCTGGGTTGGCGCTTTAGGGTCTATTTTACTGGCAATGGCCAGCCCGCAGGCCGGGATGGCGGCATTAAGCGGCACCCTTGCGGGAACGCAGCAAGGCATGATCAGCTTCACGCAGCAAAACGAACAGGAAGCAGACCGCATTGGTATTCAGGTGTTGCAGCGTTCAGGTTTTGATCCGCAAGCGATGCCAACCTTCCTTGAAAAGCTGCTCGATCAATCGCGCTATTCATCGCGTCCGCCGGAAATCCTACTGACTCACCCATTGCCGGAAAGCCGTTTGTCGGATGCCCGTAACCGCGCCAACCAAATGCGCCCGGTCGTCGTGCAATCTTCCGAAGATTTTTACATGGCGAAAGCGCGTACGCTTGGCATGTATAATTCTGGCCGTAACCAGTTAACCAGCGATATATTAGATAGTTGGGCGAAGGGTAATATCCGTGAACAGTATGCCTCTGCCTATGGCCGCGCACTTCAGGCGATGGGTAACGATAAATGGGATGAAGCTCGCAAGCTGTTGCAACCGCTGCTGGTCGCACAGCCTGCCAATACCTGGTATCTCGACTTAGCGACGGATATCGATCTTGGGCAGAATAAAACGGCAGATGCGGTAAACCGCCTGAAAAACGCCCCGGATCTGAAGCAAAACCCGGTGTTGCAACTTAACCTTGCCAACGCTTACGTTCAGGCAAAACAACCCGCTCAGGCCGCAGCCATTCTGAATCGTTATACGTTTAGCCATCCTGATGACAGCAACGGCTGGGATTTGTTAGCGCAAGCCGAGGCGGCATTAGGCAACCGTGACCAGGAACTGGCGGCTCGTGCAGAAGTCATGGCGCTTGTCGGCAAACTCGATCAGGCTATCACGCTGCTCAGTAGCGCCAGTTCACAAGTGAAACTTGGCAGCTTGCAGCAGGCACGTTATGACGCGAGAATCGATCAGTTCCGCGAATTGCAAAAACGCTTCCTTCAGTATTCTAAGATGTAACAGGAGTTACGATGTCCACCGTTTCTATTTATCACAATCCGCGCTGCTCTAAGAGCCGTGAAACGTTAAGCCTTCTGAAAGCGAATGGTGTAGAACCTGAAGTTGTGCTGTATCTGGAAACCCCGCCAGATGCCGCAACGCTCAAATCGTTATTAAGCAAGTTAGGCTTTGCCAGCGCGCGCGATTTGATGCGTCAGAAAGAGGATTTGTACAAGGAGTTAAATCTGGCTGATTCCGCGTTAAGCGAAGATCAGTTAATTCAGGCGATGATAGAAAATCCTAAATTGATTGAGCGCCCGATTGTGCTGGCAAATGGTGAAGCAAGAATTGGTCGCCCGCCGGAGTCGGTGCTTGAGATTTTGTGATTTAACGCCCTCACCCTAACCCTCTGCCCCTGGAGAGGGAATTGGTTTTCTCTTTCGCCCTCAGGGAGAAGGCCGGGATGAGGGTGGTTTTACAGCCCTAAAATATCTTTCACAAACGGGATCGTCAGTTTTCTCTGTGCCGTAATCGACGCATGATCAAGCTGATCGAGCGTCATAAACAGTGTGCGCATTTCCCGGTCCAGACGCTTTAACAGGAAACGGCCCACGTCTTCTGGCAATTCAAAACCACGCTGCTTCGCACGCAATTGCAGGGCCTGGAGTTTATCGTCATCCGATAATGGCTGTAGCTTGTAGATTTGCCCCCAATCCAGGCGCGATGCAAGGTCGGGTAATTGCAGATTCAGCTGGCGCGGCGGGCGATCGCCGGTGATCAGCAAGCGGGTTTTCCCAGATTCCAGAATGCGGTTATAGAGATTAAAAATCGCCATTTCCCACAGTTCGTCGCCCGCCACGCACTCGATATTATCGATGCACACCAACGAAAGTTGTTCCATGCCATCAAGCACTTCCGGGACAAACCAGGTGCGTTTATCAAGCGGCACATAGCCGACAGCTTCGCCACGTTGGGATAGTTCCGCACAGGCGGCATGCAGCAGATGGCTGCGCCCTCCTCCTTCTCGCGACCAGAAATAAATATAGCCGCTATGATCCTGGCGGAGCACAGACTGGAGTGCAGCGAGTAAAGCAGGGTTATCACCCGGCCAGAAACTCGCAAAAGTTTCGTCATCAGGTAAATAGAGTGGCAGTGATAGCTGTGCCGGCGTATTCAGAATTACCTCAACCATAACAGGCAGAAAAACGCAGAGAGTCTATCACAGAAATGAGGATCAGGAGAACCGGGCGAGCACGCCGCCCGGCTTTAAGCTAAATGGCTATTTTACGTCGTTTTCTTCGGCATCCAGCACCACTTCTTCCGGGCGCAAGACGCTGATCAATTTGAAGATAAGGCTCAGGCCCACACCCACGATCGTCGCCAGCGCCATGCCTTTCAATTCTGCTGCGCCGATGTGCACTTTCGCGCCACTCACGCCGATGATCAGAATCACTGAAGTCAGGATCAGATTTTGCGTTTTGTTGTAATCGACTTTTGATTCGATCAACACGCGAATACCGGACGCGCCAATCACGCCGTACAGCAGCAGTGAAACACCACCGATGACCGGAACCGGGATGACTTGAATCGCCGCCGCCAGTTTGCCAATGCAAGAAAGCAGAATGGCCAGAATCGCCGCTCCGCCAATAACCCAGGTGGAATACACGCGGGTAATCGCCATGACGCCGATGTTTTCGCCGTAAGTCGTATTCGGCGTAGAGCCGAAGAAACCTGAGAAAATAGTCGAAATGCCGTTGGCAAACATGGAACGATGCAGACCAGGGTCGCGAATCAAATCTTTCTTCACGATGTTTGCCGTCACGACAAGGTGACCCACATGCTCGGCAATCACCACCAGCGCCGCTGGCAAAATGGTGAGAATGGCGAACCATTCAAAGCGCGGAGTATAGAAGGTTGGCAATGCAAACCAATGCGCTTCGATAATTGGCGTGATGTCTACCACACCCATGGCGAAGGAGAGTGCATAACCCGCCAGCACGCCGATAAGAATCGGAATGATGGCCAGGAAACCACGGAACAACACAGAGCCAAAGATAGTCACGGCAAGCGTAACCAGAGAAATGATGATGGTCGTTGAATCTGGTGAAGTGCCATCAGCAGGCAGTAAACCCGCCATATTTGCCGCCACACCCGCCAATTCAAGGCCGATAACCGCCACGATTGCGCCCATCGCCGCAGGTGGGAACATCACATCCAGCCAGCCAGTACCGGCTTTTTTCACAATTAGCGCCACAATACAGAACAGCACGCCGCACATGATAAAACCGCCCAGAGCAACTTCATAACCCAACGGCAGGAGCAGGAGCACTGGCGAAATAAACGCAAAGCTCGAACCGAGATAAGCCGGGATTTTACCTTTACAGATAAAGAGGTACAGCAGCGTCCCAATCCCGTTAAACAGCAGCACAGTCGCCGGGTTGATGTGGAACAAAATAGGCACCAGAACGGTGGCACCAAACATCGCGAACAGATGTTGCAAACTTAACGGTATCGTTTGCAGCAGGGGTGGTCTTTCGCTCACTCCAATGGCGCGGCGTGTCATTGTGTTTTCCTCTGAGTATTGTTTTTTGAAATAACGGCTCGAACAAATCAAAAAAAAGCCGACTTTCGAAGTCGGCTCAATTTTTACTTAGTACCAAATATTTTGTCCCCGGCATCGCCGAGGCCCGGAATAATGTATCCGTGCTCGTTCAGACCCTGATCGATAGAAGCCGTGAACAGCTCTACGTCCGGGTGCGCTTTTTCCAGCGCGGCGATACCTTCAGGTGCTGCCACCAGAACCAGCACTTTGATGCTGGTACAACCGGCGTTTTTCAGCAGGTCGATGGTTGCGATCATAGAACCGCCGGTTGCCAGCATAGGGTCAACCACCAGCGCCATACGTTCTTCAATGTTAGAAACCAGTTTCTGGAAGTAAGGGACTGGCTCCAGGGTTTCTTCGTTACGGTAGATACCCACAACGCTGATGCGCGCGCTTGGAACGTTTTCCAGCACACCTTCCATCATGCCCAGGCCTGCACGCAGGATTGGCACAACGGTAATTTTCTTGCCTTTAATCTGATCGATCTCTACCGGGCCGTTCCAGCCTTCGATAGTGACTTTTTCAGTTTCCAGATCCGCCGTAGCTTCGTAAGTCAGCAAGCTGCCAACTTCTGAGGCGAGTTCACGAAAGCGTTTGGTGCTAATGTCGTTCTCACGCATCAGGCCCAGCTTGTGTTTGACGAGTGGGTGTTTGACTTCCACGATCTTCATACTCTTTCTCCCCGAGATAGTTGGCCACCATAAAAAAAATCGCCGGATTATACCGCTTTTTTAACACCGCGCCACCGCTTCGAGATCAAACTGGGTGAAATCAGTATAGAACGATAATAATTACATCCCGCTGAACAAGAGGCTCGCAAACGTTTGCCTCCACTGTTAGAATTGCGGCGTTTTTTATTTCTAACCCATCCGCGGGGACTTAGCAGTGACCGACAAAACCTCTCTTAGCTATAAAGATGCCGGTGTTGATATTGATGCTGGTAACGCTCTGGTCGATAAAATCAAAGGTGTAGTGAAAAAGACTCGCCGCCCGGAAGTCATGGGTGGGCTGGGTGGTTTCGGTGCGCTGTGCGCGTTGCCTCAGAAGTATCGTGAACCTGTGCTGGTTTCTGGCACCGATGGTGTGGGTACGAAACTGCGTCTGGCGATGGATTTAAAACGTCACGACACAATCGGTATCGACCTGGTCGCAATGTGTGTCAATGACCTGGTTGTTCAGGGTGCTGAGCCACTGTTTTTCCTCGATTATTATGCGACGGGCAAACTTGAAGTCGACACCGCTGCCAGTGTTATCTCCGGTATCGCCGAAGGTTGTCTGCAATCTGGTTGTGCGTTAGTCGGCGGTGAAACTGCTGAAATGCCAGGGATGTATCATGGCGAAGATTACGACGTCGCAGGTTTCTGCGTCGGCGTGGTTGAGAAATCTGAAATCATCGACGGCTCCAAAGTAACCGACGGCGATGTGCTGATCGCCCTGGCTTCAAGTGGCCCGCACTCCAACGGTTACTCTCTGGTGCGTAAAGTGCTGGAAGTGAGTGGTGCTGACCCGCTGACCACCGAACTGGAAGGCAAGCCGCTGGCCGATCATCTGCTCGAACCGACCCGCATCTATGTGAAGTCGATTCTTGAATTGATTGAACAGGTTGACGTTCACGCGATTGCACACCTGACCGGTGGCGGCTTCTGGGAAAATATCCCGCGCGTACTGCCGGACAACACTCAGGCCGTGATCGCTGAATCTTCATGGCAATGGCCTGCGGTATTCAACTGGTTGCAACAAGCCGGGAATATCAGCCGTCACGAAATGTACCGCACCTTTAACTGCGGCGTCGGCATGCTGATTGCTCTGCCTGCGGCTGAAGCTGATAAAGCGGTAGCATTCCTGAACGCAAAAGGTGAAAACGCCTGGAAAATCGGTAGTATCAAAGCTTCTGATTCCTCCGAGCGTGTGGTTATTGAATAATGAAACGCATTGTGGTGCTGGTTTCCGGTAACGGAAGCAATCTTCAGGCGATTATTGATGCCTGCAAGCATAAAAAAATTAATGGCACCGTTGCGGCTGTATTCAGCAATAAAACCGATGCTTTTGGGCTTGAGCGGGCGCGTGAAACAGAAATTCCTGCGCACGCATTAACGGCCAGCCAGTTCGCCGATCGCGCAGCGTTCGATCGTGAATTGATGCTTGAGATTGACGCCTACGCGCCCGATCTGGTGGTTCTGGCAGGTTACATGCGCATTCTAAGCCCGGAGTTTGTCGGGCACTATGCGGGCCGCCTGATTAACATTCATCCTTCTTTGTTGCCTAAATATCCAGGCCTGAACACACATCGTCAGGTTCTGGAAAATGGCGATGAAGTCCACGGAACGTCGGTGCATTTTGTGACTGATGAACTGGATGGCGGCCCGGTCATTCTTCAGGCTACGGTTCCCGTGTTTGAAGGTGATGATGAAGAAGACATCACCGCGCGCGTGCAAACTCAAGAACACGCTATTTATCCGCTGGTTGTTTCCTGGTTTATCGACGGGAGACTAGAGATGCGCGATAACAGCGCATGGCTTGATGGCACTCAACTGCCACCGCAAGGTTATGCCGCAGACGAATAAAATTAAGGGGCTTTTGCCCCTTTTTCATTTCTCCGACCTACGACGCTTACTTAACGTAAATCACATCTTAAATCGCGTTTTGTCATACTTTACGGCCAGCGTTGGACATTCCCCGCCAAAGCTCGCCATAATGACAGACGTGACGGCATTTTAACGTCCACGAAAACGGAGTGTGAGGGCTAATGGGCCAGGATAAGCTGTACATCGAAAAAGAACTGAGTTGGTTGAATTTTAACGAACGCGTGCTCCAGGAAGCGGCGGATAAAATTAACCCGCTGATCGAGAGAATGCGTTTTCTCGGCATCTATTCGAATAACCTTGATGAATTCTACAAGGTCCGTTTCGCCGAACTTAAACGGCGCATTCTGATCAGTGAAGAACAAGGTACGGCACCTAATTCGCGCCATTTACTCAATAAAATTCAGGCGCGCGTGCTAAAGGCCGACCAGGAATTTGATGGGTTGTATAACGATTTGCTGTTGGAAATGGCGCGTAATCAGATCTTCTTGATCAACGAACGCCAGCTTTCGCCAAATCAGCAAAACTGGCTGCGTCATTACTTCAAACACTATTTGCGCCAGCACATCACACCGATCCTCATCAATAACGAAACCGATCTGGTGCAGTTCCTTAAAGATGATTACACCTATCTGGCGGTTGAGATTATTCAGGGCAGCGATATTCGTTACGCCCTGCTAGAAATCCCGTCCGATAAAGTGCCTCGTTTCGTGAATTTGCCGCCGGAAGCACCGCGTCGCCGCAAGCCAATGATCCTGCTCGATAACATTCTGCGTTATTGCCTGGATGACATTTTCAAAGGGTTCTTCGATTACGATTCGTTGAACGCTTACTCAATGAAAATGACCCGCGACGCAGAATACGACCTGGTGACAGAAATGGAGTCCAGCCTGCTGGAACTGATGTCATCAAGCTTAAAACAGCGCCTCACCGCCGAGCCGGTGCGTTTTGTTTACCAGCGCGATATGCCTGATGCGATGGTCGAAATGCTACGGAATAAGCTGACTATCACTAATTACGACTCCATTATTCCCGGTGGCCGTTACCACAATTTTAAAGATTTCATTAACTTCCCAAATGTTGGCAAAGCCAATTTAATCAACAAACCTCTGCCGCGGCTGCGCCATATCTGGTTCGATAAATTCCGTAACGGATTTGATGCGATTCGTAACCGTGACGTGCTGCTTTATTATCCGTACCACACTTTTGAACACGTGCTGGAATTGCTGCGTCAGGCCTCGTTCGACCCGAGCGTACTGGCGATTAAAATCAATATTTACCGCGTCGCGAAAGACTCGCGCATTATTGAGTCGATGATTCATGCCGCGCACAATGGCAAGAAAGTCACCGTGGTGGTTGAGCTGCAGGCGCGTTTTGACGAAGAAGCCAATATTCATTGGGCGAAGCGCCTGACCGAAGCCGGGGTGCACGTCATTTTCTCGGCACCGGGTCTGAAGATCCACGCAAAATTATTCCTGATTTCGCGTAAAGAAGGTGAAGAAGTGGTGCGTTATGCCCACATCGGCACCGGTAACTTTAACGAGAAAACCGCCCGTCTTTATACCGACTATTCCTTGTTGACCTGCGATGCACGCATCACCAATGAAGTGCGCCGGGTATTCAACTTTATCGAAAACCCGTATCGCCCGGTGACGTTTGAACATCTGATGGTTTCGCCGCAGAACTCACGCCGCCTGCTTTACGATTTGGTCGATAAAGAAATTGCGAATGCGCAAAACGGCGAACCGTCTGGCATTACTCTGAAACTCAATAACCTGGTCGATAAAGGGCTGGTAGACAGGCTGTATGCTGCGTCAAGCTCGGGTGTGAAGGTGAATTTGCTGGTGCGCGGTATGTGCTCGCTTATCCCAAATCTGGAGGGGATCAGCGATAACATTCGGGTTATCAGTATCGTAGACCGTTATCTGGAACACGACCGGGTCTATATATTTGAAAATGGTGGCGATAAGAAAGTGTATCTTTCGTCTGCCGACTGGATGACGCGCAACATTGATTACCGTATCGAAGTTGCGGTTGCCATCCTCGATCCGCGCCTGAAACAACGGGTGCTGGATATTATTGAAATCTTGTTCAGTGACACGGTGAAAGCCCGCTATCTCGACAAAGAGTTGAGCAACCGCTATGTTCCGCGCGGTAATCGCCGCAAGGTGCGCTCACAGCTGGCGATTTACGATTACATCAAGTCTCTGGAACAACCTGAATAACGCATCATGCTGACTATAAAATCATGCCAATAAAAAAACATGCTCCACGACCGCAAGAATTCGCTGCGGTAGATCTTGGCTCGAACAGCTTCCACATGGTTATTGCCCGTGTGGTTGACGGCGCGATGCAAATCATCGGACGCCTGAAACAACGTGTTCATTTGGCTGATGGCCTGAATGCCGACAACGAGTTAAGCGAAGAGGCGATGGAACGTGGGCTGTCATGCCTTGCGTTATTTGCTGAACGTTTGCAGGGTTTCTCGGCCGATAACGTCTGCATCGTCGGCACGCACAGTTTGCGTCAGGCAGTGAACGCCGAAGAGTTCCTCAAACGTGCCGAGCAGGTTATCCCCTACCCGATTGAGATTATTTCCGGTAATGAAGAAGCGCGCCTGATTTTCATGGGTGTGGAACATACCCAACCTGAAAAAGGCCGCAAACTGGTGATTGATATCGGTGGCGGTTCGACCGAGTTAGTCATCGGCGAAGATTTCGAGCCGATGCTGGTCGAAAGCCGCCGTATGGGCTGTGTGAGCTTTGCGCAAAACTTTTTCCCACGGGGTGCTATTACCGCCGAAAACTTCAAACGCGCGCGGCTTGCTGCGGTACAAAAGCTGGAGAATCTTTCCTGGCAGTACCGTTTACAAGGCTGGAATGTGGCGATGGGCGCTTCTGGCACCATCAAAGCGGCCCACGAAGTGCTGGTCAGCATGGGTGAAAAAGACGGCATTATTACGCCTGAGCGCCTGGAAATGCTGCGCGATGAAGTGTTGAAGTACAAAAGTTTCAGCGCAATGAGCCTGCCGGGTTTATCCGAAGAACGCAAAGCGGTGTTTGTGCCGGGGCTGGCGATTCTGTGCGGCGTGTTTGACTCATTGGCTATCCGCGAACTGCGTTTGTCTGACGGGGCGTTGCGTGAAGGCGTGCTGTATGAAATGGAAGGCCGTTTCCGCCATCAGGACATACGCATCCGTACTGCGCAAAGTCTGGCTGACCAATATCATATCGACAGCGATCAGGCCAAGCGCGTGCTGGCGACAACCGAACATATTTATCAGCAGTGGGAAGTGCAAAACCCGAAACAGGCAAATCCGCAAATGTCCGCGCTGTTGAAATGGTCAGCCATGCTGCATGAGGTCGGGCTGAATATTAACCACAGCGGGCTTCATCGCCATTCGGCTTATATTCTGCAACACAGCAACCTGCCTGGATTTAACCAGGAACAGCAGACGCTCATTGCATCGTTAGTGCGTTATCACCGTAAAGGGGTGAAAATTGACGATCTGCCGCGCTTCACGCTGTTTAAGAAAAAGCAGTTCTTGCCGTTAATCCAGATTCTGCGCCTGGCTGTGTTACTCAACAATCAACGCCAGGCGACAACCACGCCACCAACGCTGGTGCTGGAAACGGACGAGCATCAGTGGACGCTGCGTTTCCCCTATGACTGGTTCAGCCAGAACACACTGGTGTTGCTGGACTTAGAGCGGGAACAGCAATACTGGGATAATACGCCAGGCTGGAAACTTAAAATTGAAGAAGAAGCCAGCCCAAACATCGCGGCGTGATGATTAACAAATTTAAGCGCCCAAACGGGCGCTTAGTTTTTCACCTGTAAGCGCTGTTTAATGAGAAGTGATTCAAGTAACCGCGGACGCCCAATTAAATATCCCTGAATGTAATCAATCCCCAGGCTTTGTACTGCCGCTTTCACCGCTTCATTTTCGACATACTCGGCAACTAACTGCATCTTTTTCATGCGCGCTAACTGGCAGATGGACTCAACAATCTGGTAATCCAGACTGCTGGTCAGTATGTTGCGAATAAAACTGCCGTCGATTTTTAGGATGTCGGCACTAATGTCTTTCAGACGCGCATAACTGGCATAACCTGTGCCGAAATCATCGATTGCCACGCGGCATCCCATGTTTTGCAATGTGGTCAGCGTCATATTGGCCTGCTCAAGATTGGTTAATGAGTTACTTTCGGTCACTTCAAAAATGAGCTGCCAGGGCTGAATTTTATACTGCGCCAGCAGGCATTTGACTTCACTGGCAAACTGCAAGCGCCCGACCGAAGCCGGTGTCAGGTTAATCGAAAAACGGCTGCCGGGGAGTTGTTCACGGTGTGCGTCCATGAATTTTAGCGTTGCTTCAATCACCCATTTATCGATTTTAGATGACAAGCCAAACTCATGCGCCACTGGCAAAAAGGTATCAGGCATAAACAAATTATCGCCTTCATTATCCCCTTTCATGCGCAACAAAATCTCATGGTAATGGTCGCCTCGAATCCCTTCGATTCGCTGCGCCATCAAAACGAAATCCCCAGAATCAATGGCACTTTGCACACGATTCATCATGGCGACTTTATTTTTTATCGCATTCTGCACAGGGTTTGTGCCCTGCTGCTGCAAGTTCTCAGGCTTAGACGTCGCGAGCGACAAATCCGCCATCGTACTGAGCTCGCCTAACAAGAAATAAATATGAGTCACCGGTTGGCGAATGTAGCAATAACTCATGCCCACTTGCGGCTGCATTGCCATTCCATCCCACATAAAACGGAATTGTTTGACGCGCTGGTCGATAGCTTCAATACGCTCATGGTAATCATCATAATTTACCCGCACTGCCAGTTCATGCCCCGACAAGTGATACACCTTTTCTCTATCCTCGAGCACCGGCTGCAAGTAATCATTTAGCTGCTGCTTATATTGAATGCGAAGCTGCACGCCATAGTTGCGACCCAGAAGTTCAAGCTCAGGTATGCGTAAAAAAGCCAGAGCCGAATATGGGTGACGGGATAAATCTCGGTTAAGCGCCCGCAGATTTGGCATCTGTACCACGGGGTCGATAAAAGCAACGCGTCGCGCTTTGTTGTGCAAAAAACGCTGGCGCGTGGTGACGACCGCCATCAAATAAATGGTAATAGAAAAAACCGCATAACAAGATGAGGCAATTGCCAGGTGAAGCTGGAAGCCCATATACGGTGGCAAGTAGTTTTGAAAACCGCTACACAAGATAGTGAGAATCACCATCCAGATCGTGGTGATAAACAGAAAACCAAAGCGCATCGCGCCCCACAACATCAGCGGCAGAATCAGCGTTAAGGTGTAATCGGTCGTGAAAATGCTACTGACATCGTCAATCGGTACTAATAACAAACTCATTAGCACCACAACAATGACGGCCCATATCCCAATCTCGCCTTTAGTCACGCCCGATTGCATTTGGGCTTTCATCCGCGACAAAAACGAAAAAATAAAACGCGGGTTTCGGCACATGCGAATGATGGAATAGAAAAATGGCATTCCCGTCAGGCAGCCAACAAGCACAGCCTGGAAATTAATCAATGTACGGGCGTGAAACGGGTTTTCCGCGACCGTTGAGTTGACGCCGTCATACCAGCCGAAGAAAAGCCCAAGCTGATAGATAATCAAAAAAATAAATGAGTTGACGATGACCAGCCACAGCATGCGTTGCGCCGTTAATTTGATGATGCCAAACATCACTGAACTGCGCCGGGGCACGAATATACGGTAGCCTCCCCAGCTAACCGCAATGGGGAGCAGAAAATGAATCACCGACAATAACGCGGTAATTTCCCCTTTCATAGGAACGTAACGGATTAACAACGCGAGAATAATGCCAGGGAAAGCGGCCCAACCGAAAAGCAGTGTGAAAGCCGTCATCAGACCAAGCGGCATATAGACGAGGAAAACGCGGCTCCCTTCCATCACGGTATTAGCATTACACCAAACAGCAATGGGAAGCAGCAGACTCGGCAGCACCAGAGGTAGCGCCCACCATTTGTTCTTATTGTTCTTGTACCAGCTTGCCAGAGACATTGAAATTCGCCAGGAACCCTATCATCCAGCTCGGGTAAGTTTCGAACAGGTATCCAACCCGGACGTTATGCCCATATTGCTATGGGATAGAGTGCAGATTTTAGTTAGGGATTACGTTATGAATATGATCTAAATCAATTTCCTTAATGAGTATGTTCTTTATTTACGATTTATTCAAAAAAGTAACTGGAGATATACTGATCAACTAATATTAAGAAATGTTTATATAACAAGGAGAAATGATTTCGCGTTCATTTCCAGGAAGAACAGGATTTGACCTTCAGGCATCACTATGCCTAAATATTGCTGTCGCCCGCGGTTGACGGGTAAACATCAAGGATCATTTGCGTGACACAGGTTACGAGTATGCGAAGACGACATAAATTTAATAATCGTATGACCCGCATTATTCTGCTCATCAGTTTTCTCTTCCTTTTTGGCCGTTTTGTCTATTCTGCCATCGGTGCCTGGTACCATCATCAGGACAAAGTAGAAGCACAGCAAAGTAGCCTGTCCGTGGACAATACTAGCCGGTAAGGCCTCACTTCAAGACATTGATATTCTAACCGCCAAACAGGTGGTCGATGCCTCACGCCTGAAGGTTGTGAAATGAGCGCGGATGGCATCCTATACTCTAACGACACGCAGTGAAGTGCACAGAATAAATTTGTGACAAGGAGAGAGTAGATGATACATGTCTTTGGCCATCTAAATCCCGATAGCGGTACCGTCTGCACAGCGTACATGGCTGCACGCTGGCTGACGATTAAAGGGCGTAATGCCCAGGCGTTTCGTCTCGGTGAGTTAAACAGAGAAACAAACTATATATTCCGCCATGCGGGCCTGACGCCTCCGCCGCTGCTTGATGATTCCCTTGCTGGCAAAGATGTCTGGCTGGTTGATTTCACCGAACCCGCGCAAGGGCCAGCCTCGCTGAATGAAAGCAATGTTGTCGGGATTATCGACCATCACCGTCTTGGCGGCCTGATCACTCAGCTCCCTCCTGAAGTGTGGATAAAACCTGTCGGCAGCAGTGCGACATTGTTATGGCAACTGATGACTCCGACCATTCGCCATGAGATTTCCCCCAGCGAAGCCATTTTGCTTTTGGGAGCGGCGTTGAGTGATACCGTCGCACTTCGCTCGCCGACGACCACTGATGAAGACCGCCAGGCTGTAGATGAGCTTTGCTCTCTCGCCAAAGTGGATCGTGAAGATTTCATTCGTAATTTGCTGACCGCCAAGACAGATATTGTCGGTTTGAACGCAGACGAACTGTTGAATAAAGACAGTAAAATGTTTGATATTTCAGGGAATAAAGTACTGGTCGCACAGCTCGAATTGTATTCTCTGGACCAGGCAGAACCGCTTATCGATGAGCTTAAATCAGCGATGGAACAGCGGGTCACAACTTCAGGAGCTGGCCTGGTGGTTTTGATGCTGACCGATATCAGCGCTGAGTGCTCAAGGCTCTACTTTGCTGGCCCCGCACTTACCGATAACGCTCCCTGCACCATCGCCGGGATGTTAAGTCGCAAAAAACAATTACTTCCCTGGCTGCATGCGCGGCTCGGTTAAATTGCACTATAAAAAAAGCCCATTAAAAAATGGGCTTCGATTTAACTGACTACGAGATAGTGACAGTTATGCCTGACGGCTCGTTATTCCCACTCGATGATCAACGCCACCTGAAAACACTATAAAATCAACATTATATCATTTTATTTGCATGTCGATACCACACAAAATACCATGATAAGAAAACCTGGGAGCTGTACTGATCGCGTCGCCCGACACAAAACGCTTTTAGACTGACAACTTGCACTTCGCAAGGGATATTCGTCCAAAAGCGGTTATTCAAAGAAATCAACGCCCCGGGTAGGATCTTCCGCTTGCCTCCACCAGACTTACATCATCACGAAGCAATGTCACCATCTCTTCATGATGTGCTGTTATCTGCTGATCGTTCCAGCCTGTATTTCGAGTGATTTCCGCCATTCTCTTGAGCTTGGGACTTTGAAGTTCAATCGTATCCTTGAAGTTTTCGGCCTTCGCTCTGGGAAGACTATTGCTGAATTTTGAGTTCGCGCTGACGCTTACGAGCGCGAGGTTGCCAAGCAGGTTAAGGCTAGAACCTGAAACAACCGCGCCCGACTGTTCTTTGTCCGGATGCTGTGGATAAAAGTGCTCAATGGAAGTTCTGAACTGAAATTTGAAATCTCGTTTTGAGGAATCGCTCAACAGAAGATAGTCGAGATACGAAAAGACTATACGGCTGATACCAAACCCTTGTGGTTGCTGATCTTCCTCAAAGGGGAATGTCTCTTTAACCTTGCTACGGGCATACCCCTTCAACAAATCGGCAAGATCCGCATGTTTCGCGTCTTGAGGGGCTTTAACGGATAGCCAGCGAAGAACTTTGGTAATCCAGTGCATCGTTCGCGGAGAAGTGTAGGTAATCCGAAGCATGGACTGGAGCAGCAATACATCTCGGGTATGTGGGTCAGCACCGCTGTCCTCCTCTAAGTTTCCATTGCTGGCCGAGAAAACATGGATGTACGTCGGGGTTGGCTTCTTGTCCGCGCCGCCTTTCTTCAATCGCTGGAGAGACCAATCACCATCGTCACCGATGTTCGCCGTGAATTGACGCTTCAAGATGAAGCCATCGAAGAGATTGCGGCACTTGAGAAGCATGAATGCAAAGCTACGCACCCAATCTGCTTTAGCATCGGGTACATTATTTACGGCGTCGTCAAATGACTTGATGAGGCGCTTGTCGTCAAGCTGGCCTTCGTCTTCGACCTCATCGCCTTTCATAATTCTTAGAACGTGTAGCAGAAAGGCCGGAAACTCAATAGTCGAACGAAACCGCTCGTTGCCCTCGTCTTCAGTGGAATTTGACTCGATCTCTTTAGCGTATTTTGACAACGCCTCATCCAAGGACAACGATACCCCTTCGGAGGATTGCCTTGATGAATTGATGCCGGATTGCGGACGACTTTCCGTTAGCGACGCGAAGCTGGTCACCTCCAGCCAGGACCATTCATCGCCAAATATTTTGTTTCGCAAACTGGTGTCACCACGGGTCAGAGACATCTGGACATAAGAATCCATATCAGCACAGGCATCCCAAACCCACGCGAAGCATTCGCGTTCATATTGATTGGGCAGCTTGCTCATCAGGCGAGCCTTAACAATATCAACCTGCTTGAGTTGCTGCCCACGAGTGTTCATGATCTCGAAGTAGCGATTGAGGTCGGTATTGGGTGGCAGCGAGGCACGGACGACAGTAACCTTCGTTAGCAAGAAATCGGAGAATTTTTCGCGTGAGCGATTAAGGGTTTCATTTTGTTTGAAGAACTGATTGATGATGCTGTAGCCTTCATGGATGCCAGCATCTGCATTACTCGTGGAACCCTGCGGTCGGACTTTCCCCTTAGCTGCCTCCTGTGCTACTCGCCGCAGGGCTTCCGTTGCCCGTGCACGCGACTCATATTGCAAGTGGCCTGCATGACCAACCGACGGCTTCTCACCCTCACCGTCTTGCTCCAGGAAGGTCAGAAGCAGATAGAGGGTTGTAAGTCGTTGTTGTCCATCTATGACCTCGAACTCGTCCTCTCTACCCCGCTTGATTACAACAAGGTTCCCAAGAAAATAGCCGTCCTGGCCCCCAGCCACCGAGTCTTGAATATCGCTGATAAGTTGCTCAATCTGTTCGGCCCGCCAAGCATAGTTCCGTTGATAAATAGGAATCAGATAATTGTCCGTGAATAGCTTGCCTACTGTTAGCAGTTCGGGTTTCAACTCCTTCTTGCTCATTGCAGCCCCTTGATAAAAGCAACGAGTTCCTTTTCGTGGTTATCGTCGTATGGCTGACTTGCTATTGGAAGTTTACGGACAACACTTCCAGTCATCGCGTTGCGTAGCAAAACAAAAGGCGATTTATTTGCATCGTTTTTACCTCGCGCTCGGTTGTCAGCAGATACAAATTGCACACGAAGTAACTCGACCCGCAAGGCATATGCCCATGCGAATAACCTATTTCGCACTTCATCCACATCTTCATCGCCAAACTTGTTTGTATAGCAAAGCAGCGCGGCAATGAACAATTCGTAAACGTAGCGGTAGCGACTTTGAGATGGGCCAAAGTTTTTGAAACCTCTGTCGATAACCTCTTTTTCCAGTATCTTCAATTCGTCCAGCATGAATGTCACCATCTCGAAAAATGAGCGCCCAGCGATTATCGGGGCATCAAGCTGAAAGCGGCTGCGTCCGGCATTTCGTGCATCATGTGTAGAGGACATCGCCCATGCACTTAGAAGTGGCATAGCGGCTTGTGCTGCAAGGTGATATCGCAGATTTGGCGAAAATGATCTGTGGGATCGTGATGAAATTCCCTTGAACATGCCGATGTCCCGAATAGCAAATTCGAGCGAGCTTTCGCCTCGTGACCATTTGGATATCCGGTATAAAAAAGTAGAAAAAAGCCTGTCCAGATCCTCATCATTTACGGCTTCCCAAGCCTCAACGACAGCCACTTTCATAGCAGCGGACTCATCGTGCATTTCGCGCAGGTGGTGTGCTTTGAGCAAGTCGTGAGGGGCAAGCGGTTTGCCGCGATAGTTCTGGGAATCAAAGACACGAAATGCCTCATCAATATCGTCCGTCACAATACGCACCAACTGACATTTGTGACAGATAAAATCCAAAAATTCTTCTTTATCTTCCAACTGCGACAGGCGCCTTTGAAGCTCCATCCAAACCAGGGAGACAGGGGTTTCGCTGTTACCAGACACCGAAATCTGATGATTTATCGGATCTAAGGCCGCAAGAATCATTCGCAAAGTCAGCAGACGTTGCTGTCCGTCGACTACATTGAGATACTCACCATCATCGTGAATAATGATTGCACCCAAAACATAGGGAATATCTTTTCGTTCGGTATCTCGAAGAGCTTCGCTGAGATCATCCACCAGTTGTAGAGCGGTCGATACTTCCCAACTATATGGGCGTTGATAGTTCGGTATCCGAAGGCCTTGCTTGAGTAGTTCATCTACGGTGACTGCACTAACACCGTCCTCTCCGTTAATCGCCATTGCTATGTCCCGTCATTGAAGCTTTTCTATTTTCTCAGCGTGTTTTCCGCAAACTTTATTCACCCATATGGAGACTTCGATTCCGAGCGGCGGCTGTCTTGTTTCACAATTTCGATCACGAGGTGCTCCTCTGGCTCATTTTTAACGATCTGGAGACTTGGGTCGAGAGAGCGGTTCTGACCAAAAGCGGGCATCGATGGCATCAGCACAGCGCTGCAATGCACCCGGTTGTCAATACCATGGCATTTGCTGATACGGTCACATGGTATTTGCTATATCTTCGATTCAGCGTCGGTCTTATACCATGAAAAATGCCATTGATAATGCAGTCAATATCATCAATGGCACTAACTAAATCAAATAAAACAATAGGTTAAATAATAACTCACTCCACTCTATTATAAACAAACTTATTAAGTTATTAGGAAACATATACTTAATATACTCCACAACCGAAAAGCCATGAAAAGTGCCATGCATAGTAAAAACATTTAAGAATGTCGGATTAACCTCTATCATGGCAAAGGCTGCCAATTGCTGCCTCTCCAAGATGACCAACTCACCCACATAAGCTGACGAGCAATCTCAGCCAGCAGCTCCACAGCATAAGAAAATCGGCCTTGAAAAGCTCTTCCATTGCCTCATCGTGACAACAGTCTTCATCAATCGCCCTAGCCCGTAGATGCCCTCATGCCTAAAATAACCTGCTTAGGCCACTACATGGCCGCCCGTTTCTGCCCGCCACCACATGTCACGATTGACAGAAACCGGCCAAAAGCCTTCATCATTTAGCAACCGATGTTGAACCGATTCAACGATGCAACCGACTATTTCCTCTGTTTAAACGCTCTCAATAGCTTCTCGGGCATGAAATACAGGTCACCCCGCGCCCTAGTGCAGGCAACGTACATCTTGTTGCGAGTTTGCGGGTTTGCCTGGTGTAGCCTTTCTGCCAAATAGTCTTTCCAGATACCCGGGCCCATCACAACGCAAACATCGTTAAAGTGATCCATGCCCTTACTCGCCCCCCAATTTTCTGAGTAGCATCCGTAATGGTAGTGTTCGCTCAAAAACAGCTTCACGATGGTTGGATCAGCATGCAACATGTTCGCTTGGGCTCGATCATCAACCGTAATGATCTGGCTGACCCTTTCCTCATGAGCCCCCATCGGAATTTGTAACTTTGCACTAATGAAATCGCAGACCATTTTTGTGCATCGCCAGCTACGGCTCAGGGTTTCCTTGTCTACCGTGATGCCGGCATCACGAAAGCGTTTCTCATAACGGACGACATCGTCGTGAAGGTTTTTGTTTATCGCGCCATCTCTACTGGTATCAAAGGTATGTTGGTAGAAGTCACCGACGAACCTTATGCCAATATTCGCTTGTGAAACCTCCAGTAGCAGGTTGAAGTCGTGGCCCGCAAAATCCTGCACCTCGTCAACGTAGAGGTAGTCGTAAAAGCGCTCTAGGCGGGCACGCACATCTGGTATAGCCCCCATGACCTGTAGCAGTTTGGCGAGGCGGCAGTGATAGAGCCTACCGCCGCCATCGCGATACCGATTGAGATCGTCCAAGCGGAACTGTCTATTGGGCGGACGCCTGAAATTTATGCCTCTGGTCCCTAGCTTCAATTGCATCAAGGGCCTATAACAGAACCCATGCAGAAACGAGAAGTACGTCGTGAGGGTGATGCTGGGTGGGATCATCCCAAATTTCTGGATGATCCTGTTGCGCAGGTGCAGGTGATTGTTCTCCGTGTAAGTGATGATCAATGCTCGCTGATCAAGGCTGAGCCCCTCAATGATCAGGCTGGTTTTTCCAGACCCTGCGACGGAAAAAATTACGCTCTTATCCACTCGATCGCATCCTGTATGTATTTCGGGGCGATCAGCTCAGCGGCCTTCTTGGTCAACAGCTCGAAAGCGACATCCGCTTTATTTTTCAACATGTACTCTTGAACGGTCAGTTTTTTTCGACCTGCAGCAAAAAGATCATCGCAGGTTTGCTGGTTGTCGCTGTAGAGACCAATTTCAAAAGTGCTTCGATCAGGATTTGTATCGGCAAAAATCTTGGCCGACGCGTACAGGTAGCCTTCGTAGTTCGCTACACAGTTCTGTTGGTAATCGCCGTCGTTATCCCGAATTGCGGCGATCCTGATACTCAGGAGCTTTCCGAGTTCCAAGTAGCGTTTGAAGCTCGTTCCACCGATCGAGATGATGTGCACGGCATCAGCCTGAGGAGGATGGCCTGCCAGTTGCTTGTAGAAATGCTCCATAAGGATAAATTCTGCATCTCCCTCGACCAATATGACTCGCTTGGAGAGAGCAAGCTCAAGGACGTTGTTATCGGGCGCTTTCATGAAGAAGTTTGCAGTGGGCTCCGACAGGTCTTTCAAGCGTCCCGCACGGCCTGATCCAAGCAGTAACGCGTGGCGTAGATCGAGCCGAGCACAGATATGGCTACTGTGCGTCGTAATGAACAACTGAGTGCCCGTCGTATCCGCCAGTCTTTCAACTAAGCGTTTCATATTCGTGTGGCTCAGATGGTTTTCGGGCTCCTCTAGCAGAAGCACATTCAGGCTCCCTTTTTCCTCGTATTTCTGCAGGGCGAAATTGGTCTTGATGAAGCACTGCTCACCTTTGCCACGATTCTCAATAGGGATACCGTCTTTGGTGATCACCAAGTCGGTTTCAAGATTGGCGCGAGAGCTTGTTCGCAAGGCAAACTGATAATCACCAAGCGCATTGTTCAAGTCCCTCAGACTCTCTCGACCAAAAGCTTCTTTGCCTTGCCGATAGCGATTTTCGAGGCGGTAGCGATCCGGCACATTGGCATGGAATCCGAACACCGCTCGAGTGTATTCACGAGCAGCGTATTCGCTGTCGATACGAGAACTGTCAATCATCAGGTGTTTGACCGGACGCCGGTAGCTGACGTGAGGTGCCCCGGAGAACGTTGAGAACTTGACGCTGTAATACTCGAAAGGAAAGCTGTCTTTGTTTGCTTTGAGAAGATCGACAATTGTCTGGCCGAACTCTTCAATCAAGGGGACAATCGCCATGCGCAGGCCATCTGTCTGTGTTCCTAGAACGTTTTGGGTACCGTAAAAACCTTGGTCATCGCCCTCTTCCAGGAAAACATCCACGATAACTTCGGGAAGCAAATCCAGTCTCGCTGGCCCTGCCAAGAAATTCTGCACCGCACTCTGATTTAGCAGGGCTTCATAGCCTATGTTTTCAACTCGGCTGCGACTTGCGCTAAGTGTCAGATCTAATGCCAATAGCACGCTGCTCTTACCCGTTTCGTTGTCACCAATCAATACGTTCTTGCCTGCGTCGAACTCAAGGGTCAGGTCGGCGATGCTTTTGAAATTCTTGATCACGATTTTTTTTATTACCGGCATATTCACTCCTTAGCCTACACGGTGTCAGATAAAGCACGTACTTTGTCCGATATTGACTGTCCTTTTCAACCGGCTTCAAAACTGGACAGCCCCTATGCCAATACCCTCTAACACATCACGCAGACACCTCATCCAAGCAATGAAACGAGTAACTCCTCCAACTCTCAGCCGCTCGTCGATCATTTCGGCCGTAGCTTAAACGTTAATGAAAAAACTATTCGGCCCAGGTCATCCTGAGCATTGTCATGCCTTTCTTTTTCCGGCAACACCTGGCCTACAAGTCAACATTTTCGCTGCCCTATGCCTTCACCAGCTTCGCAGACATGGGGTCATAGACATACCCAATGATGCTACCATCCTTGATACGTGCAACAGCCTCATCGATGACGAATAACGGAACGAGAAACCATTCTTCGGGCTGCACAGGATGGCCGAAACGGTCATAAATGGTGATGTTAAGCCGAGCGGGTGCGAACAACCTGTGAAACAGGTTTTCCATCCGGGTGCGGCTGATGCCTGCGAGCTTGTATGAAGCTACCACCTCGACCTTCGCCAATAGATAGGTGGAATCGTGTTCAGCATTGGCAATACGAGTCTCTACCTTGCCGCCAGTCACACCAATCTTGTGAATGACATCACGATGTTCAGCCACATAAGGGTTATCAGATAGCGAACGCAATACATAAATGGTGCCACTTTCTAGATCGCTCTCTTCTAGAGCATCGCTGAATAAAGGTCCCATGTCTGGATCGGTAATTCGCCGTGCTGTTTCGTCTTTATACAAAGCACGAACCAATGACAGCCGAAGTAGGTTGCTTTCCGTACCATTCGAGTAAATAACACGCAGCCGAGCATCTTTCTTCCCCTGTGGTGAATCGAACTCTTCACCTTCATCAGCCACATAAGCCGTTTGACCATCCAGGATGAACCAATGGCCCACTTCAATCGTTGCATACTGCCCAAAAGGTCGAGTCACTCTTAAGCCTGAACTTAGATCACTGCGCACCTGCTCAAATAGCGGTTTAAACACATCAAAATCTTCGCACGGTTTGCGATCCGCGATACCTTGTACAGTACGCTTTTCGGCGCTAGCACGAACATGACGCAAGACTGTGATATCGTCCTCGCTGGTAACATCAGCCAGTTCGGCAGCCAAATTATCGATATCGATAATTTCTTCCGCTGACTCCGCTACCTCCCCCCCTACGGCTAATAAGCCCTGATGATCCAGCAGTTCAAGTAAGGCACGGCAGCCTGGGAGGCTGCGTAGACGGTCGAGCCGCACTGCATAGAGGCGCTCGAAGATCTCACGATTTTCACCGTGTTGCGGCGCACGTCCATGTTGGTCAGTGAAGCGCTGAATTTCCTCAAAACCTGCTATGATGCGTTCCTCACTGGCAGGACGTCCTTTTTTCTTCTCAGGTGGTGCAAACTCGGCAAGTTCATCAGCCAAAGCGTCTAAATCATTTTTACTCATAACGCCCCTCCGCCCTAAAACGCATAAACGCGGCTGCACCTTCAGCGAGGTGTTTTTCCCAAGCATCGGGCGAAGTTAACGATGGGAGGCGCCCACGTTCACGTTTGAATTCAGCGGCACGCTTGGCGATCACTTTGGCATCTTCAGGCGTGATCGAGGTACGCTTGGCCGAGATGGCGGCCGCGACCTGCTTCAAGCTATCTTCGCTCATCGTCTTAGCAAGGATAGCGTAAGCCTCACCAAAGGGGTTGATGCGGTCGATAAGGTCTATGTCTAAATCGCGCACGTCCATCGCAAAGCGACGCACTCCGTCAATAAGAGCAGTATTGAGCGTCCCATCGTTCTCGCCAGTGGCAAGACGCTTGGCCTGCTGCGTGAGGTTAAGGGCGGCGATAGCATGCTGACGTACAGCCTCCTGATCTTCAGCATCAAGTTCAGGATACTTTTCTTTGATGATCTTACCCATACGAACCTGTGTTAACTCTTCAGGGAGCAGCTCTTCATCGAACAGACCTCGTTCGATGGCGGGCTTATCCTGCACAAAGGCCGCGATCACTTCGTTTAAATCTTCCTGGCAGATGCGTGCCGCTTCTTTGCTCTTGGGCTCGGCAAGTCCCTTAATCTCGATTTGATACGTTCCTGTCTGTTCATTAACACCAAAATTGCAGCTATCCGGGTCATACCCTCCATCACCATAATCAAAACCTGGAGTCGGACCGCTTTCTGGATTCTTGGGCTTGAACTCGAAGCGCGGAGCCAGTACCTGCTCCATCAACAAGCTCGCCGCGATAGCTTTCAAGGTATCGTTGACTGCCTCAGTGACTGCGCCCTCTACAGCGTCCGGCTCGGCGATCAAGTTAGTAAATCTCGCGCGAGTTTTACCCGGCGCGTCGCGAGTGGCGCGGCCGATAATCTGCACGATCTCAGTTAGGCTGGCACGGTAGCCAACGGTCAGCGCATGTTCGCACCAGATCCAGTCGAAACCTTCCTTCGCCATACCAAGTGCAATAATGATGTCCACATAATCACGGTCTGTCTTCATTTCTACAGCACGAAGGCTTTCCTGAATCTTGCCTTGGCTAGTTGGGTCCACCAAATCAGCGATACGCAACATTCGGCCATCGCGGCATTTGACTAGCTGGAAACCTGTCGCCGGATCCGCACCTTGCCAATCACCAAGCTCGCCAAGAATATGCTCCACTTCCTTAATTTTATCCTTCGTGCTCTCTCGCGAATTGACGTTGGGTATATGGATAATGGTCTTCTTGTCAGGATCGAGGACATTAAGGATGTCATCGACGTAGGAGCCACTGTAGAAGAAGTAGCCGATGTCGAGTTGCTTGAGGTATTCGTAACCGTTGAGCTGTTCGTAGTAGGTGTAGGTGACAGTATCGAACCTGGACTCATCCTGAGGAGCCAAAACGGCTTCCGCATCACCCCGGAAGTAGGAGCCGGTCATGGCAACGATGTGTGTCTTGTCACGAGCGATGAACTGCCCCAGATGCTGACCAAGCTTGTTATCCGGGTTAGCTGACACATGGTGGAATTCATCGACCGCGATCAGGCGATCGTCAAACGCTTCTACGCCGTAGGCATCGACCGCGAAGCGAAAGGTTGCGTGTGTGCAAACAAGCACCTTGTCGCTACTTTCAAGAAAAGAGCCGAAAGATCTTACCTTGCCACCGTTGTCGTTACCGGGCGCGTTGCACAGGTTCCACTTAGGTTCGACATGCCAATCAGCCCAAAATCCAAACTGCGATAGTAGTTCATCGTTGAAGCTTGCACCGATGGATTTCTCTGGAACAACAATGATGGCCTGTTTGATTCCCTGATTTTCGAGTTTGTCGAGTGCAATGAACATCAGAGCACGACTCTTACCGGAGGCGGGTGGCGACTTGATGAGAAGATATTGTTCTCCGCGCTTCTCGTAGGCCATTTCTTGCATAGGCCGCATTCCAAGGGCATTGGCCTTGGTCGAAATTCCGTTGCGTGAGTAGGTAACGGAAACGGACGGTACTGATTTAATCTTATTGCTCATGCATTGGTTCCCACTTTACGCTTCTTGCTTTTAGCCGGTGCGGTTGAAGCGGCTATCTTAGTATAGAGCTCGAACAACTTCTCAAGCCGCTCTGTGTCATTCTTAAAGCGGCGGCCAATGTAAATGCGCTCAAGCACTTCGTCATTACGCTCGTGCGCCCCCCGTAGATCGGCAGGCATGTTCGCGGGATCGTATAGTTGTGCGATGGTTGCAGGAAAATGATGCTCACGCGCCAGAAGTATGTCCTCTGCGCAGCGCGTGAGGTCAGCCTTATTTTTCTCGGTGAGAGTGGGTACTGGGAACGTATTCCAACCCAAAGTATTGGAGTACCGAAAATCTGTTTTCAGCTTGCCGCAGACGGTGGCAATCCAGACCAAATGCAAACGAGATGCAATGAGCGCAAGGTTCCAAAGCGGGGCGTCGTAGAGAGCAAAGGCGAGGTTGCTAACTACCGAATGATTATCAATCAGTCCAACAGGAAGATACTCGCGCCCTTCCGATGAAACACCCGGCAGAATTAGCGTGTGCTTGCCACCATGATACATCTCGCGAAACTGATGAGCCCGTGATGCCAACTCATTCGTACCAGCATCTTTACTTTTGAGCCGCATTTCCCGAACGCCATCAATGCGAACCCGAATAGACGCAATCTCCAAAGCTTGCGGCAATTTTACATCAGGAATCCAGAGGCACTTACGTACAACTCCTCGAATAAACTCGGCAGAGCCATAGATACGCCGAAGAAATGTTTCTTCATCCTGCTTGCTCAAACCGAGCGAAGCTGCGTCATCCGCCGATAACAAAAGATTTCCTCCATCGACAGGCATGTTGCCGAAAGACATATCGGGCAGACCTGATATGCTCTTGCGCTGGCCTTCGACTACAACATCCTCACCAACACTCAGATAGGGTGTGATGTTTGTCGCCTCGCGCACCGTAGTTTGGCCATTGCGGTCCAAGTCGTAAAGTAGCCTCGTCTTACTCACCTCCGTAGAAAGACCAACGATAGCGACTGTTACACCCGCGTTGTGTGCAGCAAGGTTCGTCCATTTGAAGCTGGAGTGCGCGAAGCGAATGTGGGAACCACATTTGAAAATTGCTGGCCACAGGATAGGAACAATTCGGCCTTGGCAGATAGAGTTAGTGCTAACAAAAGCCGAATCCGTCGGTGTGACTTGCGCGTAGGCAGCGGCTTTCATGAACCAACCACCAACATAATCGATTTGCTTGGACGAAATACCATAAGGTTCAAATACCGAAGCCAAATCCTCCTTCTGCTCTTTAGTCTGCGTTTGGCTACCTTTGTAAGGCGGGTTGCCACAGATGTATGTCTCCCCACCTTCGTTCTGAAAGTCAATCTCTGCTTGACCGAGAGGCGTCTCAAAGAGCTTATCTGCCTGCAACTTCACGCCAATTCCGGACGGAGGGCAAACGCTCAACCAATCAATCCGCAGTGCATTGCCACATGTAATCCAATTATCATTACGCAAAGGAAGAAACTCGGCCAGCGCAAGTTTTAGTCCTCGGTACACCACATCGCACTGATACTCAGCGATAACTAGCGCGAGACGGGCAATCTCCGCTGGAAAGTCTCGTATTTCGATCCCGCGAAAGTTGGTAAGAGGGATGTCAGAGGCATTATCCACCTCGCCACGTCGTCGATTAATCTCGGCCTCGATGGCGCGCATTTCCTTGTACGCAATGACTAAGAAGTTCCCAGATCCGCATGCTGGGTCAAATACGCGGATTCGCGCCATGCGCTTGCGCAGATTGAGCAGCATGCGCGGATTTTCACCGGCTTCATCCAGTTTCGCCCGCAGTTCGTCGAGGAATAGTGGGTTAAGCACCTTGAGTATATTGGGGACACTAGTGTAATGCATGCCCAACTCACCACGCTCTTCGTCTTCGGTAATGGCCTGAATCATCGAGCCGAATATGTCCGGGTTGATTTTGGTCCAATCCAAATTGCCAACGTGTAGCAGGTAGGAGCGCGCGATGCGGCTAAAACGCGGCACCTCGACACTCCCCGAGAACAAAGCACCAT
The DNA here is from genome assembly GCF_000735355.1 of Buttiauxella agrestis ATCC 33320. Taxonomy (GTDB): domain Bacteria; phylum Pseudomonadota; class Gammaproteobacteria; order Enterobacterales; family Enterobacteriaceae; genus Buttiauxella; species Buttiauxella agrestis. The sequence goes on from NZ_JMPI01000050.1 coordinate 35,835, forward strand.
TAACGTAAGGAAACTCGGTAGCCCAGCGTGGAATACCAACTGCAGTTCGCTCATCTCGAGGGGTGTTCATAGCACGAAACAGTGTGGCGATGACCTCATGCATATTAGAAGCATCGCGCTCACTCATTTGTGCAATGGTGTCAGTAAAGCGTCCCTTGCCTATAAATATCTCAGTGTCTTCGGCGAAAAAACAGAATATTAGACGCGCCATGAACTTATTCATGTCATGACGACGCTCCGCAGTACCCCATTCAGGGTTGTCTTTCAGCAGTTCAACATAAAGGCGGTTCAGGCGGCTGGTAGCCCGGATGTCAAAGGCGTCTTCGCTGATCTGCCGAACAGTGCTGATACCTGCCAGTGGCAAAAAGAAACCGAAGTGATCGGGAAAGTCTTTAAAGGCACAAGCGACAGTCTGGCCGCTGATGAGGTCTTCAGCTTCGAAGTCTTTTCCATCTGTGGCGAGGATGAATTTGGCCTTGGTCTTGCCTGTTGCCGGGCTGGCCTTGAGTGAAGCCAGCATTTGTGTTACTTGCCCTTCTTCACTAGCCAAAATGTGAATGTTATTGGTCTGAAGAACGCCGCCCAAATCGGACTTATTCGATGCTCCGGCGCGCAAGCGTTTGATAGTCGTTTCCTTGTTACCAAAGGCTTCAAGGAAAGCATAAGGAAACTCTATGGGATCAAAGGGTTGCTCTGCAAGATCCGTGATGGCTTGTTCAATTTCTACGGCGTTCATTTGCGTACAGCTCTCCATTGGCATGTGACCGCCCTGCTGCTACTGGTGTGCAGTGAACTCATGTCAAATCCTAGGTTTTCTTGGAAATTTTTGGCAGCAAGTTTAACAGATGAGAACCCGGCTCTGTAGCGGATTCAGCCTCCTACTCAGCGTTTCGCAAAGCACTGTTACCTGTTTAGAGCGAGAATTGTAGCTTCGGGAAAACAGCAAGCTCATGTTGAAACTTTCATGACACTTGAAGGGCGGCTGTATCATAACATATGAGGTAGTAGCGGATTGATTATGTCTGTCGTTGTTCCTGATAACCTTGCAACGTCTCAAGATTACTCCAAAAATCCTCATCAGTACCAAATATGGCAGCAAGAACGCGAGCCTCATCATCCGTGACACGACGCAAACCGCAGATAATATCTTCAATATCCTGTTTGCAAATACCCATAGCTTCCGCCAGTTCATCATGAGACATGTTCAGCGGTTTTAAAAATTCCTCTACCAGCATCTCTCCCACTGTCACAGGCCCGTCAGTATCTGCTTTTGTGTAGTATGCAAGAATCTCTGAACGTCCCTGCTCATACGTCAGCTCACCTGAAATAATACGTGTCTTAATGGACTCGTACAGTGGCGTACCACTGGGGTCCATTCCTTCAAGTCTAAGGGAAGCCTCTGCTTTGCGGAAGCCCTCGATGCGTAACCGTGAATAGGGAGTCTTGGACATGGTTTTTCCTTTGAATTGCAGGAGTAAAGTTCGCTCAGTGAAAGCGTCAGTTCACGCTACCTCGTTAACTGACGCGCGCGATTCAAGATTTATCATTGCCGGATAAGCTATCTCCGGCAAAATCACTATGTTCGCGGTTATCCCGACGAGTAGCTGTTTGTTTACGTATCTGAGTCGCCAACTCCCCTCCAATAGTATGTTGGACACGAGAATAATTGCCACTTCGCTTCATTGTCTGGTACTCAGCAGCCCCGTTAGCTATAGTGCTTCCCATATGGCTTGCCATGCGGCCAGCTCGCGAGAAGGATGCAGCAAAACCTTTGCTTCCCCCACTGGAGCTACCTTTACCAGATGGTTGCTCTCCCGACGTGTCTACAGAACCGGTATCTTCACCACCAATTACGCCACCGGAACCCGACTCTTCGGCCATGGCAGCTTGCGCAGACTCGAACGCTGCTTTTAATGCAGAGGCTCCGCCGCTGACTTGAGCTGATGCACCCATTGCCATTGCCCCAGCACCGCTGATGGCAGTAGCGGCAGCGCCGGTAATCATACCCGCCCCAAATCCACCAATCCCTTGTAAAGAAGCCCCTCCTACAACACCTGATAACAATAGTGGTAGCTTATTCGTTAATACTAGCAGGATAATTGACGCCAGAAGCAGAATGATAAGACTATTAAGATCAGGAACATCATCTTTAATAAGAGAAAAATATTGATCTATAAATGATTGTCCAATCCCAATAATTAATGTCATCGTGAATAATTGAATGCCAATCGATAAAACAGTTCGTAAGTAATTAATTGCTATATCAGAGGTCCATTTCGAACCACCAAACCCCAGCAATATAACTCCTGCATAACATAACACCCATGCAGAAACCAACATGATTAGCATATTTGTCGCTATAAGGGACATCACTACCAAAACGATTATCGCGACTGTTATCATAATGGTGGATATCATTGGCGACCAAATTGATGCGGCTGAACTGACCTTTGTTAATATCGCAAACGCCATATCAACTATGCTTGAGGGAGAAATACCAGTACTTATTCCTAACGCGTTTGCTGCAAGTTGTCTCATTGAATTAATTATGGATTGCGATATGGATGGGCCGTTGATTAAAAGATAATAAAAAAAACCAATGACGGCAAAAAAGCGAACTATTTCAGCGAGTACACCTGTCAACCCTTCCCCTTGCATCGCCATCATACCAAATGTCCAAACCATACTTATTAATACCAGCCCCCAGAAGAGCCAATTTGCATAGTCTGCAATTACTGCTGTCCATGTACTGGCTACTTGTTGAAACTTATCTAATAAAGTATCAAGTAGCCCGCTACTATCTAATTGACCAGCATAGGCATTTATAGAAAAGAAAAGTATGATACCTAAAAAGGTGAGCTTACTTACTATTTTCATGATTACCATTCTCGTTTAGGGCTTGGTTTATTATTACTCCGTAGAGCACATTTATCGTATTTATGTTCATCAAATTTATTATCTGGCGTCGATAAACAATCTTTATCATTTTTATCGCAAGAACATATGGCCAATAAACTGATCAGAATAAATACAATCAAAAGATTATCTTTCATTCTGCGTTTCCTCACCAAATTCGCTTCGGGCTTGGTGTATTTTCTCCAGCTAACGCTTTTTCATCAGCGGCTATCTGTTGTGATTCTTTATCTGCCTGAGCCTGTGCCAGTGTTGCTGCAGCGTTTTGTTGGACTACCAGAAGTGAGCGGATTTGCAGTAACTGATTTGTCTGTGCACTGGCAAGCTGGTTTGCCGCCTGAATAGCTTCCATTTGCCCTTGTGCGCCGCTTGCCTGAGTTTGTAATTCGGCAAGATTATCAGCATCGCTCTGCAGGGTGTTCTGCTGCTCGTCAATTACCTTAAATACTGCGTCATTGGCCTTTTTACGCGCCCCTGAGCTGTTCTGTTCAGCTTCACGCAGTGCACTAATTTCAGACGCGGTACATTCAACATTGCTGTTAAAGCAAGGTGATGTCCTGTAGTAGTTAACATCCTGATATCGTTTCAGGTACGCATCGAGACTCCCGGCCTGATTCTTGTAGTAATTAAGGGTATCCTGCACCTGCAACAATTTATTAATTGTTGAATTTGCCTGGTCCCAGATATAGGCCGCAGGTGCTACGGTGTTCTGCAGCATGTTTTCATACTGCTGCAACTGCATCTGGTACTGCTGGATTTGTTTAGTCACAGCCTGAACGTTGTTAACTGCGCTGATTGTGGTCTGAACCACATTAGTGCCATCAATAACTGGAATTCCGGCCTTCACCGGTAATGCCATGACGGACGCCACGAAAGAAACTATTAAAGCTTTTTTAGCGGCTAAAACCCTTCTTTGTGATGAAACTACTCGGAACATTAAATTCATTTGCTCACCTCTTTTTCAACAGATTAGTAATATTTAACACTCTGTCTGTTAACAGACGCAGGGATATAGGAAACCACACATTTATTTATCCAAGATTTTATCCATAATGTTCCTTAGTTCTTGCCGAGTTGATTCTATTTTTGCAAGCAAGGTTCTTATCAGTGTGGGTGAAAAATCAACTGTTCGAGGATCATTTGCGAGCCATAATTTAAGTAATCCGCCAAGTCTTCCAAGATCAGCGTTTACTCGGCTAAGTTCATTAACCTGTTTTATATCTACGATAGAATCAACCTGATAACCCATTGCAACTCTACGAACAAAACAGGCAACACTTAATCCAGATTCTTCTGCATTTTCTTGGATGAGAATTTTTCTTCGGGTAAACAATAAACTTTTATTGGCGTACTATTTTTTCTAGTCTGAGTAACTTTCATATAGCTCTCCATACAGGCGGTAGCCTGGCAGCCTCGCAGAGCAGGACGCCCTTGAGCCGCGATGCGGCGAATAGGGAGTGGTAAAGTTGGAACACCGTAGCGGTGGGCCTACTTTACATGTCCTGCCCTCCAGTAGCCGTAGTATATCTGTGCACATCAATGTGTATTTCAGTGTACAGGATGTGTTTTCTTAGCGTATTAATGCAGGATTACTCGGGTAAAATTCTTCGGTATATCGTGAGTCTCGATCCCGTCTCACTGGTGATAAACTCAGCCATAATTGATTTCATCGCACCTAACTCACAGGGAAATTTATCGGATTTTAGCGGCTAAAAATTTTAAAGCCTCCAAATCACAGCTAACCAATTATTTTATATGCTAAAAAAACAATCTACCTCATGTGTCAACAATACAAATACAAGCTATGAATGCTTACAGAACCAATCGTATCCAAAAGAAACAGATAACATTTAAAAATGTATGTTTAGCTAAACAAATCTCAATAAAAAATTAACATTAAAAAATCGAATAGTGATAATCAGGAATGTAATTTGCCCCCATCGAGCTTATCCACAGTATCTATCCTTTAACTACAGGTTAATTTTTATATAGGTTAAACCTACAGGAAAACACTACAGGGTGCTCTATAACCCTTTGTTATAAACTGACTTTACAGCGTTCCAAGAGACAGAACATGCGCATACCGAGACAAAACATGCGTAAACTGAGACAGAACATGCGCAGAATACTTTCTTTAAAGCGTGACAGAATATGCGTGGATAACTTTCTTCATCCCCAAGCTTATACACACTGGTAAAGTGTAAGTTGATAGAGGTTCATCACGCTTCAATATCCCTCAGTTCTGTATTTTTTCCTTCGAGGTACTTGAGGAGCACCTGGTTTTATAAGAAGTCCTTTGTCGGTTGGTGTAGCGTCTAGCCCTGGCCATGCCCGCTGTACCTTTTCAAGCCCATCGTTAAACCGTCGTCTAAAGTCTTTGACATCGGCATAATTTGATCCCATTTGCTCCATCAAACCTAGCCAAGGGATAATTGTGACTCGCTTTAAATAACTCACACGATACGTCGCCCAGCAATATATATCTAAGGCCATCGGAGAGCGCTTAATCAAACGCAATACTCTCATATCCAATGGGACAGGTTTATCTGTTATCAGTTGAAAAAATTTAGGTGACAACTCAACCCAAGATTCCCATGAAAAATCTTGTTCTGGTTGTTTTGCACTCCATAAAATATGGGAAATATCAGCTACTCTGGCTCCCATTTCATCCTCACAAATATATCCACTTTCCTCATTTAACTCTGCAAACGTAACACTAATCGTAGTTTTAAATAATCGCCGCATCTGTTCTCGAAATGGGTTTATAGAACCATTTTTTCCACCGGTTGAGCGAAGACCTAAGTCCTCCATGAAACGCCGTTGGGAGCGACCCAATTCAAGCTTACGTGCTTCCTGTTCTGTAATAAATCCTTTATCCAGCTTTGACTTATTTCTAACTGCTTGAGAACTAACCCAAACTAATAGTAATCGAGCATAGCAACCGAAAGGCAAACCTACTGCTGATGGTGCCATCATATGCATGGTTAAATTACCATTTTTACGGCACCACTCATTCAATCTTGGGTTGCTGTGTGGTAGAGTTGCTTGAATTAAGAACCGAGCAATAAAACCTATTTCATTGGCCTCCAGAGCACTACACTCCTGGATTGCCAAAAGTTTATCTATATATCTCGTATTTCTCTTTACTTTCACGGCCCCTTTTTTGTTTTGAGTCGGTCCCCTAGATGGAACATCCATTACATATTTAATCGTCATGATGACTCGCACTTACCAAAAAAAACCAGGTCTTGCTGCCTTTAAAGCAGATCTGCGCTTTTCTTCAATCCAGTTTTCAACCTCAGCTAAATCCCAAGCAACACTTCGGCTAGTCAAGACAATACGCTTAGGAAACTCACCACGCTGTTCCAAGTTATAGATTGTTCGATCAGACAAAGGAATCATCTTGAGTAATGTTCTGCGATTAATCAGCATTTTATTAGTCATTGACGAATTCATACCATATCTCCTTATCCACACTGTTTAGTGGATATTGCCTGAAATTTCTTGTATCTTAGTGGTATCAATTGGACAAATAGGTTGGACATGAAAATATTTGAAACGGAAGAAAATGCGCAAAAAAGACTAGGGCTGTATTACATCCCTGTTTGGGAACATACTGATGAAACGGTAGTGCATGCCATCCGCATCTTTAGGGAAAAATGGCATTCATATTCTGATAAATCTAAACGGTATAACATCATAAAATTGATCAAAGAGTTGATTGATCCATCTGTATCGGAATATTTAAGTCGACTTCCAAATCATTATTTATCTTTTTGCCCTGCCTCAATAAAAAATTGTAACTATAGCGATCTTGTTAAACTCAGAGGCTTTTCTTACACGGCCGATCAAATTCACTTTCATCTGAGAAATTTTGTTAACCATAGTTCTCATACAGAGCAAGACATGTTTTTCATATCCACTCAGGACATGCTCAAATCATTTTTTATGTATTGTGAAGGAAACAGACCAAAAAATTCAAAGTTAGCCCCCGATCTATATGTAAATATGGAAAGAAAAACGCGAATTTGTGCCTTATGTGGAAACCCGACTGAATTTTCATCATTTATTAGATCATGGAAAGAGAATGGAGTTATTGAAGGTGAAGAAAACGAAGATAATGAGAAATCTGGAAAAAAAAAGAGACCAGACTTCAGTCAAACATACTGTCTAAATCACCGACCGAAACTGCACGATGGTTCTTGGAACGCGACCTATAAACAGGCAAAACGTTCTACAAAGCAATTTGAGCAAGAAGTCTTGAGGCTACGGAGACAAATTGCCCATCCAGATCGCTACAATGCAAAATCTGGAGATAATTTAGTTGATGAGTACTTTTATCATTACCTCTTTGATTCTTCACTAGATCCAACTAATGTGCCTGAACTGCGCAACTTAGCACGCAGAATGGTAGATTCGCGACTGACTGACAACAAAAAGCGAATACTGGTTCTTCATAAGCAAGGGCTTTCCAATCGCGAAATTGGTATAAAATTAGGGGGCTTAACAGGTAGTGTACTAACAAATCAAGCTATTTCTAAAGCCTTAGGAACGATTCGTGATGAGTTCATCTTATAAAATTCCATTTCTGGCAAAATTTTAGCGGCTAAAATCTCACTCAGAAAAACTAAACACATAATACATTTTAATATTATCATCAACCAATTATGTAAAATCTTCCGCGATTAAACGGTATTAAGATGATGGCTCATGGTGTTATGATTTATCATTTGTAGCGCAGCTGTAAGCGATTATGAAAAATGGATCTCTGTGATATTACCTCACCAGTAAACCACAGAAGCTGGTCTGTAATGACATAGGGCTGATCAATTCTATGGTTATGCAATGGCTAATCACCTTACTTGCCTCTGATCATGAAAGGCATTAGTTTTCCTGCGAGTAAGTCTAAGTCAAAGGGTCGTTTACAGTTGCCCTTCCCTCTGCTCAATAGGTACTAACTTACTTACTGAATCATAGAGATGGCATTTAGAGACATAGATGCCTCCATATTTTAGCGGCTAAAATTTTCCTTCTGTCGCCAGAAAAAGATTGATTACAATTTAATTTATTATCAATTACATACCCATTCATCAATCATATTCGCCCAATCTTGCAGCATCTCTGATCTCTGCTCGCGGTACTCGGCTTTATTATAAACAGCCCGTACCCCTTTCTGTTCATGCGCAAGGCACTTCTCAATCCAGTCAGTATTGTACCCGGCCTCGTGTAGTAAGGTGCTAGCTGTACGCCGTAAATCATGGGGGCCAAACTTGGGCAATGACTGCCCTTCTTTCTGTGCCAGACGATACGTCAGTGTCAAAACCCGGTTTAAAGTAGCGCTACTCATTGGCGCATCGGAATCGTAGCGCGAAGGAAGGATAAAATCAGAACTACCGGCAAAGGTTTTGAGAGCAATCAAAATATCCATTGCCTGTCGGGGAAGAAAAACCAAATGTGGATTACGTCGTTTCATCCTCTCCTTTGGTATCGTCCATACTGCTTCACTAAAATTGATCTCGTTCCAGGTCGCGTTAGTAAGCTCACTTTTACGTACCATCGTTAACAGCAAAAGTTTAACCACTGCTCTGATTGATGGCGTCGTTCCTATCCGTTCCATATAACGATACATCAGACCGATTTCAATTGGCGTCAATGCCCTGTCACGAGGCTCAAATTTCGCTATGCTTGCAGGCCGTACCAAATCAGCTGGATTATCCACCTTCTGACCGCGCTCAATAGCCCAGCGATAGACTTGCAATACAATCTCTCTGGCGTGCACAGCTGTCGCCGGTGCCCCTCTCTCGACAATGTTATCGGTTAATGCTCGTAAGTCTTCATGTGTAATCTCGGTCAATTTCTGCTGCGCAAATTTTGACTTCAACTCCCTTTGATATACCGAACGCCTCATATCACGCGTCGATTCAGCCATTTGATAACCGCGTAACCATTTCTCAGCCCACGCACCAAAAGTCTCCGCATCTTTGATACGCGCTTTATCTCTGGCTTTTTCCCTAGCAGGCGATCTTCCACTGGCAACCATTTTTTTGGCTTCATTGAGCCGTTCACGCGCTTCTGCAAGCGTGATCCCTCCAACACCATAGCGGCCAAAAGTAACGGTCTCCTGTCTTCCGTTTATTAAATAGTTATAACGAAATGAGATCGTTCCTGCCGGAGTGACCGCAACATACAGACCATCACGGTCATTAACTTTATAGAGTTTCTCCTTCGGCTTAAGGTGACGCAGCCTGGTGTCAGTCAACATGGTTTATTGTTTTCCTTTAATCAAAAAATACCATGTTGTAAAAAATTCAGAAAAGCTATTTAACTCTCTGTTTTTAATTGATTTATAAAAAACAAATACCATAACTCAACCGAAATTTATCACATGGTACTTTTTCAAACCTGAATTCGAAACCAGAGAGTACCATCAAAAATTCCATTGAAAAAACCGTGCTTCCCGTTGCTAACAGCTGCCAGAAAGTGCCAGACACAAAAACAAAAAAGCCCGCAGTTACGCAGGCTTAGAGGTACTTTACTGCTTTTACGTGCAGGCTGTTGCCAGACGTTAAATCATTCCCACTCGATAGTCGCTGGCGGTTTGCCAGAAATATCGTAAACCACACGGGAAATACCGTTAACTTCGTTGATAATGCGGTTGGAAACACGGCCAAGGAAATCGTATGGCAGGTGCGCCCAATGCGCGGTCATAAAGTCGATGGTTTCAACTGCACGCAGTGAGACAACCCAATCGTATTTACGGCCATCGCCCATCACGCCAACAGAGCGTACCGGCAAGAACACGGTAAATGCCTGGCTGACTTTGTTGTAGAGATCCGCTTTATGCAGTTCTTCAATAAAGATCGCATCAGCACGACGCAGCAGGTCGCAATACTCTTTCTTCACTTCACCCAGCACGCGCACGCCTAAACCTGGCCCCGGGAACGGGTGGCGGTAAAGCATGTCGTATGGCAGGCCCAGTTCCAGGCCAATTTTGCGCACTTCATCTTTGAACAGCTCACGCAGCGGCTCAACCAGACCCATCTTCATCTCTTTCGGCAAGCCGCCCACGTTGTGGTGAGATTTGATGACGTGTGCTTTACCGGTCGCAGAAGCAGCAGATTCGATAACGTCAGGATAAATGGTACCCTGAGCCAACCACTTCACGTCTTCTAGTTTCAGTGCTTCTTCATCGAACACTTCAACAAACACGCGGCCAATGATTTTACGTTTTGCTTCCGGATCGTTCTCACCCGCCAACGCGGACAGGAAACGTTCTTCGCCTTTAACGTGAATGATGTTCAGACCGAAGTGATCGCCAAACATATCCATCACTTGTTCAGCTTCGTTCAAACGCAGCAGGCCGTTATCAACGAATACACAAGTCAGACGGTCGCCAATCGCGCGGTGCAGCAGCATTGCGGTAACGGAAGAATCCACGCCACCTGACAAGCCCAGAATCACTTTGTCATTGCCCACTTGTTCACGCAGGCGAACAATCGCATCTTCGATGATTTTTGCCGGAGTCCACAGTGCTTCGCAGCCGCAGATATCCAGAACAAAACGTTCCAGCAAACGCTGGCCCTGACGGGTATGGGTCACTTCCGGGTGGAACTGCACACCATAGAAACGTTTTTCTTCGTTCGCCATAATCGCGAACGGGCATGTTTCGGTGCTGGCAACGGTCACGAAGTCTGAAGGGATCGCGGTGACTTTATCGCCGTGGCTCATCCAGACATCGAGAAGCGGTTTGCCATCTGCACTCAGGGAATCTTCGATACCGCGAACCAGTGCGCTGTCTGTTTTAACTTCGACCTGTGCGTAACCAAATTCACGTTCGTTAGAACCCTCAACGTGGCCGCCAAGCTGCATCGCCATGGTCTGCATGCCGTAGCACACGCCAAATACTGGCACACCTGCGGTGAAGACATATTCAGGCGCACGTGGGCTGTTATGTTCAGTGGTACTTTCCGGGCCACCAGAAAGGATGATACCGCTTGGGTTGAAATCACGAATCTGTGCTTCAGTGACATCCCATGCCCACAGCTCACAGTAAACGCCCAATTCACGCACACGGCGCGCAACGAGTTGAGTGTACTGAGAACCGAAATCAAGGATAAGTATGCGATGTTTATGGATATTTTCCGTCATTGAGGCTAATTCCGAGGCAAGTGAAACAAAATAAAAACACCCGGCATAAAGCCGGGCGCAGAAATTTTAAGAACCCATACGGTAGTTCGGGGACTCTTTAGTAATCGTCACATCGTGAACGTGACTTTCCTGAATGCCCGCACCGCTGATGCGTACAAATTCCGCTTTGGTACGCAGCTCGTCGATAGTACCACAGCCGGTCAGACCCATGCAGGAGCGCAGGCCACCCATTTGCTGGTGAACGATCTCTTTCAGGTGGCCTTTGTAAGCCACGCGGCCTTCGATACCTTCCGGCACCAGTTTGTCCGCTGCGTTGTCAGTCTGGAAGTAACGGTCTGAAGAACCTTTAGACATCGCGCCCAGGGAACCCATACCGCGGTAGGATTTGAAAGAACGGCCCTGGTAAAGTTCGATTTCACCTGGAGATTCTTCAGTCCCTGCCAACATACCGCCAACCATCACCGCAGAAGCGCCTGCTGCGATAGCTTTCGCAATATCGCCGGAGAAGCGGATACCACCGTCAGCAATAACCGGGATGCCGGTACCTTCCAGCGCTTCAACTGCGTCAGCAACCGCAGTGATTTGTGGAACGCCCACGCCAGTAACGATACGAGTGGTACAGATGGAGCCAGGACCGATACCGACTTTAACCGCACTCACACCAGCGTCAGCCAGCGCGCGAGCGCCGTTCGCCGTAGCCACGTTGCCGCCAATGATTTGCAGGTCAGGATATTTAGCGCGAGTTTCACGAATACGTTGCAGAACGCCTTCGGAGTGACCGTGAGAGGAGTCAATCAGCAAAACATCGACACCAGCGGCTACCAGAGCGTCGATACGCTCTTCGTTGCCCGCACCTGCGCCAACGGCAGCCCCAACACGCAGACGGCCCTGGTCGTCTTTACAGGCGTTAGGTTTACGTTCTGCTTTCTGGAAGTCTTTTACGGTAATCATGCCCTGCAGGTGGAAGTTGCCATCGACAACCAATGCCTTCTCAACGCGTTTTTCGTGCATTTTAGACAGCACAACATCACGCGCTTCGCCTTCTTTCACGGTAACCAGACGCTCTTTCGGGGTCATGTACACGCTGACAGGCTGGTTTAAGTCAGTGACGAAGCGAACGTCACGACCGGTGATAATACCGACCAGTTCGTTGGCTTCGGTGACAACAGGATAACCCGCGAAACCATTACGTGCGGTGAGTTCTTTAACTTCGTGCAGAGTGGTTGTCGGCAGCACGGTCTGTGGGTCAGTCACAACGCCACTTTCGTGTTTTTTCACGCGTTTGACTTCTTCAGCCTGGCGCTCAATCGACATATTTTTGTGGATGAAACCAAGTCCACCTTCCTGAGCCAAAGAAATGGCCAGACGGGCTTCCGTTACGGTATCCATGGCTGCGGACAGCATAGGGATATTCAAACGAATAGTTTTGGTCAACTGGGTGCTGAGATCGGCCGTGTTAGGCAGAACTGTAGAGTGAGCTGGAACGAGGAGAACGTCATCAAACGTCAGTGCTTCTTTAGCGATTCGTAGCATGGCAATATCTCAACCTGGGGTGAATGAGAACAGATAAAATATTGCCGCGGCATTATACAGAGCGGAATCGATTGCATCCACACTTTTTTAAGAAAACTCCTTGCCTAGGAGAATACGAAAGGTACTATTGACCGAATAACTTGCTGATTTAGAATTTGATCCAGGTCACATGCCAACGATAAATACTCCATCAATTTTTACCGTCAGCCGTCTGAATCAGACGGTTAGAATGCTGCTGGAACAAGAGATGGGGCAAGTCTGGATCAGCGGTGAAATTTCCAACTTCACCCAACCGGCTTCCGGTCACTGGTACTTCACGCTCAAAGACGATACCGCACAAATTCGTGGTGCGATGTTCCGTAACAGCAATCGTCGCGTCACCTTCCGTCCGCAACATGGGCAGCAGGTTTTGGTGCGTGCGACTCTGACTCTGTACGAGCCACGCGGTGATTATCAGATTATCGTTGAAAGCATGCAACCGGCGGGCGAAGGTTTGTTACAGCAGCAATACGAAGAGCTGAAACAACGCCTCACCGCTGAAGGTTTGTTTGAACAAATCCATAAGCAACAACTGCCGACGCCTGCGCATCAGGTCGGCGTGATTACTTCAAAAACTGGTGCCGCGCTGCATGACATTTTGCACGTGCTCAAACGCCGCGACCCTTCTCTGCCGGTAATTATTTATCCGACCGCTGTTCAGGGCGCTGATGCGCCGATGCAAATCATACGCGCTATTGAGCTGGCAAACGTGCGCAAAGAGTGTGACGTGCTGATTGTCGGGCGCGGCGGCGGCTCGCTGGAAGATTTATGGAGCTTTAACGATGAGCGCGTTGTCAGGGCTATCTTCGCAAGCAAGATCCCGATCGTTAGTGCCGTAGGGCATGAAACTGACGTCACGATCGCCGATTTTGTCGCAGATGTCCGCGCGCCAACGCCTTCAGCCGCAGCGGAAATTGTCAGCCGTAATCAGCTCGAATTACTGCGTCAGTTGCAATCGTCGCAGCAGCGTATGGAAATGGCGATGGATTATTATCTCGCCCAGCGCACGCAGCGCTTCACGCGCTTACAACATCGCCTGCAACAACAACATCCGCAACTGCGCCTGGCTCGCCAACAAACGACGCTTGAGCGTTTACAGCAGCGTTTGACCGTGGCAATGGACGCAAAACTGCGCCGCAGTTCGCAACAGCAGCAGCGCCTGATGCAGCGTTTGAACCAGCAACAACCACAAGCTCGAATTCATCGCGCCCAGACTCGTTTACAGCAGTTGGAATATCGTTTATCGCAGGTGGTCACGGCGCGTCTTAGCCAGACTCGCCAACGCTTCGGCACGGCTATCGCACAGCTTGAAGCGGTCAGTCCGCTGGCGACCCTGGCGCGTGGTTATAGCGTCACAACGGCGACAGATGGCAAAGTGCTGAAGAAAACCAAACAGGTCAATTCTGGGGATACGCTAACAACGCGTCTGGAAGATGGCTGGGTGGAAAGCCAGGTCACCGGCATTACACCGGTGAAGCCTGTACGCAAGCGTAAAACGGCGGCGAAAAGCTAAAACTTATTCGACAACAGGCACGAACTCGACGCGTTTCTTCGAGATCAAACCATGTCCATTCTGGCAAAAATAATCCACCGCACCGCAGGCTTTTAAAACTTCCAGCGGCTTGTGGCAATCCGGGCAGCGAGCCTCAAGACGAAAATCCTGTTTGCAGGCTTCACATTGCGCGCCTGTATCGGTTGGCTGGAGCGGGTTTTCACACACCGGGCATTTCGTTTCCATAATTACTCCTTTCAGTTCTGCAACTCTATTCATCTTTTGTTGTACCCAGATGGAAACCTAAGCGCAAACCGATGGAATCGGAACACAACTGCATTTTTATTATTCGCCGGGAAGGTTTATTCCAAATATCGTCATTCGCATGCTGAGAATTATAGTTCCTCAATGCTTTCTCAAAATGATTCTCGCAACAGCCAGGGACTATCGACCAGCACTTTCTCTCGGTGGCTGTCGCCGTTGATGATGTGCAATGTACTTAAGCGCCCAATCTCATAGTGCGGTAGCTGGACAGTGGATAGCGGGGGGATAAACAAATTCCCGATCCCTACGAGGTTATCGTACCCAAGAACAGCAATATCCTGTGGGATTCGGATCCCTTGTGTCAACAGCGTCTGATATACCATAAATGCAATACGGTCATTGCCACAGATCACCGAATCAAATTGCGGTTGCCCCTGATAGATATGCGCCAGCAGAATGTCCGGAATATCACGGTAGTGCTCGTCACCATATTGCATATAGCAGTGCTCAAGCGTATCGGGATTGATATTGGCTTCACGGCAAGCGCGATCAAGCCCCCGACAGCGGCGAAGCGTCGCCAGATGGTTGGCAGGTAAATGCAAGCAGAGAGGGCGACGATACCCCGCCGCTAATAGCGCCTGCACTGCGGTATACTGCCCTTGTTCATCGTTAGGAATATAGCTGGCAACCAGTTCTCCCTTGTTCTCGCAATTGGCGAGTACAAGGGGATGCTTCAGCAACCTGGGGGAGATACTCACTTCGCGCAGCCCCATGGTGGTGAAAATAATCCCCCCAGGCCGGTGCGCGAGTAGCAGATCGACAATATCGTCAGGATTGTCATCAGCAAACATGTTAACCACGAAGCTATTCCAGCCATACGCCCGTGCGGTTTCTTCGATAGACAGCGTAATTTCGACTGAAAAAGGGGTAGTGACTGTATCCAGAGCAAGCACGCCAATTGTTTTATTCCTGGAGCCAACACGACGCACCTGGCGGGCAGACAGATCCGGCACATAGTTGAGCTGTAAGATAGCCTCCTGCACCCGTGAAAGGGTTTCAGGTTTCACGCGTTTCGGATCATTCAGCACCCGCGACACGGTCATTAGAGATACATTGGCCAGTCTGGCCACATCTTTTAAAGACGCCATAACCTTCCATTAAAAAACTAACGATCCAATCCTGGTTTTGCACTCGATCCAGCGATTTAAGGGTTGTGATCAAACGCGAATTCCCTATTTTAAGCATCGAACCCCAAGGCTATGCAAACCACGATAAAAAATTTGATCTTGATCGCAACATATTAATGTTAACGTTAACTTTTGTGATTAACATCGGTTAACAAGCCAAAATTAAGTGTATATCAAAAATGTTAACGTTACCATTTTTGCATACCCTCTTATGAGATTACATAAATGAAAAAACGGCCTTCACGCAGCTACCTGCTGCTCAGCGCTCTGCTGTTCTTTTTCTTTGTGACTTGGTCCTCGTCAAGTTCACTTCTCTCCATTTGGCTTAACCAGGAAGTGGGGCTAAAAACATCGGAAACCGGCATTATCTTTTCCGTATTATCCGTTTCCGCGCTCTTCGCTCAGGTTTGTTATGGCTTTATCCAGGATCGACTTGGCCTGCGCAAACATCTGTTATGGTTCATCACCGCCCTGCTGATCCTCTCCGGCCCCGCTTATCTGCTGTTTAGCTATTTGCTGAGCATCAACATTCTGTTGGGGAGCGCGTTCGGTGGTTTATTTATCGGGCTGACATTTAATGGTGGTATCGGCGTTCTGGAGTCTTATACCGAGCGCGTTGCGCGTCAGAGTACCTTTGAGTTTGGACGGGCCCGCATGTGGGGGTCTCTGGGCTGGGCTGTCGCCACGTTTTTTGCCGGGTTACTGTTTAATATCAACCCTGACCTTAACTTCCTGGTGGCCTCTTGCTCAGGGATAATCTTCTTCTGCCTGCTGCTCCGCTTAAAAGTCGCGGCTCCGGCAAGCATGGAGAAACTCGAAATAGGCGCTAAAAAAGTCTCCCTGACAGATGCCCTGCGCTTGCTCACCTTACCGCACTTCTGGGCACTTATCTTCTTTGTGGTCGGAACCTGCATTTACGGCGTATACGACCAGCAATTCCCGGTCTATTTCTCTTCACAGTTCCCGACATTAAGAGAAGGGAACGCGATGTTTGGCTATTTAAACTCCTTCCAGGTCTTTCTAGAGGCAGCAGGCATGTTTTGTGCACCGTGGCTGGTTAACCGCATTGGCGCTAAAAATGGTCTGATATTCGCAGGGATGGTAATGGCGCTGCGCATGATTGCTTCCGGTCTGGTGGAAGGACCCCTGCTGATTTCAATTACCAAACTGCTTCACGCTGTTGAACTGCCGATACTGTTAGTCGCCATTTTTAAATACAACAGTCTAAATTTCGATAAACGCCTGTCCTCCACGATTTATCTGGTGGGATTCGCCTGCACCAGCTCGATTATTGGCTCCGTGTTATCCCCGCTGGCGGGCTTTAGCTATGAGAAATTCGGCTTCGCTCAGTCCTATCTGATCATGGGCATTACGGTGTTCTGCACCACGTTTATTTCCATTTTCCTTTTGCGCTCAAATCAACCCTCATCTGAGCCATCCTTTCTGCAGCAAAACGCTGTTTAATGTACTGAGAGTAAAGACAATGACATCCTTATTAGAACAGGCTGAACAGACGCTGGAAAAAGCACAATCCGCTATCAATCCACGCTGGTATCCGCGGTATCACCTTGCCGCTCGCGCAGGCTGGATGAATGATCCTAACGGCCTGGTGTGGTTTGATGGTTGGTATCACGCGTTTTATCAACATCACCCCTATTCCCCTCAATGGGGTCCGATGCACTGGGGGCACGCCCGCAGCAAAGATCTGGTGCACTGGGAACATCTACCGGTTGCGCTGGCCCCGGAAGGCCCGGCGGATAAAGACGGCTGTTTCTCCGGCTCCGCCGTGGTGGACGGCGATACGCTGGCGCTGATTTATACCGGACATAAATTTCACGGTTCGGCAGACACCGACGACAATCTCTACCAGGTGCAGTGCCTGGCAAGCAGCTGTGACGGCATCCATTTTGAACGGCATGGCATGGTGATTGATACACCGCCAGGACTGCATCATTTTCGCGATCCGAAGGTGTGGCGCGAAGGTGAGTTCTGGTACATGGTTGTCGGTTCCCGCGTGGAGAATACTGGCCAGGTGCGCCTGTACCGCTCCACCGATCTCCGTGAGTGGCACGACAAAGGTATTTTCGCCGAGGCTGACGAAGGCATGGGTTTTATGTGGGAATGCCCGGATTTCTTTACCCTGGGAGATAAGCGCGTCCTGATGTTCTCCCCACAAGGGATGGCGGCGGAAGGTTATCATCATCGCAACCTCTTCCAGAGTGGCTATTTGCTCGGGGAATGGCAGCCAGGACAACCGTTCACCCATAATGGAGAATTTATTGAGCTGGACCATGGACACGACTTTTATGCTCCGCAAAGTTTCCTGACCCCGGATAACCGCCGCATTGTCATCGGCTGGCTGGCTATGTGGGAATCGCCGATGCCCGAACAGCAGGATGGATGGGCCGGTATGCTCTCTCTCCCGCGTGAATTAAGCCTTGATGACAATCATCGTGTGAAGATGAAACCCGCTGACGAAGTCACCGCACTGCGCGGCAGCTATTATCCCGCGCCCGTTCGCGACCTGAATAATCAGAAAGTCCTTGTCACGGCAAATGCCGAAGCGGTCGAGGTGCAGCTGGCATGGGATCTGAGCGCGTCTACGGCTGAACAGTTTGGCATGGCGTTAGGCGACGGGCTGAGAATATACGTCGACAATCAGGCCCAGCGTCTGGTGGTGGAGCGTAGCTATCCGAAATATTCACTTGAAGGGACGCGCAGCATTCCGCTGCCCGCAAACAGCTTACTGTCACTGCGAATATTTATTGATCGCTCATCAGTGGAAGTATTTGTTAACGATGGCGACGCTTGCTTAAGCAGCCGAATTTATCCGCAGCCGGATCAACGCGATATTTCACTGTTTGCGAATCACGGTATTGCCTCATTACAAGATGCCGGATACTGGTCTTTGGATAAATAATCCCACTCAGTTTCGACGTGTTTCTTACATTGAAAGCTTTTTATTTCTGCCAGTCTCTGGCTGGCATATTACTGTCTGGAATAATGAGATAGCAAAATGGATGAAATATTAGCACCTCAGCATCGCATTAGAGCGATAAATAAAAAAATATTCGTTTCAAGAAAACAGACACTGGCATTGATACTGTCATTGGTTACATATCCTGCCATTGCTGAAGAAACAACAGAACAGGCAGTAGATTATACAGGAAGCTATGAAAGCTATTTTCAAGATGAATCTGAAACCAAAACAACGAGTACATCACTGGCAAAAAAAGAAAATAAGCAATCATCACTTAGCGTTGTTACTGCGGGTAAAGAATCTGAACCCACGGCATCGTCAGTGCCAGTAACATTATCAGCATCAACTGATAATAAAACAGCTGAAGTGAAAAAAAATAATAACGTAGATAACCCGGAAGATGTCAGCCTATTGCGTTTAAGACAGGAAGACCCGCCGGTTCACTGGAACAGTATCGGTCGCAACATGGAAGTCGGCGGCCTGCACGGAAACATCGGGACTCAGGTAGAAATTGATGATGTTCGCTGGAGTAATAATAAGAAAGACAGCGGAAAATTCAAACTCGCCACCATCCAGGCTTTTTTAAGGCACGATGAATTACCAAACTGGTATTTTGGTTTCTGGAATGCCAGGGAAGATAGTTATAAAGGCCAGTTTAGCAATCAGGACTACAATGGAACCAATACCATCAATGAGATTTTTGTTGGTCATATTGTTGAAACCTGGCGAGGTAATATCGGTACGGAAGTCATGGTCGGTTCCGAAACAGCAACTAAACGCTGGAAGAATAGGTTCAAAGTCTGGCAGGACCTGCGACTGAGCAACAAATGGAGCCTTGCCGGATATGCTTATGGTGAATATCAGCCGCAGGGTAATGAGCCAGGAAATGGCGATCTTGATCAGTATATATTTGAAATTGAACCTGCCATTCAATACCGCGTGAGCCCGGATCTTGGTTTGTATCTTCGACCTTATTATTACTATAACCGTCAGGAGCGTGAAAGCTGGGGCGACATTATTGAAGAAGAATGGAAAGTCACGGCTGGACTCTGGCGAAATTGGTACCCTCTATTAACCTCGCTGTATTTTGGATTCGGTCAGGACAAAATAGATAATGCCAGCAATGCCAAAGAAGTTTTTTATGATGGCCGATATAAATTTATTGGCGGCACCATCAGCTATCCGGTTGTTGGTGAAGTGAGATTATATGGTGAATTCAAAGCGCAATTTACCAAAGAAACCGGACTCTGGACATCTACCGGTCACTCATGGAATCCATTTACCGTGGTTGGCGTGAATTATAACTTCTGACATTCAGGTATAGCATGAAAAAATCAACGTTGGTGGCATTCGTCGCTCTGCTGGCGCTTTCTGTTGGAAATACGACAGCCTGGTCGCAGCCATCTAAAGAAACATTACATAATAAAAGCATTAGTCATATTAATAACTTTTTCCCACGAGTGGAGGGTTCATTTATTGGTGACCCGATGCCTGTTTATAGCGATGGCAAATTTGATATTTTTTATCTTAATGATGTACGCGGTGGTAGCGATGTAGGAGTACACGCAATTCATCTGCTGTCGAGTGCCAACTTATATGATTATCAGAACCATTCGGAAGTGATTCCCTACGTTAACGACGTTGACGATCCTGAACTGCTATTGGGAACCGGCTCGATTATTAAAGTCGGCAATATCTGGCATGCCTGGTACACCGCACATAATGAAAATGTGTTCCCGGTGGAGTCCATTATGCACGCGACCAGTGAAGACCGTCTTCACTGGGTGAAACACCCTCAGGATACGATTCTGCCAGGCGGTAACTATCGGGGTAATGACTTCCGCGATCCCCATATTGTCTGGATTGAAGAAAAGAAAGAATACTGGATGTTAATTACTACCCGCAGCAATGGTCGTGGTGTTATTGCCCGGTACAGCTCAACCGATTTAAAGAACTGGGAAGACCGTGGGGTATTTTTTAATAACGATACTATTACCAGCAACGCAAACCTCGAATGCCCGACGCTTGTGTTCTTCAACGGACGTTGGTATCTCAGCTTTAGCGACCAATGGCCGCTACGCCTGACACAATATCGGGTCGCGGAGAATCCGGACGGGCCGTGGCGGAAAATGGACAATTATGTGGTCGATGGGTCGGGTTTATACGCAGGCAAACTGGCTCTCAAAAACGACCGCTTGTTTGTTTTCGGTTGGATCCCGACCAAAGCGGGAAACCGCGACAGCGGCAACATTGACTGGGCAGGAAATCTGGTAGTTCATGAGCTGACCGCAGATGACAAAGGCCAGCTCAATAGCATCCTCCCCCATGAGCTACTGACGGTCATCAATGACAACCCAGGTCCAGTTACCACCTTAACGAGCAGTAAAACGCTAAAAACGGCAACGCAGTTCGGCTTGTTACAGTCCTCTGTGTACCCACCCCTGCCCAAACGAGGTGAATTAAGCGCAACGGTAGATGTTCCCTCTGCGGGAATGGTCATGAGCTTTGGGCTGACTGACGACAGAGTCAGTGATGCGACGCTCAACGTTGTGTTCAATAAGAGCAAAGGGAAAGTCTACTTTTTTAACGCTCCGCTCGCGTCGATTCATCAGGCCAACGCTGAATCCTGGGTGAATGTTCCGCTCGATGACAAAGTTGAGTTACGTGTTCTGGTTCAAAACTCAATTGCTGTTTTTTACATAAACAATAAAGCGGCATTCAGCACCCGGATGTATTCCATGCAGGAGAAACCATGGAGTATCAGTCTGCCTCAAAACGATAATTTTCACGCAATGCTGAAAATAAAAGAAATGATTTAACGGGATATTATTATGAAAAACCATCATGCCCTGTCTGTTATTTTTGTTCTTCTTTTTCCAGCGCTGGCGAATGCGAGTATGAGCATCATGAAGGATTCATCGGGAAAGGTTATTGCCGTGGATCCGTGGTCATATCTGGATGAGGATGTCATGTGGACCTCAACTCGCTCCTCCAATCCTGCCGGTGGTCGCGTTCACGGCCAGCTTAAAATGAAATATGCCATTGAGGATAATAACTGGCGTAACAGCCATTTCCACAGCGGGAATGATTCACTGACGTTTGTACAAGGGGTAATGCGTCATGATGCATTACCCGGTTGGTATCTGGCGTTCTCTGATGGCAGAACCACCAACTATAACGGCACGTGGGAGAACCAGACTTACATCAGCCAGAATCAGTGGACTCAGTTGATTATCGGCCACGAATATTTCTATAAGCGCCTTCGTTATGGCTGGGATGTTATGGGCGGGAGTGCGTCAATCGACGATCGTTGGCAAGGACGCGCCAAGTTCTTTACCGATTTGCGTGTTACGGACAATTTATCCTTCTTTAACTACCTGTATCAGCAGATTGACCATCGCCGCAGCGGTGGTTCACAAAATGACCGTGACGTACGTTCATTTCAGATTGAACCAGGGGTGCAATATATTATCAACAACACCACCGGAGTCTGGTTCCGCCAGCAATTTGCTTCTGCCATTTTAGACAGAGCGCAGTGGGGCGATATCGACGAAAAAAGCTGGACCGCTTCATTCGGCGTCTGGCGCAACTGGGGGAAATTATCCACAACACTGAGCGGCGGTTATGGGCATTATAAGAAAAACAATGCACAGCCTGAAGATGGCGAAGTATTCCAAAATACCCGTAATCGCTTCCTGAAGGTGTCGGTGAATTATCCTTTGACCTCTCGTTTCACAGCATCTGGGGAAGTTACCGGTTCGTTGATAAACCAGAGCGGAAGCTGGGTCACTAATGGCGATGCCCTCACCACCGATTATAAGTTGATGCTGGATTATAACTTTTAAAAAATACGTTTGAATAAAATGAGTTAATTATCATTAAGGAAATATCATGAATATCTGGACTCTTGGCGATGCGGTGGTCGATCTTTTACCGCTTTCAGAGATGCAGTATCAAGCCTGCGCAGGAGGAGCCCCATTCAATGTTGCGGTCGGTGCTGCACGTTTACACAGCCAGAGTGGCTTTATTGGCCGGGTTGGTGATGACGACTTTGGTCATTTTCTAAAAAAAACGCTGTCTGACTCAGGCGTCTCAACCGCATGCCTTCAACTGGATAACCAGCACAAAACCAGTACGGTGCTGGTCTCTCTGAATAGTGGCGGAGAGCGCGAGTTTACGTTTTTAACCACCCCCTCCGCCGATCAATTTTTAACGTCCGATGCCCTTCCAGAATTTAGCAACGATATTCTGCACTTCTGCTCTCTGGCAATGGTCACCGACGTTTGCCGTAATACATTGGTTGCCGCCATCAGCAATGTTAAACAACGCGGGGGATTGCTGAGTTTCGATGTGAACTTACGGGAGCAAATGTGGCTCGACAAGCATGAAATGCTCGAGACGGTGCGCCATTTTTCCTCTCAGGCCGACATTCTTAAACTCTCGGAAGAAGAATGGTACTGGATGACAGGTACCCACAATTTTACCCTGGCGCTTGAAGGTCTTAAGGCGCTACCTGCACAACTGAAAGTAGTGACCTACGGTTCGCAAGGCGCCATGGTGTTATGGCGCGACAGCGTCATCCATTTCAATGGCTATACCGTCGATAGTGTCGATACAACCGGGGCTGGCGACGCTTTCGTCGCCGGTTTGTTGGCCTGGATTGCACATAATGGGATGCCCGAGAGCTTTGAACAGATCCATCAGGCCATTGCTCAGGCTGGTGCCTGTGGTGCCCTCGCGACAACCCGCAAAGGTGCATTGTCTGCCCTGCCGGATACCAAAGCGCTCAATGCCTTTATCAGCCAATTTTCTCTACCGGACTATGAGATAAAAAACCAAACGGGTTCTCGCCTTCCTTGAACTGGATACGGATTAGTGTACCCATAACATCCAGCGATTTGCGGAAGTAGTTCATCAAGTAACGCTTGTAGGAGTCCGGCAGGTCTTTAATCTGGTTGCCTACACCGCTGCCGCGCTTAAAGTTGCATGGCTCCTGGAATAAGCCTTCTTGCGCCGGTTAACCGGGGTGAAGCTGAAAGATGACAGTGATAATCCAGCCTTACATGAGCGTGTTAAATTCCCTGGCATAACGCATACTGAAGCCAGTACGCAAATTTCGACCTAAGGGTTCATCATGAAAAATATCGTTCTCATTGCGTTAGTTTTATTTCCGCTCGCTTCGCAAGCGTCGACTGAAAAGACGACACCTCCGCAGGCGTTCAATTTTAGCTGTGGGAAAACGGGCGGAACTTACAGTGACGGTAAAGGTGGCGTGTGGGTAAATGGTCAAAAAGCGACGATTAAACAGAGCAGCCCGACCTATTGGGAAGCGACCAGCGGTAAAACGGTGATCAGCATTGTGCGTTCAACAGACGGTAATCCTGAGATCTCTTTTACCGGCCCCAATCGTACTCACGGCGTCTGTTTGCCTGAAGATGAAGTAAGCTTCGCGCCCACTGAAAATAAAAAATCGCAGCAGCAAACAGGCCCATCGTTTTCTTGCTCAGGCGTAAATAAAGGCAGCATGGAAGACCTCATTTGCCAAAGCAAAACCCTTTCTGCTCAGGATCTAAAACTTACCGAGACGTACAAGCAAGCGCTGGCTAAATCCAAAAATAATCCGACGCTTAAAGCTGAACAACGAGGCTGGATTAAAGGGCGCAATGAGTGCTGGAAAGAGGACGATAAAAACGCGTGCCTGGCAGACTCATATCAGCAACGCATCAGTGAGTTGCAAAGCAAATATGGCGTGAAATGAAGATTAATTGCGAAATTTAAAGATAAAAAAACCCGGTTAAACCGGGTTTTTTTATGGCCAGGATGACTCCTCGCTACGAATTATTTGCTTTTCTTGATGTGTTTGATCAAACGCTTACGTTTACGCATCTGGTTCGGTGTCAGGGTGTTACGTTTGTTGGCAAACGGGTTCTCCCCTTCTTTAAACTGAATACGGATTGGCGTACCCATCACATCCAGCGATTTGCGGAAGTAGTTCATCAAATAGCGCTTGTAGGAATCCGGCAGGTCTTTAACCTGGTTGCCGTGAATCACAACGATTGGTGGGTTATAACCACCGGCATGCGCATATTTCAGCTTAACGCGACGACCACGAACTAACGGCGGCTGGTGATCTTCTGCAGCCATAGTCATGATGCGAGTCAGTAACGCAGTGCTTACGCGACGCGTTGAGCTGTCATAAGCTTCACGCACAGATTCGAACAAGTTACCCACGCCACTGCCATGCAGTGCGGAGATAAAGTGCACGCGAGCAAAGTCGATAAAGCCAAGACGATAATCCAGGGTCTCTTTAACTTGCTCTCTGACTTCGTTGCTCAGGCCATCCCACTTGTTGACGACAATCACCAGTGAGCGCCCACTATTCAGGATAAAGCCGAGCAGAGACAAATCCTGGTCGGAAATACCTTCGCGAGCATCAATCACCAACATAACAACGTTAGCGTCTTCAATCGCTTGCAGGGTTTTGATTACCGAGAATTTCTCAACGGTTTCAGTGATTTTGCCGCGCTTACGCACACCAGCGGTGTCGATAAGAATATATTCACGCTCATCACGTTCCATCGGGATATAGATGCTGTCACGCGTGGTGCCAGGCATGTCATAAACCACTACACGATCTTCACCCAAAATACGGTTGGTAAGCGTTGACTTACCTACGTTTGGACGGCCAACGATAGCCAGTTTGATAGGCAAATCGATAGGATTGAAGGCTTCTTCTTCTTCCTCTTCGATTTCTTCTTCACCTTCAGGAACAATGCCATGCTTAGCATTAAATGCCGCCCAATAGGCTGCATCTTCATCAATTTCTTCTTCTGGTTCGCGCGGGT
The DNA here is from genome assembly GCF_000735355.1 of Buttiauxella agrestis ATCC 33320. Classification (GTDB taxonomy): domain Bacteria; phylum Pseudomonadota; class Gammaproteobacteria; order Enterobacterales; family Enterobacteriaceae; genus Buttiauxella; species Buttiauxella agrestis. Next base: position 61,236 of record NZ_JMPI01000050.1, read on the forward strand.
TTTTATCGTCGATAAACGGAATCAGCACGTGTTCCAGCAAGGTTGTCACACCGCGACCGTGAGAGGCAGCGATTGGGTGAATTTCACCTAAACCCAGGGAGTAAAAATCAATTACCGCCTGATCGGGGTCCATACCGTCTGTTTTGTTCGCCACCAGGAAGGTTGGCTTCTGACGTGAACGCAAATGCTTAGCGATAGCTTCATCTGCAGGCATCAAGCCTGCACGCGCATCAACCATAAATAGCACGACATCAGCTTCTTCAATCGCTAAAAGCGACTGCGCAGCCATATGTGTTTCAACGCCATCTTCAGTGCCATCAATACCACCGGTATCAATAGCAATAAACTCGCGACCTTCCACTTCAGCACGACCATACTTGCGGTCGCGAGTCAGCCCCGGGAAATCCGCGACCAGCGCATCTCGGGTACGCGTCAAGCGGTTAAACAACGTGGATTTTCCGACATTAGGGCGCCCGACGAGCGCAACCACAGGTACCATGATAAAAGCCTCATTACTCAAAATTCATCATAAAACGACGTCAATTCACGTCGTTTCTAAAAACAGGAAACGGCTCCCGGACTACGGGAACCGTTTCGCTCATGCTATTACGTCAGGTAAGTTTAACGCTTGATAGCGTACAACGTACCATCTTTCGCCTGAATCAACAGTTTGTCGCTGGCAACAACGGGCTCAGTCTGGAACCCAGAGCTGTCCACTTTCTGTTGAGCAACAAAGCGACCATCGTCGGCATTGATCCAGTGCATATAGCCTTCGCTGTCGGCTACAACCAAATAACCGTTGTACAAAACAGGAGAGGTCAAATTACGGTGCAGCAAATCGCTTTGCGTCCACAGAGTCACGCCGCCATCAGCGTTTAATGCCACAACGCGGTCATTCTGATCGACGAGGAAAATGCGGTTCGCATCCACGATGAAATCGTTCACTGAACCCAGTTCACGTTTCCACATGACCTGACCCGAACGTAAGTCCAGCGCAGTCAGGTTGCCGTTATATGCCAATGCATATACAACACCATTCACGATAACTGGCGTGGTATCAACATCGCTCAGACGGTCGATTTCAGTCGCACCAGTTGCCTGAGAAATACGTTGCTGCCAAATCAGCTGACCTTGTTTCATCAAAACAGCGCTGACACGTCCGTTATCGCCACCGACAATAGCTGCACCAAACGCTACTGCTGGAGCTGATTCGCCGCGCAGGGAAAGCGCTGGCATATCCAGGTTTACGGTCCATTTCACCGCACCGTCAGCTTCATCAAATGCCTGGAGCTGGCCGTTGCTGGTGTGAACCAGAACTAAACCGTCGCTCACAACCGGGCGAGAAAGGACTTCGCCAGCCGCTTTGCTTTGCCACGCAATACTACCATCAGAGGTATTAAGCGCATAAACCTGTGCTTTTTCACTGCCGACGTAAACGTGCGCCCCCTCAACCGTTACGCCACCAGAAAGCAGTGCCGGAAGGTTGCTGGAATAGAAATTCGTTTTTTCAGAGAGATCGACGGACCAGACTTCTTTACCGTCGTCCGCGTTTACGGCTTTAACGGTGCCACGGCGGTCAGCGGCATAAACGTTGCCGTCCTGCCACGCTGGGTGCAGATTGGAATAAAAATCACCAATGCCGCTACCAACAGAAGTGCTCCATGTTTTTTCAGGTTCAAACTGGTTTTCAACTGTCGGCAGTGGAGACATTTTAACCACGTCTTCTTCACCGCTAAACAGTGAACAACCGCTGAGCAGCGTCAGAGAAATCAGCCCTGGTACAAGTAGTTTACGCAATTGCATCGGGTCCCTCTTAGCTCGACAAATTATTAATTTTCATCTGCATCATTTCACGCAGGGCTGGAGAAGCATCAGTGTTTGAGCCTTTGCTCCACGCATCGCGCGCACCTTGCTTATCCCCTTTGCTGAGCAGCGCTTCACCGCGCAAATCAGCAACAATCGCTACCCAACCTTCACCTTTAATGCTGTCGAGGGTTTTCAGCGCCGCATCAGATTGCTTCTGTTGAATTTGAACACGCGCCAGTCGTGCGTTAATCAACGCCTGCAGGTTTTCATCAGTTGTGTTGGCAAGACCTTGCTGCAACTGAGCTGCCGCTTTCGCAAGGTCATTGTTATCAGCATACTTCTGCGCTAATTCCAGTGCTGCCAGAGCACCATAAGTATTTTTTGTGCCGGCTGCGAATTTCTCAGCGGCAGCCAGTGTGGCAGGATTATCTGCGCGCACAGCATCTGTCACTGTTTGGTATTCAAGAGAAGAAGCCATTACGCTTTCAGCTTGATGGCTGTTCCAGTAACGCCAGCCAACCAGTGCGCCAATACCCAGTACGACACCCACAACCAGCGCTTTGCCATTTTCAGCAAAGAAGCGTTTTACCGCATCAACCTGTTCGTTATCGTTTTCGTAAATTTCCACGCAGTCCTTCTCCTTAACGATTAATCACTGGGGAAATTAACCCAGTAGCGCCTGCAAATGAGCCACCGCGTTGGTTTGTTCAACGGTAGTTTGCTCACCTGTGCGCAGATCCTTCACGACCACCTGACCATTTGCGACTTCCGTTTCACCCAGCACCAGAGCCGCACGAGCGCCCCACTTATCTGCACGGACGAACTGTTTCTTGAAGTTGCCACCGCCATAGTTGGTCATCAGTTTGATAGCTGGGACCTGGTCACGCAATTGCTCGGCGAATAACATTGCCGCAGCTTGCGTTCCCTGACCTGACGATATCAGGTAAATATCGACAACAGATTCTGCTTTAAATTCAGGATTAATAGCCTGAACCAGTAAAACAAGACGTTCAAGGCCCATTGCGAAACCAACTGCCGGAGCTGCACGGCCACCGAGCTGCTCGACTAAACCGTCGTAACGGCCGCCAGCACAAACGGTGCCCTGAGAACCAAGACTGCTGGTAACCCATTCGAAAACGGTACGGTTGTAGTAATCCAGGCCGCGCACCAGGCGCTGGTTTACGGTATAAGCGATACCCGCAGCATCCAGGTACTGACACAGGCCAGCGAAGTGTTCACGAGAATCCTCGTCCAGATAATCGCCAAGCGTTGGCGCATCATCTAACAGTGCCTGTACTTCAGGATTTTTGGAATCGAGAACACGCAGTGGATTGCTGTACATACGACGCTGGCAATCTTCGTCGAGCTTTTCTTTGTGCTGCTCAAGGAATGCCACTAGCGCATCACGATAGTTAGCGCGTGCTTCCAGCGAACCAATAGAGTTCAGCTCAAGGCTGACGTGCTGGTCAATACCCAGCGCACGCCACCAGCGCGCAGTCAGCATGATTAGTTCAGCATCTATATCGGGCCCTTGCAGACCAAAGACTTCAACACCCAACTGATTGAACTGGCGGTAACGCCCTTTTTGCGGGCGCTCATGGCGGAACATCGGCCCGATGTACCACAAGCGCTGTTCCTGATTGTACAGAAGACCATGTTCGATACCGGCACGCACGCAGCCCGCGGTGCCTTCAGGACGCAGAGTCAGGCTATCGCCGTTGCGGTCCTCAAAGGTATACATCTCTTTTTCAACCACGTCGGTGACTTCACCGATGGCGCGTTTGAATAACGGGGTCTGCTCTACAATCGGCAAACGGATTTCACTGTAACCGTAGCTGCCGAGCACCTGTTTCAGAATGCCTTCAATGCGCTGCCAGATGGCGGTTTCGCCAGGCAGGTAATCGTTCATGCCGCGGATGGCTTGAATGTTTTTTGCCACGTTTATTCTCTACCGAATTTATACAAAAAATGAACCCGAAATCAGACTGTTTGCGAAAGTGAAACGTCTGGCGGGTTCAATCATACACGGGAAGCCGAATGCTTCCCATGTTTCGCACTATTTTTCCAACTGCTGGATACTAATCCGCTGCGTTTCATCAAGCATGGACGCTTTGGCACGAATACGCGCTTCAAGCTGCGCAATCATGTTGTCGTTATCCATTCGCTCTTTTTGACGCACACCGTCTTCGTAGAAACCGCTCTTCTTGTTGCCACCCGTCACACCCAAAGTGGAAACCAACGCTTCACCCGGCCCGTTCACCACACAGCCAATGATCGAAACATCCATTGGGGTGATGATATCTTCCAGGCGCTGCTCGAGAGCGTTAACGGTTCCAATAACATCGAATTCCTGACGCGAACATGTTGGGCAGGCGATAAAGTTAATACCGCGAGCGCGAATGCGCAAAGATTTCAGAATATCGAAACCGACCTTAATTTCTTCCACCGGATCAGCAGCTAACGATACGCGCAGCGTGTCACCAATACCTTCAGAAAGCAGTAAGCCCAGACCAATGGCAGATTTTACTGAGCCTGCACGCATGCCACCCGCTTCGGTGATCCCGAGATGCAGCGGCTGATCAATTTGCTTAGCCAGTAAACGATAGGATTCTACCGCCAGAAAAACATCGGAGGCTTTAACGCTGACTTTGAACTGATCAAAGTTAAGACGATCCAGATGATCGACGTGGCGCATCGCTGACTCTAACAATGCCTGCGGCGTTGGCTCGCCATATTTTTCCTGGAGATCTTTTTCCAGAGAGCCGGCATTTACACCGATGCGGATCGGAATGTTTTTATCCCGAGCGCAATCGACAACGCTGCGAATACGCTCTTCGCTGCCAATATTACCTGGGTTGATGCGTAGACAATCGACACCATACTCAGCAACTTTGAGGGCGATACGATAGTCAAAATGGATATCAGCGACCAATGGGACATTGACCTGCTGTTTAATCAGCTTAAAGGCTTCGGCCGCGTCCATAGTGGGAACCGATACACGAACGATATCGGCGCCTACTCTTTCTAACGCTTTGATCTGGTTGACAGTGGCTTCAACATCCGTAGTACGGGTGTTGGTCATTGACTGGACGGCGATCGGTGCCCCGTCGCCGATTGGCACATTCCCGACATAGATCCGTTTGGATTTTCTACGTTGAATTGGGGCTTGGTTATGCATTACAAATCTCCACAATTACGCGTCATGCAGGCTGGATTATTCAGCACTTACTGTAAGACGTGCAACCTGGCTAGTTCTGATAAAACGACTCAGATCGACAGGTTTACCCTGGAACTGAATCTGTACTGCCGCCGGAGCACCAATTTTCAACTTATACGGTGCCTGACCGGCTAAATTTAAATTGCCATCTTTACGCTGCATACCGCTGAACAATTTTTTACCCGTCGCATCGGTCACTTCCAGCCAGCAATCAGCATTGAAGTTCATGACTAATGCATTAGGATCAGCCGCAGGAGTGGTTACCGCAGCCTGGTCAGTTGGCAGAGCTGTATTGGGTGCCGGTGGCGTCGTTGTCTGGGCATTATCAACTGGAGCCTGGCTTGGTGCTACCACAGCGGAAGAATCCGCCGGGGTAGTTTGTTGAGCCGTTGCTGCCGCAGCCTGACTTTGCGCTGGATCAGTCACAGAAGTCGATTGCGGCGCTGGGGTCTGCACAGGTTGCTGTGCAGAGGTATCAGCAGTGGACGAATCGCTGGGAGTCAATGGAACTGACTGGGAGTTACTGTTGCTGGCAGAAAGTTCAGCTGAAGATTGATCAGCCATTGTCGAGATTTCTTCCTGCGCTGCCTTATGGTTTTGCCACCACCAGGCGCCGGTCAGACCGACAACAACAAACAACACGAGCCAGGTAAAGCTCATCAGCCAGCCGTCACGTTTCTTACGGCGTTTCCCCAGAGAAAAACTTTGCATCGGAGCGACAATCGCCGCTCTGACTGGTGCTTGTTTTTCCATCATTGGCAACAGTTCTTCTTCCGGAATACGCACCAGACGTGCATAGGAACGGATATAACCACGCAGGAAGGTCGATGCTAACTCAGCTGGCGCCTTGTCATCTTCAATATCCCGAACGGTAGAAACTTTCAGGCACAGGCGTTCTGCCACGGCTTGTTGGCTAAGACCGAGTTCTTCACGGGCAACACGTAAACGTTCACCCGTGGTTTTTGCTGCATTTGATTCGTGAGTGGCTTCAGTATTCATTAGCTACAACTGCTGGAACTGTTCGATTGAGGAATTAGGCAGGAGCCTTGTCGCACAGCATTTCCGCTACGCCACAACTCCCGCTCCGCGAAACAAATTTGTGTTCTGAAGGCAACACCTTCAGACAACATAACATTTAGTTCAAACAACTTGTTCACTTAAACGAACCGCTTAATCTGAACAACTTCATCACTGATGAGTTAACCATAGACAGCATTTGTAATGTTGTCAGCGGATTGCGACTGTGATGGCTTAAATAGATGCGCCTAAACTATTGTTGTACCGTTACATACTGCCTTAAAAGGCAGTGAAACGCACCGTAATTATTAATCTTAAAGACACTCGCGAAACTTGCATAACTGCAAGATATCACTATGTGTTTTTTGCACCACGCAGCAATTCAACCGCGTGGCACGAATCTGATTTAAACGAATGCTAATCAGACTGCTTTAACATCAATAGGTTCACCTTGCATACGTTTACGTAACGTACGCTTGGTGCGGTCGATAACTTCACCCGCCAACTGACCGCATGCTGCGTCAATATCATCACCGCGAGTCTTACGCACGATGGTCGTAAAGCCATAACTCATCAATACTTTTGAGAAACGGTCGATACGGCTATTGGAGCTACGGCCATACGGTGCGCCCGGGAACGGGTTCCATGGGATCAGGTTGATTTTACATGGCGTATCTTTCAGGCATTCTGCCAGTTGATGCGCATGATCAGTCCCATCGTTAACGTGATCCAGCAGAACGTATTCTACGGTGACACGGCCCTGGTTGGCGTTGGATTTCTCCAGATAACGGCGAACCGCAGCCAGGAAAGTCTCGATGTTATACTTTTTGTTGATTGGCATGATTTCGTCACGAATATCATCGGTCGGAGCATGCAGAGAAATGGCCAATGCCACATCAATCATGTCGCCCAATTTATCGAGCGCAGGAACCACACCAGAAGTAGAAAGCGTTACGCGACGTTTGGATAAACCAAAACCGAAATCATCAAGCATGATTTCCATCGCCGGAACCACGTTGTTCAGGTTCAGCAACGGCTCACCCATGCCCATCATCACCACGTTGGTGATAGGACGAACGCCGGTTTTCTTTTGCGCACCGATAATTTTCGCCGCACGCCAGACCTGACCGATGATTTCAGAAACACGCAGGTTACGGTTAAAGCCCTGCTGAGCCGTAGAACAGAATTTGCATTCCAGAGCACAACCTACTTGTGAAGAAACACACAGTGTGGCGCGGTCTTCTTCCGGGATATACACGGTTTCTACCAGCTGATCGGCAATCCTGATAGCCCATTTAATGGTGCCATCAGCAGAACGCTGTTCTTCAGCGACTTCCGGTGCACGGATCTCAGCAACTTCTTTGAGTTTGTTACGCAGAACTTTATTGATGTCAGTCATATCATCGAAGTCATCACTGCAATAGTGATACATCCATTTCATGACTTGATCAGCGCGGAATGGTTTTTCGCCCATTTCAGCGAAGAACTCACGCAGTTGCTGGCGGTTTAGATCCAACAGATTAATTTTTTCTGACTTGTTGGAAACGACTGAAACGGGTGTCTCAGGATTGACAATTTGCTCTGACATATTTTCTTCCGGCCTCGTTGTTACACGTTACGGCCCCAGGTGGGTTAAAAAAGATACGCCCCGGAGAGCAGGCTCGTCCGGGGCGCAGCATTGTACAAATTCTATGGCACAGATGCCATGACTGAAAGCGAAGTACATACAAATAAAATGTAACTGTCGCTTAACAGTTAATGCTTATTAGCGAGTACGCGGGCAAACTTCGCCTTCAGCGAAGAAATAAGCAATTTCACGAGCCGCTGACTCTACAGAATCAGAACCGTGTGTGCCATTCTCGGTGAAGCTATCAGCGTAATCTGCACGCAGAGTCCCAGCCAGTGCGTTCGCTGGGTTAGTTGCACCCAGAATATCACGGTGACGCTGAACGGCATTTTCGCCTTCCAGTACGCTAACCATGATTGGACCGGAAGTCATGAACGCAACCAGGCCATCAAAGAAAGGTTTGCCTTCGTGTTCAGCGTAGAAACCCTGAGCCTGCTCAGAAGTCAGGTGCAGCATTTTTGCGCCAACAATCTTAAACCCTGCGGATTCAAAACGAGCATAAATGTTACCAATAACGTTTTTTGCCACCGCGTTTGGTTTGATGATGGAAAAAGTACGTTCAATAGCCATGATTACCTCTGTGTCTGTTCTGTTTGCCCGGTCCCTGATGGGATAACCGGTTATGATTTGGCGCCGATTATAATGAGCAAGTCTCGCATTGCCTATGGATGCAGATAACATTTTTTTAAAATAAGATGAATGTCAGCAACATTTTCAATGCGAAAGCCTAAAAATTAGGCTATTAGCTCATTGCAACGTGAAATGAGCGGCCGCTATCTGCCCCGCCTCATCAAGAGCTAAAACCTGATACGCCCCTGGTTTAACCAGATCCAACGCGATTCCATTGCTATTGTCACCTACCGGCTCGCCATTCAAAAACCACCAGCGTTTTCCTTGCCCACCTTGAGCGCTAAGACGAAGCGCTAAGCGTAATTCTCCAGGCAGGCGCTTCAAAATAGCGCCCTCACGAACCCCTAACAACAATAAAGGCGTAACTTCATCTTTCTGCTGCGGAGGACATTGCTCTGAAACCGGCGGTAAACGCGCAGACCTTCTTTCACTTGCGGGCAACCACGGCTCTAGCGGCAACGGCCACAAAGAGATAGTTTGTTGTTTCGCGCCCGGGCAATCAGCAGCTACCTGTTTACCGTTATCATCCAACCAGACAACCTTTCTTGCGCCCTGCACGCCCTCTTGTCCCGGCGCTTCAAGCGTGGGCGGTTGGCTATTCTCCAGCAACCAACTGGTTAATCTGCGTCGGCAATTGTTGTCTCCGGCAGCCAGATTTTGCCCACCCGGCCAACAAATTTTCCCTTCAGAAACGGAGGCCGGACGAGGATCAACCGGCAGACGCGCCTTCTGCACGGCGGAACTGGCTTGCAGCAAATTGTTCACCTGGTTTAACAGCGGAATTGCACTGCCCGTTCCGAACTGCCCTGCAACCGGCGTGCTGTCCGGGCGTCCGGTCCAGATACCAATCAGATAGCGAGGATTGATCCCGATAGCCCACGCATCGCGGTAGCCATAACTGGTACCCGTTTTCCATGCCAGCGGCACGACAACAGGTAATGTTGCGTCCGGTTGCGGTTGTGCTTCACCAGCCAGAACTCGACGAATAATCCAGGCCGCTCCGGCAGACATCAATGGCCGTTCAACGAGTGGTTGTCCGGGCTGCAAGCGCAACTGTGCGGCACGGCCATGGCGTGCAAAGGCGCTATAGGCTGCAACAATCTGATCCAGACGAGCGCCGCCGCCACCCAGAATCAACGAAAGATTAGGCTCACTTCCAGCCGGAAAATGCAGGTCCAACCCCACATTACGCAATTGTGCAGCAAAGCGTTTTGGACCATACGCCTCAAGAACCTGCACAGCCGGAAGATTAAGCGAGCGCACTAACGCTTCGCTCATGCTGACCGGGCCATGAAAGCCAGTGTCAAAATTTCCAGGGCGATAATCGCCAAAGCGCCGGGGAACATCCTGTAACAATGACGTGGGGTGAATCAGGCCATCGTCCAGCGCAAGAGCATAAGCAAAGGGTTTTAATACCGAGCCGGGTGAGCGAATGGCCGTCACCATATCTACATGCCCGAAACGGCTTTGATCATTAATATCAACCGAGCCAACCCAACCGCGAACCTCCATAGTAATGTGGTCAACGACCAGTATCGCGAGTGACGAGCGTGGAGGAAGCTGCGCTTTCCAGTTCAGAGCCAGTTCTTCGAGTTGGCGCTGCAACGGCGCATCGAGCGTGGTCGTTATTTTCTGCGCTTTGCTGCGGCTCACCAGATAACGCGAAAGCAATGGCGCCAGCTGTGGCATCTGTCTTGGTGCTAACCAGACCGGCTCTTCAAGGGATTCTTTTACCTGCTGCGGTTCCCAGACGGCTTGCTCCGCCATGCGCATCAGGACTTTATTACGCGCGGCTTGTGCTCTTTCGGGCCAACGATCAGGGCGCAAACGACTAGGCGCTTGCGGCAACACTGCCAATAAAGCGGCTTCTGCATAACTCAACTGCTGCGGGGATTTCCCAAGGTACACCCAACTGGCTGCCCCCACGCCCTGCAACGTACCGCCAAAAGGGGCACGATTCAGATAAAGCGTGAGGATTTGTTCTTTTGAGAGATACCACTCAAGTTGCAACGCTCGCCATACCTGCCGAACTTTGCCACCCAATGTTCGAGGATGCGGATCAAGCAAACGAGCCACTTGCATGGTCAACGTGCTGCCACCAGAAATCACTTTACCACTGAGAAGATCTTGCCAGGCAGCACGAATTATCGACAGCAGATTGATCCCCGGGTGATCCCAAAACCAGCGATCCTCATAATTGATCAAGGCTTCGAGGTAACGGGGGGAAACATCGCTAACGGTGACTGGATAGCGCCAGATGCCATTCTCATCGGCAAAGCGCCACAGCGGAGTGCCATCCACCGCGACCACAACTCGCGCTGGATTTGCCTGAGAAAGCGGTAGCGGCCAAAGCCTGTCCGCCAGCCAAATACCCAGCAATAAAATGAGTGGCAGCACCACGAAGAGATAGCGGTGCCGCCAGCGTAAAGGCTTTCGCACTTTGTTTAGCCTGTTACGGATGTATAGTCAGCATACCGGTGCTGGCACCCGTTGCCCGCCATTGCGGCACATACATTGATTCAACTTGTGATACAGGGACATGGTAGGTTCCCGGTGTGACAGCACGAGCAAGGTAAATCAGGGTCGCATGTTGGCTTTCGTTAAGCGGCAATGCGGCAACAAAGCGATCGTCACGGAATTCCATATGTTGAATATCAGCCTGCTGCATCTGATTCAGTAAACCCTGAACCTGATTATCACTATCACTCAGGCTGGCACTGCTTTCAGAAAGGTTCTGGTTTTCGAGTTCAAGACCTGCTGGTAACAGATCAACAACTAACGCATCCGGCACATTTTTATCCGCCCAAACATCCAGCCAGACCATCACTAGCTCGCCACTTTTCAGTTCAGACAATGATTTACGATTGCCTTTTGCATCCAGGAACTGACGCTCAATATGCAAAACGTTGCTGTAAGGTGCCGGAGCCTGCTGCGGATAACCCACACTGTCTAAACGCAGGTATAAATTACCCGCACCGGTGTTAGTAACCTGCAACCCTGCGAGCTGCTCGGCATTCAAATTACGCGTGATGGACTGCATGCCCGCCAGCGGCTCAGCAATAAATGACACCTGCGATTGCCAGTCACCTTTCGCTGTTTGCCAGTTGCGACCTGCCAGGAACAACGCGTTACTTTCCTGAGTGGAAAGCCAGCGTTGGCTGTAAGCAAGATTAGAAAGCTCCATCAGCAATTGATTTTGCTGCTCTGGCAGCAATTTGTTCTCTTCCAGAAGACTCAACTCCATGGCTTTATCACGCAGTTCGCTGCCGTAGTCAGCCATCCAGATACGATCGTCGCTACGATTGGTTTTCAGTCCTAAAGTGATAGCTTGGTCACCACGTGGCGCATCGCCCATTAGTTTCAGCGCCACACCCAGTTGCACTAAAGGTAAACCAGCACGCGCACTGTCATGGCGTGACCAAAGTTCACGAAGCGCGCCTAATGGTGCTTTTTGCTGACGAGCAAGCACTTGCCCGGCATAAGCCTGCACCGCGAATTTACTGGCAGCAGCATCATCGCTGTAACGCAGCGCAATCAGCCCCGAATCCTGAAGATAACGCAGCAGGCGCTGGTTAGCTTTGTTCAGGGAATCGGTATTTACGCTGTATCCTTGCTCACTGGCACGCACCAGGAAATCAGTAACATAAGCGGTTAACCAGTATTCCTCCGGCCCCTCTTTATCCCACAGGCCAAAACTACCGTCGTCGCGTTGCATATCCAACAGACGCGAGATTCCCAGATCGATTGCAGCGCGACGCTGTTCATCCGTGGTTCCTTTGATTCCCAGAGACGCTAACTGTGCCTGATTGGTATAAAGCGATGGGAAAAGCCCGCTGGTTGTTTGTTCAAGGCAGCCATATGGATACGCTTTAAGTTCACGGATATAGCGTGCCAGGTTCAGCGGTGGACGCCCACTGAGCAGCACTTGTCCTTCAAGCGTTGCAGGAGCCAATCCTGAAATATGCTGCGGCGGAATATCCCATACTTCGCCCGGAGCCAGCACTGCACCGCTATTGATATTTTGTGCCGGGAAAGGAGGACGAACCCCGAGTTTCCATTGTTTCTGAATAGCTGGCAGCGTTTCGCCTGGCAGATTAAGGCCGCTGATTTGCGCCTCTATCTGACCCTCACCAAAACCCTGCAACCCACGTACCGAAACAAACAACGTTTTACGTGCACCAGGAAGCAGTTGCACCGTCTGCGACGGTGCGGAATCCAGGGCAATCAAGCCACTGGCACTGAGGTTGATACTCAGTTGCTGTGGTTTATCGGTCAGGTTAGTGAGATCCATCGCTAAGCGACTGGTATCCCCACTCGCCATAAAGCGCGGAGCTGCAAGCTCAGTCACCAGCGGTGCGGCGACGACGACTTTATCTTCGCTATTGCCAAAATGATCGTCGGTCCAGGCTTGCGCCATCACGCGCAGTTCCCCATTAAAATCGCCAATTGGCAGGGAGACAGTCCCTTCGCCTTTATCGTTCAATTGCACCGGTTGAGCTTGCTGAGCAATGATAGTGACATGATTTACCGGTTTTTTACCGCCACGGCTGAGTTCATCACCTTCGTCGCCACTACCACCAAAGCGCAATGCAGCCAAACGCCCTTCACCTTCAATTACCTGACCATAGATATCGTACAAATCCGCGCCGTAACGCTTACGACCAAAGAAAGCGTCCCATGGGTCCGGTGTTTTGTAGTCGGTAATATTCAGCACACCGCTATCAACGGCTGAAACCAGCACGTTAATTTGCTTCGGCATGACGCCATTAATCGCCTTAGTTTTGACTTTCACCGTGAGGTTTTGGTTAGGGCGCATTTTGGCCGGAGCATCTAGCTCGAGCGCCAGGCGGCGGCTTTCATCACCTAGCGGCAGATGTAAAATCCCCACAGCGCGTTTCGGCGTTGCAGCGCGGTTTTTATCACCCGGGCGAATGACCAGCGTGCTCAAATACAAGTCATGGCGCTGCCAGTTTTTGTCGACTGGGATTTCAATATCCAGCCCTTTTTCTGGTACATCTATTTCCTTCCACCACAACGGACCATCGCTGGACTCCACCATCGCGTAGCCTTTACCTGCTGCCGGAGCAGAGATATGCAGATTGATAGTGTCGCCTGCTTTGTAGCTCGGCTTGTCAATTTTCAACGTGACGCGGTCAGGACGGACAGCACCTTCCCCGTCGCTATTATCTTGCCAGCTGTAACCTGCCCAAAAACGGATACTGCTTATGATATCGTTTTCGGTGTCGCGCACTTCAAGACGGTAAGAACCCCACTCAACCGGGAAGGCTACTTTGCCTGTTTCGCCCGCCGCGAGATCCATTTTTTGTTCCGCTTCTACTAAATCTTTTTGGTCATACTGCGACTGCCAGCCTTGACCCTCTTCCCAACTCCAGAAGTAATCGCGACGTTCGCGAATCAGCCGGACATCGAGGCCAGAAACCGCCAGTTTTTCACCTTTTACATTGGCATAGACAATGTCAAAACCCGCGTTGGTATCTTCGTCGACGATCGGTTGAGTGCGGGTGCTATCGGTGCGGTAATCGTATATTTCTTTACTGGCAAACTGAGGGCGAATACCAGGCAGCGCTTCGGCAGGCCAGATTGCTTGCTCAGCACGTCGCGTGACCGGGCGGCCGCCGGACTCCAGCAAACTTGCTTGCAGCACCAGCTTTAACGGTGAATGAACATCAGACCATTGGCTGTCTGTGCTGACCGTTGTTTTGCCCTGCTCGTCAAGCTGGAGCTGGACTTCATCCAGGTTACGGGTGAGATTTTCTTCGTTTACGTCACCAAACTGGAATCCCGGTAAAGCCGCCACAGCTTCACGCAATGGGCGTAAGAACAGCTGACCTTGTAGGTTATTCCCGGAGGCTGGAGCACCATATAAATAACGCCCGGCAATCTGGAAGCTGACGGACTCATCAGGGCTGGCAGGTTGTTTCTGGCTTGTGATGTTGAGCGCCATACGCTCAGGCATGAAGTCTTCGACTTTAAATCTCCAGATACGTGGCTGGTTGTCACCCGTATTCACACGGACTTGCCAGTTGCCGGTCTGGACATCTTGATTCAATGGATAGCTAAACTGATACAGGCCATTTTCAGGTTTCCAGACTTGCGTTCTGGCAACCTGGCCGTCAGGTTTTACCACTTCCAGTTTTACAGGTTGCTCAGGAAGGACTTTACCATCGCTGTCACGCAGCAAGGCATTCACCAACACTGTTTCGCCCGGACGATACAAATCACGAGGACCAAACATAAAGAACTGTTTGCTAAAGCCAGTCTCACCGGCAATGTTAAATTCAGCCAGGTCTAGCGCCGGGCGGCTCAAATCAAGCATTGTGGTTTGCTCAGCGGTACGCGCCAGCAATAACGTCCCTTTATCGGTTTTTTCAAGCGTGGCATGACCATTACCGTCGCTCTTAGCTTGAGCCACGGTTTGCCCTTTCTCATTGAGCAATGTGATTTCTACACTGGATTGCGCCGCCCCGTTTTCCAGACTCTGCGTAAACACATCTAAACGGTTGTGGTAACGGTGCGCCGAGATACCAATGTCGCTCAGGGTGAACAACGTTGCCGCATTGCTGTAACTGTAATGCCCAGCCTGATTCATGATGGCGATATAGACACCAGGCGCTTGCAGCGGCTTAATTTCGCCTAACGGCAAGAGTAGTTTTTCTCGGGTATTGCGAGCGGGGTTGAGATCAAACCGTCCGGTGTACACCAGGTCTGCAAGCTTGAGTAAATTATCAGACTCCCAGTTAGACACGGAATTACGGTACTGCCACTGGCTGATAAAGGAGCCTAATGATTCACTTTTGATACGGTAGAAATTGACGTCAATTTTATCAACATTTAACGCCATTACGGGTAAACCGGCGATCACCTTAGTGGGCAGTAAGGAGCCGCGACTGGCAAAACCAACGCTCGGCTGAATATCACGGGTTGAAATTTTCTTCTCAAAATTCCTGTCGAAGGTCGCTTTATTTAAGGCAATTAGCCCGCTATCGACCGTGAGTATTAATTCGCGCTTGGGTTCAAGATGGCGCAGACGTAATTCTTTAAGGTCTGTGGAAAGCTCCCAGGCCCCATCGACTTTGCCACTGGTTTTATCCACCAAATGCGCCACGCGTGAGAAATCCTGGTTGGGGTCTAATGGAATAGAGAATGTGAGGACCAGCGTGCTTGCGCCATCGAGTTGTACTTCCGAAGCGTCCAGCAAGTTCAGCGGTTTGCCCGCAGAATTCTTCGCCAGCTTTTCAAGTTGAGAGGCATCTGGTTTTGCCGCTTTTTCAACAGGTTGTTGGGTCGAGGGATTACCCTGCGCCGCCTGCGGTTTATCGTTATTGTCGCACCCAGAAAGAGACAGTGCAGCCAGCAGAGTCGCAGCCAGCGCGCCCAGACGTATTATTCTCATGCTTTATCCCTGGCCAATATGGCCCATTAGTCCATCCAGTATTACTTGTATTATGCGGGTACATTAAAAAAACGAAAGTATGAAGATTCTGCATTGCGGTATTTCTCGCAAAGGAAAAGATTATTTTTGCAACGCTTTCACTCCGCGTTCGGTTTCAAAGTGGAAGCCCGATCACGCCCTGAAAGGTTACATGTTACCTTCTGAGTCATTTGTTTTTAAAACAATAAGATAGATAGATCACCAGTTCATATTATTGCTACATTTCAAGCTGAGTCGCTGCCCTAACGCGGTGTTTAGCCAAAGTGATAATAAGAGACTGCTAAATGAAAAGTGCCGTTAACGCCCTACAAAATTTCGGAAAATCGCTCTATGGCCCAGTGCTTATTTTGCCGATCGTCGGTTTATTTATCGCGTTTGGTAATGTATTAGGCAACGGTAATCTCGCTGAATATTTACCTTTTCTCGGCCACCCTTCGATTCAACATACCGGCGTTCTGATTTCTAAATCTGCCGTTTCGGTGCTGGCAAATCTGGCGCTGGTATTTGGCGTTGGTATTCCCATTGGTCTTGCAGCAAAAGACAAAGGCTATGCGGCTTTGATTGGCCTGGTCACGTTTATCGTCTTCATTAATGCGATGAACGTAACGTTGCAATTACAGGGCGAGTTAGCGCCAGCCGACCAAATGCGAGCCGCCGGGCAAAGCATGGTTTTAGGCGTGCAAGTGCTTGAGATGGGCGTATTCGCCGGTATTCTCACCGGCGCGCTTTCAGGATATCTGTACAACCGCTATTCCAGCGCACAGTTTTCCGGGGCAATGGCGATTTACTCAGGCCACTGTTTTGTCGCCATTATTATGCTGCCGGTTTCAATGTTATTAGGCGTTGTGATGAGCGAACTCTGGCCATTTGCCCAGCACGGTATCAGCGCTCTGGCGCTGGCGATTAAAGGTGCCGGGGCGTTTGGCGTTGCCATCTACGGTTTCCTGGAACGCATTCTGGTGCCAACAGGTCTGCATCACCTGGTTTATACCCCCTTCCTGTATACCGAATTAGGCGGCACGGCCGATGTTTGCGGCAGCGTTTACCAGGGCGCGCGCAATATTTACTTCGCAGAAATGGCCTGCCCGAGCGTCCATCAACTTAGCAGCACCGTGGTGTGGGATGCACGAGGCATTAGCAAAATGTTCGGTCTGCCTGCCGCCGCTCTCGCCATGTATATGACTGCAAAACCCGAGCGTAAAGCCGCAGCCAAAGCGATTCTGATTCCCGCTGCGCTAACGTCGATGCTGGTTGGCGTGACCGAGCCGCTGGAATTTTCCTTCCTGTTTGTCGCTCCGCTGCTGTTCGGCGTACATGCGGTTCTGACCGGTATCGGCATGATGCTGTTCTATCTGCTGGGCGTTCACGCCATCGGCGCAAACGGCATTATCGATTTCATTCTTTATAACCTGCCGCTAGGCACGGAGAAGTCCAACTGGCCGATGTACATCGCTGTCGGGCTCACGATGTCGGTGATTTATTTCGTGGTGTTCCGCTTCCTGATTCGCCGTTTCGATATGAAAACACCAGGCCGTGAAAGCGATGACGAAGAGACAAAACTGTATAGCAAACAAGAATATCAAGCCAAAGGCAGCAACGATGGCTTGGGTGAAGCAATTATCGAAGGCCTCGGTGGCCGCGCAAATATTGAAGTGGTCGACAACTGTTACACCCGCCTGCGAGTTACGGTGCGCGATGTCTCAGCTATCGACGAGCCCCGCCTGAAATCGACTGGTGCTAAAGGGGTGATTAAACAAGGTAATAACGTTCAGGTGGTCTACGGGCTACATGTCAAAAAAATGCGTGAAGCAGTAGAGACGTTTCTCTAAAGGAGTCAATGATGTTTAAACCCCCATTTATTTTGTCCATTGCCGGTGGCGGTAGTACTTACACGCCGGGCATTGTTAAAAGCCTGATGGTACGCCTGGCCGATTTCCCGTTAGCAGAAATTCGCCTCTACGATATTGATGGTGAGCGCCAGTCAGTGATTGCGCCGGTGGTTGAGAAAGTCATTCGCGACCACAGCCAAAGTATAAAATTTACCGTCACCACCGACCCGGAAGTGGCGTTTAGCGGAGCTCATTTCGTCTTCGCTCAAATGCGCGTCGGGCAATATAAAATGCGTGAGCAGGATGAAAAGA
Organism: Buttiauxella agrestis ATCC 33320; assembly: GCF_000735355.1. Taxonomy (GTDB): domain Bacteria; phylum Pseudomonadota; class Gammaproteobacteria; order Enterobacterales; family Enterobacteriaceae; genus Buttiauxella; species Buttiauxella agrestis. Next base: position 79,127 of record NZ_JMPI01000050.1, read on the forward strand.
TTCCACTCCGCCATGGTGTTGTCGGGCAAGAAACCTGTGGCCCTGGCGGGCTAGCATACGGTTTGCGCACTATTTTGCCGATGGTCGAGCTTTGCGATTTTGTTGAACGTTACGCCCATCAAAAAGCGTGGATTGTGAACTATTCCAACCCGGCGGCGATTGTCGCAGAAGGCGTGCGCCGCCTGCGCCCGAAAGCACGCGTGTTGAACATTTGTGATATGCCCGTCGCCGCCATGCGTAATATGGGTGCCATTCTTGGTGTGGATCGTCACAAGCTGGAAGTCGATTACTTCGGTTTGAACCATTTCGGCTGGTTTACCCGTGTGCTGGTTGATGGTGAAGATCGCCTGCCGGAGTTGCGCCGCCATATCGCTAAGTTTGGCCTGCTGACGGAAGACGCCGCGCAAACCGATCCGCAGCATTCGGATCCTTCATGGGTGAAAACCTGGCGTCATATCAAACCGATTATGGACCATTTCCCGGAATTCCTGCCGAACCCATATTTGCAGTATTACCTGATGCCAAACGACATCGTTGAGCACCAAAATCCTGATTACACTCGCGCCAACGAAGTGATGGATGGGCGCGAGAAGAAACTGTTTGCCGCCGCCGACGAGTATAAAAAAACCGGTATTTTGCCGGATGCGTTCCACGTTGGTGTGCATGGGGCGTTTATCGTTGACGTCGCCTGTTCGCTGGCCTTTGATTTGCGCCAGCGCCATCTGGTGATTGTGGAAAACAAAGGGGCGATTGCCAACCTGCCATATGATGCAATGGTTGAAGTTCCGGCTTACATCACTTCGGAAGGGCCAGAACCTGTGCGCATGGGCGCGGTTCCGCTGTTCCATCAGACACTGCTCATGCAACAGTTAGCCTCTGAACAACTGCTGGTTGAAGCCACCATCGAAGGCAGTTACGAGAAAGCATTGCAGGCGTTTACTCTTAACCGCACCGTGCCGACGATGCAGCATGCAAAAGCAATTCTCGACGATATGATTGAAGCAAACCGCGATTATTGGCCGCAGTTACAGCAAGCGTGGAAAGATGGCGAAGCCGTGAAAGCGTAACTTTATCTAATATTTACGGCGCACTTCGCAGCAGTAAACATGGTTGCTTGTCGGTTTGGTGAAAAACACCGACAATCCGTTAGCCCCAAAATAATTCGAGTTGCATCAAGGCGGCAAGTGAAAGAATCCCAAGGAGCTTAGTAAACTAAGTGATTTGGGTGAGTGAACGCAGCCAACGAAGATGCAGCTTGAAGTATGAAGGGGATATCAATTGACGATTCGGAGGCAACCATGTCCACCACTTTCTTCGTTGCGGGCGACTGGCTCGCAGAACATATTAATGACGAAAATATCCAGATTATTGATGCTCGCATGTTGCCTCCGGGCCAGGAGCATCGTGATGTCGCTGGCGAATACCGTGCTGGCCATCTGCCTGGCGCGGTATTTTTCGATATCGAAGCACTTTCCGACCACACCAGTCCCCTGCCCCACATGATGCCACGAGCCGAAGCATTTGCCGTTGCCATGCGCGAACTGGGTATTAGCAGCGATAAACATCTGGTGGTTTACGATGAAGGCAACTTGTTCTCCGCACCTCGTGCATGGTGGATGCTGCGGACTTTTGGTGTGGAAAATGTCTCTATTCTGGCAGGCGGCCTGGCCGACTGGCTGCGCGAAGAATTGCCTCTTCAGCAAGGTGATGTTGAATTGCCGGAGGGTGAATTCGACGTGAATTTCGACCCGATGGTTATTAAACGTCTGACCGATGTTTTGCTGGTCAGCCATGAAGGAACGGCACAAATTGTCGATGCCCGCCCTGCTCCGCGTTTTAACGCGCAAGTCGATGAACCTCGTCCAGGTTTGCGACGCGGGCATATTCCTGGTGCGTTCAACGTTCCATGGAATGACCTGGTAGAAAACGGCCAACTGAAAACCACCGACGACTTGAACGAAATATTCACCCGTCAGGGCGTCAGCTTTGATAAGCCGATTATTGCAAGTTGCGGCTCAGGCGTAACGGCCGCCGTAGTTGTTCTGGCATTAACCACGCTTGGCGTTAACGGTGTTTCACTGTACGACGGTTCCTGGAGTGAATGGGGAGCACGCTCTGATTTACCCGTTGAACCGGCACAAGCGCAATAATGGATAACCGCCTGGTCGGTTTGCTTGAACGCGGGGATTCATTGACCCGCGCTGAGTATCGCGTGCTCTCGCACCTGACTAACCACCCATTGCTGGTGGGGAATATTACGGTACGGGAACTTGCCCACGCGACGTTTGTTTCCAGCGCGACCATTATGCGGCTGTGCCAGAAGCTCGGATTTAGTGGTTTTAGCGAGTTTATCTGGCACTGCAAACAACTGCTTTCCAGCACGCCGCATATCGCCAATCAACCAGCACAACCCGCCGCCACGCTGCCGATTCTGTTTGACCAGTTCGTGGAGAATTACCGCCAGACGTTCCGATGGGTAACGCCGGAATTAATGGCGCAGTTCGCCACGCTACTGCGTGAAAAAGAGAGCTTCTTTTTGTATGGTGCCGGGTTTTCGTATCTATTCGCCGAATACCTGACCAAAAAACTTCAGGTATTGGGTAAAACGGCGTTCATTTCCGGGCCTGGCGATAGCCGGGGAATTTTCCTGAGTAATGCCTCTAAATATGAGGTTTTTATCGCCATTTCACGCAGCGGTGAAACCGAGCAGGTTTTGGATAAGGCGCGGATTGCGCAAAATGTGGGGATGTCGATTGTGGCGTTCACGCGAGCATCGCCAAACAGTTTGTCTGAACTGGCCGATGTGCATTTTTCTCTGTATGACGAGGCGATCCATTATGCGGCCGAAGCCGCAGGGATTACGTCTTTTGAATCAAACTTGGTGATGCTGATTGATTTACTGCTGCTGCAAGCAACAGCATAAGTCATCAAATAATGCGGTTGGTTTTGAAATCGCGCAGGAAGCTTCCCCAGCGGCGCTCATAGAATGGCGTAATGTGCGCCATCATAAAGTGGCTGATGCCCTTTTCGCCTTCGACGACCTGACAAATATCAACGGGTTCATCGCCCGGTAAAGTATCGGTCGCGACACTTCCCGCCTGGCGAATAATCGCTTCGATATCCCCTTCGGCTTCAATACCAATCAATAAGTTAGGCTGCTCGTCTGCTTGCTCTTTGATGGAACAAATAAACGCGCGCTTCACGGTTTTCAGGTTTTTAAACAACGTGGTGAGCGAGTCAACCATTTGTGCAGGCGGTTCAGCCACTTCAGAAAGCAGCAAAGAAGTCCCTCCGTCCAGCACTTCCTGCTGGGTTAAAGGATCGCTTTCATCGCTGATCAAATGGGTAATTTCGCGCGGGGTAAATTCTTTGCCGGTTGGCAGTTTCGCATTCAGGAATAATGTCGCGCCCTGCGTCATTTCAAATAGCGTGCGCACTGGCATCACGACAAATGCCTGTTCGTGGCTTATCGCCTGTTGCAACGCTTCAACTGAGGTAAAGAACGGAATGACGGAGGTGCCATCGTCTTTTTCCCAGTGCTGTAATTCAACGGCACTATCGGCATCAATGGCTTCGCCTTCAGCGGCGGTACCGGGTACCCATACGGTGGAATCCAGTAATACGCGAAAGAATGCCGGGCGGTGAGCAGGTTCAGTGGCAGCCTGCTCAAGCAGCGTTTCGAGTTCATTTTTTGGTTCTGACATGGTAGTTCCAGAATGAGTCTGTGGGGCAAACAACCCTCACCCTACCCCTCTCCCTGAGGGAGAGGGAA
>NZ_JMPI01000051.1 GCF_000735355.1 Buttiauxella agrestis ATCC 33320
CCGGGGTGAGGGCGAAAAGCGAATTACTGACTAACCAACAGATTCGCAATCGCGCGTACACCAATACCTGTTGCGCCAGCAGACCACTGCTCAACCGCACCTTTACGGTAAGTAGCAGAGCAGTCAATGTGCAGCCAACCTGCGTGGTAGTTTTCCACGAAGTGGGACAAGAAACCCGCCGCCGTGCTGGCACCCGCCGGGAAAGAGGCGTTAGAGGTGTTGTTCAGTTCAGCAAAGTTAGACGGCAACTGGTTGCGGTGGAACTCGGCCAGCGGCAAGCGCCAGAACGGCTCGTTTTCTTCCGCAGCACTTTCCATCAGGCGGTTTACCAGCCCATCGTCGAAGCTAAACAGCGCGTGGTAGTCGTTACCCAATGCGGTTTTCGCCGCACCCGTTAGGGTCGCGCAGTCGATGATAAGCTCAGGTTTTTGCGCACTCGCATCAATCAGGCCATCGGCCAGCACCAGGCGACCTTCTGCATCGGTGTTCATCACTTCAACGGTTTTACCGTTGCGATATTTAATGATGTCGCCCAGTTTGAATGCGTTGCCGCTGACCAGGTTGTCCGCGCAGCACAGGAACAGTTTCACACGTTTGTTCAAGCCGCGAGTGATCGCAAATGCCAAAGCGCCGGTAATGGTGGCAGCGCCGCCCATATCAGACTTCATGGAGTCCATGAATGCGCTTTGTTTCATGCTGTAGCCGCCGGAATCAAAGGTGATGCCTTTGCCGACCAGGCATGCGTAAACCGGTGCATCCGGGTTGCCAGTTGGGTTGTAATCCAGCGCCAGCAGTACCGGTGGGCGCTCAGAACCACGACCCACGGTGTGGATACCCATGTAATTCTGCTCGCGCAGATCTTCACCTTTGGTGATGCGGTAAGAGACGTTATCGCAAGCCACATCACACAGCAGGTCAACGGCGCGGGAGGCGAGTTGCTCCGGGCCGAGTTCTTCGGCTGGCGTGTTGATGGTATGGCGAACCCAATCAATGATTTTCAGGCGGTTATTGAGTTCTTTTTGTTCTTCATCGCTCAGCACAGCCCAGTCAACTTTACGGGTGCCTTTTGGTGCACGGTAGCCCTGCCAGAATGCCCAGCTTTTCTCGACATCCCAGCCTTCGCCCGCCAACTGTACGTGCTTCAAGCCCTGGCCGTCGATTTTACGTGCGGCTCGTTGGATTAACCCCAGGTCATCTTTGCCTGTCAGGTGCAGGGTAATCCCTTCGTCGTTGATGCTATAAGCGGCTTTTTCACCCCAGCGCGCATCGGCAGACGCGGTGGAAAGCGTGATTTTCATGGCTTCTGACATTTTCTTTTCCTTATACTTTTCAGCTCATGCTTCATATAAAAACGGGCCGCCAGAGGCAGCCCGCTTATTGTTATTCTGCTTCATCTAACCAGACTAACAGAATCGCTTCCAGAATTTTTTCATTGGATGCGCTTGGATCGTCATCAAAATCTTCCAGATCGCAGATCCACTGATGCAGATCGGTAAAACGTACCGTTTTAGGATCAAGATCCGGGCGGCTGTCGTACAGAGCTTCACCAATTTCGCGGCTATCGGTCCATTTCAGTCCCATAAGCGACTCCTGTTAGTGCTCACGTGCATGGTTAATGGTGTAACGTGGCATTTCTACCACCAGATCTTCATCCGTTACACGCGCCTGGCAGCTTAAGCGGCTTTCAGGTTCCAGACCCCATGCTTTATCAAGCATGTCGTCTTCGTCTTCCGTGCTTTCAGCAAGGGAGTCGAAACCTTCACGCACCACACAGTGGCAAGTGGTGCAAGCACAGGATTTTTCACAGGCGTGTTCAATCTCGATACCGTTGCGCAGCGCAACATCAAGAATAGTTTCACCGACATTCGCTTCCAAAACTGCGCCATCTGGACACAAATCCTGATGAGGCAGAAAAACAATCTTTGGCATGTTAAACCTCGTCCACGGAGTGGCCTTTCAGCGCCTTACGGATTGATTCATCCATACGACGTGCGGCGAAATCCTGTGTTTGTTTGTCTACGTTTTTAATGGCTTGTTCAATAGCATCGGTGTCATCGCCCGCAGCTGCGGCGCTTAACGCCACCATCGCTGAGTCAATTTCCGCACGCTCTGCCGCACTTAACAGCGCGGCATCAGTCGCTAACGCACCTTGCAGGCTTTCCAGCACGCGGGCAGCGTCAACTTTTTGCTCAGCCAGCATGCGCGCTTTCACATCATGCTCGGCATAACTCATGGAGTCCTGAATCATGGTGGCGATTTCGCCATCGCTCAGACCATAAGATGGTTTCACCTGGATAGAGGCTTCAACGCCGGTGGATTTCTCCATCGCGGTGACGCTCAGTAAGCCGTCAGCATCAACCTGGAAGGTCACGCGAATATGCGCCCCACCCGCAGGCATTGCCGGAATACCGCGCAGTGCAAAACGTGCCAGCGAACGGCAATCTTGCACCAGTTCACGTTCGCCCTGCATCACGTGAATCGACATCGCCGTTTGGCCGTCTTTGAAAGTCGTGAAGTCTTGCGCACGCGCAACCGGAATAGTGGTGTTACGTGGAATGACTTTCTCTACCAGGCCGCCCATGGTTTCAAGGCCAAGCGACAGCGGGATCACATCAAGCAGCAGCATTTCGCTGTCCGGCTTGTTACCCACCAGAATATCCGCCTGAATAGCAGCACCAATAGCGACGACTTTATCCGGGTCGATAGATGTCAGCGGCATGCGGCCAAAGAATTCGCCCACACGTTCACGCACCAATGGCACGCGAGTAGAACCGCCGACCATCACCACTTCCAGCACTTCATCAGCTTCGACGCCAGCGTCTTTCAGCGCACGGCGACAAGCCAGCAATGTCCGTTTAACCAGGGCTGCAATCAGCTCGTTGAACTGCTCTCGGGTCACAGTGCCCGTCCAGCCAGCCACTTCTACAGTCGCCGTTTCGACATCGCTCAGGGCGATTTTCGCGGCAATTGCGGCATCCAGTAACTGGCGCTGCACGCGGTCGTCGCTACGGTCAGCTACACCGGCTTGCTCACGCAGCCAGTCGGCTAACAGGTGGTCGAAGTCGTCGCCACCGAGTGCAGAATCACCGCCAGTTGCCAGCACTTCAAACACGCCACGGCTTAAGCGCAGAATAGAAATATCGAAAGTGCCACCGCCCAAATCGTAAACGGCAATAACGCCTTCTTTGCCGGAGTCCAGGCCGTAAGCAATAGCGGCGGCGGTCGGTTCATTGAGCAGGCGCAGAACATGCAGGCCCGCCAGACGTGCAGCGTCTTTGGTGCCCTGACGTTGTGCATCGTCGAAATAAGCGGGAACGGTGATCACCACGCCATCAAGCTGACCTTCCAGCGCTTCAGTCGCACGTGCGGAAAGGGCTTTTAAGATGTCGGATGAGATACGAATAGGGTTCAGCAGACCCGCCGGGGTGTCGATCATCGGCAGGCCATTTTCACTCGCTTTGAGCGAGTAAGGCAGATGCGGGTAACGCGCCTGGATATCGGCAAGCGATCGGCCCATCAGACGTTTTACGGAGCTGATAGTGTTTGCCGGATCGGTTGCGGCTTGCGCACGCGCGTCCCAACCGACATTCAGGCCTTGTTGCTGATAGTGCACCACAGAAGGCAGCAGATGACGGCCTTCATGGTCAGGCAGCGTTTCAGCTTGCCCGCTACGAACAGTTGCAACCAGTGAATTTGTGGTGCCTAAATCGATACCCGCCGCCAGCTTGCGCTGATGCGGTGCCGCACTCAGGCCCGGCTCACTAATTTGTAATAACGCCATATTGAGCTTCCAGTTAAAAATCGAGCAGCTTTTCTTCGAGTTGTTCTATTTGGCTGCGCAGTTTATCGAGAAAACGAAGTTTACGCACAGTATCCGCCGCTTGCGTCCAATCCTGATTATCCAGTTGCTGCACCATTTGCGCCATGCGGGTTTTCACCATCGCATTAACGTTGGCACTGAAGGATTCCAGGCGGTCGCTATCTTTGGCGTGCTCGATATTATCAAGCTCTTCACGTAATTCGAGTTGCTCCATCAAAAACGCGGTATCGCGCACGGTATGCTGCTCGTTAGCCAGATCAAAACCGTTGAGGGAGAGAATGTACTCGGCACGCGGCAGCGGATGACGCAGCGTTTGCCATGCCTGGTTGATGGTCGCAGATTGTTGGACCGCCAGCAGTTGTTCCGCCTGAGGGCGGCTGGTGTACTTGTCAGGGTGGAACTGGCGTTGCAGCTCCTGGTAACGTTTAGCCAGCAACTCGGTGTTAAGGGCGAAGCCTACTGGTAATCCAAAGAGGGTGAAGTAATCCATAACAGACTCGGGGGGGTTACCTGAGATACCCCCACATAACGGTACGTTACGTGGGGGAAGTGGCGAGCATCAGACGTGGAAGCTTTCGCCGCAACCGCACTCATCTTTCACGTTCGGGTTAGTAAATTTAAACCCTTCGTTAAGACCTTCTTTGACGAAGTCCAGCTCGGTGCCGTCTAAAAATTGCAGGCTTTTACCATCGACGACCACTTTCACGCCTTTGTCTTCAAACACGGTGTCTTCTGCCATCGGCTCGTCAACAAACTCAAGAACATAAGCCATGCCAGAACAGCCAGAAGTACGAACGCCTAAACGCAGTCCAAAACCTTTACCGCGATTGGACAAGAAGGCATTCACGCGTGCGGCAGCACTGTCGCTAAGGGTAATCGACATACAACAACCTCTACTCAACAATAATTATTTAGCTTCACGCTTGCTTTTGTAATCCGCAATGGCCGCTTTGATAGCGTCTTCTGCAAGGATTGAGCAGTGAATCTTCACCGGCGGCAGTTCGAGTTCTTCTGCGATGTCGGTGTTTTTGATGGCCTGCGCTTCATCCAGAGATTTACCTTTGACCCATTCGGTCACCAGCGAGCTGGAAGCAATGGCAGAGCCACAGCCGTAGGTTTTGAAGCGAGCGTCTTCAATAATACCTTCATTGTTGACTTTGATCTGCAACTTCATCACGTCGCCACAAGCTGGTGCACCCACCATGCCTGAACCTACGCTGTCATCGCTGTTATCAAAAGAACCAACATTGCGTGGGTTTTCGTAGTGATCGATTACTTTTTCGCTGTAAGCCATTTTTATTCTCCTGAATCCGATATCGACGCTCGAAAAGAGCGATTAGTGATGAGCCCATTCGATGGAATTAATATCCACGCCCTGCTTGAACATTTCCCACAGTGGAGAAAGGTCGCGCAGACGGCCAATGGACTTACGTACCAGTTCGATGGTGTAGTCGATCTCTTCTTCAGTAGTAAAACGACCCAAAGAGAAACGGATAGAACTGTGAGCCAGTTCGTCGGTCATACCCAGTGCGCGCAGCACGTAGGATGGCTCGAGGCTTGCTGATGTACAGGCAGAACCGGAAGAAACCGCGAGGTCTTTCAGTGCCATAATCAGCGACTCACCTTCAACGTAGTTAAAGCTCACGTTGAGAATCGTTGGAACGCCATTTTCCAGGTCGCCGTTCAGATACACTTCTTCCATATCTTTCACGCCGTTCCACAGACGGTTACGCAGACCGCGCAGACGGGACATTTCTGTTTCCATCTCTTCTTTCGCGATACGGTAAGCTTCGCCCATGCCGACAATCTGGTGAACAGGCAGAGTACCAGAACGCATGCCGCGCTCGTGACCACCGCCGTGTACCTGAGCTTCGATACGAATACGTGGTTTACGACGAACGTACAGTGCGCCGATCCCTTTCGGGCCATAGATTTTGTGACCTGAGAAAGACATCAGGTCAACTTTAAGGCTGCTCAAGTCGATAGGCAATTTGCCTACGCTCTGAGTCGCATCCACGTGATAGATAATGCCACGCGCACGGCACAATTCGCCGATTGCCGCGATATCCTGCACCACGCCGATTTCGTTATTCACGTGCATGATAGAAACCAGAATGGTGTCGTCACGCATTGCCGCTTCCAGCACGTTCAGGTCAACAATACCGTTGCTCTGTGGTGCCAGATAAGTCACTTCAAAACCTTCACGCTCAAGCTGACGACAGGTGTCCAGCACAGCTTTGTGTTCGGTTTTTACGGTGATGATGTGCTTGCCTTTCTTCTGATAGAAGTTAGCCGCACCTTTGATAGCGAGGTTGTCTGATTCAGTTGCGCCGGAGGTAAAGACGATTTCACGCGGGTCTGCACCAACCAGTTCAGCGATTTGGTTACGGGCGATATCTACTGCTTCTTCCGCCTGCCAACCGAAACGGTGGGAACGAGAAGCCGGGTTACCGAAGGTTCCGTCCATAGTCAAACACTGCATCATTTTCTGCGCAACACGCGGATCAACCGGCGTAGTCGCAGAGTAGTCGAGATAAATCGGTAATTTCATTGCTCTTTAAGCTCCGTACATCACTTCAATACGATACGATACGAAGAACCAGGCCTAAAAATGGAATGCTGCTGTTTTTAAAAGGGAGCGGCAAGCCCCCAAACCTGATTCTAAAAAATCTAATTGTCTGCTTATGCGCGCAGTTTGACGTCGATCGCGTCTTGGGAGCGCGTACTGCGATGGTTTTCATTGTGCTGGCGACCAGAAACATCCAACACTTCCTGGTTATTGACCAGTTCACCCAAGGTGATGTTATTTAAAAAACCGGTCAGACGGTCGCTCAGGTCGCGCCACAGCGCGTGAGTCAGGCATTTATCGCCGCCCTGACAACCACCTTTACCCGCACAACGCGTGGCATCAACAGATTCATCTACTGCGCTAATGACTTCACCAACCGCGATGGCGCTAGCTTCTTTACCCAACAGATAACCGCCGCCAGGACCACGAACGCTGGCAACGAGGCCATTTTTACGCAGACGGGAGAATAACTGCTCCAGATAGGAGAGAGAGATTCCCTGACGTTCAGAAATATCAGCCAGTGGCACTGGGCCTGATTCGGAGTTCAACGCAACGTCAAGCATTGCGGTCACGGCATAACGTCCTTTGGATGTCAGTCTCATGTCTTACTTAACCTCTAATCGCCCCTCGAACCGGGGGTTTTTTATAAATGTGATTGTCACATAGCAGGCCGCAAGTCTGACATTCCCGAGTAAATTGGTCAACTATTTAACCTAGTAATTTACTCAAGTATTATTTGCCGTGTTTTTTCTCGTTATCAATAGAAGAAAGCATGCCGCGCAGAATGTTAAGTTCCTGAGTTTCCGGGCGTGCACGGTTATATAAGCGGCGTAATTTGCTCATAATCTGGCCCGGATGGCTGGTGCGAATAAAGCCGGTTTTCAGCAAGACTTGTTCCAGGTGAACGTAAAAACGCTCGAGATCGTCAGCCGACGGATATTGAGTCTGGTCTTCAACCACTACCGCTTCTTTGCCTTCTTCTTGCGTAGCAAGCCAGGCGATTCTTACTTCATAAGCGAGGATTTGCACGGCCATCGCCAGGTTCAGCGAGCTGTATTCCGGATTTGCCTGAATCGCGACGTGGTAATGGCATTTCTGCAATTCGTCATTGGTCAAACCAACACGTTCACGGCCAAACACAATCGCCACTGGCGCATCTTGCGCTTCAGAAATGGTCTTTAGACCACATTCGCGCGGATCGAGCATCGGCCAAGGTAATGTGCGTGAACGCGCACTGGTACCCACGACCAGGCTGCAACCTGCCAACGCTTCATCCAGCGTATCGACAATTTTGGCCTCACCGATAACATCACTGGCACCTGCGGCGAGCGCAATAGCCTGAGAATCAGGTTTAACCAACGGATTTACCAACCAAAGATTTGTCAGCCCCATGGTTTTCATGGCACGAGCGACAGACCCCATGTTGCCGGTGTGGGAGGTTTCAACCAGCACTATACGTACGTTTTGCAGCATTCTAGACTCATTGCCTGAAAAGATTATCGCGATATCCTATCATAACCCTGGGACATATTCCGAACGCTCTGCTATACTCCGCCGCGTTTTCCCGTTCTTTAACATCCAGAGAGAGACCGATGCATCCGATGCTCACCATCGCCGTGCGCGCTGCGCGCAAGGCGGGCAATTTAATTGCCAAGAACTACGAAACCCCTGACGCTGTAGAAGCGAGCCAGAAAGGCAGCAACGATTTTGTGACTAACGTAGATAAAGACGCCGAGCGTCTGATTATCGAAATTATCCGCAAATCCTACCCGCAACACACCATTATCGCTGAAGAATCAGGCGAACTGGCGGGTACCGAGCAGGATGTGCAATGGGTTATCGATCCTCTGGATGGCACTTCAAACTTCATCAAACGTTTGCCACACTTCTCTGTCTCTATCGCTGTCCGTGTTAAGGGCCGCACCGAAGTTGCTGTTGTTTATGACCCAATGCGTAATGAGCTGTTCACAGCCGTTCGTGGTCAAGGCGCACAGCTGAACGGTTACCGTCTGCGCGGCAGCAATGCACGCGACCTCGACGGCACCATTCTGGCAACGGGCTTCCCGTTCAAGCACAAGCAACACGCGACTCCTTATATGAACATCGTGACCAAACTGTTCACGCAGTGTGCTGACTTCCGTCGTACCGGTTCAGCCGCGCTGGATCTGGCCTACGTTGCGGCAGGCCGCGTTGACGGTTTCTTTGAGATTGGCCTGAAGCCATGGGATTTCGCAGCAGGTGAACTGATTGCTCGTGAATCCGGTAGCCTGGTGTGTGATTTCACCGGCGGCCACAACTACCTGACCAGCGGCAATATCGTTGCAGGTAATGCGCGTGTTGTTAAAGCGATGCTGGCAGCTATGCGTGATGAATTGAGCGAAGCGCTGAAGCGTTAATCTTTAAAGC
>NZ_JMPI01000052.1 GCF_000735355.1 Buttiauxella agrestis ATCC 33320
AGGGGACTGTTCGGTTTCCCCCCTCGCCTTCAGGGAGAGGAGACTGTCCGGTTTTCCCCCTCGCCCTCAGGGAGAGGGCCGGGGTGAGGGTTGTTCTAATCAAGAACTAAAACGGTCTAATCCCACGCATGACCGGTTGAGCACTCAGCCACATCACCCCCGCTGCTAATACCAAAATCCCCCCACCTGCAAATGCCAGTGTTGCCCAGGCCACTTGTCGCCACAAAACCGGTGCTTTATTGCCGCTTAAACGAACCGCCAGCTTGCGGAAACTGTGTACCAATAATGCCAGCCCGGAAATAGTGAGCGATGTCCCTGCCGCCATCGTCAACGCCGACGCAATTCCCCACGTATACACGCCGATCACTTTGCTGAACAACAGCACCATAATGGCTCCGGAACAAGGGCGCATTCCCATCGACAACACAATCATCGCTCGGGCGCGCCAGTCTTCTCCGGCATCAAGCTGTTGTTCAGTCGGCAAATGCTGATGGCCGCAGCCGCATTTTTCATGGTGAACATGATGCGGTGTGAAAGAAGTAAAGCGTACGGGTTTACGCAATATGCGGCGCAATTTGCCCACAGCCCGGCCACATAACATCAAGCCTAAAATCCCAACCAGCAAATAACTGCCCTTCTCCAGCCAGAAACTGCTCATATGCAATTGCCGCGAAGGGAGCGCCAGAATTCCCAGCACCAGCGTCACTAAACCAATCGCCACCAGTCCTTGTAATAAAGAAGCGGCAAATGTCAGTTTGAGGCTGCTTTTCAGGCGCGACGGGTGCGTGGCAAGCCAAGTGGTGATCACTACTTTTCCATGCCCTGGCCCTAACGCGTGAAGCACGCCGTAGACAAAACTAAATGACAGCAAAGACCAACCGGCACGCGCCGGGTTTTCGGCTACTTCGCGCAAAAGCCCACTCATCTGTTGGTTAATGGATTTCTGCCACATCGCACTATTCAGGATGATTTGCGGCCAGTAATGCCAGAGACTGTAAAATGCAGCGGCGCAGACAATAAGGAAAAACGCCAGCGGCCACATATGGAGCCAACGGCGGGATTGCGGTTTGGTCGAAGGCATTACTGACATTGCACGATCACCTGTTGAGCAAATTGTTTACCCAGTTCCATATCTTCGGGCGGCGCGTCGGCTTTATCTAAAGAGAGTGCAAACGCCTGCATGTCTTCCGTCGGCTTAGGCGTTTTCACTGAGATTTTGCATTGTTTGGCTAATGTTTCCGGCAGTTTGGCATCGCTATTATGGTCGTAACTCATATCAACAAAATAGGTCGGGTCGAAGGTGGCGAACTGATAGGTTTGGCCTTTTAGCGGCTGCGGATGCGCCAACGGTAAAATGAAGGTCAGCACCGCCTGATGCCCAACCCGTGCGAGTCCATACTGCGGCGGCAAATTATCAAACGTCACCTTTTGGCCGTTATGCCAGAACTCAGTGAAGTAGTGTTGCCCCAGAACATTCGCCATCACTTCAGCCGCCAGCTTCTTCCACACGGGTGAATCCGGCTTCGCATTACCGGCGTCATACAGTAGATCGGCTGAAGTAATTTCATCCATCGTCCACTGCATTTTCAGGCCGGTGAGCTGGTCATTTTCAGCCATTACGGTCGTGACCAGGGTAATGAAGCTGTGCGGGTGTGCCAAAGCCATCGGGCTAAAAAGCGCCGTACTCAAGGCAAAAAGCGCAATTCTGTTACACATTTTCCTGCTCATTATTCTCTCAAGATTAAAATTCTGTGAGCCAGTCAGAATTCCGTAATTAAAAAGCTCAAATCCTAAGCTGTACGGCAAAAGCTTTAGCTACTCTTAGCAATAATTAACTTTGACTTGGTTATGCGGATGATGACACTGCTTTCCCCAACACCATCTGTACTCTCCAGTCCGCAGCGTCGCTGCCACCTGCTTTTGTTGCTTTACTTACCGGGCCAAACCGTCACCCCAGAGATCTTAGCCAGACTCAACGGGGTCGATGACGCCAAAGCCCTGCAAGATATAGCCGACACCGGCGATGAAATCCAGCGCTATCACAGGCTGAGCCTCATCACGCAACAGGACGGCAGCTACCGGATTGAGGGCACGCCTCTGAATAGACGCTTGTGCTTATTGCACTGGCTGCGTCGTGCTTTACGTCTAAGCCCACACTTTGTGCAGCAGCATTTTACTCCGGCACTAAAAACCCAACTTAAACAACAGGGCATACTGACTGCGCTGTATGACGAAAAAAACCTCCAGGCGTTGATAAGCCTGTGCGCCCGCCGTTTGCAGCGCCAGTTTGATGCCCGTGACGTGCAGTTTTTGACGCTGTTTTTGCAGTATTGTCTGCATCAGCATCATGCGGGAATTATTCCTGAATTCACCGAGCAGCAGCGAGCATGGACACAAATTCGCCCGGAATACCTGGCAGCCCTTGAGATTGCCCGCCACTGGAAGCGGCGAGTGTTGCAAACCGCCAATGAAAACGAGCAGCTATTCCTCGCGTTGCTATTCCAGCTCCTGCGAATGCCCGATCCGATTGGTGATAACCATGAGCAAGATTTACGTCTACGCGGCGCGATTGTCACCATGATTGCGCAGTTTCGTGAACAAGCGGGAATGTCGTTTAGCGATGAACAGGGACTGAGCGATCAGCTCTATATTCATCTCGCTCAGGCGCTGGACCGCTGCCAGTTCGGAATCGGGATTGATAACAGCCTGCCGGAAGAAATCACGCGTTTATATCCACGTCTGATGCGCACCACGCGTGAAGCGTTTAGCGATTTTGAAAGCCATTTTGAGATGCGTTTTTCTGACGAAGAAGTGGGTTTGGTCGCGGTGATTTTCGGCGCGTGGTTGATGCAGGAAAACGATCTGCACGAGAAACAAGTATTGCTGCTGACGGGCAATAATTTAGAGCTTGAACAAACTATTGAACAACAGCTACGCGAACTCACGCTGCTGCCACTCAATATCAAACATTTGACGATTCACAGCTATCAAAAAGAGGGAGCGCCAAAAGAAGTGGTGCTGGTGATTTCACCCTATTCCACTACGTTGCCGCTGTACTCTCCGCCGCTCATTCACGTGGAGCTGCCGCTGGGCGAACACCAGCAGCAGCAAATTCGTAAAATTATTGAGTGTTAACGCAATACGAAATTGGGCGTGGGCGAATCAACAACGCAGGAACGGCGACCAACGCCATAATCCAGAACACCCCACCCTGCATATGCTGGTAAAGATAGCCGGAGAACATGGTCATAATCGCAATACCGCCGCCCATCGCCACCGCAGAATAGACCGCCTGCAAGCGAATCACTTCGTTGCCTTCACGCGCTGAGATATAGCGCATCGCCGCAAGGTGGCACACGGTGAAACTGCCGCAATGCAGGATTTGCGCCGCAATCAGCCACGGAAGATCGGTGGTGTACGCCATCAGGCTCCAGCGCAAAATCCCCGTCACGCCAGAAAGCAGCAGCAAATCACGCGCGCTCCAGTTGCGGAACAGTTTGTTGCTCAGCGCAAAAATCACGATTTCTGCCACCACACCCAGCGACCACAAATACCCGACAACCGAGGCGGAATACCCCGCGCCCTGCCAGTAAATTGCGCTGAACCCGTAGTACGCCGCGTGTGCTCCCTGCAACAACGTCACGCAGGCGAGAAAACGCCATGAACCCAACACCAGTTTCTTCCACGCTGGCCAGCCCGCGCCTTCGTTGTGTCTCGCTTCGCCCTGCGGCATCACCGATGGACGCAACATCATGCCGATTAACATCGACGCGACGCCGATACTCAGCAGCACCAGAATCGCCTGGTAGCTAAACAAACTCACCAGTTTGCCGGTCATCGCCGACCCAATCACAAACGCCAGCGATCCCCACAGGCGAACTCGGCCATAATCCATGGTGATTTGTTTTTGCCAGGTTCCAGCCAGTGCATCGGTCAGCGGTACGAGTGGTGAGAAGAATAGGTTAAAGCCGACCATCACAATCAATAGCCAGGCGGAGGTTTGCCCGAACCAAAAAGCGACGGCAAAAAGTAATGTGAGTAAGGCGAGGATTCTGAGGGCAAAGACAAGTCGGGAGGGGTCAGTAACACGAGGGGCAAGTAACAAGCTGCCGAGGAAACGGGCGATTAAACCAGCCCCTAATAATAACCCGATGGTTTCAGGCGGCAGGCCTACTCCAGCGAGCCAGACGCTCCAGAAAGGTAAGAAAATCCCGTAGCTAAAGAAGTAGGTAAAATAACTGAGCGCCAGCCAGCGCGTTGAATGCAAAACCATGATCCCTCCCGTTTTGGAGGCGTTAGTGTGTCCGAGCGTTGGCTGGCTTGCAAGCATTCATTAACAGACTAATAACACGTAATAATTACGGAGTTTTATCATCACGAGACAAAACCGTAATCTCCATTTTGATCGCCGTTGATTGCTCGTTTTGCAACAACACCAAACCCGGTTGCCCCGCCATATTATGCGCATTCACCGGATGAGTTTGTGGTTCGAGGCAAATAAACGTTTCATCTTCCATGCGGAAAACCATCAAATACGGCGTGGCGCAACGCAGTTGAACACGCATTTCGTCGTTTTCAATTAACGCTCTGCCATTCCAGCCGGAATAGCCGACGTTCAACCACTGGTTATCCGGCGTTTTCGGTTGCAGGAAATCGGTTTGCGCGGTCAGTTCACCCTGCCATTCCAACGGCAAGTGGTTCTCTCCTTCCGGCCAGAACCCTGTTGCGCCAAACTGCACGTGAGTGGAAGGTGTGAGATGGAAAAAGGGATGGAAACCCAGGCCATAAACCATCGGCTTACTTCCCCGATGAGACAATTCCAACTCGGCGATAAACCGTATCCCTTCCAGTCGATAAGCGAGCCGCGCCTGATAATCAAATCCGCAGTGGTGCTGGCTTTCCATTGTCAGCACGAGATTCAAAGAATCATGCTTTTCAACTTCCCAGGTTTTTAGCCAGCCATCGCCATGTAGAAAGAATTGCTCATCCACCGGACTTTTTGGCAATTCGATTAACTCGCCATGTAGCGGAAAACGATTCCCGGCAACGCGGTTTGCCAGCGGCAACATCGGGAACAGCGCTTTATCGCCAGGGTGAAGTATTGGCTGTTGATGTGTGAGCGACTCCAGGCTCCGAATTGCCGCCCCTTGCGGGGCGACGGTTAAACGTAAATGTTCATTTTCAAGTAACAGCATTTCCATATCTTAATGGGCCGTTCTTTCGGCACGCGCTTTCGCCGCTGCACCGTATTGGTCTGCCATACGTTTTTCCAGCGCTTCCAGACTCACACCTTTCGTTTCAGGCACATAACGGCGCACATAGATAAAGCCTGCGGCACAAATCACGCCGTAGAGCAGGAAGCTGCCCGCCGCGCCAAGACTGGCGTTCAACAGCGGGAAGGTATACGTAAGTAAGAAACAGGCGACCCACAGCGCCAGTGTTCCTAAAGACATTGCCAGGCCACGCACACGGTTTGGGAAAATCTCAGACAGCAGAACCCAGGTGACAGGGGCCAGCGTCAGAGCGTAAATCGCAATCGCCGCCAGAACTAAAATCAACACTGGCAGTCCCATAATGCCCAGCCCGTAAGCCGCACCGATTAGCGCATAGATGATGGTCAGACCGGCGGCACCAAACAGCATCAGTTTGCGGCGGCCGATTTTATCCACCAGCGGCAGCGCTGCGAGGGTAAAGATAAGGTTAATCAAACCTGTCGCAACAATGGATTTCAGCGTGCTGTTGATATCAAAGCCTGCGGAGGCAAATATTTCCTGCGCGTAGTTAAATATCACGTTAATGCCGCACCACTGCTGGAACACAGCCAACACCATCCCAATGATAATGATTGGCTTCACTTGCGGCTGCCACAACGCACTCCATGAGACTTTTTGCGTGTCGTTGTCCAGCGTTTGCAGAATATCGTTCAGCGTGTCGTCGGCATATTTTTGATTACCGATACGTTTAAGCATCTGATGAGCGCGTTCGTTTTTACCGGCACGCGCCAGCCAGCGTGGCGATTCCGGTACAAAGAACATCAGCACTAAAAATGCCAGCGCAGGAACCAGTTCAGCACCAAACATCCAGCGCCAGCCGACCTGCCCGTTCCAGCTTTCGGTGATTTGCTGCATCGTTGCCGCGCTGCCGACCGGTTCTGCAATCACCAGGTTGATAAGCTGTGCTGCCAGTACGCCAATCACAATCGTTAACTGGTTGATGGCAACAAACTTACCGCGTTTTTCAGCCGGGCTGACTTCTGCGATATACATCGGACTGAGTGCTGATGCGAGGCCAATCCCTACCCCACCGACAATGCGATACACCACAAACATGTCGAAGTTGCTGGCCATGGCTGTGCCCCAGGCCGAGGCGGTGAACAAAATCGCCGACATAATCAGCGGCGTTTTGCGCCCGAACCGGTCTGCGCACCAGCCGGAAATTAATGCCCCGAAAATACAGCCGACAAGCGCGGAACTCATCGCCCAGCCAGATTGCGCAGGGTCGGTTATTGAGAAGTAGGCTTCGTAGAACGGTTTCGCTCCACCAATTACCACCCAGTCATATCCAAACAGCAAACCTCCACAGGCGGCCACCAGACAGATAGTCCAGACATACCCCATGCGTAATTGTGTCTGTGCAGTGTTCATTGTTAATCCTCGTTTAAATCTTGTAGAGATACAGAGGAGCGGGAGTTATCTCCCGCCGTTTATTGTTATTTCAACACCAGGGGAAATACGCCGTTATGCACTGCCAGTTGCAGCAAGTGGGCTTTGTCATGAGCCGGATTTTGTGACAGCAAGGCTTTCAAGGCTGCTTCAAATTCGGCGAGCTCACCCAATCCAAGATGCCCAAGGGCTGCGACAAACAGGCAGTGTTGGTGATGCACAGCCTGACGATCGGCATCTAGCGCCACTAAATCTGGCAGGGAGACAGCAAAGAAATCGGGTTCAGACGGGTCGTTAAAGTGCGCATCAGCCCAGGCAATAAAGTGGCGAAACTGCATCTCGGCCTGCTCTTTTTCGCCGATACGGACCAACGCCATGGCCTGGTAGAACAGGTAATCAACCGGCTGATCGTTGTAGTAACGCCCGGCTTCCAGCGTGGAGCCGCCCTCCAGCGCACGTTCGTAGCAATGCTGCGCACGCTCTGGTTGTTGGCTTTGCTGCGCACACCAACCCAGCAGGTACCAGATATCGTTATCGCTCTGGCCAACTAAACGTCCTTCGCCGAGGTTTTCCGGGTAACTGAGCGCCTGCTGAAGTCGCTCTTCTGCTTTTCCAAACTGCTTATCAGCAATGTACGCCAGCGCCCTGCGTTGAAGATTTATCAGATACTGCCCGGTGACTTTGCCTTCGCCGCCCTCCCACGGGTGAAATTTACGCTGCGCTAAAACTTGCGCTGCGGCATCTGTTTCTCCATGGATATTCCACAGGCTGAGTAATTCTGCGGTCAGATCGTCACGTTTAAGGACCACGTCGCGGCGAGCCGCAAGATGCGCCAGGCGTTGTTCGGTAGAGCGACCGGTGAGTTTTTGCAGGTAATCCAGTTCAAACAGGAAGCGGGCGTTATCCGGCTCCAGCGCAACCGCGCGTTGCAGATAATGTTCCGCCAGTTCGGCATTGTGTTTTTTATTCCAGGCATGAATGCCCAACACCCGCTGAACCGCAGCAAATTCCGGGAGCTGCTCAGCAGCGAATTGCCAGCAGGCCACCGCGTCGTCATAGCGACGTTTGCTATACCAGAAACATCCCAACAGATATTGCGCGAAGCCATCATGCGGCAAACGTTGCAGCATTTGCACTTCGTCCAGCGTGTTCGGGAAGCGAACTTTGCGGGCAAAATTGTCCTGCGCCTGCTGCACAAAAGCATGTTGCTGTGCATGGTCAGTTTCCAGTGCCGCACGCCACAACAGCGGCATCGCTTCTTGTGAATCCATCACACTCAGCAATTCCCGGGCCTGCGTTTCATGGCCCAGACTCACCAGCCAACCCGCGAGAACACTGGCATTCACGCCGCGTTTACCGGTCACGCGCAGCAGTTCAGCACGGTCAGTTTCACTTTGCGTAATCACCCAGCGGGCATAATGCAGAACGTAACTGAGCGGGTATTCTTCAAGCTGCTGCGCAACCCAGCCCAGTGCTTTTTGTGACGCCCCGGTTTGATGAAACGCCAGCGCTTTCAGCCCCATTGCCAGGTTATTGCTGGCGTTAAATTTCAGGCTTTGATTCACAAATGCCAGCGCCTGCGCAGCTTCATCTTTGCGCAGCGCCAGGCGAGCAAGCGCGTAAGATGCGGCATCACGGCAATTGCCACTCCAGCTCGCTTTAAAATAATCGTCAAACGCCCCGGCGCAGTCGTCCTGCCTCTCTTTTGCCGCCCCACGCAACATGCTGGCATCACCGTTTTGCGGGTTTTTGTTCAGACGATGCGCGCGTTTCAGCGCGGCGTCGGCGTACTGTTCGGCAAGCGCCCAGTTTCCCCGGTTCAGCTCGAGCTGGCCTAATGCCACGTTACAACGGTAATCCTCCGGGTCCAGCGCCAGCGCTCGTTGGTAATAATCAAACGCCGAGCGGCTGGCGTGCAGATATTGCTCCAGATGCTGGCCGATGAAATACAGCTCGTCGCAATGGGTGATGTCCTGTGGTTTTGCCGGAACACTGGCAGGCTGCGGCAGCGGTAGATCTTCCGGAACGTGTTCGCAGTAGCTGAGAATAAGTTTGCCCTGCGCATCACGCAGATTCAGCGTCAGGCGCTGTGGCCAGCTGTCGCTGATAGCTTCCTGCCACGCCTGCGCGGGTTGCAGTGAAAGTGGGGTTTTCCACAACGTTCTACCCGCTGATTCAATGTCTAACGTAACGTCTGGCAACGGCGCGATGGCGTAGACTCCGAGGTGCAGTTCACCGTTATGGCGCTCAAGTTTCACCGCCGCCTGAGTGTTGGCGTTTTGCAGCGTGCCCAATTGGCTGTATGGCAGGAAATTCTGCACGAAGATTTTTTCTTCGTAAGGCGCAATCCAGGTGAAATCCGGTTGGTTATCGGTGAATACGCCTGTCATCAGCTCGATATAGGGGCCGTTTTCATCCGTCAGATTGCGATCCCAGGCCTGGCCGAAATCACAGTTTCCCCACGTCCATTGTTTCTTGCCCGGTGAAACATGGTGATCGGCAATATGCAGCAAACCGCCCTGCTCGCCATGATGATAAGCGCCGACAAAATCGTAATCTGATTTATCCGCCATATAAGACGTTGGCACCGGAATGTTTTTGTAGCGCGAGATATCCACGCCTGCGGAATAGTCGACTTTGTAGTAGGTGCCGTGGGCAATCGGGAAGGCGGAAACATCACGTTTGCCGTGATCGAATACCGCGGTGACATCAGGGGGGAATACGCTTTGGTGATCGTCGCCGCCTTTGACTGCCGGATTCGCCCACCACAGGAAATGGCGCGGCGTGGCGTTGCCGTTGAACACTTTGCCGGTGATTTCAATCAGCGCTTTTTCCGGGTAGAGCGTAAACCCGGTCATGACTTGCAAGCCGCGCATCGGCTCCACTTCACCCAACCAGACGGTTTGTGCGCCGTTGCCATGCTTCTGGAAAGTCACATCGACAGGCATAAAAGTGGTTGGGCGATGGTGCTGCGGCCAGTTAAATTCGATACCGCCGGAAATCCACGGCCCGACCAATCCCACCAGCGCCGGTTTCACCACTTCGTTGTAGTAAACGAAATCGCGATCCATCACTTTGTCATAAGCGCGGTGAATACGCCCCCCCAGTTCAGGCAGCAGCATCACGCGGATAAAATCGTTTTCAATCCACACCGCTTTGTAATCACGCATTTCGCGCACACCGCTCAGGGTGTCAATCACGCCGTAGGGATAAACCGCACCGGAAGACCCCTGGTAAACACGGCTTTCAAGGAACATCGGATTCGGGTCTTCTGCACCGGTCGTCCATGTGGGTAACGCAATCGTCTCTTGCCAGACGTTAACGGCTCCGTACATTTCGCTTCTCCAGTAAACAAACAACAGTGAAATACGTTATGTTTGCAGTGTAGAGAACTCATTGCGCCTTAGAATGCTTAATGCTCACACAATAAAGTTAACGGAGTTTAGTGAAATGTATGACTCAGGGCTGAACAACCAACGCGTGCGGCAACTCAATCGCCAGACGTTGATGAAACTGGTGTGGCAGCATAAGCGGCTCAGTAAATCGCAGTTTTCGCAGTACACCGGTCTTTCGATCCCTGCGGTCAGCAAGATTCTTGATGAGTTAGTGCAGGATGGAAAACTGAGCCATTCCAGCGAAAATCTGAGTAACCGTGGTATCAATAGCGGCAGTTACCAAATCCCGCCCGATGGCGATTTCATTCTTTGCATGAATGTCACCCCCACCAGCATTGAGAGTCAGCTGTGCGATGCACAGCTTTCACCGCAGGGGGAATTTGAACGGATTCAGGTTAATGCCGCCACGCCACAGGCGCTACTCGCCGCTATCGAGAATATCTGGCGCACGCAACGCAAATGCTGGCCGAAAAAGAAAATTAACCTGGCGCTCGGGATCCACGGGCAAGTCGATCCGGTGACGGGAGTGTCGCAAACCATGCCGCAAGCGCCGTGGCGTGAACCGGTTGAAATCAAATATCTTCTGGAAGAAAAGCTCGGCGTAACCGTCAGGGTGGATAACGACTGCGTGATGCTGGCGCTGGCAGAGAAATGGCAGAATCCGACAAATCGCCAGGATTTCTGTGTCATAAACGTCGATTACGGCATCGGTTCTTCATTTGTGATTAACGGGCAAATTTATCGCGGCAGCCTGTACGGCAGCGGGCAAATCGGCCACACGATTGTGAACCCCGATGGCATGGCATGTGACTGCGGGCGTTACGGCTGCCTGGAAACAGTGGCCTCGTTGACGGCGTTAAAAAAGCAGGCACGCATCTGGCTAAAATCACAACCCATTTCACCAAAGCTCGACCCGGAATCTATTACTTCAACACAGTTAATTACCGCCTGGCATGAAGGTAATGAATACGTTTGCCGTTGGGTAGAAAACGCCGCTAACGCCATTGGGTTAAGCCTGTACAACTTCCTCAATATTTTGAATATCAATCAGATTTTGTTCTACGGCAGAAGCTGCGGGTTTGGCGAAAGCTGGCTTGCGACCATCGACAAGCAAATTGGATTTAATCCCTTTGACCATGGCGATTCACTCAAGGCAAATGCGACACAAATCAGTTTCGGGCAGTTGAGTCGACCGCAACAGGTGATGGGAGTGGGTTATTTGTACGCTGAAGAGTCGTTGAATCAGGTGTGATTGGGCATAAAAAACCCCGGCGAACCGGGGTCTTCAACAGATTATGCGTACACCGGTAAGCGTGCGCAGATATCGAGAACTTTTTGTTTAGTGCGTTCGATAACCGCTTCGTCGTTGATGCTATCCAGCACATCACACATCCAGCCCGCCAGTTCACGGACGTCAGCTTCAGTGAAGCCACGGCGAGTCACTGCTGGCGTACCGATACGGATACCAGAAGTCACAAACGGGCTCTTAGGATCGTTTGGCACGCTGTTTTTGTTCACGGTGATGTTTGCACGGCCCAGCGCTGCATCAGCTTCTTTACCGGTCAGATTTTTATCAACCAGGTCCAGCAAGAACAGGTGGTTATCAGTACCGCCAGAAACCACTTTGTAGCCACGTTCCAGGAACACGGCAACCATCGCTTTCGCGTTTTTGGCAACCTGGTGCTGGTAAGTTTTGAACTCAGGTTCCATAGCTTCTTTCAGTGCCACAGCTTTACCCGCGATGACGTGCATCAGTGGGCCGCCCTGCGCGCCTGGGAATACCGCGGAGTTCAGTTTCTTGTACAGCTCTTCGCTGCCGCCTTTCGCGAGGATTAAACCACCGCGTGGGCCTGCCAACGTTTTGTGCGTTGTGGTCGTCACAACGTGAGCATGTGGAACCGGGTTCGGGTAAACGCCAGCCGCAATCAGGCCTGCAACGTGCGCCATATCGACGAACAGCTTCGCATCGACCATGTCAGCGATTTCACGCATTTTTGCCCAATCAACCACGCCGGAATAAGCAGAGAAACCACCGATGATCATTTTCGGTTTGTGTTCTTTGGCTTGTTTTTCCAGATCTGCGTAATCAATGTGACCAGTTTCATCGATCCCGTAAGGAACGATGTTGTACAGTTTGCCGGAGAAGTTAACCGGGGAGCCGTGAGTCAGGTGGCCGCCGTGTGCCAGGTTCATACCCAGAACGGTATCGCCTGGTTCCAGCAAAGTGGTGTATACCGCAAAGTTAGCCTGTGAACCGGAGTGCGGCTGCACGTTAGCGTAATCAGCGCCGAACAGCTCTTTTGCACGGTCAATAGCCAGTTGCTCAACCACGTCGACATATTCACAGCCGCCGTAGTAACGCTTGCCTGGGTAGCCTTCTGCGTATTTGTTGGTTAACTGAGAACCCTGAGCCTGCATCACGCGCGGGCTGGTGTAGTTTTCGGAGGCGATCAGTTCAATGTGCTCTTCCTGACGTACTTTTTCTTGCTCCATAGCCTGCCACAGTTGGGCATCATAATCGGCAATGTTCATTTCACGTTTTAACATTCGCATCTCCAGACTCAGCTAACAGTAAATATTTGAACAGCTTTTTGGCCGCCTTAAATACAACGGGCAACAGTGTAAACCGAAACAGTGTTGCGTGATAGGTCTTGACATAGGTTTTTACGCAAACGATTGGCTTGGCGTCCTGCAAGGGTTTGAAGGCAAAAGTCATCGCTTATTTCAACGGATATTAATTCATCATCAACTTGCAGAAATTTCATGTTCTGTGAGCCGAATCGACTCAGTCAGTATCCATTTACAATGTAGTGCTTTTTTTTTGGCGAAGAGTTTTATAAGATGTATTTAAAATACATCATTAGATTTTAATGTCAGAAAATGGAGCTATACCATGCTTGATGCCCAAACCATCGCTGTTGTGAAATCCACCATTCCCCTGCTTGCCGCGACCGGCCCAAAACTTACCGCACATTTTTACGACCGTATGTTCAGCCATAATCCTGAGCTGAAGGAAATCTTTAATATGAGCAACCAGCGCAACGGCGATCAGCGTGAAGCGCTGTTCAATGCTATTTGCGCGTACGCGACCAATATTGAAAATCTGGCTGTGCTATTGCCTGCGGTAGAAAAAATTGCCCAGAAGCACACCAGCTTCCAGATCAAACCTGAGCAGTACGATATTGTCGGCGGCCATCTTTTGGCTACGCTGGATGAAATGTTCAGCCCGGGCCAGGAAGTGCTGGATGCCTGGGGCAAAGCGTATGGTGTGCTGGCGGGCGTGTTTATCAATCGTGAAGCGGAAATCTACCAGGACAATGCAGCGAAAAATGGCGGTTGGGAGGGCACTCGCGCGTTCCGTATTGTGGCAAAAGAGCCGCAAAGCACGCTGATTACCAGCTTTGAGTTTGAGCCTGTCGATGGCAAATCCGTTGCCGATTATCAGCCAGGCCAATACCTCGGTGTGTGGTTGAAACCAGAAGGTTTCCCGCATCAGGAAATTCGCCAGTATTCACTGACTCGTAAAGCCGATGGCAAAAGCTATCGCATCGCAGTGAAGCGTGAAGATTTGGGCCAGGTTTCAAGCTGGTTGCATAGCCACGCACAAGTCGGTGATGAAGTGCATCTGGCTGCGCCTGCCGGTGATTTCTTTATGGACGTGAACGCACAAACTCCGGTTACGCTGATTTCCGCAGGCGTTGGCCAGACGCCGATGTTGGCAATGTTGGATACACTGGCAAAAACTCAGCATGCAGCCCAAGTGAACTGGTTCCACGCGGCAGACCATAGCGACGTGCACGCATTTGCCGATGAAGTGACTCTGCTGGGTGCGCAATTGCCACGTTTTGAAAGCCACGTGTGGTATCGCGAACCGAGTGAAAACTGCCGCGCTCAGGCGAAGTTTGATAGCGAAGGTTTGATGGATTTAGTCGCGCTTGAGAGCAAAATCAGTGCGCCTGATATGCAGTTTTATCTGTGCGGTCCGGTGAGCTTTATGCGTTTTGCGGCGGAACAATTAGTGAAGTTGGGCATTGAGCAGAGCCGAATTCACTATGAGTGTTTTGGCCCGCATAAAGTGATGTAATTTTTCAGCCGAAAACATGCCCTCACCCTAGCCCTCTCCCACAGGAGAGGGGATTTTCTTTCCCCCTCGCCCCTTTGGGGAGAGGGCCGTGGTGAGGGGTAAAAATTAAATCGCGGCGTCGTCTTCTTCGCCAGTACGGATACGCACCACGCGAGCAACATCGAAGACAAAGATTTTACCATCGCCGATTTTGCCTGTTTGCGCGGTGCGGATGATGGTATCCACGCAGGTATCAACGATATCGTCGGTGACGACAATTTCAATTTTCACTTTCGGCAGGAAATCCACCATGTACTCAGCGCCACGGTACAGTTCGGTATGCCCTTTCTGACGACCAAAACCTTTAACTTCTGTGACCGTCATGCCAGTGATGCCAACTTCTGCCAGCGCTTCTCGAACGTCATCCAGCTTGAACGGTTTAATAATCGCATCAATTTTTTTCATAGTTTTCTCTGTCATCCCGCACTTCATCGATAGCCCAAACTTACCACAGACTACTCTTTAAAGTCATTGGCATCGAGCTCATGCCGTGAGAGTAATTTGTAGAATTCAGTACGGTTACGCCCCGCAACACGCGCCGCCTGAGTCACATTTCCTTTGGTCATTTGCAACAGTTTGCGCAGGTAATTCAGCTCAAACTGATTACGCGCCTCGACAAACGTCGGCAGCGCGGTGTTCTCACCTTCCAGCGCCTGATGCACCAGCGCATCGCTGATAACCGGAGCGGACGTCAACGCTACACATTGTTCAATCACGTTGACCAACTGGCGCACGTTGCCCGGCCAGCTTGCCGCCATCAGCCGCTTCATGGCATCGGTTGAGAAGCTGCGCACAAACGGCTTATGCCTGTCGGCGGACTGGCGTAACAAATGGTTTGCCAGCAACGGCACATCTTCTGCACGCTCTTGCAACGCAGGAATTTTCAGGCTCACCACGTTGAGGCGGTAAAATAAGTCTTCACGAAACTCGCCGCGCTCCATCGCTTTAGGTAAATCACGGTGAGTAGCCGAGAGAATACGCACGTCGATATCCAGGTCGCGGTTGCTGCCCAACGGGCGCACTTTACGCTCCTGCAAAACACGTAACAATTTGACCTGCAAAGGAATCGGCATGTCGCCAATTTCATCGAGGAATAACGTTCCGCCTTCTGCGGCCTGGAATAACCCTTCCCTGCTGCTGACCGCGCCAGTAAACGCACCGCGGGCATGACCAAAAAGCTCGGATTCCAGTAGCTGTTCCGGCAGCGCGCCGCAGTTAATGGCGATAAATGCTTTTTTGCTGCGTGGGCTGGCGTTATGAATGGCCTGCGCCAGAATCTCTTTGCCGGTGCCACTTTGCCCGTTAATCAACACACTGACGTCCGACTGCGCGACCATCCGCGCCTGCTCCAGCAAACGCAGCATAACGGGGCTTCGTGTGACGATGGTATCGCGCCACATGTCGTCCCCGGCGATGACCGAGTGCACCAGCGCATCGTCAATGGCTTTATAAAGCGCGTCTTTATCGACAGGCTTAGTCAGGAAGCTAAACACGCCCTGTTGCGTTGCCGCGACGGCGTCAGGTATCGAGCCGTGAGCGGTCAAAATGATCACCGGCATGCCCGGATACACTTTCTGGATTTCAGCGAACAGCGCCATACCGTCCATTTCGTCCATCCGCAAATCACTGATCACCAGGTCGATTTTTTCACGACCAAGCAGACGCAACCCTTCGGCACCGCTTTCGGCAGTCGAGACGGTGTAACCTTCGCTGGTCAGGCGCATACCGAGAAGTTTCAGCAAGCCCGGATCGTCATCGACCAGCAGTAATCTGGCGGGTTTACGTTGCGTCATGGTTTCGCCTCCTGCGCGGGTTTGGTGTTGTCCGGCAATTCTGTGCTGGCAGGTTTACGGCTGGAAAGCTGACGCTCGATGTCGGTTAAGTTTTCCAGTTTTCGGGTGGTCAAACTTAACTGGCTTCTGAGCCGTTGTTGCTGCTCGCGCAGCGTGTCCAGCTCGCTGTCTGAGGATTGCTGCAATTTACTGTAGCGCGTGCGTTCGTCTGAAAGCGCCAGCAAAGATGCCTGCCCATCACGCCATACCTGGAACAATGAACGCACCTGCGAAGGGACTTCAGCTGTCATCGCATCGAGTTTAACCATGTAACGGCGGCGCTCGGTGGGGGAGATTTTGGCATTCGCCAGCAAAATGCCTCGCTTGAAGGTATCGCGCCAGCTATCGGACGGCCAGCGACGTGCTTCCGCTCGCGCCTGTGCAGGCGCTAAACGTTCGGCGCAGTCCATCGCCCGCAGCCAGTACAGCGGGTTGCTCATGGAGTCGTGGCTCTGGTTTTGCCAGATATCTTCACAATCTGTCGATAGGTAATCCGCCAGCTGTTGTTCCGGCTCTTCTGCCACCGGCGGATGTTTTACGTCTTTGGGCGCTGCATTTTGCACACAACTCGCCAGCAATAAGGGCAGGAGCAATGCTGACAAAGGGCGAAAAATAGTCACTTTCATTTTTTATTTGTTCTCGGGAAAAACAGGCAACTCAATTCGGAAGCAGACATCTGCCGTTTCATCGTCAATCAGATGCAATTCGCCATGCATGCGACGGATACAATCCTGGGCAATACTCAGGCCCAGGCCACTCCCTTTAACCGCACCTTTGCGCTGGTGACTTCCCTGATAAAAAGGTTCAAAAATCATCTCTCGCTCCGCAGGCGGAATAGGATCACCCGTATTACCGACATCAATGTGAAGAGTTTTCCCCACCTGCGTGCTACGTAAATAAATGGTACCGGATTCAGACCCATAGTGCACCGCATTGGAATAGAGATTATCCAGTACGCTCATGAGCAACATGGGTTCGGCGAGGACAAGCTCCGGGCTAAATTCACATACGGTACGCATCATTTTAGCCCGTGCTGGCAAACTGTGAGCGGCAATAATCACATCCACTAACGGTGCCAATTCAACTTTCTCAAGTTCGACCGGAACGTCCGCCAGTTTGCGGTTGTAATCCAGCAGTTGTTCAATCAATTTTTGCAGGTGACGACTGCTGTTATCGAGGATTTCGACCACCTCTTTTTGGTCGTTGGTTAACGGCCCAACAACTTGGTCTGCCAGCAGTTCAGTGCCTTCGCGCATACTGGCGAGGGGAGTTTTTAACTCATGTGAGATATGGCGTAAAAACTCATGGCGCTGAGATTCAAGCCATGACAGACGTTCGCTTAACCAGACAATTCGCTGCCCCACCGAGCGCAATTCGCGCGGCCCTTTAAACAACACCGCGTTGCCCAATGAATGACCTTCGCCCAGTAAATTGATCATCCGTTCAATGCCTTTAACCGGGCCGATAATCATACGCGTGAAGATAATCACCAGCGCGACGCTTAACAAAAACAGCACCAGCGCCTGCCAGCCGAAGAACTGTCCGCGTTCGGCGATTTCTTGCTGGAGTTGCTGCCCACGAGAGAACACCACCGCGCGTGTCGCTTGCACCATTTCAGCATTAGCCGTGGCGAAGGTTTCAAGGTGTGCCGCGGCAGCGGAATCTGGCCCACTGTTTTTGCATTGAATTTCAGCGAGGTCGTTGAGCGACTGGTGCAATGTTTGATAAAGATGATTGTCCGGCAGGACGCCAGCGTGGGCTTCGAGCATTTGCGCGTAACGTTTACGCTGCCCCTCATAAACCTTAGCGAGAGTGGTATCGTCCAGCACACAGTACTGTCGATAGCTACGTTCCATTTCCAGCGCCACGTTGGTCATCGCTTCACTGCGACGCGCATCCACAAGCGTTGTGCGATTGGTGACGGCGGCCTGGTCGCTCAGCGCATTCAGGCTTTGCCAGGCTTGCCACGCCAGCACCAGCAAGGGAACCAGAACCAGCAAAAAGGCCATCATGACGAGCTGACGTAGGGAGCGAGGGAAAAAGTGCCACTGGTTCAATAGCTTCATCTCATTGTCTACCTGAATGATTCGATGCTAACGGGGATTGGCGGGAGTTGAAAGTTCAGAAACAACAAAGGCAGAGAATATTCTCTGCCTTTGTTCTGGAATCAGGCGGTGCCTTACTCAACGTTTCGCCCGGAGCATGATAAAGCAGTACAAGACTGACAATAATCAAAAGGTGGACGGCAGGCACCTGGAGTGCGTCATTCTAAGTTTTATGTAGCACAACCCTTGCGGGGGCTGACATAGGAGGGTGAATGAGCCACTGCGCAGTATTATGCATACTATGTGCCATGTTTGCTACAAATAATACATGCCAATGTTTCTATTATGTTTATTTGTTTAATCACTCACACTGCAAGCTGATTGTTTTTCAACCGTAACGTCGCTATTTAGCAACACTTAAATTTCATATTTTACATATCAATTAAAATCAATATGTTAAGTGTCGCAAATTAGAGACACACCAAGAGAGCCATTGTCGGGATAGGGTGACAAAAAAATCCCTGCCGAAGCAGGGATTCCACAACAACTTAACCGAGTTGCTTACGCGCATTACGGAAAATGCGCATCCATGGGCTATCTTCGCCCCACTCTTCCGGGTGCCAGGAGTTACTTACAGTACGGAACACACGCTCAGGGTGCGGCATCATAATGGTCACGCGCCCGCTTTCGTTGGTCACCGCAGTAATACCGTTCGGGGAACCGTTCGGGTTCGCCGGGTAGTTTTGCGTAACTTTGCCGAAGTTGTCGATAAAGCGTAGTGCCACCAGCCCTTTGCTTTCCAGCGCTGCCAGATGCGCCGCATCACGCACTTCAACGTGCCCTTCGCCGTGAGAAACCGCGATTGGCATGTGGGAGCCGACCATGCCTTGCAGCAGTAAAGACGGGCTGGAGGTGACTTCTACCAGACTGAAGCGCGCTTCAAAGCGGTCTGAATGGTTACGCACAAAGCGCGGCCACAGGTCGCTTCCAGGAATCAGTTCGCGCAGGTTCGACATCATCTGGCAACCGTTACACACGCCCAACGCCAGAGTTTGTGGACGATGGAAGAAGGTTTCGAACTCATCACGCACGCGAGAGTTAAACAGAATGGATTTCGCCCAACCTTCGCCAGCACCCAGTACGTCGCCGTAAGAGAAGCCGCCACACGCCACCAGCGCCTGGAAATCTTCCAGACCACGACGGCCTGCCAGTAAATCACTCATGTGCACGTCAATGGCATCAAAGCCCGCACGGTGGAAGGCGGCCGCCATTTCAACGTGGGAGTTAACACCCTGCTCGCGCAATACCGCCACTTTCGGACGCGCGCCTTTGACGATAAACGGTGCGGCGATATCTTCTTTAATATCGAAGCTCAGTTTAACGTTCAGGCCAGGATCGTTGTCATTGGCTTTCGCTTCATGTTCTTGATCGGCACATTCCGGGTTATCGCGCAGACGCTGCATCTGCCAGGTGGTTTCTGCCCACCACATGCGAAGCGTGGTGCGGCTTTCGCTAAATACCGTATGACCATCGGCGGTCAGTGTGAAACGGTCCCCCGCCACGGCTTTACCGAGGAAGTGAACGCATTCCGCAAGACCGTGGTCTGCCAACGTTTTCTCAACGGCGGCACGATCGGCTGCTTTCACCTGGATTACTGCACCTAACTCTTCATTAAAGAGTGCAGCCAGATGGTCTTTGCCAAGTGCGGCAATATCCGCTTCCACGCCACAGTGGCCGGCAAATGCCATCTCCGCCAGCGTGACCAACAGACCCCCATCAGAACGGTCGTGGTAAGCCAGCAGTTTTTGCTCGGCCACTAGCGCCTGAATGGCGTTGAAGAAGCCTTTGAGTTGTTCGGCACTGCGAACGTCAGCAGGTTTGTCGCCAAGCTGGCGGTAAACCTGAGAAAGCGCAGTAGCGCCCAGCTCGTTGTGGCCCGCGCCCAAATCAATCAGCAACAGGGCGTTATCTTCGGTTTTCAGCTGTGGCGTTACGGTGCGGCGTACATCTTCAACACGGGCAAATGCGGTGATCACCAGCGACAGCGGAGAGGTCATCTCGCGTTGCTCGTTGCCTTCCTGCCAGCGGGTTTTCATCGACATAGAGTCTTTGCCCACTGGAATTGTCAGGCCCAACGTTGGGCAAAGTTCTTCGCCCACGGCTTTCACCGCTTCGTACAGGCCGGAGTCCTCACCCGGATGACCGGCTGCGGACATCCAGTTTGCTGAGAGTTTAATACGGTTGAGTGCACCAATTTGCGTAGCCGCAATGTTGGTCAACGCTTCACCGACCGCCAGGCGACCTGATGCCGCGAAGTCCAGCAACGCAACCGGCGCACGTTCGCCCAGAGACATCGCTTCGCCGTAATAGCTATCCAGACTTGCGGTCGTGACCGCACAGTTAGCCACCGGGATCTGCCACGGGCCAACCATTTGATCACGCGCGACCATGCCGGTGACTGAGCGGTCGCCGATGGTCACGAGGAACGTTTTTTCCGCAACCGTTGGTAAATGCAGCACACGGTTGACCGCATCAGCAATCGTGATGTTACGGCAATCCAGCGCGTCACCTTTCGCTTTCAGCGTTTCAACGTTACGTTCCATTTTCGGCGTTTTGCCGAGCAACACATCCAGCGGCATATCAATTGGCTGGTTGTCGAAATGGCTATCGTTAAGCGTCAGATGTTTTTCTTCCGTCGCTTCACCAATCACGGCATATGGCGCTCGTTCACGGCGGCACAGTTCGTCAAACAGCGGCAACTGGTCTGGGGCAACGGCCAGAACATAACGTTCCTGGGATTCGTTACACCACACTTCCAGCGGGCTCATGCCCGGCTCATCGTTCAGGATATCGCGCAGTTCAAAACGACCACCACGGCCGCCGTCACTCACCAACTCAGGCATGGCGTTGGAAAGGCCACCCGCGCCTACATCGTGAATAAACAGGATTGGGTTGGCATCGCCCAGTTCCCAGCAGCGGTCGATGACTTCCTGGCAACGGCGTTCCATTTCTGGGTTATCACGCTGTACGGAAGCAAAATCCAGATCCGCATCAGACTGGCCTGAAGCCATAGAAGAAGCTGCACCGCCGCCCAGGCCAATGTTCATGGATGGGCCACCGAGGACGATAAGTTTCGCGCCCACGGTGATTTCGCCTTTCTGCACATGATCGGCGCGAATGTTGCCGATACCGCCCGCCAGCATGATTGGCTTGTGATAGCCGCGCAGTTCGACGCCGTTGTGGCTATTAACTTGCTCTTCGTAGGTACGGAAGTATCCCGTCAGCGCCGGACGACCAAATTCGTTGTTAAATGCCGCACCGCCCAGAGGGCCGTCGGTCATGATATCCAGCGCGGTCACAATGCGATCGGGCTTGCCGAAATCTTCTTCCCATGGCTGTTCAAAGCCCGGAATACGTAAGTTAGAAACCGAGAAACCCACCAGGCCCGCTTTCGGTTTTGCGCCACGGCCTGTTGCGCCTTCATCACGGATTTCGCCACCAGAACCGGTCGCCGCACCCGGCCAAGGGGAAATTGCGGTTGGGTGGTTGTGAGTTTCAACTTTCATCAGGATATGTGCGTCTTCCTGGTGATAGTCGTAACGTCCCGCTTCGTGGTCGGCAAAGAAGCGCCCTACCTGTGAGCCTTCCATGACTGCAGCGTTATCTTTATAAGCCGATAACACGTAGTCAGGCGTTTTCTCAAAGGTGTTTTTAATCATTTTGAACAGTGATTTAGGCTGTTCCACGCCGTCAATAATCCAGTCGGCGTTAAAAATCTTGTGGCGGCAATGTTCGGAGTTCGCCTGCGCGAACATATACAGCTCGATGTCATTCGGGTTGCGTCCCAGTTTGGTGAACGCATCCTGTAAGTAGTCGATTTCATCTTCTGCCAAAGCCAGTCCTAAACGGATGTTGGCTTCAACCAGCGCTTCGCGGCCTTGCGTTAGCAGGTCAACGCTTTGTACTGGGGCAGGCGTGTGATGAGAGAACAGTTGCTGTGCATCGTCCAGCGCACCAAACACGCTTTCCATCATGCGGTCGTGCAGCAACGCAGCAACTTCCTGGCGCTGTGCATCGGTCAATGTGCTGGCAGTGATGTAATACGCAACACCGCGTTCAAGGCGCTTAACTTTGGCGAGATCGCAGTTACGAGCAATGTCGGTGGCTTTGGAGGACCAGGGTGAGATGGTACCAGGACGTGGCGTAACCAGAATCAGGTTGCCAGTCGGGGCGTGGTCGGCAAGGGTTGGACCATATTTCAACAACCGTTGCAGGCGGGCATGCTCTTCAGCCGTTAGCGGCGCCTCGAGATCGGCAAAGTGAATATACTCGGCATAAATGTCGCTGACCGGAAGGTTGGCGTCATTAAAGCGGACCAGTAATTTGTTAATACGAAATGCCGATAAAGCGGGCGAACCACGCAGAATTTCCATCATCAAAGATCTCTCGTCTTCGAAACGCCAGGGGGACGCTTCAGTGGGCGCAAGGGGAAAACGGGCGCCATTATAGAGAATCCGCCGCCATGACGAAACCGTTTGCGTATAAATAAACGCATTAGTTTTCACTGATGGAAATTTATCCAGAAATGTTGAATATGTTGCACAGTGGCGTTTTGTTAAGCAAAATGCGCCACACCTTTTGGGAGCACCTCCACTTTTGAAGCCTGTTGTTAGCGAAAACTCTACGCCTCGTTGCAGATTAACTATTTGAAAAGATTTAAGATTAATTATCTGCTTATCGGTGCCGTAACCGTGTTGCTGGCAGTGGCGCTATGGCCCTCCATTCCCTGGTTCGGACAAGCCGAAAACCGTATCGCCGCCATTCAGGCGCGGGGGGTTTTGCGCGTCAGTACCATTCAATCACCTTTGACTTATGCCCAGTATCAGGGAAAAGAAATTGGCCTCGATTACGAGATGGCCGAACAATTTGCCCGTTACCTTGGCGTGAAACTGGAAGTGACCGTTCGTCCAAATATTCAAGAGCTGTTTGATGACATTGATAATGACAAAGCCGATGTGATTGCAGCAGGCCTGGTCTACAACACTCAACGCAGCCAGCATTACCAGGCGGGACCAGCCTACTATTCCGTTTCGCAGCAGATGGTTTATCGCATGGGTAGCCCGCGACCTAAAACATTGGCTGGCGTTAAAGAGAACCAGTTGGTGCTTTCGCCAGGCGTGACCTCGCTCAATGCATTGAAAAAGCTTAAAGAAGAGAAGTACCCAGATTTGAGCTGGCGTATCGACGAGAGGCACAGCAGCACTGAACTGTTGCAACAAGTTGTAGACGGGAAGATCACTTTTACGATTGCAGATTCCGTCGCGATAAGCACTTTCCAGCGCGTTCATCCGCAACTTGCCGTCGCTCTGGATGTGACTGACGAGCAGCCCGTGACATGGTTTAGCGCGCTGGATGGCGATGATAGCCTTTCTGCGGCCCTTCTCGATTTTTATAACAAATTGAACAGCGACGGGACTTTTGCTCGCCTGGAAGAGAAATATCTTGGCCACGTTGGGGATTTTGATTACGTCGATACCCGCACGTTCCTCAAAGCCGTGGATTCCGTGTTGCCTGAGCTTCAGCCATTATTCGAAAAATATGCCACTGAAATAGACTGGCGTTTACTGGCGGCAATTTCGTATCAGGAATCACACTGGGACAACCAGGCTACGTCGCCAACCGGCGTGCGCGGGTTGATGATGCTGACTAAAAACACGGCACAAAGTCTCGGTGTGACGGACCGACTGGATCCAGAGCAAAGCATTGCAGGTGGAAGCCAGTATCTGAAAGATATGATGGCGAAAGTGCCTGAGAGCGTGCCGGAAGAAGAGCGAATTTGGTTTGCACTGACAGCGTACAACATGGGGTATGCCCACATGCTGGATGCTCGCCAGCTCACAGCGAAGCAAAAAGGTAATCCGGATAGCTGGGCGGATGTTAAAACTCGTCTGCCTCTATTGAGCCAGAAACAGTATTACAGCAAAACCACTTATGGTTATGCCCGCGGCCATGAGGCGTATGCGTACGTCGAAAATATCCGTAAGTACCACATAAGCCTGGCAGGGTATTTACTTGAAAAAGAGAGACTGGAAGCGCAGGAAGAAAAATACGCGCAAGCGTATCCTGTCGTCGCGCCTGGAGAGCTGGCTACTCCGCGCTTCGGGCCTTTTCCTTTAGGGCCTTTTTCTCAAGACGACGCGCTCGAAAGAAATCGCTCAGCATTGCCGAACACTCTTCTGCCAGCACGCCCTCAGTCACAGTAACCTGGTGGTTCATGCCAGGGTGTCTGAGCACATCCATTAAAGACCCAATCGCACCCGTTTTGGCATCACGCGCACCAAATACCAGGTTGCCTATACGCCCGTGAACCATGGCTCCAGCACACATGACGCATGGCTCGAGGGTGACATAAAGTGTGGTGTCCAGCAGGCGGTAGTTTTGCAAAACAACCCCACCCTGGCGGAGCGCCATGATTTCAGCATGAGCCGTGGGATCATGTCGACCAATCGGGCGATTCCAGCCTTCGCCAATCACCTGGTTGTTATGAACCAGCACCGCCCCAACCGGAACTTCACCTTCATCCCATGCACGACGAGCGAGTACTAACGCGTGACGCATCCAGTATTCATGGGTTAATTCACTTTCTGACACGGGATTCTCCGGGCACGGCTATATTCGGGCGCGCATTATACACACTCGACGCACCTATAACTTGAAGTATGAAGGATATTATTCCAACTGCTGCAACTGCCCAAGCGGTGTGACGCGCCAGCGGTGCTGGCAAAAATAGAGCAGCGGGTTATCCTGGTTGCTGTCGCTGTAACCACTATAAAGCTGTAGCGGCGTGCCAATTTTTTGTTCCAGTTGCGCCACTTTCTCATGCCCAAGGCAGCGTAATGTGAGCACCCACCCTCCATGCGAGCGTTCAATCTGGCTGGCAATTAGCTTAACTTTCGGTAGCCACGGCGTGTCGAAATAAACTTGCTGAACAAGCGGTTGCGGTGAACCCGTGATTAACCAGACATCAGCATCTGAACTGGTCAGGTAATCCGTCAGACGCTGCTGGACTATCGGGAAGGCAGTGACACGCCCACGGAACCAGGCAACGAAGTTCGTTTCCAGCTGTTTGAGGCGTGTTTCGCTATGACCAAAGGTTGCTCCCCACAATAACAGGCTCATCGGCCAACGAGCGGCGCGTCCTTTAATCAGCAGTGCCCCCCCTATCACCGGCAAAAGCGGAATGACAAGTAACAGATTGAGGGGCAGATGGCGCAACAGATAGCGCAAGAAGCTGCCGAACATATCCTGCTGATGCAGCGTGCCATCTAAATCGAAAAATACTACCCGACGCTCACTCTGAGTTGCCAAACGTTACTCCTCTGGATCGTTATCACGTAAATATCAAACTAGCGATTACCGCTATCAGAAAGCCTAACAGATAGACCATCACTTTTCCGGTAACGGACAGCAAAGATTGCGAGTATTGGCTTTCGCGAACCTGTGAGCCGGACTTTTCCGCCACCTTTGAATAATTAATTCCTTCAAGTTTCATAATAATGGAATATACAATTAATTCAGGCGAGTGAATTTACGTTATTATTGGGCCGCTCAGGTATTTTACCCGGCACACTGGAGAGGAAATGAACTGTTTACTGCGAATCCGAAGCCGCTACTCAACACTGGCACAGAGTGACCGTAAACTGGCCGACTTTCTGCTGGAAAAACCCGATCATGCCCGTCATTTAAGCTCGCAACAGCTTGCGGCTGAAGCCGGTGTAAGCCAATCAAGTGTGGTTAAGTTCTCACAAAAACTGGGCTTTAAGGGCTTCCCTGCCCTCAAACTCGCCATCAGCGAAGCGTTGGCAAGCGGCCAGGATCCACAATCTGTACCGGTTCATAATTTGATTCTTGGTGATGATCCGCTGCGTCTGGTCGGTGAAAAGCTGATTAAAGACAATATGGCGGCGATGCATGCCACGCTTGATATCAATAGCGAAGAAAAGCTGCTTGCCAGTGTGAATATGTTGCGTAATGCGCGGCGTGTCTTGTTGGTAGGGATAGGCGCATCCGGTCTGGTCGCCAAGAATTTTGCCTGGAAGCTGATGAAAATTGGCATTAATGCGGTCGCAGAACAAGATATGCACGCGCTGCTGGCGACCGCCCAAGCTTCAAGCACCGACGATGTATTACTGGCTATTTCCTATTCTGGTGAACGGCGTGAGATAAATCTCGCCGCGGATGAAACTCTGCGAGCAGGTGCAAAAATCCTCGCCATTACCGGCTTCACGCCAAATGCGTTGCAGCAACGAGCGTCTCTTTGCTTGTATACCATCGCTGAAGAACAGGCGACGCGTAGCGCGGCAATCTCCTCCACCAGCGCACAGATGATGCTAACCGATTTGCTGTTTATGGCGCTGGTTCAACGGGATCTGGAACACGCACCAGAACGCATTCGTCATAGTGAAGCGCTGGTAAAAAAACTGGTTTGATCGAGGATTGGGCGTATAATGCCCGCCCTGTTTCTGTTGTTATCGAGATTTTCCCATGGCGCTACTTATCACTAAAAAATGTATCAACTGCGATATGTGCGAACCGGAGTGCCCGAACGAGGCCATTTCCATGGGGGATAGCATTTATGAGATCAACACCGATCGCTGCACTGAGTGTGTTGGTCATTACGAAACACCGACTTGCCAGAAAGTGTGCCCGATCCCGAATACCATCATCAGCGATCCCGCGCATATCGAGAATGAAGAGCAGCTTTGGGACAAGTTTGTTCAGTTGCATCACGCCGACAAACTCTAGTTTTCTATGATCACCGTCGCACAGGCGTAATGTCGTTCGTCGGCAAGGGTAACGTGCACTGAGCGCACACCCATTCTTTCTGCCAGGCGTTCTGCCTCTTCCCAAAACCGTAGTTGCGGCTTGCCTAACGGGTCGTTAAACACTTCAAATTGATTAAACGCCAGGCCGTTGCGAATACCGGTGCCAAACGCTTTTGCCGCCGCTTCTTTCACTGCAAAACGTTTTGCCAAAAAGCGCACCGGTTGTTGGTGCGCCTGGTATTGCAGCCAT
Source organism: Buttiauxella agrestis ATCC 33320 (assembly GCF_000735355.1). Taxonomy (GTDB): domain Bacteria; phylum Pseudomonadota; class Gammaproteobacteria; order Enterobacterales; family Enterobacteriaceae; genus Buttiauxella; species Buttiauxella agrestis. The sequence goes on from NZ_JMPI01000052.1 coordinate 27,133, forward strand.
TCGTTGGCACTGAGCACACGCTTCGCCAGACGGTCGCCCGAGCGTGAAATAACGCCTTCAATGCGCGCTATCTCAACAATGTCTGTGCCGAGGCCAAGAATCGCCATTAGCTACGCGCTTCCTGCATCAGGCGTTTCATTTCTGCCACCGCTTCTTTCAAACCACTCATTACTGCACGGCCAATAATCGCATGGCCGATATTCAGCTCGTGCATTTCTGGCAGGCGAGCAATAGCTTTTACATTGTGGTAAGTCAGACCGTGTCCGGCATTCACTTTCAGCCCTTTTCCAGCTGCATAAGTTGCTGCTTCTGCAATACGAGCCAGTTCTTTGGCCTGGGTCACTTCGTCTTGCGCATCCGCATAGCAGCCGGTATGAATTTCGATATAGGGCGCGCCAACGGCCACAGCAGCATCAATTTGCGCGTGGTCAGCATCAATAAACAGAGAAACCAGAATTCCAGCATCCGCGAGGCGTTTGCAGGCGTCGCGCATTTTATCCAGTTGACCGGCGACATCCAGCCCGCCTTCGGTGGTGACTTCCTGGCGTTTTTCCGGCACCAGGCAGCAGAAATGAGGTTTAGTTTCGCAGGCAATACCAATCATCTCCTCGGTAACTGCCATTTCGAGGTTCATACGCGTGTCGAGGGTCTGTCGCAGAATGCGGACATCGCGATCGGTGATATGACGGCGATCTTCACGCAGGTGAACAGTAATACCGTCTGCGCCTGCTTGCTCGCAAATGAATGCGGCCTGGACAGGATCAGGATATGCCGTGCCACGCGCGTTACGCAAAGTTGCGATGTGATCGATGTTGACGCCTAACAGTAATTCAGACATGCCTTTCCTCGGGGTCAGAACGGTTTGAGTTCCGGCAGTTTACACCTGAGAAGGAAAGCATGGCTACGCCCAGGCATTATTGCGGGTCTTGAGGTGATTTGAGTGGTGGTTTTTTGGGCACAAACTGGCGGAACAATTCGCGGCTTTTGAGGGGTTTTCCTCCCAGATAGGGTTTTAACGCTATGCGAGTAAAACGTTTGGCAGCGCGCAAACTGGCTAAATCTGGAAACTCGCGGTTAGCAAGCGCCTTTAATTCGTGGCCAGTGAAGGTGCGGTTATCCACCACAAGGCTTGCGATAAAGCCTTTCTCTTCACGATAGCGATAAGTCATGGTATCGCTGACTTCTTCGCCGCTACCGGCACAATGCAGGAAATCTACGCCGTAACCCAGATGTCCGAGCAGCGCCAACTCAAAACGACGCAATGCCGGTTCAGGAGAACCGCTGGTTCCGGCTAAAGCCTGAATACAATGGAGGTAATCGAAGAATAATTCAGAGAAACGGGTTTCATCTTCAAGCACGCGTGAAACCAGTTCATTCACGTACAGGCCGCTGTAAAGCGTAATACCGCTCAGAGGAAGTGCCAGCGAGACAGCTTCGGCGCTACGCAGTGTTTTAACTTCACCACGTCCACCCCAGCGAACCAGCAAGGGAGTAAAGGGTTGGAGTGTCCCTTTGAGGTTTGAACGGCGAGAACGAGCGCCTTTCGCAATTAAACGAACACGCCCTGACTCTTCTGAAAAGAGGTCAAGCAGAAGGCTGGTTTCGCTCCAGGGGCGACTATGCAGGACAAAAGCCCGTTGCCAGCCTTCCATATTATTACTTCAGATCGTCGGTATAACCCAGACTACGCAGTGCGCGTTCGTCATCTGCCCAACCGGATTTCACTTTCACCCACAGCTCAAGGTGAATTTTGGCTTCAAACATCTCTTCCATGTCTTTACGCGCTTCGATACCGATGGTTTTGATTTTGGCGCCTTTGTTGCCAATAACCATTTTCTTCTGGCCTTCACGTTCAACCAGAATCAAACCATTAATGTCGTACCCGCCGCGGGCATTCGAGACAAACTGTTCAATTTCAACGGTAACGGAATATGGCAATTCCGCGCCAAGGAAACGCATCAGTTTTTCACGGATGATTTCAGAGGCCATGAAACGCTGTGAACGGTCTGTAACGTACTCTTCCGGGAAGTGATGAGTCGCTTCTGGCAGACGTTTGCGAACGATGCTCGCAATCGTATCTACGTTCATGCCGTTTTCCGCAGAAATAGGCACGATGTCGAGGAAGTTCATCTGGCTACCGAGGAATTGCAGATGCGGCAACAGAATGCCTTTATCCTGCACGTTATCGACTTTGTTCACTGCCAGAATCACCGGCGCTCGCGCGTCACGCAGTTTGTTAAGCACCATTTCATCGTCTGCGGTCCACTTGGTCCCTTCAACGACGAAAATAACCAGCTCAACATCACCGATGGAGCTGCTCGCAGCTTTGTTCATCAGGCGGTTGATAGCGCGCTTTTCTTCCATATGCAGCCCTGGGGTATCGACGTAAATCGCCTGATACGGGCCTTCGGTATGGATACCCATAATGCGGTGACGAGTGGTCTGCGCTTTACGGGAAGTGATAGAAATTTTTTGCCCAAGCAACTGGTTTAGCAGCGTGGATTTGCCGACATTAGGGCGACCAACGATGGCCACGAATCCGCAAAAGGTTTGTTCTTCGCTCATTATTCCAGCTCCAGCTTGATAAGCGCCTGCTCAGCTGCAGCCTGTTCCGCCTTACGGCGGCTTGAACCGGTGCCAATCACCGGCTCAGGCAGGCCACTCACCTGACAGTGAATGGTAAATTCCTGATCGTGCGCTTCACCACGAACCTGCACTACCAAATAAGATGGCAGTGGCAAGTGGCGACCCTGCAAATACTCTTGCAGACGCGTCTTAGGGTCTTTTTGCTTATCGCCTGGGCTAATTTCATCCAGACGAGATTGATACCAGGAAAGAATTAAACGCTCAACATTCTGGATGTCGCTGTCGAGGAAAACGCCACCAATTAAGGCTTCTACGGTATCGGCCAGAATGGATTCGCGGCGGAATCCACCACTTTTTAATTCACCCGGCCCAAGACGCAGACATTCACCTAACTCAAATTCACGGGCAATTTCTGCCAGCGTATTGCCACGCACCAGCGTCGCACGCATACGGCTCATATCACCTTCGTCTACGCGTGGAAAACGATGGTAAAGCGCGTTTGCAATAACATAGCTAAGAATGGAGTCACCCAGAAATTCCAGACGCTCATTGTGTTTGCTGCTGGCACTGCGATGCGTTAATGCCTGCTGCAACAGATCCTGATGTACAAAAGTGTAGCCCAGCTTACGCTGCAGCCTATTAATTACGATGGGGTTCATGCGATACCAATTAATGAATGCGTCAATTATTCAGCACACGGAACAGACCTGAAAAAGAGAACCAACGCTGTTTCGTTTGCCGTGGCTCCTCAGAGAGGAGCCAACCTTAATACGGGGGGATATTCTATAGATAACGACGTGGAAAGTCGTTATCTGAATGGATTTAATTGATCAATGAATTCCGCCAATACGACTTAAACGAACACCCGTTGGCCATTCACCTTCTTGTTTCTCGAAACTCATCCAGATTGCGGTAGCTTTACCGACCAGATTTGCCTCAGGAACAAAGCCCCAATAACGGCTATCAGCGCTGTTATCGCGGTTATCACCCATCATGAAATAATGGCCCGGTGGAACAATCCAGGTCGCCAGTTGTTGGCCCGGTTGCTGGTAGTACATACCCAGCTGATCCTGCGCAATTGGCACGGTCAGAATATTGTGAGTCACATCGCCCAAAGTTTCTTTGCGCTCGGAAAGACGGATACCATTTTCTTTGGTTTGGTTCTGTGGCAACTGGAAGAAACCAGAGTTTGCTTCACTGCCGTTACGACGTGCAAATGTCTGCACAAAATCGCTGGGTTCTACATTGCTGTAAGTGATTGGCAATGCGTTGTCACAGGCCTGGCCTGAACTGCAATTTGGCTGAACAGTGACTTCTTTTGCCACAGGATCGTAACTCACACGATCGCCCGGTAAACCGACTGCACGCTTGATGTAATCAAGACGCGGATCTTGTGGATATTTGAACACCACAATATCGCCGCGTTTTGGATGGCCGGTTTCAATGAGCGTATTCTGGTAAATAGGATCTTTTATGCCGTAGGCAAATTTCTCTACCAGAATAAAATCGCCGATTAAAAGCGTTGGCATCATGGAGCCGGAAGGTATCTGAAAGGGTTCATAAATAAATGAACGCACAATCAGAACTATCGCGAGCACCGGGAATACGGATGCCCCCGTTTCTAACCAACCTGGTTTCGGTCCGACTTTTTTGAGCGTTTTGCTATCAAGCACATCACCCGTGGCAGCTTGAGCTGCCGCCTGTTTTTCCCGACGTTTTGGCGCAAAAATAAATTTATCAATGCACCATAAAATACCCGTCACCAGCGTCGCTATCACGAGGATTAGCGCAAACATATTCGCCATGCCAACTCCTTAATTTATTTGCTGTCTTTGCCGACATGCAGAATGGCGAGGAACGCTTCCTGAGGCAGTTCGACGTTACCGACTTGCTTCATACGCTTCTTACCGTCCTTCTGTTTCTGCAACAGCTTTTTCTTACGGCTTACGTCACCGCCGTAGCATTTTGCCAGAACGTTTTTACGCAATTGTTTAACGGTAGAACGCGCAATAATGTGTGCGCCGATAGCCGCCTGAATCGCAATATCAAATTGCTGACGCGGGATCAGCTCTTGCATCTTCTCAACCAGTTGGCGACCACGGAACTGTGAATTGCCACGGTGAGTAATCAATGCGAGGGCATCAACACGATCGCCGTTGATCAGAACATCAACACGCACCATGTCAGAAGCCTGGAAGCGTTTGAAGTTATAGTCCAGAGACGCATAACCACGAGATGTCGATTTCAGACGATCGAAGAAGTCGAGGACCACTTCAGCCATCGGAATTTCATAGGTCAGCGCAACCTGATTACCGTGGTAAACCATGTTGGTTTGCACACCACGTTTTTCGATACACAGAGTGATTACGCTTCCCAGGTATTCCTGAGGCATCAGCATATGACATTCTGCAATCGGCTCACGTAGTTCAGCGATGTTATTCAGTGCTGGCAGCTTAGATGGGCTATCAACATAGATCGTTTCGCCAGTGGTGGTTTCGACTTCGTAAACTACAGTTGGCGCGGTGGTAATCAGGTCGAGATCGTATTCACGTTCCAGACGTTCCTGAATGATTTCCATGTGCAACAGGCCAAGGAAGCCGCAGCGGAAGCCGAAGCCCAGCGCCGTTGAGCTTTCTGGCTCGAAGAATAAGGAAGCGTCGTTCAGGCTCAACTTGCCGAGCGCATCACGGAAGTTTTCGTAATCGTCTGAGCTAACCGGGAACAGACCTGCATAAACCTGCGGCTTCACTTTTTTGAAGCCTGGCAGCGCTTTATCTGCCGGGTTACGTGCAAGAGTCAAAGTATCACCAACCGGTGCGCCGAGAATGTCTTTAATCGCGCACACCAACCAGCCTACTTCACCACAGCCCAGAACATCACGATCAACACGTTTCGGCGTGAAAATGCCCAGACGGTCAGCGTTATACACCTGGCCGGTGCTCATAACTTTAATTTTGTCGCCCTTTCTCATGGTGCCGTTTTTGATACGCACCAGGGAGACAACACCAAGGTAGTTATCGAACCAGGAGTCAATGATCAGCGCCTGCAATGGTGCTTCTGGATCACCTTCAGGGCCTGGGATGTCGCGCACCAGACGTTCAAGAACATCCGTTACACCAAAACCAGTTTTAGCTGAACAACGAACAGCATCAGTGGCATCGATACCTACGATATCTTCAATTTCTTGCGCAGCACGTTCAGGGTCAGCTGCTGGCAGGTCAATTTTGTTCAGAACAGGAACAACTTCCAGATCCATTTCCATGGCGGTATAGCAGTTTGCCAGGGTCTGAGCTTCTACACCCTGCCCGGCATCCACCACCAGCAACGCACCTTCGCATGCCGCAAGCGAGCGGGAAACTTCATAAGAGAAGTCAACGTGACCAGGGGTGTCGATGAAATTCAGGTGATAAGTTTCACCATCACTTGCTTTGTAATCCAGAGTAACGCTTTGCGCTTTGATGGTAATCCCGCGCTCACGTTCAAGATCCATGGAGTCAAGAACCTGGGCTTCCATTTCGCGATCGGACAAGCCGCCGCAAATTTGGATAATACGGTCAGACAGCGTCGATTTGCCGTGGTCGATGTGGGCAATAATAGAAAAGTTACGTATATTCTTCATAGTTAGAGGTTTTTATGCCTTACAAATCCGGGAAAGCTCGGCGCTACGCGCTGTACAGAGCATGATGTCAATGGCTGTCTTTTGCCTGAAACGCCGCATTCTACACTACAACCAGAAAGCGAGGAAACAGGTCATCATGCAAGCTTAGTTGAGCGATGAAAAGCCGATGGAGTGAGTGTCAAAACAGATGGTGGGCAGCAGGTGCTTCACGAGTTATCTGCAGGCGTCATGGTTTCGACTCTGAGCGCATCTGGCGGCAGAGCAACGCTGAGAATAACCGGCTGCCAGTTTTCACGGCGACTGAGTTTCACAGAGAACCCGCGTGCGATAAGAAAACCGCCTACGCCTCCCAGTAATGCACCACAAATCGCGGCAAGGTTTGTATCAAACATCGCCTGAAAAAGAGCAGATACGATAAACAAACCGACCAGTGGAGACATGTAAACCAGTAATGCAGAGCCTATCAGGCTGCCTTCAGCGATGCCCAATTCGACTTTTTGACCGGCTACCAGCGGAGTATCGCAGGCAACCGATAAGGTGTGACTCGTTTGTGGGCCGAGCTTATTAAGGATACGACTACCGCAGCCAGCGCGTGAAGCACAGCTGCTGCAAGATGCTTTCACATCGCAGCTTAATAATGCTTCACCTTGTTTCCAGGAGACAACGGTTGCCCACTCTTTGATCATTGCCCATTCCTGAATTTGATGCTGTCCGCAATACGTTTTGCCGTTTGCGGCGGTAGTTCACCCACGATGGTGATTTCAGTTTTATCACGAATCTCAGAACTTACGGTGCGACGCCCCGTGCGTAGAATCTGATCGGTGCTATTACTGGCCGCCCGGCTAATATTGACCGAGAAGCTAAACAGACCATCTGAATAAAGACGTGATTCGATAGGGACATCAACCGTTGGTAATGGCCGACGACTGCTGGAAACTTCACTAAATCCTTGCGGCAGCCAGGTGGGCGCCCAGGTAAAGTTAATTTTTTCAGCACCAGGGACTGACAATAATGGCGGTAAATTCGCCTTTGCCAGACTTTGCATCATGCCGTTCGCTTCTTTGCTGACGTTAAAGGAGATCACGCGGAATTGTTCCAGCGTTTCGCCATCACGGTCCAGCAAATCAACACGCAGGGGTAATTTGGTTTCTGAATCCATCCACACCATATAGCTGTAACGCGTACCGTCTCTGGCCACCACACGGATAACTTCGCAAAGCCTGTCGGCAATGCGAGTGCGCCCGACAGAGATGAAGTCGTAATATGGCGTTAAGCGTTTGAAATCGGTGTAAACGATTGATGGAAGCGAATCAACGATGTAATCCCCGGTGAGCGTAAATGGCTCAAGCCCAGGTTCAAAATAGCTGATTTCGCTGCCACGCTGGACGACTTCTCGGCGCGGGCCGTCCATCTGAAGCAATTGAGCAAGCGGACGATTATCAAGCCTTGCATGGCGATACCGTAAGGATTCTATGCCTTGCTTATTAATGCTGATAAATGCCAACTCATAATTGAGTGACTGACTCGCCTGGTTCATTTGCTGCAACAATGCCCCGGACGAAACAGTGTCCGCCGAGGCATTTGAGCTGAACAACAGGCTGCTTGTCATAAGAGACAGGGCATACCAAAGTTGCTTCATTACTGCGATTGAGTTCCTAAAGTTTGGTTTCCTGGCACTTGTACCGCAGCTTGCTGGGTTTGTGCCTGTTCAAACTGGAGTTGCTCGGCGTGTAAACGACGCTGCAATTCGTAATCTTGCAACATGGCATTGATACGTCGACGCTGTTCCTGTACCTGCTGCTGACCCGTACTGGCTGTGCTGTCAGACGGCACACCTAAACTTACCGGACTCGCTTTACCCATCATAGGCAAAGTGTTGAACACTGGAGCCTCGGGTTGAGCAGGGTTGTCAGACTGGCCATTATAGTGCTGCACACCAACGATTACTGCAAGTGATACACATGCAGCAACACCCATTTGGGTAAGTTGGCTAGCCCACGGACGCACCTTGTTCCAGAATGACATTTTCTGCCATTGTTCTGGTTTTGGTTGCTGTTCAGTAATGAGTGGCGTGACATGACGCACTGGCTCATTTTCAATTGCAGCCATGACATTAGCTGCAATATCAAAATGAAGTAATTCACTGGTATCGCCGCGCATTGTGTCGCGGATTAGGTGGTAGCTCTCCCAGCTTTGCTGCATTGATTTGTCTTTCGACAAAATACTTAGCAGCTCGCTATCCAGAGTTTCCCCATCCATTAAAGCGGAAAGCTGTTCTTTCTGCATGCCTAATTACCCTTCCAGTAACCCGCTATCGTCAACGCCTGATAAGCGGTTGAACTTTATTATCAATAGCTTCCCGCGCACGGAAAATACGAGAACGTACAGTCCCTACCGGACAATCCATGATGGCGGCTATTTCTTCATAGCTCAAACCATCCAACTCCCGCAACGTAATTGCCATACGTAAATCTTCCGGAAGTGACTCAATAGTACGGAAAACTATTTGTCTCAGTTCTTCAGACAACATTAAGTTCTCAGGGTTCGAAATTTCTTTCAATGCGCTGCCACTTTCGTAGTTTTCCGCATCAATTGCGTCCACATCACTTGATGGAGGACGACGACCCTGAGCAACCAGATAATTTTTCGCCGTGTTGACCGCTATACGATACAACCATGTGTAAAACGCGCTATCGCCACGGAATGAATCCAGTGCGCGATAAGCTTTAATGAAAGATTCCTGCACTACATCAGGGACATCCCCTGATGGTACATAGCGGGAAACCAGGCTCGCCACTTTATGCTGATAACGAATTACCAGTAAATTGAATGACTTCTGATCTCCCTTCTGGACCCGTTCGACGAGGACCTGATCCGTTAACTGCTCGCTCATCCGAGGTAATGTCTCCCCAAACCTATTTCCACGCGTAATTGAAAAGCCACCCGAACTCTGCATACATGAGCAAGTTCACGGTTGGAACGCTCGATTTGAGCAAAGTTCCGTTACGCCTTTGTTTTCCTGATCTGTTCCACAAATTATCTCTTCTTGATTATAAGTTTCGTGGCACAAACGGTGACACCTTTTTTATCGTAAAAGGCGATCGCTAAATTGCATGCAGAGTATCGCATGAATCATGATTTTTCATCAGAAAATCTGCCGCTCACGGTGGCCTGACTGCAAATATGGCTTATTCCGCACATAATTCAGATGAAACTGACTTCTGCACGTCGTCCTGTTTAGTTGATATAACACTGCTTTAAAAAAAGCGTGTTGTAGCCCACATCGGGTGATATGCTGGCCCAACCATTGTTTAGTAAATTAAACACGATGAACGCAAATTCCGAACTCGCTTGTGATGTATTAATCGTCGGTAGCGGAGCTGCTGGCCTCTCTCTTGCTTTACGGCTTGCCGAAAACAGCAAAGTAATAGTTCTGAGTAAAGGGCCGATTAATGAAGGCTCAACCTTATATGCTCAGGGCGGCATTGCCGCTGTGTTTGATGAAACGGACAGCATCGACTCACATGTAGAAGATACTCTGATTGCAGGCGCTGGAATTTGTGACCGTGAGGCGGTGGAGTTTGTCGCCAGTAATGCACGTCACTGCGTGCAATGGCTGATTGACCAGGGCGTGTTATTTGATACCGAAGTTCAGCCAAATGGTGCAGAAAGCTATCATTTAACCCGCGAAGGTGGGCATAGCCATCGTCGAATTCTTCATGCCGCTGACGCCACGGGTAAAGAAGTAGAAACCACTCTGGTAGGTAAAGCGCTTAACCACCCGAATATTCGTGTCATCGAACGCAGTAATGCCGTCGATTTAATTGTTTCAGACAAAATAGGTTTACCGGGTACGCGACGCGTGGTCGGAGCCTGGGTCTGGAATCGCAATCGTGAAAAAGTGGAAACCTGCCGTGCGAAAGCGGTGGTTCTGGCCACCGGTGGCGCATCGAAAGTTTATCAGTACACCACTAATCCGGATATTTCTTCAGGCGATGGTATTGCCATGGCCTGGCGCGCCGGTTGCCGCGTCGCGAACCTGGAATTTAATCAGTTCCACCCGACCGCCTTGTTCCACCCTCAAGCACGTAATTTCCTACTGACCGAAGCCTTACGCGGCGAAGGTGCTTATCTCAAGCGCCCTGATGGCTCACGGTTCATGCCTGATTTTGATGAGCGTGGTGAACTGGCTCCGCGAGATATCGTCGCTCGCGCCATCGATCATGAGATGAAGCGTCTGGGTGCAGACTGCATGTACCTTGATATCAGCCACAAACCAGAAGAGTTTGTACGCCATCATTTCCCAACAATTTACGAAAAGCTGATGGGGCTGGGTATTGATCTCACCAAAGAACCCGTCCCGGTGGTGCCAGCGGCACATTACACCTGCGGCGGTGTGATGGTCGATGAAAATGGGCGGACTGATGTTGACGGGCTATATGCTATCGGCGAAGTCACTTATACCGGTCTGCATGGTGCAAACCGTATGGCGTCGAACTCGCTGCTGGAATGTCTGGTTTATGGCTGGTCAGCGGCAGAGGATATTATAAAGCGTATGCCGTACGCCCGAATTTCCAGAAAACTGCCGGACTGGGATGATAGCCGCGTCGATAATCCAGATGAACAAGTTGTGATTCAACATAACTGGCATGAGCTTCGCCTGTTTATGTGGGATTACGTTGGGATTGTACGATCCACGCGCCGTCTGGAACGCGCACTGCGCCGAATTACGATGTTGCAGCAAGAGATCGACGAATACTATGCCAACTTCCGCGTGTCGAACAATTTGCTGGAACTGCGCAACCTTGTGCAAGTTGCTGAGTTAATCGTGCGCTGTGCCATGATGCGTAAAGAAAGCCGGGGTCTGCACTACACTCTGGACTACCCGGATTTGGCCGAAAACTCCGGGCCAAGCATTCTTTCGCCACTCTACATAAATAAATAGAAATCCTGGGTCAGGCTGCAATAGCCTTCGGAATATTGTTGGTCTGGCCCACGAATGATTAATCGTTCAGTAAAGTATTCACCATCTGTTGATGACAACGCCAACATGACGCGATGCGGCAAACGCGTTTCATTATCTGCGATATCTGTACGGTAACGTACAAACCATCCCTGTGTTTTTGCAAGTTCACAAAAAGCCGTTCCCGACGTTTCAGGCATGATCACACAGAAAAAGCCATCCTCAGTGATCAACTGAGCGGCACTACTCAACAACGCGTTATGATCAAGCGTTGTGGTATAGCGAGCCTGAGCACGCTCCGGCGAAGCACAATCACTGCCCTGGGTAAAAAAGGGCGGGTTGCTGACGATTAACGAGTAACGTTGCGTGGCTTGTTGCGCCCATTCACGAATATCAGCGCAATGAACCGAGATACGCGAAGACCACTTGCACCCTGCGGCGTTTTCCGCAGCTTGCTCAGCGGCAGCAGGATCAAGTTCTACTGCATCGACCGTGACATGATCAGGCGTGCGCTGCGCGAGCATTAATGCCAGTAAGCCGCTTCCGGTGCCAATATCCAATACGTTTTTCACATTTGCTACGGGTACCCATGCGCCCAGCAACGTGCCATCAGTTCCGACTTTCATTGCACATCTGTCGTGCGCTACAAAGAATTGTTTAAAGGTGAATCCATCACGACGCAATACTGCTCTTTGACTGCACATCTTAGCTACCCTGTAGAGAAACGGGTGTAGCATAGGGGAAAGTTGCTGCCAGGAAAAGCGTCAGTTATCCACACAAACAGATGAAGATCGCAGCCATAACGTCTATAATCGGCGCCCTACATAGAGGAAGACCATGACTGTAACCACTTTTTCCGAACTGGAACTTGACGAGAGCTTGTTGCTCGCGCTCCAGGACAAGGGCTTTACCCGCCCGACAGCTATTCAGGCTGCCGCCATTCCACCTGCACTTGAAGGGCGTGATGTCCTCGGTTCCGCACCAACCGGTACCGGTAAAACAGCCGCTTATTTGCTGCCTGTGTTACAGCATTTGGTCGATTTCCCGCGTAAAAAATCTGGCCCACCACGTATTTTAATCGTCACGCCAACGCGTGAACTGGCAATGCAAGTGGCCGATCACGCTCGTGAGCTGGCAAAACATACACATCTTGATATCGCAACTATCACTGGTGGCGTGGCTTATATGAACCACGCTGAAGTGTTTAGTGAAAATCAGGATATCGTTGTCGCAACAACGGGCCGCCTGCTGCAATACATCAAAGAAGAAAACTTTGATTGCCGTGCAGTTGAGACACTGATTCTTGATGAAGCCGATCGCATGTTGGATTTGGGCTTTGCGCAGGATATCGAAACCATTGCTGCAGAGACTCGCTGGCGCAAACAAACCATGCTGTTCTCTGCCACGCTTGAAGGCGATGCAATCAAGAACTTCGCTGAGCGTTTGTTAGAAGATCCTGTTGAAGTTTCAGCAACGTCATCAACACGTGAACGCAAAAAAATCCACCAATGGTACTACCGTGCCGATAATATTGAGCATAAAACCGCTCTGTTGGTACACCTGCTGAAACAACCGGATACCACTCGTTCAATCGTCTTTGTGCGTAAACGCGATCGTGTGCATGAACTCGTTGCCTGGCTTCGCGAAGCGGGAATCAATACCTGCTATCTCGAAGGCGAAATGGTGCAGATGAAACGTACCGAGGCAATCAAGCGTTTGACTGATGGCCGCGTGAACGTTCTGATTGCAACCGATGTTGCCGCGCGTGGTATTGATATTCCAGAAGTGAGCCATGTGTTTAACTTCGATATGCCGCGTACTGCTGATACCTATCTGCACCGTATCGGGCGTACGGGTCGTGCCGGTCTGAAAGGCACTGCAATCTCATTGGTTGAAGCGCATGACCATTTGCTGCTAGGCAAAGTCACTCGCTACATGAAAGAACCAATGAAATCTCGCGTGATTGATGAGCTGCGCCCAACCACCCGCGCACCGAGTGAAAAACTCACCGGCAAGCCGTCGAAGAAAGTGCTCGCTAAGCGCGAAGAGAAGAAGAAAGACGAGAAAGAAAAACCGCGTGTGAAAGTGCGTCTTCGCGATAAAAAGAATGTCGGTAAGCGCCGTAAACCAAGCAGTACGAAAACCGATTCAGCTGAATAATTCATCAGCAGCTATATAAACCGTCTCCCAGGAGGCGGTTTTTTTATGATTTGAGTTAGAGTTTTAACCATTTTGTTACACTTCTGAATCAGAACCATAAAAAAAGCCGGTGCAACTGCCACCGGCTTTTTAAATACTTTAGAAATTAAAGGCTTGCAGTAAAGGTACGAGCAATCACGTCACGCTGCTGTTCTGCAGTCAGTGAGTTGAAACGTACGGCATAGCCAGAAACACGGATAGTCAGCTGCGGATATTTTTCTGGGTGTTTAACAGCATCTTCCAGAGTTTCACGACGCAGAACGTTCACGTTCAGGTGCTGACCACCTTCTACACGAACTTCAGGTTTTGCTTCCACACCGATTTCACGATATTCGAACTCGCCCAGTTTGCTCACTGCGACAACTTCGTCTTCTGCAAAATCTGCTTTAGCACAGACACAACGCGCTTCGCCTTTCTCGCTGTCCAGCAGCCAGATAGAGTTCAGGAGTGAATCATTTGCAGCTTTAGTAATTTGGATACCAGTAATCATTTTATTTCTCCCTATGGGCTAATTTTGTGATTCTATTTCGGGCCATAAACTGGCTCATTGGTAAAACCATTGTTGCGTTACTGATCTTTATACTAGCCAAACCGGCTTCAAACTTTGATTTAAATCAATTAAATCCATGCCATCAATGTGCCTATGATATCATTTATTTGTTTTACATCAACTTAGCTAGCCTGGTTGAAATTAAAAATTATGTAAATTTTCAAATTTTTTTAGGTTTAAGTCTCAACAGTGACTCATCCATTTTGTTTAGAAGAAAGAAGCCGTTAAGCTAGTGAGATTCCAAATCGCAGGAGAGCGAGATGACGCCCCCCCTCACCTGGCACGATGTGCTGGCTCAAGAAAAGCAACAACCCTATTTCATTCATACGCTAGCAACCGTTGCTGAACGACGCGCTGCTGGAGTCACGGTTTATCCTCCTCAGAAAGACGTATTCAACGCATTCAGATTTACGGAGCTGGGTGACGTGAAAGTGGTCATCCTTGGACAAGACCCTTATCACGGTCCAGGGCAAGCACACGGTCTGGCATTCTCTGTTCTGCCTGGTGTTGCAGTGCCACCGTCTTTAAAGAATATGTACAAAGAGTTGCAGAGCGACATTGCTGATTTTGTGCAACCAAACCATGGTTACCTGGAGAGCTGGGCGCGTCAGGGCGTACTTTTACTCAACACAGTATTAACCGTCGAGGCAGGTAATGCGCATTCGCATGCGAAATTAGGCTGGGAAGCATTCACAGATAAGGTAATTGCGCTGATTAACGAACACTGTGAAGGCGTCGTATTTTTACTCTGGGGATCACATGCGCAGAAGAAAGGCAGTTTTATTGACAGAAACCGCCATCACGTTTTACAAGCCCCTCATCCCTCGCCTTTATCGGCGCATCGTGGTTTTCTGGGGTGTGGGCATTTCTCTAAAACCAATCAGTATCTGACCGAACGCAACCAGCCCGCAATTGACTGGACGCCGGTTTTGCCAGAATAAAGAGACAAAAAAGCCAGCTTTCGCTGGCTTTTTAAAACGGTCATTCTCAAAGCATTACGCTTTGTTTTGACGCCACCATTCAGACAACAACACACCGGTTGCCACTGATACGTTCAAGCTTTCAACATTACCAGTGCCTGTGATCGCGACGCTCATGTCAGCATTTTCAAAGGTCGCATCAGAAACACCTTCGCGTTCCTGACCTAACACCAGAACCATTTTCTTCGGCAACTCAGCTTTGAAAAGCGGAGTTCCTTTATGGCTTGATGTTGTGACAATCGCGTAACCGGCTTTACGGAATTGCTCCAGACCTTCTTCGAAAGTCTCGCCGCTGATTGCTTCAACATGCTCCGCACCGCCTTCAGCAGTACGAACCGCAGCGCCAGATTCCAGCATTGCTGCATCTTCCACCAGCAAGCCTTTCACACCGAAATGTGCGCAGCTACGCATAATGCCGCCGAGGTTATGCGGGTTAGCCACGTTTTCCAGCGCCAGAACACAATCTTCTTCGCCAGCTTTAGATAACCAGCTGTCAACAGTAATGCCGCGACGCTTTTTAATGATGAAGCAAACGCCACCGTGGTGTTCTGTACCGGATGCTTTAACCAACTCCGCATCATCTACCACATGGTAGGCTTTACGGTTTGCAGCCATCCAACGCAGTGCTTCTTTGAAACGCGGGGTCACGCTCTGGATGAACCAGGCGCGTACGATGCAATCAGGACGGCTCAGGAACAAAGCCTGACAAGCGTTCTCACCGTAAACACGTGTTTCTTCCGCACGTTGGCGGCGAATGATTTCAGGGTCAACAATAGGTCTGCCATTGGCACCCATTTGCTCGCCTGCTTCAGACACTTCTTCTCTTGGCGGTCGTGAAACCGTGCGCCATGGGTTATCACCACGATCTTCACGATCGTCACTACGATTCCGCTCGCGCCCTGCGCCAGGTTTATCATCGCGACGTGGGCCACGACGGCCCTCACCGCGTGACGCTGCTGCCGGACGCCCACCACCTTTACCTGTGCGCGGGTTTTGGCTGCGTTTTTCGCTGTCATCGTCACCGCGGACATACATCACTTTGACCTTGCCGCTTTTACCTTTAAATTCGTCGTTCATGCTTTTCTCCACCTGGCTGAGCGCGTGGCGCGCAGATTACCCGATGTGGCACTGGTTAGCCATTAACTTTGGTCAAAAGCCCACAACTATTGTATTCATCGAATAAATCACTTTGCTGGCACTCGACTAATCGCTGATAATATTTAACATATAAGAAACATCATCTGTGAATTTCGCCATTTTTGGACAACACATCCTTTAGAGGTTAGTTATGAATACCGTTTGTGCCGCCTGCCAGGCAATTAATCGCATCCCCGATGAGCGTATTGATGACGGTGCCAAATGTGGCCGTTGTGGTCATGAGCTGTTCGATGGTGAAGTGATTAATGCCACCAGCGAAACCCTGGATAAATTGCTGCAAGACGACTTACCGGTGGTTGTAGATTTTTGGGCGCCATGGTGCGGCCCATGTGTCAACTTCGCGCCAATCTTTGAAGATGTGGCGGAGGATCGCAGCGGCAAAGTCCGTTTTGTTAAAGTGAATACAGAGGCGGAGCCAGCGCTAAGTGCTCGTTTCCGCATCCGCAGCATTCCGACCATTATGGTGTTTAAAAAAGGTGAAATGGTCGACATGCTAAATGGTGCGATGCCAAAAGCCCCATTTGAAAGCTGGCTGAACGAAAACATCTAAGTTGACGGGCACGTTTATTGTGCCCGGATACTTCATCTACGTTAGAATGGCGTTTTTAAGCTTGTTTATCTGATGACTGAAAACGCCGTCTTACGTCTTCGCGCTGAACGCCTGGCGCGTGCAACTCGTCCTTTCCTTGCCCGTGGTAATCGCATACGCCGTTGCCAGCGTTGCCTGTTGCCGCTAAAAACCTGTCTGTGTGAAACGCTACAACCTCAGAATGCACGTAGCCGCTTTTGCCTGGTGATGTTTGATACAGAGCCTATGAAGCCAAGCAATACCGGGCGATTAATTGCCGATATTTTACCGGATACCGAAGCGTTTCAGTGGTCACGTACAGAACCCCCTCAGGCTTTGCTCGATTTAGTCAGCTGCCCTGATTACCAACCAATGGTGGTATTCCCGGCATCTTATGCAAGCGTTGGGCGCGAAGTGCTGACCACCCCGCCAAAATCAGGCAAGCCACCACTCTTCATTATGTTGGATGGTACATGGACCGAAGCACGCAAGATGTTCCGCAAAAGTCCTTATCTTGATGGACTGCCCGTGATTTCAGTCGATTTAAGTATTGTCTCCGCCTATCGCCTTCGTGAAGCCCATGCCGAGGGCCAATACTGTACTGCGGAAGTCGCTGCTGCATTGCTCGCACTGGCTGATGATGAACATGCCGCCATCGGTCTGACTGAGCATTTCACGTTATTTCGTGAGAGGTATCTGGCGGGGAAACCTCATCATCAATCCAGCATCACAGCACCGGAACCAGAAAGCGTTTAAACTCACTGAGTTAATTCTCAGGAGAGAGAGCTATGAGTCAACGTGGGCTGGAGGCGCTACTGCGCCCCAAATCAATTGCGGTTATCGGGGCTTCTGCAAAAACAGATCGCGCGGGTTATTTAATGATGCGCAATCTTCTGGCTGGCGGTTTCAACGGCCCAGTCATGCCGGTAACACCCAGCCATAAAGCGGTCTGCGGCGTGCTTGCCTGGCCTGATATTGCAAGCCTCCCCTTCGCCCCCGATCTCGCCGTCATCTGCACTCACTCAAAACGTAACCTGGAATTACTGCAATCACTGGGAGAAAAAGGCTGTAAAGCCTGCATTATTCTCTCCTCTCCCCCTGAACAATTGCCTGATTTACTGGCTTGCGCTGCACAGTGGCAGATACGTTTACTTGGCCCAAATAGCCTGGGTTTACTTGCTCCGTGGCAGGGCCTCAATGCGAGCTTCTCACCTGTCCCGATTCAAAAAGGTAAGCTGGCTTTTATCTCCCAATCTGCGGCTGTTTCTAACACCATTCTGGATTGGGCACAGCAACGTGAAATGGGCTTCTCGTGGTTTATTGCGTTAGGCGACAGCCTCGATATTGATGTTGATGAATTACTGGATTATCTGGCTCGCGATACCAAAACGAGCGCCATTTTGCTTTATCTGGAACATTTGAGCGATGCGCGGCGTTTTGTTTCGGCCGCGCGAAGTGCTTCTCGTAACAAACCCATTCTGGTGATTAAAAGCGGCCGTAGCACCAAAGCACAAGAATTGCTGAAAACACATCCCGGACTCGATGCTGCCTGGGATGCGGCGATTCAACGAGCCGGTTTGTTACGGGTGCAAGACACTCATGAACTGTTTTCGGCCGTAGAAACATTGAGCCATATGCGACCGCTTCGCGGCGAACGCCTCATGATTATCAGTAACGGCGCTGCTCCAGCAGCGTTGGCGCTGGATGAGTTATGGTTACGCAATGGCAAACTGGCAACATTGAATGAAGAAATACTCGGTAAGCTAAAAGGTGCTTTGCCCATCAGTGTTGAAAGTGGCAACCCGTTAGACTTACGAGATGATGCCACGCCAGAACGTTATCTTCACGCCGTGGAGATCTTACTTGATAGCCAGGATTTTGATGCACTAATGGTGATCCATGCCCCGAGCGCTGCAGCGCCGGGGACTGAGAGCGCCACCGCATTAATCGACTTAATCCGCAGGCATCCACGAGGGAAATACATCACGTTGATTACCAACTGGTGCGGTGAGTACTCGTCTCAGGAGTCCAGGCGCTTGTTCAGTGATGCCGGTATTCCGACTTATCGCACGCCTGAAGGCGCAGTTACCGCCTTTATGCATATGGTGGAATATCGTCGCAACCAAAAACAGCTGCGTGAAACACCCGCGCTGCCCGCCAATCTGCAAGCGAATGCCAGCGAGGCGCATCAATTGCTGATGCAGGCATTAAAAGAAGGCGCGACTTCACTCGATACACATGAAGTGCGCCCTATCTTGCAGGCCTATGGCTTGAACACATTACCGACCTGGATTGCCGGTGATAGTGCGGAGGCTGTGCATATTGCCGAGCAGATCGGATATCCCGTGGCATTAAAGCTCCGCTCTCCCGATATTCCACATAAATCGGAAGTTCAGGGGGTAATGCTTTACCTCAGAACAGCCGCTGAGGTTCAACAAGCCGCTGATGCCATCATCGACCGTGTGAAAATGGCGTGGCCGCAAGCGCGAATTCATGGGTTATTGGTTCAAAGCATGGCTAATCGCGCAGGCGCTCAGGAACTACGAATCGTGGTTGAGCATGATCCTGTCTTTGGCCCTTTGATTATGCTGGGCGAAGGCGGTGTAGAATGGCGACCCGATCAGCAAGCCGTTGTCGCATTACCTCCGTTGAACATGAATCTTGCCCGCTATTTGGTTATTCAGGCGATAAAAAGCGGAAAAATTCGTGGGCGTAGCGCGCTACGCCCATTAGATGTTCCCGGTATTAGTCAGATTCTGGTTCAGGTTTCTAACTTAATTGTCGATTGTCCGGAAATCCGTCGCCTGGATATTCACCCACTTCTGGCTTCTGGAAACGAATTCACATTGCTGGATGTCACCTTACAGCTCGCTGAATTCGAGGGTGATCCGGAGACCCGGCTGGCTATCCGTCCTTATCCATACCAACTTGAAGAAAACGTGGTCCTCAAGAATGGTGAGCAGTGCCTGTTTCGCCCGATTCTTCCAGAAGATGAACCACTGCTACGACAGTTTATTTCCCTGGTCACCAAAGAAGATCTCTACTACCGATATTTCAGCGAGATCAACGAATTTACCCATGAAGATTTAGCCAATATGACCCAGATCGACTACGATCGAGAAATGGCATTCGTTGCAGTCCGGCAACAAAACGGTAGCAGCGAAATAATCGGCGTAACTCGTGCAATCTCCGACCCAGATAATATTGATGCCGAGTTTGCGGTGCTGGTGCGCTCTGATTTAAAAGGACTTGGATTAG
This sequence comes from Buttiauxella agrestis ATCC 33320, assembly GCF_000735355.1. Classification (GTDB taxonomy): domain Bacteria; phylum Pseudomonadota; class Gammaproteobacteria; order Enterobacterales; family Enterobacteriaceae; genus Buttiauxella; species Buttiauxella agrestis. The sequence continues at coordinate 47,014 of NZ_JMPI01000052.1, forward strand.
GCCGAAGACTACTGGAGAAACTTATTGCCTATACGTTAGAGCATGGGCTTCAACGACTTAACGGCATAACAATGCCAAATAACCGTGGCATGGTCTCATTGGCCCGAAAACTTGGATTCGATGTCGATATACAACTGGAAGATGGCATTGTCAGCCTGACACTTCCATTGATAAAAAGCATGGATTCGTGAGTAAGGTACTGGAAAACTTACTCACTTTGCGGGTCAGTAGTGGTATTATCAGCAAGTTCTGACGTCTGGATTTTGCAGAAGGCCATCCAATGAATAGAGAAGATACGCACTGTGATGTTGTCTAAATTTAAACGCAATAAACATCAACAACACCTTGCCCAATTGCCGAAGCTTTCTCAGTCAGTTGATGATGTAGAGACCCTTTTCTCCCCAGCGGATTTCCGTGAAGTCCTGCTGCAAAAAATTGCTAGTGCAACTCGCCGCATCTGTATTGTCGCTCTATATCTTGAGCAAGACGATGCGGGTAAAGCCGTGTTAGCTGCACTTTACCAGGCGAAACAACAACGCCCGGAAATTGAAGTGACTGTCCTGGTAGACTGGCATCGTGCTCAGCGAGGCCGAATTGGTGCTGCTGCAACTAACACAAATGCCGACTGGTATTATCGCATGGCCGAAGAACATTCAGGTGTAGATATCCCTGTTCACGGTGTGCCTGTGAATACTCGCGAAGCGTTGGGCGTTCTGCACTTCAAAGGCTTTATTGTTGATGATTGCGTGATTTATAGCGGCGCCAGCGTGAATGACGTTTATCTACATCAGCATGATAAATATCGTTATGACCGCTATCAGGTCATCTGTAATCCGCAGCTTTCTGACATCATGTATAACTGGATGCAGCAAAATCTGGTGCGTGGACGTGCGGTACATCGCCTTGATAGATTACATAGACCAAAAAGCCCTGAGATTAAAAATGATATTCGTTTGTTCCGCCAGGAGTTACGGGATGCTAGTTTCCATTTCCAGGGGAATGCCGATAACGAGCAGCTTGCTGTTACGCCTTTGGTTGGCCTGGGCAAAACAAGCTTGCTCAATAAAACTATCTATCATTTGATGCCGTGTACTGAGCAAAAATTAGTTATTTGCACGCCTTATTTCAATCTTCCGGCGGTACTGGTACGAAATATTATTCAGTTGCTTCGCGAAGGTAAGCAGGTCGAAATTATTGTCGGCGACAAAACGGCGAATGATTTTTATATTCCTGAAGATCAGCCGTTTAAGATAATCGGTGCATTGCCTTATCTCTACGAAATTAACCTTCGTCGCTTCCTGAGCCGTTTGCAATATTACGTTAATAGCGGGCAATTAATTGTGCGCTTATGGAAAGATGAAGATAACAGTTATCACTTAAAAGGTATGTGGGTAGATGACGAGTGGATGCTGCTGACGGGAAATAACCTGAACCCGAGAGCATGGCGGCTGGATCTGGAGAATGCGATTCTTATTCATGATCCTAAACACGAACTCACCACGCAACGCGATCATGAACTGGAATTGATCCGCACGCATACTACTGTCGTTCAGCATTATCGAGATTTACAGAGTATTGCGGAATATCCTATAAAAGTTCGTAAGCTCATTCGCCGTTTGCGACGTATCCGCATCGACCGTTTGATCAGCCGTATTCTGTAATTCATCGTTATACTGATAAAACCCTGCTTGCAGGGTTTTTTTATAGCCTGAGGATAGTGAATGCTTCGTTTATTACTTCCATTAGTGTTCCTCTTGAGTGGTTGCAGCCATATGACGCAAGATCAGTGGCACGGGCAGGATAAAGCTCAACATTTTATCGCCTCTGCAATTCTTTCCGCTGCGGGGAATGAATATGGTCATCATCAGAACTGGAGTGATTCCCGTAGTGCTAATTTTGGTTTCTTATTTTCAGTCAGTCTTGGGGCAACAAAAGAGTTTTGGGATAGTCGTGAGGCAGGGAGCGGGTGGAGCTGGAAGGATTTCACGTGGGATGTAGCCGGTGCGGCCACCGGCTATGCAATATGGCAGTTTGCCAAATATTAAAGTTTTATTCCTTTACCCTTGCGATGTAGCAACAGTGACACCAGGAATGCTAAAGCTCCCATTCCGGAGACATACCAGAAAAATGCTGTTTCCATACCGATAGATTTGAGGGAAAGCGCAACATATTCCGCGGAACCACCAAACAGCGCATTGGCTACGGCATAAGATAAACCGACACCTAATGCCCGGACTTCTGGCGGGAACATTTCAGCCTTCAAAATCCCGCTGATCGAAGTATAAAAACTGACGATTAACATAGCGAATATGACAAGGCCAAATGCCGCGTAGGGAGAGGTGACGTTTTGCAAAGCGGTAAGAATAGGAACTGTCACTACCGTCGCTAATCCACCAAAGAACAGCATGGAATTACGGCGACCAATTCTATCTGATAAAGCTCCAAAGAAGGGCTGTACCAACATAAATATAAACAATGCAAACGTCATTAATGCGCTGGCAGTATTAGCATGCATTCCTGCTGTATTAACCAAATACTTTTGCATGTAAGTCGTGAAAGTATAAAAGCTTAGTGAACCGCCAGCGGTAAATCCAAGAACCATAATAAAAGCGCGGCGGTTTTTCCAAAGGCCGCCCAGAGTCCCTGCATCTTTGTGTTCCCGGGTCGCTTTATCTGAAGTTTCATCTAATGAACGGCGTAAATAGAGGGCGACAACGGCAAGTACTGCGCCCAGTGCGAAAGGTATCCTCCACCCCCATTCACGCAACTCTCCATCACTGAGAACTTGTTGAAGTACAACCACAACGAGTAGCGCTAAAAGCTGCCCACCAATGAGTGTTACGTATTGAAAAGAAGCATAAAATCCTTTACGGCCCTCTACTGCCACTTCACTCATATAAGTTGCACTCGTACCGTATTCCCCTCCTACAGATAGCCCCTGAAATAAGCGAGCCAGTAAAAGCAGTGCTGGGGCCCAGGTGCCAATGGTTTCATAGCCTGGTAAACAGGCGATCACCAAAGATCCGAAGCACATCATACAAACCGAGATTAGCATTGAGTTTTTACGCCCATGCTTGTCGGCAATATAACCAAACAACCAACCACCAATCGGACGCATTAAAAAACCGGCGGCAAATACCCCGGCAGTTTGTAGAAGTTGTGTTGTGTTGTTACCTGAAGGGAAAAAAATATGGGCGAAGTATAGCGAACAGAAGGAATAGACGTAGAAATCAAACCACTCAACCAAATTCCCCGATGATGCTCCAACAATGGCCCAAATACGGCGGCGTGTATCTGAACTTGTAAGAGCGGTTTTATCCTGCTGTGTTGATACTGTTTCAGTCATTTTAATTTTCTCCTGTCTTCCTGAATAGGCGAACGCCCAAAGATCCAGTAAAGCAGGAGATAAAACAGATGCGACTCAGAGTTATCTGTTTCGATGTAGTTGCTTAAAAAATTGTGAGCAGGCTAATCTTTTAAAGTGGATTGCGAGAAAATTTCATAAA
>NZ_JMPI01000053.1 GCF_000735355.1 Buttiauxella agrestis ATCC 33320
GATGCTCAAAAATTAACTTTCGTAATAATTCAACTAAATGAATTACTGCTTGGTCACTCTTCAAGACTTGATATTTTTTTGATACCCGAAGGTATCTGAGATATCAATCCTGCGAGTGCCCACACAGATTGTCTGATAAATTGTTAAAGAGCAGTGAGCTAGGCGCTTTCGCTTGCTAACTCGAGGTGGCGTATATTACGCTTTCCTCTTTCAGAGTCAAGCGTTTATTTTCGCTTTTCATCTGGCTGACGGGCCGGTTTGTAAGCCGTTGTGCCGTGTCAGTGGAGGCGCAGTATAGGGATTTTCTGGAGGCTGACAAGTACTAAAATACAAAATACTTACCGACCGCTCACTTTCCAGGCAATACACCTTTAAAAACTCTCATCTCGCCTGCTTTTTAAACAAAAACGAGCCCGGAAGGGCTCGTTTTTGTCTTTTATGTGACTTACTGCACTGCCACAATATGATTGTCTTTTACTTCCAGGTGTACAGCTTTCCCAGGAATCAGCTCTCCAGAAAGGATTTGCTGAGCAAGTGGGTTCTCAATTTGCTGCTGGATAGCGCGTTTCAACGGTCTTGCACCATACACCGGGTCATAACCATTCTCGCTAAGCAGCTTCAGCGCCTCTTCAGAGATAGTGACTTCATAGCCACGGTCTTCGAGACGTTTATACAAACGCTGCAACTGAATCTGCGCGATAGAAGCGATGTGTTTTTCACCCAGAGGATGGAACACCACGACTTCATCTATACGGTTAACGAATTCAGGACGGAAGTTCTGGCTAACAACGCCAAGTACAATGTCCTTCATATGACCATAATCCAACTCGCCGAAACGTTCCTGAATCAAATCGGAACCGAGGTTAGAGGTCATAATTACAACCGTATTACGGAAGTCGACCGTTCTCCCCTGCCCATCAGTCAGGCGTCCGTCGTCCAGCACCTGTAATAGGATGTTGAACACATCCGGGTGCGCCTTCTCAACTTCATCCAACAGAATGACAGAGTAAGGACGACGACGAACCGCTTCTGTCAGATAACCGCCCTCTTCGTAACCAACATACCCCGGAGGCGCACCGACCAAACGAGAGACCGAGTGTTTTTCCATAAACTCGGACATATCGATACGCACCATTGCGTCATCGCTATCAAACATAAAGTTCGCCAGCGCTTTGCACAGTTCGGTTTTACCTACACCCGTTGGCCCAAGGAACAGGAACGAGCCTATTGGGCGGTTCGGGTCAGACAAGCCCGCACGGCTACGGCGAATTGCATTCGATACGGCTTCAACCGCTTCATTCTGCCCAATAACACGAGTATGAAGTTGTTGTTCCATACGCAGCAGTTTCTCGCGCTCACCTTCAAGCATTCGCGCCACAGGGATCCCCGTCCAGCGTGCCAGCACTTCCGCAATTTCTGCATCAGTGACTTTATTACGCAAAAGACGCATGGTTTTCCCTTCATTCTGAGTGGCAGCTGCAAGCTGTTTCTCAAGCTCAGGAATTTTCCCGTATTGCAATTCAGACATTCTGGCCAGGTCGCCGACACGGCGAGCCTGTTCAATGGCAATTTTCGCCTGCTCCAGCTCCGCTTTAATCGTCTGTTCACCAGAAAGGGATGCTTTCTCAGCTTTCCACTCTTCTTCCAGCACGGAATACTCACGTTCTTTTTGCCCTAATTCTTCTTCAAGCATACTTAAACGTTTCTGGCTGGCTTCGTCAGACTCTTTCTTCAGTGCCTGCTGTTCCAGTTTGAGCTGGATAATTCGACGATCCAGACGGTCAAGCTCTTCTGGCTTCGAGTCAATCTGCATACGAATGCTGGAAGCCGCTTCATCAATCAGGTCGATGGCTTTATCCGGCAACTGACGGTCAGCGATGTAACGGTGCGATAGCGTCGCAGCCGCAACAATCGCCGGGTCCGTAATTTGCACGTGGTGGTGCAATTCGTAGCGTTCTTTCAGCCCACGCAAAATCGCGATGGTGTCTTCTACAGTAGGCTCGGCAACAAATACTTTCTGGAAGCGACGCTCAAGTGCTGCATCCTTCTCTATATACTGACGATATTCATCAAGTGTGGTCGCACCGACGCAATGAAGTTCACCGCGAGCCAGTGCTGGTTTTAGCATGTTGCCCGCATCCATTGCACCGTCAGCTTTGCCTGCACCAACCATAGTGTGCAATTCGTCAATAAACAGGATGACATTACCTTCCTGTTTAGAAAGGTCGTTCAACACACCTTTAAGACGTTCTTCAAATTCGCCACGATATTTCGCACCAGCCACCAGCGAGCCCATATCCAGAGCCAATACACGTCGCCCTTTCAAACCTTCCGGCACTTCACCATTAATAATGCGCTGCGCCAGGCCTTCAACGATGGCGGTTTTACCCACACCTGGTTCACCGATTAATACCGGGTTGTTTTTGGTACGACGTTGCAATACCTGAATAGTACGACGAATTTCTTCATCACGGCCAATCACCGGATCGAGCTTGCCTTGTTCTGCACGCTCGGTCAGATCGACGGTATATTTTTTCAATGCCTGACGTTGGTCTTCGGCACCTTGATCATTCACGTTCTCGCCTCCACGCATTTGCTCAATTGCTGCTGTCACATTTGCCGTGGTAGCACCCGCTGATTTCAGTAAATCAGTTAATGTTCCGCGTGATTCAAGTGCTGCCAGAACAAATAACTCTGACGAAATGAAGTTGTCATTTCGTTTTTGCGCCAGTTTGTCACACAGGTTTAATGCACGGACTAAATCCTGCGAAGGCTGAACGTCACCGCCCGTCCCTTCAACTTGTGGCAAACGGCTTAATGCTTGCTCGATCTCAGTACGCAGCTTTCCGGCATTTACACCAGCAGATGTCAGTAATGGGCGTACAGATCCGCCTTCCTGATTGAGCAACGCGCTCATCAAGTGAAGGGGTTCGATAAATTGGTTGTCGTGCCCGAGAGCCAGAGATTGGGCATCGGCGAGAGCAAGCTGGAATTTATTAGTAAGACGATCCAGACGCATAACTCCTCCCATAAACAGGTCAAATTTGCTACTGGAGATTAAATGAGGTCATCCCTCAATTATTCAAGGTTAATGACCTGAAATATTTGAAGCGTTTGTTACCTGCGTTGGATCGTCTTGATTCAATAAGTTATATCAGCCAAATGAAACTTGCCATACGGCCTGTGGTTCTGTCGCGTCGATACGAGAAAAAATCACCCGCTTCGCTGTAGGTACAACGGTCGCCACCAAAAATTTGGGTAATGCCTACAGCTGACAAACGCTGGCGGGCCAACGTGTAGATGTCTGCGATGTATTTATCCCCATACGGGCGAAATGCGCTGTCGGCCTGAATATCTTTGGCCATAAACGCTTCACGCACTTCAGGGCCAACTTCAAATGCTTCAGGTCCGATAGCCGGGCCAAGCCACGCCATAATATTTTCTGGCGCGTCTTTAAAACAAGCTGCGGTTTCTTCAAGAACGCCTTCGCACAGGCCGCGCCATCCAGCATGAGCAGCCGCAACTTCCGTTCCGGCCTTATTACAGAATAGCACCGGCAGGCAATCAGCAGTCATTACCGCACAAACAGTACCTGGCGTTGAGCTATATGAAGCATCAGCACGTTTGGACAGATAAGGTTCGCCAGTCAGTTTTAAGACTTCTTTGCCGTGAACCTGCTCTAACCAAACAGGCTTAGAGGGCAACATTGCTGCGGCAAAGAAAAGGCGACGGTTTTCTTCGACATCATCCAGATTATCACCGCAGTGAGCACCCAGATTAAGCGAGTCGTAAGGCGGCTGACTCACGCCGCCAATACGTGTCGAACTGCACGCAGCCACTCCTTGAGGAAGCGGCCAATGCGGGACGATCAATTTACTCATAGCCAGTCCAGTTGGTCCTTGTGAAGCTCTGTATCAACGCGCAACGCTTCAATTAACTCGACCATATCCTGAGGAATTGGCGCATGCCATTCCATCAACATACCGCTGATCGGGTGATGGAGGCGCAGCATAGTTGCGTGTAAAGCCTGCCTGTCAAACTTACGCAGCACGCTGACAAACTCTTCCGACGCACCTTTTGGTGGGCGTGGACGACCACCATAAAGCTGATCGCCAACCAACGGATGAGTAATATGCGACATGTGTACACGAATCTGGTGAGTACGGCCGGTTTCCAGACGCAGACGCAGACGCGTATGCACACGGAAATGTTCCATGATTCGATAGTGTGTAACCGCAGGTTTACCCATTGGATGCACAGCCATATGTGTACGTTTGGTCGAATGGCGACTGATTGGCTCATCTACTGTGCCACCTGCCGTCATATGACCAATTGCGACTGCTTCATACTCACGCGTAATTTCGCGTAATTGCAAAGCCTCAACCAGGTGAGTTTGCGCCGGTACTGTTTTCGCCACCACCATCAAACCGGTGGTGTCTTTATCCAGACGATGCACAATGCCCGCACGCGGCACATCGGCAATCGGTGGATAATAATGCAGCAGTGCATTTAGTACGGTTCCGTCAGGATTACCCGCACCAGGATGCACAACGAAATCACGCGGCTTGTTAATCACCAGAATATCGTCATCTTCATAGACAATATTAAGCGGGATATCTTGTGGTTCCCAGCGCACATCCTCTTCGATTTCTGCATTGATTGTGACGCTCTCGCCACCCAATACTTTTTCTTTTGGCTTGTCGCTGATCGTGCCGTTAACCAGCACGCGTTGTTCAAGAATCCATTCTTTTATGCGCGATCGTGAATAATCAGGGAACAATTCGGCCAAAGCTTGATCTAAGCGTTGACCGAGTTGAGATTCGGACACTGTTGCGGTGAGTTGTACTAGTTGTGCCATAGACAGCTTCTTCGTTAACGTTGGGTTTTACGGCAATGCCGTTTAATATAGTGTGCTATTGTAGCTGGTCTTTATCGGGAGCTGGTACTGTGAGCCTCCCGGATAACATTCTGAGGAAAGTCAAAACGTCATGACGCGTATGAAATATCTGGTGGCAGCAGCCACGTTGAGCCTGGCTTTGGCTGGTTGCTCCAGTTCCAAGGATGAGGTTCCTGATAATCCACCTTCTGAGATCTATGCGACTGCCCAGCAAAAGTTGCAGGACGGTAACTTTAAAGCGGCGATAACGCAACTGGAAGCGCTGGATAACCGTTATCCGTTCGGGCCTTACTCACAGCAAGTGCAGTTAGATCTTATTTACGCTTACTATAAGAACGCTGATTTGCCGCTGGCTCAGGCTGCGATCGATCGCTTTATGCGTCTGAATCCTACCCATCCAAACATCGACTACGTACTTTACATGCGTGGTCTGACGGATATGGCGTTGGATGATAGCGCATTACAAGGTTTCTTCGGTGTAGATCGTTCAGACCGAGATCCTGCTCATGCTCGTGATGCTTTCAACGATTTCTCTAAACTGGTTCGTGGTTATCCGAACAGCCAGTATGTCACCGATGCCACCAAGCGTCTGGTGTTCCTGAAAGATCGTTTAGCGAAATATGAGCTTTCGGTGGCGCAATACTACACTAAACGCGGCGCGTGGGTTGCAGTAGTTAACCGTGTCGAAGGAATGTTGCGCGATTTCCCTGATACTCAGGCCACTCGTGATGGTCTGAAGTTGATGGAAAATGCTTACCGCGAAATGCAAATGCCGGCTCAGGCCGATAAAGTTGCTAAAATTATCGCGGCTAATAGCAGCAAAGCCTGATTCGCTGATTTATAAAAACAAAATGGCAGCCCTGGTGGCTGCCATTTTTATTGCCTGAAACACCAAACTGAAACGGTTTAGCTTCAGGTCATCCCATCAAATATGGACGCTATTTCTTCGTTCCACAAGCTTTAAAAACAGAGATCCTGTCCTGCCTCACAAAAAGGGTTTGCTGACAAAAAGTGACAAAATAGTGTGATTCACATCACACATTTTGACATTCAGAAAGGTATGCTGGAGTTACCAAGACGGGAAAGACAAGAGGTAACTTTATGACAATGAACATTACCAGCAAGCAAATGGAAATCACCCCAGCTATTCGTCAGCACGTCGCAGACCGTCTCACTAAACTGGACAAGTGGCAAACTCATCTAATTAATCCACACATTGTTTTGTCCAAAGAACCGAAAGGATTTGTGGCTGATGCCACCATTAATACGCCAAACGGCCAGCTCGTAGCGAGCGCTAAACACGATGATATGTATACGGCTATCAACGATTTGATTAACAAACTGGAGCGGCAGTTGAATAAAGTGCAACACAAAGGTGAAGCGCGTCGCACAGCAGGCTCAGTGAAAGACGTTGCTATCGCGGAAATTGAAGAAGAGTAAATTTTAGCTTTATCAATCATACCAACGCGCCTCCGGGCGCGTTTTTTATTGACAGAGCGAAAACAGACCGGGTACCTTACTTGTACGACTTATCAGGAACCGCCCATGAAATTATTTCCGTTTTTCTTCGCATTCTTTTTTACCTTCCCCTGAATGGGAGGCAATTCGTCGTGTGATAAAGAATGCGAAGACGAACAAACAGGCCTCCCCCAGCGGGGAGGCCTTTTTTATGGAATTTAAAAAGGTAGCGTTATGAGTGAGACAAACCCATTGCTGGCACTACGCGATAAAATCAGTGCACTGGATGTAAAACTGCTGGCTTTGCTGGCAGAACGTCGCTTGTTGGCTGTAGAAGTCGGAAAGGCGAAACTTGCGACTCATCGCCCAGTGCGTGATATCGATCGTGAGCGAGATTTGCTGGAGCGCCTGATTACTCTGGGTAAAACGCATAATCTGGACGCCCATTACATCACTCGTCTGTTTCAACTCATCATTGAAGACTCAGTCCTGACACAGCAAACGCTATTGCAGCAGCATCTTAATCAAACTAATCCGCAATCAGCTCGAATCGCGTTCCTCGGCCCAAAAGGTTCTTACTCGCACCTTGCCGCTCGTCAGTACGCCGCTCGTCACTTTGAACAGTTTATTGAAAGTGGCTGCGCTAAGTTCCATGACATCTTCAACCAGGTTGAAACGGGCCAGGCCGATTACGCCGTCGTACCGCTAGAAAACACCAGCTCAGGTGCCATCAATGATGTGTACGATTTATTACAACACACCAGCTTGTCTATCGTTGCTGAAATGACCGTGCCAATCGACCACTGTGTGTTAGTTAATGGCACAACCGATCTGAACACTATCCAGACGGTGTACAGTCATCCGCAACCGTTCCAGCAATGCAGCCAGTTCATTAATCGCTACCCGCACTGGAAAATTGAATATTGCGAAAGCACCTCTGCGGCGATGGAAAAAGTGGCTCAGGCAAATTCTCCACTTGTTGCAGCTCTGGGCAACGAAGCCGGCGGTGCGCTTTATGGTTTACAAGTTCTTGAACGCAACCTGGCAAACCAGACACAGAACATTACCCGTTTCATTGTGTTGGCACGCAAAGCGGTAGAAGTGACCGACCAGGTCCCTGCCAAAACGACCTTGCTGATCGCTACCGGTCAACAAGCTGGTGCTCTTGTAGAAGCGCTGCTGGTTCTGCGTAATCACAATCTGATTATGACGAAACTGGAATCTCGCCCGATTAACGGCAATCCGTGGGAAGAGATGTTTTATCTGGATGTTCAGGCAAACCTGAACGATGAAACGATGCGTAAAGCTCTGCGCGAACTGGGTGAAATCACTCGCTCCATGAAAGTGCTCGGCTGCTATCCAAGCGAAAACGTAGTGCCTGTCGATCCGGCATAACACTGGTAGTAAGCCAGCGCCATGCTGGCTTACTGCGTCTGTTTAAACTTCAGTTTGGGCATTCCCGCAACCGCGACGCCGAGCATAAAAATCGCCCCAGATAATGGCTTCGCAGCAACTTCTGCATCATCCATATTTTCTCGCGTCGTTGTGATAAACAACGTTTTCATATCATCGCCGCCAAAGCACACCATTGTCGGGCATCGCACCGGTAACCGGTATTCTTCAAGTATTTCACCGGTCGGCGATATACGGGCAATCCGATAACCATCAAACAATGCTGTCCAGTAGCAGCCTTCCACGTCAATTGCGGCGCCGTCAGGAATGCCTTGCCCTGGCTCGAAACGCTTAAACACTTCGCGTTTTCCCGGTTCACCTTGCTCATTTAAAGGGGTTCGGTAAATCACTCGATTTGGCGTATCGGAGGTAAACATCCATTTTTTATCTTCACTAAACGCTAAACCATTAGCCCCGTGAATATCATGTTGGATGACATGCGGCGTCAGATCGTTGTCCACGCGGCACAGTAACGCACCGTTGTAATCGCCCGGTCCCCAAAATGTTCCGGCGTAAAAACGCCCTTCTCTGTCAGTTCCACCATCATTAAAACGAGCCAAAGCCGGATTATTGGGATTATCACAAACTTTACGAGTGATAAGCCCAGTGCGATTCGTGAGATAAATTCCACTTCGCAGCGCAACAATAAAACCGCCCGTTTCGCATAAAGCAAAACAGCCGACTTCCTCTGAAAATTGGATTACATCGTGTTTTTTGCTTTCGACGTTATAGCGATGAATTTCATTTTCGAGAATGTCTGTCCAGTAGAGGCAATTTTCTTCTGCACTCCATGTCGGGCATTCAGGTAAGTGACCGGTGTAATCGAACAGAACCTGCGGCTGTGCCATTTCTCTATCCTTTTGCCAATAAAAAAAGCCAACGAGTTGCCCCGATGGCTTTCAATTATAAAACTATTTCACAATTACGGGCGGCTATCATTAGCCTGGCGTAATAAAGTGCGGCTTTCACTCTGGAAGCGCTGTGCGTAATCACCAAACCAGTGTTCAACCTTACGGAAGCTGTCGATAAATGCTTGTTTATCGCCATGCTCTAGTAAGCCTATGGCCTCACCAAAACGTTTGTAATAGCGCTTAATCAGATCCAGATTGCTTTCTGAAGACATAATAATGTCTGCGTAAAGCTGCGGATCTTGTGCGAACAAGCGCCCTACCATTGCCAGTTCCAGACGATAAATCGGCGATGAAAGCGCAAGCAACTGCTCTAACTGAACATTCTCTTCAGCCAGATGAAAACCATAGGCAAAGGTTGCGAAGTGGCGCAGCGCCTGAATAAACGCCATATTCTGATCGTGTTCAACTGCGGTGGAGCGATGTAAACGTGCCCCCCAAACCTGAATCTGCTCCAGGAACCACTGGTACGCTTCCGGCTGGCGACCATCACAATAAACCACGACTTGCTTCGCAAGGCTTCCGCTATCAGGGCCAAACATAGGATGCAGACCGAGCACAGGTCCCTGATGTGCAGCCAACATAGCTTGCAATGGGCCATTCTTCACGGATGCGAGATCGACCAGAATACAGTCATCAGGCAGCCGGGGTAATTGAGCGATAACCTGTTCTGTGATGTGAATCGGAACACTCACAATCACCATACCAGCATCAGCCATTAACTCTGGCGCTTTAGCCCAGTCTTCTTTTTCAAGAATACGAACCTGATAGCCTGACAAAGTGAGCATCTTTTCAAACATGCGCCCCATCTGACCGCCACCACCGACGATAACCACCGGGCGTAACGCAGGAAACAGTGTTTTGAAACCTTTGTCGTTCTCGCTTGAGTAAGACTCTCGCATCACGCGGCGCAGAACATCTTCAATCAGATCAGGTGGAACTCCCAAAGCTTCAGCTTCTTTGCGGCGTGAAGCCAACATTGCAGCTTCACGTTCCGGGACATAAATCGGTAAACCATACTGGCTTTTGACTTCGCCAACTTCTGCTACCAGTTCCAGGCGGCGTGCCAGTAGCCCCAGCAACGCCTTATCCACTTCGTCAATTTGATCGCGTAGCGCGGTCAATTCAGCCACCATAGTAAAACCTCTTATGCCTGACGCGCCGCAAGCGTACCGTTCAGATCTTTATGAATCTCACGCAGTAAAGTCTCTGTCGTTTCCCAATCGATGCATGCATCTGTTACAGAAACACCGTATTTCATTTCACTGCGAGGTTGCTCTGAAGATTGATTTCCCTCGTGGATGTTACTTTCAATCATCAGGCCAATAATAGAACGATTGCCATCTTTGATTTGAGCGACAGCTGATTCAGCGACGCCCGGCTGGCGGCGGTAGTCTTTGTTTGAGTTGCCATGGCTGCAATCTATCATCAAGGCCGGGCGGAGTCCCGCCTGCTCCATCTCTTTTTCACACTGCGCCACATCTGCCGGGCTGTAGTTTGGCGCTTTGCCGCCGCGTAAAATCACGTGGCCATCAGGATTTCCCTGAGTTTGCAGTAAGCAAACCTGGCCCGCCTGGTTGATGCCGACGAAACGGTGCGGCATAGATGCGGCACGCATCGCATTGATCGCAGTACCGAGGCTGCCATCAGTACCATTTTTGAAACCAACTGGCATAGAAAGGCCGGACGCCATTTCACGGTGAGTCTGAGATTCAGTAGTACGCGCACCGATTGCAGACCAACTGAACAGATCGCCTAAGTATTGCGGGCTGTTTGGATCAAGCGCTTCGGTCGCCAACGGCAGGCCCATGCTGACCAGCTCTACCAGCAAGTTACGTGCGATTTTCAAACCACCTTCAACATCAAACGAACCGTCCATATGAGGATCGTTAATCAATCCTTTCCAGCCCACAGTAGTACGTGGCTTTTCAAAATAGACGCGCATCACGAGGTACAGACTATCGCTGACTTGTTCAGACAGTGTTTTAAAACGACGAGCATATTCAATCGCGGTTTCAGGATCGTGGATTGAGCAAGGTCCACACACCACCAACAGACGAGGATCGCGGCCAGCGATAATGTTGGAAATCGTCTGACGGGACTGTTCAATCTGCGCTTCCTGAGCGGCAGTCAGCGGGAATTCCGCTTTCAATTGGTCCGGAGTGATAAGTACCTGTTCGTCAGAAATATGAACGTTGTTCAGCGCGTCTTTTTGCATGATGGCGATCCTGTTAGCTCGTTTGCGATAGTCGTTTCCTCAGTGAGGATGGAGCTACCTTATCATCTTTAGTAAAGATTGCAATCCATTTTACGTAAACAATACGTTACACAAACAAAATAATTGCCGTTTAAGGCACATTTAAACATTATAATCGTAAATAAAAATATACACCCTGCATAAACAAGCCCGTTTCCTGCGCATTCAAGCATTCTTTAAAAAATAACGTCATGGGGAACCATAACCACTCTATGCTCAGAGAATACCCTTTGAAATGGATATCCCCGAATGCGTTACTTAGCTCTGATTCCTGCCTTGTTATTGACTGGCTGTTATGTCGACCCCTATACCCATGCCCCAACCCCCTCCCCCACCGACTGGTATCAGGCTGGCTGGGATGATGCGATGTCGGGACAACCCATAAGAAGCAACCCTGTCATTGCGCATTTGCATAACGATGAAAATGTTGACCGTGAGGAATGGTTAAAAGGTTATGCCGGTGGCCAGGAGCGGATTTGTGATCCTAAATTTTTAGAGATCCTGGGAGAAAGCGGAAAGTCGTTCCCAGCCAGCTGCGAAACACTTCCGGATGTAGCCGAGCGGCAAGCGCAATGGGAAAAAGCGAGTCGTAAAGGCTTTCAGGACTCTTTCATGCATTAAGCAAAAAAAAGGGCTGCCAAATGGCAGCCCTTTATATGGATGTCGCGTTAGCGAATCTTACTTAGTCAGACGCTCTTTAATACGAGCAGACTTACCAGTGCGCTCACGCAGGTAGTACAGTTTAGCTTTACGAACGGCACCACGACGTTTAACAGTAATGCTATCGATTACTGGGGAGTGAGTCTGGAATACACGCTCAACACCTTCGCCGTTGGAAATCTTACGAACAGTGAATGCAGAGTGCAGACCGCGGTTACGGATTGCAATAACCACGCCCTCAAATGCCTGCAGACGTTTTTTAGAACCTTCAACGACCCATACTTTCACTTCCACGGAATCACCCGGACGGAATGAAGGTACATCCTGTTTCATCTGTTCTTGTTCAATTTGCTTAATAATGTTGCTCATAATTTTGTCTCTTATCCTGGGTAAACTGATAATCGGGGGCTTACGCCATCCCATCATGTTTATGTTGCTGTATTTGCGTGTTCACGTTGGAACTCCGCCAGCAACCTTGCTTGCTCTTCAGTCAGAGCCAGGTTTTCCAGAAGTTCAGGTCTTCTAAGCCAGGTACGGCCCAGCGACTGTTTCAGGCGCCAACGGCGAATATCTGCATGGTTTCCCGACAGCAAAACTGGCGGAACCTCCATGCCTTCTAACACTTCAGGACGAGTATAGTGTGGGCAGTCCAGCAATCCATCGGCAAACGAATCTTCGATTGCTGATGCCTGATGACCCAAAACTCCCGGAATAAACCGTGAAACTGAGTCAATCAATACCATTGCTGGTAACTCACCACCACTGAGAACGTAATCGCCGATTGACCATTCTTCATCAATTTCGGTTTGGATTACACGCTCATCTATCCCTTCGTAACGGCCACAAACCAGAATTAACTTCTCATTTGTTGCCAGTTCACAGACGCCTTCTTGATCAAGCTTGCGTCCCTGAGGTGACAGATAGATAACCTTAGCACCTTCCCCCGCCGCT
Source organism: Buttiauxella agrestis ATCC 33320 (assembly GCF_000735355.1). Taxonomy (GTDB): domain Bacteria; phylum Pseudomonadota; class Gammaproteobacteria; order Enterobacterales; family Enterobacteriaceae; genus Buttiauxella; species Buttiauxella agrestis. Next base: position 12,584 of record NZ_JMPI01000053.1, read on the forward strand.
GCTTTCGCTGCGTGGATAGCTTCCCGCAAAGGATTTACCATCATGAGCATACCCGGTCCGCCGCCGTAAGGACGATCGTCCACGGTACGGTGTCGGTCATAAGTGAAGTCACGTGGACTCCAGCTCTGGATGCTCAGCAGGCCATTTTTTACTGCCCGGCCAGTTACCCCGAAATCGGTAATTGCACGAAACATCTCTGGAAACAGGCTAACTACACCAATAAACACAAGCCAATCCCCATAACGCCGTCTTTTACCGTTTATCCGGAGGTTTTAAAAACCAGGATCCCAATCTACTTCAATGGTTTGAGTAGCGAGATCGACTTTCTTGATAACCTGCCCATCGAGGAACGGAACCAGCCGCTCCTTGATACCGAACGCATCTTTCAGGTTTGCCTTAATGACGAGAACGTCATTTGAGCCGGTTTCCATCATGTCGATGACTTTACCGAGCTGATATCCCTGAGTCGTTACCACCTGGCAACCCATAAGGTCTTTCCAGTAGTAATCGCCCTCTTCGAGACCTGGCAATTGCGCTGAATCAATCACAATTTCGCAATTAGTGAGTAGATTCGCCGCATCCCGATCGTCAACGCCTTTCAGCTTGATGATCAGATCCTGATTGTGGTGCTTCCAGCTTTCCAGCTGTACTTGCTGCCACTGACCCGCCTTCTGGATAAACCAGGGCTGATAGTCAAAAATGCTATCGGCGTCTTCGGTGGAGGAAAACACTCTGAGCCAACCTCGAATACCGTAGCAGGATCCCATCTTACCCAATACGATTGGGTTAACAGGTGCCTTTGCGGAGATTTGATTGCTCATCATGACCACCGTGACAGATTAAGCTGCTTTTTTTGCTGCTTTGATCAGCGCAGATACGCGATCAGAAACGGTTGCGCCTTGGCCAACCCAATGCTCGATGCGATCCAGATCCAGGCGAGTTGCCTCGTCTTTTTCGCCAGCGATAGGGTTGAAGAAACCAACGCGCTCAATGAAGCGACCGTTACGTGCATTACGGCTGTCAGTAACAACAACCTGGTAGAACGGACGCTTTTTAGCGCCGTGACGTGCTAAACGAATAGTTACCATAACATCCTCTTTAGTGAATAAAACACCAGGCCCCATCGAGGGATGGAGCCTGGTGTCATATTAAAAGCCCGAAAATTGTACTCATTCCTGAGCGGAAATCAATTTTTGTTTTACAAGCAAAACAAAAATTACAGAAATTAACGGCCTGGGAAACCTGGCGGCATCATACCTTTCATGCCGCGCATCATTTTCGCCATTCCGCCTTTCTTCATCTTTTTCATCATGCGTTGCATGTCGTCGAACTGCTTAAGCAGACGGTTGACGTCTTGCACCTGCATACCCGCACCCATCGCGATACGACGTTTACGTGAACCTTTGATAATCTCTGGCTGCGCACGCTCTTTGAGCGTCATGGAATTAATAATCGCTTCCATACGCACCAGAACTTTGTCATCCATTTGCGACTTAACGTTATCCGGCAACTGCCCCATACCTGGCAGTTTGCTCATCATACTCGCCATGCCGCCCATGTTTTTCATTTGCTTGAGCTGGTCAAGGAAGTCGTTGAGATCAAACCCATCGCCCTTCTTGAGTTTGGTGGCAAGTTTTTCCGCCTGAGCACGGTCAACTTTGCTCTCAATATCTTCGATAAGCGACAGAACATCGCCCATCCCCAGAATACGAGAAGCGATACGATCCGGGTGGAAAGGCTCCAGCGCTTCGGTCTTTTCGCCCACACCGAGGAATTTAATCGGCTTGCCGGTGATATGACGAATGGAAAGAGCCGCACCACCGCGTGCATCACCGTCGACTTTGGTCAGTACGACCCCCGTCAATGGCAACGCTTCGTTGAAAGCTTTTGCGGTATTTGCCGCATCCTGGCCGGTCATGGCGTCGACAACAAACAGAGTTTCAACTGGGTTAATCGCAGCGTGAACCTGTTTGATTTCGTCCATCATCGCTTCATCAACGTGCAAACGACCGGCGGTATCCACCAGCAGCACGTCAAAGAATTTCAGCTTCGCTTCTTTCAGCGCAGCATTAACGATATCGACCGGTTTTTGACCAACATCAGACGGGAAGAAATCGACACCGACTTGTTCAGCCAGCGTTTCCAACTGTTTGATCGCCGCGGGGCGATAAACGTCAGCAGACACCACCAGCACTTTTTTCTTGTGCTTCTCACGCAGGAATTTACCTAACTTACCTACGCTTGTGGTTTTACCTGCACCTTGCAGACCCGCCATCAGCACAACGGCTGGCGGCTGTGCTGCAAGATTCAGGCTGGCATTCTCGTCGCCCATCGCCGCAACCAGTTCGGCGCGCACGATTTTGACGAACTCCTGACCCGGAGTCAGGCTTTTGTTAACTTCATGGCCAACCGCTTTTTCTTTTACGCGGCTGATAAAGTCACGCACCACCGGCAGCGCAACGTCCGCTTCCAGCAATGCCATGCGCACTTCGCGCAGTGTTTCTTTTACATTCTCTTCAGTCAGCCGCCCGCGGCCGCTGATATTGCGCAGTGTGCGCGACAGACGGTCAGTTAAATTATCAAACATTGTCTTTTGCCTAACGTGGTAACTTAGGGCCGCAGCTTGCGACACAAAACAGAATTTGGCGGATTATAACATGAAGCCGCCTTTGGTGTGATGCAACGGTTAGAGTTGGAGCAGGCGGCAGGTAACGTTATACTGGTTTTTTTTCTTCTCTGGCTAATTGACCGACACTTTATATGCCTGTTTTCGCAATCCTTGCGCTTGTAGCCTATTCCAGCAGCCTCGCGCTGATTATCCCAAGTCTGCTGACAAAAAACAGCGGATGGCGGCGTTTCGCTATCATCTCTGCTGTTATCGCGCTGGTAAGTCACGGCCTGGCGCTTGAAGCACGTATTTTTAACGCTGACGGGGGGCAGAACCTCAGCTTGCTTAACGTCGGCTCACTCGTCAGTTTGATGATTTGCACGGTGATGACCATCGTTGCGTCACGTAATCGCGGTTGGCTACTGTTGCCAATTGTTTACGCATTTGCGCTCATCAATCTGGCGCTTGCCACCTTTATGCCCAATGAATTCATCACCCATCTGGAAACAACGCCGGGTATGATGGTGCATATTGGTCTGTCACTCTTTGCCTACGCCACGCTGATTATTGCGGCACTTTACGCGCTACAGCTGGCATGGATTGACTACCAGCTCAAAAATAAAAAACTAGCCTTCCGTGCTGAAATGCCGCCGTTGATGAGCATTGAGCGCAAAATGTTTCATATCACCCAAGTCGGCGTGGTCCTGCTGACGCTAACTCTCTGCACCGGCCTGTTTTATCTGAAAAATCTTTTCAGTCTCGAAAACGTCGATAAAGCGGTGTTGTCGATTCTCGCATGGTTTGTCTACATCGTTTTACTTTGGGGACACTATCATGAAGGTTGGCGTGGCCGCCGTGTGGTGTGGTTTAACGTCGCGGGTGCAGCGATTCTGACTCTCGCCTATTTTGGTAGCCGCGTCCTGCAACAATTCGTCGGCTAATGTTGTCTTTATAAAGGAAATCCTTTTGGAACAGATCTCAACGACTACGTTGATTGTCACACTGATCATCATGGTAGTCGTTTCAGCGTACTTCTCCGGCTCTGAAACCGGCATGATGACGCTTAACCGTTACAAGCTGCGCCACCTAGCCAAACAGGGCAACCGCGCCGCTAAACGGGTCGAAAAACTGCTTCGCAAGCCAGACCGCCTGATTAGCCTGGTGCTCATCGGTAATAACCTGGTCAACATTCTGGCCTCAGCCATTGGCACAATCGTCGGCATGCGTTTATACGGTGATGCTGGCGTTGCTATCGCAACCGGTATCCTCACCTTCGTGGTTCTGGTCTTTGCTGAGGTGCTGCCAAAAACTATCGCCGCGCTGTACCCAGAAAAAGTCGCCTTCCCGAGCAGCTTCCTGCTCGGCCCGCTGCAAATCCTGATGATGCCCCTGGTATGGTTGCTAAACATCATCACGCGTATGTTGATGCGCCTGATGGGTATCAAAAACGTCAGCACCGTCAGTAGCGCGCTAAACAAAGACGAATTACGTACCCTGGTGCATGAGTCACACACAAAAATCTCCCGTCGCAACCAGGATATGCTGCTCTCGGTTCTGGATCTTGAGAAAATGAGCGTCGACGACATCATGGTGCCGCGAAATGAAATCGTCGGTATCAATATCAACGACGACTGGAAATCTATCGTTCGCCAACTGACGCACTCCCCTCACGGGCGCATTGTGCTGTATCGCGACACGCTGGATGACGCCATCAGCATGCTGCGAGTGCGTGAAGCCTACCGTTTAATGACGGAAAAGCAGGAGTTCACCAAGGAAACCTTGCTGCGTGCATCCGATGAAATTTACTTTGTCCCGGAAGGCACGCCGCTCAGCGTGCAACTGGTAAAATTCCAGCGCAATAAGAAGAAGGTCGGCCTGGTTGTTGATGAATACGGCGACATTCAGGGATTAGTCACGGTCGAAGATATTCTTGAAGAGATTGTCGGCGACTTCACCACGTCAATGTCCCCAACACTCGCCGAAGAAGTGATGCCGCAAAACGATGGCTCCGTGATTATCGAAGGCAGTGCGAACGTGCGTGAAATCAACAAAGCGTTCAACTGGACGTTACCGGAAGATGAAGCACGCACCATCAACGGTATGTTGCTCGAAGAGCTGCAAGAGATTCCGGCTGTTGAAACGCGCGTGCGCTTAAGCCACTACGATATTGATATTCTCGATGTGCAGGACAACATGATTAAGCAAGTCCGCGTGACCCCAGTTACGCCGCTTCGCGAGAGTGTTCAAGAGTAAATCGCTTTTGTAGCAGACACAAAAAAGCCAGCCGCGAAGGCTGGCTTTTTATTTAAAGCAATAGTGCGAATTACGCTTTGGCTTTAGCCACAGAAACCATTGCTGCGCGCAGTGTGCGGCCATTAAGGGTGTAACCCTTTTGCATCACCATCAGCACATGGTTTGGTGCAACATCTTCGGACTCAACCATTGCAATCGCCTGATGGACATCCGGGTTGAACGGAACATTGGTCTCGCCAACCACTTCCACACCAAATTTACGCACCACATCCAGCATTGATTTCTGAGTTAATTCAATGCCTTCAATCATAGCGGCTAAATCGGTGTTGGATTTGTCTGCCACTTCCAGAGCGCGATCCAGGCTGTCGATAACCGGCAGCAGCTCGTTGACAAATTTGTCCAGAGCGAACTTGTGCGCCTTCTCAATATCGAGTTCGGTACGGCGACGGAGGTTTTCCATTTCCGCTTTATTGCGTAACACGCTGTCACGCTCGCGCTGCTGAACTTCTTCCAGTTGCGCTGTTAAATCGGCAATTTGTTCATCGCGCGGATCAACCACTTCGGCACCCTCTACGGCCTCGACTTCTTCGTGGCTTTCCATTGCAATTTCGTCCGAGACTTGCTCGTCTGGTGTTTTCTGATCTTTACTACTCATGAATTTCTCCGCGTTTTTAGCATTCATCTCGCTGGTTCGCTTATTATGGGGATCAGTTTCCGGGATTCAAGGGAACGTGACATATTGTCATAATAAGACGGCATATCTGCGCATAAGGACCTTCAGCATAATGAACAAACATTTCAACTGCATTGGTATTGTCGGGCATCCACGTCACCCTACAGCCCTCACCACGCATGAAATGCTGTATCGCTGGCTATGCAAAAAAGGCTACGACGTGATTGTCGAGCAGCAAATCGCCCAGGAACTTAACCTCCAGAATGTGAAAACTGGCACGCTGGCGGAAATCGGGCAACAAGCTGATCTTGCGGTCGTGGTCGGTGGCGACGGCAATATGCTAGGTGCCGCGCGTGTACTTGCCCGTTACGATATCAAAGTCATCGGCATCAACCGTGGCAATCTCGGTTTTCTGACCGACCTTGACCCAGACAACGCGCAACAACAACTGGCCGATGTGCTCGAAGGGCATTACATCGCCGAGCGCCGCTTCTTACTCGAAGCACAGGTGTGCCAGCAGGACACGCCGACGCGCCTGAGCACCGCTATCAACGAAGTGGTTCTGCACCCTGGCAAAGTCGCCCATATGATTGAATTCGAAGTCTATATCGATGAAGTCTTCGCATTCTCACAACGTTCCGATGGGCTAATAATTTCGACCCCCACTGGCTCAACGGCCTACTCACTCTCGGCAGGCGGGCCTATTCTTACCCCGTCGCTGGACGCCATCACACTGGTGCCGATGTTCCCGCACACGCTTTCTGCTCGCCCGTTGGTCATTAACAGCAGCAGTACCATCCGTCTGCGTTTCTCGCATATGCGCAGTGACCTTGAAATCAGTTGCGATAGTCAGATTGCCCTGCCAATTCAGGAAGGGGAAGATGTTTTAATTCGCCGCTGCGATTATCACCTCAATCTCATTCACCCTAAAGATTACAGCTATTTCAATACATTAAGCTCAAAACTCGGCTGGTCGAAAAAATTATTCTAAAAAGTGCTACTAGTTCTTTACTGTATATAAAACCAGTTTATACTGTATGAAAACACAGTCATGTCTTTTCATACAGGAAAGCTATTATGCTGGCACAACTCACCATCAGTAACTTCGCAATCGTTCGTGAACTGGAAATCGATTTTCATCACGGCATGACCGCCATTACCGGTGAAACAGGTGCCGGTAAATCTATTGCTATTGATGCCTTAGGATTGTGTCTTGGCGGCCGCGCTGAAGCTGATATGGTTCGTCAGGGTGCCAGCCGCGCTGATCTTTGCGCCCGCTTCTCTTTGAAAGACACCCCTGCCGCCCTGCGTTGGCTAGAAGAAAATCAACTTGATGATGGTCGTGAATGCTTGCTGCGCCGCGTTATCAGCAGCGATGGCCGCTCACGTGGCTTTATTAACGGCACGGCGGTTCCTCTTTCTCAATTGCGCGACCTCGGCCAGATGCTGATTCAAATTCATGGTCAACATGCGCACCAGCTTTTGTTAAAACCAGAGCATCAAAAAAATCTGCTGGATGGATATGCGGGTGAATCCGCACTGCTTTTGAAAATGGCAGAGAACTATCGCGACTGGCATCAAAGCTGCCGCACTCTGGCACAACACCAACAACTTGCTCAGGAACGCGCATCCCGCAGCGAATTACTGAATTATCAATTGAAAGAACTCAATGAGTTCTCACCGATTGCAGGTGAATTTGAGCAAATCGACGAAGAGTACAAACGTCTGGCCAACAGCGGGCAATTGATCTCCGTCAGCCAGCAAGCGCTGGCGATCCTTGCTGATGGCGAAGACAATAACCTGCAAAGCCAGCTGTATACCGTTCGTCATTTGATGGAAGAACTGGCGGGAATGGATAGCAAACTCTCCGGCGTATTAAATATGCTCGAAGAAGCTAACATTCAGATTTCGGAAGCCAGTGACGAGCTACGCCACTACTGTGACCGCCTCGATCTTGATCCGAACCGTTTGTACGAACTGGAACAGCGCATCTCGCGGCAAATCTCGCTGGCACGCAAACACCATATTTCTCCGGAAGAGCTGCCCGCTTTTCATCAGCAATTGCTCGAAGAACTTCAACAGTTAGACGATCAGGCCAGCTCTCAGGATGAACTGATGCAGGCGGTAGCCATCCATCATCAGCAAGCGCTTAGCACCGCACGCGAGTTACACCAGCGTCGCGCGCACTACGCGGCTGAACTTTGTGAGCTGATCACCGAAAGCATGCATTCTTTGTCTATGCCTCACGGCAAACTCGCCATTGACGTTGAATTCAATGAAAACCACCTGACAGCAGAAGGTGCGGACCGCATTGATTTCCGCGTCAGCACCAACCCTGGTCAGCCGTTGCAACCGCTGGCGAAAGTGGCCTCGGGTGGCGAGCTTTCACGTATTGCGCTGGCAATTCAAGTGATCACCGCACGTAAAATGGAAACACCAGCGCTGATTTTCGATGAAGTGGATGTCGGTATCAGCGGCCCAACAGCGGCAGTGGTGGGTAAATTATTGCGCCAGCTCGGCGAATCAACCCAGGTTATGTGCGTCACGCATCTGCCGCAAGTTGCAGGCTGTGGCCATCATCACTTCTTTGTCAGTAAAGAAACCGACGGTGAAATGACAGAAACTCACATGCAGCCGCTTGATAAGCGCTCACGCTTGCAAGAATTGGCTCGTTTACTTGGTGGCAGCGAAGTCACCCGTAATACACTGGCTAACGCAAAAGAGTTGTTGGCGGCATAACCTCATCGTTCAAAAAAGCACCAATCAGCTAGCATATTGTTAATTGAGCAGGTTTTAAGCCAACTTTTTTGCCGTACCAGGGTCAGAGTTAAGCGCCTTAATGTTTTAAACTGCGTAAAGGTTTATTATCATCGGCATATTATGAATGAGCCATGTGCTGCTCGGGCCCGAAAAGGAATCAAATCACTATGCGCTGTAAAACGCTGACTGCTGCCGCAGCGGTTCTTCTTATGCTGACCGCAGGCTGTTCCACTCTGGAGCGAGTGGTTTACCGCCCCGACATTAACCAGGGGAACTACCTGACACAGAACGATGTGTCAAAGATTCGTACTGGCATGACTCAACAACAAGTTGCGTATGCTCTGGGTACGCCAATGATGACCGATCCATTCGGTACAAGTACCTGGTTCTATGTCTTCCGCCAGCAACCAGGGCATGAAGGCGTAACTCAGCAAACACTGACTCTGAGTTTCAACAGCAGCGGTGTGTTGACCAACATCGACAACAAACCGAAGCTGGAAAAAGAATAACCAACAAAAAAGGTGCCGATGGGCACCTTTTTTTGGCTACTGTTTTGACTACTTATTTGTCTACTTCTGAGCAGCCTTTTCAGCGCGCTGGCGTCTTAACTCTTTCGGGTCAGCAATGAGCGGCCGATAAATCTCCACCCGATCTCCGTCGTTAAGCGTGTCGGTCAGTTTTACCGGTCGGCTAAAAATCCCAACCTTATTCTTCGTCAAATCAATATCGGTACGCAATTCAAGGATGCCCGATGCGGCAATCGCCTGCTCAACGGTACTCCCGTACGCCAGCCGAACTTTAAGCAAGTACTGCTTTTCAGGCAGCGCATAAACCACTTCGACCTTAATTTCAGGCGACACTGTAGACCTCTTTCGCACGCACGGTAAACGCCTGAACCATGTTACCCGCAAGCTCTTTGAAGATACGCCCAAACGCCAACTCAATAAGTTTGTTGGTAAATTCAAAATCAAGTTGGAACTCAATACGGCATGCTTCAGCGCTTAATGGCGTGAACTTCCAGCCCCCCATTAATGACTTAAACGGCCCATCGACAAGATGCATCAAAATACTTTGATTGCTGGTCAAGGTGTTACGCGTCGTGAAAGTTTTGCTGATCCCAGCTTTGGAAACATCGACAGCCGCCGTCATCTGTTCGGCCGACGCGTTAAGCACCCGGCTGCCAGTGCAACCCGGTAAAAAATCTGGATAGGATTTCACGTCGTTCACTAATTGATACATCTGCTCCGCGCTGTAAGGCACTAGCGCAGTACGGGTAATCTGAGGCATAGCATTTCCTGAGAGTCACAAAACGGGCAAATAATAACATTTATCATCACGCAAAGAAAAACTCTTAGCCTGGAGCCGTGCTAAGATATGCCTTCATCCTCGCAGCGAAGCGGGGTGTATTTGAACTCCTGGATTACATATACTGAGCAGCACTATGACAAAGAAAAAAGCATTCAAACCAGGTTCAGCCACCATTGCGCAAAACAAACGCGCCCGCCATGAATACTTTATCGAAGATGAGTATGAAGCGGGGCTAGTGCTACAAGGCTGGGAAGTAAAATCTCTACGTGCCGGGAAGGCCAACATAGGTGATAGCTACGTCATTTTGAAAGACGGCGAAGCATACTTGTTCGGTGCCAACTTTACCCCACTAAATGTGGCTTCAAGCCATGTGGTCTGCGACCCTACACGCACGCGTAAACTCCTGCTTAATCAGCGCGAACTGGACAATCTTTACGGCCGTATCAACCGTGATGGTTATACCGTCGTGGCTCTGTCGATGTACTGGAAAAATGCCTGGTGTAAAGTCAAAATCGGCGTTGCAAAAGGTAAGAAACAGCACGACAAGCGTACAGATTTGAAAGACAAAGAGTGGGCGGTGGATAAAGCTCGCATCATGAAACACGCCGGTCGATAACCCTTATTCTATAACCTCCAGATATCATTACCGGTTCTTATTACTAAGAACCGGTAATGTATTTTATATTCATGTTTTATAAATAAGTTAAATATAAAATTATCATTCTGAACAATTAGTTTCGGTAAGTTATTTATGGAAAATATATTCCACACGTTTATTAGTTGTGTGCTACCCCTCATAAACACATTCAGTGTTATCCGCAACAACCCGCTTCGTTGGATAAACCCTGCTTAATAAAAGCAAAATTTTTCACCTCTATTTCAACTCAAACAGATAAATGAACAACTTTCCCATCGGGAAATAACCTTATAAAAAAAGCGCCTTCAGTTGTTCTAGTCATCATATCCCCAGCCCAAAAAAAACCCTGTAACACATTGAATGAATACAAATTTAACCACCGCTAACTGTATAGCCACCCTTCAGGTAAATCCCGAAAATCTAGTCCCGATAACTCATGTTTTGGCAAAATGATAGTTCATAGATACTAAAGATTTTCTTTAGCAATCCTTAATTTGCGCTTTCATACTTTCCTGTCTATATCTTCAATAACCCTGAAATAAAATGATAAGAAAGTATGAAGTTTCCATTTATATAAATATGTGACCCGGTAGAAAACCTAATTTATCAATAATGCTAGTCGTCATCATTCTGATGTCCGGATTCGCTCGCTTCAAATTTATAGATCAATGGAATCATTTTAACACTTTGTTCAGGGGAAGTTATTTGCGTGCATCAGCTGTGTCAAAGCCCCTACGTTCACATTGAATGGAGTGATAATAATGCGTTCAATATCAATCATCTCAAAACTGACTGGCGTAACGAATAATGTTGAAAGCTCAGAAATCACGCTGAATGCTCCCTCAATTGTAGAACTCAGGGCCGAGCGTGCTGATATCGCCAGTATTGCTCGCACTAATCAGGATATGGTTATCACTCTGCGAGATGGTGAAGTGATTACCGTTAAAAATTTCTATGCGTTTGCCGATCAAGGCGGCAACCAATTAGTTCTTGAAGACAGCAAAGGCGCGCTGTGGTGGGTGCAGGATACCGACTCAGCTTTTCACTTCGAACACATCGCCAATATTGATGAGCTGATGGCCGCCACGGGTGCCGAATCCCATGGCGGCGGAGCGATTTGGCCCTGGGTGCTGGGCGGAGTCGCGGTTGCTGGGGGGATTGCCCTTGCTGCTGGCGGAGGCGGCGGAGGTGGTGGCGGAGGTGGTGGCGGGAGCGACAACTCTAACGGCAACGGTGGCCCTGGTTCACCAAACCCTCCACCGCCAGCGGCTGACACCACCCCACCCGCAGCACCGACAAATCTGAACGTCTCGGCTGACGGTAAAACTATTACCGGCAGCGCAGAACCTGGCAGTACCGTGACCATTACCGATAGCGCAGGCCAGATTATCGGAACCGGCATAGCGGGCAGCGATGGAAGTTTCACCATTCCACTGACCAATCCGCAAATTAACGGCGAAGATCTCACGGCTCACGCCACCGATCCCGCAGGAAACACTGGCCCTGATGCCACAGTCACCGCCCCGCTAATTCCCGATCCTGTCGAACCCATTGTAACCGCTGTAAATGATGACGCTGACCCGACAACCGGCCTGGTTTTGGACGGACAATCGACGAACGATAATACTCCGACAATAGAAGGCGTCGCCCTTGCAAACTCCACTGTGCGTATTTTCGACAACGGTCAGCAAATTGGCACCGTAGTCGCTGATGCCAGCGGCAACTGGAGCTTTACACCAGACACTCCCCTCGATGATGGAGCGCATAATTTCACCGCCACCGCCACCAATGAAAAAGGTGAAAGTGACCCATCCGGCAGCTATACCGTCACTATTGATAGCCAGGGGCCAGCCGCCCCCGAAAATCTCGATGTGTCTGATGATGGAGCAAGAGTCACAGGCATCGCCGAAGCGGGCTGCACGGTGATTATCAGGGACGCCGACGGTAACGAAATTGGCGAAGGGACCGCGGATGCCATCACTGGAGCATTCTCCGTCAACATTTCTCCGGCACAAACCGCGGGTGAAACGCTGGTCGCGGTTGCCATCGACCCACTGGGGAATATGGGTGACGAGGCCGAGTTCACCTATTTTGACTCCCCCCCGCCCTCCACTCCCCTGATTTCTAGCGTCGTAGACGACGCCGCACCAACAACCGGCAACCTGACGAATGGTCAGCTTAGCAACGATCCTCGCCCAACGCTGAACGGCAGCGCTGAAATCGGCAATACGGTAACCATTTTCGATAATGGCGTTTCGATTGGCACGGCGCTTGTCAATAACAACGGGGAATGGAGTTTCACACCGGGTTCAAATCTGAGCGATGGAAACCATATTTTCACCGTCATCGCCACTGATGCGGCGGGTAATTCCAGTGTGTCACCGTCGGCAAGTTTTGAAATTCAGATAGACGCCACGGCACCTGCACTTCCGTCCATCACAAGCGTCTTTAGCGATAACGGTACACAGCAGACTCCTATCCTGGCCAACCGCGAAACGAACCAAGACCTTCCTTCTCTCAAAGGGTTAGCGGAACCCAACACCACGCTGACTCTTAAAGATAATGGCATTGAGATTGGAACTATCGCCGTAGATGGAAGTGGCAACTGGAGTTATACCCCAACTGCGCCGCTGGGAAATGGCAGCCATAATTTAACCCTAACCGCAACGGATGAAGCGGGCAACGTCAGCCAACCTTCCGCAGGTTTCGCCTTTACGATTGACACCACTCCCCCCGCCGCCCCAACCGGATTACAAGTGTCCACCGATGGTCTGCATGTCACCGGCACGGCGGAAGCCGGCAGCATTATTACCGTCACCGACGGGAATGGCGTGGTGTTGGGAACGGGCACGGCGGATATCAATGGCGCATTTGACGTCACTCCGCTAACAACCGCACAAACTAACGGCGAAGCGCTGTTGGTCAGCGCCACAGATGCGGCAGGTAACGAAGGCCCGAATACCGGCGTACTGGCCCAGGACACCACCGACCCTGGCGCCCCGACCAATCTGGCGGTTAACGACGAAGGAACTGTGGTCACCGGTAACGCCGAACCCGGCAGTACCGTGACGGTTAGCGACAGTAGCGGCAACCCGCTGGGTGATGGAAAAGCCGGGGATGACGGCAGCTTTAGCGTCACCATAACGCCTGCACAAACCAACGGCGAAACGCTGGAAGTCACCGCCACGGATAAAGCCGGGAACACCGGGCCAGAAGCGCCGGTTGATGCCCCCGACTCCACGCCACCAGCGGTTCCGATGATCGGCGCTGTGGTTGACGATGCTGCCAATATCACAGGCAATCTGAACAACGGCGATACTACCAACGACAATAAACCGACGCTGCAAGGCACCGCCGAACCAGGTGCAACAATCAACATCTATGACAACGGCGGGACCACGCCAATCGGCACTGTTACCGCTGACCCTGGCGGCATCTGGAGTTTCACGCCGACGACTGCGCTGGGGCAAGGGCTGCATAACCTGACGGTCACCGCGACCGATGCCGATAACAACATAAGCCCAGCCGCATCGTTTAGCCTGAGTGTCGACTCCGTCGCCCCGCTCGCTCCGGCAATCACTTTAGTGAGTGATGATGTTGGAACAATTACCGGTTCCGTGCCGAATAATGGCGTCACTAACGACACGACCCCAACCCTCCAGGGCACCGGTGAACCGGGCTCGACGGTGACTCTGACGCTCGACGGCACAACGACGCTGACGACGTTTACTGTCGATGCCTCCGGCACCTGGAGTTACACGCTGACCACCGCACTTAGCGAAAGCGAGCATCGCTTTACGGTCACGGCTTCAGACTCTGCGGGTAACGTCATTGCTCCGTCTACCGAGTTTGTGATTACGGTAGACACCACGCCGCCAGCAACCCCGGTCATTACTGGCGCGGTGGATGATATCGGCAGCGTAACCGCCCCGCTTGGCAACAATTCTTCCACCGATGATACCCGTCCGCAATTCAACGGCACCGGGGCGCCAGGCTCAACCATCACGCTTTACGATGGCGCAACAGCCATCGGCTCATTCACCATCGGAATAGATGGCCAATGGAGTATCACGCCAGCGCAACCTCTGACGGAGGGAGCGCACGCACTTACCGCGGTGGCTACCGATGCGGCGGGCAACGCCAGCCCTGCGGCCAACTTTAATCTGACGATAGACACCACGCCTCCGGCTGCACCGTTGATTGTGAACGCCGTGGGTGAAGTCGGCGGTGCCAACGCCACACTGGTCAGCGGCGGCAGCATACAAAACGGGACTCCAACGCTTTCAGGAACCGGGGAAGTGGGGGCCACCATCAGGATTTACGATAATGGCGGCACCACGCCTATTGGCACGATTACCGTTCCGGCTGGCGGAAACTGGACATTTACCCCAACGACGGCGTTGACTGAAGGCGCTCATACGCTCACCGCCGTGGCAACCGATCCGGTAGGTAACGTCGGCCTTCCATCGGCTGGCTTTACGTTAACCGTGGACTCCTCGATCCCAGCCACACCGGGCATTCCAACCGTGACTGACGATGTGTCCCCAGGGCTTGGAACCATCGCCAATAACGGCAGCACCAACGACACCACACCGACCTTCTCCGGCACGGGAACGGCGGGCGATACCATCACGATCCTCGATAATGGCGATCCTATTGGCACCACGACCGTCCTGGCAGATGGCACCTGGAGCTTTACGCCGGGTACGCCATTCACCACGCCAGACCATTCGGTAAGCGTGACCGAAAGCGATGCAGCGGGTAACAAAAGCCCGGCCTCAGGCACCATTAACTTCACCCTCGATACCGAGCCGCCTGCTGCGCCAACCATTGATTCCGCGGACGATAACGTCGGTGCGCTGCAACAAACATTGCTGACCAATGGCGTCACCGATGACAATACGCCGACCTTCCACGGCACTGGAATCAATGGCGATACCATCACGCTGTACAACGGCAGCACCGTGCTTGGCACCGCTCTCGTCACAGGTGGTGTGTGGACGATTACGCCTGCTACCGCGTTGCCGAACGGCACGCTGAATCTGACCGCCACCGCAACCGATCCGGCGGGGAACGTCGGCAGCCCGTCGGCAAACTTTACGTTGACCGTTGATAACACGCCGCTCACCGCTCCGGTGGTGACAGAAATTGTTGATAACGAAGGCGTCATTCAAACTCCGCTAACGAGTGGCAGCGTTACCGACGACAAAACCCCGACCTTCAACGGCACTGGCACCGTTGGCAGCACGATTAATATTTATGACAACGGCGGAGCCACGCCCATTGCGACAACAACCGTTGGCGCGAATGGTACCTGGAGCGTGACGTTGCCTGAGCTGGCAGAAAACGGGCATTCGCTTACGATTGGCGCAACCGATCCGGCGGGTAACTCGGTTGGGCCATCTGCGCCAATTTTGATTACGGTGGATACAGCTCCGCCAGCCGCGCCGACTGTTTTAGTCCCTGATGGCACAGTTGTCAGCGGCACTGCCGAAGTTGGCAGTACTGTCATCATCAGAAACAGTACAACGGAGCTGGGCCGTGGCATCGCTGATGCCGATGGGAAATGGGCTATCACTCTGTCGCCTGCCCAGTTACCTGGCACATCGCTGATAGCGATAGCGCAGGATATTGCAGGAAACCAAAGCCCATCAGCAGGCTTTGATACAACTCTCTCACTCACCCTTCAACCTCCAACCATTGACCATGTTGTGGATGACGCGGGAACAATTACCGGAGATATCGCCAATGGAAAAACAACCAACGACACCACGCCGACACTGAATGGCTCAAACGCTGCATCTCTCGCAACCGTTCATATCTTTGTGGATGGTGCAGAAGTTGCCACTGTGACTGCCACTCTTTCAGGCACATGGAGCTACCAGATCCCAGCAGCGCTGGCCCAAGGCTCGCATACCTTTGCCGTCAGCCAGAGCACACTCCTTGAGACCAGCGGCCAGTCGCCGGCCTTTACTGTCATCGTAGATACAGCCGCACCGACGATTCCAGTTATCACATCTGTTACTGACGATGTGGCACCGATAACAGGCAATGTCAGTAGCGGGCAAGCCACCAACGATCCGCGCCCAACCCTTACCGGCAGCGGGGAAGCAGGCTCGACAATCACCATCCTTGATAACGGCTCGTCAATCGGCACCGCCGTAGTAGGCGCTGGGGGCACCTGGACCTTTACGCCGACGGTGGATTTGGGCAATGGCTCACATCCGATAACCGTCACCTCAACCGATGCCGCCGGGAACGTCAGCGTACCGTCTGCAGGTTTTTCATTAAACGTGGATACCACCGCGCCACTTGCACCAGTGATTAGCAGCGTGACGGATGACACCACCACGCCAGGAGCGGTGGTTTCTGGTCAACCAACCAACGACAACACGCCAACCTTTAGCGGAACCGTTGAACCCAATACCACGCTGATTATTAGCGATAACGGTACGGTGGTTGCGACGATTCCTGTCGGTATATCCGGTAACTGGACATGGACACCAAATCCAGCGCTGACCGAAGGCAGCCACCCGCTCACACTCACCACCACCGACGCGGCGGGGAACGTGAGCCCGGCGACTACCTTTACTGCGGTGGTCGATACCAGCGCGCCGATACTTCCGGCGATCACGTTGGTGGTTGATGACCAGACACAAACGGGAACCGATCTAACGTTAACCAGCGGGCAAGCGACCAAGGATACGTTGCCAACATTGAGCGGCACCAGCGAAGCCAACGCCATTATCACGCTCAAAGATGGCAATACGATTATTGGCACCACGACGGCGAACGGTGCAGGTGAGTGGTCATTGGATCCGACTACCGCTCTTGGCCAGGGCAGCCACAACCTGACCGTAACCGCCACAGACGCCGCCGGAAACGTCAGCAATCCATCCGGTGTCTTTACGGTCGTCATCGACTCGGTGGCACCAATCGCCCCGTTGATTGTGACCGTCACCGACAACACCGTGCCAAACATTGGGCCAATCACCAGCGGCGTGCCAACCAACGAAACGCGTCCGGTGATTACCGGCTCAGGGGAAGTGGGCGCGACCATTACGGTTTCTGACGGCAACCAGGTGCTGGGCACGACCACCGTGGGTGCTGGCGGAACGTGGAGCTTTACGCCAGGCACACCGCTCACCAGCGGGTCGCATAATTTGACCGTTACCGCCACGGATGCCACCGGAAACGTCAGTGCGCCATCAGCAGGCTTTAACGTGGTGATCGATTTAGCTGCACCAACTGCACCAGCCATCACCACGGTTTCTGACGATGCGGGTTCAGCCACCGGTGATTTGGCTAATAACCAGGTGACGGACGACACTCGCCCGGCGCTAAGCGGCACCGCCGAAGCCGGTTCAAGCGTCAATATTTACGATAACGGCGCATTGATTGGCACCGTGACTGCAACGGGCGGCGTGTGGAACTTTACGCCACCAGCAGGCGCACCGTTGGGTAACGGTAATCACGCGTTTACCGTCACCGCCACCGATGCGGCGGGCAATATCAGCGCGTTGTCGCCAGCCTTCAATATTGTGGTGGACACTGCCGCCCCAACGTCCCCAATCGTGATTCAGGCATTCGATGATGTCGGCCCGGTTACGGGGCCGTTAGTCAGCGGGCAAACCACCAACGACAAACAGCCGTTGCTCAGTGGTACGGCTGAAGCCAACTCCACGGTGAATATTTACGACAACGGCGGCACCACACCTATCGGCACCGTCACCGCCTTGCCGAACGGCACCTGGAGCTTCACTCCTTCTGGCGATTTGGGCGAAGGGACGCATGTGTTCACCGCCACCTCTACCGATGCGGCAGGCAACCTGGGGGCAGTATCAGGCACCTTTACGCTGAATATCGACAGCTTTGCACCGGCCACGCCAACGCTCACCACGGTAGTGGACGATGTGGCTGGCGGCGCAGTAGGTTCGCTGGGCAACGGGCAAGTCACCAACGATGCGCGGCCTACGCTTAACGGCACGGCAGAAGCAGGCAGCACGCTTGCCATCTTTGACGGCGCAACACAAATTGGCACCGTGACGGTTCCTGTTGGCGGCAACTGGACATTCACCCCGACCACGCCGCTGGCGACAGGTCTGCATACCTTTACGCTCACCTCAACGGATGCGGCGGGTAACGTCAGCCCCACCAGCGCGGGCTTTGCCATTGTGGTTGATACCACCGCGCCGACTGTCCCGATTATCACTTCGATTGTCGATGATGTTGCGGGTGGCGTGTCCAACGGTTCACTCGCCAATAACCAGGCGACCAACGACAGATTGCCAACGCTTAACGGCACGGCGGAAGCCAATGCCACCGTGAACATTTATGACAACGGTGGAACGACGCCAATCGCCACAGTCACCGCATTACCAGACGGCACCTGGACGTATACGCCGCCTGCGGGACAACTGCTTTCTGAAGGGCCGCACTCCTTCACCGTCACCGCTACCGATTTAGCGGGTAACATCAGCGCCCTTTCGCAGCCAGCGGCGATTGTCGTCGATGTCACACCGCCTGCGTTGCCGACCGGACTGGCGGTTAACGCAACCGGGACGAGCGTCACGGGAACTGCCGAAGCGGGCAGCACCGTGACGATTACCAGCGGCGGAACGGTGCTCGGCACCGCAACGGCGGACGGCACAGGCGCGTTCACCGTCGCCATTTCTCCGGCACAAACCAACTCGCAAGTCTTACAAGCCTATGCTCAGGATGCGGCGGGCAACACAGGTAACGCCGCCAGCGTGACCGCACCTTCAACGGCGCTGCCTGGCGTGCCGGTCATCACCAGCGTGGTGGATGACTTCGCCGCAGTCACCGGGAATGTCGCCAACGGGCAAAGCACTAACGATGCCACGCCAACCATCAACGGCATCGCGGATGTCGGAGCGACTGTCAACGTCTACAACAATGGCGTGCTGATGGGCACCACTGTTGCGGGAGTCGGCGGGGTCTGGAGCTATACGCCAACGGGCGCGTTGAGTGAAGGCTCCCATGCCTTTACCGCGACGGCCACCAACGTCAACGGCACCGGCGGCTTCTCCACTCCGGCAACGGTCGTTGTGGATACCATCGCACCGCTGGCACCAACAGCCTCCATCAGCGCCGATGGCACAACCATCAGCGGCACCGCCGAAGCCAACAGCACTGTGACCATTACATTGCCTGGCGGCGCAACCGTCACCACCACCGCCAACGCCGGGGGCAGTTACAGCCTGACGCTACCGACACGTGAAATTAGCGGGGAAGTGCTTTCCGTCAAAGCCACCGATGCGGCGGGGAACACCTCGCCGTCCATTACGGCGACTGCGCCGGTTCTGCCACTGGCGGCAGACGACAACGTGGTGAACCTGGCGTTAACCACCGACGCGCAAGTGACAACTTCGCATGCCAGCGACTACGGCGTATTGCTGGTCGGCGCACTGGGTAATGTGGCGTCAGTTCTCGGCAATGACACCGCGCAGGTTGGCTTTAATATCGCCGCGGGTGGCAGCGGCAATATCACCATTGATGCCTCCGCCACGGGAGTGGTGATCTCCTTGCTCAATACGCTGGAAGTGGCGGTTCAGAAATACGATGCAAATACCGGAACATGGAGCACCATTATCGACTCGTCGATGCCGCAGTTTGCCAACCTGCTAACGTTGGGTGCCAGCGGCGTGACGATGAATATCACCGGGCTGCCGGAGGGTTCGTACCGTGTTCTGAGTTACAACACCAGCCTGCTGGCGACAGGTTCGCTGACCAACCTCGACGTTTCCGTGGTGCAAACCAGTGCGGGAACGATCACCAGCGGCACCACGCATCCGGGTAACGTGATTACCGACGCAGGCCCGACTGGCAGTTCAGATACCGCTCCGGCAGGAACGGTGGTGAGTTCCGTCACCAATGCGCAGGGCGTTACCACCCAGATTGGTGCGGGCGGGGCTGATATTCAGGGCCAGTATGGCGTGCTGCATATCAACCAGGACGGCAGTTATACCTACACTCTGACCAACACGTCCGCCACGGTTCTTGGGCATACAGAAAACTTCACCTACACCATCACCTTCAACGGCGTGAGCAATTCGGCGCAACTGGTCGTGACGCTGGGTAATGGCGCTCCGGCGAACACCGTTACCGCAACGGATAACACCGCGTCGCTGACCTACAACACCGACGTTGAAGCGGTCAACCACGGGGCGTCATCGCAAAATGGCTTCTCGGTAGTCGGCGTAGGGCTTGGGAATGTGTTGAATCTCGATGTGCTGGCGAACATGTCGAACCCGATAATCTTTGATGTTGATGACGGTTCGACGCGCACCATGACGTTGCAGGCAAGCGTAGGCGGTGTGGCATTGCTGTCAACCTTCGATCTGTACATCTACAAATTCAACGATGTCACCCAGCAGTTTGAGCAATATAAAGTGGTGAATACCTGGCTGACCGCGCCGTTGCTGGGCGGGACTTCAGGGCAATTAACGTTAACGCTGCCGGGCGGCGAGTACCTGTTCCTGCTCAATAATGCAAGCGGCGTCACCGTGCTAACGGGCTACACGCTGAACATTTTGCAGGATCATACTTATGCGGTGGAAAGCGTTACCGCTTCGACGACGGGTAATGTGCTGGCAGACGATGTGGCTCCGGTGAATAGCCACATCACGCAGGTCAACGGCGTTGCTGTCGCAGCCAGCGGAACCACCACCATTGTTGGCGAATACGGCACGCTGACGATTGATGCCAACGGCAACTACACCTACAAACTGAATGTGGGTGTGGGTGCTGACAGCATCAAAACGCCGGATAGTTTCATCTATACCGTGACCGCGCCAAATGGCGACACCGATACCGCGTCGTTAAATGTCACTGCCACACCGACCCCGGTGAATGCCATTGACGACGTCAGCACGGCAATGGCGGTTAGCACCGCGCAAACCACCGCGAATTACTCCGATACCACGGTGGGTTCGGCGGTCTGGAACGCCGCATTGCTTTCGTCAACCAGCAAAAGCGGCAGTGGGACATTTGTCGTCGGTGCGAATGACGTTTTGCACAATCCGGTTCTGCATTTCACCGTGAATTCACTGCTTTCACTCGGTGGATTAAACGTAAGCTGGAATATCACCAATCAGGCAGGAACGGTAATCAAAAGCGACTCATTCAGCGGCGGCCTGCTGCTCGGTGGCGTAGCGAATATTGATTTGACGGGATTGGATCTTGCGGCCGGTACCTACACCCTGAACTACACCGGAAGTATGGGGCCGCTGGGGCTGGGCCAAATCAGCATCACCCCAACCGTCACCGGCACCACCATTGATCTGGATAATTATTTAACGCAAGGCGGCAGCACCGTTCACGGCAACTTGTACGATGGAACGGACTCCTCAGGCGCGATTGATCAGTTAGGCACCGTGCACACGCTACTGAGCATTACCGGCTTTAACGGCAGCACCGCAACGCTTGATCCGCTCACTAACAGCAGCGCCTCCGCCACTATTCAGGGGCATTACGGCACGCTGCAAATTGGCATCGACGGGGCGTATACCTACACGCTCAATAACGGGATTAACCCGGCGTCGATCACAACCAGGGAGACATTCACCTACACGCTGAACGACCAGAACGGTCATTCCGACAGCGCGACATTAACCATCAATATGAACCCGCAATTCGTCAGCACCGCGTTAAGCGATGTGATAACCGGCTCGGCTTATGGCGACACGCTGGTTTATGACCTGCTCAATAACGCCAACGCCACGGGCGGCAATGGCGCAGATACCTGGAAAAACTTCTCGCTGGCTCAGGGCGATAAAATAGACATCCACGATTTGTTAGTGGGCTGGAACCCGGCAAGCTCCAACATCGCCAACTACCTGAACGTCACCACCAGCGGCAATAACACGGTGATTTCCATCGACCGCGACGGCACCGGCACGACTCACAACGTAACCCCACTCGTCACTCTGGAGAATGTTCAGACCACGCTCGATGAGCTGGTACAGCAACACCATATTATTACCTGAATGGCGTAAATGGTGGATGACGCTAACGCTTATCCCCCCTACAAAATCAAAAATGTAGGTCGGATAAGCGCAGCTTCACCCGACAAAACCAAAATGTAGGTCGGATAAGCGCAGCGTCATCCGACAAAATCAAAATGTAGGTCGGATAAGCGCAGCGTCATCCGACAAAAGCAGGCAAGCCATACCAATTAGAACGTAGTGACTTTTAAAAGGGACTGACTATGGGAAAATTACAGCCGTTTGCACTGTGGCTGGCATGCAGCCTGTGTATAGCCCAGGCGCATGCCGATGACACACCACAATTTATCAGTACTCAGGAACTCTCTGAGCAACAACTACCGGCACTTGATGGCTCCACCAGCTTACCGTTGGACGCCCCCGCGCCGGGAACGCTGACTCTCAATGATGCGGTCAACCGCGCCGTTACCTGGCATCCGAGCATTCACGAAGCCATCGGCAAACTGGCCGGGCAATCTGAACAGGTCAACGTCGCAAAATCAAAATACTATCCGCAAGTCACGGCGGGCATGAATAACGGCTACAGCAACGGTTACACCGACAGCGGTTTTAGCCCCTCGCTGGTGTTGTCCGTTTCGCAGATGCTTTATGACTTCGGCAAAGTCTCAAGCCAGGTACGAGCCGAAAGCGCAGGCGTGGCACAAGAGCAAGCAAACGTGCTGGTGAGCATCGACAATGTCGGCCACGACACCGCTAATGCCATGATTCAG
Source organism: Buttiauxella agrestis ATCC 33320 (assembly GCF_000735355.1). Lineage (GTDB taxonomy): Bacteria > Pseudomonadota > Gammaproteobacteria > Enterobacterales > Enterobacteriaceae > Buttiauxella > Buttiauxella agrestis. The sequence goes on from NZ_JMPI01000053.1 coordinate 35,559, forward strand.
GTGCAGATGTGGCAACAAATGGTTGATATCGCCAAAGATCAATTAGATGCCCTGAGCGCGATTGGGAAATTAACCGAGAAGCGCAACGATGAAGGGGCCACGTCAATGTCGGACGTGGTGCAAACCAATGCGCGTATTGAATCTGCTCGTTCACAACTCATTCAATATCAGTCCAATCTCGACAGCGCCCAGGCCACATTAACGAGCTGGCTGGGCTGGAACAACCTCAACGGTATCAGCAACGAGTTCCCTGATAAGCTAGCAAAAAGCTGTGACATCGCCAAACCGGATGACCGCTTAGTCCCTGCGGTTCTCGCCTCGTGGGCGCAGGCCAGTGTCGCCCAGGCCAATCTTGATTACGCCAACGCGCAGATGACGCCAACCATCTCGCTGGAGCCGCAGGTTCAGCACTATCTGAATGACAAATACGCCAGCCACGAAGTGCTGGATCGCACCCAATATTCCGCGTTTATCAAAGTCGAAATGCCGCTTTACCAGGGCGGCGGCTTAACGGCGCGTCGCAATGCGGCCAGCCACGCGGTGGAAGCGGCACAATCTGGAGTACAACGCACCCGCCTCGACATTCGCCAGAAACTGATGGAATCGCGCAGCCAGGCACTCGGGCTGATGGGCGCGGTTCAGGTGCTGCAACGCCAGGAACAATTGAGCGAACGCACCCGCGAACTCTATCAACAGCAATATCTGGATTTAGGTTCACGCCCGTTGCTCGACGTACTCAACGCGGAACAGGAAGTTTTTCAGGCCCGTTTCGCGCAGCTACAAATCCTCAGCCAACTTCATCAATTGCAGCTCAACTGTTTGTATAACTCTGGCCGCTTACGCAACGCATTTGGCCTGGAGCACCGCACCATCCAGTCACTGGAGATCCAGCCATGAGCCAAACACCGCCTCCTGTTGATGAACACCTGACTGAACATGCGCTAAGCCACTGGGCGCAGTTGATTAGCCACGTCGCCGCGCATTATCGCGTCGCCTGCTCTCCCGGCACCATCCAGGCAAACGCCCCGTGGTTTAAAGACAAAAACATGCTCTCGGCACTCACACAGTTATCGCGCCAGGCGGGGCTTTCATTTCATATGATGAGCGCCCCGGAACTGGCGATTGGCAAATGGCGGTTGCCTCTTGCGGCGAGCCTGAACAACGGGCAACTGGCGGTCATCGAACATTTCGACGGCGAGGATACGGTTGAAATTTGCGTTATTGACGGCGAACGCCAGACCAACCGGGTATCGCTCGCAACGCTGCTGCCGGAAATCCGTTTTGTAGCCGCACTTCGCCCGCTGTCGGCGCTTAAAGACAGCCGCGTGGATGCGTATATCTCACGCTTTAGCCCAGACTGGCTAAAAGAGCTGGTGATGCAGGATCTGCGCCCTTACGGCCCGGTGATGCTGGCGGCTTTCCTCATCAATGTGCTGTCGCTTTCCGGCATCCTTTTCTCGATGCAGGTTTATGACCGCGTGATCCCCGCACAGTCGTACCCCACGCTGTATGTGCTGGCTTCCGGCGTGTTGCTGGCGGTGATATTTGGTTTTGTGCTGCGCGTGGCGCGTGGTCATATTATGGATGTGCTCGGCAAACGGGCGGATATGCGTGTTTCCGATCGCGTATTCAGTCACGCGCTGCGCCTGCGCAACAGCGCCATCCCCCGCTCCACCGGCAGCTTTATTTCCCAGCTTCGCGAACTCGAACAGATCCGAGAAATGATCACCTCATCAACGATCTCGACGATCGTCGATTTGCCGTTCTTCTTTATGTTCATCATCGTACTGGCGATTATTGCCCCGCAACTGGCGTGGATTGCGCCGGTCGCCGCCGTACTGATGGTGCTGCCGGGCATCCTGCTACAGAAAAAACTGGCGATGCTCGCCAACCAGTCAGCTCACGAAGCGACGCTGCGTAATGCGGTATTAGTGGAGAGTGTTCAAGGGCTGGAAGACATCAAACTGATGCAGGCGGAGAACCGTTTCCTGCAACAATGGAACAGCTACATTCGCATTACGGCGGAATCTGGCCTGCGCACCCGCCAGCTTTCGCAAGGGCTGATTAGCTGGGGAATGACGGTGCAAAGCCTGGTGTATGCGGCGGTGATTCTCTTCGGCGCACCGCTGGTCATCGAAGGCGATATGACCACCGGTGCAATGGTTGCCGCCTCAATGTTAGCCTCAAGAATGATTGCCCCGATGGCAAACCTGTGCGGCGTGCTGGCTCGCTGGCAGCAGGTCAAAGCCGCGAAACAGGGACTGGACAGCATTATGCAGTTGCCGGTGGAAACCCAGCGCGACGAAAGCCTGGTGCATCAGGATATTTTTCACGGCCATTATCTGTTTGAAAACGCGCAGTTTCGTTACCACAACGAAGACCAGCGCATCCCTTTACGCATTACTCGCCTCGAGATCCAGCAAGGCGAGCGCGTGGCAGTTTTAGGGCGCAACGGCGCGGGGAAATCCACGCTATTGCAGGCGTTAGCGGGCGGCGTCGATTTAATCAGCGGTGATGCGCGGCTCGACAACCTGAGCATGACGCAAATTGATATGGCGGATTTGCGCCGCAATATCGGCTTTATGAGCCAGAACGCCCGTCTGTTTTACGGCACGCTGCGCGAAAACCTCACGCTTGGCGCACCGAATGCCAGCGACGAAAATATCTTCGAGGTGCTGGAAATCAGCGGTGCGGGCAACTTTGTTAAGAGTCTGCCAAAAGGACTCGACCACGCCATTATGGAAGGCGGAACCGGTTTATCCGGTGGGCAACGCCAGTCGATTTTGCTCGCCAGAATGCTGTTACGCTCGCCCAATATTGTGCTGCTCGATGAACCGACGGCCTCGCTCGACGACCACACCGAACGCGAGTTCATTCAGCGCCTGGGTCTTTGGCTTGGGCATCGCACATTGATTGTCGCCACTCACCGCGTACCGATGCTTGAACTGGTCGAGCGCGTGCTGGTTCTCAAGGAAGGCCAACTGGTGATGGATGCACCAAAAGCTCAGGCGCTCAGTAACAGTAACAACAGCCGCGCCACCGTACAGCCAAATGGGCGGGAGTGGAAAAATGAAAACCAATCAGCGTGACGTCGCCATGGACGACCCGGATATTCAGCGCGAGCGCGAGTTTTCCGGTGCCAGCCGTATCATCATCATCAGCGTGCTGCTGTTTATTTTGCTCGGCGTGTGGGCGTGGTTTGGCACACTCGATGAAGTCTCGACCGGCACCGGGAAAGTGGTGCCGAGTTCTCGCGAACAGGTGCTTCAGTCGATGGATGGCGGCATCGTCACCGAAGTGTTGGTCCACGAAGGCGACAAAGTTGAAGCCGGGCAAATCGTGGCGCGCCTCGACCCAACCCGTTCGGAATCAAACGTGGGCGAAAGTGCTGCGCGTTACCGTGCGTCCCTGGCCTCCAGCGTGCGGCTTAACGCGGAAGTGAACGATTCGCCGCTGGTTTTCCCCGATTCGCTCAAAGCCTGGCCGGAACTTATCGCCTCCGAAACGCGCCTGTATAAAAGCCGCCGTGCACAGCTCAACGACTCCGCATCCGACATACAAGATGCGCTGGTTTCGGTGAACAAGGAACTGGCGATAACGCAACGGCTGGCGAAAAGCGGTGCGGCGAGTAACGTCGAAGTGCTGCGTTTACAGCGGCAAAAAAGCGATCTGCAACTCAAAATCACCGACCTGCGCTCGCAATATTACGTCCAGGCACGCGAGGCACTTTCCAAAGCGAACGCTGAAGTCGATATGTTATCGGCCATTATCAAAGGCCGTGAAGACTCCGTGAGCCGCATGACCGTACGCTCGCCAATGCGCGGCATCGTGAAAAATATCCAGGTGACCACCATCGGCGGCGTTATCCCACCCAACGGGGAAATGATGGAAATCGTACCTGTAGATGACCATTTACTGATTGAAGCTCGTCTATCCCCGCGCGACATTGCGTTTATCCACCCCGGCCAGCGTGCGCTGGTGAAAGTCACCGCCTACGATTACGCCATTTATGGCGGGCTGGAAGGCGAAGTTGAAACCATTTCGCCGGACACCATTCAGGACAAAGTTAAGCCAGAAATCGTTTATTACCGGGTATTTATCCGCACCCATCAGGACTATCTGGTGAATAAAGTCGGGCATCATTTTTCGATATCGCCGGGGATGGTCGCCACCGTAGACATTAAAACCGGGCAAAAAACCATCGTCGATTACCTGATAAAACCGTTTAACCGCGCCCGCGAAGCGCTGCGTGAACGTTAGCGCAGATGAGGGGTGGTAAGTGGCGCTACAACTCTGTTATACTTAAAAAACACTTGTGGGGCTGATTCTGGATTCGACGGGATTCGCGAAACCCAAGGTGCATGCCGAGGGGCGGTTTGCCTCGTAAAAAGCCGCAAAAAAATAGTCGCAAACGACGAAAACTACGCCCTAGCAGCTTAATAACCTGCTAAGAGCCTTCTCTCCCTAGCTTCCGCTCTTAAGACGGGGATCAAAGAGAAGTCAAACCCAAAAGAGATCGTGTGGATACCTTGCCTGTGGTTGAAGCATTAAAACTAATCAGGATAGTTTGGTAATGGCGTGTCTACCCGCAGTTGCCCGGCGAATGTAAAGATAGACTAAGCATGTAGTACCGACGGCGTAGTAATTTCGGACGGGGGTTCAACTCCCCCCAGCTCCACCAAAATTCTCCCTCAACGATTACCAGAGTCGTCCGAGGAAGTCCTGAAAGCCCGCACAGCGTAAGCCTTGCGGGCTTTTTTGTATCTGTTATATGTCCGCAACCATCCGAGAAGATCCGCCTGAATCCAGTGATAATTGGTATACGTTTAGGTATACGGTAAGATGTAGGCCTAAAAACGTATACCAATTCACGAAGGAGCGGCCATATGGCACGGACAACGCGCCCCCTCACTAACACCGAAGTTCTACGAGCAAAAGCAGGCGAGAAAGAGCTGACGCTTCATGACGGCGAAGGTTTATTCCTTATCGTTAAGACGACCGGAAAAAAGCTATGGCGTTTTCGGTATCAAAGACCGACCACCAAAAAAAGAACGATGGTTGGTTTAGGTTCCTTCCCTGCCCTTTCACTTGCGGATGCCCGAGCATTACGAGCTGAATATCTTTCATTGTTAGCCAAAGGCATCGACCCACAGGTTCAAGCAGAGGTCACAGAGGAACAGCAGCAAATTGCCCTCGACAGTATTTTCTCCACCGTGGCCGCTAACTGGTTCCAGCTCAAAAGCAAAAGCGTCACAGCAGATTACGCGAAGGATATTTGGCGTTCTCTGGATAAAGACGTGTTCCCAGCCATTGGTGAGATCCCTGTTCAGGAAATCAAAGCCAGAACGTTAGTTGAAGCACTTGAACCCATCAAAGCGCGTGGAGCACTTGAGACAGTTCGCCGTTTGGTACAGCGCGTCAATGAAATAATGATATATGCGGTTAACACCGGTTTGATTGATTCAAACCCGGCATCCGGTGTTGGTATGGCTTTTGAGCGGCCTAAAAAGCAAAACATGCCAACCTTACGACCGGAAGAACTTCCAAACCTCATGCGCTCACTAGTGATGTCTAACCTTTCGGTTTCGACTCGTTGTTTGATTGAATGGCAGCTCCTGACACTTGTGCGCCCTGCGGAGGCTTCCGGTACTAGATGGGAAGAAATCGATCTCGATACCAAGCTGTGGACTATTCCAGCAGAACGAATGAAGGGCAAACGCGAGCACGTTGTTCCTTTATCTCCTCAGGCATTAGAGATTCTGGAGGTAATGAAGCCTATTAGCTCTCACCGAGAACATGTTTTCCCGAGCAGGAATGATCCAAAGCAAGCAATGAATAGCCAAACGGCTAATGCTGCTATAAAACGCATCGGATATGGTGGAAAGTTAGTCGCACATGGGCTGCGCTCAATTGCAAGTACAGCCATGAACGAAGCGGGTTTTAACGCTGATGTGATTGAAGCAGCTCTGGCACATTCAGATAAAAATGAAGTTAGAAGAGCATATAATCGCTCAACTTATTTAGTGCAAAGAATAGAGTTAATGGATTGGTGGGGAAAAAACGTCCGCACTTTATTGAATAAATAATACAGAATAATCCACAAGGTACATTTCAATGTATGATTCATTCGTTACAACTAAAGTACGTCCCATTCGGAAACTATTTATTATCAATAGTGATGATAAGACAACTTTTATAACAATATTCAATTCCTTAATGCACGATATTGATGGGATTTTAAATATAATACTGCAAGTAGATGAGAAATTATTCTCAGAAATAAATAAAGAATTTGTCAATCGTTATGATCCTGATGTGATTCTTAACTACTCCACCTTGGATGATAATAAACTTTCAGAGCATTTTAATACAATCACGTACAACTCCTCATCAAAGAACTATAATTTACATGATTTTTGCTCCCCATTATTTACATTTACTGGCACTCCTTATCTAGCTACTAAAGATCCATCTCTAATCCCCAAAAAAGTGTATGCATCTTCAAAAATAGAATTCAGTTCTAAATCTCTTTTATACGCAATGAATTTTGGTGTATTGGATAGAAAAAATTATGTTCGACTCAAAAGAATTACGTCTATTTTTCAAGATGTATCTTTTTCCTGCATTGAAAATGCAAATATTATCAAATCGATTCTTTTTGATGGTAATTTAAAATATCTTAACCTGACAAACAACATTGGTTCCGCATACACATCCTCAACAATATATGAGCAGAGTTATAATAACAAAAGATACTTCAATGAGAAAGGGAAGCAATATTTATTCATATCCCAGCCTACAAACTTAAATTTCATCATTTATTTTTGGAATACTAGAAACAGTTATAACCTCGAACGTTTAGCATGGATTCCTATTGATTTTTTAGATGATAATAATGACATTATCAATGAAAATACAATACTGGTCTTTAATGATGAAAAAGATAAATCCGATGTGGTCGCTAAATTTCCTGATAACGAATGCATCATTGCAGATAGATACTATTTTCCTGGTGAAAAAGAACGTTGGATTAGTTTTGAGCATGATCAATACCTTACAGGCACCTCGCAAGTTCAAGCCTTAACTCATCCAAATGAGAAAACATTCTCAGACATCGGTTTTGGCGGTGGGTTTATATTTGAAATTAGGGGGCCATCCGAATTATCATATCCAAAACAGCATTTTCTAGGTACACTTTTCACCGACAATTTAATTGACCAAGCAACTTTCCCACAATATTTCACCCGTTTATCTAATAAGGGATTATCAAAATACTTCAAACATTTTAACCCCTACAAAACCTCGGGTATTACAGAGTCTTTTAAGTTGCCATTATTTAAAGACCTGCTAAAGTCGCATTTTTTGCATTATAACCTAACAATCGAACAAACACCTAAAACATTCATCCTTGAGCAACTAATCCAACTTATCGGAGGAATTAATAACACTTACTTACTTAGCGATGAGAGAATATTCGAATTATTAATATCATTAACACCTCATACGCGGACAGAAAGACTTGTTAAAAAGGCTTTTCCTGAAATTGAAAACCATTCATCACAGGATGAATTAATATCATATATTGGCACTCTGAAAGATCGAGGTGAGATATCACTTCCATCAACAGTATTAACAATGGAAAATATATCTTCAAAATTAACAGGGAAATCAGATCCGCATAACCTTTATCATGAAAAACTACAAATTCTTAATAACTCCAAAATACTATTAAGAGGAAAACACTTCAAATGCAATCATTGCTCTGCAATGCTTTGGTTTCCTCTTGAATCATTCCAAAGAACAAATTACTGTGTTGAATGCGGTAACTCCATTCACATACCTATATTTATTGATGGCAAAATTCAAAACGATCATTACAAATTAAACCAATTAGTCTCTAGAGCTGTAGACCAGGGGCAATTATCCACACTTCTTTTAATAAATTACATCAATAAGCAAGGTTATAGTCATTTCAACTATGAAACAAATTATGAAATATTTGAAAGTGGTCGGTTAATATCAGACATAGATGTTTTTGTTAAGATTGGTAAAAAACTTGGGTTATGTGAATGCAAATCTCATAGTCCTTTTAGTAACAAACAAATAGATGAGTTACTGAACACTGCTAAAATAATAAAATGTAACTTTATTATTCTATCCTGCCTCCTTAGTAAGGATGACATAATGATTAAAGAGACTGTAGATTATTTAAAAAACATAGAAATAAACATACCCGTATTTATTATCACGAAAGATGAATTATTTTCAGAGAAACCACAGAGAATATACGAATACTTTAAAGTGGAAAATAGAACAGGTGAATTTTATAAAGGTCCAGTTCTTATAGGAAACCAATAACCATCATTTCATAGGCAATTACAAAGAGGTCATACGCATCGTTACAAAATGCTCAGATGCAATAAATAAATTCCTCAGCGCGCAATGCTATCCCCGCCACGCCTGCCCGCTTCATGGGTGGGTTTTAATGCAGGTGCATGAACACCCCGGAGCCGCGCCAGCTCTGGGGTGATAAGGTGTGAAAAATACGGGGTTTTACATGCAAAACCATGCACCGTAATGCATGGTTTAATTGAATTAAATGGCGGTGTTTTCAAGTCGATTTTATGCGGGTGGTTGCTGGCTCAGTTCTGTCTGCCGGTGCGCGTAAACATGGTTTTGTGCCGGTGTATATTTCTGCTGAGTATCAGCCCGCGAAGCCTTATCAGGCCTGAATCCGATGGCTGTCAAAATGTCGCTGTTTTCCGCTGTGTAATGAATTTCCGGGCCGGTCGCCAGATAATCCCGCAGGGCTTCCCCGACGTAATGCGTCGCTCGCCGTATGGCCAGCTCGCGGATTGCCGCCGGAAGCTGATTAATCCCCATTAATTCCGGTGCCAGCGTACTGACCAGTGCTGCCCCGTTTTGCTTCATAAATGCATTGAGTGAATGACAAATACTGGTGTGCTGTACCGCTTCATGCGAGCGAATATAACGCCCCGCCGCACAGGTGATTTCCCACTGTTTAACGTCGATATATTCACTCAGATAAGTAATCCGCTCTGCGTTCCGGGGATGTCCCGGTGCAAGCTGTTCATCCAGCGCAGTCTCTGCCGCTTTCAGTTCATCTTTTTTATTCTGCCAGGCGGTTTTATTCGCCTGACACACGGCAAAGGCCTGCTGTAATGGTGTGTCGCTCATGGATTCATCCCCGGCTGGTCATTGTGTTGCTGACGGTCGCTGTTTCGGTGCTTTATCCATTTCACCCTGGATAAATTCATCAGCCGGTTCATCACCGGCTACTGGCTGGCGGATAATCGACTCAACGGACTCCATTGAGCGGAACGTTGCTGAACAAAGCACATTCTGGCACTGGTAGTAGCGATGTTTGACGCTGTCAGACAGATAACGGCTTGTGCGTGAATGCGCCGAATTTCTACAAAACGGGCAGTGCATCATGATCAGCCCTCCTGTTTTTTGTCTGCTTTCTCTGCCAGCTCTCTGGCTATCATCGACCGTTTGATGGGGCTGTCGTAAAGATTCATATCGACGCCGGTCAGCGCAGGACGGTACAGGCCAAGCTGAGAAAGCACGGGTTCATTTTCCATGCTGAAACTGTGGAGCTGGCTCTGGCTGAGAATGCGATCGCCCAGCTCCTGTACCAGCGTTCTTTTCGGTGCCTCATTCCCCTGAATTTCCAGCTCGCGCAGGCGCAGGCAGAATGCCCGGATCAGGGCTGGACTCAGGTCTTTAATTGCCGCATTCCATTCATTGTTGGCATAGGTGCTAAAAGCGGTACGGTGTGCCTCGACATAGGCCTTGCCTGATGCGCAGGCACTGAGCATGGCGCGGGTTTTATCTGTTTCCAGTTCGCCAATCAGCGCGGTGAACTCCTCCGCCAGCTCGCGATTAGCAATCCGCTGGCTGTGCTCGTTTTTCATTTCCGGTGTAATGGCACCTTTGAGGGCACGGAACCGGCTGCGCCAGCTGTGTTCTGCTTCCTCACTTTCTTCCAGTGCGACCTGTCGCTCCTTCTCGCTGCGGCTGATGGCGGTGCCAATCTCATTAAGCTCAAGCATGTTTGCGGTATGTCGGGATTTCGCCTCGCCGAAGGATTTCAGGTCGCGGGTCAGTGCGGCAGTGAGAACCTGGCTTTCCTGTCCGTTCAGCGTATTCAGCGCATTTTTGACGCCGTTCTGCGTTTTTCCATCCTGCGCGCTAGTGGTGGCTTTGGTTGCTGTGTTGAGTGAGTCAGTTTTCATCATTGAGTTCTCCGTTTTTTCAACCTGACGTCATTCTGCCTGTGATGGCACAACATCAGTGAGCCACACCGGATGTATCAGATATGGCACAAGAAGAGCTGAAAACCGGCTTGCCAGAGGAAAGGTCTCAGGAATACCCCCCTCTTTTATTATTTTTTACTATTAACTATTCACTCTGTTCACCTTTAAAAAAAAGATAAGTAATACAGTAAATTAGAGGGTGAACAATCGAGGTCTGACTGTTCACCGTCTGTTCACCACTGTTCACCCGACCAAAATCACTTTGTGCTTTTATTGGATGTTTTAAGCTATTAATTTTCTTTTATTAATTGCTGATAATAATTGCAAATCTAAGTTATTGCTCTTCCAGTTGCTTCCTGTTGCCTACAGTACCTAAAAAAGTAATTTCGCTTAAAAAACAGACTCCTTGTTCTGTGCCTCATACAAATTCACCTTGTTGCATTGAGGGAAAATATTCACAAAATAGAGAGCTACCCGAAGCCGGACGGACACGACCGGATCTCTATGGACTGTTATGAGGTAGCTTTATGCACACCGCTTTTTCCGCACCATCTTCCGCGCCAGCCGCGCATCTGCCGCCAGTTTCTGCCCCGAATCAGGAGCGTTTTTTACGCCTCCCCGAAGTCATTCATCAGTGCAGGCTGTCCCGCTCCACGCTCTACGATTTAATCGCCCGCAATGCGTTCCCGGCGCAGGTCTCCCTTGGCGGAAAAAATGTCGCCTT
>NZ_JMPI01000054.1 GCF_000735355.1 Buttiauxella agrestis ATCC 33320
ACCTGGCTTCAGTCAGAAGTCACAGCCTGGATGGGCGAACGTATCGCACAACGTAACCGGGGATGTGACGCATGAATCAGCCCCGTTTTCAAAAAGCCCCTTTCCCTGGCTTGCATCCCTTCCAGGTTTGCGGTTATAGTTTTTCCGCTGTCGCAAAATCGGCAGCCGGGATTGGCGTCCTGTTTAACTCAATGGCGACACCAGACGCGCCATGCGTCTTTTTTTACGTCGTAGCTCAGGCACACCCATTTTTCGGGCTGTGGTGTTTACACCATAGTCTCGCTCAAAAAATGGTAGCCCGGGCGGGGCAGCCTTCGGGCTGGCCGGTATCCATTGAGGCCGGTTACGCCAACCCTGTTCGGGCTACCACCAGTGAAATTGGCGTTTCCAGTGGTAGCAATAACCGCTACTCAATGGAGGTTGCCCTTATGGCTTCGACCCTCGCCCCGACTCACCCGCAGTTCGTCTTTGTTTTTGCCGCCGTTCGTCGCACCGAACGCACCAGCCGTGTTTCCATGCTCCGTACCGTCGCCGGTGACGAGCACACCGCCCGCCTTTCCCTTGTCCGTGATTACATTCTTTCCTTTGCCGCCCGTCTGCCTGTTGCGGAGGTGGCGCATGCATAACGCAACCCTATCTAAAAATGTCTCAGCCCGTCGTGGTAACAAAAATCCGGTCATTGCTCACCTGAGCATCGAGGCATACCACAAACTCAACCGCGCCAGTGCCGTATCGCAGTTTGTCGGCGGTGATTTACAGCATCGGGAAATGAACGGCTTACACCAGCTCTATATTCCGCAGATATTCAGCTATCTGCACGAGGACATCAGTTTTGTGCTGGAGGAATTAAAAGCGAAAGGGCTGTGCCAGGAATTTCTGTCGCAGAGCGGTTTAACTGAAATAAACGACGGGGAATAAACATGTTTGATTTTCCTCAGCCGGGTGAAAAATACCGCACGGATATTTATGCCGCTGTGACGGTGGTGGGCATTCTGGCCGATGGCATTCCATGGGACTTGCCTTACCGCTGCCCGGATATGGTCTGGAACCCGTTCCGCAAGCCTTACACCATCCTTATCCGTATTGAGTCTGACGGGCAGGTGATTGAGATACCGCTCGGGCGCTTTTTGCGGGAATTTACCTGTATTCGTCCTGACGTGTTTAAGCGAAACCCTGAGAACCGTTATACCGTGCTGAAAATAATAACGAATGACCCGGTATTACAAATGTGGCGTAAACGGAATATTGATATTTATCCGGAAGAGAATAAACCGGTTATTAAAAATAGACCGGTGGCGTATTCGTGGCGTGATATTCCCCGCCCTGAGCCGGATAACAGTTACCGCCATTATCTGTAATTAAAAACACTTTAAATATTTTGTGTGCGCCCTGCACAGGGCTTCGCACACCCAAAGGAGACCGAATCATGAATATCAGCCAGCCAGTAACACCGTCAGGAATTAACGCCACCATTACGCTGGATGACCTGCGTTGCCTGGAACATTTATTACGTGTCGGCCAGTTTGCCGGTGATTTGCTGGAGCATCAGGAATGTACAGTACTGAGCCAGCCCCCGGCACAACAAACGCAACTCGCTTCACTGCTGTTTCTGATGACCACCCAGCTCAACGGTGTGGTCGAACGCTGTCATATGAGCTGGATGACTACGGAGAAAAATCAATGAAAAGAATGCCACTTTCACCCGTTCTGCGCACAGCGCTTTACCGTCGCACCGTGGCCTGTGCCTGGCTGAATATCTGCCAGCAACAGCAACGCTTTCCACAGCTCACGCTCGGCGCGGTGGAAGATGCCATTGCCGGTGAGCTGGAGGGATTTTATCTGCGCCAGCACGGACTGGAGAAAGGCCGGGAAATTGCCTGTGCATTACTGGAGGACTTACTGGAAAGCGGCGCACTCAAGACAACACCGGCGCTGTCATTTCTCGGGCTGGCCGTCATGGATGAACTTTGCACCCGCCACTTAACGCAACCGGCGCAGCCGTAAGGAAATAAGCAATGAACATGAAAGTTACCGAAGCCGTGAACGCCGCAAAAGGCCAGTGGCCGCACATCCTCCCGGCGCTGGGCGTGAATGTGGTGCTTAACCGTCATCAGCCGTGCCCGGTCTGCCAGGGTAAAGACCGTTTCCGCTTTGACGATAAAGACGGGCGCGGCACCTGGTACTGTAATCAGTGCGGAGCCGGTGACGGCCTGAGCCTGGTTTCAAAAGCGCTGGCCGTGTCGGTCGCGGAAGCCGCAAGCCAGGTGAACAGCGTGACCGGCAACCTGCCGCCGGTGCCAGCGGATGAAGTCGCCACTACCCCGGACAGTGAGAAAACCATGAAAGATGCGGCGGCACTGGCTACCCGTTTATTTGAGACCAGCCGCACGGCCACCGGTAATGCCTATCTCACCCGCAAAGGGTTAGCACAGCGAGCCTGTCAGGTGCTGACCACCGCACATAAAGTGGCGACCATCACTTACCGCGCCGGTGATGTGCTTGTGCCGCTGCACACCCCGGAGGGGGAACTGGTTAACCTCCAGCTAATCAATTCTGACGGCACCAAACGCACGCTCAAAGGCGGTCAGGTGAAAGGCACCTGCCACACCATCGGGGGGAAAAACACCACCTCAAAACGGCTCTGGTTAGTGGAGGGTTATGCCACCGGCCTGACGGTGAACCAGCTCACCGGCGATACCGTCCTGGTGGCGCTCTCGTCCGTGAACCTCCTTTCTCTGGCAAGCCTTGTCCGGGAACGCCACCCGGCACAGCAGCTCATCATTGCCGCCGACCGTGACCTCAACGGCGACGGGCAGACCAAAGCCGCAGCCGCTGCAAATACCTGTCAAGGCATAGTCGCGCTGCCGCCGGTGTTTGGTGACTGGAATGATGCGTTTATGCAGTACGGGGAAGAAGCTACCCGCAGCGCATTGCAGGAGGTATTAAAGACGCCGGCGGCAAGTCCATTTGAGCAGATGAGCGAGGCCGAATTTACCGCCATGAGTACCAGTGAAAAGGCGATGCGCGTTTCTGAGCATTACGGGCACGCACTGGCGGTTGATCCGAATGGCGAGATTATTTCCCGTTATGAAGCCGGGGCATGGAAGGTGCTGCCGTCCACGCAGTTTGCCCGCGATGTGGCGGCACTGTTCCAGCGTATCGGTGCCGGTTTCTCGTCCGGGAAAATCTCGGCGGTGGTCGATACGCTCAAACTCATTCTTGCGCAGCACGAAGCCCCGGCACGGCGTCTGATTGGTTTTCGCAACGGCGTACTCGATACAACCAGCGGCATTTTCAACCCGCACAGTAAAACGCACTGGCTGCGCACCCTGTGTGATGTGGATTTCACCCCGCCGGTGACCGGTGAAACACTGGAGCGCGATGCACCGCATTTCTGGCAGTGGCTCGACCGTGCCGCAGGACGGAACGCGCAGAAGCGCGACATTATTCTCGCCGCCCTGTTTATGGTGCTGGCGAACCGCTACGACTGGCAGCTTTTTCTCGAAGTGACCGGGCCAGGTGGCAGCGGGAAAAGCATCATGGCCGAAATTGCCACCATGCTCGCCGGGAAAGACAACACCACCTCGGCCACCATCGAGACGCTGGAATCATCCCGTGAACGTGCGGCGGTGATTGGCTACTCACTGATTATTCTCCCTGACCAGGAGAAATGGAGCGGTGACGGTGCGGGGATTAAAGCCATCACCGGCGGCGATGCGGTCTCGGTCGACCCGAAATACCGCGACGCCTACTCGACGCATATCCCGGCGGTGATTCTGGCGGTAAACAATAACCCGATGCGCTTTACCGACCGCAGCGGCGGTGTTTCCCGTCGTCGTGTCATTCTGCATTTCCCGGAGCAAATTGCCCCGGAAGAACGCGACCCGCAGCTCCGGGATAAAATCTCGCGAGAGCTGGCCGTGATTGTACGCCAGCTTATGCAGCAATTTAGCCAGCCTGCCACAGCACGCAACATGCTACAGGCACAGCAGAACTCTGACGAGGCGATTAACATCAAGCGCGATGCTGATCCGGTATTTGATTTTTGCGGCTATCTCGAAGCACTCGAACAGCCAACCGGGATGTATATGGGGAACGCCAATATCGTGCCGCGACAACCCCGTAACTATCTTTACCATGCCTACCTCACTTATATGGAGGCGAACGGCTACAAGAATGTGCTGAGCCTGAAAATGTTCGGGCTGGGGCTGCCGATGATGCTCAAGGAGTATGGAGTGAACTATGAGAAGCGGCACACGAAACAGGGAACACAGACCAACCTGATGCTGGCAGAGGAAAGCAACCCCGACTGGCTACCCAAGTGCGATGACACCCTGGCGATTTAACCCACATAACCGGCGCAAGCCGGTTTTTTTACACCCGAACATGGCTGGGGTGAACAATGGACTGTTCACCCTTCACCGTTTGTTCACCACCTAACATAATGATTTTAAATAATTAAAATGCAGGGTGAACAGAGTGAACAGTTAAACCGAAAAAAAGTTTTTTTCTAAAAAAGACTGTTTGCATCTTCAGATGTTTTTTATTCTTTTACTAAAAGATCCAACCAATCCTGATTATGCAATTTACGCTCGAATTGGCTCACATGCTTTTTGATGTAGATAAGAAGTTCGTCTTTGGTCATCTTTTCAGCAGGTGTGCGATACTGATCGCCGTAGCTATCAAAAAGATAGTAGTACAACCAATCAAGAGAACTGCAAATTCTGGCAAAAAACCGTGGACAGGAATCCCAAAAACGGATTGCAAAGTAATGCAAATAAGCCTCAGCTGTCTGGGCATCATCACAATGGGTAATTTCCCAGAGTTTTATCTTTAGCCAAGTCAAAGCACTTAATTCATGCCCCGGATAGGTTAGGCCAGTATCAAGCATAAACCGATCAAGGTAGTAATTAACCTCATCTACATCTGGTGTTTTATCGAGATTTAACGAAGCAAGGATCAGCAATGATTCGGAACCATTACCTGACATAACTTCTTGTTCTGCCCATTCGGTGATGGCTTTAACGATGTAATCACCCCCACTCGGTTCATGAAACTTTTTGAACTCACTGAGACAGAGCAGTTCGGTCAAAGTGTAATTGTATCCGTGAGATTTCATTCAACTGTCTCTAGTCAAGCTTACGCAATGGGTAGGGAAAACATTAGGTTTCTCTTTATAACCAAGTGGTAGGGACAACTCAACATAAGGGCTTGGCACAACCGAGGGGCTTAATATTTCGTATTAAGGTTGGTGAACAATGGACTGTTCACCCTTCACCGTTTATTCACCACCTAACACAATGATTTTAAATCATAAAATCGCAGGGTGAACAGAGTGAACAGTTAAAGAGAAAAAAAGTTTTTTTCTAAAATTCAGAAGAGATGAACAACGTAAGGTGGCTAAAAAAATAACCACTGAACTCACTGGGGTACGCCATTGGTATACGTTTAGGTATACACATGAAAGTTGAATTAATAAAAATACAATATAAACAACAAACTAAGAGAATTATTCAGATTCCCCCAGCCCACCAAAATCTCCGTCAGTGGTTACCAGAGCCATATGATGAAGTCGAAAGCCCGCTTAACGAAAGTTACGCGGGCTTTTTTGTGTCTGCAATTTGTCCTGGGAAGTCTGAAGCAAACTAATTAAATCCGAACCTTTTAGGCCCATTGTTAGGCCCAACGAAAAGATCTATTGTTTTTGTTGGGCCTAAAGCAGGGAGATCCCCCATTGCGTCAGCAAAATAACGTGCGGCGAGGTTTTCGGGGGCGACCTTCGTATGCTTCCTCTGGCTCGTTGTCGACTGTGGTCGTACTAAACGCCTCGCATTCTTCGTCTTCATGGTCGTCGTGGTTATGGTTCAGTTCCATTGTCAGTCCTGGTGAGTTGCGGGCGAAAAAAGGGTAATACCTGCGGTGAACAGAGCAATGACGACCAGAATATAAATCATGTTAACAGACTGATAAGTAAAGGGGATATATCAGACAGGGCGGGAGTATGGCGATTGTCGCGTTCAGATGCAGCTACCAGTGCCGCCGGTATTCTTCTTCTTCCATCGCTTCCAGACAGTCATCGCAAATCTCTTCGTGCAGGCCATTGAAACACACCAGCAGGTTGCGTTTTTTCTGGCAGTAAGGGCAGGTCCTGTGGCGTAACAGCAGCACTGCGACAAAGACCGTAAACAGCAATCCTGCGAAGATCAGTAAATAAATGAACATGCAAAAACCCCTGTAAATGAATGGATACCATGCTACGGAGGTCACTCGCGAGCGTCCAATAGGCAGTACAGATCAATAATGGCCTATTGATCGTTGTGAGCGATCGTTGGTGTGAAAGCATCAGGGGCTCTTGTGCAAACAACAAAAATCGGCCTCACCCGCGAAGATGAGTCCGGCCAGCATTACTCAGGAGTGATATGGGTTTGAAAAAATTGGAACAGGGATCAGGAACACCTGTGTAGAATTCTAATTTTAAACAGTTGTAGTAAATTACGAATAATTGCTTACATCATTATCGAATTCTTGATTCAGGAGAAAATGACGAGTATCAGGAGCATAGATATACGGCATATTTACTTGATGATAATTATTTGGATATCCACATAGATGTATGTGAGTTAGGGTGTTCATTTCCTTGTGAATTGCATTTCAACTGATTACAAGTGAGATAACATCGGGCCAGGCCAGAAAGGATAATAATCCATACGTGTTTGAATTTTTTAAACCATAATATCAGCGACAGTTATTTACGAATAAATCATAAAAGAACCCGCTCGCGAAGCGGGTTTTCCAATTTTTAGTTACCTACAACACTATATCGCACGTAGTCGTGAATTTTTTGATCGCTTTTTTGGCAAATGAAACAGAGCCAGATCCTGAAGAAACCTGATTCCCATTCTTATCAATAACGCCCACTAAAAAATCTGAAGTTGAAGACTGGCTACTGAGTTGTTTTAGTAATGTTTTTATCTTGTCAGTTTCTTTACTTGTGAGCTGAATCTCACTGGCGTTACGACGTGACAAAACAGTATCAAAGGTTATCAGACTATTATCGTAAGTCTTAACCAGCGCCTTATAAGGCAAAGGTGTGCTAATGACAGTAGTGGGATCTATTTCCACACGGTTTAACGATAATTTGCTGTTGGTACAATCAAAAATAAGATACTGATGACTATTTGCAATCTCTCCAATCATCATGGCTTTCTTACCTGAAGTGAAAATATCCTCTTCAGTCGTAGTTTTCCAGGATGCCTGAGCATAAGGGAGGTACGCGATATTGATAGCTGCTACAATGTATATCACATTCTTAAACATAACATGGCTCCACTAAATATTGCATATTAAGGATTTTCATAGGAATCCGTTTGATTAATATGGCTTTATTCATTCAGTGAATGTAATAATGTTGTTGCATGTAATTTAATTATTAAATGGGTTTAAATTGCCACCTTGCTTTTAGAATTCAAAGTTAATAATGGCGCAGCTAAATTTTCTATCTGAATCGCCACCGATAACCTAGACATTTCCGAGCCGGTGATAATATTGGTTTTCATATTCTGTCGGTGATATCCGATCGCTCGAACCATGCCGACGCTTCCTGTTATAAAACATTTCGATGTAATCAAAAATATCGCTGCGCTTCTTCCCGCGTGCCGTAGATCTTTTTCTTTATCAGCTCGCGATTCAGTAGTTGGAAAAAGATTTCTGCAACCACGTATGGTGACTGTTACCGCAACGGCTCATGCTACGGCCTGATCGGAACGTGCAATCCCAAGGGTATCGATCCGGAGGCTTATCTGCGTCATACCCTGAGCGGGCTACCGGTATAGGTTAAATTCAAACTCCCCCAGCCCACTAAAATCTCCGTCAGTGGTTACCAGAGCCATATGATGAAGTCGAAAGCCCGCTTAATGAAAGTTACGCGGGCCTTTTTGTGTCTGCGATTTGTACCGGCCCCATAAAAAAGCCACCAGCAAATGCCAGTGGCCATCAATAAACTCAGGCTCAATTAACGATGGTTGAACTTAACTCCCCCGGTAAGTTGAGTAACCGTATTGACTCAACAACAAAGGGATATGGAGTTTTTGATTCGTCTTTGTGACGTTGAAAATCACGGGAACAGATGGGAAGAATGTTTCCTGATTATTTGCTTTGAAATAATCCCCCACTTTAAAGGTCACTTTATAGATGCCAGGTTCCATATCACCAGCGTCCGGGAAAAGTGATTTGATTCTGCCGCCGGTATCCGTTTTCGAAGTCGCGAGATGCTTCCACGAAGAATTCTCTTGTTTGTCCAACTCGACGACTACGCCTTGCGAAGGTAAACCAGTCTGTTGGTTGAGAATATGGACACTGAGCGTTCCTTCGGGTGCTGCAAGTACGCTGAAGCTGATCAAAGAGAGAATAGAAGCCGCTAAAATTTTCATCGCGTTAACCTGTTGTGAATTTGTTAACGGATTATATGAACCTATACGCATAATAAAATTAAACTTTTTGTTATATGTTTGCATCTTGCAGCCTGCGACTGGCGCTGCTTCTTTGCAATTCCTGCAACGCAGAAACATTCTTTGGAAAACAACTCGCATTCCGTCTATTAGCGGGTTGGTTAACATCTTCTATTTACGATATAGTCGCCACAGCTGCGGCAAAATCCGCAGCCGGGATTTGCACCCCGCCAGAAACTACAAGGATTACTCAGTGTTCGCATTGAGTGTCAATGCCTCTGCACACCCGTTCAATGGTGACTCAGGCAGGGCAGCTTTCGGGCTGGCCGGTGTCCTTGTAGGCCGGTAGTGCAAACCCTGTCTGGGTTACCACCAAGAGATTTGCACCTCTGGTGGTAGCTGTTATCACTACAAGGAGATGTAAATGACACTTTCACACAGCCCCACTTTCCTGCCCTTCCAGGACTGGCACCCAGCCGACATCATCGCCGCACTGCGTAAAAAAGGCACCTCACTGGCAGCGGAATCCCGCGCCGCAGGTTTAAGTTCATCAACGCTCGCCAACGCCCTGACACGCCCATGGGCAAAAGGGGAACTGCTAATAAGCAAAGCGATTGGTGTGCCCGCCGAAACCATCTGGCCGAGCCGCTATTTTGACCCACAGACCCACGCGCCTGTCGCAAGGCTAATGCGCACACGTCATCCGAAATAAACCATTAGCGCCATCCGCCAGGCTATTGCGAGCGGGTGGCGCAACGCTCCACACAAAAAACGTCCCCCAAACCGTTTTCCCCCTCTCTCAATTCAGTTACAATCAATCATTGACTGTATAAATAAACAGGTTAATTACAATGAATCTGGCTTTGAATGGCGAAAAGATCGGTCGTAATCAGTTTACCGGCGCGAAAATTGAGAACAGCACTTTCTTTAACTGTGACTTTTCAGGCACGGACCTGACCGGTACCGAGTTTATTGGCTGCCAGTTTTATGACAGAGAAAGCCAGCAAGGTGGCAATTTTAGCCGGGCAATCCTGAAAGATGCGGCCTTCAAAAGCTGTGATTTATCGATGGCAGATTTCAGAAACGCCAGCGCACTGGGTATTGAAATCCGCGAGTGTCGGGCGCAGGGCGCGGACTTTCGCGGCGCAAGTTTTATGAATATGATCACAACTCGCAGCTGGTTTTGCAGTGCCTATATCACCAAAACCAACTTGAGCTACGCCAACTTTTCAAAGGTGGTGCTTGAGAAGTGCGAACTATGGGAAAACCGCTGGAATGGCGCTCAGATACTCGGCGCGACATTTAGCGGTTCCGATCTCTCCGGCGGTGAATTTTCTTCATTTGACTGGCGTGCGGCCAATTTTACCCATTGCGATTTGACCAATTCAGAACTGGGCGACCTGGACGTGCGAGGCACCGATTTACAAGGCGTTAAGCTGGATAATTATCAGGTAATCCAGATAATGGATCGCCTGGGGATCACAATTATCGGCTAGGTTCATTTCATGGCACCTGTTCAATTAAATGCTCACCTGCGGACAAGCAATAAAATACATATAGTTACGGTATTCCTACCGATGCGGCCTGAAAATCTCCCACATTTTCTCGTATCCTCAACGGTGCTATTGGTACGAAAAGCGTCAGAAATAAGGTATAAAGCGGCATGAAAATCCCAAATAGAATCCAACCGCTGGTTGATGACGGGCTGATAGACGATGTTCTTCAGCGCCTGAAAAGCGGTAAAGAAGCTGACGTTTACACTGTTTTATGCGGTGACAAAATCCAATGCGCCAAAGTGTACAAAGAAGCGACGCAACGTAGCTTTAAGCAGGCGGTGCAATACCAGGAAGGGCGTAAAGTCCGGAATAGCCGTAATGCTCGTGCTATGCAAAAAGGCTCGAAGTTCGGCCGCAAGCAGCAGGAAGAAACCTGGCAAACGGCAGAGGTTGAGGCGTTGTTCCGTCTGGCAAATGCGGGGGTTCGCGTGCCGCAGCCCTACCTGTGTATCGACGGTGTGTTGTTGATGGAGTTGGTCACCGATGCTGACGGCGCAGTCGCACCACGTCTGAGCGACGTCACCCTCGACGAAGAAACCGCGATTGCAGATTTCAACACCATGATCGGCAATATCGTACGCATGTTGTGCGCAGGTCTGGTGCATGGTGATTTATCGGAGTTTAACGTGCTGCTCGATGCCGACGGCCCGGTCATTATCGACTTGCCACAAGCCGTTGACGCCGCCGCCAATAACCACGCCGAGTCCATGTTTGAACGCGATGTGAATAACATCACCGAATACTATGGCCAGTTCGCCCCGCAATTATTGAAAACGCGATATGCGAAAGAGATTTGGGCGTTATATGAAGATGGAAAGCTCACGCCAGAAACGGTGTTAACCGGCCTCTTCGTTGAAGAACAACATGACGTGGATATGGATTCTCTGATGGATGAAATCATCACAGCAGAAGATGAATATTACGACCGTCAGCGAGCAGCCAAAGAGCGCGATCAGCAATACGAATAATGAAATTGAAAGCCCGCCTGGTGAAAATCAGGTGGGCTTTTTTGTGTCTGATAGGCGCTTAATTTACAGCGCAGTGCTTATGCTTTGCCGGTGATCGTATTAATATTTTTGATATACATGATCAGAACCATTCCCGCAGCCAGAAGATGCCAGAGATATTCACCATCGCTTGCGCCGGACAGTGTCTGGCTAAACAACATCACGCTGGTAACAAATAATGAAGCTACAGCACTCTTCATCAACCATGTACGGGCTTTGGCATCCGTCAAAAACTCCAGTTTCAAAATAGAAACAATAATGAAGATGAAAGGAAGGCACTGAAGAATAATTAAGACCGGGAAAAGTGCATCAAACAGCGGACTTAATACAACATGACCCACCTGGCTCTTGTCCCAGGTTCCAACGATATACTCCTTCCAGCCTGACCAGGTATCCCCATGGTAAGCCGTTTCTGGCGACATCAGTCCATTGAAAATACCGCAAACCTTATCAATGAATCCGTTTTTAAACCAAAAGATACCAAGAAAAATTTGTATCGGGATAATGTGAAAAGAGATTTTTTTAAACATATTGATGACATCCTCGCAATACAGTTAGATAGCCGTTAAAGTAACCACGGGATACATTTATAAAATAAAAATGCATCAACTTAGGGATTTATCCTGAATATTAATCATACGCCCACTAAAATATTAAATACATTCTCTGAAATAGACAAAAATGGACATAGCGTTAAAAACACAATAGACAAAAAAGTGCACAATGTGTGTCGTTAGTAAAGCATTAGCTATGCGTGCAGGCTGACCAGTGCAAATTAATACTCCACATAATGAAAGGTGCGTTACTGCTGTTGATTAAATAAACGTTCACCTTCCAGTTATATTTTGTTGCACTTCGCCTTAAAACAATACACCTGTCTTAATATTGTTTCTTTTGTGCAGCACATTGTTTCAGATAAATTCTTTGGGAATTATAGTTGTTAGTTTTTTGTTTTTATTATTCTCAACCATTTCAGTATTGCGAAAAGCATATAACCTATTTGAATAAGCTATTCGAGGAGTCATTTAGCTCACTTGCATCAAAAAATAATTAGGAATATACCTCCCGGCAATGTTCACCAGTCAGCCATTAAACCAAGTGAGAGTAAAATGCGATACACCCATCTTTCCGGGCAATCCCTGCTAAGTAACACGACCTTTAATAAGGGAAGCGCATTTAGTGATAGTGAACGTAATGAATTTAATTTACATGGGCTTATCCCGACCATTGTAGAAACTATAGGCGAGCAAAGCGATCGGATACGTTTCCAGCTAAATAACTTCATTACTGATGAAGACAAACATGTTTTTTTGCGTAACCTGCAAGATACAAATGAGGTTCTTTTTTATCATTACATCACATCTAACATTGAGGCTTCGCTGCCGTTAATTTATACCCCGACGGTGGGCTATGCCTGCCAACACTTTTCAGAGATATGGCGTAAAAACCGGGGTGTCTTTATCGCCTGGGAGGACCGCAACAATATTGAGAGCATCCTGCGAAATGTCCTGAGCGATGATATTAAGATCATTGTCGTGACCGATGGTGAGCGCATTCTTGGGCTGGGTGACCAGGGAATCGGCGGGATGGGCATTCCTATCGGAAAATTGTCTCTGTACACCGCATGCGGCGGCATCGCGCCACACCAGTGTCTCCCTATCATGTTAGATGTGGGCACCAATAATAAAGAGTTATTAAACAATCCATTGTATATGGGGGCTCGTCACTCACGCGTTTCAGAAGCAGAATATTTTGAGTTTATTGATATTGTGGTTTCTGCAATTGAACGTCGTTGGCCTGGCGTTTTGTTGCAGTTTGAAGATTTTGCACTGCAACACGCCACACCATTGCTCAAAGAATATCAGGATAAATTATGTTGTTTTAATGATGATATCCAGGGAACAGCGGCCGTCGCATTAGGCTCTATTCTCGCGGCTTGCCTGCATAATAAGACATCACTTTCTGATCAACGTATTATGTTCGTGGGAGCGGGATCCGCAGGTTGTGGTATTGCCGAACTCATTGTTTCTGCGCTTAAAGCTGATGGAATCGATGAGGACGTTGCCAGAAGCCATATATTCCTTGTCGACAAAGATGGCCTGGTATTAAAAGATACACCTGCATTAACTGATTTCCAGTATCGACTCGCTCATGCTAGAGAAACCTTGCCGTTTTCGCCTGATGGCAAAAATATCGCGGCGCTGATTAATTGCATTCAACCATCGATATTAATTGGGGTATCAGGTGTACCCGGTCTGTTTACGGAGGAAGTGGTTAAATCGATGCATTCTTGCGCTTCCACGCCGATTATTTTCCCCCTATCGAACCCAACATCCCGCGTGGAAGCGTTACCTGAGGATATTATTGAGTGGACCGAAGGTAATGTAATCATTGCTACGGGAAGCCCATTCGCGCCGGTCATGTACAAAGGCCATCGTCACATTATTTCCCAGTGCAATAACTCTTATATCTTCCCTGGCCTTGGATTGGGAGTTTTGCTGTCAAATGCTAAACGTGTGACCGAAAATATGTTCCTGGCCGCCAGTAAAGTCCTTGCGCTCTCATCACCTTTACTCAAAGACCCACATGGCGCGCTGTTACCTGAACTGACCAATATCCATGAAATATCTAAGAAAATTGCCATTGCCGTTGCACTTGCCGGGGCAGAAGATAGTGTAGCAACAAGAATGATGGAATCTGAATTAGAAGATAAGCTAGAGGATATGTTCTGGAAACCCGAATATCAGAATTACAGACGTATTTCGTTCTGATAGATTAGAAAAACTAAAACCGGAAATGTTCTCTGATTTCCGGTTTTTTATTATCCGTAGTTTTAATCATACAAAATCGCATCCGGTGGTGGAGGTGCGGCTTCATAGCGTGAAGGTGAAACACCAAATAACTGGCGGAATGCGTAGGTATAAGCCGATGTACTGCCATATCCCAGCATTAATGCAATTTCGGTCACGCTGCGCGACTGGCGTAATAAAATAATGGAATGAAGCAAACGATGCCGTTGTTTCCAGTTGCTGAACGTTATGCCCGTTTCTTTGATGAAATGTCGTGAAAAGGTGCGTGGCGACATCCCCACTTTCTCAGCCCAGTCTTCCATTAAATGCGGTAAATCTGGTGATTCACTGATTATCTGGCACATTTCCAGCAGTGCCGGTGCCGTAGGCCAGGTCATGGCAAAGCCTGCGGCCGGGAGATCGTTTAGCACATCGATCAATGTGGAAACCAGCCGCCCTTCTTTGCCATCGGCATCATAAAATTCAGGGATAGTATGCGTAGCATGGTGGATGAAGCTGCGGGCAAAATCAGAGACTGTCACTAACTTCAGTTCGGCTTTAAATCCCGTGGACGCGTAATAGTCAGGGTCAATATCCAGGTTTTCCAGCATCACTTCACTGGCGGTTTGCACCCTATGAGGCATAAAAGCCGGTATCCACAACCCGTAGCAGGCCGGAATGATGTACGAATTATTCTCCACGGAAATGTATAAGGAGCCTTCACGCGCATAGTGGAACTGAATGAAAGGGTGAGAATGAAGCTCGGATTGCACATTCTCAGCTAGCATAAACGAACGGAAGAAAACGGGACGAGCAAGTTTAGCCCCTTCAGCATCGCCTTCGTAGCGGAACGAGTGCAGTATCTTTTTTGCTTTAACCATCTATCCCACCTAAATTGACGCTTGATCGACACAACTTGGCATCCCTTCATGATACACAAACCGTGTTTGCTGCGATAATTAATTCATAAGCCCAGCAGATTAATGACCCTATTTAAATAACGATTAACCCAATCAACACTCGGATATATTTAAATCGAGCGGGATAGCTATTTTCAAAATAAAAGAACAACTTGAGTTATCAATACTTTCTTAACAATGAATTGTGGATTAATAAAAAAACCGGCCCCCGTTAATGAGCCGTCCTTTTTATCGCATATCACTACATCATTTGCGTTTCGCTTTCAAACTGACTTTTGCCATTGCGCTTTCTTTGGCTATTGGTTTTGGATTTGATTTGGATATGCCGCGCTGGGCGGTAGTGACTGCAATTATTATTACCACCGCTCCGGCGTTTATTGCAGGCGGCGAACCCTTCACTGGAGCGCTGCGCCATCGTGGATTATTACGTTTTGCAGGAACAATAATCGGCTGCTCATCCGCGCTGATTATCGTCTGGGTGTTTATCTGGTCTCCGCTCACAATGTTAATAATAGGCGCGGTATGGGCTGGAGTTTGCTGTTATGCCGCCACCGTAATACGCATCGAAAACTCTTACGCGTTGGGGCTTGCAGGCATCACCGCACTAACCATTGTCAGCGCCATTTATCTGCGCCCGGAAATGGGGCAATTCTGGCATGGTTCCGCGTCTCAGAAGTCTTGAGTGCGAATTACCCCAGGACGAAGATTTATCTCTGATTCATGAGCGCCTGCGTGAAGCCGCACAGCTCATATTGAAGGCGGAAGATGAACCGGCGCGGCGCCTGCATATCGAGCGCCTGAAAAAGGATATTTGTATTTACCGCGACAAACTTTATGTCCATGGCATCGCCACTGAAATTGTGGAAAACGTGGAACGCCTGGCCGCCCTTTTAACGAAATATAAACGAGTTCTGATAGTCGAGTAGAAAACTGACTTAGGCTTTTACTGAGGATGAGATATGAGTGTTGAAGTTGAAAATGCACCTGTTGTACATAAAGACAACTGGTATCGGATTGCAGAAGATCTTGTAAATCAGGCTGATGTCCGTTTTAACGGCAATCGCCGCTGGGATATTCAAGTCAACAATCCTGACTTTTATAAACGAGTTTTGCAGGAAGGTTCTATCGGCCTGGGTGAATCCTACATGGAAGGTTGGTGGGAATGCGCTGCGCTGGATGTGTTATTCGAGAAAATCCTTCGTGCAAAACTAGATGAGAAAGCTCCAAAAAACTTCAGGGATTTAGCTCGCATCGCCGGGATGCGTTTGTTTAATTTACAGACGCGTAAACGTGCCTGGATTGTCGGCAAAGAGCATTACGATATCGGCAACGATCTGTTCGCTAAAATGCTCGATCCGTATATGCAGTATTCATGCGGTTACTGGAAAGAAGCCGCTAACTTACGCCAGGCTCAAGAAGCCAAATTAAAAATGTTATGCGAAAAATTGCAGCTTCAACCCGGCATGAAACTGCTGGATATTGGCTGCGGTTGGGGCGGTCTGGCGGAGTATGCCGCCGAACATTACAACGTCCATGTGACTGGCGTGACCATCTCGGAAGAACAGCAGAAAATGGCCCAGAACCGTTGCACCTGGCTGGATGTCTCCATCAAGCTGATGGATTATCGCGACCTCGACAGTCATTTTGACCGCATCGTTTCCGTCGGCATGTTCGAGCATGTCGGGCCAAAAAATTACGATACCTATTTTGAAGTGGTGAACCGTTGCCTTAAACCGGACGGAATGTTCCTACTGCACACCATCGGAGCAAATAAATCAAATACCAATGTCGATCCGTGGATTAACAAATATATTTTCCCTAACGGATGTCTGCCTTCGGTAAAACAAATCGCCAGTGCATCTGAGCCATATTTTGTCGTCGAAGACTGGCACAATATCGGCTCAGATTACGACCTGACATTAATGGCGTGGCACCAGCGTTTTAATAGTTTCTGGCCAGAGATTCAGGATAATTATTCCGAGTCCTTTAAACGCATGTTCAATTATTACCTGATGACATGCGCAGGTGCTTTCCGTGCGCGTGATATTCAGCTCTGGCAAGTCTTATTTAGCCGCGGCGTCGAAGGCGGCATGTACGTTTATCGCTGAAATTTTCATTATCCAGACTGAATCACTACGTTATTAATTTAAGGATCTTCGTATGTCACAACAATTATTCACTTCAGAATCTGTTTCTGAAGGGCATCCCGACAAAATAGCCGACCAAATTTCTGATGCCATTCTCGATGCGATTATTGAACAAGACCCCAAAGCACGCGTGGCCTGCGAAACGCTGGTAAAAACGGGCATGGTTTTAGTTGGTGGGGAAATTACCACCGACACGTGGGTGGATATAGAAGAGATTGTGCGTCGCACGATTCACGACATCGGCTATAACAGCTCAGAAATGGGTTTTGATGCCAACACGTGTGCGGTTTTAAGTGCGATTGGCAAACAGTCTCCTGATATTAATCGTGGCGTAGATCGTGACAATGAAGCGAATCAAGGCGCGGGTGATCAAGGACTTATGTTTGGATATGCGTCCAACGAAACAGATGCGTTAATGCCCGCACCTATCACCTTTGCTCACCGTTTAATGGCACGTCAGGCGCAAGTGCGCAAAAACGGTTTATTGCCATGGTTACGCCCTGATGCGAAAAGCCAGGTCACCTTTGCTTATGAGAACGGCAAAATAATCGGTATTGATACCGTGGTTATTTCCACGCAACACAATGAAGCCGTCACTCAGCAAATTCTGCGTGAAGGCGTGATGGAAGAGATCATCAAGCCTGTTTTGCCGCCTGAGTGGCTAACGCGTAATACCAAATATTTTATCAATCCAACCGGTCGATTTGTCATTGGTGGGCCAATGGGTGACTGCGGGCTGACGGGTCGCAAAATTATTGTTGATACTTACGGTGGTATGGCGCGCCACGGCGGCGGTGCATTTTCCGGTAAAGATCCTTCAAAAGTGGATCGTTCAGCCGCGTATGTTGCCCGCTACGTCGCCAAAAATATTGTTGCCGCAGGCTTAGCTGACCGCTGTGAAATTCAGATTTCTTACGCCATTGGTGTTGCAGAGCCGACTTCTATCATGGTGGAAACCTTCGGTACCGGGAAACTGGATAATGAAAAACTCATTATGCTTATTCGCGAGTTTTTCGATCTTCGCCCACATGGGTTAATTCGCTCGTTGAATTTGCTGCAACCGATATATCAGCAAACCGCGGCCTACGGCCATTTTGGACGCGATATTTTTAGCTGGGAACAGACCGATAAAGCGGACCTGCTGTGCCGTTTCCTTTGAATATTCCAGCGCTATACGATCAGAATTTTCGCTAGTTTATTTGCTGCCACGTCAAAATCGGGGGATTATCTGCGCGTGTAAGGTTACTGAGTGGCAGCAAGGAGCAGCATGACTATTGAGAGTATTTCCCCGGCACAAGCCAGGATTCTGGTCGCGCAAGGTGCCGCGCTGATTGATATCCGTGAACGTGATGAATATGCCCGTGAGAATATTGAGCAGGCCCATTTGCTGTCGCTTTCCGCGATTGAAAATGGCGACCGTCTCGGCCCATTCGATCCCTTCGATACCGTCATTTTTCACTGTCAGTCTGGGGCGCGAACTGCGCAGAACGCGCAAAAGCTGGTTGATGCCGTGGCTCCGGCAAAAGTCTTTCTGCTCGAGGGAGGTCTGAATGCCTGGAAAAAAGACGGGCAGGAAATACATGCAGATAAATCACAACCCCTGCCGTTAATGCGTCAGGTGCAAATCGCCGCAGGGTCACTGGTGCTGGCGGGTGTGATACTCGGCTTTAGCATTCATCAGGGGTTCTTTTTACTTTCCGGTTTTGTTGGTGCGGGATTGCTGTTTGCAGGGATAAGTGGCTTTTGCGGTATGGCTCGCTTATTGGAAAAAATGCCCTGGAATCAGCGTTAATTCGACTGCTTTGGACTATGGTTAACCATATATCTCTCCATCAAAATGAGGTTGGCTATGTCTAAAACAAGTGTGTTTAAAGCAGGCGATTTGGTGCAACCGAAAAAAGGCGGCCCGAAATACGAAGTTCTGGATGTTCAGGGAGATATGCTGTTCTGCACGCCCAGAAGTATTTTGACCGGTGAAACCGTCACACTAAAAGCTGAAGACGTTGCGCTGTATAAAGAAGACGGTGATTTCGGTGTTTGCTAGCCATGAATGATACAGGCGGGCCAGGTTTCCCGCCTGAAATCCTGGCTGGATATGCAACAACGCTATCCGCCATTTTTGTCGGATGACGCTACGCTTTTCCGACCTACAAAATCATTTCCCCCTTCCTCGTTCTTCAAGAAAAGTAACCATCTGAATTTCAACAATAAAAAATAAGCGAAACGACAAAATCAGGAAACACTGCCTGTAATGTCTCATTTAGCGCATTTTATCGACCAAATGCGATTAAATAAAAATTTATCGCTAATTGCCTGTTTACTTGCAGAGATATAACCTACTCACGATCAACAACCTAACCATTCACACTGTAATTAACATGTTAATTCAGTGTTTATCGCTACTTTCCGTTCGGAGCCAGAATAATGTTTTCTCCTGAGTCACGCTTGCGCCATGCCGTCGCTGATACTTTCGCGATGGTAGTGTATTGCTCGGTTGTGAACATGATGATTGAGATATTTCTCTCAGGCATGAGCTTTGAACAGTCACTCTCTTCGCGTCTGGTCGCCATTCCAGTCAATATTTTGATTGCCTGGCCGTATGGCTTTTATCGCGATGCATTTATGCGTTTCACCAAACGCTACAGCAACGCAAGCTGGGCGAAGAATCTCGCCGATGTGTTGGCTTACATTACGTTTCAGTCACCCGTTTATGTCGTCATTCTGTGGTCGGTGGGTGCGGACTGGAACCAAATCGTCGCAGCGGTCAGCTCGAATATTGTGGTTTCAATGCTGATGGGTGCGGCTTACGGCTATTTTCTCGATTATTGCCGCCGCTTATTCCGCATCAGTGGTTATCGGAATGCAAAAGCGGGAGTTTGATATTTAGCAGTATGGAGGCGTGGCTCACCACAACGCCTCTTCCAATTAGTGCTCGCCAAACAAGCCTGAAAGATAACGCTCCAGCGCAATGCGTGAGCTAAAACCATGTGGAATGCCGTAATGTTGGTGCGTTTCACCCGCCAGATAGAGCGGAAATTGCTGGTAATGGTCGCAGGTTTTCACGTCCGTCGCGGGATCTGCCAGGGTCTGGCTTCGTTCTTTTAATGTTGGATGAATAATCAGAGCAGTGCGCCCCATGCGCGCTTCGCGATTGACATAAACATAGTTTTCGCCACGGCGATAGCCGTAGGTTTTGGGTGTCACGATATCCATGGTAAAACCGGCTTTTTCAAGAACGCGGGCCACCTCATCAGGTCGTAAATACATAATTTTTCCTCGTCATCTTCTATTGCAGCGCAACCTTACAATAACCAGCATTAGCAACGCTTTCAGATTAGTCCATAAAGACCAGATAAGAGCGTGAACCCAGTCATTACTAAAAATTATGGTCTACACTGAAAAGTACATCGCAAAAAGGAGAAAACAATGTTTAACCGAGTAAATCGAAATGATGTAGATGAAGGTGTTGACGATATCAACCATGACGTGAACCAACTGGCCGATACGCTGGAAGAGGTTCTTAAATCATTCGGTAGCGATGTTAAAGAGGAAGGGGAAGCCGCTCGCAAAAAAGCGGAGTCTCTGTTGAAAGAGACGCGCGCTCGCCTTCAGGGTCGCACTCGAGTCAAACAGGCCGCCTGCGACGCGGTCGGTTGCGCAGACACCTATGTCCGCGATAAACCGTGGCAGAGCGTGGGTATTAGCGCCGCTGTCGGTATTTTCATCGGCGCTCTGTTAGCGTCGCGTCGATAGTCAGTTTGACGGTTACAGAGTCACTTCGGCTTTCATAAAGTGTAGTGATAATAAATATGCGTCTGACCCCGGAATTAATTCCGGGGTTTTTAGTTTTGTAGGGCGGATAAGCGTTTTCAGGAAATGGCTTCACGCAGTTGTTTCGCGGCTTTCAGCGCCATGGCCTGCGACGTCAGATTAGTAAAACTCATCAATATTCCCCCTTCCCCGTTTGAA
>NZ_JMPI01000055.1 GCF_000735355.1 Buttiauxella agrestis ATCC 33320
GCCTGCACCGCAAGCCCCGATGCACGCGCTTTTGCGACTAACGCGCGGTCGTCACCGTTTACCCGCATCACCATCTGAATGCCTCCCGCCTGGGGAACGACATCAAACCCCTGCTGTTGCAGTGCGTGTTCGAGCCATAGCCTTCGCTCGCTGTAGCACAAACGCATCTTTTTCAGGTGCCGCCAGAAGTGGCCTTCGCGAAGGAAATCGGCAATGGTCTGCTGAACAAGCAACGGCGCGGTGCAGGGCAAGAAATGCGTGTGTTGCGAGAATGCCTCGACCTGTTGCTGCGGCACCACCAGCCAGGCGACGCGCAGCGCGGGAAAGAGCGATTTGCTGAATGTTCCTGCATAGATAACGCGCTGCGGGCCATCGAGGCTTTTTATCGGCGGGAGCGGTTTGCCGTGGTAGCGAAACTCACTGTCGTAATCATCTTCAATCACCCAACTTTGATTTTCCGCTGCCCAGTCGAGCAACTGGTGACGGCGGTTAAGCGACAGCGCAACCCCCAATGGGCTTTGATGCGCGGGCGTCAGCAATGCAAAACGGGCATCCGGGAAATGGTTAACGCCGTAGTCAATTTGCATCCCTTCACCATCGACCGGAACCGGATGCAACGACATCCCCGCTTCGGCAAAAACCGGGCGCACATAGCGGTAGCCGGGATCTTCCAGCCAGATGCCATCTCCGGGTTTTGCCAGCGTATGGGCCACCAGACGCATAGCGGCCTGAAATCCTGAAGTGATGAAAACCTGTTCTGGCTGGCAGTCGATACTGCGCGAAAAACGCAGGTAATCTGCAATCGCCTGGCGCAATGTCGATTCGCCATTCGCTTCCGGCAAGAGCAAATCGAAACGAGTTTGCAGGCGCAGTCGTCGGCCCATAACGCGCGACCAGAGTGCGCGAGGAAAAGCGTCCAGAGCCGGTAATCCCATCTGGAATGGGCGCGGTGCGCCCTGCGGTTGGCTGGTTGGCGTCGCGAGATTGTTGGCACCACTGGTGGCGGACGGGCTAACGAACGTTCCCGCCTGGCCACGTCTTTCCAGCCAACCTTGTGCGACTAATTCACCATAAGCATTTTCGACGGTTGCCCGCGCTACGCCAAGTTCAAGCGCCATTGTCCGGCTGGAAGGCAGGCGGCTACCGGCGGCGAGTTCCCCGTCGCTAATGGCTTGTTTTAGTTGCCGTGCTATTTGCTGGTAACGCGGAATTGCGTGGTGAGCGCTTACTATCGGTTCGATGGACTTTGCCATTATGGTCTTCTTTATAAGTTAATTTATGGCTCTCTTTAGTAGTCCATCATAGTGCTAAATTGTCGGTATACCAATACGAGGAATAAAACCATGATTGAATTACGCCAACCTTACTACGACCTTTCTCCTGCCGTGTTTAAGCCAATGCTTCAGGCACTGAAAGGTCTGGAATCCAGCTCGCTCGGATCAACTCTGATTGAACTGGTTTTCCTGCGCGTCTCGCAAATTAACGGCTGCGCCTATTGCCTGGAGATGCATTCTAAAGCCTTGCGCAAAGATGGCGTCGAGCAGACCAAACTGGATGCCCTGGCAGGCTGGAAGGTGAGTAATCACTTCAGCGACAAAGAGCGTGCCGCGCTGGCCTGGGCAGAAGCGGTGACGCTGATTACCGAAGGGGCGGAAGATGCGGTGTATCAGCCGCTGCTGCAATTCTTTACGGCACAAGAGATTAGTGATTTGACCTTTACTGCGAGCCTGATGAACGCGTTTAACCGCCTGGCGATCAGTATGCGTATGTAGTTTATCGCCCTCACCCCGGCCCTCTCCCTCGGGGCTGTCTCTCAGTCACATCTCTGTGAGTTGTGGGACAGTTCCGTTCACCCGGTGTTCAGTGTTTTATATAGCCACTGAACCGGTGAACGACTTAGGGTGGTCAACGTCAAAACCGAAAGATCACACCGAGCCGGTTTTGACCTTGTTCCCGGTATAAATTGCCCCAGTGTTCCCCATAAGTCAGGGTTGAGCTGCCGGGAGCAGCGAAAGAGAGCGATCGTCGGGAACGAGTCGCGAACGACCCTGATGTTGGGGATAAGCTGGGGTTTACCGCGCAGCGGCAATTTAATCACCGGGCGACGGGGTCGCCAGGGGGATGTCGTTATCCACCTGGCACGTTCACCGTTTGCGGGAATGAAAGAGATTACTGAACACACGGGTGAACGGAAAATCGGCAAGGCTTAAAGATCTCACCCTGACAAAATTGCCAGGGTGACTTGTGTATCAGAGACAGCCAGGGGGAGAAAGCTGTGGTGAGGGCCAATTCCTCCCTTATCTAAAAATACTATATCTTGTATGGTTGATAATTTTCTAACCCACATCTAGTATTCATATTCTCAACCACAGAGAGAATAAGAATCATGCGCATTACCATATACACTCGAAATGACTGTGTTCAGTGCCATGCTACCCGCCGTGCTATCGAAAGCCGTGGGTTCACGTTTGAGATGATTAATCTCGATGTAAACCCGGAGGCGGCCGACGATTTGCGTGCTTTGGGTTACCGCCAGTTGCCGGTTGTGATCACCGAGCAGGAAAGCTGGAGCGGGTTTCGCCCGGATATGATTAACCGCCTGCAAACCCGAGCCACAGCATGAGCAATCTCGTCTACTTCTCCAGCACCTCGGAAAATACTCTGCGTTTTATCGAACGCCTGGGTTTGCCCGCGCTGCGCATTCCGTTGGATTTCAAACAACGGTTGGAAGTGACGGAGCCTTACATCCTGATTGTGCCGAGTTATGGCGGCGGCGGAATTGCCGGTGCCGTACCCGCACAAGTGATCCGATTTTTAAATAACCCCAACAATCGGGCATTACTGCGCGGCGTGATTGCCAGCGGTAATCGAAACTTCGGCGAAGGGTTTTGCCGGGCGGGCGATGTGATAGCCCAAAAATGCCAGGTGCCGTATCTCTATCGTTTTGAGTTACTAGGCACCGACCAGGACATTGAAAACGTGCGTAAGGGAGTCAACGAATTTTGGCAACGACAGAAGCTATCCGCCTGACGGCGAACGAAAGCGCGGATTATCACGCGCTCAACGCCATGCTGAATCTTTATGATTCCCAGGGGCGCATTCAGTTTGAGAAAGACCACCTGGCGGTGGAGCAATTCCATCAGCAATATGTGCTGCCCCGCTCGCGCCAGTTTGCCAATCCGCAGGCGCGCCTGGAGTGTCTGGTGGCTGAAGGTTATTACGACAATGCGGTACTGCAACGTTACCCGAGAAGTTTTGTGGTCGGCCTGTTTGAGAAAGCACACCACAGTGGGTTCCAGTTCCAGACTTTCCTCGGTGCGTGGAAGTATTACACCAGCTACACGCTGAAATCTTACGATGGCAAAGAGTATCTGGAACACTTCCCCGACCGTGTGTGCATGGTGGCGTTAACACTGGCTCAGGGTGACGAAAAGCTGGCACTGCAATTAATGGATGAAATGCTGAGCGGACGCTTTCAGCCTGCGACACCCACATTTCTTAACTGCGGAAAGATGCAGCGTGGTGAGCTGGTTTCCTGTTTCTTGCTGCGTATTGAAGACAATATGGAGTCCATTGGGCGTGCGGTAAATTCTGCGTTGCAGCTTTCAAAACGCGGCGGAGGCGTGGCGTTTTTACTCTCAAATTTACGCGAAGTGGGCGCGCCGATTAAACGCATCGAAAACCAGTCATCCGGCGTGATCCCGGTGATGAAAATGCTCGAAGATGCATTTTCTTATGCGAATCAACTGGGTGCGCGCCAGGGCGCGGGGGCGGTTTATCTCCACGCTCATCACCCGGATATTTTGCGTTTCCTCGATACCAAGCGTGAAAACGCTGACGAAAAAATCCGTATTAAATCGCTTTCGCTAGGTGTTGTGATCCCGGATATCACTTTCCAGTTAGCGAAAGATAATCAGCCCATGGCGCTGTTTTCGCCTTACGATGTCGAGCGGATTTACGGCAAGCCGTATAGCGATATTTCAATTAGCGAATGCTATGAAGAAATGCTGGCTGATGAGCGCATCTGCAAAACCTTTATTAATGCCCGTGAGTTCTTCCAGCGCCTGGCGGAAATTCAGTTTGAATCTGGCTATCCGTACATCATGTTTGAAGATACGGTAAACCGTGCAAACCCGATTGCTGGCCGCATCAACATGAGCAATTTATGCTCGGAAATTCTCCAGGTTAATAGCGCATCGACGTACGACGAAAACCTCGATTATGCGCAAGTTGGGAAGGATATTTCCTGTAACCTCGGCTCGCTGAATATCGCGCATACCATGGACTCACCTGATTTTGCCAGGACCATCGAAACCGCGATTCGCGGCCTGACGGCGGTGTCGGATATGAGCCATATTCGCTCAGTGCCGTCGATTGAAGCCGGAAATGCCGCGTCCCACGCCATCGGCCTTGGGCAGATGAATTTGCATGGTTATCTGGCCCGGGAAGGCATTGCTTATGGCTCGCCGGAAGGGCTGGATTTCACGAACTTCTATTTCTACACCGTCACCTGGCACGCCGTCCGCGCCTCAAATTTGCTGGCTCGCGAACGTAAACAGCGCTTCGCCGGTTTCGAGCAATCGCGTTATGCCAGTGGTGAGTATTTCCGCCAATATCTGCAAGAAAACTGGCAGCCAAAAACCGAGAAAGTGCGCGCTTTATTTGCCAGGGCCGGAGTCGCCATTCCCACCCGCGAACAGTGGCAGCAGTTGCGCGATGATGTGATGGAATTCGGGCTGTATAACCAGAATTTGCAGGCCATTCCGCCGACCGGTTCTATCTCTTATATCAACCACGCGACCTCGAGCATTCACCCGATTGTCTCGCGTATTGAGATCCGCAAAGAAGGTAAAACGGGGCGTGTTTACTACCCCGCCCCGTTTATGACCAATGACAATCTGGAGTTTTACCAGGACGCGTATGACATCGGCCCGGAAAAAATCATAGATACCTACGCCGAGGCCACGCGCCATGTCGACCAGGGTTTGTCGCTGACGCTGTTTTTCCGTGATACCGCCACCACCCGCGATATTAATAAGGCGCAGATTTACGCCTGGAAAAAAGGCATTAAAACGCTGTATTACATTCGCTTACGCCAGATGGCGCTGGAAGGAACAGAAGTCCAGGGCTGCGTGTCCTGCGCTTTATAAGGAGAGAAAATGAATCAGTTAACCCGCGTGCGCGCCATCAACTGGAACATTATTGAGGATGAAAAAGACCTCGAAGTCTGGAATCGCCTGACCAGTAATTTTTGGCTGCCAGAGAAAGTGCCGTTGTCGAATGACATTCCGGCCTGGCAATCATTAAGTCACGATGAGCAGCAGCTCACTATTCGCGTGTTTACCGGCCTGACGTTGCTCGACACGGTTCAGAATACGGTTGGCGCGCCGATACTGATGAGTGATGCGATTACGCCACATGAAGAAGCGGTATTGTCGAACATCAGCTTTATGGAAGCGGTGCACGCGCGTTCTTATAGTTCGATTTTCTCGACGCTTTGTCAGAGCAAAGATGTGGATGCGGCTTATGCCTGGAGTGAAGAGAACGAACCCTTGCAGCGCAAAGCACAAATTATCCTCGCCTATTATCATGCCGATGACCCATTGAAGAAGAAAATCGCCAGTGTATTTCTGGAATCATTCCTCTTTTATTCAGGCTTTTATTTGCCGATGTATTGGTCGAGTCGCGGCAAGCTGACCAACACCGCAGATCTCATTCGCTTAATTATTCGCGACGAAGCGGTGCATGGCTATTATATCGGCTATAAATTCCAGAAAGTGCTGGCTCAACAAAGCGCTGAACGCCAGGCCGAGTTACAGAATTTCGCCCTCGATTTGCTGATGGATCTTTACGATAACGAAGTGGCGTATACCGATGCGCTATATGGTGGCGTGGGCTGGCAAGAAGAGGTGAAAGCATTTCTGTGCTACAACGCCAATAAAGCATTGATGAACCTGGGCTATCACGCGCTGTTCCCACCTGAAATGGCAGAGGTCAACCCGGCGATACTGGCCGCTCTTTCGCCCAATGCGGATGAAAACCATGACTTTTTCTCAGGTTCAGGTTCGTCATATGTGATGGGGAAAGCGGTGGAAACCGCTGATGAGGATTGGGATTTTTAAATAAGCATATAACCTTAATGTAGGTCGGATATGCATCGCGTCATCCGACATTAATAGATGTAAAAATTGGTGGATGACGCTGTCGCTTATCCACCCTACATATTATTGATGATCGCCTCTCATTCAACCGAATTTCCCATCCGCTTACAAAAAATATCATCTTTCTCTGATTTGCCCTCAGCCCTTTACTCATGGGAAATTCTGCCCACTCAAGCCGCATGGATATTGGATATATCGGAAATCGAGGGTTGTCTCAGATTCTGAGTATGTTAGGGTATATGCAGTGAATATTTCCATCAGGAATTGTGTATAAATATATAAATACAGGAATAACTTTATTGCATGGCAATTAAACTTGAAGTAAAGAATTTATATAAGGTATTTGGCGAGCATCCACAGCGTGCATTCAAATATATAGAGAAAGGTATTTCAAAGTCTGAATTATTGGAGAAAACAGGGCTGTCGCTTGGCGTAAAAGACGCCAGTCTGGCCATTGAAGAAGGCGAGATTTTTGTCATCATGGGGTTATCGGGGTCCGGTAAATCCACCATGGTTCGCCTTCTCAATCGCCTGATTGAACCAACCCGTGGGCAGGTACTCATTGACGGCGTTGATATTGCCAAAATATCCGACGCAGAACTTCGTGAAGTCCGCAAAAATAAAATCTCTATGGTATTCCAGTCATTTGCTCTGATGCCCCATATGACGGTGTTAAATAACGCCGCATTTGGCATGGAATTAGCCGGCATCCCGGTTAAAGAACGTCAGGAAAAAGCGCTTGATGCGTTACGTCAGGTAGGGCTTGAAAATTATTCCCATGCTTACCCTGATGAGCTTTCTGGTGGTATGCGTCAACGTGTGGGTTTGGCACGCGCTTTGGCTATTAATCCGGATATATTATTGATGGATGAAGCCTTCTCCGCACTCGATCCTTTAATTCGTACTGAGATGCAGGACGAATTAATTAAATTGCAGGCGAAACACCAGCGTACCATTGTATTTATTTCCCACGATCTGGATGAAGCAATGCGTATTGGCGACCGAATTGCCATTATGCAGGGCGGCGAAGTGGTGCAGGTCGGGACACCGGATGAAATTCTGAATAACCCGGCGAACGATTATGTGCGCACCTTCTTCCGTGGTGTGGATATTAGCCAGGTATTTAGTGCCAAAGATATTGCCCGTCGTAGCCCGGCAGGGCTGTTGCGTAAAACCGCCGGTTTTGGCCCTCGTTCTGCACTTAAATTGCTCCAGGATGAAGACCGTGAATATGGTTATGTCATTGAGCGCGGGCAAAAATTCCTCGGCATTGTCTCAACCGATTCTCTGAAAGCCGCACTCGCTAAGGGTGAAGGTCTGGATGGGGCTTACCTCGAATCTCCTGCGGCGGTTTCCGCAGAAACGTCACTGAGTGACTTACTTACCCATGTCGGCCAGGCTCCGTGCGCGGTTCCGGTTATTGGGGAAGAGAGTCAATACGTGGGCATCATCTCAAAAGGGGTGCTGCTACAGGCGTTAGATCGTGAAGGGGTAAGTCAATGAGTGCATCAAATCCGTGGGATACCGGCAGCGCAGCGACTGCCGACGCAACAACACAACAAGCGGCTTCAACTGCCGATGCGTGGGGAAGCCAGGCCGCTTCAACACCCGCAGCAAGCAGCAGCGCAGACTGGCTGAACTCAGCGCCTGCTCCGCAAGCCGAGCATTTTAATATTCTCGATCCCTTTCATAAGACGCTTATCCCGCTCGATAGCTGGGTGACAAGCGGCATCGATTGGGTCGTTATGCATTTCCGTCCGGTGTTCCAGGGGATCCGCGTCCCGGTGGATTACATCCTCAGCGGTTTCCAACACTTCTTGCTGGGCATGCCGGCCCCCGTCGCCATCATTTTGTTCGCGCTGATTGCGTGGCAGATGTCGAGCCTCGGGATGGGTATCGCAACACTGGTTTCGCTGGTGGCAATTGGCGCAATTGGTGCCTGGTCGCAAGCGATGGTAACGCTGGCGCTGGTGCTCACCGCCCTGCTGTTCTGCATGATAATCGGCCTGCCGCTTGGGATTTGGCTGGCACGCAGCGAACGCGCCGCGAAGATAATTCGTCCATTGCTTGATGCGATGCAAACCACTCCGGCGTTTGTTTATCTGGTACCGATTGTGATGTTGTTCGGTATCGGTAATGTGCCGGGCGTGGTGGTGACAATTATCTTTGCCCTGCCGCCAATCGTGCGTCTGACGATCCTGGGCATTAAGCAAGTGCCGGAAGATTTGATTGAAGCCTCACGCTCGTTTGGCGCAAGCCCGCGCCAGATGCTGTTCAAAGTTCAGCTTCCGCTGGCAATGCCAACCATTATGGCCGGCGTTAACCAGACGCTGATGCTCGCACTTTCAATGGTGGTTATCGCCTCGATGATTGCCGTTGGCGGTCTGGGCCAGATGGTACTGCGCGGGATTGGCCGCCTCGATATGGGTCTTGCGACCGTCGGCGGCGTCGGTATTGTCATACTTGCCATTATTCTCGACCGCTTAACTCAGTCCATTGGCCGCGATTCACGCAGCCGTGGCAACCGCCGTTGGTACAACTCAGGTCCAATTGGTTTAGTGACCCGTCCCTTCATTAAATAAGCCTGGCGGCGGCATTCGTGCCGCCCCTCGCCCCATCACCACAATCAGGAATAACGACGATGCGACACACAACTC
Source organism: Buttiauxella agrestis ATCC 33320 (assembly GCF_000735355.1). GTDB lineage: Bacteria > Pseudomonadota > Gammaproteobacteria > Enterobacterales > Enterobacteriaceae > Buttiauxella > Buttiauxella agrestis. Next base: position 8,819 of record NZ_JMPI01000055.1, read on the forward strand.
TATTAGCTACAGCTCTTGCCACACTCGTTACTACCACCACTTTTGCTGCGGATTTGCCGGGTAAAGGCATTACCGTTCAGCCCATTCAAAGCACCATTTCTGAAGAAACTTTCCAGACTGAACTGGTCAGCCGGGCGCTGGAAAAAATGGGTTACACCGTCAATAAGCCAAGTGAAGTCGATTACAACGTCGGTTACACCTCAATTGCCTCTGGCGATGCTACGTTTACCGCAGTGAACTGGCAGCCTTTGCATGACGATATGTATGCTGCGGCGGGTGGCGATAAGAAATTCTATCGTGAAGGTGTGTATGTTACCGGCGCTGCACAGGGTTATTTGATTGATAAAAAAACCGCTGACCAGTATCACATTACCAATGTTGAGCAGCTAAAAGATCCCAAAGTCGCCAAACTGTTCGACAGCAACGGCGACGGCAAAGCCGACATGATGGGCTGCACGCCGGGTTGGGGTTGTGAAGCGGTCATTAATCACCAGAACGAAGCGTATAAACTGGCTGATACCGTCACGGTGAATCACGGTAACTATTCCGCCATGATGGCTGACACGATTGCGCGCTTCAAAGAAGGCAAGCCGGTGCTGTATTACACCTGGACGCCATATTGGGTAAGCGATGTGCTCAAGCCGGGTAAAGATGTGGTGTGGTTGCAAGTACCGTTCTCTTCTTTGCCGGGTGAGCAGAAAGGCATTGATACCAAACTGCCGAATGGCGCGAACTACGGTTTCCCGGTGAATACTATGCACATTGTGGCGAACAAAGCCTGGGCTGCGAAAAACCCGCAGGCCGCGAAACTGTTCAGCCTGATGAAATTACCGCTGGCAGATATTAATGCTCAGAATGCAATGATGCACAGCGGCCATGCTTCAGAAGCTGATATTCAGGGTCACGTTGATGGCTGGATTAAAGCTCACCAGGCCGAGTTCGATGGCTGGGTGAACGAGGCGCTGGCAGTTAAGTAATAGTTCATATCTAGCTGAGGACGCCCTCATCCCGGCCTTCTCCCCTAGGGAGAAGGAGAAAACCTCTCCAGAGGGAGAGGGTTAGGGTGAGGGCGTCCCAATAAAATCAAACCGCACAATCCGACTCCCGCTTGCCTTAATTTTCGCTATTATTCCCGTCCTGTCATTTCCAACCGAAGAATAAGAATGAATAAAACCTCCCAGGGACTTAGCCCAGCGCTCATCGTCCTGATGTCTATTGCCACGGGTCTGGCCGTTGCAAGCAACTACTACGCACAACCCCTGCTCGACACCATCGCGAATGCGTTTTCACTCTCTATCAATCAGGCCGGATTTATTGTGACTGCGGCACAGCTTGGCTATGCCGCAGGTTTACTGCTGCTGGTGCCGCTGGGGGATATGTTTGAGCGCCGCGGGCTGATTGTGTTTATGACGTTGCTGGCGGCTGGCGGTATGGTCATCACGGCACTAAGCCAAACGCTGTGGGTGATGATCCTCGGCACTGCACTGACCGGGTTGTTCTCGGTGGTGGCGCAAATCCTCGTGCCCCTGGCGGCAACGCTTGCCGAGCCTGAAAAGCGCGGCAAGGTCGTCGGCACGATTATGAGCGGGCTGTTGCTAGGCATCTTACTGGCACGAACTGTTGCCGGATTACTGGCAAGTCTCGGCGGCTGGCGGACGGTGTACTGGGTGGCGAGTGTCCTCATGATCTTTATGGCTGTCGCGCTGTGGCGCGGGCTGCCGAAAATGAAGTCCGAAACGCACCTTAATTACCCGCAATTGCTCTCTTCGGTATTCGGCCTGTTTATCAAAAACCCGCTATTGCGTACCCGCGCGCTGTTAGGCTGCCTGACGTTTGCGAACTTCAGCATTCTCTGGACATCAATGGCATTTCTGCTGGCATCACCGCCGTTTAACTTCTCGGACGGGATGATTGGCCTGTTTGGCCTGGCTGGTGCGGCGGGTGCTTTGGGTGCGCGTCCGGCGGGCGGTTTTGCCGATAAAGGCAAAGCGCATCTTACGACGACCATTGGGCTGGTGCTGTTGTTGCTGTCGTGGATTGCTATCGTGATGGGGCAGTATTCAATCATCGCACTTATCATTGGTATCCTGGTTTTGGACTTAACGGTGCAGGGCGTGCATATCACCAACCAAACCGTTATCTACCGCATGATGCCGGATGCGCGAAATCGCCTGACCGCCGGTTATATGACCAGCTACTTTATCGGCGGGGCCGCAGGTTCGATTATTTCTGCCAGTGCCTATCAACATGCTGGATGGAATGGCGTGTGCGCGGCGGGTGCCATCATTGCCCTACTAAATTTGGTAGTGTGGTGGCGCGGTTATCACCGTCAGCCGTGATACCACTAATCCTTTACAGACCCTGCGGATAATTTGGGGTATTAAGGGTCGTACCAGTCTGTTAAGGTTATCCCTGTTTT
>NZ_JMPI01000056.1 GCF_000735355.1 Buttiauxella agrestis ATCC 33320
ATTTGTTCATTCGAGTGACATTAACGTCAGAAATAGATAAATAGTTAATATGGATAGTCCTGCAACAGTTCCCTTAAATAACGAACAAAATGATGCTACCTGGGTTGAAGGGCTGAAAGACAGTTTACCGATTGTCATCAGCTATATTCCGGTAGCTTTCGCATTTGGATTGAATGCGACCAAGCTGGGATTCACGCCATTTGAGAGCCTGTTTTTCTCCTGCATTATTTATGCTGGTGCCAGCCAGTTTGTGATTACCGCTTTATTGGCTGCTGGCAGTTCTTTGTGGGTAGCCGCATTAACAGTCATGGCAATGGATGTGCGCCACGTCTTATACGGCCCTTCCCTGCGCCAACGAATTACCCGTCAGTTGAGCAAACCTAAAACCGCGATTTGGGCTTTTGGCCTGACCGACGAAGTTTTTGCCGCAGCCACTGCGAAGCTGGTGCGCGATAACCGCCGCTGGAGCGAAAACTGGATGATCGGCATCGCATTCAGCTCCTGGTTCTCGTGGATACTGGGCACCGCACTAGGTTCATGGTCCGGGAATGGTTTGCTGGATAACTTCCCTGCTGTGGAAGCGGCGTTAACCTTTATGTTGCCTGCCCTTTTTATGAGCTTCTTACTGGCGTCGTTCCAGCGTAAGCAGTCATGGACGGTGACCGCTTCGCTTGCGGGCGCATTACTGGGCGTCACGCTGATTTCTATTCCTGCGGCGATTTTTGCGGGCATTGCGTGTGGATGCCTGGCAGCATTAGTACAGACGTTTTATCAAGGAGAACCAGAATGAGTACACAAGTGCTTTGGCTGGGTCTGCTGGTCGGCTTTGCTAACTATATGTTTCGCTATTTGCCTCTGCGCATCCGGGCAAATTCGACGCGCCCGGCAAAACGTGGCGCGACAGGCGTCCTGCTCGACAGTATTGGCATTGCGTCAATTTGCGCTTTGCTGGTGGTTTCCAGCGTGCCTGAAATCATGCATGACGCGCAGCGTCTGGTCCCGACGTTAATGGGATTTATCATTCTCGGGCTGAGCTTTTACAAAACTCGCAGCATTATTATCCCGACGTTATTAAGTGCTCTGGGTTATGGATTAACCTGGAAACTCATGATGGTGATCACCGTCTGACGATGAAAAACGTATAAACAATACATTTACTTTATTTGTCACCATCGTTATTATATCGACCGCAACTAATGAGGTTATGCCAAAATGGATAGTTCGTTTACGCCCATTGAACAAATGCTAAAATTTCGCGCCAAACGCTACGAGGAATTCCCATACCAGGAAGTTCTTCTGACCCGCCTGTGCATGCATATGCAGGGCAAGCTTTTGGAAAACCGCAATAAAATGCTGAAAGCTCAAGGGATTAACGAGACGCTATTTATGGCGTTGATCACTCTTGAATCGCAGGAAAGCCATAGCATTCAGCCTTCAGAATTGAGCTGTGCTCTGGGTTCTTCCCGTACCAATGCGACCCGTATTGCTGATGAACTGGAAAAGCGTGGCTGGATTGAACGCCGTGAAAGCGATAACGATCGCCGCTGCCTGCATCTGCATTTGACCGAAAAAGGTCACGAATTCTTACGTCAGGTGTTACCGCCGCAACACCGCTGCTTGCATGAGCTGTGGTCTTCACTGAGCGGTACGGAGAAAGAGCAGTTGGAAAATATTACCCGCAAACTGCTGACCCGCCTGGATGAAATGGATGAGAACCAGACCGTACTTGAAGCCGTGCGCTAAGTGCCGTCATCGCGTGAAATCGTAGTGCCCCAAAAAAGATGAATACCGACAGGCCAGCAACTCACCTTGCTGGCCTGTCGGGTCTAACAGGTCGGCTCAGCCGATCACTATAATAAAAAAGTGTGGAGATAAGCATGAGCGCACATGCGGAGACTCAAACCCCGCAACAGCCGGGTAACAAGAAAGGCAAACGTAAAGGTGCCTTACTCCTGTTGACCCTGCTGTTTGTCATTATTGCTGTGGCATATGGGATTTACTGGTTTTTAGTATTACGTCACTACGAAAATACGGATGATGCGTATGTGGCCGGTAATCAGGTACAGATAATGTCCCAGGTTTCCGGAAGCGTAACCAAGGTTTGGGCTGATAATACCGACTTCGTTAAACAAGGCGATGTGCTGGTAACGCTAGACCAGGCTGATGCAGAGCAAGCCTTTGAGCAAGCACAAACCGTGTTGGCTTCAAGTGTTCGTCAGACGCGTCAGTTAATGATTAACAGCAAGCAATATCAGGCCAATATTGAGCTGCAAAAGACTTCTCTTGCACAAGCTCAAAGCGACCTGAATCGCCGCGTACCGTTGGGGAATGCCAACCTGATTGGTCGTGAGGAATTGCAACACGCCCGTGATGCCGTTGCATCGGCTCAAGCGCAACTGGATGTTGCCGTTCAGCAATATAATGCCAATCAGGCGATGATCCTGGGCACTAAACTCGAAGAGCAGCCAAGCGTTAAGCAGGCCGCAGCCGAGTTGCGTAATGCCTGGATGGCGCTGCAACGTACCAAAATCGTCAGCCCAATGACCGGCTATGTTTCGCGCCGTGTCGTGCAAGTTGGCGCGCAAATTAGCCCAACGACTCCGCTGATGGCCATCGTGCCTGCGAGCGGTTTGTGGGTGGATGCAAACTTCAAAGAGACCCAACTTGCGCATATGCGCATCGGCCAACCGGCGACTGTCGTCAGTGATATTTACGGCGATAAAGTTGAGTACACCGGTAAAGTTGTCGGCCTGGATATGGGCACCGGCAGCGCGTTCTCTTTGCTCCCGGCACAAAATGCGACGGGTAACTGGATCAAAGTCGTTCAGCGTTTGCCTGTGCGTATTGAACTGGATGCAAAGCAGCTTGAGCAACATCCGCTGCGAATCGGTTTGTCGACACTGGTGACTGTGGATACCAGTAACCGCGAAGGCAGTATGCTGGCAAATACGACTCGTCACTCTCCGGTGTATGAAAGCAATGCGCGCGAGCTGAATCTTGCGCCTGCCAACGAGCTTATCAATAACATCATCCAGGCCAATGCGGGTTAACAAAGCGGAGCTTGTATGAAACAGCAGAAACCGCTGGAAGGTGCTCCACTGGTCATTATGACCATCGCCTTGTCATTGGCGACCTTTATGCAGGTGCTGGACTCTACCATCGCCAACGTGGCAATTCCGACTATCGCCGGGAACCTTGGCTCATCATTGAGCCAGGGAACCTGGGTTATTACCTCGTTTGGGGTGGCGAACGCCATCTCCATTCCGATAACCGGGTGGCTTGCCAAGCGCCTTGGTGAAGTGAAGCTGTTCATGTGGTCAACGATTCTGTTCGTGTTGGCATCATGGGCATGTGGCGTGTCCAAAAGCCTGGAGATGCTGATTTTCTTCCGCGTTATCCAGGGGATTGTTGCCGGGCCGTTGATTCCGCTCTCACAAAGTCTGCTGCTGAACAACTATCCGCCTGCTAAGCGAAGTATCGCTCTGGCGCTGTGGTCGATGACGGTTATCGTAGCGCCAATTTGTGGGCCAATTCTCGGTGGTTATATCAGTGATAACTACCATTGGGGTTGGATCTTCTTTATCAACGTGCCGATCGGTGCGGTGGTGGTTCTGCTGACGCTGCAAACGCTGCGTGGGCGCGAAACCAAAACCGAGCATCGTCGCATTGATGCCATCGGCCTTGCGTTGTTGGTTGTAGGCATTGGTAGCCTGCAAATCATGCTCGACCGTGGTAAAGAGCTGGATTGGTTTAACTCAACCGAAGTGGTGGTTCTGACTGTCGTCGCGGTGGTGGCGATAAGCTTCTTGATTGTCTGGGAGCTGACGGACGACAATCCGATCGTTGATTTGTCGCTGTTTAAATCGCGAAACTTTACCATCGGGTGTCTGTGTATCAGTCTCGCCTATATGCTCTACTTCGGCGCAATTGTTTTGCTGCCGCAGCTATTGCAGGAGGTATATGGCTACACGGCAACCTGGGCGGGTCTGGCGTCGGCACCGGTCGGGATCATTCCAGTTCTGCTATCGCCGATTATCGGGCGCTTTGCTCACAAACTCGATATGCGGCGTCTGGTGACGTTCAGCTTTATTATGTACGCCGTCTGTTTCTACTGGCGTGCTTATACCTTTGAACCGGGGATGGATTTTGGCGGGTCAGCCTGGCCGCAATTCATTCAGGGCTTCGCTGTGGCCTGTTTCTTTATGCCATTGACGACGATTACCCTTTCCGGTTTACCGCCTGAGCGCATGGCAGCAGCATCGAGTTTGTCGAACTTTACCCGAACCCTTGCCGGTTCGATTGGTACGTCGATAACCACGACGCTTTGGACTAACCGCGAAGCGTTGCACCACGCGCAGTTAACGGAGTCGGTCACGCCATTTAACCCGAATGCGCAGCAGATGTATTCGCAGCTCGAAAATCTCGGTATGTCGCCGCAACAAGCCTCTGGCTATATTGCGCAGCAGATTACCAACCAGGGGCTGATTATTTCGGCCAATGAGATTTTCTGGTTCTCAGCGGGAGTCTTTATTCTGCTGTTGGGGTTGGTGTGGTTTGCCAAACCACCGTTTGGTGCCGGTGGCGGCGGCGGTGGAGCGCACTAAGTCAGACAGAATGTCAGAAATACAAAAGGGGCCGATTGGCCCCTTTTTGCATTTACTCATTATTGTCGGATGACGTTGCTTATCCGACTTACAGGTGCAGCTCTTTGAGTGTCTCTTTCGGCAGAGCCAGCTCTTCGTTGCTGTTTACGCTCACGCCATGCTCAAGGATATGACGCGCGATATCCTGTGCTTCTTGCAGCGAGTGCATGTGGTAAGTGCCACATTGGTAAACGTTCAGCTCAGGGATCTGGTTTTGCTCTTTTACCTTCAGTACGTCTTCCATTGCTGCTTTCCATGCATCAGCAACGCGAGTCTCTTCCGGTACACCAATCAGGCTCATATAGAAACCCGTACGGCAGCCCATTGGTGAAATATCAATAATCTCTACGCCATTCCCGTTCAGGTGGTCACGCATAAATCCAGCAAACAGGTGCTCAAGAGTATGAATCCCTTTTTCTGGCATCACTTCCTTGTTCGGGATACAAAAGCGCAGATCAAATACAGTGATAGTATCGCCATGAGGCGTATGCATCATTTTGGCCACACGCACTGCTGGTGCGCCCATTCGGGTATGGTCAACGGTGAAGCTATCCAACAACGGCATCTGACAACCTCCGATAAGTGATTTTTTTAAAAATAAAATGAACCAATCTTTCCTACGCTACTCTGAGTATATGAAAGACGCGCATTTGTTATCATCATCCCTGATTCAGAGATGAATATTTTGGCCACACTCATTGTGGCCTTTTTCTTTTGTATCAAGAGTGACTTTCAAGCCAGACATCAAACGGCTCAGTATCACTGGCCTCGATATCACGCTGGCGCTGCCATGAAGCATCACACTCTTTCTGCAATACTTCTTCAGTCAAAATCTCCAGCGGCTCTTGTACCAGAACCTGACGGTATTGCTCTGCCAACGCAAGCCCTGTACCGCCAATACCATTATCAATCATAGACCGCAGAATACGTGCTGAGTACGTTAATTCTGGATCGTCAAAGCACGCAACCAGTTGGTCGCACACATCTTGATATTCTGTATTTCCGGCAATGCCATCGAGCGTTTCGGCAACACGGCGTAAATCTGCAAACAGATCTTTGCCCACTTTTGGCAGCGGATGTTGCGCGGTTTCACAGCCCATACCCAGCGTCAGGCCCGGTTTGCGGCCTTCAAGAATCACACGATTCCAGTTTTTGCGGGTACATAACAATTCGTCGCTGCTCATTTCAGGTGCGTCAGCCAACACACACCAAATCATAAACAGATCAAGGAAACGAACCTGCTGCTCGTCAACGCCAATTGGCGAGAACGGGTTGATATCGAGGGAACGCACTTCGATATATTCAATCCCGCCACGCATCAGCGCATCAGAAGGCGACTCACCCGCCCCTGTGACGCGTTTAGGGCGAATCGGTGCGTAGAGTTCATTTTCAATTTGCAGCACGTTGGTGTTGATTTGAAGACGCTTGCCGTCCTTCTCTAACCCCATCTGCTCGTATTCTTCCGATGGCGTCTTAATGGCACGTTTCAATCCGGCGACATAAGTCTCCAAATCGTTAAACGTGATGCCAAGATTGCTCTGGGATTTATTGGTATAACCCAAATCGCTCAGGCGCAATGAAGTCGCATACGGTAAGTAATTCATGCCGCATTCGGTTTTTTCAAACGGCAATGCGCTTTCTTTCCCTTGCAGGAAGGATGAACAGATTGCAGGCGATGCACCGAATAAATAAGGGATGACCCAACCAAAACGATAGTAGTTACGAATCAGGCGGAAGTATCCGGCGGAAATCGCTTCTTTACCGCTCTGCGCATCTTCTACGCCCAGACGAGCCTGCCAGAACTCCAGCGGCAACGAGAAGTTGTAGTGAACGCCAGAGATGGTCTGCATCAACGCACCGTAACGATTTTTCAAACCCTCACGATATAACGTCTTTAAACGACCGTTGTTGGATGAGCCGTACTGTGCCAGCTCAATGTTCTGACCATCGTTGATGTAGCATGGCATGCTCAGCGGCCACATGCGCTCGTCACCCAGTTCACGGGCCGTATGGCGATGGAGATCGCGCATAAACGTCAGCATATGGTCGATGTCGCCATCAACAGGAGTGATAAACTCCAGCAGTGCTTCGGCGAAATCGGTGGTTATCCATTTGTGTGTCAGCGCAGAACCAAGGCTTTCCGGGTGTCCAGTTGTCGCCAACTGACCATCTGGGGTGACTCGCAGCGTTTCACGCTCAAGACCACGATGAATACCTTTTACTGCCTGAGGATGCTTTTCCAGCCAGGCCAGCGCCTGTGATACGTTCGGGATCAAATTGACCTCCCGCCTGTCGAATTCATTTTTATTAAGCATAATTGTTTTAGGTGGGGGTGATAATTATCATTCCACTCAATTAGTGCCACCACGCCATGCCTTGAACCGTTGCAGCCGCTACAACGATATAGCGAAGCGCTTTACCAAGGCATAAAAAAAAGATTACCGGTCCCCAGCTCATTCTTAATAAGCCAGCTAACAGGCACAGCAGATCGCCGATTACAGGCATCCAACTGAGTAATAATGTTACCGGGCCAAAACGCTCCAGCCACGCACTTGCCTTTCCGTGCCAGCGCGACGTTTCCCGTAACGGGAAAAACCGCCCCAGAATAACGTTAGTCAGGCCTCCAAGGCTATTACCCATTGTTGCTATCACAATGAGTAACCAGGTCGGCCCTGAGCCTGCAACTAATAGCGCAATCAGCACCGCCTCTGAACTTCCTGGCAATAAAGTAGCGCTAAGAAAACTGCTGGTAAATAACGAAAAAAGCGAAAGCGCCTCACTCACAGCAAACGGACGTCCACACCATCCATTCCAGCCGCTCGTGCAGCTTCGAGGCCGAAATCGGCATCTTCAAACACCACACATTTTTGCGGTGCAACGCCCATTAATTCAGCGCATAGCAAAAAAGTATCAGGAGCGGGTTTGTGATTTTTAACATGATCGGCCGCGACAACTGCGGAGAAATACTGACGTAAACCTAAGTGGTTTAGCAGCGCCTCGGCAATATCGCTTTCGCTGCCTGTTCCCACGGCCATTGGCCGACGACCATGCCAGGATTTAACGACTTCAATGAGGGGAAGTGGGCGCACCGTATCAAGAAGCATAGCTCTTACGGCCTGCGTTTTTTCCTGCGCAAGACGATGGGGATCAAGATCTGCACGATTGAGTTCGATAATCGCCTGCGCAATACGCCAGGTTGGGGAGCCATTCAACGCAACCATTGCCTGTTCGTCGAACTGCATACCATAACCCGCTAACGTTTCACGCCACGCCTTACGATGTGTTGGCTCGGTATCGAGGATGGTTCCGTCCATATCGAAAATCAGACCGTCGTAACGTTCGTACATCTCATCCCTCACATCACACAATATTGAGGCGTTACTTTAGCGTAAACCAATAATATTGTCGCTTATTTGTAATTGAGATAGTTCAGAAGGTAACTAATGGGTTTGTTTGGTGTTACTGGGGATTTTGTTTTTGAAATTCAGGAGGTAAAACTTGGGGGGAATATGGTGCACCCAGGAAGATTACTCGCCGAAGGCTCGCCCTTCGGGCCGTTGCTGAAGCAACGTTATCTTCCCTTGTGCTTGCTGAGAAATTGAATTTCTCTGAAGCGCTACCATTGCTGGTATTTGGGAGGAATATGGTGCACCCAGGAAGATTCGAACTTCCGACCGCTCGGTTCGTAGCCGAGTACTCTATCCAGCTGAGCTATGGGTGCATCGAGTTACTGCTTTGACTTCTGAATCAATGTCACTGAACTTGCCGTAACATCGAAGAAGATGGTGCACCCAGGAAGATTCGAACTTCCGACCGCTCGGTTCGTAGCCGAGTACTCTATCCAGCTGAGCTATGGGTGCACGGGATTACTTCTTTTACTGCTGACTTAATGCTGTTTGTTGTTCTAAACAACATCAACAAGATGGTGCATCCGGAGCGTTACTCGCGGTGCTTGCCCTGACGGGCCGTTGCGTGAGCAACGTTTTTCTCCCTGCTGCTCGCTAAGAAATTAACTTTCTTTGGAACACTACCAGTGCTACGTGGTAGGAGGAAGAATGGTGCACCCAGGAAGATTCGAACTTCCGACCGCTCGGTTCGTAGCCGAGTACTCTATCCAGCTGAGCTATGGGTGCAAAATGGCGGTGAGGCGGGGATTCGAACCCCGGATGCAGCTTTTGACCGCATACTCCCTTAGCAGGGGAGCGCCTTCAGCCTCTCGGCCACCTCACCACACGCCTCTTTCGAGGTGTACCGTTGAACTTGTTTCTGCTCATCGGCACTGCGTGGCGCACATATTACTTTCCCGCACTTATAAGTCAAACAATTTTTCCCAACTAATTTTTAATTGCACACTTCACACACAATTCGGGCGAATTCACGGCAAAAAGAGTGTTTTATCAACAAGCAAGATAGGGGTAATGGCGAAAAGAAAGCGATTAGGGCAAGTGAGAATTTATGATGATGACAGGAAACATGGGAGGTATTGCGAGGTAATGCGAAGAAAATAAGCCTGTAAAACGAAGCGTCTCGCTAGTGGTTAGCGAGACGCAGTAACTTTAGTAACTCGTTTGTTGCGATTTTTCAGCCTGGATACGTTGGTAGATCTCTTCACGGTGAACAGAAACTTCCTTAGGGGCGTTAACACCAATACGAACCTGGTTACCTTTTACCCCAAGTACTGTCACGGTCACCTCATCCCCAATCATGAGGGTCTCACCAACTCGACGAGTTAGAATCAGCATTCTTTGCTCCTTGAAAGATTAAAAGAGTCGGGTCTCTCTGTATCCCGGCATTCTCCATCATATACGCCAAAAAGTAAGTAGTGACAAACACATAAAGAGTGAACGGCCACGACACTACATTCTGTTATGACTAAGTCTAGCCGATATACGGGACTTTAACCTGACTTTATCATTATTGAGTGTGTGCAAATTAGTAAGACGCCATAACCTGAATGAGCTATGGCGTCTGTCTGCACTTTATTTTTTTACTTAGAGCTTCGCCGAGACCCAGGCTTCCACACCGGCCAGAGCGCCTGGCAATGCTGCCGCGTCTGTACCACCTGCTTGAGCCATATCTGGACGACCGCCCCCTTTGCCTCCAACTTGCAGGGCAATGACTCCAATCAGTTCCCCCGCCTTGACGCGGTCGGTCACATCTTTAGATACACCAGCAATCAAAGAAACTTTGCCTTCTGATACCGTCGCCAGAACAATAATTGCCGAGCCAAGCTGATTTTTGAGGTCATCAACCATGGTACGCAACATCTTCGGTTCAACGTTGGCAAGCTCACTCACAAGGAGTTTAACGCCTTTCACATCGACAGCTTTGCTGGAAAGGTTTGCACTCTCCTGCACCGCCTGCTGTTCTTTCAACTGCTGCAATTCTTTTTCTAGCTGACGGGTACGCTCCAGTACTGAACGCACTTTCTCATTCAGATTCTGGCTGTCGCCCTTAAGCAACTGTGCAATATCCTGCAACTGTTCGCTCTGCGCATGCAGATTTGCCAGCGCGCCTTCACCGGTAACAGCTTCAATACGACGAACACCCGCAGCAGTACCTGATTCAGCAACGATACGGAACAGGCCAATATCGCCAGTACGTCTGGCGTGAATCCCACCGCAGAGTTCAGTTGAGAAATCACCCATGCTCAGAACACGCACGTGATCATCATATTTCTCACCAAACAGAGCCATCGCTCCTTTCGCTTTAGCCGATTCCAGGTCCATGACATTGGTTTCGATTGGCAAGTTGCGGCGAATCTGGGCGTTCACAATATCTTCTACCGCACGCACTTCAGCTGGTTTCATCCCTTCAAAATGAGAGAAGTCAAAACGCAGGCCTTTGTCGTTTACCAGAGAACCTTTCTGCGCAACGTGAGTGCCCAGAACCTGGCGCAATGCCGCATGCAGCAAGTGAGTCGCAGAGTGATTCAGACGAATGCGAGAACGACGCTCTTCATCAACTTCAGCTTTTACGCTATCGCCGACTTTCACAACGCCCGCAATTAACTTGCCCAGATGGCCGATAGCCTGGCCATACTTCTGCGTATCGCTGACAGCAAAATCTACGCCGTTCGCTTTAATCGCACCTTTGTCGCCAACCTGGCCGCCAGATTCTGCATAGAATGGCGTCTCGTTGAGTACTATAACCGCTTCTTGTCCGGCAGTAATTTGCTCTACCGCTTTACCGTCAACAAACAGCGCGGTGACTTTCGCAGTCAAATCGGTGTGATCGTAGCCTTTGAACTCAGAAGCAGAATCCACGCGAATCATGCTGTTGTAGTCAGCGCCAAAACCGCTGGACTCACGTGCACGACGGCGTTGCTCTTCCATAGCAGCTTCAAAGCCTGCTTCGTCTACCTTGAGGTTACGTTCACGGCAAACATCGGCTGTCAGGTCAACCGGGAAACCGTAGGTGTCGTACAGACGGAAAGCAGTTTCGCCATCAAGAGTGTCGCCGGTCAGTTTCGCCAGTTCTTCATCCAGCAGCGCCAGGCCACGCTCAAGTGTACGAGCAAATTGCTCTTCTTCAGTTTTCAGAACTTGCTCAACCAGCGCTTGCTGGCGTTGCAGTTCTTCGCCCGCCGCACCCATCACTTCAACCAATGGGCCAACCAGTTTGTAGAAGAAGGTTTCTTTCGCGCCCAACATGTTGCCATGACGAATCGCGCGACGAATGATGCGACGCAGCACATACCCACGGCCTTCGTTCGACGGAGTAACACCATCAGCCACCAGGAATGCGCAAGAACGAATATGGTCAGCGATAACACGCAGCGACTTGCTGGTCAGATCGGTTGCGCCAGTAACTTTGGCAACAGACTGAATCAGCTTGCTGAACAAGTCGATTTCGTAGTTGGAATTAACGTGTTGCAGCACAGCGGCAATACGCTCCAGACCCATACCGGTATCAACCGACGGCTTCGGCAGTGGCAGCATAGTGCCATCCTGCTGACGGTTGAACTGCATGAACACGAGGTTCCAGATTTCGATATAGCGGTCACCATCTTCTTCAGGACTGCCCGGAGGGCCGCCCCAAATGTGGTCGCCATGGTCAAAGAAGATTTCAGTACATGGGCCGCACGGACCGGTGTCACCCATCTGCCAGAAGTTGTCAGATGCGTAAGCGCCGCCTTTATTATCGCCAATGCGGATAATGCGCTCGCGCGGAACACCAACTTCTTTTTCCCAGATTTCAAACGCTTCGTCGTCAGTCTCGTATACCGTGACCCACAAACGGTCTTTTGGCAGGTTAAACCACTGCTCGCCGGTTAATAATTCCCATGCGAAATTGATGGCATCATGCTTGAAATAATCGCCGAAGCTGAAGTTACCCAGCATCTCAAAGAAAGTGTGGTGACGGGCAGTGTAACCGACGTTTTCCAGATCGTTGTGTTTACCACCTGCGCGGACACAACGTTGGGACGTTGTTGCACGGGAATAATTACGTTTGTCGAGACCAAGGAATACATCCTTGAACTGGTTCATCCCGGCATTGGTAAACAGCAAAGTAGGATCGTTATTCGGAACCAGGGAGCTACTCGCTACAACCTGGTGACCTTTACTATGGAAAAAATCGAGAAACGCCTGACGGATCTCAGCGGTGCTCTTGCTCATAATTATCCTGAAATCAAGCTAACGAGGAGTTAGCAAACCGGTCATAGCCAATTTTGATGCTTTGGTCTTGACCTGTTTGCCTGGAAAAAGTGGGAATAAGATAAGTTTTCTTATCGGGGAAGTAAAATCCCGCGTGGCCCTAATCGGCAAAATTTAGATATTTACCGTGAATAAACGCCCTGGACATCTTCCATGAAGAATCCGCGGTATAGAAGAAAACGCTGCACCTTAGCTCGTTCTTTCCATTCAGTTGGAAGCGGCTCACCAAATTTTCGCTCAGCAATTTCTTGTGCCATCACCTGCCAGTCTATTTCACAATTCAGCATTGCGGCTTCACTGGTCTCTCGCGAAATACCTTTGCTTTGCAATTCCTGGCGAATACGCTGCGGGCCATAACCTTTGCGGCCACGACTGGCTATAAAGCGTGTTGCGAAAAGTTCGTCATCCAGCCAGCGATGTTCATAACACCAGGCAATCACCTTTTCGATATCTTCTGGCGTAAAAGGATCTTCGTCTGTTTTTGGTTTTCCGGGAAAAGTCGGCTGGGCCGTGAGTTTGCGACGAAGTTCTTGTTCGCTGTGATCGCGCATCGCCAAAATGCGAGTGGCTTTGTCTAATAATCGGGAATAAGGGCTGCGGCGGGAAGTAGATTCAGCAGGCATAGCGGATAACCTGTTTAAAAGAAATGTTGTTACGCAGAAACAAACAAGGGCTGCCGTAGCAGCCCTTGTGGGATTTAGAAGTCTTCTTTAGTTTCGGCAACGTCTTTGTCGTGGTCATCAACGACGAAATCTGGTGTGCCATCCTGGTTATTGAGCAGCATGTCACGTAGTTTCTTCTCGATTTCGACAGCCATTGGCTTGTTTTCTTTCAGGAAGTTACTGGAGTTTGATTTGCCCTGGCCAATCTTCTCACCGTTGTAGCTATACCAGGCGCCCGCTTTTTCAATCAGCTTGTGCTTCACGCCTAAATCAACCAGCTCGCCGTAGAAGTTAATACCTTCGCCGTACATGATCTGGAATTCAGCCTGTTTAAACGGTGCAGCAATTTTGTTTTTAACGACTTTAACGCGGGTTTCACTCCCCACCACGTTATCACCATCTTTCACTGCGCCAATACGACGGATATCCAGACGGACAGAAGCGTAGAACTTCAGCGCGTTACCACCGGTAGTGGTTTCTGGGTTACCAAACATCACACCAATTTTCATACGAATCTGGTTGATGAAGATAAGCAGGGTATTGGATTGCTTAAGGTTACCCGCCAGTTTACGCATGGCCTGGCTCATCATACGTGCCGCAAGGCCCATGTGAGAGTCACCGATTTCGCCTTCAATTTCAGCTTTCGGCGTCAGAGCGGCAACGGAGTCAACAACCAGAACGTCTACCGCACCAGAACGTGCCAACGCATCACAGATTTCCAACGCTTGCTCACCAGTATCTGGCTGGGAGCACAGCAGGTTGTCGATATCTACGCCCAGTTTTTTAGCGTAAACCGGATCCAGAGCGTGCTCGGCATCGATAAACGCACACGTTTTACCTTCACGTTGAGCGGCGGCGATAACTTGCAAAGTCAGCGTCGTTTTACCAGAAGACTCTGGCCCGTAGATTTCAACGATACGACCCATTGGCAGGCCACCGGCCCCCAGAGCGATATCCAGTGAAAGTGAACCGGTAGAGATCGTTTCCACGTCCATGGTACGGTCTTCACCCAGACGCATGATGGAGCCTTTACCGAATTGTTTTTCAATTTGGCCAAGTGCTGCCGCTAACGCCTTCTGTTTGTTTTCGTCGATAGCCATTTTTACTCCTGTCATGCAGGGTGATACACGGATGTGCCACACTGCTTACTATGCTGTTTTGTTGTGCCAATTATACTGTATGGTCATACAGTATCAAGCTTATTTTTGAGAAATTCTTCCCACAGAGTTTGCAGTGCGTATTCCGTGGCCTGGCGGCGAACTGAGTCACGGTCGCCGTCAAAACATTGATGGTGTGCAACCGTTCCATCTTTCTTTGAAGCAAAACCAAACCACACCGTACCGACGGGTTTTTCAGCACTGCCGCCGTTTGGCCCGGCAATTCCGCTAACAGCAACCGCGAAGTCTGCTGCGGCCGCATATAACGCCCCTTGCGCCATTTCGCGCACTACGGCTTCACTCACTGCGCCGTGAGTTTCCAGGGTGCCGCTGTCAACACCAATCATCTGGTGTTTTGCTTCATTACTGTAGGTAACAAAGCCGCGTTCAAACCAGGCGGAACTGCCCGAAACATCGGTAATCACTTTCGCAATCCAGCCACCAGTACAAGATTCAGCAGTGGTAAGAGTGGCGCCGAGCTGACCCAGCGCTTCACCGACCTGGTGACTTAATTGACGCAATGTTTTCTCTGTCATGTTGGCTCCGATTGTAGACATATCGCAGGCTTACACGATAGCACTTAACGATGCTTTCAGAGGATTACATTAGATAATACGAGGCGGTTCCAGAAAAAACAGAACGGCCAGCGAATGCTGGCCGATTAAATCACTTCATGCTGTTAGCAATAGCGTCCACATTATGTTTAAACGCCATTTCGTAGGTACTGGCTGGGCCACCTGCAGGTGAAAGTGCTTCAGGATAAAGCTCGCCCCCCGGCTGTGCGCCACTGGCAGCAGCAATTTGTTTTACCAGGCGAGGGTCGGTCTGGTTCTCAATAAAGTAAGTTTTGATGTGCTGATTTTTAAGCTGTTTAATGAGTGTCGCAACATCGCTGGCGCTCGCTTCAGCTTCTGTTGAAAAACCCACTGGTGCAAGGAAAGTGACACCATATTCCTGGCCAAAATACCCGAATGCATCGTGACTGGTGAGCACTTTGCGGTGCGATTTTGGAATAGACTCAAAACGTGTTTTCGCCCAGCTATCCAGCAGTTTCAAGCGAGTGACATACTCGGTGCCGCTCTCGCTAATTGCTGACGCATTTTCAGGGTCGGCAGCCATCAGCGCTTTAGTGATATTTTGCGCGTAGATAGCTCCATTTTCAGCACTGTTCCAGGCGTGCGGATCGGTAATTTGCTTACCTTCCTCCTCCATTTTACGCGTGGAAACGCCTTCGGAAGCGACAATCACTTTGCCTTTATATCCTGACGCACTCACCAGGCGGTCCATCCACCCTTCCATTCCCAGCCCGCTCACAATAACCACGTCAGCTTTGCTTAACGCAACGCTATCTTGTGGTGAAGGTTCAAAGCTATGGGGATCACCATCTGGCCCCACCAGACTTTTCACCGTCACATGCTCACCGCCTACCTGTTTTGCCATATCAGCCAGCACCGTAAAACTGGCAACCACATTGAGGTTTTTAGCGAGTGCCGCCTGGCTGGAGCAAGCCAGCACCAATGCCATCATCATCCCAAAACGTTTCATTTAATCCCCTTGCTTGTTGTTATCCAGCCTCTACAAAGGCTCCGAACCAGCCCGCTACGCGAACCAAAAAGTATTGAGATAAAGAAGCCTACGCTTGCCGTTAATACGATGGCCGGGCCTGCGGGGAGTGCTGCGGCAAAAGACCACGCCAACCCAAACCAGGCGGATAACAGGCCGCAAATCACGGCAATCAGCATCGCGCCTGGTAACGTTTTCGCCCAGCAACGCGCAGAAACAGCGGGCAGCATCATCAATCCGACAGACATCAGCGTGCCGAGAATTTGAAATCCCGCGACCAGATTAAGCACCAGCAACGCCAGAAAAACACCGTGTATAAGATGGGGAGCAAAGCGGTTATTAACCTGCAAAAAGCTGCGATCAAAGGTTTCCATCACCAGCCCTCGATACAAACCGGCCAGAATAAGCAACGTCACGCTCGCAATCACGCCAACAAAGAGAGTGGCCTGGCTATCCACCGCCAGAATGGAACCGAACAATAGATGCAGCAAATCGACACTGGAACCCCGTAACGATATCAGCGTCACGCCCAGTGCCAGCGAGCCGAGATAGAACCCGGCAAAACTGGCATCTTCTTTTAGATTGGTTCGTGAACTGACCAGGCCTGAGATTAACGCCACCAGTACGCCTGCCACAAAACCACCAATGCCCATGGCGATCAATGACATACCTGCCAATAAATACCCTACGGCAACACCGGGTAAAATCGCGTGCGACAGCGCATCGCCCACCAGGCTCATGCGTCGCAGTAAAAGGAAAATCCCTAACGGAGCGGTACTAATAGATAACGCCAGGCACGCCACCAGCGCCCGGCGCATAAAGCCGTAGTCGATAAATGGTTCGATTAAAAAGTGATAAATCATGCGGATAACGCCAAAGATGTGCCTGTTTGCGAGTAACGAGGCAATACTTGAGCAGCATCCCCCCAATGGAAATTTTCTTGCTCAAGCAGTAAAACTTGCGTGAAATGTCTGCTGACGCGTTCGTTGTCGTGCAGTACCGCCATGACCGTTTGCCCTGCCTGGTGCATCTGGCAGATTAACGTCATCAAAAAATCACTGGTCTGGGAATCAACGCCGGTAAAGGGTTCATCCAGCAATACCAGCGGTGCGTTTTGCACCAACAGCCGCGCGAATAACATTCTTTGAAACTGACCACCGGACAGCATTTCGATAGGTTTTTTGCTGTAAGCGCCTAAACCAACACGCTCAATAGCATCGGTTACTTGCTGGCGATTTTTGCGATTCAACGCAGAAAACAGGCCACGCGCAGGCCATGCCCCCATGCAAACCACATCGTAAACGGTGGTAGGGAACTGCCGTTCCATCTCGGCGAGCTGCGGCAACCACGCAATGCGGGGGGCGCATCCATCCGTAAATAATAATTGCCCGGAAACCGGCGGCTGAAGCTTCAACAGCGTTTTGAGTAAGGTCGATTTCCCAGTGCCGTTCGCACCGATGATGGCCGTCATGCTGCCTTGCGTAATATGGCCGGTTAATGGCGCAGTTACGGCCTTTCCCTGGTAGCCCAGCACTAATTGATTTAGCGAGATCATGGCAGTGCAATCGCCCATAAAATTGCCAGCCATAGCCCAGCTAGCAAAATTAAGACGGCACAAAATCGTACCGGCGCAGCCATGGTAAAGAGTGTCCGTGAAGGAAGCATTGCGGGATAAACCACTTAATTTGATTTGTTATAACATAACATAAATTAAATTGAATGCGATGTAAATTCCTGATCGACGATCAGGAAAAACCTTCACGATATAAACGAGGGGAAAACCCCCGCCTCAGAATAAGGCGGGGAAAAGCTTACTGAACGCGAGCCAGCGCAACCGCCTGACCTAGCTGCCAGACCGCCATTGCATAATGCGTGCTGTGGTTGTAGCGCGTGATGGTGTAGAAGTTCGGCATGCCGTACCAGTATTGATATCTGTCACCCATATCCAGGCGCAACAAACTAGCTTCCTGATGATTCCCCAGGGAACTTTGTGGGGTAAGTCCGGACTGCTGCAACGCAGAAACCGAATATTTGGTTTTGAAACCGTTCGCCAGCCCAGGGACCTGGCCGTTGGCCGGAACCGCGACTAAATCGCCCTTCACCCAACCGTGACCTTTAAAGTAATTCGCGACGCTGCCGATGGCGTCTTCCGGATCCCATAAATTCACATGGCCGTCGCCGTTGAAATCAACCGCGTATTCTTTAAAGGAGGATGGCATAAACTGACCGTAGCCCATCGCCCCGGCAAACGAACCTTTCAATGCCAGCGGATCATCGCCTTCATTACGCGCCATCAACAGGAAGGTTTCCAGTTCGCCCGAGAAGTATTGCGCACGACGCGGATAAGCAAATGACAACGTCGCCAGTGCATCAATGATGCGCGTTTTACCCATCACGCGGCCCCAGCGGGTTTCCACACCGATAATCCCGACAATAATTTCCGGTGGCACGCCATAAACCTGGAAAGCACGTTTCAGCGCGTCATCATATTGATTCCAGAACGCGACACCATTTTGCACGTTATCTGGCGTAATGAACTTAGCGCGATAACGTAACCATGCGCCGTTTGGACCCGGAGGTGGCGCGGTGGTTGGCGCTTGTTGATCCATCAAACGCAGCACGTAATCTAATCTTTTCGCCTGAGAAAGCACTTCATGCAATTGCTGGCGGTCAAAGCCGTGCTCGCTCACCATTTTATTGATGAACTTCTCGGCTTCAGGATTATTGGCAAAATCCCCCGTCTGCATAAAGACATCATGTTGCGGCTGCAACAGGAAACCACCCGAAGGCGTGCCGGCTTGCTGCTGCGGAGTTTCAGTTTTCGGTTTGCTGCTACATGCGGCCAGCAAAACAATAAGCGGAAGTAACGCGACGGAGTAACGCATGTGTTGAGATATCCATATGACTAACGACGAATGTGTATTCCTTATGGTAAATCAAAATCACAGCGGGAGTAACAGACTCTGCGAGCCGACGCGAAGATTTCCTGCTGTTTGGCGATATGTCAGCGAGTGGTTCTATGGTGTAATAGCGAAGCTTTTCACGGTGAATCAGCTTCATGCGATAATGTGACCACTAACAATAATAAAAAATCGCAATTAACTTTTAATTCAATGGATTAAAAAGAAAAACATTATGAGTACAACGGAAAATCTCGACACCCATACCCCAATGATGCAGCAGTATCTGCGCCTCAAAGCAGAACATCGCGACATCTTGTTGTTCTATCGCATGGGTGACTTTTACGAGTTGTTTTATGACGATGCAAAACGTGCGTCACAGCTTCTTGATATTTCCCTGACTAAACGCGGCGCATCCGCCGGGGAACCGATTCCTATGGCTGGCGTGCCACATCACGCCATCGAAAACTATTTAGCTAAGCTTGTGAATCTGGGTGAATCTGCCGCAATTTGCGAACAAATTGGCGATCCGGCTACCAGCAAAGGGCCTGTCGAGCGCAAAGTCGTGCGCATCGTTACGCCTGGCACCATCAGTGATGAAGCCCTGCTGCAAGAGCGCCAGGACAACCTGCTGGCCGCCATCTGGCAAGACGGCAAAGGCTTTGGGTATGCCACGCTCGATATCAGCTCCGGGCGTTTTCGCCTGTCCGAGCCGGAAGATATCGAAACTATGGCGGCGGAGCTTCAGCGCACAAATCCTGCTGAACTGCTGTACGCAGAGGATTTTGCCGAAACTCGTTTGATTGAAGGCCGCCGTGGTTTACGTCGCCGCCCGCTGTGGGAATTTGAAATCTCCACCGCGCGCCAGCAGATGAATATGCAATTCGGCACACGTGATCTCACCGGTTTTGGCGTCGAAAATGCCCATCACGCGTTATGTGCTGCTGGTTGCCTGTTGCAATACGTTAAAGACACACAGCGTACTTCACTGCCGCACATCCGTTCAGTCACCATGGATCGCCAGCAAGACAGCATTATTATGGACGCCGCAACGCGCCGTAATCTGGAGATTACCCAGAACCTGTCTGGCGGCTTTGAAAACACGCTCGCGTCAGTGCTGGATTGCACCGTCACGCCGATGGGCAGCCGTATGCTCAAACGCTGGCTGCATATGCCGATTCGTAATGTTGATATTCTGCAAAAACGCCAGCAGACCATTGCCGCTCTGCAGGATCGTAGCGCTGAAATTCAGCCGGTATTGCGTCAGGTCGGCGACCTCGAACGTATTCTGGCGCGCCTGGCCTTACGCACCGCGCGCCCGCGTGATTTAGCGCGTATGCGCCACGCATTCCAACAGTTGCCAGAACTGCGTGAGTTACTGGCCGATGTCCCGACTGATTATGTGCAAACGCTGCGTGAGAACATGGGCGAATTCACCGAACTTCGTGAATTGCTCGAGCGCGCGGTGGTGGAGTCGCCGCCCGTGCTGGTGCGCGATGGCGGCGTGATTGCGCCGGGTTATCACGAAGAGTTAGACGAGTGGCGTGCGCTGGCTGATGGCGCGACAGATTATCTCGATAAACTGGAAATCCGCGAGCGTGAAAAACTCGGTCTGGATACGTTGAAGGTCGGTTTCAACGGCGTGCACGGCTATTACATTCAGATTAGCCGCAGCCAGAGTCACCACGCGCCGATTCACTACGTGCGCCGCCAGACGCTGAAAAATGCCGAACGCTATATCATTCCTGAACTGAAAGAGTACGAAGACAAAGTTCTGACTTCCAAAGGGAAAGCATTAGCGCTCGAAAAACAACTTTACGATCAGCTGTTCGACGCGTTGTTGCCTCATCTTGAAGCGTTGCAACAAAGTGCGACCGCTCTCGCGGAACTGGATGTTCTGGTGAACCTTGCTGAACGTGCGTACAGCCTGAATTACACTTGTCCGCAATTAAGCGATAAACCTGGTATTAAAGTCATCGGGGGCCGCCATCCGGTGGTTGAACAAGTGCTGAGCGAACCGTTTATCGCTAACCCGCTAAGCCTTGCTCCGCAACGCCGTATGCTGATTATTACTGGCCCGAACATGGGCGGTAAAAGTACCTATATGCGCCAGTCCGCGCTGATTGTATTGCTTGCCTATATCGGCAGTTTTGTTCCCGCACAACAGGCAGAAATTGGCCCAATTGACCGTATCTTCACCCGTGTCGGTGCCGCAGATGACCTGGCATCCGGGCGCTCAACCTTTATGGTGGAGATGACCGAAACCGCCAATATTCTGCATAACGCCACCGAACACAGCCTGGTGCTGATGGATGAAATTGGCCGTGGAACATCCACTTATGATGGTTTGTCGCTCGCCTGGGCGTGTGCAGAAAGTCTGGCAAATCGCATCAAAGCCATGACGCTGTTCGCCACGCACTATTTTGAGCTGACAACGCTACCTGAAAAAATGGAAGGTGTAGCGAACGTTCATCTTGATGCGATTGAACATGGCGATACCATTGCGTTTATGCACAGCGTGCAAGACGGTGCGGCGAGCAAAAGTTATGGCCTGGCCGTTGCCGCGCTGGCAGGCGTGCCAAAAGAAGTGATTAAACGCGCGCGTCAAAAACTGCGCGAGCTGGAGACGCTTTCTAATAACACTGCAGCCACGCAAGTAGATGGTACACAGATGTCGCTGTTGTCAGTGGCTGAGGAAACCTCGCCTGCGGTTGAGGCGCTGGAAGCGTTAGATCCGGACTCGCTGTCACCGCGTCAGGCGCTGGAGTGGATTTATCGCCTGAAGAGTCTGGTGTAGAAAACGCCGGATGGCGCTGCGCTTATCCGGCCTACAAAAAACATAAAAAAAGCGGTGACCTGAGTCACCGCTTTTTTATTTGAACAGTCGATTATTCGCGGAACAATGCTTCGATATTCAGACCTTGCGTCTGCAAAATTTCACGCAGACGACGCAGACCTTCAACCTGAATCTGACGAACACGTTCACGAGTCAGGCCGATTTCACGCCCCACATCTTCCAGTGTTGCAGCTTCATAGCCTAGCAGTCCAAAACGACGAGCCAGCA
Organism: Buttiauxella agrestis ATCC 33320; assembly: GCF_000735355.1. Classification (GTDB taxonomy): domain Bacteria; phylum Pseudomonadota; class Gammaproteobacteria; order Enterobacterales; family Enterobacteriaceae; genus Buttiauxella; species Buttiauxella agrestis. Next base: position 21,648 of record NZ_JMPI01000056.1, read on the forward strand.
CTTCACGCTGTTTGGCGTTCAGTTCAAATAACCACTTAACGATACTTTGTTTCATATCGTCGTCTTGCGTGGTGTCTTCCGGGCCGTTGTCTTTTTCGTCAGCCAGAATATCCAGCAGCGCTTTTTCAGAATCGCCACCCAACGGGGTGTCTACTGAAGTAATGCGCTCGTTGAGACGCAGCATACGGCTAACATCATCAACCGGTTTATCCAGTTGCTCGGCAATCTCTTCTGCACTCGGCTCATGGTCAAGCTTGTGAGAGAGTTCGCGAGCGGTACGCAGATAAACGTTCAGCTCTTTCACGATATGAATCGGCAAGCGAATCGTACGGGTTTGGTTCATGATTGCCCGTTCGATGGTCTGACGAATCCACCATGTTGCATACGTTGAAAAACGGAACCCACGTTCTGGGTCAAATTTCTCAACGGCACGAATCAGCCCCAGATTACCCTCTTCAATCAAGTCCAGCAGAGCCAGACCGCGATTGCTATAACGACGGGCAATCTTAACCACCAGACGCAAGTTACTTTCAATCATGCGACGGCGGGAAGCGATATCACCACGCAGAGCGCGGCGGGCAAAATACACCTCTTCTTCGGCTGTCAATAATGGGGAATAACCAATCTCCCCAAGATAAAGCTGAGTCGCGTCAAGCACACGCTGAGTGGCCCCCTGTGACAACAACTCCTCTTCGGCTATGTCGTTATCACTGGGTTCCTCTTCTACGAGGGCTTTTTCGTCAAAGACCTCAACTCCATTCTCATCATATTCCGCGTCTTCATTTAACTCGTTAACTTTCAGCGTATTCTGACTCATAAGGTGGCTCCTACCCGTGATCCCAGGGCAAAATACTTATGTGCATAAATACAGCTCTGCAGTTAAGTACTTCGCCGGCTTATCGCTGCGGCAAGTAACGCAGCGGGTTGACGGATTTCCCCTTGTAACGAATTTCAAAATGTAAACGTGTTGAACTGGTTCCGGTGCTACCCATGGTAGCTATCTTCTGCCCCGCCGTGATTTCTTGTTGTTCCCGGACCAGCATTGTATCGTTATGGGCGTAGG
>NZ_JMPI01000057.1 GCF_000735355.1 Buttiauxella agrestis ATCC 33320
CACTCAGGTAATCATCGTTATGTTTAATGATGATTAGATTACCGTAACCACGCAGCGCGTTACCGGCATAAACCACACGCCCGGAGGCGGTAGCAACAACAGCCTGGCCTTTGCTGCCTGCGATATCGATCCCTTTATTGCCACCTTCGGTAGCAGAGAAGTTCTCAATAACCTTGCCTTCAGTCGGCCAACGCCAGGTCGAAATTGGCGCGCTATCGGACGTGCTGCTGGCAGTTGGTACAGTAGTCGTAGAGCTAACCACAGGTGCCGTAACCGGTGCTGTGACAGTTGTCGCAGTCCCTTTATTATTCGGCAACATTTTGTTATCACTCTGTTCACCTGAATCCTCAGAATACGTAATTACAGGTTTAGAAGCAACCACCGTGGTGCTATTTTGCACAGGCGTAGGCGCAACGCCTTGTGCGCTGGCATCTGCGGTAGTCACGGCATTACCACCGGTGATTGGCGTACCCGAAGCATTACCGATTTGTAGCGTTTGACCCACGTTCAGGCCATACGGTGCCGGTATACTGTTGCGCTGAGCTAAATCACGGAAATCGTTCCCGGTAATCCACGCGATGTAGAAAAGCGTGTCGCCACGTTTAACGGTATAAGTGCTGCCGCCGGTATAGCTACCTTTAGGGATATCGCCATATTTGCGGTTATAAACGATGTGGCCGTTTTGAGTTTGCACTGGCGTTGAAACCACCGGCTGCGTTTGCATCGGCTGGATCGTCGGTTGCTGCTGCACCGGTTGAATTTGTGGAGTCTGGCTTTGGGTGGACATTTTCGGTGGCTGGGTTACCAGCATGCCACCGGAAGAATTGCTGCTGGCATTGCTGTTGCCGCCTACAGAACTGATAGGCGCCTGGCTGTCATTGCTGGTACATCCAGCTAGCCACAGGCTCACCAGCGATAACGCTGCAATACGGCGTAAAGTAAAAGTTGGGCTTCCCGCGCTCATTAATCCCCCAAAAACAATCATATGCTTATGTATGAAAATACGGCAGAACCGGCGCTTACGGCCAGTTATCAAAATCTCGCTGCGCGTAACGTTACGCCAAAAACCTTAGAAAAAAAGCAAGATATTTCCGGGTTATGCCAGTTCACCCTTCACTAAGGGTACAAAACGAACAGCTTCTACCGTATCAATGACAAATTCCCCACCAAGTCGGCGAACGCGCTTCAGATACTGTCTTTCTTCGCCAACCGGGAGAACTAAAACACCACCTTCGTCCAGCTGAGACAATAGCTCGGCGGGAATCTCTGGCGGTGCAGCCGTAACAATAATAGCGTCAAATGGGCTTCGCGCATGCCAGCCCTGCCAGCCATCACCATGACGGGTCGAGATATTGTGCAGATCGAGCTGCTTTAAACGTCGCCTTGCGTGCCATTGCAGGCCTTTGATGCGCTCAACTGAACAAACATGATGCACCAGATGCGCCAAAATAGCCGTTTGATACCCGGAGCCGGTGCCGATTTCCAGCACACGCGACTCAGGAGTTAACTCCAGCAACTCGGTCATTCTGGCAACCATGTAGGGTTGTGAGATGGTTTGGCCTGAGCCAATCGGTAATGCCGTATTCTCCCAGGCTTTGTGTTCAAACGCTTCATCGACAAATTTTTCTCGCGGCACCGACGCAATCGCATTCAGAACTTTTTCGTCCGTTATGCCTTGATTACGCAGCTGTGTGAGAAGGGCTTGTACGCGTTTGCTTACCATTGCTCATCCACTCCTGATTTGTTCAACCAGTGGCTGACGACCTCGCGAGCGCTATGGGCAGTCAGGTCAACATGCAATGGCGTTACCGAAACATAGCCTTCATCAACGGCGGCAAAATCGGTATCCGGGCCTGCATCGAATTTATCGCCCGGAGGCCCAATCCAATACAGCGTATTTCCACGTGGATCTTCTTGCGGAATGACTTTATCTGAAGGGTGACGGCTGCCACAGCGAGTCACCCGGATGCCCTTGATTTGATCAAGCGGCAAGTCCGGCACATTAATATTTAAAATGCGCCCGGTACGCAGCGGCTCACGCATTAGCGCACGCAAAATTGTGCATGTCACGGCAGCGGCCGTTTCATAGTGCTCATGGCCATTAAGCGAAACAGCCAGCGCCGGAATGCCCAAATGCCGTCCTTCCATCGCCGCCGCAACGGTACCGGAATAGATAACGTCATCGCCCAGGTTTGGCCCCGCGTTGATACCGGAAACCACCACTTCAGGGGCAGGACGCATCAAAGCATTCACGCCGAGATAGACACAGTCTGTCGGCGTGCCCATTTGCACAGAAATATCGCCGTTTGCCAGCGTGAAAGTTCGTAATGAAGATTCGAGCGTCAGTGAGTTTGAAGCCCCACTGCGATTACGGTCAGGGGCAACAACCTGCACTTGAGCAAATTCCCTTAGTCGGGCAGCCAGAACTTGAATGCCCGGCGCGTTGACCCCGTCATCGTTACTCAAAAGTATTCTCATATTGAATTTACAAAGCTTCTTATTGTTTTATCCCAGATAGCTGATTTTAGTGCAGCCGTCATGAAATTGTTGCTGTTTTTGTAACATTCACAACCAAGAACTGTCCAGGATTACTATTCGGCAATATCAGCATAACCGCCCGGTGCGTTCATTAGTTCACGCACTACGCTTGTCGCGAAACTCCCGGCTGGCAGCCAGAATTTCAGCTCAACGGTAATATCATCCCACCAGGCCCAGCTTAACTCTTTCGGCATGACCAACATGGCGCGACGCGCCGCTTCTACACGCTCACGTACTAACAGTGACTGTAAATCCGTTTCCTGCGCCACACACTCTTGCTCAAACGTAAGTGCTGCGTTTTGCGAACCCCAGGCGCCATCACCTGGCAATGGCGCGGTAATCAGCAATTCACCCGCATCAACACGGTTTTGCAGCTCGGGCATCTCTTCAGGCGTTGCGACAAACCAGCTCCCACGCCCGGCGAGTTGCAAAGCGTCGCCGTCGATAACCTGGTTAAAGTCCGGCTTTTTCAGCCTTTCGCTGACAATCTGGTTAAACATGGCGCTGCGGGCTGCGGACAGATAAAAACTGCGTTTATTGCGGTCACGGATTGGCGCATTGCTTTGCGCCCAACGCACCGCCTGATGCAGGTTATTACCTGCAATACCAAAACGCTGGCTGCCAAAGTAGTTCGGCACGCCCTGGTGCAGAATTTTATTCAGGCGCTGTTCAAGCTCCGCGCGGTCACTCACGTCGCGCAGGACCAGCGTGAAGTTGTTACCTTTCAAAGCACCGAGGCGCAGTTTACGGCGGTGACGGGCATATTCCAGCACCTGGCACCCTTCGAGTTGAAAAGCGCTCATACTCGGCATTTCTTTACCCGGCAGACGTACGCAGAACCACTGCTCGGTTACTGCATGCTTGTCTTTCTGCCCGGCAAAGCTCACTTCACGGGCAGGAACCTTCAGATATTTCGCCAGCGCATCAGCAACAAAGCGTGTGTTGCAGCCATTTTTCAGGATGCGTAACAGTAGTTGCTCGCCGTCGCCATCCGGCCCAAAACCCAGGTCTTCGATAACCACGAAGTCCTCTGGACTGGCTTTGATTAACCCGGTGCCTTGTGGCTTGCCGTGCAGCCAGGTCAGATTCTGCATATCCATTATTTACGCGCCTTATGCAGCAGAGCGACCGCTTCACACGCAATACCTTCGCCACGACCGGTAAAGCCGAGCTTTTCGGTGGTGGTGGCTTTCACGTTAACATCATCCATATGGCAGCCAAGATCTTCGGCAATAAACACGCGCATCTGCGGGATGTGCGGTGCCATTTTTGGCGCCTGCGCAATAATAGTCACATCGACGTTACCCAGGGTGAAACCTTTAGCCTGAATGCGACGCCACGCTTCACGCAGCAACTCGCGGCTGTCAGCGCCTTTAAACGCCGGGTCAGTATCCGGGAATAATTTACCGATATCCCCTAAAGCCGCCGCCCCCAACAAAGCATCTGTTAATGCGTGCAGCGCGACATCACCATCAGAGTGAGCGAGCAGCCCCTTTTCGAACGGTACACGTACGCCACCAATGATAATCGGGCCTTCTCCACCAAAGGCGTGTACATCAAAACCATGTCCAATACGCATTATTCAGTCTCCGTTTGGGTTAACCGCGTGAGGTAAAACTCCGCCAACGCCAGGTCTTCAGGACGAGTCACTTTTATATTATCGGCGCGGGCGCTAATTAATTCGGGATGGAAGCCACAATACTCAAGCGCTGAGGCTTCATCTGTAATCGAGGCGTGTTCATCGAGTGCGCGCTGCAAGCAGGTTCGCAGCAATTCCAGCGGGAACAGTTGTGGCGTTAAAGCATGCCAGAGGTCTTCGCGATCGACGGTGTGGGCTATCAGGTTTTTTCCCGGCTCGCCACGTTTCATGGTGTCGCGCACGGGTGCAGCCAGAATGCCGCCAATTTTGCTGGTTTCAGTTATCGCTAATAAACGCGCTAAATCATCCTGATGTAAGCATGGGCGCGCTGCATCATGTACCAGTACCCATTGAGCGCCTTGCACCACATTTAGCCCGGCAAGCACGGAATCAGCACGTTGCGCTCCGCCCGCAATGACCGTCACATCTGGGTGTGAAGCAAGAGGCAAAGAGGCAAACCAGTTGTCGGTAGGGCTAATGGCGATAATGACATGAGCCACGCGTGGATGGGCCATCAGGCTTGCCACCGCATGTTCAAGAATAGTTTTATTGCCGATTTTTAGATATTGCTTAGGACATTCCGTTTGCATGCGGCTGCCGATACCTGCTGCCGGCACCACGGCAATTACGTCCGGGGAGGAGTCTGCCATGTAGATTCACTTACGCTTGATTATCGATTGTTCTGCCCGGCAGTGTTGCCTAAGCGCTTAGAGCTATCGGGTACCAGGCGGTAGAAAGTTTCACCCGGTTTGGTCATGCTGAGTTCGTTACGCGCACGCTCTTCAATGGCTTCCTGGCCGCCATTAAGATCGTCAATTTCAGCGAACAGCTGATCGTTACGCGCCTTAAGCTTGGCGTTCGTCGCCTGCTGAGCGGTAACATCGTCGTTCACACGCGTGTAATCATGTACGCCGTTTTTTCCAAACCACAGCGAATACTGCAACCAGACCAACAAAGCCAGTAACAGCAACGTTAGTTTACCCATCCTGCCCCCTGAAAAACGGCACAATCATCGCACAAAATTTTATCGAGCTTCGCTCTGGGCCCAAAATGGCCCCTCGTATTTGCGGCAGAATTTATCACAGATAGCGGCAACATGCGCGTTTGGAGGCGAGTTAGCGAACTTGCGGTCATAAATAGTCTGTTACGGTTTGGTAAATATTTACGGCTAACCCATCAGCCATAAGAATAGAATGCCGAACATGAGTGCCACGGCCAGCACCGTGGCCGCGCAGCTATATACCACGCGTCCGCGCAGCAAAGAGTGCAAGGCAATCCCTACTACCACCGCAACAGGGAGGAGCGCAAGGAAGAATGGCCAGGTATAGAGGAAGAAAAACAGGGTGTTAGGGCCGTAAACCAGGAACGGAATGCCCAGCGCCAATAGCCACGACAAAAAACCGATAAACGCCCCGGCCAATGACCAGGTCGTCTCTTCGGTGCCAGGGCTTGCTTCAGCCGATGTAATAGCGATATTGGTACTATTGCGCATAACGAATCCATAAACCCTGCAAGCCAGGTACGAAACAATCCTGGCAATCTCTTAGGTTTTGATAATAACGTCACGCCGCAACAGGTCTAATAATTGCGCAATCAAATTTGTTACTAATTGTTCGCCGCCTAAGTGTATTTCCGGGTTCTCTGGGGCCTCGTAAACCGAGTCAATTCCAGTGAAATTACGTAACTCACCGGCACGGGCTTTTTTGTACAAACCTTTCGGATCACGCGCTTCGCAGATAGAAAGTGGTGTATCAACAAACACTTCAATAAACCGCCCTTCCCCGACAAGCTCGCGCACCATCTGGCGTTCTGCTCGATGAGGAGAAATAAATGCGGTCAGCACCACCAGCCCCGCATCGGCCATCAGCCTGGCAACTTCACCGACGCGGCGGATGTTTTCTTTACGATCTGCATCACTAAAGCCCAGATCGCTGCACAAACCGTGGCGCACATTATCGCCATCCAGCAAATAAGTGCTGACGCCAAGTTTGTGTAACGCCTCTTCCAGCGCACCTGCAATGGTCGATTTACCCGAGCCGGAAAGCCCGGTAAACCACAGCACCGCGCCCCGGTGCTGATGAAGTTTTTCACGCTGCTCAACCGTTACTGGATGCGCATGCCAGACGACGTTTTCGTCGTGCTCAGCCATTATTTGCCTCCCAGCAAATCACGTGCGCCCCAGTGTGGGAAGTGTCTGCGCACCAGCGCATTCAGTTCCAGCTCAAACGCGCTAAACGCAGAAGGTTCCTGATACACCTGTTCTTGCGGCTCACGCACCATTCCGGCACCCACCGTCACGTTGGTCAGTCGGTCGATGAAAATCAGCCCGCCAGTCACCGGGTTTTCCTGGTATTTATCCAGCACCAACGGTTCGTCAAAGGTCAAATCCACCAGACCGATACCGTTGAGCGGCAGGGTTTCCACCACGCGCTGGGTCAGGCTGTTAATTTCAACCTGATAATGAATGTTATCAACGCGAGCGCGGGTTTTCTTCCCGGCCACTTTGATGTCATAGCTTTGGCCCGGCACCAGCGGTTGCTCCGCCATCCACACCACATCGACTTTCGCTGTCTGTACCGCAGGCTGTGCGTCGGCAGCATCCACCAGCAAATCCCCACGGCTGATGTCGATTTCATCTTTCAGCACCAGCGTAATCGCTTCGCCCGCAGCGGCTTGTTGCAAATCTCCATCAAAAGTGACGATTCGCGCAATGGTTGACTCAACGCCCGATGGCAGAACTTTTACCCGCTGGCCGACGTTAACAATGCCTGAAGCCAGCGTCCCGGCATAACCACGGAAATCGAGATTCGGGCGGTTCACGTACTGAACCGGGAAACGCATCGGCTGTTGCTCAACGGTGCGTTTCACCTCTACCGTTTCCAGAAGCTCCAATAAAGTCGGGCCGGTGTACCACGGCATGCTGGCACTTTGGGTCGCCACGTTGTCGCCTTCGAGAGCCGAAAGCGGCACAAAACGAATATCCAGATCTGCCGGAAGCTGCTCAGCAAAAGTCAGGTAATCCTGTTTGATCTGCTCAAATCTATCTTCGCTGTAATCCACCAGATCCATTTTGTTAACCGCGACCACCAGATGTTTGATCCCCAGCAGCGTGGAGATAAAACTGTGGCGACGCGTTTGATCCAGCACGCTTTTGCGCGCATCGATCAACAGGATCGCCAACTCACAGGTAGACGCACCGGTCGCCATATTACGGGTGTACTGCTCATGCCCCGGCGTGTCGGCAATAATAAACTTACGTTTTTCCGTCGAGAAATAACGGTATGCCACGTCGATAGTAATGCCTTGCTCGCGCTCGGCTTGCAGACCATCCACCAGCAAGGCCAGATCCAGTTTTTCACCCTGCGTACCGTGGCGTTTGCTGTCGGTATGCAGGGAAGAAAGTTGATCTTCATAAATCTGGCGAGTGTCATGCAGCAGGCGGCCAATCAGGGTACTTTTGCCGTCATCGACGCTGCCGCAGGTCAGGAAACGCAGCAGGCTTTTATGTTGTTGCGCGTGCAGATAGGCTTCAACGCCGCCTTCATCAGCAATTTGTTGTGCAATAGTGGTGTTCATCTGGCGGCTCCTTAGAAATAACCCTGGCGTTTTTTAAGCTCCATGGAGCCTGCCTGGTCGCGGTCAATTGCCCGCCCTTGACGTTCACTGGTGGTCGAAACCAGCATCTCTTCGATGATTTCCGGCAGCGTCTGCGCTTCGGACTCAACGGCACCGGTCAGCGGCCAGCAGCCCAGGGTACGGAAGCGCACCATTTTCTGCTCAATCACTTCGCCAGGTTGTAAATCGATGCGGTCGTCATCCACCATCAACAGCATGCCATCACGCTCCAGCACAGGGCGTGGTGCGGCCAGATACAACGGCACGATTTCGATATTTTCCAGGAAGATGTACTGCCAGATATCCAGCTCGGTCCAGTTAGAAAGTGGGAACACGCGAATGCTCTCGCCTTTGTTAATCTGGCCGTTGTAGTTGTGCCACAGCTCCGGGCGCTGGTTTTTAGGATCCCAGCGGTGGAAGCGGTCACGGAAAGAATAGATACGTTCTTTCGCACGTGATTTTTCTTCATCACGCCGCGCGCCACCAAAAGCGGCATCAAACCCGTACTTACTCAGTGCCTGTTTCAGCCCTTCGGTTTTCATGATGTCGGTATGTTTAGCGCTACCGTGCACGAACGGGTTAATTCCCATCGCCACGCCTTCCGGGTTTTTATGCACCAGCAGCTCAAAACCGTAGTTCTTCGCGGTGCGGTCACGGAAATCGTACATCTCGCGGAATTTCCAGCCGGTATCAACATGCAGCAGTGGGAAAGGAAGCGTGCCTGGGTAGAAGGCTTTACGGGCCAAATGCAACATCACCGAGGAGTCTTTGCCAATGGAATACATCATCACCGGATTAGCAAATTCGGCTGCGACCTCACGGATGATATGGATGCTTTCCGCCTCCAGTTGCCGTAAGTGAGTAAGTCGTTTCTGGTCCATAACCTTCCCTTTGCCGAGGTTTAGTACGGAGGACATGCCCCCGTTTAAAAATTCATTAGGGGACTATACGGCTGAGGTTTATTTGTTATGAAATTACGAATTGGAATGAGTAGTTCCACAAAGGAATAACGCCGTGGAAATGCAAATCACAAAATGTGCTTTACCCACGAGATAATGCGGCTTTCAGAGCAATTGAAATTGTGTAACGTCCATCACAGTTTCATACTACGCGGGCAAAAATTTTTCTCTTTGAAAGGGACCCACTATGTTTTCCGCATTGCGCCACTCGCTGACCAGCCTGGCGCTAAGCATTTGCTGTACTTTGCCAGCATTAGCAGGTCACTCGCCAATTGGCGAAATGGCCAGTCAACAAACTCGCCACATTGCGACGGTATTCCCAGGGCGCATGACGGGCAGTCCTTCGGAAATGTTAGCGGCGGATTACCTCAAGCAACAATTTAGCCAGCTTGGCTACCAAAGCGATATTCGCCGCTTTAATACCCGCTATCTTTACACCACCAAAGACGGTCATCAGAGTTGGCATAACGTGAGCGCCAGTTCGGTCATTGCTGCCCGCGAGGGCGTTGATCCACAGCAAATTATCATCATGGCGCATCTCGATACCTATTCTCCGCTCAGTGATAACGATGTGAATAACAATCTTGGCGGCTTAACACTGCAAGGTGTAGATGACAACGCGTCTGGTTTGGGCGTGATGCTCGAACTTGCTGCGCGCATGAAAGAGATCCCAACACGTTATGGCATTCGTTTTATCGCCACCAGCGGTGAAGAAATTGGCACGCTGGGCGCGGAAGATATACTCAAACGCATGTCGGCCCGTGAGAAGAAAAACACGCTGCTGGTGATCAATCTCGATAACTTAATTGTCGGCGACAAACTCTACTTCAATAGCGGGAAAGCAACATCGACTGCGGTCAGTAAATTAACGCGCGATCGGGCGTTAAAACTGGCACATAAGTTTGGCGTTCAGGCCACGACGAATCCGGGGCTGAATGCTGCCTATCCCAAAGGCACCGGCTGTTGCAGCGATACCAACGTCTTTGACGAGGCTGGAATTCCGGTGCTTTATGTTGAAGCAACGAACTGGTCGCTGGGCAAAAAAGATGGTTATCAGCAACGCGCGAAGAGCAAAGCCTTCCCGGAGGGAACCAGTTGGCATAACGCTCTGATTGATAACCAACAGTATCTGGATAAATGGCTCCCGCATCGTATCGAAAAACGCAGTCATGATGTGGTACGCGTGATGTTGCCGCTGGTAAAAGAGCTGGCGAAAGCAGGGAAATAAAAGAAAAATTGAATTTAGAGTTTCTTTCTGCAAGTTCAATATTTATCCCCGCTTCTCGCGGAAATGGGGAGACATCATTCATCGTCTCCCCATTTCTAATGCTTAGGCCCACGACATGCGTTCTAATCAGGAATACGGATATGCAAGTATAATGTTACAGTTCTAACAGCTATTCTAAAAAATCGCGATAAGCTATGGTCTGTTTTCATACTTAATAACTGTCTATATGAAAATAGGCACTTTTTGAGAACTTTATAAACTGACCTTCTAATATTGTCCCATCTCAAATCAATATTTAAAACTGGAGAAACAATATGAGTGGAACAAACACAAAAGAAATTGTAGGCACTTATATAAGTGAAGAAAAGGATTTCATTCTGAAAATAACAGAATGTGATTATCATACGGGTATCTATAAAGGGACGTTTTACACTAAAGATTCTCCGCTAGGAGAAATGACATATGATATCCAGGGGCAATATACTTTCTCTGGTTCAAACAGATACCCATGCATGGTTGGTTTTTCAATAGGTATACGGCCTTCAGGATATTGGGATTACGTTTTTTCTGATTACTGGACCGGCTCACGAGATGAGAAGGGCCAAATACTTATGAGTGGTGCAAGAGCTTATATGGAAGATAATGGGTTACGTGAGACGTATTCATTTGACTCAATCATTTTTAACTTGCAGTAAGTCTATTTTAGAGAGACCGAGTGAGCAAATTGCTCACTCGAATTATTATTTTTTATATCGTTAAATACCAGCCTATACAATATGAGCATAAGTCAAGTATGAAGCAAGGCTAAAACTTTATCATTTGGGCCATAATGATACATTCCCTAATATTACTAAAGCCATCCCAACCAGTAATTACAGGATAAAAAATAGTCATAGCTAAAGTATTACATAAAATAAATTATTCAGTTATTGATTAATAACAACATAATTATCAAGACAGAAAAATTAGAGAGAGCTGGATAAATTGCGCTCACAAAAATGGAACAGCTCGACCCTCTCCCACTTAGGATACAAGATCGAACTGAATGGCATAATGATTACTCGTGCAAGCCGCACTCACGTTTCAGACCGAAGAAGCGAGTTTCCTCTTCTGCCATACCTTCTTCCCATTTCCGCGTAGTGTGTGTGTCGCCTACTGAAAGGTAGCCTTGATCCCACAACGGGTGATATTTCAAACCGTTGGCGGTGAGGTACTGGTAAACTTGGCGGTTGTCCCAGTCGATAATCGGCAGAATTTTAAATACTTCGCGTTGAATCGCCAGCACCGGCAAGTTTGCACGGCTGCCCGATTGCTCGCGGCGCAGGCCAGCAAACCAGGTTTGCCCGTTTAGCTCACGCAGCGCACGGTTCATCGGCTCCACTTTGTTGATGTCATTGTATTTCTCAATGCCTTCAACGCCCTGCTCCCACAATTTGCCGTAACGCGCTTCTTGCCACGCCGCACTTTCCTTCGCGCTGTAAACTTTCAGGTTCAGCTTCAGCTTGTCGGTCAGCTCATCAATAAACTGGTAAGTTTCCGGGAACAGATAGCCGGTATCGGTGAGGATAACCGGAATATCCGGAAACTGCTGAGTGACCAGATGCAAACTTACCGCCGCCTGAATACCAAAACTAGAAGAGAGCACAAACTCGCCCGGCAGATTCTCCAGCGACCAGGTAACACGCTCCTGCGCCGTGAGTTTTTCGAGCTGGCTGTTGACCTCGGCCAGCGCCATCACGCGCTCAACTTTTGGCAATTCATTGAGCGCTTTTAAATCGAGTACAGGCATAGATACCTCGCTAAATAGTATTCCCTCTCCCTGGGGAGAGGGTTAGGGCGACCCATGTCGAATGCTGACGCACGTAGTAAGCCCAGCCCCCCCTCATCCCGGCCTTCTCCCCCAGGAGAAGGAGAAGAATAGTGTTAGTCCCACAAGTCCCGAGCCGGGTCCAATACCGGGCGAATGATCCCCGCACGGATGGTGAAATCGCCAAAGCCTTCGTCAGCTTCACGCTCTTTCGACCAGCGCCCCACCAGTTCATCAATCGAAGCCAGAATTTCCGGTTCGGTGATATTTTCGCGGTACATACGCGGGATACGCGTGCCGATACGGTTGCCACCGATGTGCAGGTTGTAACGCCCTGGCGCTTTGCCTACCAGGCCAATTTCAGCCAGTAACGCGCGCCCACAGCCGTTCGGGCAGCCGGTAACACGCGTGACGATGTGTTCATCCGGCACATTGTGTTTCTCCAGCACTTCTTCAACTTTAGTCACAAACTGCGGCAGGAAGCGTTCAGCTTCTGCCATCGCCAGCGGGCAAGTCGGGAAGGCAACACAGGCCATCGAGTTTTCACGCTGTGGTTTCACCGCGTTCATCAGGCCGCTTTCTTTAGCAATTTTCTCGATTGCCGCTTTCTCGCTTGCCGGAACGCCCGCCACGATCAGGTTCTGGTTGGCAGTCAGGCGGAAATCGCCTTTGTGGATCTTTGCGATCTCCATCAAGCCGGTTTTCAGTGGGCGGCCCGGGTAATCGAGGATGCGGCCATTTTCGATAAACAGCGTCAGGTGCCATTTGTCGTCGATGCCTTTTACCCAGCCAATACGATCGCCACGCCCGGTAAATTCATACGGGCGAATCGGCTCGAACGTAATGCCTGCGCGACGTTCAACTTCGGCTTTAAACACGTCAACACCGACGCGTTCGAGGGTGTATTTGGTTTTAGCATTTTTACGGTCGGTACGGTTGCCCCAGTCGCGTTGTGTGGTGACAACGGCTTCGGCAACGGCCAGCGTGTGCTCAAGCGGAATGTAACCAAACTCGCTCGCGGTACGTGCGTAAGTCGCTTTATTACCGTGTTCTATAGACAAGCCGCCGCCCACCAGCAGGTTGAAGCCCACCAGCTTGCCGTCTTTGGCGATCGCGATGAAGTTCATGTCGTTGGCATGAAGATCGACATCGTTCTGCGGCGGCACAACGACCGTGGTTTTAAACTTACGCGGCAGATACGTTTCACCGAGGATCGGCTCTTCGTCGGTGGTCGCGACTTTCTCTTTATCCCACCAGATCTCAGCGTAAGCACGGGTGCGTGGCAGCAAATGCTCAGAGAGTTTTTTCGCCCATTCGTAGGCTTCCTGGTGTAGTTCAGACTCCACCGGGTTAGACGTACAAAGCACGTTACGGTTGACGTCGTTGGCGGTTGCCAGCGCGTCCAGCCCGACTTCATGCAGCATTTCGTGAGCCGGTTTCACGTTCTTTTTCAGAATGCCGTGAAACTGGAAAGTCTGACGGTTGGTCAGACGAATGCTGCCGTAAATGGTTTTATCTTCGGCAAATTTATCAATCGCACGCCACTGTTCGGTGGTAATAATCCCGCCCGGCAGACGGCAGCGCAGCATCATGGCGTGGCGTGGCTCAAGCTTTTGCTCCGCACGTTCAGCACGAATATCGCGGTCATCTTGCTGATACATACCGTGGAAACGAATGAGCAGGAAGTTGTCGCCTCTGAAGCCGCCGGTCAGCCCGTCCTGCAAATCTTCTTTGATGGTACCGCGCAGATAATTGCTTTCGCGTTTCAGGCGCTCGGCATCACTCAATTTGCCTTCGACCACTAATGGTCCTGGGTGTTTTTCGCTCATTAGTAGACATCTCGCTGATAACGGCGCTCAACGCGCAGCTCACTTAAAAATTCATCTGCCGTTTCGAGGTCCATGCCACCGAACTCAGCTACCACTTCCAGTAATGCTTGCTCTACGTCTTTTGCCATGCGATTTGCATCGCCGCAGACGTAAATGTGGGCGCCTTCGTTAATCCAGCTCCACAGTTCCGCGCCTTTTTCGCGCAGTTTATCTTGTACGTATATTTTATGTTCCTGGTCGCGTGACCAGGCGAGACTGATATTGGTTAGCAGGCCGTCTTTGACGTAGCGCTGCCATTCAACCTGATAAAGGAAATCATCAGTAAAGTGCGGGTTGCCGAAGAACAGCCAGTTCTTACCGCTTGCTCCGTCGTTTTCACGCTGTTGCATGAAGGCGCGGAAAGGCGCGATACCTGTGCCTGGGCCAATCATAATCACCGGGGTTTCCGGGTTGGCTGGCAGGCGGAAGTTGTCGTTATGTTCGATGAACACACGCACTTCGCCATCTTCTTCCAGGCGATCGGCCAGGAAGCCAGATGCACCGCCAGTGCGTGCGCGGCCTTCGATGTCATAACGCACCACGCCGACTGTAATGTGCACTTCGTTTTCTGCTTCTGCCTGCGACGATGCGATGGAATAGAGGCGCGGCGTCAGTGGGCGCAGCAGTTCAACCAGCTGCTCAGCAGTTAATTCTGCTGGCGCGTAACGCACCATATCCACGATTGGCGTGTTCTGCGCAAAGTGTTGCAGCTTGGTTTTATCGCCAACCAAATCCAGCAATGCGGCATTGCGAGTCACCTGCGCGTATTTCTCAACGATATTGACGGTGTTAATCGTCAACTCGAAATGCCATTCCAGCGCTTCACTCAGCGGCAGTGTTTTGCCATCGACGGTGACGCTTTCATCGCCTTTGAGCCATAACAGTTCGACGAGCTCTTTCACCAGGGCTGGATCGTTTTGATACCAGACACCCAGCGCATCGCCCGGCTGGTAACGCAGACCGGAATCACCCAAATCAATCTCGAAATGGCGCACGTCTTTTTCAGAATCGCGGCCGGTGATTTTCTGGTTAACCGCAAGCGATGCAGCCAGTGGCGCTTCTTTAGTGTAAGGGCTTGAGAAAACTTCGTTGACCACGCCCGTTGCTGTCACTGCTGCTTGTGCCGGAGTTTCCGCCGGGACACGGGATTTCAGCACTTCAACAATTTTTGCCCGCCACTGCTCGGCTGCTGGCTGGAATTCGACATCGGTATCAACACGATCAAGCAGGCGTTCGCCGCCCAATTCCGCCAGTTTGGTATCAAAGTCTTTACCGGACTGGCAGAAGAATTCGTAAGAGGTGTCGCCCAGACTAAAGACGGCAAATGCCGTATCCGGGAGTTTTGGTGCTTTTTTCGAGAAGAGGAATTTATGCAACGCCACCGCTTCTTCAGGCGGCTCACCTTCACCCTGGGTTGAGGTAACAACAATCAGCAGTTTTTCCTGGGCAATTTGTTTGAATTTGTAGTCGCCCGCATTAACCAGATTGACGTTCAGTTTTGCTGCCAGCAAATCGTCGCGTAATTGTTCGCTCACGCGACGTGCGTTCCCGGTTTGGGATGCGGAAATCAACGTAATCACCGGAATTTCTGCCGCAGGTGCCTGAGCTGTGGTAACAGCACCCGGTTGTTGATTAATCATTCCCCAGAAATAGCCCGATAACCAGGCCAGTTGAGTCTGCGAGAAATCAGTTGTCGCCGCCTGGAGGCGTGCCAGTTGCTCCGGTGTCAGCGGTAGCAACGCGGTCGGTGGGGCCTGAGTCGTCATGCGTATTGGGTTCCAGTAGCAAAGGTCCGTTTTCAAGAATAAACGGCAATAAGGTAAGGTTAACCAGAGCGATAGTAACAATTAAAGAAGGGATAGAAATAACAAATAACCAAAATGACTAACCGCTTTTATGGGTAATTCATAACGTTAAAAGTGGTTATCTAAGCCCATGAAAAACAAAAGATAAAATAGAAAAGAAGCAGAGATACAGGGATTTACTCCTGGGGCATGATTTAAGTTAATGCGCAAAATAGTGGATTCCGGTACTATGCGGCGGTTTTTCGCCCTACAGAGAAAGTAATAATGACCACCACCCTGTTTAAAGATTTTACCTTCGAAGCCGCTCATCACCTGCCGCATGTGCCGGAAGGCCACAAATGCGGTCGCCTGCATGGCCATTCTTTTATGGTGCGTCTGGAAATCACCGGCGAGGTTGATCCTTACACCGGCTGGATTATGGATTTTTCAGAACTGAAAGCGGCGTTTAAACCGACTTATGATCGTCTGGATCATTACTATCTGAATGATATTCCAGGTCTTGAGAATCCAACCAGTGAAGTGCTGGCAAAATGGATTTGGGATGAGATGAAGCCAATCGTGCCGCTGTTAAGCGCGGTGATGGTGAAAGAAACCTGTACCGCCGGGTGCGTGTATAAAGGTTAAAAGAAAGGCACCTTCGGGTGCCTTTCTTGTTTTATGCAATATTCAAATATTTGTGCGTCTGCATTGAAAGCCGCCAATTGCGGGCGATACATGTTTCAATGCACAGACGTGTGGCGTCTTCTTTCTGGCTGATAGGCTGAAGCGCAATCACGCGTTTTTTGTCATCCACCAGCGTTGCCAGCAATTCATCCAGCGCTTCAATATCACGCATGCGCCCAACCGGATGCTTGATTTCGTCCGCGCGTTCTAGCGCCTGAGAAAGCACATCGTAACCGCCACGCATATTCACTTTCGGAGAGACCGTAACCCAGGTTCCCGCAGTACAACGCACTTCGTGCGTGCCGCTGGTTTCTATCTGGCAACTATAACCGTGGTGTTCAAACAGTGAGGTCAGCGGCGTGAGATCGTGGATGCAAGGTTCGCCACCGGTAATCACCACATGACGAGCGGTGTAATCCTGACGCTGGAAAATAGCCAACAGATCTTCCGCAGTCGCGCTGCCCCATTTATCGGTTTCTTTGGTTTTAGCCAAAATGCTGAACAGAGAGACTTCACGATCCGCGAGTTTATCCCAGGTGTGTTTGGTATCGCACCACGCGCAACCCACCGGGCAGCCTTGCAGGCGAATAAAAATGGCGGGCACACCAGTAAAATAGCCCTCCCCTTGCAGGGTCTGGAACATCTCGTTAATCGGATACTGCATAGTCTTCTCAGAAATAGGTGTAAAGAGTAATTATCGCAGAAGTCACGGTTGAGGTCATGCGCAACGCGGCTGCTGCGGCATTTGTTCTAAAATAAGTCCCTAAGCCGACCCAATAACCACCCAACAAACAAGGTTATTGTGCTTATCATCACAACAATTACCCTTCTCTTCTCTCTATGCCTGACTGCTTGATCCCTGTCATATTCCGCTGCCCGCAACACACTTAGCATCGCCTGCGTATTGACCCCATCAATGACATAAGGAAATGATATATGGAAAGTTCGGTTCATTCAGGTGACCAACGCGTGGGGCCTGGCGCCTATATTGCGTTGCTGTTCGCAATGGTGTTCTTTTCTGGGCTGTTGGGTGGCAAGGAGTGGTATGGAGTCTTCGACTTCACCACATTAAACGGTGCGTTTGGCAAAGTCGTCACCGATGTCAATCTTTCGGGCGATGCCGTAGACGCGGCCAAAAGTGCTTTTCGCGGTAAGGGTGGGCATGGGGCAATGGACGGTTTCCTGTTCGCCTTTGGCCTGATTCCAGCGGTGATGTTTGCGCTGGGGATGATAAACGTACTTGAGCATTACGGTGCACTGAATGCGGCACGTAAACTGCTGACACCTCTGTTACGCCCACTTCTCGGGATTCCAGGTTCCACCGGCCTTGCGCTGATTGGCAGTCTGCAAAGTACCGATGTAGGCGCCTCGCTCACTCGCGTGTTAGCCGATGAAGGGCAGATAACCGACAAAGAAAAAACGATCTTCACGATGTTCCAGTTTTCTGCGGGCGCCATGATAACCAACTTTTTCTCCTCCGGTGCCGTGCTCTTTACACTGATTGCCATTGACGGAACGAGCGCTGTTCCAGCATCCATCGGCCTGTGCATCGCGGTGATGTTCATCATGAAAATCGTCGGGGCGAATGTGATGCGCCTGATTCTTAACGTCACAGAACGTAAGCACAGTGTGGAGGTGCAACATGGCTGATACCGCTAAACCGATGATCACCGATGTGTTCGTCGCGGGTGCCCGCAAAGGCTGGAATATCGCGACCACCAGCACCCTTCCTAACGTGCTGATGGCATTTATTATTATTTACGCTCTACAAATCACTGGTGCACTGAACGGCCTGGCCTGGATATTTGGCCCGTTGATGAAAGTTTTTGGCCTGCCCGGTGAAGCGGCTGCGGTTCTCATCGGTGGCTGGATGTCGATGGGCGGCGCAATCGGTGTTGCTATCACATTGTTTGAAAAAGGCATTCTCACCGGTGCGCATCTTGCCATCCTCGCCCCTGCCATTTATCTGATGGGCTCTCAAGTGCAATATGCTGGCCGCATCCTTGGCGTGGTTGGTATTCCGGCGAAACGTATCCCCTTAATGATCGCAATTTCGGTGCTGAACGCCTTTGGCGCCATGTTAATTATGCGACTTTTGATTCTGGAGTAAGATATGGATTTGAAACAGTACCTTCAAGAACTCAAAAAATTGGTCAATATCGACTGTGGCACGGCAACGATTGATGGCGTTGAAGAAGTCAGCCGCATCATTCAACAGTGGTATCACAACGAAAACTGGCATTGCGACCGAATCGCTCTCGGCGAAAAAGTTGGCCCGGGTTTATTTGCCACCAACAAACCAGACGCTGACCATTATGATGTGCTGCTGGTCGGGCATATGGACACCGTCTTCCCGGTTGGAACCGTGGGTGAGCGGCCGTTCACCATCGAAGGCAATCGCGCTTACGGCCCAGGCGTTTCAGATATGAAAAGCGGCCTGCTGAACATTCTCTGGGCATTACGTGAGATGGATAAAACGACGCTTCAGCGTTTGTCTATTGGCGTGGCAATGAACCCGGATGAAGAAACAGGATCGGCACATTCACATCACTGGATTGGTGAGCTGGCAAAGCGCAGCCGCTGCGTGTTGGTGTGTGAAGCCGCAAGGGCAGACGGTTCGCTGGTTAAAGCGCGTAAAGGCATCGCAGGATATAAATTAACGTTTAAAGGTGTGGCGGCGCATGCGGGTAACGACCCGGAAGCGGGCCGCTCCGCGATCAAAGCGCTGGCACGCGCGGTGCTGGAAATCAGCGATCTGGCAGATATGGCTAAAGGCACGACCATCAATACCGGCGTGATTTCAGGTGGTGTGGGGGCAAACATCGTGCCGGAGCATGCGGAGATGATTGTTGATGTCCGCTTCCAGGACAACGATGAATATGCGCGAGTCCACGCCGCAATCCAGGCTTATGGCCAGCGTGAATTTGAGCGTGATGTGAAAACGAGCGTTCACCAACAAGCGCACAAACCTGCGATGGCACCGACGGCTGATACCGAAGAGTTGATGCGAATTGTCGAGCAAGCGGGTGTTGCCGAAGGGATCGACGTACGTTGGAAATCGGTTGGCGGCGGTTCTGATGCTAACCACACAGCAGCGCTGGGCATCCCTTCACTGGACGGTTTCGGCCCGATTGGCGCGGGGTTCCACAGCGCGTCAGAATACCTGGAAATAGACAGCATTGTGCCGAGAATTCGTCTGCTTAAGCGGGTAATTCAGTCGCTTTAAAATCAAATGGCCGGGGAAATCCCGGCCAACCTGGACAACGCTTATTTCTTAGTTTTAAAATCAATAACCATACGGCCTTTGATTTTGCCCTCTTCCATTTCCTTGAAAATAGCATTGATATCTTCAAGCGGACGCATCGTCACTTTTGGCACAACTTTACCTTCGGCGGCAAACTGGAAGGCTTCAGTCAAATCCATGCGGGTTCCCACCAGAGAACCGACGACTTCGATACCATCAAGCACCAGTCGCGGAATGTTTAGACTCATAGACTCAGAAGGCAGACCGACCGCAACGATACGTGCACCAGCACGAACCGCATCGACCGCCGAGTTGAATGCCGCTTTTGCCACAGCCGTGACGACCGCCGCATGAGCACCACCTACTTTCTCCTGAATAACTTTGGCCGCATCTTCGTTACGCGAGTTGATGACTAAATCTGCTCCGCACTCTTTAGCAAAATCGAGCTGCGCATCATTAACATCAATGGCAATGACTTTGGCATTAAAGACATTCTTCGCATATTGCAGCGCGAGGTTGCCAAGGCCACCCAGGCCGTAAATCGCAATCCATTGACCAGGCTGAATATGGGAAACTTTCACCGCTTTGTAAGTGGTGACGCCCGCACAGGTTACGCTACTGGCTGCAGCTGATTCGAGGCCGTCAGGGACTTTTACTGCGTAATCGGCAACCACAATGCACTCTTCAGCCATACCGCCGTCAGCGGTATATCCCGCATTCGTTACGCTACGGCACAGCGTTTCGTTACCGGTATTACAATATTCGCAATTGCCGCATCCACGGAAGAACCAGGCAACACTTGCACGATCTCCCACTTTCAGCGACGTGACGCCGGGGCCAATGGACTTCACCACCCCGATCCCTTCATGGCCCAGCGTAATGCCGGTTACATCACCAAAGTCTCCGTTTTTCACATGTAAATCGGTGTGGCAAACACCGCAACACTCCATTGTCAGTAATGCCTCGCCGTGTTTCAGAGCACGAACGGGTTTATCTATGATGCCGACAGAGTGATCTTTGTTAACAACTGCAGCTTTCATGGCGGTCTCCTGACCTGTGAGTGAAATAACCCACTAATCCTGGTCGAGAGCACTGGCAACCGCAAACTGCATTCCTGGTTTATGCGAGAGTGGCTCAGGTTTGGTGAAAAATGCGCACAAAAAAACCCGCCGAAGCGGGTTTTTTAATCAGAATTTAAAGCTGTAACGAATTACTGACCTTTAACTTCTTTCAGACCGTTGAACGGAGCTGGTGTGCCCGCAGCAGCCAGTGCTTCTTCGATACGAATCAGCTGGTTGTACTTAGCAACACGGTCAGAACGGCTCATAGAACCAGTTTTGATCTGGCCTGCAGCAGTACCAACAGCCAGGTCAGCGATGGTAGCGTCTTCAGTTTCGCCTGAACGGTGAGAGATAACTGCAGTGTAGCCAGCATCTTTCGCCATTTTGATCGCAGCCAGAGTTTCGGTCAGAGAACCGATCTGGTTGAATTTGATCAGAATGGAGTTAGCGATACCGTTGTCGATACCTCTTTTCAGGATTTTGGTGTTAGTAACGAACAGGTCATCACCAACCAGCTGAAGTTTGTCGCCCATTACTTTGGTCTGGTATGCGAAACCATCCCAATCAGACTCGTCCAGACCGTCTTCGATAGAAACGATTGGGTACTGTTTGGTCAGGTCTTCCAGGAAGTGGGTGAATTCTTCAGAGGTGAAAGCTTTGTTGCCTTCGCCAGCCAGAACGTATTTACCGTCTTTGTAGAATTCAGAAGCAGCACAGTCCATAGCCAGAGTAACGTCTTTACCCAGCTCGTAGCCTGCAGCTTTAACCGCTTCAGCGATTACAGCCAGTGCTTCAGCGTTGGAACCCAGGTTTGGCGCATAGCCACCTTCGTCACCAACAGCAGTACCCATACCTTTAGATTTCAGAACTTTAGCCAGGGTGTGGAAAACTTCAGAACCCATACGGATGGCTTCTTTCAGAGTTTTCGCGCCAACTGGTTGAATCATGAACTCTTGGATATCAACGTTGTTATCAGCGTGCTCGCCACCATTGATGATGTTCATCATTGGCAGAGGCATAGAGAACTTGCCTGGGGTGCCGTTCAGTTCAGCGATGTGTGCGTACAGCGGCAGGCCTTTAGAGGCAGCAGCAGCTTTAGCAGCAGCAAGAGAAACAGCCAGGATTGCGTTAGCGCCGAAGTTGGATTTGTTTTCGGTACCGTCCAGGTCGATCATGATCTTATCGATGTTAGCCTGGTCTTTCGCATCTTTACCAATTACAGCCGCAGCGATCGGGCCGTTAACTGCAGCAACGGCTTTCAGAACGCCTTTGCCCAGGAAGCGAGATTTGTCGCCATCGCGCAGTTCCAGCGCTTCGCGGGAACCAGTTGAAGCACCTGATGGTGCAGCAGCCATACCTACGAAACCGCCTTCCAGATGAACTTCAGCTTCAACAGTCGGGTTACCACGGGAGTCGATGATTTCACGACCGATGACTTTAACGATTTTGGACATTAGATTTTCCTCAGTACAAGTTAAACTAAAACTCCAGACAAACAACGCGCGAAACATTCGCGCGTTGTCGTTCTAACTCTCTCTTACTTCGCCTGACGCTTCTGGAACTCACCGGCAGCTTTAACAAAGCCTGCGAACAGTGGGTGCCCATCACGCGGAGTAGAAGTAAATTCCGGGTGGAACTGGCAAGCAACAAACCACGGATGATTTGGCACTTCGATGATTTCTACCAGTTGGTCATCACCGGAACGGCCCGCAACGCGCAGACCTGCTGCTTCAATTTGCTTCAACAACATGTTGTTGACTTCATAACGATGGCGATGGCGCTCAGTAATTGTCGGTTCACCGTACATCTGGCGCACCAGACTACCATCGGTCAACTGACACTGCTGGCCACCAAGACGCATGGTACCGCCTAAGTCGCTCTTTTCAGTACGAACTTCAACGTTACCTTCTTCGTCGCGCCACTCGGTGATTAAGGCGACCACCGGGTATTTACAGTCTGGCACAAATTCAGTTGAGTTGGCGTTAGCCATGCCTGCAACATTCCGTGCGAACTCAATCAGCGCAACCTGCATACCTAAGCAAATGCCCAGATACGGAATGTTTTGCTCACGAGCATAACGCGCGGTGGCGATTTTGCCTTCCACACCACGGTAACCGAAACCGCCAGGGATAAGGATAGCATCCAATCCCTTCAGCACTTCTTCAGCACCGCGAGTTTCAACATCCTGCGAGTCAATCAGCTTGATGTTAACGGTCAGACGATTTTTCAAACCACCGTGTTTCAATGCTTCAATCACAGATTTGTAGGCATCTGGCAGTTCAATGTACTTGCCGACCATACCAATTGTGACTTCGCTTGTCGGATTCGCTTCTTCATAAATAACTTGTTCCCATTCGGACAAGTTAGCTTCAGGAACGTTCAAGCTGAATCGTTTACAAATATAATCGTCCAGACCCTGTGATTTCAACAGACCTGGAATTTTATAGATGGAATCGACATCTTTTAGAGAAATAACCGCTTTCTCCGGGACGTTACAGAACAATGCAATTTTTGCACGTTCGTTAGCCGGAACAACGCGGTCAGAGCGGCAGATCAGCACATCTGGCTGAATACCGATAGAAAGCAGTTCTTTTACGGAGTGTTGAGTCGGTTTAGTTTTCACTTCACCAGCAGCAGCCATGTATGGCACCAGAGTCAGGTGCATATACAGGGTGTGCTCACGACCCACTTCAACCGCCATCTGACGAATCGCTTCGAGGAACGGCAGGGATTCGATATCGCCTACAGTACCGCCGATTTCAACCAGCACGACATCGTAGCCTTCGCCACCTTCAAGGATGCGTTCTTTGATTGCGTTCGTGATGTGTGGAATAACCTGAACAGTCGCGCCCAGGTAGTCGCCACGGCGCTCTTTACGCAGAACTTCTGAGTAAATACGGCCAGTGGTGAAGTTGTTACGACGTGTCATTTTGTTGCGAATGAAACGCTCGTAGTGACCTAAATCAAGGTCGGTTTCAGCGCCGTCTTCTGTAACGAACACTTCCCCATGTTGAATAGGGCTCATGGTACCCGGATCGACGTTGATGTACGGATCGAGTTTCATGATGGATACGTTGAGGCCACGGGCTTCGAGAATAGCTGCGAGGGAGGCTGCGGCAATGCCTTTACCCAGAGAGGAAACGACCCCGCCGGTCACAAAAATATAGTTCGTTGTCATGCTGAACCTGAAGAGTTAGGTTTAAAGACGATGGAAGTACCAGGACGGGAAAGTAGTATACCCGAACAGTATCGGCGCCACAAACTTTCATTCTGTCTGCAAAGCCCTGACCTCGCGCTTTGTCAGGGCAATGAAAATAGCCCGTTTGGCATAAATGTTTTTGACGTAAATCAAGCGCTTGTTAAATTGGAATTGCCATAAAAAGCGCTTGACCACAAAAACGCGTTAAATTTCAGTTTCCTGGCGTTTAACCTGCTGCCAGACTTGTTCCATGATTTCCAGGTCAACTCCGGTCATTGTCAGGCCCCTGTCGGCAATAATCCTTTCCACTTCGCGGAAACGACGCTCAAACTTCAGGTTAGCTTTTTGTAATGCCGTCTCAGCTTTGGTGCCTAAATGGCGTGCTAAATTGACGGTAGCGAACAATAAATCGCCGACTTCTTCTTCCAGTTTGGCTTCATCAACAACGGCTTGTTTTGCCTCATGCATCACTTCGTCGATTTCTTCATAGACTTTGTCTAAAACTGGGCCAAGCGTGGTCCAGTCAAAACCCACCGTCGAACAACGTTTCTGGATTTTATGCGCGCGCATCAATGCAGGTAATGCGTGAGGAATATCGTCTAATGCCGAATGCTGCGCTTTTTCCGCTCGCTCATCACTTTTGATTTGTTCCCAACGCTCTAACACTTCGGCACTGTTTCCGGCGGTGCCGTCGGCAAAAATGTGCGGGTGGCGGCGTTCGAGTTTGTCGCTGATAGCTTTGCAGATATCGTCGAAATCAAAGCGCCCTTCTTCCTGCGCCATTTGCGCGTAAAACACGACCTGGAACAGCAAATCACCCAGCTCACCACGTAAATCGTCAAAATCTTCGCGGTTGATGGCATCAAGCACTTCGTAGGTTTCTTCCAGCGTGTAAGGCGCGATGGTAGCGAAGGTTTGCTCACGGTCCCATGGACAGCCTGTTTCCGGGTCACGCAAGCGCTTCATAATGCCCAGTAGGCGGGTAATTTGAGAGGACATATCGGCTCTATTTTTGTCAAATTTGTGGCTATCTATAGCAAAAAATGAGGTCGAGTTTCAATGAAATTACTCTTTCCACGTTTTTTTAGGTTGAGTCAAAATGTTAAAAAAAAGAGGAAGAATCATGCCATGAATCCATACAAAAAAAGTTGAGATATACATAATCCAGTCGTCATTTAAATATACGTTCAGATTTGATAGTAAACCATAGGGGAATGTTCCATATTTCAAAATATGGAATTGCGTGCCACCAAGAATCATGACAGAGATCACATACACAACCACAAATAATGAAGTATTAAATTTCACAGCATAAACGAAACACATCCCCTGTATCACAACAAACACAACCGAAGTAATGAGATACAAAAACAGAAAAAAAACATCCTCCATCATTATTCCTTTTCTAAGCCAGCTATCGTTGCACTATCTGAGGAGATTTCAATCGTTAGTTCGGACGGTGTCATTTTTTTGAAAGCATAAATTTTATCTTGGTTCATATATCGGAATAATCGCCACGCTTCTGGTTTGTTCACTTTGGTAAGTAAACCATTTACAGATAACCCAAGGTCAACCACAGCAAAAGCATTTTCGCCCTGTTTTTCAGTAAACCCCGCTTCTTTTGCGACGATCTGATAAACTTGTTTCACATAACCGACTTTTTCTTTTCGATATAACAAATAATATCCATTTTCATACATATTATTTGTACCGTGGGCAATAAGAGTTCCTCCAAACGCTGCACAACCTAGCCCTAACGTCCCCGCACAAGCACCATATCCCGCTATAATTTGTGTTCCCCCACCCACAAAACCGATTTGTTTGATGACTAGTGTCTTCCAACCATTGCGCTCAGTTTCAGCCTCCTTTTCAGCTTCAATAATGATCCATTGCTGCACTCGTTGAGCAAAGAGGTCGTCACTGGATTTTTTAAGGTAATTATACTCTTGCTGCAATACATAAGTCGCAGCATTCAAAGTTATTCGGCCTTCGACAAAAGCCGTTTCACTCTGTGATATTAACTGTTGAACCTCTGCCAGGAAGCGGCGTTTTATATACGACTGTCGCAGGTAATTTCGCGCCACATGCTCACCCAAATTCTTAAGCTGTAACGATAATCGGTGTAATGTCTGAAAGGAAAAACTGTTTTCAATTTCAGAGGGAAATCTCGCATCTGTCATACGCGATCTTCCCAGAAACTATACCCGCAAGTTCCAGCCGCATGGTGTTCCCAGGTAATATCGTTATAGCGCAGCGAAATAACCTCCTCAGGCTGAACCTCGCTTTGCGTTACTGAGTGTGGGTAATCAATAAACATTTCAACAATCACTGCGCGATTAATTTTTATGGTGAAATATTTTTCCTGCCGTCCATGTGAAGCCGTACGATAAAAATCTATAACGAGTGTTAATTCTTCCTGATTAGATATTGCCACGCCCAGTAACGGTGTCGCTTTATCAATGGCTTTTATCAGTGTGACTGGGAGGTGGTTAACATTTTTGTCGCAAAGAATATGATGTTTGAATGAAAGAAGTTGAATTTGATCGGCATGAGATAACTGGCATCTGTTACCAATCGACTCTATCGATGAACAACCTTGTGAAATAAGACCCTGTTTATTTCCTGTCAGACTCATATAAATAGAATGTGCCATGGCTAATCCTTTAAATGGACACGAAGAATATACTTTACTCAGCTCATAAGGAAAAACAACGGCATAAATATATATGATTAACTATTATTAAATAAGCAGCGGATATATTTCCGCTGCTATGAAACAATCAATCAACCGTGCAATCGCCTGGCGTCGATAATATCAGGCACCTGATTCAGTTTGCCCAATACCCGGCCCAGCACTTGCAGGTTGTAGATTTCGATATTCATATCGATGGTCGCCAGTTGCTGTTTGGTGTCGCTGCGGCTCGCAACGCCCAATACGTTCACCTTTTCATTCGCCAGAATGGTTGTGATATCGCGCAACAAGCCGCTGCGGTCATTGGCGGTAACACGCACCACCAGCGAATAACCGCTGGAGTAGCTTTCGCCCCACACCGCATCAACGATACGTTCTGGCGCGTGTGATTGCAGTTCCGCAAGCTGGTCGCAGTCGGCACGGTGAATAGAAATACCGCGCCCCTGAGTAATAAAACCAACAATCTCATCACCCGGAATCGGCTGGCAGCAACGTGCGATGTGGTGCATCAGGTTGCCAACACCTTCCACTACCACGCGTCCATTATCTTTGCTGCGCGATTGTGGCGTGTAGGATTTCTTCTCGAGCTGGCGTAGGGCTTGCTCATCCTGTTCAGCCGCCGTTGGCTTATTAAACTGCGCTTGCAGGTAATTACTCATCTGGTTAAGACGAATATCCCCGCCGCCAATGGCTGCTAATAATTCTTCAATGTCATTGAAGTTGTAGCGCGGCAGTAATGACTTTTCGGCTTCTTTCAGGCTAATACCCAGATGTTCAATTTCATCATCTAGGATCTGACGCCCGGCCAGAATGTTTTTATCGCGATCTTGTTTACGGAACCAGTTGTGGATTTTGGCACGCCCACGGCTGGTAGTGATGTATCCGAGGTTCGGGTTTAACCAGTCACGGCTTGGGTTCGGCTGCTTCTGAGTGATGACTTCAATTTGATCGCCCATTTGCAACTGATAGGTAAACGGCACGATGCGCCCACCGATTTTCGCGCCAATGCAACGATGCCCGACATCGCTATGAATATGGTAGGCAAAGTCCAGCGGCGTAGAGCCTGCCGGTAAATCCACCACGTCGCCTTTCGGCGTAAACACATACACGCGGTCGTCGAATACCTGACTGCGCACTTCGTCCAGCAACTCGCCGGAGTCGGCCATTTCTTCTTGCCAGGCGATCAGTTTACGCAGCCATGCGATACGATCTTCATGACCTGAACTTCCGCTCTTGGCATTGCCTTCTTTGTATTTCCAGTGCGCCGCCACACCCAGTTCCGACTCTTCATGCATCTGCTTAGTACGGATCTGAATTTCAATGGTTTTGCCGTTTGGTCCCAATACTACGGTATGAATCGACTGATAACCGTTCGGTTTGGGGTTGGCAACGTAATCATCGAACTCGTCAGGCATATGGCGGTAATGCGTGTGCACGATACCGAGCGCTGCGTAGCAATCCTGCAAACGTTCAGCCACCACGCGCACCGCACGCACGTCAAACAACTCGTCAAAGGCGAGGGATTTCTTCTGCATCTTGCGCCAGATGCTGTAGATGTGTTTCGGACGGCCATACACTTCAGCCTTCACACCCTCTTCTTTCATCGATTTACGCAGCGCACTAACAAATTCGTCGATGTAATGCTCGCGGTCTATTCGACGCTCGTGCAGCAATTTGGCAATACGTTTGTATTCATCAGGATGCAGATAACGGAAGCAGTAATCTTCCAGTTCCCACTTGAGCTGGCCAATACCGAGGCGGTTGGCAAGTGGTGCATAAATATTGGTGCACTCTTTTGCAGCCAGGACGCGTTCGTCTTCCGGCGCGTCCTTCACTTCACGAAGGTGTGCGATGCGTTCGGCAAGTTTGATGACCACGCAGCGGAAATCATCGACCATCGCCAGCAACATGCGGCGAACGTTATCGACTTGTTCAGCAGAAACGGAATCGGTGTGGGCCGCTTTCAGTTGGCGAATAGCCGCCATGTCGCGAACACCATGAATCAGCGTCACAACCTGGTTATCAATGCTTTCGCGCATCACTTCTTCGGTCACGACGCCTGCATCTGCCAGCGGGAACAGCAAAGCAGCGCGTAGGGTGTCGTTGTCCATGCTCAACATCGACAGAATTTCCACCATCTCGACGCCACGCCATAACAGCAGCTCTGCGTTCGGGTGGCCTTTCGTCTGTTGCTCGCAATACCGCCAGGTTTCGGCTAAGCGTTCACATGACTGCTGGTTAGTGATCCCGAGGCTCGCAATCCATCTGTCGGGCGCAAATTCGCCAGCTTTATTGAGATGTGCACTTCTTACCGCAACCATTGTCCATCCTCTTCGGTGTATACCCTACGCCTTGAACTTTATCGGGTATGTATCAAATCACTCGACCTGATCTAACCGCTCAAACAGCGCCATTGACTCCAGGTGCCCTGTGTGCGGGAACATATCCAGCATTGCCAGTTGGCGCAGTTGGTAGCCTGCAGCCAGCAATGCCTCGCTATCGCGGGCAAGCGTGGTCGGATTACATGAAACATAGACCACTCGCGTTGGCGCAAGTGAAATCACATGCTGCATGACACCCGGCGCCCCCGCGCGTGCGGGGTCGAGCAATATTTTGTCAAAACCTTGGGCAGCCCAGGGCTGACGAGTCACGTCATCTTCCAGGTTTTCATGGAAGAATGTGACATTTTTCAGTGAATTACATTCTGCATTATATTCAGCTTTTGCCACCAGCGCAGCAACGCCTTCCACTCCAACAACACTTTCAGCGCGCGTGGCAAGCGGGAGCGTAAAGTTTCCCATTCCACAGAACAGGTCCAGCACGCGGTCGGTTGGCTTAATATCCAGCCATTCAATAGCACGCGCCACCATTTGCTGATTCACGCCATCATTCACCTGAATGAAATCACGCGGACTGAACGTTAAGCGTAGTCCGTCTGAATGATAGCTGGGCTGTACGTCATCCAGGGCCGTGAGTGTCTCACTGTCAGGCGCGAAAAACAGATCGACGCCATGAGAATGCGAAAAGCGTTCCAGTTTTTGCCTGTCATCATCATTCAGAGCATCTAAATGACGCAGCACCATCAGCGGGCCATTATCGGCATGAACCAATTCAACATGCCCTAAACGGCGAACGGCTTTTAAACTGGCTAAACATTCGTGCAAAGGTTCTAGCAGCGCTTCAAGCTGGGGCACCAAAACTGGGCAACGCTGGATATTCACCAGTTCGCTGTCCTGAGATTTACGAAACCCCATTTGCAACGTCTGTGTTTTCGCCAGGTAATTCAACCCCAAACGTGCACGACGACGATAACCCCATGGTGTCCCAGAAATTATTTCGTCCACCACCGCCGGGTTTTCACGCTTGCCCATCATGCGGGCCAGCGCCCTGGATTTGGCTTGTTGTTGCAGTTCGATGCTGGCGTGTTGCTGCTGGCAGCCGCCACAGACACCAAAATGCGGACAACGCGGTGTCGCACGTTGCGGGCTATCGTTTAAACGCCGCTTAACTTTAGCCTGAGCAAAGTTACGTTTATCTTCAGTAATGGTAATGTCGACCTGTTCACCAGGCAGTGCGCCCTGGATAAAAAGCGCCTTACCGTTGTGGCGTGCGACGCCTTGGCCAAACGGGTCAAGGTCGTTAACCGTCACGGTTATGATCTGACGAGTCGTAACCCGTCGCTTTGCAGAGTAGAATTGCGCCATGAGCCAGAATGCTCTCTCAAAATATTAACTATTGCTTCAATTGTCCCATATCGGAACCCCATGACCAACTACAGCCTGCGCGCACGCATGATGATCCTGATTCTGGCGCCGACATTAATGATCGGTTTATTGCTCAGCATCTTTTTTGTCGTCCATCGTTACAATGACTTGCAGCGTCAGTTAGAAGATTCCGGCGCCAATATAATCGAGCCGCTGGCGGTTGCGAGTGAATACGGCATGAGCTTCCACAGCCGCGAGTCGATTCGCCAGTTGGTCAGCGTTCTGCACCGCCGCCACTCTGATATTGTGCGGGCAATTTCGGTTTTCGATGAAAACAATAAACTGTTTGTCACCTCTAATTATCAGCTCAATGCGTCCGCACTCAAGTTGCCAAACAATGAAAAACCGCCGCACAGCTTGAGTATCACGCGCTATGGCGATTCCATTATCCTGCGCACGCCGATTATTTCAGAGAGCTATTCACCCGACGAATCAGAAGTCACTGACGCCAAGCCCGCAGGAAACACGCTCGGCTATGTCGCGATTGAACTTGATCTGAAATCCGTACGTTTGCAGCAATACCGGGAAATTTTTATCTCGACGCTGATGATGTTGTTCTGCGTCGGTATCGCCATGCTGTTTGCTTATCGCCTGATGCGCGATGTCACCGGCCCGATTCGCAATATGGTGAATACCGTTGACCGAATCAGACGCGGGCAGCTCGACAGCCGGGTGGAAGGTTTTATGCTCGGCGAATTAGATATGCTGAAAAATGGTATCAATTCGATGGCGATGTCGCTAACCGCTTATCACGAAGAGATGCAGCACAATATTGACCAGGCGACATCTGACTTGCGCGAAACGCTGGAGCAGATGGAAATCCAGAACGTGGAGCTGGATTTGGCGAAGAAACGCGCCCAGGAAGCGGCACGTATTAAGTCTGAATTCCTCGCGAATATGTCTCACGAACTGCGCACCCCGTTAAATGGCGTGATTGGTTTTACCCGGCTGACGCTGAAAACCGATCTGAACGCCACGCAGCGCGATCACTTGCATACCATTGAACGTTCAGCAAATAACTTACTGACGATTATCAACGACGTGCTCGACTTCTCGAAGCTGGAAGCGGGCAAATTGATCCTCGAAAGTATTCCCTTCCCGCTGCGCAATACGCTCGACGAAGTGGTGACTTTACTGGCGCATTCAGCACATGACAAAGGTCTGGAACTGACGCTCCACATTAAGAATGATGTACCGGATAACGTGATTGGAGATCCGCTGCGTTTGCAGCAGGTGGTGACGAATCTGGTGGGGAATGCGATTAAATTTACCGAAAGCGGCAATATCGATCTGGTGGTCGAAAAACGCTCGCAGGGCAACAATAAAGTCCAGGTAGAAATGCGCATTCACGACACCGGCATCGGTATTCCCGAGCAGGAACAGTCGCGTTTATTCCAGGCGTTTCGTCAGGCGGATGCGAGTATTTCACGTCGCCACGGCGGTACTGGCCTTGGGTTAGTGATTACGCAGAAACTGGTGAGCGAAATGGGTGGCGATATTTCATTCCATAGCCAGCCAAATCAAGGCTCTACCTTCTGGTTCTACATCAACCTGGATCTCAATTCCAACGCGGTTCTGGACGGTTACTCCACCGAAAACCTCGCAGGTAAGCGTATTGCGTATATCGAGCAAAATGCCACTGCCGCGCAAAGCACGCTCAATATTCTGGCGAATACGCCGCTTGAGGTGATTTACAGCCCGACGTTTATGACTCTCGCCGAAGCCCACTACGACATTATGCTATTTGGTTTGCCGGTGGCGTTCCGCGATTCGCTTTCCATTGCCAATCCAAAACTGGCTAAAGCCGTCACCATGACCGACTGCCTGATTCTGGCGCTCCCAAGCCATTGCCAGGTCGATGCAGAATCTCTGAAAAAAGAAGGCGTTGCTGGTTGCTTGCTGAAGCCTGTTACCTCGACACGTTTGCTGCCGTTACTGGCCGAGCACACTTTTAATGCGAATCCTGCACTCGTCGATAGCCTTGAGAATAAAAAATTACCGCTGACGGTAATGGCCGTGGATGACAACCCGGCAAACCTCAAGTTGATTGGCGCGTTACTTGAGGATCATGTTCAGAGTGTCGAACTGTGCGGCAGCGGGGCACAAGCGATTGAACGTGCGAAGCAGATGCAGATAGACATTATTTTGATGGATATTCAGATGCCGGAAATGGACGGTATACGTGCCTGTGAATTGATTCGCCAAATGCCACACCACCAGCAAACCCCGGTTATTGCCGTCACCGCACACGCCATGGCAGGGCAAAAAGAGAAATTGTTAAGCGCCGGAATGAACGACTATCTCGCCAAACCTATCGAAGAGAAAAAATTGTATAGCCTGCTGATGCGCTATCAGCCGGGAGCGATTACCGCTCCAGCCTCAGTGGCGAACGTTGAAACTACCGTGCCAACCAGCCCGCAAAACCAGACGCTGGACTGGGCGCTTGCGTTGCAACAGGCGGCGAATAAGCCGGATCTGGCGCGTGACATGCTGCAAATGCTGTTGGCTTTCCTGCCTGAAGTTCGTAACAAAGTTGAGGAGCAGTTGGTAGGGGAAAACCCGGAAGGGTTAGTGGATATCATTCATAAGCTTCACGGCAGTTGCAGCTACAGCGGCGTACCAAAGTTGAAAAGCTTGTGCCGCCAGTTGGAGCATGAGTTGCGCTGTGGGGTGAAGCCCGAAGACCTGGAGCCTGAGCTTCTTGAGTTGCTTGATGAAATGAATAACGTTTCGAAAGAAGCCCAGCGGATGCTCAGCTAATTTAATGTCGGATGACGCTTATCCGACCGGGAAGCCTTTCGTAGGGTGGGCAAGCGCAGCGTCCCCACCTTAACTTTTGAAGCGAAATCCACCGCCTATTGCCAGGGTGGCGGCGATATTGCGTGAAGCCATTCGCAAGTTTTCCCCGGCATTTTTCAGCGCATCTTCCAGCGTGCAAATGCTATACAGCACACTAAATACCGCATCCAGACCATGTTCATGCACCACGCCGACATCCGCCGTTAAACTCCCGGCAATCCCAATGACGGGAATATTGTAGCGCCTGGCTATTTTCGCCACGCCAATCGGCACTTTTCCGTGGATTGACTGGCTGTCGATGCGCCCTTCTCCGGTAATCACCAGGTCAGCATCACGCACTATTTCATCGAGTTTTAACGCTTCGGTGACTATCTCAATGCCCTGGCGCAACTGCGCATGACAGAACGCATAAAGTGCAGCGCCCATACCACCCGCAGCACCGCCTCCGGAAAGCTCCAGCACATTTATATGGAGGTCGCGGGCAATGATTTTTGCATAGTGTTCCAGCGCCTGATCAAGCTCGCGGACAATCGCAGGCGTCGCGCCTTTTTGTGGGCCAAATACTGCCGAAGCCCCTTCATTACCGGTGAGCAGATTAGTGACATCACACGCGACTTCAATGCGACAATCCTGCAACCGTTTATCCAGCCCGGAAATGTCGATGGACGCCAGTCGCGCAACTTCC
Source organism: Buttiauxella agrestis ATCC 33320 (assembly GCF_000735355.1). Classification (GTDB taxonomy): domain Bacteria; phylum Pseudomonadota; class Gammaproteobacteria; order Enterobacterales; family Enterobacteriaceae; genus Buttiauxella; species Buttiauxella agrestis. Next base: position 33,567 of record NZ_JMPI01000057.1, read on the forward strand.
CGTCCGCCCAATCCTAGTGGCTCGCCGTCGCTATCGAGCAAACGCGCCCCAAGCGCCTGCACCATGCCAATACCGCCGTCGTTGGTCGCACTGCCGCCAATCCCAATCAAAATGCTTTTTACACCGCTATCCAACGCACAGCGTATTAGCTCGCCGGTTCCCCACGACGTGGTATTGAGCGGGTTGCGTAATGCGGTTGGCACTTGCTCCAGGCCACTCGCCGCCGCCATTTCGATAAAGGCTTGCTGCTGGTCGCCTGAAATTCCATAAAACGCCTGAATCGGGTCGCCCAACGGCCCGGTGACATTCACCTCAATGATTTCACCGTTTGTTGCAGCAACCATCGCTTCTACGGTGCCCTCACCTCCATCAGCGACGGGCAATTTCACATAATCGGCATTCGGGAACACCTCCCGAAACCCGGCTTCAATCTGTGTCGCCACCTCGAGAGCACTGAGGCTCTCTTTGTAAGAATCTGGTGCGATGACAATTTTCATATGCCGTCCATTTAATGTCGGATGTCGCAACGCGTATCCGACCTACGCGGTTTCAGAAGGTTTTGTATAGCCTAACGAACCATGCAAGGGCGCTTATTATTAAACGTCCATTCGGGAATCAGGTACTGCATCGCCATGGCGTCATCGCGCGCGCCAAGCCCATGTTGCTGGTAAAGCTCATGCGCTTTCATCACTTGATCCATATCCAGTTCAACGCCCAGGCCCGGTGTTTTCGGGACTTGCACCATGCCACCTTTAATTTCAAATGGCTGCTTAGTCAGGCGCTGGTTGCCTTCCTGCCAGATCCAGTGAGTGTCGATTGCGGTGACTTTGCCCGGTGCTGCCGCGGCAACATGGGTGAACATCGCCAGTGAAATGTCGAAGTGGTTATTAGAATGCGAACCCCAGGTCAGGCCAAATTCATGGCACATTTGTGCGACGCGCACCGAGCCTTGCATAGTCCAGAAATGTGGGTCAGCCAGTGGGATATCGACCGATTGCAGAGAAAGCGTGTGGCCCATTTGACGCCAGTCGGTGGCAATCATATTGGTCGCCGTTGGCAAGCCTGTGGCACGACGGAATTCCGCCATAATTTCACGACCTGAATAACCTAGTTCCGCGCCACACGGGTCTTCCGCATAGGCCAGAACACCGCGCAGTTGCTTACCGATGCTAATCGCTTCATCCAGAGACCAGGCACCATTCGGATCCAGCGTCACACGGGCTTGTGGGAAACGTTTTGCCAGCGCCGTCACCGCTTCGGCCTCTTCGCTCCCGGCTAGTACACCGCCCTTGAGTTTGAAATCGTTAAAGCCGTATTTCTCGTAAGCCGCTTCTGCCAGGCGCACAACCGCATCCGGTGTCATGGCTTCGTCATGGCGAATGCGATACCAGTCGCATTTCTCATCGGGCTGGCTCTGATAAGGCAACGGAGTCTGTTTGCGGTTGCCCACGAAGAACAGATAACCCAACATTTCGACTTCGCTGCGCTGCTGTCCGTCGCCCAGCAACGAAGCGACGTTCACGCCGAGATGCTGGCCGAGCAAATCTAACATGGCCGATTCAATGCCGGTTACAACATGAATGGTGGTGCGCAAATCAAAGGTCTGCAAACCCCGGCCGCCAGAATCGCGATCGGCAAATTCGGCACGCACCAGGTTCAGGATATTTTTGTATTCACCGAGCGTTTTACCAATCACCAGTTGCGATGCATCTTCCAGCGTCTGGCGAATCTTTTCCCCGCCCGGAATTTCCCCCACGCCAGTGTGGCCGGAGTTATCTTTGATAATCACAATATTACGGGTGAAGAAAGGCGAGTGTGCGCCACTCAGATTCATCAACATACTGTCGTGACCCGCAACGGGAATAACCTGCATCGCGGTGACTATCGGGGTAGAAGTTGTCATGTTATTCGTTCCTTGTCGTCAAGATGAATTAATTGCGGCCAAATGCCGGACGTTTGCGATCGAACTTCCAGCCCGGTACCAGATATTGCATGGCCGTTGCATCGTTACGCGAGCCGCCCGGAAGGGATTTATACACCTCGTGGGCCTTTTGCACCTGTTCCCAGTCAAGTTCCACGCCAAGGCCAGGTGCTTCCGGCACCGCGATTTTACCGTTGACTATTTGCAGCGGTGATTGAGTCAGGCGCTGGTCGCCTTCCTGCCAAATCCAGTGCGTGTCGATGGCAGTCGGTTTGCCCGGTGCCGCAGCACCCACATGGGTGAACATCGCCAGCGAAATATCGAAATGGTTATTGGAATGACAGCCCCACGTTAGCCCCCATTCGTCGCACATCTGCGCCACGCGAACCGCACCGCTGAGCGTCCAGAAATGCGGGTCTGCAAGCGGTATATCCACTGCATTAAGCATGATGGCATGGCTCATTTCGCGCCAGTTGGTGGCAATCATATTGGTCGCCACCGGTAAGCCCGTCGCGCGACGGAACTCCGCCATCACTTCCCGGCCGGAATAGCCTTGTTCTGCGCCGCAGGGGTCTTCGGCATACGTCAGCACATCGCCCATCCCTTTGCACAACGCGATAGCTTCATCGAGCAGCCATGCACCGTTCGGATCAACGGTTATTCGTGCGTCCGGGAAGCGTTTTTTCAGCTGGCGTGCGGCTTCAAGCTCCTGCTCGCCTGGTAACACGCCGCCTTTAAGTTTGAAGTCTTTGAAGCCATAACGGTCTTGCGCGGCTTCGGCGAGACGCACAATAGACTCACTGTTCAGCGCCTGCTGGTGGCGTAGTTCATACCATTCGTGACGGGCATTTTTGCCATCCAGATACGGCAAATCGGTTTTGTTACGATCGCCGATGTAAAACAAATAGCCTAAAACGGTGACTTCATCGCGCTGTTTGCCCGGCCCTAACAATTCGCAAACCGGAACGTTCAGCGCTTTGCCGAGCAAATCAAGCAATGCCGCCTCGAGAGCCGCCACCGCATTAACGCGCAGTTCGAAAGTCCACGCACCTTTGCCGAAGGTATCAAAGTCCGCCGACTGATTACCTTTGTGAACGTTCTGCACCACGCGATTCATGCGCGCAATTTCCTGACCGACGACATGTGGGATCGCATCGACCAGCGTCTGATAAATCACTTCACCACCGGGCGCTTCGCCCACACCGGTATGCCCGGCGTTATCGGTCAGAACAACAATGTTGCGCGTGAAAAAGGCACCGTGCGCGCCGCCAATGTTGAGCAGCATGCTGTCATGGCCCGCCACCGGAATGACTTTCATATCCGTAATCAGCGGGCTTGCCTGAGTATTCATGATGATTGCCCCGCAGTGACAGGTTTGAGTTCGACACGTTTGATATCGCCAACAATCACCAGGTAACTCAGTACCGCGACAATCGCGTGAACGCCAACGTAAATCAGTGCGCCGTTAAACGACCCGGATGTGCCGACGATGTAGCCGATAGCGATTGGCGTCACGATACCGGAGACATTACCGAACATGTTAAACAGGCCGCCGCTCAAACCGCTGATTTCTTTCGGCGCGGTATCAGCCATCACCGCCCAACCCAACGCACCGATACCTTTGCCGAAGAATGCTATCGCCATAAAGCCGACAACCATCATTTCGGACTCAACGTAGTTACAGAACACCATGCTGACTGAAAGCAACATCCCGAGCACGATTGGCGTTTTACGGGCGATGTTTAACGAACCGGTGCGGCGCATCAGGTAATCAGAAATCACGCCACCCAACACTCCGCCGACAAATCCGCATACCGCCGGAACCGACGCGACGAAACCGGCTTTCAGAATCGACATGCCCTTTTCCTGCACCAGATACACCGGGAACCAGGTAATAAAGAAGTAGGTTAAAGCATTGATACAGTACTGCCCGATATAGATCCCAACCATCATGCGTGATCCGATCAACTGTTTGATCTGGCCCCACTTCTGCGCCATTGGGATATGTTCTTTTGGCTTCTTCTGATCCATGTTGATCAGCGCACCGCCCGCTTCAATGTACTCCAGTTCTTTTTGGTTTACGCCTGGATGGTTGTTCGGCTCATGAATCACTTTGAGCCACACGAAGCTAATAATGATACCCAGCCCGCCCATAAAGAAGAACACATGCGACCAGCCCACTTCGTGCGTCAACCAACCCATGATTGGCGCGAAGATAACGGTGGCGAAATACTGTGCGGAGTTAAAAATCGAGACCGCCGTGCCGCGTTCCTGTGCCGGGAACCACGCTGCGACGATTCGGCTGTTGCCGGGGAAGGAAGGTGCTTCGGCCAGACCCACCAGGAAGCGCAGAGTAAACAGCGCGATGATGATGCCAAAACCATTAAAGATATCGACGAAACCTTGCAGCAAGGTAAACATCGACCAGATAAAGATGGACCAGAAATAGACGCGTTTTGAGCCGAATTTATCAAGCAACCACCCGCCGGGGATTTGCCCTATAACGTATGCCCAGGAAAACGCGGAAAACACATACCCCATGCCGATAGGGTCGAGGCCGATATCTTTTGCCATTTCCGAACCGGCAATAGATAACGTGGCGCGGTCACCATAGTTAAACGAGGTGACGATGAAAAGCATGACGACTATCCAATAGCGAGCGTTGGTTCTTTTCTCGGCCACGCTCGCCGTCTGGCTAATTGAATTCATGTTGCACTCCTGAATTATAGCTTTTGGCTATGATCCACTCTGCACTTGTAGGGTATCAGAATGAGGTATCGGCCCATCCGCAGTATTTTTTGTGGTGCTGAATCTGCGGTTTTTTGATGCCGAGGGAAAGTATATTCAGGGAGTGAGCGTGTCTCATCGTGCAAAGACACAAGTTTGCCGGACGTTTCATGAGCAGTTTATGGCGTCTGTCTAACGTTCTGGGGGATGGTTCACGATTTTTGAAACAACCAGATAAAAGGAAGGGTCTATGCTTAGGCTGCAAGGCGAGGTAAAAATATTCGGCGGCAGGGAAGTGTGACTTCACCTGCCAGGATTCATTTTGTTACTTTAACAACGTCACCCATTGCTCAACCCATGGGTTAGAAATCGCTTCAGGTTCCGGATGATCGTTGGCATCAATGGCTAAAACATTACCGATGCGTTTCGCACCCTGCTCTTGCAGTAAGGCGTCAAATTGCTTTCCGCCCCCGCAAAAATGTTCGTAGTTGCTGTCACCTAATGCAATCAAACCGTAACGCAATTCAGGCTGGTATCCGATTTTGTCTTTTATCGCCTGAAACAGAGGAACGATGCTGTCTGGCAAATCGCCCTGGCCGGTTGTTGAAGTCACAATTAACACGTACTGGTCGCTAAATTTCTGCCAGTCAGCAAGCTCAGGATCTTCAAAAACGGTAGCTTTATGACCATTCTTTTTTAAAATCGCTTCTGCTTCTTCTGCTACCAGCAGCGAGTTTCCATACATTGTTCCTACAAAAATCCCTACTTCAGCCATCAGTTAACTCCTTGCGTTACGGCGGTATTATTCATCCTGGCCGTTGCTTGCCACAAACTCAACCTTTTCGATGTCACTCAGTAAGCCGCTCCAGCCAAACTGTGACATCATCTGCATCCAGGTGTCATCAAGGTTGGCGCGAAGGCACAGCGGTTCGCCTGTCACCGGGTGGTTTAACGAAAGCTGGCTTGCGTGCAGCATTAACCGCTGACAGCCAAAATGTTCGGCCGCAGCGCGGTTCTGGCGCAGGTCGCCGTGTTTTGAATCGCCAATCATGGGGTGGCGTAAGTGCGACATATGGCGACGTAACTGGTGCTTGCGCCCAGTTTTAGGCTCCAGCTCAACCAGGCTGTAGCGTGCGGTTGGATAACGACCAACCGGAACCGGCATTTCTACGGTCGCCAACCCACGATAATGCGTTACGGCTGGCTGCGCTTCTTTATCCTGAGTCGCTTTTTTATCGGCGATTTTATCCAGCTCTTCCACCAGCGGGTAATCCAGCACCGCTTCATCTTCAAGCCAGCCGCGAGTCACCGCGTGGTAGCGCTTTTGAATTTGGTGATTTTCAAACTGCTGGGATAACAAATGCGCGACTTCACTGGAAAGGGCCATCAGCAATACGCCTGACGTGGGCCTGTCGAGGCGGTGCACGGTAAACACATGTTTGCCAATTTGGTCACGCACGGTTTGCATCACAAAGACCGTTTCATGGCGGTCCAACCAGCTTCGGTGAACTAACCAACCCGAGGGTTTGTTGACCGCAACCAGCCATTCATCCTGATAAATAATTTCCAGCATCAGGATTTGTCACTCACAAACAGCGCATCAAGTTCTTGCAGGGCTTTTAACAGAGGTGTACGTCCGACATGTGCCGCATCCAACGCCATTTCGTAATAGGGCGCGAGGGCAAAATCAGCAGGCAGAGGGTGTTGAGCATCAAGAAGCGCGTGCATTCGGGGAATCAGAACCCATTGCAACCATTCGTGAGGCTGCATTGTATCCAGGCAAAATGGTTGCGTGCTTTCAAAGGCTTCAGCGTTTGGTGCACAACCCTGCCAAAGTTGGTGGTCACGCAAAACCTGTTCAATGATGTGTAGATGCTGGCGTACCAGCGCGTGGCGTTCCATGGAAACCTCGAGCATCAGTCAAAAGAAGCCGGCAAGCATATCACTTCTTAGGCTGAGCGAAAAAATGCATAAAAAAAGGGAGCACTGTATAAACAGTGCTCCCGGTTCGTTTCGCAGCTAATCCGGCTACTTTTGGTGCTCCCTGCTCGTCCGTGACAACTATGTCCTGCGGTCTCCTGACCTACAATCCGTCGTACTCGCGTCCTGCTACCATCATCCTGAGGTGTTCCGGCATTGTCCTGATGCATAATCCTTTGGTCTTCCAGACCCACCGAATGTTCCTGATTCGGCTCTCATTCTCCGTCCTGGAGGTGTCCCTTACTCTTCCTGAGTGATCCTTGCTTCATCCAGAAGCCTTCCTTGCAACACCATCCTGGTGTGTTCCACTTCTTCAATGAAGTGACATCATCCTAATGTCTCCTTCACTTCCCGACGTCCTGTCGACGGACATAGAATCCTCTATTTCGTTCACTCTGACAACCCACTCACAACCAAAGCTTACGATAACTTTCATTCAAAAGCAGACGCAAAACCAATCAAGTTATTGATATAAAAGAGTTAACAAATTTATCGACATGAAAACTCTGCATGAAAAGTTAGAGATCTCTTACAACTCGTGTAAGAGATCTCTCACAAGACTGATAGCGATTAACGCTTAAATGACCTGCGGTTGTAAGCCTTGCAGGAACAAATTAAGTGACGGGGCGAGGGTTGTACGCTGTTTGGTGCCAATTTTTTCCAGCACGACTTCGCCGGTAAGATTACACAGAGACACCACTTCCATTTCATCAGGTGTGGTAGCCAGAAACAGCGTCGGCGATAGCTTCAGGCGTTTTTGAGTGACCAGATGACCAATCAGGTTTTCTTGTACACGTTGGAAATCGTCTTCGCTCCACGCCTGCAATAGCGTTAACGCCTGGTTGCCCGAGGTCGCAGGCATGTCACCGGCAAATTGGGTGGTGTAAAACTGATGCGCGCCAGGCTGCAAGGCAATATCCATCGCCCGCTCAACCGCGCTGAGATCGTTTGCGGGGGCAAATGGCTGCGGCTGCCAGCGCACATCGTTACCGGTTGTCGTCACGATACACGGCGATGGCACACCATATAATTCTTCACTTGCAGGCCAGCCATCAGCTTGTTCACGCCAGGCCTGACAAAAGCGCTCAGTGAAATCTTCCAGCGCCTGACGTACTTCGTTATCCACCAATTTCTCACTCCCTCAAGGCTGCGGTACAATAGGAACCAATTGTACCTGCATTCTATCGGTGACACATGTCTTATGAAAACCACCAGGCACTGAGTGGCCTGACACTGGGTAAGCCAACCGCTTACCAGGATCAATACCAACCGTCTTTACTCCAGGCCGTCCCTCGCAGCCTGAACCGCGACCCATTAGGCTTACATGCAGATAACCTGCCATTCAGCGGCGGCGATATCTGGACGTTGTACGAACTGTCGTGGCTGAACAGTAACGGTTTGCCTCAGGTCGCAGTAGGGCATATGCAGCTTGATGCGAACAGCGTGAATCTGGTTGAGTCCAAAAGCTTCAAACTCTATTTGAACAGCTTTAATCAGACCCAATTTGCAGACTGGGAGACGGTTCAGGAGGCGCTAAAGCGTGATTTAAGTGCCTGCGCACAAGGTGATGTTAGCGTGGTGTTGTTCCGTCTGCATGAGCTCGAAGGGCAGGAAATCGCGGCATTCACCGGCGAGTGTATAGATGAACAAAATATCACTATTGATAACTACGAATTTAATGCCGATTACCTCAGTGGTGCGGCGGGCGACGAAATCGTAGATGAAACCCTGGTGAGCCATCTGCTGAAATCTAACTGCCTGATAACCCACCAGCCGGATTGGGGTTCCGTTCAGATTCGTTATCGTGGCCCGCGCATCGACCGGGAAAAATTGCTGCGTTATCTGGTGTCATTCCGCCAGCACAACGAATTCCACGAGCAGTGTGTGGAGCGAATCTTTAATGATATTCAGCAATTCTGCTGCCCGGAAAGCCTCAGCGTCTATGCACGCTATACTCGTCGCGGCGGTCTGGACATTAACCCGTGGCGTACTAATACCGATTTCCATCCGGCATTTGGCCGCCTGGTTCGTCAATAAGTGCGAAACGCCTCGCAGCCTGCGGAAGGATTATTGTTTTCAGGTTGTTAAATTGAACATGCCAGGGCTATTGTAATCATTGGGAGCGGCACTTTACGCTTCGTAAGGAGTTAACTTGATTACACATATTAGCCCGTTAGGCTCAATGGATATGTTGTCGCAGTTGGAAGTCGATATGCTTAAACGCACGGCCAGCAGCGACCTCTATCAACTGTTTCGCAACTGTTCACTTGCCGTACTTAACTCAGGAAGCCAGACCGATAGCAGTAAAGAGTTGTTATCGCGTTACAAAAACTTCGATATCAACGTGCTGCGCCGCGAACGTGGCGTCAAACTTGAACTGATTAATCCACCTGATGATGCGTTTGTTGATGGTCGCATCATCCGGGCTTTGCAAGCTAACCTGTTTGCCGTGCTACGCGATATTTTGTTCGTGAACGGCCAGATTTCCACCGCCGGGCGCTTCCAGAATCTCGATTTGGCAGACCCAGAAAATATCACCAATATGGTGTTTTCTATTTTACGTAACGCTCGTGCATTGCATGTTGGCGAAGCGCCGAACCTGGTGGTTTGCTGGGGCGGGCACTCGATCAACGAAAACGAATACCTCTACGCACGTCGTGTCGGTACTCAACTCGGTCTGCGCGAACTCAATATTTGTACCGGCTGTGGCCCTGGAGCCATGGAAGCACCAATGAAAGGTGCCGCGGTGGGCCATGCCCAGCAACGTTATAGAGAAAGCCGCTTTATTGGTATGACGGAACCGTCAATCATTGCCGCGGAACCACCTAACCCGTTGGTAAATGAACTGATAATCATGCCGGATATCGAAAAGCGCCTCGAAGCGTTTGTGCGAATCGCGCATGGCATCATCATTTTCCCTGGTGGCGTGGGTACAGCAGAAGAACTGCTTTATCTGCTCGGCATTTTGATGAACCCGCATAACCACGACCAGGTATTGCCGCTGATTTTGACCGGGCCGAAAGAGAGCGCTGACTACTTCCGCGTGCTGGACGAGTTTATCGTCAACACGGTGGGTGAGCAGGCGCGTCGTCATTACCAAATCATTATCGACGACCCGGCTGAAGTCGCACGTCAGATGAAAAAGGCCATGCCAAAAGTGAAAGAGAATCGCCGCGAAACGGGCGATGCTTATAGCTTCAACTGGTCGATTCGTATTGCGCCTGATCTACAAATGCCGTTTGAGCCAACCCACGAAAATATGGCCAATCTCAAGCTCTATCCGGATCAACCTGCGGAGCAACTGGCGGCTTCTTTGCGCCGGGCGTTTTCCGGTATTGTTGCGGGTAACGTAAAAGAGGGCGGGATACGCGCCATTGAACAATTTGGCCCGTACAAAATTCACGGCGACGCACAAATGATGCGACGCATGGATGACCTGCTTCAGGGCTTTGTCGCCCAGCACCGCATGAAATTACCAGGCAGTGCTTACATTCCTTGCTACGAGATTTGCACCTGAATCCTCAGGGCGGAGCGACTCCGCCCTTTTTTATTTCCATATTTTTTCTCATTTTCCCCGCTAATTTCGCCCCCTTTCATGTTACCCGTATCAGCATAAACATCTTCACGTAAACTAATACCTCAGTTCAATTCCATGCTAAAAACCCTGCGTATACAGACAATTACCCTGCCATCACAGACTGAAACAACGGTTTATTATCTACAATATCCGTAATTTTAGGGTGTAAATATCAAACAAAATATCAGATGCAGAGTGAAAACCTGCCAAAAACCACACAAGCAGTGGATTCTTACATTTGAGATCTTGATCACTGATGAATTGACAACATGAATGTATCTTTCCGCCCGCTGATTATCACTGGCCAAAATTACTATAAAACCGCCCGCTACCAGCATTAAATTTCAACAGTCAATGGCAAGGCATCGCGATTGACTCAGTTTTCGAATCAATATGTTCCTTTGGAGAAGTAGTAGATGGAAACCACACAAACCGGCAGTATTGCCTCGGTTGAAAGCAAAAGTTCATGGCGCAAGTCCGATACCATGTGGATGCTGGGCTTGTACGGCACCGCAATTGGGGCTGGTGTTTTATTCCTGCCGATTAACGCCGGTGTTGGCGGCCTGATTCCGCTGTTCATCATGGCAATTCTTGCGTTCCCAATGACTTTCTTCGCTCACCGCGGTCTGACTCGCTTTGTGCTGTCAGGTAAAAACCCTGGTGAAGACATTACTGAAGTTGTAGAAGAGCACTTCGGTGTGGGCGCAGGTAAAGTCATTACCCTGCTCTACTTCTTTGCTATCTACCCAATTTTGCTGGTGTACAGCGTCGCTATAACTAACACCGTTGATAGCTTTATTACGCATCAGTTGGGTATGGTTTCTCCGCCACGTGCGCTTTTGTCTCTGATCCTGATTGTGGGTCTGATGACCATCGTTCGTTTCGGTGAGCAGATGATCGTTAAAGCGATGAGCATCCTGGTGTTCCCGTTTGTTGCGGCTTTGATGGCTCTGGCGTTATATCTGATCCCTGAGTGGAGCAGCGCAGCGTTTGATACCCTGTCATTTAGTGCAGCTGCATCTCCTGCAACCGGCAGCGGCTTGTGGATGACGCTGTGGCTGGCAATCCCAGTAATGGTGTTCTCCTTTAACCACTCGCCTATCATCTCTGCGTTTGCGGTTGCAAAACGTAACGAGTACGGCGACGAAGCTGAGAAGAAATGTTCCCGCATCCTGTCTTTTGCGCACATCATGATGGTAATTACCGTGATGTTCTTCGTATTCAGCTGCGTACTGAGCCTTTCCCCGGAAAACCTGGCCGAAGCAAAAGCACAGAACATCTCTATTCTGTCTTACCTGGCTAACCACTTTAACGCGCCTGTCATTGCCTGGATGGCACCGATTATCGCGATTGTTGCTATTACCAAATCCTTCCTCGGCCACTACCTGGGCGCACGTGAAGGCTTCAACGGGATGGTTATCAAATCCCTGCGCGGTAAAGGCAAAACTATTGAAATCAGCAAACTGAACCGCATCACCGCTATCTTCATGCTGGTGACAACATGGATTGTTGCCACCCTGAACCCAAGCATTCTGGGGATGATTGAAACCCTGGGCGGCCCAATCATCGCGATGATTCTGTTCCTGATGCCGATGTACGCGATTCAGAAAGTCCCGGCAATGCGCAAATACAGCGGCCATATCAGCAATGTATTTGTGGTAATTATGGGTCTGGTCGCTATTTCCGCCATCTCTTACTCTCTATACTCGCTGTTCATCTAAAAGTTATAAACCGCCTGCCTCCTGCAGGCGGTTTTTCTCTTAAAGTTACTCAGGCAACGGACGCAACATGATTAGCGTATTCGATATTTTCAAAATCGGTATTGGCCCGTCCAGTTCCCATACCGTCGGCCCGATGAAAGCCGGTAAGCAATTCGCAGACGATTTGATCGCGCAAGGGATTTTGCGCAACGTCACGCGAGTCGTCGTTGATGTATACGGTTCACTCTCTCTCACTGGTAAAGGTCACCATACCGATATCGCCATTATTATGGGTCTGGCGGGTAATATGCCGGACACCGTTGATATCGACGCCATCCCACATTTTATTCAGGACGTGAATACTCACGGTCGCCTGTTGCTGGCAAACGGCCAGCATGAAGTGGAATTCCCGGTCGATAGCTGCATGAACTTCCACGAAGATAATCTTTCCCTGCACGAAAACGGCATGCGTATTACAGCGCTGGCAGGAAGCGAAGTTGTTTATAGCCAAACGTATTACTCCATCGGCGGTGGTTTTATCGTTGATGAAGCCCATTTTGGCGTGGAAGAGTCCCAGCAGGTTGTCGTGCCATATCCTTATAAAAGTGCCGCTGATTTGCAGCGTCATTGCAAAGAAAGTGGGCTTTCGCTGTCTGGCTTGATGATGCTCAATGAGCGAGCAATGCGTTCGCAGGCTGAAATTGACGCACACTTTGCTGACGTGTGGAATGTCATGCGCAGCGGTATTGAACGTGGCATCACCACCGAAGGCGTGCTGCCGGGTAAAATGCGTGTCCCCCGTCGTGCTGCGGCATTACGCAGAATGTTGGTCAGCAGTGATAAGAACAACTCTGACCCAATGGCCGTTGTCGATTGGATTAACATGTTCGCGCTGGCGGTAAACGAAGAAAATGCGGCGGGTGGTCGCGTTGTCACCGCCCCAACTAACGGCGCATGCGGTATTGTTCCGGCGGTACTGGCTTATTACGACAAATTCATTCGTGAAGTTAATACAAACTCCTGCGCGCGTTACTTCCTCGCGGCGGGCGCAATTGGTTCTCTGTATAAGATGAACGCGTCAATTTCAGGCGCTGAAGTGGGTTGCCAGGGCGAAGTCGGTGTTGCCTGTTCCATGGCAGCTGCAGGTCTTGCGGAATTACTGGGCGGCAGCCCAAGCCAGGTTTGTATTGCGGCCGAGATTGGGATGGAACATAACCTCGGTCTGACTTGTGACCCGGTTGCCGGACAAGTTCAGGTTCCGTGCATTGAGCGTAATGCGATTGCAGCGGTGAAAGCGGTGAATGCAGCACGTATGGCCTTGCGCCGTACCAGCGAACCACGCGTTTGCCTCGATAAGGTTATCGACACCATGTACGAAACTGGCAAAGACATGAACGCCAAATACCGCGAAACATCACGCGGTGGCCTGGCGATGAAAGTGTCCTGCGATTAAAAACAAAAACCCGCTGCGAAGCGGGTTTTTTTATAGCGATTTCTTATCTTAGATCGCCAACCTTCACATGATCCATATCGTCAAACACCTGATTCTCACCCACCATTCCCCAGATAAACGTATACGCGCGCGTACCCACACCTGAGTGAATTGACCAGCTCGGGGAAATCACCGCTTGCTCGTTTTGCATCACAATGTGACGGGTTTCTTGCGGCTGGCCCATCATGTGGAATACGCAGCTGTCCTGCTCCAGACCGAAGTAGAAATAAACTTCCATCCGACGTTCGTGTGTATGGCAAGGCATGGTGTTCCACAGATTACCAGGCTCCAGTTCAGTCAGACCCATACTCAACTGGCACGTTTCCAGCACATCTGGAACGAAGTACTTGTTGATAGTACGGCGGTTGCTGGTAACGCTATCGCCCAGTGTGACTGGAGAAACGTCCGCAGGTGTCACGCGCTTGGTTGGGTAAGTGGTGTGTGCCGGAGCACAGTTGTAGTAGAAGCGTGCCGGGTTTGCAGGGTCGATGCTGGCGAACACCACTTCTTTAGCGCCCTTACCGACGTACAAACCGTCGCGAGTGCCGATTTCATAGCAAGTACCGTCAACCGTAATTGTGCCCTGGCCGCCGATATTGATTACACCCAACTCGCGGCGCTCGAGGAAATAGCTCACCCCCAACTGCTTACCAACTTCACCGCCAACACTCACCGTGCGCGTAACAGGCATGACGCCACCAACAATGATGCGGTCGATGTGGCTGTAGGTCATGGTGTACTCGTCAGCAGTAAAGATGGTTTCGATCAGAAACTCTTTACGTAAACCGGCAGTATCCAGGGTTTTTGCGTGATCGCTATGAATGCTTTGACGAATATCCATTACTTTTCCTTTCAAGGCTGAAAATACCAGGCGGAAACACAATCACGCCCGTTACTATTAATAATAATTTAGCAATTAAAATAGAGTTACTCACAAGTCATCTACATTTAACCGCACCACATAGACAGTTTATCACCTGATTATATAAATAATGTGATCCAAATTGAAATATCGTTTCAATTTGATTGAATTGCAATTCCAACAGAGCGATAGTTTATCTCACGAAGCGTTACCGGGGCACATTAGCCGTGGTGACTAGCTCAATGAGGTTAATCAAACTGCCATTAAGAGCAACGAGCATCTCTGACCCAACATCTTAAATAATCAGGGAAAACTAACTTTTTTCGCTGCTAACTGTTACGTCATTTTTTCATTAACACGCTGTAGAAAATGAAAAAATCATAAGGAATTACCATGAAGATCAAAGCTACTATTGAACGCATTCCTGGTGGGATGATGCTGATTCCATTGATTCTTGGAGCTATTTTAAATACTTTCGCTCCAGACACTGGTGCCTATTTTGGTTCGTTTACTAAAGGAATGATTAGCGGCACCGTTCCTATTCTGGCGGTTTGGTTCTTCTGTATTGGTGCCTCAATTGATCTGCGTGCAACAGGTACCGTTTTGCGCAAGTCCGGCACCCTGGTGCTGACCAAAATTGCTGTGGCCTGGGTCGTGGCTATGATTGCCGCGTCCTTTATTCCTGAAGGTGGGATTCAGACAGGCATGTTCGCTGGTTTATCCGTTCTGGCCCTCGTCTCTGCGATGGACATGACCAACGGCGGCCTGTACGCGAGCCTGATGAACCAGTACGGCACTAAAGAAGAATCAGGTGCATTCGTGCTGATGTCTCTGGAATCTGGCCCACTCATGACCATGGTGATCCTGGGTTCTGCGGGTCTGGCATCCTTTGAACCACACCACTTTATCGGTGCCGTGCTGCCCTTCCTGATTGGTTTTGCATTAGGTAACCTGGACCACGACTTCCGCACCTTCTTTAGCAAAGCAACGCCAGTCCTGATTCCGTTCTTCGGCTTCGCTCTGGGTAACACCATCAACCTGGGCGTGATTATGGACACCGGCTTGCTGGGTATCATGCTGGGTGTAGCGGTTATCGTTGTTACGGGTATTCCGTTGATTCTGGCTGATAAATACATCGGCGGCGGCAACGGTACCGCAGGAATTGCAGCCTCTTCGGCAGCAGGCGCTGCGGTGGCTAACCCGGTTATCATTGCGCAAATCAACCCGGCATTTGAGCCAGTCGCCGCTTCAGCAACCGCGCTGGTTGCAGCAAGCGTGATTGTGACCGCAATTCTGGTGCCAATCATTACCGCACTGTATTCAAGACGTATGGGCGGGAAAGTTGCTCAAAAGAATGAAAATGATGATGTGGTGGAGCTTTCACATTAATCGTTAAACAGTTAATACAAAAATGGAGCCTTACGGCTCCATTTTTTTCGTCTTATAGCGCCGCTTTTAAGCGTTGTACCGCCTCATAGAGCTGCTCTTCGGTGGCCGTTGCATAAGAGAAACGCAGCGTTTTCTTGTCGGCATTATCACTAAAGAAAAACTCACCCGGAACATACACCACGCCTTTTTCCAGCGTCTGTTGCAACCAACGGGTGGTATCAAATTCGTAGCGGAAAGAGGCCCACAAGAACATCCCACCCTGCGGTTGGTTAAAGGTGATGTGCTCGTTTAATTCCTGATGCAAATACTTCGACAAGCTCAGGCATTTCTTCTTATACGCTTCGCGAATCAGTTCAATCTGCGGGTCAAGCCTGTCGAGTGTGAGATAGGCAGACACCAGTGATTGCGTAAAAGAGTTGGCGTGCAAATCGGTGGCTTGCTTAATGATGGCGACTTTTTGCTTCATCCATTCCGGCAGAACAATCCAGCCTACGCGCAAACCCGGTGCCAGAATTTTAGAAAACGTCGAGGTATAAACTACGTTTTCCTGGCTGCCACGCTCAGTGGCCACTTGCAGAAGCGTTTTCTCGCGAGTGTCAGTGAAGCTAATCGCGCCGTACGGATCATCTTCAACAATGACGAAGTGATGTTCTTCAGCCAGTTTGACCAGTTGCTCACGGCGGCTGGCGCTCAATGTTGTGCCGCTTGGGTTGCCAAAAGTCGGAACGATATAGACGCCTTTAATACGCGTCGTTTTCAGCAACTCTTCCAGTTCGTCGACAATCATCCCGTGCTCATCGCTACCCACGGATTTCACATCGGCTTCGTTCAGGCTCAGAATTTGCAGCGTCGCCAGATAAGTTGGGCGCTCAACCACAAACACATCACCAGGGTTCACCAACGCACGCATCAGCAAATCCAGCGCCTGTTGAGAGCCAGAGGTGATCAGCAACTGTTCTGAAGTGGTGGCAATCCCCCGTTGCTGGCACAGCTCAACCAATTGCTGACGCAGTTCAACAGTGCCTTCGGTCAGGCCATACTGGAACGCGTCATTAAAATTCTCGGCGACCACTTTTTGCGTCGCAATTCCCAGCCCTTCTTTATCAAACAATTCGCTGGAAGGAATGCCGCCAGCAAGGGAAATCACGCCAGGCATTTTGCTGTGCTTCAATAATTCTCTGATGGCTGACGGTTGTAAAGCCTGGATGCGATGTGCGAGGTGTGAACTATTACTCATGTTGTTGTCTCTGATTTTTCTATTCGTTTAAAATATATATAGCAACCTAAGTACTTAGCAATGCTTTTCAGAACAATAATATTGCGAGCCGCTTTCCTGAATTTAATTCCCGCGTTCGCGGTCGTCTCGCAGAAATGTTACTGTGCATCAAGAGAATGTTGAATGCGAAATACCCATGATGATTCATTTACTTATCGTTGATGCCCTGAACTTAATACGCCGTATTCATGCGGTTCAAGGCTCGCCCTGCGTTGATACTTGCCTGCACGCTCTTGATGCGCTGATTACCCATAGTCAGCCCACGCACGCCGTCGCCGTGTTTGACGACGATGACCGCCGTGAAGGCTGGCGGCATCAGGTGTTGCCTGACTATAAAGCGGGGCGCACACCAATGCCAGATACCTTGCATCAGGAAATGCCAGTATTGCGAGATGCGTTCGCTAAAAGAGGCGTCGCCTGCTGGCATTCTGCGGGGAACGAGGCTGATGATCTTGCCGCCACACTTGCGGTAAAAATTGCGGCCAGCGGGCACCGCGCGACTATTGTTTCCACCGACAAAGGTTTCTGCCAGTTGCTCGCACCGAACATTCAAATCCGCGACTACTTTCAGAAACGCTGGCTGGATGCGCCATTTATTGCGCAAGAATACGGTGTGCTGCCTACACAATTGGGTGACTTCTGGGGGCTTGCGGGAATCAGCAGCAGTAAAATTTCTGGTGTTCCGGGTATCGGGCCGAAGAGCGCCACACAATTGATCAATCAGTTTTCAACGCTCGAAGCGCTGTACGAACGATTAGAAGAAGTACCTGAGAAATGGCGTAAGAAGTTAGAACAACATCGTGAAAGTGCGTTTATCAGCCGCCAGGTGGCGCAGTTGCAGACGGATTTACAGCTTGATGGGAATTTGCAGCAATTGCGATTGCCGGGTGGGACGCCCTCACCCTAGCCCTCTCCCACAGGAGAGGGAACTGTTCGGTGATTCAGCCTAGCCCTCTCCCTCAGCGAGAGGGTCGGGGTGAGGGTGATGAATCAACGCTCGTCGCGACGACCGCCCACAGCGGCCCACATACGGCGCACGTGTACGGTCACTTCTTCACGGTCGTGGTACAACTGGCGCGCCTGAATTTCCGCGCTGATTCCATGCTCTGCCAGTTTTTCATGAATCAATGCCAGGTTTTGCGACACTTCTTCATAGCGCTTCTTCATTGGCAACTTGAGGTTGAAAATAGTTTCGCGGCACCAGCCGTTCACGAGCCACGTCGCCATCAGACTCGCCACTTTTGCCGGTTTCTCAACCATGTCGCAGACCATCCAGGAGATGTTGTTGCGGGTTGGCTTATATTTAAAACCATCTTCCTGCAACCAGGTCACTTGCCCGGTGTCCATCAGGCTCTGTGCCATTGGGCCGTTATCAACGGAGCAAACCCACATATTGCGTTGCGTTAATTGGTAAGTCCAACCGCCAGGGCAGGCTCCCAGATCAACGGCATGCATCCCGTTCGCCAGACGCTCATCCCACTCATCCGCCGGAATGAAAGTATGGAATGCTTCTTCCAGTTTCAGGGTTGAACGGCTTGGCGCTTCAGCAGGCAATTTCAGTCGCTGGATGCCCATATAGAAAGGCGAGTTATTCGTGGTGTAGGAATAACCGGTGTAGCAGCAGCCGGGTGCGATAAAGAATACATGCACCACCGGGCGTTTTGGCGTTTCGTAATTGGTGAGGATCCCTGCCTCGCGCAGGCTGGCACGCAGCGGTACCGTCAGCTTACGGCAAAACTTCATCAGCTCTTTGCTTTCATTCGTGTCAGCAACTTCAACGCGCAGATCGCCGCCCTTCTCAACCACGCCCGTCAACATTCCGGTAATTGGCGTAATACGATCTTCCGGTGGAAGATCTTTTAGCAACTCACCCGCAACGATCATCTGGCGAGCAAAGATCAGATCACGAAACGGCAATTCACGCGCCAGTTTGTCAGCGTCATCTTGCTGATAGCATTCGTAAATTACGTAACCGCTGTTTTCTTTCACCCGCGCAAAACCAAACACGCCGCGCTGGCCCGCTTTATCGGTAATCTCTGCCGCGCACTCTTTCTCAAAACCTTGTCGGCAGTACAAAATAACTTTATTCATGGCTTACGCCCCTACGTTTCAGGCGCATTGCACCAATCAACATCAAGATCCAACCGGCGAGAAAACTAAACCCGCCGACCGGAGTAACAAACGCCCACAGGCGTAAGTGTGACAGCGCCAGACAATAAAGACTGCCGCTGAATAAAACAGTACCGAGCGCCATAAAAACGCTGCTCCAATAAAACCAAATGCTGACCCGGCGTTGCATGGCAACGGCCAGACCAAATATGGCTAACGTGTGAAACGCTTGATATTCGAGGCCGGTTTGAATCCAGCCCATTTCCACAACACCAAGCGTTTTGCTCAATACATGCGCCCCAAAGGCCCCGAGAGCAACAAAGATAAAACCGCTAATTGCGGTAAAAATCAGCATGAAACGGCTGGTCATGGTGTAACCCTAAAGTGAAGGCGCAGCACAATGCCTGCGCGAAGGTTGCTTATTGATCGTAACGAAAACGGAATTTTTCTTGTTCGCTCGCTGTTTTCGCCAGAATCCACTGCCTGAAGGCCGCTATTTTACCCAGTTCTGCCTGACTGTCATGACAAACAAGATAAAAGGCATTTTTACTCACCAGCACGTCGTTAAATGGGCAAACTAAACGTCCCGCTTCAATTTCTGATTGCGCCATCACATTGTTTGCCAGCGCAATGCCTTGCCCGTGAATCGCAGCCTGGAGCACCATCGCGCTGTGGCTAAAGATTGGACCTTGCTGCACATTAATATGGCTCACCCCCAGCTGGCGCGTGTAGGTTTGCCAGTCACGACGAGACGCATCATGCAATAAAGTATGATGCGCTAAATCTTCAGGTGTTTTAATCGGTTTCTCGCCGGTCAAGAGCATTGGTGAGCAGACCGGTAGCAAGTATTCTGCGTATAATTTTTCCACACGCAAGCCAGGCCAGTTACCTCGCCCGTAAAAAATTGCGACGTCTACATCATCCGAAAGTTTATCTTCCTGGCGGTCAACCGCCTGAATTCGGACATCAATTCCCGGATAAGCTGTATTAAAGCTAGTAAGACGAGGGACGAGCCAATGAATGGCAAAACTAGGCAACAGGCTGACCGTTAAGGCGCCCTTTGCACTACGCGCCTGTAGCTTACGCGTGGCTTCGGTGAGCTGCGAAAAAATCTCTTTGATGTCCAGATAGTAACTCTGCCCCTCTTCCGTCAACAGCAAAGAGCGGTTGCGGCGGCGGAACAATTTAAGGCCGAGGAAATCTTCCAGGGACTTAATCTGGTGGCTGACGGCGGCCTGAGTCACGAACAGTTCATCGGCCGCTTTAGTAAAACTCAGGTGACGAGCAGCGGCGTCAAATACACGTAAGGCATTTAAAGGGGGCAAACGCTTGGACATAGTTGATTGGCTTAAATGTTAAAGTCTATTAACAAATAGGTGAACTTAGTTAACCTATTAGTTTTTTTTATCTGAGCCATTATAAATTGTCCGTTGAGGATGCACCAGCAAATACCTATAGTGGCGTCACTTCCTGAGCCGGAACGAAAAGTTATCTGAAATGCGTGTTTCGGAGGGCTTTTGGCTTACGGTTGTGATGTTGTGTTGTTGTGTTTGCAATTGGTCTGGCATTCCAGACCCCGGTAGCTAAGCTACCCCTTTTTCACTTCCTGTACATTTACCCTGTCTGTCCATAGTGATTAATGTAGCACCGCAAATTGCGGTGCTTTTTTTTGCTCTAAATTTACTTATCTAACTCAACCATCTCTTTCACGTCAGTACGGTTAATCTGCTGTTTATTCCCATTAGCGTCTTTGTACTGAATCATCCCTGTATCTTCATCGGTTTGCGGTTTGCCATCGGAAACGATAGTCCGACCATCGTTAGTGTGCATCACGTAATTAGGGCCTGAACACGCTGAAAGACCAAAAACCATAACACCTGCTAATACTGCTGCGGCTGCCTTGTTCATATTCTTCTCCTTAGTAGCGTTTAATGCTGATTTGTACTTCAAAATAAACACGGTGAAAGATTCACCTAACATTAATTAGCATAACCGTCTTTTCGGACTTTGCCAGATTAAGCAGACTATTCCGAAGGTTACGTATTCCTTGTGCGATTAAGACAAATGCGCGACGATCGGCGGCATTGGATACGAGGAAAATCATGAAATCATTTAATCCAGCCGAATTTCGCAGCCAGTTTCCGGCTCTGGCTGATGCCGGTGTCTATCTCGACAGCGCAGCAACCACACTTAAACCTCTCGCGGTGATTGAAGCCACCAGACAGTTTTATAGCCTGAGCGCCGGGAATGTTCATCGCAGTCAATTTGCCGAAGCCCAACGCCTGACAGAACGATATGAAGCCGCTCGCGATATCGTGGCTGGTTTGCTTAACGCGCCATGTGCTAAAGATATTGTCTGGACGCGTGGCACCACCGAAGCTATTAACCTCGTGGCGCAATGTTATGCCCGTCCGCGTCTACAGCCCGGCGATGAAATCATCGTTAGCGAAGCAGAACATCACGCAAACTTTGTGCCGTGGTTAATGGTCGCAGAGCAGACTGGCGCGAAGATTGTAAAATTGCCGCTGGGCAAAGATTACCTCGCAGATTTAAGCCAACTCCCTGAGCTTCTTAACGCACGCACAAAAATTCTGGCGTTAGGCCAAATGTCTAACGTCACAGGCGGCTGCCCGAACCTGGAAAAAGCGATTACGCTTGCTCATGCAGCGGGCGCGGTTGTTATGGTTGATGGTGCACAAGGTGTGGTCCATTGCCCACCGGATGTACAAGCGCTGGATATTGATTTTTACGCCTTCTCGGCGCACAAACTCTACGGCCCCACCGGCATCGGTGCGCTGTACGGTAAAACTGAGTTGCTCGAAGAGATGTCGCCATGGCTTGGCGGCGGCAAGATGATCACTCATGTCTCATTTGAAGGATTCAAAACTCAGCCAGTGCCGTATCGTTTTGAAGCTGGCACGCCAAACGTCGCGGGTGTGATTGGCCTGAGTGCCGCTCTGGAGTGGCTGGAATCTGTTGATTTACAAGAAACTGAAGCTTATAGCCGTGGGCTTGCAACACTTGCAGAAGCCGAGCTGGCGAAACGCCCTGGTTTTCGTAGTTTCCGCTGCCAGGACTCAAGCCTGTTAGCATTCGATTTCGCCAATATTCACCATAACGATATGGTGACGTTGCTGGCCGAAGCCGGAATATCGCTACGCGCCGGGCAGCACTGTGCGCAACCGTTGCTCGCCGCGTTAGGTGTCAGCGGCACATTGCGTGCTTCATTTGCGCCGTACAACACACAAAGCGACGTCGATGCCCTGGTTAAAGCTATCGACAATGCACTGGAAATTCTGGGGGATTAAATGACAAGTGGATTTTTAGCCGGTCACCCTTTTGGCACTTCAATTACCGCCGATAACCTGCGTTCGACGTTTGCGCCATTGCAGCAATGGGAAGATAAATACCGTCAGTTGATCCTGTTAGGGAAGCAGCTTCCGGCACTGCCTGCTGACTTAAAGCAGGAAAATATCGAAATTGCCGGGTGTGAAAACCGCGTCTGGTTGGGCCATTCTCTTCAGACGAATGGCACGCTGCATTTTTATGGTGACAGCGAAGGGCGAATCGTTCGGGGTTTGCTGGCGGTGTTGCTCACCGCCATTGAAGGGAAAACAGCTGAACAGTTGCTGAATGAAGACCCACTCGCACTGTTTGACGATTTAGGGCTGCGTAATCAATTAAGTGCGTCGCGCAGCAGCGGGCTGGCAGCATTAGCGCAAGCCGTGCACGTTGCAGCTCAGGCAGTCTGAATTCGCGCCGCTTTCGCCATCATTTTCTTTAAAACATGGGATACCGCCACAAAACCAAAGCTGGCGGTGACCATGGTTGCCGCACCAAATCCAGATGCACAATCCATACGCTTCGGGCCATCAGCCGTACTTTTCATTGCGCAGACCGAACCATCAGCCTGAGGGTAAACCAGCGCTTCGGTGGAAAACACACAATCGATCCCCAGCTTGCCTTTACTGTTCTTCACTACGCCAAAATCGCTTTTTAATCTTTCACGTAGTTTTGCCGCCAGCGGATCCTGAATCGTTTTCGCCAGATCGGTAACCTGAATTTGCGTAGGATCGATCTGCCCGCCCGCCCCGCCGGTTGTCACTAATGGGATCTTATAACGACGGCAATACGCGATCAGTGCGGCTTTAGGGCGCACGCTGTCGATGGCGTCAATCACATAACTAAAACCCTGATTAAGCAACTGGGCGGTGTTTTCAGCAGTGATAAAATCATCCACCACCGTGACGCGGCATTCCGGGTTAATTTCACGAATGCGCGCCGCCATCACTTCGGTTTTGGCCTGGCCGACAGTGTCCCGCAAGGCATGAATCTGGCGGTTAGTGTTAGTGACACACACATCATCCATGTCGATAAGCGTAATCGCGCCGATACCGGTACGAGCCAGCGCCTCTGCGGCCCATGAGCCAACGCCCCCAATGCCAATCACGCAAACATGCGCATCAGCAAACAATTGCAGAGCATCACGGCCATACAAACGGGCCGTGCCGCCAAAGCGTTGCAGCCAGGCATCGGTCAAAACTACAGACATTACGTTATCCTCGGAAAATCTTTGCGGGTGCTATTGCAGATATAGATGACGGGCTGATTATACAGCCCGTGCGCGGGAAGATTAACCCGTGAATACGCTGTTGGTCGTGCCCGGCGCATTTTTCAGCACCCAAACGCGTCCATAATGGTTGTACCAACCCGCGCGGTGACCGGCGTCAGCACCAATCCCCTGATAGATATCAAAGTGCTGACCTTTTATCGCACCGCCAACATCGAGCGCCACCATCACGCGTAATTCGTATTGCCCACTGAATTTACCGTTGTTATCAAGTAACGGCACTTCCGCAAGAATAGTGGTGCCCGCAGGAATAATTGAACGATCAGACGCAACCGACGCACGGCCAATTAACGGCACCGCACTCGCCCCTTTCACCGGCGCGAAGCTTGCAGGTTTAAAGAAGACGAACGATGGATTCTGTTCGAGCAGCTCCTGCACTTCAGCCTGGCTGTGCGTTTCACCCCAATGGCGAATCGCCTGCATCGACATATCTTCTTTCTTCACTTCGCCACGGTCGATAAGCACTTTGCCGATACTGCGGTAAGCGTGGCCATTTTTGCCCGAATAGCCGAAGAAGGTTAATGGCTGCCCGTCGCCGAAATCAATATAGCCGCTGCCCTGCACATCCATAATGAAGTTATCCATTAAGGAATTGCTGTAAGCAATAATGTAGCTGTCGCTCAACCCACCCCGGTAAATCTCCGCACGAGACGGCAGGCGACCGCGTTTTGGTGGCATACGGTAGATTGGATACTGGAACTCGCCCTGGCGGGTATAACGCGCCTGTACAACTGGCGTGTAGTAGCCGGTGAATTGCACGTTGCCGTAGTTGTCAGCACCTTCCATTTGCCAGGCATCAAGACCGTACTGGCTCAGCTTGCTGGTATCGCCACCGGCACGCAGCCACTGTTGAACGGCACCGTAAACATCGCTCTTGCTATTATAGAGGCGAGGAGAAGCAGAACGAATCTGGTTAACTTGCTCAGCAAAGTCACCACCGTTTATTGGTGCTCCCACCGCATCCGGTTGGTTTACGAGGGAAAAAGGCTGGGTAAACTTCCCGTCTTTATATTGCTGACCTTTATCTGTCGGTTTTGAGGAGCAGCCCGCCAGAATGGCCACCACTACCCCAGTTACAATGTACTTCGTCCAACGTCCTATCATTACTTCCTCGCCCGGTTACGCCGCTTTATCCCACGCGAAGATAGCAAACACGCTGCAAGATTTAAACGTGTTGCGCCTCGCACAGCCCAGATGTGTTCGTTATTTGTACTTAAATTAAATTATTATCAGTTAGATGAGACAAATCGGGTATTTTTTAAAAAAAGGGTTGCATCAAAAGCCGAGCAGAGTATAGTGCGCTTCCACGGACGCGGGGTGGAGCAGCCTGGTAGCTCGTCGGGCTCATAACCCGAAGGTCGTCAGTTCAAATCTGGCCCCCGCAACCAATTAAAAAGTCGCTGAGTTTAGCGCGGTGATGAAAATCACTAGCAGTGAGTAGCAAATAGTTATACGGACGCGGGGTGGAGCAGCCTGGTAGCTCGTCGGGCTCATAACCCGAAGGTCGTCAGTTCAAATCTGGCCCCCGCAACCAACTAAGTCGCTGAGTATTCGCGCAATGATGAAAATCATTTGGGTAACAAAGAAGTTTACGGACGCGGGGTGGAGCAGCCTGGTAGCTCGTCGGGCTCATAACCCGAAGGTCGTCAGTTCAAATCTGGCCCCCGCAACCAACATTTAAAGCACTCTCAGGAGTGCTTTTTTTGTATCTGAAATTCGTGTTATTTGGTGGATGACGCTTATCCACCCGACGAAATGCCGTTGTTGGTCGGATAAACGCAAGCGTCATCCGACAAAGTATTAGCCGCGCCGCGCTAATCGCGAGCTATCCGCAAAATACGCCTTAATCCCTGCAAGAATTGATTCCGCCACTTCCTGCTGGAATGTCGCAGTACGCAGCTTGCGCTCTTCCTCAACATTACTCAGAAACGCGGTTTCGACCAGAATGGATGGAATGTCCGGGGCTTTCAGCACGGCGAATCCAGCCTGATCGACGCTGTTTTTATGCAGCTTGTTCACTTTGCCTAATCTGGCCAGCACTTCTTTACCGAATTTAAGACTGTCGTTAATCGTCAGCGATTGCACCATATCGAACATCGTATGGTCGAGATATCTGTCGCCACTCTTACTCACCCCACCAATTAAGTCGGCGGCGTTCTGCGTTTGGGCGAGGAATTTTGCTGCCGTACTGGTGGCACCTTTGGTTGAGAGTGCAAATACTGACGATCCGCGAGCGGCTCCAGACGTAAACGCATCCGCATGAATGGAAACAAAAAGATCCGCACGCTGCTTCTGCGCTTTTGCCACCCTGACTTTTAACGGGATAAACACATCCTCGTTGCGCGTCATGTAGGCTTTCATATTCGCTTCTTTATCAATCAAAGCTTTAAGCCGGCGCGCAATTTTGAGCACGATGTCTTTTTCACGCGTTTTGTTCGGCCCAATGGCTCCGGGATCTTCCCCGCCATGGCCGGGATCGAGCATGATAACAATTGGCCTGTCACGCCCTGCCTTGCCGGGCTGCGGGCCTTGCTCCGGAGACGGAGGGGTATCTTTATCCAGCTTGCCGTTATTGTAATCTTCGAGCAGCGCCAACAGAGGATCCTGCTCGCTGTTCATATTGGCCGGATACAAATCCATGACCAGGCGTTCTTTAAATTCAGCAACCGGTGCCAGCGCAAAAAGATGCGGGGTGACATTCTGCTTGAGTTCAAAAACCATACGCACCGTTTGTGGATCAAACTGCCCAACACGTGCTGACTTGATGAAAGGATCGTCGCCGCGAATCTGGCCACCAATTCCTTTCAAAACTGAATTTAAATTCACACCTTCTATGTCGACAACCACGCGATCGGGGTTGCTCAATGCAAACTGCTTATACTTAAGCTGCTTGTTCGATTCCAGCGTTACACGAGTGTATGACGATGCGGGCCACACACGCACCGCAACCACCAGGCTTGAGGCAGCAAAGCCAACCTGGCTGACACTCAGTAGCCACATAGCGCCTGCGCCCTGCAATAAGCGGCGACGACTAATTAACGAACGGGAATCTGACATAGCTCTCCTGAGCGGTGTGTTTCCGTGAAACAAATAACCAATTTTATTTTTTGAGCCGAAAACTTTAGCGAAACACGCTCGGGCTGTCACCCTTTAAAGGGTAAACATTCGCAATCAAGCACCTGGCTGCGCGGATGCAGAAATTTCTGCTTTGAGGAAATTGCTGCTTGCGCCAGAGGCAATAAAAGAATAAAAATACAGAAATTACGAATAATCATGCATCGAGGGCTTGCCGTGGTGAAGGAACGTAGAACCGAACTGGTACAGGGATTCCGCCATACTGTCCCCTATATAAATGCCCATCGGGGAAAAACGTTTGTCATTATGCTGGGCGGCGAAGCCATTGAACACGAGAACTTTTCCAGTATCGTTAACGATATTGGGCTGTTGCACAGCCTGGGAATTCGTCTGGTGGTGGTCTACGGCGCGCGTCCACAGATTGATACTAATCTGGCTTCGCATAATCATGAGCCTATCTATCATAAACACACGCGCGTCACCGATGCCAAAACGCTGGAACTGGTCAAACAGGCCGCCGGTTTGTTGCAGTTGGATATCACTGCGCGTTTGTCCATGAGCCTCGGCAACACGCCGTTGCAAGGTGCACACATCAATGTCGTTAGCGGTAATTTTATTATTGCTCAGCCTCTTGGCGTGGATGATGGCGTGGATTATTGCCACAGCGGGCGCGTGCGTCGCATCGACGAAGAAGCCATTCATCGTCAGCTTGATAACGGTGCAATTGTATTGATGGGCCCGGTGGCGGTTTCTGTCACTGGCGAAAGCTTCAACCTCACGTCTGAAGAGATTGCCACGCAGTTGGCGGTCAAACTGAAAGCCGAGAAAATGATCGGCTTCTGTTCTTCTCAGGGCGTTATCGATGACAACGGCAATATCGTTTCAGAACTGTTCCCCAACGATGCGCAAAAACGTATTGAAGAGCTGGAAGAAGCGGGTGATTACCACTCTGGCACCGTGCGTTTTCTGCGTGGCGCGGTGAAAGCCTGCCGCAGCGGCGTGCGCCGCAGCCACTTAATTAGCTATCAGGAAGACGGGGCGCTGTTGCAAGAACTCTTCTCACGCGACGGTATCGGGACACAAATCGTGATGGAAAGTGCGGAGCAAATTCGCCGCGCCACTATTAACGATATCGGCGGCATTCTGGAGCTGATTCGCCCGCTGGAGCAGCAAGGGATTCTGGTGCGCCGCTCGCGTGAACAACTGGAAATGGAGATCGACAAGTTCACCATCATCCAACGCGATAACCTGACTATCGCTTGCGCGGCGCTTTATCCATTCCAGGAGGAAGGGATTGGTGAAATGGCGTGTGTTGCGGTTCATCCGGATTACCGCAGTTCATCACGCGGTGAAGTATTGCTGCAACGCATTGCCACGCAAGCGCGGCAAATGGGGTTAAGCAAGTTGTTCGTGCTGACAACCCGCAGTATTCACTGGTTCCAGGAACGCGGGTTTATGCCGGTGGATGTCGAACTGCTGCCGGAAAGCAAAAAAGAGATGTACAACTATCAGCGCCGTTCAAAAGTGTTGATGGCAGATTTAGCATAATTAAAAAGCTAGCCCTTCTGGGCTAGCTAAAACTCTCCATCAACCCGCTACGCCGTTCAGTCCTGGTCACAATTGCCTTTTCTAACACCCGATCATCGGCATACAGCGACAGCTTATTTCGAGCGCGGGTAATCGCCGTATACACCAGTTCACGCGTCACCACAGCGGTGTACTGGTTTGGCAGCACCAGCGCGGCATGTTCAAATTCAGAACCTTGCGATTTATGCACCGTCATGGCGTATGCCGTATCGTGGCCCGGTAAACGACTTGGCTGTACGGATTTAATGGTGCCATCCGGCATCGGGAACCAGACCCTTAACCCCTCGCCTCTATCCAGCGCGATACCGATATCCCCGTTAAACAGCCCCAACGAACTGTCATTACGAGAAACCATAATCGGCCTGCCGTTATACCAGCGCGATGTCGCCTGATTTGGCCGCTCAATTAACCGTTTTTGAATCAGTGCCAGCTCGATGCGGCTATTCAAACCGCTGACGCCAAACGGGCCTTCACGCAAAGCACAGAGCATTTGATAACGCCCAAAAGCTTCAAGAATAGAAGCGGGCTCTGCCTGATTGCGAATCAAGTCCAGGTATGGTCGATACCCTTCCACCGCATCGTCAATCATCATGGCGTAGTCCGCCGTTTCACGCAGTGGTTGTTTAGTAATATCGCTAAAACCTTCGCTAAATATGGTTTTCACGCGTTTAACATCGCTGGCATTGACCGCAAAGGCCAGTTGCCCGATGCCGGATTTACTGTCAAAGCGGTAGCTTTTTTGCAGTAAACACAAACCATCACGCAACGCGCTCGCGCCGTTACCTTCTCCAGCAGGAAGCGTATAACCGGTGAGTAGACTCAGCTCTGCTGCACGCTCAGATGAATATCCATGCGTAACATAGTGGCAAATATCCCCGAGCACGGCCCCTGCTTCAACCGACGCCAACTGGTCGCGGTCGCCTAAGAAAATCACTCGCGCATGAGGAGGCATCGCATTGATCAGTTTTGCCATCATCGGCAAATCCACCATCGAGGCTTCATCCACCACCAGCACATCAAGGTGCAAAGGATTTCCGGCGTGGTAGCGCAAGCGTTGGCTGTTCGGTTGCGCACCTAACAAACGGTGCAATGTGCAGGCATCGTTGGGTAATGAGGCTTTTTGCGCTTCATCTAACGGCAAGCGGCGCAACGCCGAACCCAATGATTCCGTCAAGCGGGCTGCGGCTTTCCCCGTCGGCGCGGCGAGTTGAATCCGCAAAGACGGGGCATCCGAAAGCTGGACTAACGCGGCGAGTAATTTCGCCACCGTGGTGGTTTTACCGGTACCCGGCCCACCTGAAATCACCGATATACGACGGGTTAATGCCACGGCTGCGGCCACTTTTTGCCAGTCAGTCTCGGGCAACGGCTCAAAAAGCTGATTGAGTACGTTAATGACCTGCGATTCATTAAGCGTAATGGGCCGATTTTCCTGCACAAAAAACTGCGCAATGGACTGCTCGTTTTGCCACATTCGGTTGAGATATAAACGCTCGCTAATCAGCTTTAGCGGGGTCGCCCCTTCGTATTCACTCACCGCATTGGAAGCCAACAATATCTCGCGCCAGCCGCTTTTCAGGTCGGCAAGCGCAAAAAGTTGTTCTGCTAAATCTGGCTGACGCCCGGAAAAAAAGAACTCCGGGACTAAACGTGAAAGCGGAATGCAGACATGCCCTTCACCCGCATCGTGGCTGACCAATGCCGCCGCGAGCATCACCGCGGGCTGATCATCACTGGCAATCATCATGGCAAACTGTGCATCCAGCGCACGCAATAACTTTTGCTCCACCGCCTGCTGTAAAAGCTCAGACATTTTCATGGCGTCACCTCGTCCTTTTGCGCCGCGAATAGTGCATCCATCTTCGCAATCAGTTGCTCATCCGGGCACGTTGAAAATATTCCTTGTGAGGAGCCGTTACTTTCGATGCCACGTAAGAAGAGGTAGATAACGCCGCCGAAGTGAGTCTGGTAGTCATAATCAGGAATTCTGTGCCGTAAATAACGGTGCAAAGCCAGCGTATACAGTTGATATTGCAGATCATACCGATGAGATTGCATCGCCGCCGCCATCGCTTCCCCGGTGTAAGCGCTGCTGTCTTCGCCCAGCCAGTTCGATTTGTAATCCAGCAGGTAGTAGCGCCCCTTCCAGCGGAACACCAGGTCAATAAACCCTTTCAGCATGCCACGCACTTGCTTGAAGTTTAACGGCGGACAACCTTTTGATAACGGGTCATATTCCCGCACGAGGGCATCTAAATGTGCTGCCTGCAAATCACTCTTTATCGGCAAATAGAACTCCATTTCGACCTGCCTGTCTTGCGGAGTTAACTGGCTAAGCGACACGCCCGCGTCATTCAACGGTGCCTGCAAAATAGTGTGCAACCACTCGGCGACAATCGGCTGCCACTGCTCACCAAAACCTTGTTCGCTTAACTGCTTTGCAATCCACGCTTCATCTATTGGCTGAGTAAAATCAATGCCTTCGAACAAGCTATGCAAAAATGTGCCCGGCCCTGCCCCACGTGGAAAGGTGTGCGGAGTAAGTAATGGCTCACTTTGAGTCGGCGCAGCACCTGCGGCATCGACATCCAGGCGCGGCAATAAATCCAGAGCCTGGCTGCTACCATGCTGCTGTAAACCTGAATAACTGGTGACTCGCCAGTTATCAACCACCTGCCTTGTCATGATGCGTGCGCTAAGTTCGGGCAACGCTTCACTCACTGGCTGCCACGGAGTGTAATCATCTGACTTAGGATCTTCGACGCTAATCGACTCGCTCGCCAGTTCCTGCAAGCAAACTTGTAATCCCGCAGCATCTTTCGCTTCGCCTTTTTGTAAAAGATAACCCAACGCCCCGAGGTGCAAATCGCTGTTCCCTTTTTTAGCGCGATTACCTTTAAACAACGGTGCGACGCCGAGACTGCAATGCCAGATTGAGCGTGTCAACGCGACGTACAACAGGCGTAAGTCTTCCGCCAGGCGCTCTTCTTCTGCCAGACTCAGGCTTTCCGCGTCATCACTTAAATCCAGCAAAGGTGAAAACGTGGAACGGTCATGGTACAGGCCGCTGTTTTGCGCCCGATAATTGGCGATGAATGGCAACCAAACCAGCGGGTATTCCAGCCCTTTTGATTTATGGATAGTGACCACCTGAACCAGGTGTCGGTCGCTTTCGAGACGCAGTTGTTGGCTATAGGCGTTACTGTCAGGTTCCGTAACCTGCTGAGCCAGCCAGCGCACCAGCGCATGTTCACTGTCAGTTTGCGCGGCTTCTTCTTGCAACAGCTCGCTGATATGCAAAATATCGGTCAGACGCCGCTCGCCACCCGGTGTTGCCAGCAAGTTTTCGGCAACCTGACGTCGTGCGATAAGCGCGCGTAACATCGGCATCACGCCTCGGCGTAACCAAATTTGCCGATACTCGGAAAACTCTTCAACCAGGCAGTCCCAGGCATTTTCGTCATTGTTCAGCGCTTCTATCATTCGGGCATCCAGCCCCAACATGCTAGTGGCGACGGCGCTACGCAGCGCCGTTTCTATTTCTGGGGCCAGTACCGCCTGCAAAATCCACAGAATCTCTCGAGATTCTGGCGTTGCGAATACTGAGTCACGGTTTGAAAGATAAACCGAAGGGATATTCAGGGCGCTCAACGCTTCACGCACAATCGATGCTTCGCCGCGACTACGAACCAGAATGGTGATGTCAGACGACTGTACCGGGCGTGACTCTTCCCCTTTCCACAGCAATGCTTCGCCACGCTGCCCAGCACTCAACCATTCCCGAATTTGTTGTGCGCACTGCATGGCCATAGTTTGTTGGTAATCACTCACACCGCAGCCATCGCCTGATTGCGCCCAAAACGACATCGCCGCCTGGTTTTTCCCTTTGAGGGTAAAACGTAAGCCATTGTTCTTCTGGGCGGCCTTCACCGCTAAGAATGGAATTTGCGCGAATAAGAAGGGGTTATCCAACTGCTGGAAAAGGGTATTTACGCTGTTTATCATCCCCGGTGATGAACGCCAGTTGGTGTCCAGCGTGTAGTGGGCGCTTACCTCATGCCGGGCTTTCATGTAGGTAAAAATATCCGCACCACGGAAAGCGTAAATCGCCTGTTTTGGGTCACCGATAAGCAACAATGCAGTATCAGGCTGATTGATATACAAGCGTCTGAAAATACGATATTGCTGCGGGTCGGTATCCTGAAACTCATCTATCATTGCAGCCGGGAAACGGCTGCGGATCGCCGCTGCCAGCGCATCCCCGCCGGGTTTATGCAACGCTTCATCAAGGCGGGTTAACATATCGTCAAACCCGAGTTCGCCACGGCGGCGTTTTTCCTGCTGCACGGTGTAGCGGATTTCAGCCATCGCGCGGGCAATGACTAAATCACGCAGCGTCAGCGGTTCGCCCAGCAGATCGTTAATCGCCCTGAAAACAGGATGCTGCGGCGGTTGGCCTTCTTTGGTTTTCTCATCAAGCATCGACTGAGAAAAACGCTCTAGCTGATCGGGTAATTTATAGGTCGTGGTTTCTGTCTGCGCCCACACACCAACAATATTCAGCCAGTTCGGTAAGTTTTTACTGCTATAGCTGCGGCGGTCAATCTTCGCCACACTCAGGATCTGCGCGATGTCATCCGCACAGTCTCGCCATTGTGCTTTTACATCTTCAATGGCATTAATGATTTTTTGATGACGAGCAAGCAGCGTTTCATCATCGGCTGGAGGCTGTTTCAGAATGGGTTGTTCACCTTGCAGCCAGCTATTGATATCTCTGAGCAGTTCTTCCGGGCCAGCCCACTCTTCTGCCATCACCTGGGCGACAGGTTTAGGCAACGGATAACAATGGCGGCGCCAGAAATCAGCACAAGCATGGCGACGTAGCAGCGATTCATCTTCGATGAGTTGTTGTTCAAACAACATGCCTGATTCAAAGGCATTCAGACTCAGCATTCTTTGGCAGAAGCCGTGAATGGTGAATATCGCCGCTTCATCCATTTGCTGTTCGGCCAGGCGCAGAACCTGCGCCGCCTGATGCAGGTCAGGAATTTCAGCCATCAGGCTCTGGAACAGAGGATTGTCGGTACGATTGCGTACGCAGGCGATGCGTAGCTCATGGATATTGGCTCGAATGCGGCCACGAAGCTCTTCCGTCGCCGCCTGCGTAAAGGTTACGACCAGCAACTCTTCGACAGAAAGCGGCCTGGGATGAGCATTTTTACCTCCCAGGCCTAACAACAGGCGTAAATACAGTGCCGCAATGGTAAAGGTCTTTCCGGTCCCCGCAGAGGCTTCTATCAGCCGCTCCCCCTTAAGAGGCAAGCTAAGAGGATCAAGAGGCTGCGTGGTTCCGGTCATTTTTTACCCTTTGTCTTTCAAGTTGCAGGTGTTTTAGCTGCTATCACTTTGAATCTACGAGCGGCAGTGATTGTTGCAGAGCGCTGACCTCCTTCCAGGTTTTCCAACCATCCGGAGCGGCATAGTCTGCTTTACCATTGTGGCTACCAGAAACTTGCGACAGTACCGCCATTCCCTGTTGTTCGATAACAGCCTGATGGAAGAAATCAGCCAGTTTTTGTGGAGTCAGCTTTTTAATTTCGGCGACTACTTTATCACGCGAATCAAAGTCCATGTTTCCACGATCAAAATCTTTGCTCAGCTGCGAAGCTTCCTGGGACAAGGTCTGCGGAGCCTGCATAATTTCACTGATCATTCCCTGCTGCATTTGCGCGAAATCTTCCACGCTCATGCTACGCAGCTTTTTCTCGGCTGTTGGGTAAAACGCTTTGAATCGTTCATACAAATAGGCCGGTTGCTTGTCATTACTTTGCAACAAGAAACCAATGCCCCACTGGCGTCCCACAGACATCGGGAATGCGAACACCGCGTACCCTAACTGTTCCTGAGTCCGCAACTGGTTGTAGAACCACGGTTGAATAATTTGCCCCAGCATTGAGCTGTAAGCGGTACTCACGGTTTCATCGAACCCTTTCGGCACGTAGACTGCGGCTAATGCAGAATCGGTGCTGCTGCCGGTTTTTTCAAACATGGATAAATGTTGTTTATCCACCAGCACGTCTTTGTTGCGGCACCATTCATTGCCTTTAGTCCCGAGCAGGCTTTGCACCCCATGCGCCAGGTCTGTAGCTTGCTGTGGGGTGATATTACCAAGGGCTAAAAACTCAGGTTTAGCATTGGTTTTTAAAACCTCGCGGTAATCGAGCACGTCTTTTAACGTCAGTGCAGGTAACAATGCGCGGCGAGTTTCACGCTGGAAATACGGCACCTGTGAGATCATTTGCACCGGCATAATCGCCTGATCGTAAGCCTTTCCTTTATCTGCCGAGTCCATCATCTGGGCATACCAGGACTTCGCTTGATCCAACTGTTCTTGCGTTGGCGTGTAAGAGAAGTAGCCCTTTAATAACGCTTCAAAAAGCTGCGGCAAACGTTGTGTGTAACCGTTGGCGTTAACCATCAACCCGCTATTAGCATTAGTCGAGAAACCAATTCCGCCGATTGAGGCCTGATTGCTTAATTCATCCAACGCAATTCCAGCCAGATAATCATTGAGAGCAAACAGCACCTGGTTTTTAGCACTATCCATCGCTTGCGGATTACGCAGCACCATGGTCACGTCAGCTTTAGGCTCGCTCGCGAAGTAATGGCTTGGCATATACAACACGCGTAACCCTGGTTCTTTTACCAACAGTTCAGGATGCGCGTAAGTTTTATCAGGTTTAACCAACGTAAAATTGTCAGGAATGTACGGGTTTAATTGTGGCAATTCCAGCTTGATGGCCGCCGCTTTTTGCTTCCAGACATCAAAGACTTGTGGTGTAATTTTGTCGACCTGATAAGGGGCCTCAACAAAATATGCCGTCTTGTTGTGCGGTTCTTTCGGGCTGATATACCAGACTCGCGCGTTCTGCGGGGTCATCATATCTAGCCGAGATTTAATCGCCGCGGGATCGTATTGATCGGCGATATTAACCGCATCCAGCGTATGTTCGACCGGTACACGTAACATGGTGTCTGCCAGCCATTCGACATAATCCATATCGCGTGTAATTGATGGGTAACGGAAATCGAGATCCAGAACATGGGCAAGCTCATCGAAATAGCTTTTATCAACACCATTTTCGCGCAGCTTATTCAAGTAACTGAAGATTGCCGCAACCACTTCATCACGCTGTGCAAGGCCTTTGTCTGTTAACGACACCGAAATAGCAAATACGCCGCTATTACCGTTGACTAACGGATCGGAATCAGCGCGAATGCTGTCAGCAAGCCCCTGTTTTTGCAGCCAATCTGAAAGAGTATTATTGCTGCGATTACTAATCAAATAGCCAATTAACTCATCCGTTTTACTGCGGAATTTATCGCTATTGTTGTCGATGCGGAATTCAACACGCACGACCTTGCGCGGTAATGCTGGCACGTAGTGAATCACAATGCCTTTTTGCGCATCGGTCACTACTGGTACATCAATCACCGGACGTTCAATGTTTTTATTGGGCACCCGGCCGTAGGTTTCTACCGCAATTTTTGCCAGTTCAGGCAATGGCTTATTACTGTAGATAACCGCTTTCATTAGGTTTGCGGAATAGTATGTATCGCGGAAAGCCACCAGCGCATCCAGCAGTTTGCTGCCCGGTTTGTCACGCAGTGTTTCCAGATTGCCGCCAGAAAAACGTGAACCAGGGTGAGCTGGGTTGATGGTTTCGGCACTGACTTGCGCCATGCGCATACCGTCACGAGCACGCGCCAGCGTCAGCTCTGCGTTGACCGCATTACGTTCACGTTCAGCGTACTCAGGCGCAAGGTTCGGCTCAGCGATAGCATCCGACAAGCGATCTACCGCCCCTTCCAGCGCATCGTTTTCCACTTCGAGGTAAAACGCAGTGCGGTAGGTTGCAGTGCTGGCATTGTGGCTGCCACCGTGCTTTTTGAGAAACTCCGACAGGCTGTCAGGCTCTGGATACTTTTTAGAACCCATCAGTGTCATGTGTTCAAGATAGTGAGCAAGGCCGAGATGGTCGTTCGGATCCTCTAACGACCCCACAGGAACAACCAGTGCAGACAATGACTTAACAGCTTGCGGGTCAGAAACCAGCAGAACCGTCATACCATTATCAAGGCGTACTGCCTGGTACTGGCGATTGTCTTTTTCGCTTTTACGGATTGTTTCCTGGATAGGCTGCCAACCCGTATCTGCCTGACTTAATGGTGCCCAAAGAGCGACTAACAAGAAAAGCGGTTTTAACCAAGTGCTGCATTTAGGCATTAACGAACCTCATTCACTAACTTACTCATCATTAACAACTTTTAAAACAATCTGTCATTGTCGTTGTTTCTTTTTTCGCCAATCCTGAGCAAGCTGCGCATATTAGATGAACCTGCCGGATTGTGCAATTTTTATACAATTCTTTTAAGCTTTATTGAAGCGAAACAGGGGCAGTAAATAGCGCTCGGCTTCACTGATTATCGCGTCGTAGTAGTCAGGCTCGAGCGTTCGATACAGGCGTTGCAGCCACATGTCGGCGCCTTCCCCGTCGACTCGCTGATTCCCTTCCCAGGCCGCCAATAGCTTACTTTTGGCTTTCTGTTGCGTTTGCTCATCCCATAAAATGGCATCATTCGCGGGTTCGTAACAAGCTTTTATCCATGCCCCTCCACTTATTGGTAGCAATAGCAATGGCTGTACTAATCCTTTCCGATAACCATCAATAAGTTGCTGGAGATAGCTTTTCGCCTGTTCAACATCCATCGGCGGGAATTTCCACTCAGTAGAATCGCGCCCATACAGACGGCTCTCTCCTTCTCCTCCCATTGCACACCACACAACATGCTCAATCCACAGTTGTAATCCATGCGCCGAATTGAGGATCGACGGTCGCCAGCGCAGCAAACCATCGGCCTGCACATCCGACAACCAACCTTCCAGACTTGTTCCGTCTATCTGGAGCGAGACTTCCTGGCTGGTGCCATTTTGTCGCTCGGCTCTCACTTTTTGCGCCAGTTCTTCCATTTCTGTTAACTGGGTTTCCCATAAAATTTCACCGAATGCGCCAAACGGTAATATCCCCGCAGCCCGATAGCGGCTGAATAGCAGCTGCGTGTCGCCTTCCTGAACTAGCGTATTGAGCAATTCCTGGTTCATCTGGAAACGTTCAAGGCTATCTAAGGTGAAAGGTTCCGCATCAGGCAGTTCGGTTTCTTCAAGACGGAAGTTAATGCCCAGACGCATCTGGAAAAAAGCGCGGACAGGATGGCGCCAGAAACGTTGCAATTGATCCAACGTGATAACGTCATGTGTTTTGTCTTCAAGTGGCTGAATAAACGGGGTTTGTGCTTGGCCTTGCTCGCTTGCGGCAGGTAGCCATTCATAGGCATAACTTTGCACAGATGCGCCAGAGACAAAATTCCCGGCTTCAAATGGAGTGCGGTGATGCAGTTGCACCAGATGCCTTTTTACACGCTCGCTGCTTTCGTCGCAGGTTTGTTCTGTGTCCTGCGCCAGGCAATGGCTTTGGGCGATGTAATCTAATAACTCATCTACCAGCACTGAAGGGTAACGCTGGCTGTTATCCTGAATGGAACGTCCGATATAGCTGATATAGAAACGCGCTTGCGCGGAGTTGAGCGCTTCGAGGAACAAGTAACGGTCATCGTCACGGCGGCTACGGTCGCCGCGCTGCGGCTTCTGGCTCATAAGATCAAACCCGAGCGGAGCCAGCGTGCGTGGATAAACGCCATCATTCATCCCCAGCAAACAAACCACTTTGAACGGGATAGAACGCATGGGCATTAAGGTGCAGAAGTTTATCGGCCCTGCCAGGAATCGCTGACTGATGCGCTCCTGGTCGAGGCGCAGTGCCAGTTCATCACGTAACAGCATCAGGGAAACATTTTCCTGATAACACGACTCCAGACCGTATTTAATGATTTCTTGCCACTGCTGCTCAATCAGCGCCAGTGCGCCTTCAGTTTCGGTATCAGGCAGGAAGAAGCTGGCTAGCATGTCACGGCAAACGGAAGTCCACTCAGCCAGCGGTCGCGCAACGGTAAGTTCATGCCGCCATTTATTAAGCTGCATTAAAAGATCTGCCAGTTGCCCAACGAGCTCGGCAATTAAACCGTTTGATTCATCGTATGGAAGAACTGACTGCCATTCACCAGCCTGGCTATCCATTGCATAACCTAACAGCATGCGCGTTAAACCAAAGCGCCAGGTATGTTGCCCGGTTGCCGGGAGATCCCATTCACGGACATTGTCGTCATCAATACCCCAACGAATTCCGGATTCATTCACCCACTGGCGCAAGTAGCGTAGCCCTTCTTCATTGATTGAGAAGCGAGCAGCCAGTGCGGGAACTTCAAGCAAAGCCAAAACATCCTGCGCAGCAAAACGGCTATCAGGAAGTGAAAGCAGGGAGATAAATGCCTGTAGGGCCGGGTGCGCTTGTCTTGCCCGGCGATCGGAAATCGCAAATGGTAACCGACGCTCCGCTACTGCATTGCCAAATACCGCCTGGATAAACGGACTGTAGCTGTCAATATCCGCCACCATCACGATGATATCGCGCGGGGTAAGGGTTGGGTCAGCATCAAGCATCGCCAGCAACTGGTCGTGCAACACTTCGACTTCACGTTGAGGGCTATGGCATTGATGGAAAGCGACGGAATTATCATCCAGTGAAAGGATTCTTTTGCTGTGGCTATGCTCGAACTCTTCCTGCGTCAAACCTGTCACCGCATTGTTTTGCAGCTCAAGTAAATCGTACTGCAAACTGCGCAATAAACAGTCTGGTTCGATATCAACGAAAACATCAATTTCTTCAAAGCGTTGCATCTCAGCAAGCATGAACGTGTAATCGCGTCCTAATTTTCCCCACGAGGCCAGCAACGGGTTGCCAATATCTTGCTCACCGTCTTCATTAAACAATGAAGACGCCGTGTCGCTATCTTTAAACAACGGAAGAGTAATACCTTG
Source organism: Buttiauxella agrestis ATCC 33320 (assembly GCF_000735355.1). Lineage (GTDB taxonomy): Bacteria > Pseudomonadota > Gammaproteobacteria > Enterobacterales > Enterobacteriaceae > Buttiauxella > Buttiauxella agrestis. The sequence goes on from NZ_JMPI01000057.1 coordinate 72,888, forward strand.
ATGCCCATGGCTACGACGCCGGCGGCTAATTAAGCGCGCAAGATAAGCAGGGTCTTTAATATCACCCCAGTAGTAGCGGCACGGGTTAGTAAACAGCAAATGCACGTCAATATGCTTACCCAGTGCTTGTAATGCCTGAAGATAAACCGGAGGCAGGGCTGAAATACCACAAATAAAGACTCGGGCAGGCAAACCTTGCGGGCATTCGTTACTTGATTCCAGAGCGTTAATAAAACGTTGGTACAGGTTTGCACGGTGCCATTCAGGTTGCCGAAGCTCTTGCGTGTGGCGAACCAAAGCAGCCCACAGCGGAGCCTGCCATAACTGGGCCTCGCCCACGTTATCAACCAGTTCGCCTTTCTCCCACTGGCTTAACCAACCTGGGCGGTAAACCAGGTATTGGTCATAAAGGTCTGCAATTCTTGAGGCTAACTGAGAGAGTTTTCGGCCATTTTCATCTTCTGCCAGATATTGGTTTAACAAAGCGAATTCAGGCTGATCCAGCATCGTCGGGATGAGCGTCATTAACTTCCAGCTCATGCTTTGCTTGTTGAAAGCACTTTGCTCAGGAATATTTGGCAGTACGCGCACAAACATGTCCCAGATAAAGCTCGCCGGAAGTGGGAAACTGATGTTAGCCGCGATACCAAATTTATGGGCCAGCGTCATTTGCAGCCATTGCGCCATACCGGTACTTTGCACTAGGACAACCTCGGGTTCAAAAGGGTCAGGCAGCGGTTGCCTTTCCACAATAAACTCCATAATTGCTTCCAGCACATCCAGTCGATTGGAATGGTAAACACGCAACATAGAAACGCTACTCCTGACTTTTCTCTTTCTGCGAGCAATGCAACCGCGACAACTGCCCGGTACGCCCGACAGGGCTGGTAATAATAACATTGATGCTGACACATCCTGCCGTCGATGTCTGCTGCTGGCTGACTCTCCATTCATTTGTGGGCAGAGGCGATTCAGGTTCCCCCATTTCTACAGCTAAGCGCCAGAGCTGGCGGAATTGCCATTGCGACTGAAAACCCTGCTGGAGAACACGGTGGTAGCCCATTAATGCCAGCATAACGACCGAAAACAGCGCCATAGCACACAGCACTTCAATCAGACTAAAGCCGCGCTGTCTTGATTTCATTGGGGTAACTGGCATCGGGAAGCATCCGTTAAAGGGCAAAAGTCGAGCCAACCATGGGGAGTTGATATCCAACGTGAGTTCTCCAACGAACCCCACAGCCAAAGAGTTACTGGTGATTGTTGCCCCGGAAAATTCCCGTAAGCCGCCATCAGAAATTCATTTTTCCCCACAGTTAGTATGCAAGCATTCCAGCCCTGGTGTGACTGGTGCTGGCACTCCCAGGTTGGTGTCGACGTCCAGGATAGCTGACTACCCCAGGCCTGTGCTGACACAGCGGCAGCATATTGTTTAAGAAACCCTATTTCGCTTGCAACCAGGTAGCGCTGTTGATTTAGCTGCTGCTGCAACCCGCTTAGCATTAATATTCCTAAGGCAAACAACAGCAGCACAAAGCCCAGGGTAGCGTTACCTTTCTCTGATTGCCCATTCACAGGTTATAACCGACAACGATATGGCGCAAAGACACAGGGATTTGCTCTTTTTTAAAAGCGGCAACCAGCTCGATAGCTAGCAACGGTGGCAGTGAGTGGCGAGCCAGTCGGGTTACAGAGAATTTTTGTATCATCATTGATGCGGGATCGGAGATTTTTTCCCAACCACTGCCTTCACAACTGGAAGCACCGCGCAAAGCTTCGAGGTTGTTACCATTAAGTCTAAAACCGGTTAATTCAGTTTCATTATGGCCAGACGGTTCCCAGCGTCCGTTGCTGTTATTGTCCCATTGCAACAAGACACACTCGCCCTCTTTACGTATAACCAGCCCCTCACCCTGGCAACTTCCATGACAATAGCCCGCGCGTTGAAGCTGTTTGCCTACACTAAATGCCAGTTGCCAGAGCGATTCTTGCAGTGTCTCTTTCTGATACTGTAGTAATACCGCCTGCTGGAGCACTGGAAATAGCCTCCCGGCCCCAAGCAAAACAAGACTGCTCAAGGCCATGGCAATAAGCGTTTCAAGTATTGTGAAGCCCTGTTGGTTTAGCTGCATTTGTTGTTCCCTTTAACTTCGCAGACGCGAATTCTTCCCTGCGTTGAAAGAATAACTCGCCACTTTCCGGCAGAGCTTTGTAACGTGATATGACCCGGCCACGCTGTGTCCCTAAGCCCGTAAAACCCCATCCCCGGCGTGGTATCTGCAATATCGACATCAGCAAATGGTTGTAGCAATGACCAGCGTTGACTTGCGTTACAGATACTCCCTGCATTGAGTTTGCTTGCCAGACACCACGATTTTCCTGAGCGCTTCACCGCAAGCAAATGGTCGCGATTGTTCCAGTTTGCATCGCTGCGTAACTGTTCAAGTAAATGTCGAATCTGCTGAGTGGTTATCCGCAAGCGCTGCTGTTGCTGCCATTGTTGCCAGCCGTAGACGCCGCCAGCACTGAGCATTGCGACAATGACAATGACTACCATCATTTCTATCAGGCTGAAGCCAGACTGTTTTGTTTTCATGGTGGGAGTGTGCCAGCTGCGAAATTACGCGCCAGCAGCAATAACTCGTTTCTCGAGGCTTCTCGAAGGGAAGTTTTATTGTTGCGTAGAATTGCAGAACTACTGGAAACAGGCTCGCAAAGCCGAAATTGAGGTAAAAAAAACCGGCGCACATAGGGCACCGGTTATGGCAGGTTATTAACCGTTAGATAGCGACTGGAGCTTTGATTGCCGGATGAGGATCGTAACCCTCAATTTCAAAATCTTCGAAACGATAATCAAACAGTGATTCTGGTTTGCGCTTGATTACTAGCTTCGGCAATGCGCGTGGCTCACGAGTTAATTGCAAACGAGTCTGCTCAAGGTGATTGCTATACAAGTGAGTATCACCACCTGTCCAGACAAAATCACCCACTTCCAGCTCGCATTGCTGCGCCATCATATGCACCAGTAAAGCGTAGCTGGCGATATTAAACGGTAGGCCGAGGAAGATATCGCATGAACGCTGATAAAGCTGGCAGGAAAGCTTGCCATCCGCTACGTAGAACTGGAAAAACGCATGGCAAGGAGCCAATGCCATTTTATCCAGCTCACCCACGTTCCACGCCGAAACAATAATACGGCGTGAGTCGGGATCGTTTTTCAGTTGGTTAATTACGGTGGTCAGCTGATCAATATAGCGGCCATCAGGTGTTGCCCATGAGCGCCACTGTTTACCGTACACAGGCCCCAAATCGCCGTTTTCATCCGCCCATTCGTCCCAGATGGAGACATTATTTTCATGCAGATAAGCAACGTTAGTCTCACCTTTCAGGAACCACAGCAGCTCATGAATGATGGAACGTAAATGGCAACGCTTAGTGGTAACCAGTGGGAAGCCATCTTGCAGATTGAAGCGCATCTGATGACCGAAAATCGACAATGTGCCGGTACCGGTACGGTCATCTTTTGGCGTGCCGTTTTCCAGCACATGTTTCATCAAATCAAGATACTGTTTCATGTTTCCTCACGAAAGCTGTTGCTGGGGGCGACGGCGATATGCCCAAACCATCATTGCCACACCAGCGACAATCATCGGAATCGAAAGGATTTGCCCCATGCTGATGTACTGCACCCACTCACCGGTAAACTGCGCATCTGGCTGGCGGAAGAATTCGACGATGATACGGAACGCACCGTAACCAATCAGGAACAGGCCAGATACAGACCCCATCGGACGTGGTTTACGGATAAACAGATTCAGAATGATGAACAGCACGATGCCTTCCAGAACCATTTCATACAACTGAGATGGGTGGCGCGGCAAAACACCGTAGGTGTTAAAGAGCGACTGCCATTCAGGGTGAGTCGCCAGCAGACCGATATCTTCGCTGCGGGAACCAGGGAACAGCATCGCCCACTGGAAGTTCGGGTCAACACGACCCCACAGCTCGCCATTGATAAAGTTACCAAGGCGACCCGCGCCCAGGCCAAATGGAATCAGTGGCGCTATGAAATCAGAAACCTGGAAGAAGGAGCGATGGGTTCGGCGCGCAAACCATATCATTACGCAGATGACACCGACCAGGCCGCCGTGGAAGGACATGCCGCCGTCCCACACTTTAAACAGGTAGAGTGGATCGGCCAGGAAAGATGGCAGATTGTAGAAGAAGACATAACCAAGACGCCCACCGAGGAATACCCCAAGGAAGCCCGCATACAGCAGGTTTTCGACTTCGTTTTTCGTCCAGCCACTGCCTGGCTTATTAGCACGACGACCTGCAAGCCACATGGCGAACACGAAGCCGACCAGGTACATCACACCATACCAGTGCAAAGAGACTGGCCCGATGGAGAAAATCACCGGGTCAAATTCAGGAAAATGCAGATAGCCACTATTCATCTGTCACCACAAACCATTGTTACCCCATCGAAAATAGACGATGGGTTGCAAGTACGCATCTGTGCAGATGCGCTCCGAAGGGAGCGGATCATAGCACAAAGGGCTCAAGGGTTAAGTCGAGGATCTTGTAAAAGATGTGTAATGCCTGATGGGCCAGGTACCTAGCGCCCGCCGCGAATCAAACCCCCCATGCCTCTACGTTCCATGAAGGACGCGACCTGATGGCGCACTTCTGTCGCAAGCTGCGCCTCAAGGCTGCGCTGGGCGAGAAGTTGTGCTTCTTCGAGGCTAATGTGGCGCAACAGATATTTGACGCGAGCCACCGAACGGCCGTTCATCGATAAATGGCGATAGCCCATGCCAACCAGCAGTGCCACACACATTGGGTCACCTGCCATTTCGCCACATAAACAAAGATCGATCCCGTTACGTTCCGCTTCTTTGGCAATATGGTTCAACGCTCGTAGCATTGCCGGATGCAGAGAATCGTACAGGCTTGCCACGCGAGTGTTATTACGATCAACTGCCAGCAAATATTGCGTAAGGTCATTGGTGCCAACCGAGATGAAATCAACGCGGCTGGCAAGATGCCCCAGCATAAAGACCATGGAAGGAACTTCAACCATCACACCAATACGCGGTTTAGGCAGTTCATAACCGAGCACCTCTTCCACTTCACGCCCCGCACGGTCAATCAAGCGACGCGCTTCATCAATTTCGTCAATGCTGGTGATCATCGGCAGAAGAATGCTCAGGTTGCCGGTCGCAGCATTGGCACGCAGCATGGCGCGCACTTGCACCAGGAAAATCTCCGGTTGGTCCAGCGTGATGCGAATGCCTCGCCAGCCCAGACACGGGTTTTCTTCACTGATAGGCATGTACGGCAGTTGTTTATCAGCACCGACATCAAGCGTTCGCAGCGTGACCGGTTTTTCGTTAAACATCTGCAACATGCCCTGATATTGGGCGACCTGTTCTTCTTCTGACGGAAAACCACTCTGCAGCATAAAGGGAATTTCGGTGCGATACAGACCAATTCCATCGATACGGCCGCCAAGCTGCTGCTCATGCTCTGGGCTAAGACCTGCATTCAGCATGACCTGGACGCGCTCGCCGCTTTTCAGCGCGGCAGGGCTATCAACGTCGTCTTCAACCAGACGAGTCAGTTCGTTCTCTTCGGTGATGAGACGCTGGTATTCCTGCAACAACACCGTTTCCGGGTCAACGAGCAATTCACCACGATAACCATCGACAACCAATGTGCGGCGATGCAGCACTGAAGGCTGAATATCAGCGCCCATAACGGTTGGAATGCCGAGCGCCCGCACCATAATTGCAGCATGGGAGTTGGCCGCACCATCGCGCACCACCACCCCAACAAGGCGATTTTGCGGAAGTTCGGCAAGTGTCGTTGCGGATAACTCGTCCGCCACCAATACAAAACGTTCAGGCCAGGTATTGGGACTTTGAATGGTGTCATCGAGATGGAATAACAAACGCTGACCCAGCGTGCGTAAATCGCCCGCTCGTTCTTTCAGGTAGCTGTCACTTAAACTTGCGAACTGTTCCGCAAACTTTTCGATGACTTTTTTAACCGCCCATTCTGCAACCGAGCCTTTATCGACTTCGTCGAACAATTCACGGCGAAGGCGGGCATCGGTTAACAGGTGTGAATAGAGGTCAAAAATTGCTGCCGTTTCTTTCTGCGCTCCCGCCGCAAAGCGTTTGCTGTAGCGACGAAATTCATTGGAAGCCTCTTCAAGGGCAGCGGTCAGGCGCTCACGCTCAAGTATGGTATCAAGCGTTGACGCTTCAGATACCTGCTCCATTAATGGGAGCGTCGAGTCCATCCAACCTTCGGCAATCGCCACCCCTGGCGATGCAGGTAATGCCCGAATTCGTGTCTGACGATATTGGCCAAACAACGCGGCTAACTGTGATTGAGAAAGAATGGCGGCCATTTGAGTGGCGAGTGTGACGAGGAAGGACTCCTCGCTTTCATCGAATTGACGATGTTCACGCTGTTGAACCACCAGCACGCCCAACAACTGGCGTCGCTGAATAATAGGAACCCCGAGAAACGCGCGGAAACGCTCCTCTTTTACAGCGGGAACATATTTAAAACTTGGGTGTTTTTGCGCATCGGCAAGGTTTATCGGCTCTGCAAGGCGCCCTACCAGCCCGACAATGCCTTCATCAAATGCGAGGGTGATGGTTCGACCGCGCGGCTTTTTAAGGCCACGCGTCGCCATCAGGTAAAAGCAACGCCGGTCATGATCTGCGAGATAAACCGAGCATACCTCGGTGTCCATCGCAAGGCAGATATCTGTAACCAGAATATCCAGCGCCTCATTGAGGCGCGGGGCGCTGGCAACCTTCTCGACTATTTCTCGCAAACGGGTGAGCATTTTTCGCGTGAATTAACCTCTTTTACGTCGCCATGCAGGCGCGTTATTACGTGGTGGCGTAACTTCCTGTAGCGGCATTACGACGCTTGCAAACTCTTTCATCACCCGACGATACACATCGCGTTTAAACGAGACGACCTGACGAACCGGATACCAATAGCTGACCCAGCGCCAGCCATCAAACTCTGGAGTGCTGCTGGTTTGCATATTGATATCGTTATCGCTGCTTATCAACTGCAAGAGAAACCATTTTTGTTTCTGGCCGATACAAACCGGCTTTGTGTCCCAACGCACCAAACGTTTAGGTAACTTGTAACGTAACCAGTTTCGGGTCGAGGCGAGTATTCGGACATCTTTTCGCTGTAACCCCACTTCCTCGAAAAGTTCCCGGTACATTGCCTGTTCCGGGGATTCGCCAGGATTGATGCCACCTTGCGGAAACTGCCAGGAATGTTGACCAAAACGCCTGGCCCACATCACTTGACCCTGCCGATTACAGATTACGATACCAACATTCGGGCGGTAGCCATCATCATCGATCACCGGACTACCTCAAAACAAACTTAGATTAGGGCGATTGTTTCATACAAGCGCTAGACGGTAAACCACTGTGTAACGGTTGCCTGAAGGAATAACATTTGAATAACTCACAAAATTTGACCGAGTTATAAACATTAGTGGATTTGGAACCGGCAGTTTATTCACTTTTTCTGTGGATATAACTGTGAAGAACTACCTAATACTCTCGGGACAACTTAGGATAACTCTAAAATACGCTTTCAAAGCACAAATAAAATATTCATTAATTTCAATGAAATAAATAAACATTAATTCTCTCACAGCCCAGTAGTGTGATGATCATCACATGTGAAGATCTTCCATTGATGAAAGATCGACCAATGACGTTTTTATCCACAGAATGTGCCAACAAGTTAGTCACAATCTGGTGAAAAAATGGGTTTTACCCCCCAGTCAAGGCTGTAAATCGAACCAGTAGTGAGCTTTTTTACCAGTTATCCCACTTTTCTGTGGATAACCCGGTGTAAGATCCTGTTCATTCCCGGTGACCAGAATGGGAAAAGGTTTTTGCAGGATTCGGATATGACAATTTTAATCGATAAAAATGATTCAAAATCAGTAGATTGTCATTCTTATCCCCGACACGCTAAACTATTTCCACACTGTGGGTAAACCACGCTTATTTTTTAACCGATCAACAGCCAGGCACAATGCAAGCTCTACGTCCATTACTTAACCCTCCAGAAAATGAACAGATTTTACTGGCCCAAGCCCAGAAGCTGGCCGGCTTTACGCTGGGTGAGTTAGCGGCTTTGGCCAACTTGTCGATCCCAAACGATCTTAAGCGCGACAAAGGTTGGATCGGCGTCTTGCTTGAACTTTGGCTGGGTGCCAGCGCCGGAAGCAAACCTGAGCAAGATTTCGCCGCATTGGGGATTGAGCTTAAAACTATCCCGGTGGATAGGTTCGGTCGCCCGCTGGAAACCACGTTTGTCTGTGTTGCGCCACTCACCGGTAACACCGGAGTGGTTTGGGAAACCAGCCATGTGCGCCACAAATTGAAACGCGTATTGTGGATCCCTGTCGAAGGTGAACGGCAAATCCCGCTTGCTGAGCGGCATATCGGCACACCGTTGCTGTGGGCGCCGTCCGAAGAAGAAGAGCAACAGTTACGCATGGATTGGGAAGAGTTGATGGATTTGATTGTGCTCGGGCAAGTTGAGCGCATTACGGCCCGTCATGGTGAAGTGCTACAGTTGCGCCCAAAAGCGGCTAACAGCAAGGCGCTAACCGATGCCATCGGGGCAGATGGCGCACCGATTCTGACGTTACCTCGCGGTTTTTACCTGAAAAAGAACTTTACCGCCGCTTTGCTGGCTAATCATTTCTCGTTGTAGATTCATTTAACTTGCACCCAGTTCTAAGCTGGCGTTTATAATTGGCGTTTTAAATTTTCAGGCAGGATTTTTTTAATGTTGTTTGCATGGGTTACCGATCCTAACGCGTGGATGGCGCTAGGCACTCTGACGATTCTCGAAATCGTACTGGGTATCGACAATATCATCTTCCTCTCCCTTGTTGTGGCGAAGCTGCCTAAAGCGCAGCAGGCTAAAGCACGCCGTCTTGGGCTCGGCGCGGCGATGATAATGCGTCTGGTCTTGCTGGCGTCTATCGCCTGGATGACGCACTTAATTCACCCGCTGTTTTCCGTAATGGGCCATGAATTCTCGGCACGCGATCTTATTTTGGCATTGGGTGGGTTGTTCTTAATCTGGAAGGCGAGCAAAGAGATTCACGAGTCCATTGAAGGTGAAGAAGAGAGCCTAAAAACAAACGTTCACTCTTTCTTCGGCGCTATCGTGCAAATCATGCTGCTGGATATTATTTTCAGCCTGGACTCGGTGATTACCGCAGTAGGCCTGTCCGATCATCTGTTTATTATGATGGCAGCGGTTGTGATTGCGGTGATGGTCATGATGTTTGCTGCTAAATCGATTGGTGATTTTGTAGAACGCCACCCTTCGGTGAAAATGCTGGCGCTGTCATTCTTGTTGCTGGTCGGCTTTACGCTGATTCTGGAAGGCTTCGATATTCATGTGCCGAAAGGCTACATCTATTTTGCGATGTTCTTCTCAATTGCCGTAGAAACACTGAATCTTATCCGCAACAAAAAGAACCCGCTTTAACCGTCTCAGGGGAGGCGCTCTCGCTTCCCCTCTGTTTCTTTTAAGAATTTACTGCTTACCTTCTGCGCTTTGTCGAGTTATTACTAGACTATATATGTCATTCCATACCACACGAGGCGAATAATGATGAAAAAATGGGCAGTTCTAATTTCCGCTGTCGGTCTGGCATTTGCGGTTTCAGGTTGTAGCAGCGATTACGTGATGGCAACCAAAGATGGCCGTATGATTCTGACTGACGGAAAACCGCAGGTCGATGATGACACGGGTTTAGTGAGTTATCGCGATCAGCAAGGCAATGAAATGCAGATCAACCGCGATGATGTTTCACAAATTATCGAACGTTAATAAATCCAGCATATAAAGGTCAGCGCCTCGCTGGCCTGTCACACTTTTTCTTCGCTTACCCCCTTCCGCTTTTGCTTTCCCTCTGCCATGTTTATAGTCCATTTTTTGTCGGGCGCGTGCCTGGCTGATAAGTCAGAAGAATAAGGAAAGCGGCTATGCAATATCACCGTATCCCCCACAGCTCTCTTGAAATAAGTACGCTAGGGCTGGGAACCATGACGTTTGGTGAGCAAAATAGCGAAGCCGACGCTCATGCACAGCTTGATTACGCCGTCCATCAGGGCGTAAACCTCATTGATGTGGCAGAAATGTACCCGGTGCCACCTCGCCCGGAAACCCAGGGGCTAACAGAAACCTACGTCGGTAACTGGTTAAAGCAGCGCGCTAATCGTGAAAAGCTGGTTATCGCCACCAAAGTCAGCGGCCCGAGCCGCAACAATGATGCCGGCATTCGCCCAAACCAAATTCTGGATCGCCGCAATATCCGTGATGCGCTGGATGCCAGCCTGAAGCGTTTGCAAACCGACTATATCGATCTTTATCAGGTTCACTGGCCACAACGCGCCACCAATTGCTTTGGCAAACTGGGCTACACCTGGACAGATAACGCCGTCCCGGTCACTCTGCTGGAAACACTCGAAGCACTGACCGAATTCCAGCGTGCCGGGAAAATCCGCTATATCGGTGTTTCCAATGAAACGCCGTGGGGTGTGATGCGCTACCTGCAACTGGCTGAAAAGCATGATTTACCACGCATCGTTACCATCCAGAACCCGTACAGTCTGGTGAATCGCAGCTTTGAAGTGGGACTGGCTGAAATTACCCAGCGCGAAGGTGTCGAATTGCTGGCTTATTCCTGCCTGGGGTTCGGTACGCTGACCGGGAAGTACCTGAATGGGGCGAAACCTGCTGGCGCACGCAACACGCTGTTTAGCCGTTTCACGCGCTACAGCGGCGAGCAAACTCAGCATGCGGTTGCAGCTTATGTCGATGTCGCTAAGCGTCACAATCTCGACCCGGCGCAAATGGCGCTGGCGTTTGTACGCCGTCAGCCGTTTGTTGCCAGCACGCTTTTAGGCGCGACCACGCTTGAGCAGTTAAAAACCAACCTTGAAAGCCTGCATCTGGACTTGAGTGAAGATGTTCTTGAAGAGTTAGAAGCGGTGAACCGGATTTATACTTATCCGGCACCGTGATGTGGAAATCTCCTCTCCTTTGGGAGAGGAGAAAACTATTTCTGCCGAATCTGCCAAACCCACAGCCAGCCAATCGCCAGCGCAAACACTGCGCCAAAACCAATGCCAATTCCGACTATCGGCGCGCCGGTTTTTACCGCCAGCGAGTAAAGCCCAAGCATCAGCAACATCGCGGTATTTTCGCCGAGATTCTGCACCGCAATCGCATTCCCTGCGCCGACGGAATGTTTGCCGCGTTCCTGAAGCAGCGCATTGAGCGGAACCACAAAGAACCCGCCCAGAACACCAATCAGCACCAACAACATATAAGACGGCAGCAGTGCGTGTTGCAGCGAGAAGAACAACACGCCGACACCAATTAAGATCCCGGCAGGCATACAACGTGCGACGGTTTTGAGCGTCACAAGTTTCGCTGCAGCCCCTGCCCCCACCACAATCCCTACCGCAACCATGGCATTCAGATACGTTGGCGTCGCGTTGTCAGTAATACCCAGCGCAACCGGTACCCACAACACTAACAAGAAGCGCAGCGTGACGCCCGCCCCCCAAAACAAGCTGGTGCCGACTAACGAGAAGCGAGTTTCACCGTTTTGCCAAAGCGTGCGGCAAGCCGTGAAAAAACTGCGCGTCATCGGGGTAAAGCGCCATGACTGACCAGGGCGAGCAGGAGCAAGTTTTGGAATAAATATGTTGGCGACAACCGCCCCGGCATACACCAACACACAAATGCCAAGCGCAGCCACAATATGCCAGTCGGCCAGCACGCCACCTGCCATTGAGCCCAGCAAAATCGCGGCAATGGTCGAGGCTTCCATCAGTCCATTCGCCTTCACCAGACGATCGCCCGTGGTGAGTTCACCTAAAATCCCGTATTTAGCTGGCGAATAGGATGCTGCGCCAATCCCCACCAGCGTATAGCCGACGAAGGGATTAAAGCCAAAACAGATCAACGCTGCGCCAGCCAGTTTGAGACTGTTGGCAAACATCATCACTCGCCCTTTGGAAAAACTGTCTGCGACCTGTCCGACAAACGGGGCAAATAAAATATAAGCGCCAACAAAAACCATCTGCAAAACAGGCTGGCTCCAGTCGGGGTAAAACTGCTGTTTCAGCACTGCCAACGTGGCAAACAGCAACGCGTTATCACCAAACGCTGATAAAAATTGCGCGCAGGTTACTGCCATCATACCTCTGGACCAAATGGAGGTATCGTTTACGGCATTATCACGCATGCTCTGTCTCCGGCTGGTCTACCAGCGTTTTCAGACTGACAAAATCAGGTTTGCCGCTCCCAAGAACCGGCAACTGTTTCATGAAACGAATATCACGCGGCACCGCCAGTTCTGGGATCCCATTCGCGCGCGCATATTGCAGCAGTTTTTCACGATTCAGTTCGCTGTCCGTGGTGAACATCACCAGCGCCTCACCTTTTGCCACATCGCTTTTAATGACCGTAGCGTGCATTTTCTCTGGTGAAACGCCGAGCGCCAGTTGCTCTACCATTTCCAGCGAAACCATCTCACCGGCAATTTTGGCAAAGCGTTTTGCGCGCCCCTGAATCACACAAAAACCGTGCTCATCGAAACTGACGATATCGCCCGTGTCGTACCAGCCCTGCTCCACCTCGCCTTGTTCATTTTCGGCGCTCGGTGCTTCCAGAACACCCGGGTTTTCCACTCGCAAGTAGCCCTTCATGATGTTCGGCCCTTTCAGTTGCAACCGCCCACCTTCTTCAATTCCCGGTACTGACAACAATCTGGCATCCATCGCTGGCAGAATGCGCCCGACGGTGCCGACTTTTGCGGCCATAGGAACGTTGATAGAAACCACGGGCGCGCACTCAGTCACGCCGTAGCCTTCCAGCACGCGCAGTCCAAATTTATCCTGCCAAAGTTGTTTGGTGCTTTCCTGAAGTTTTTCCGCACCCGCCACCACATAACGCAGGCGGAAGAAGTCGTAAGGATTTGCAAAACGCGCATAGTTGCCAAGAAATGTCGAGGTGCCAAACAACACGGTGCAATTACGGTCGTAAACCAGCTCAGGCACAATGCGATAGTGCAACGGACTTGGGTAGAGAAACACTTCGGCACCCGTCAGCAGCGGCGTAAATAACCCCACAGTCAGGCCGAAAGAGTGGAACAACGGCAGCGCCGACATAAAGCGATCGTTCGCCGTAAAATCAGCAATCGTGCGAATTTGCTCCACGTTCGCCAGCAAACTTTTATGGCTGTGGACCACACCTTTTGGATTGCCTTCTGAGCCGGAAGTAAACAGCACCATTGCGGCGTCGTCTGGCTGTTGTTTTACCTGGGCCAGATGCGGCATCAGTAAATGAGCGAAGATCCAGAGCTTATCTGCCAACGTGACATCGGCTTTTAAGTCTTCCAGAAAGACCCAACGAACCTGCGTGAGCTGCTCGGGAAGATGCCATAATTTGCCTTTGTCGAGGAACTGACGCGAAGTAAATATCGTCTTGAGCTGTGCGGCTGTAATCGCACTGGTCAGCCCTTTCACGCCCGCGGTGTAGTTCATCATCGCCGGAATTCGCCCACGGGACGACGCACCAAAAATCACCGCCGCGCTGATAGCCGCATTGGGCAGCATCAGGCCAATTGTTTCGCCCGGCGCACTGTATTTATTCAAAATACGCCCGACAAACAAGGTCTTGGTCAGCAGACTGCGATAAGTATCCGGTTTGAAATTGATATCTTCGATACAGTTTTTTCGCTCACCGTAACGATATTGCGCAGCAAGCAATGCCTCATACAATGTTTCACGCGGGCGTACTGCCATTCGTGCTTCCATCATTATCTGATGCAGCATTTCCCCTGCCATTTTCCGGCGTTCACGCGCGCGTGGAGCTTCTGGCATCGGAACGGATGTCGGCGGCAGAATATGCAGGCTGATACGCGGGAACAAACGCCGCTTTACCAGGCCTTTCAGGCGGCTGAAAAATGTCAGCTCAGCGCCATCAATACGGATGGGAATAACGGTCGCGTTTGATTTTGCGGCAACAAACCCGGCACCTTCATAAATTTTCATCAATGAGCCAGTCACAGAAATTCGCCCTTCAGGGAAAATAACCACCGGACGGCCCTGCTCCACCAGCCGCACCAGATGTTTAATCGACATCGGTTTGGTTGGGTCAAGCGGCACGAAATCTATCAACGATTTTAACCAGCGCATGTACCACTGCTGACTAATAGATGAATAGACAGCAAACACTGGCCGGCCAGGTAAAAACAGCGCCAGCAAAATACCGTCAATAAAGGAAACGTGGTTTGGAACAATCAGGACGCGCGGCTGAGAAAGAGATTGCTGCGAGCCATATAGCCGCACTCTGAACAGAATACGAAAAAGTGCACGGAAAAAACCAAATAGCATAGCAACTCCCTTTGTCATGAATAAGCCGCAGGTACTTAAGTGTAGTGGGAGATTACATGACTAAATGAAAAGGAGCGATAGTTTGGGTGAATGCAAAGTCTGAAAAAAAGGCAAAAAAAACCTGCGCATCTGCGCAGGTCGGTGCAAAGAATTTACTTAACAACGTAACTAGAATTCTCACCAATCAATACCTCTGGGACTTGAATTGTGGCGCAGTCAGCGCAAGGCTACCAGTGAGAAAAAGCAAGGGAATTAGCGGAAAGTGCAACCAGTTGTTTAAAACATCGCGTCTTGTTACAGGCTGCCATTTTTTGGACAAAAAAAACCTGCGCATCCGCGCAGGTTGGTGTAATTCATGTGATCAGCATTAGATGCTGACATCACCTATCAATACCTCTGGGACTTCAAATGTAGCAGTGCCTGGTCACTTTTCGCCATGGCGAAATAGCAACAGCGCGATGCAAACTGTAAGCAAAAATTTACTCTGAAATCTTTAAAAATCCATAACATGCCACCTTCTACCGCTACGCTTGATTTTCGTGGTGCTGGTATGTGTAACGATTACACTGAATTTGGTTTCTTTTTAGAGAGGTTTGCGACGCTGACGACAGTTGCGCCCTTGAAGTAACGCGGCTTTTCCGTAACACTTAAAACTGTGTAAACGCTTACCCACTCAGGAAAATCTTCGATGGCGACAATTAAGGATGTAGCAAAACTGGCAGGCGTTTCTGTCGCCACAGTATCACGTGTCATAAATGATTCCCCCAAAGCCAGTGATGCATCACGCCTGGCGGTAAGCAGCGCGATGGAAGAGCTGAATTACCATCCTAATGCGAATGCGCGCGCACTTGCGCAGCAAACCACTGAAACCATTGGCCTGATTGTGGGCGATGTCTCCGATCCATTTTTTGGCGCGATGGTAAAAGCCGTAGAACAAGTCGCCTATCGCACCGGCAATTTTTTGCTGATCGGTAACGGTTATCACAACGAACAAAAAGAGCGACAGGCGATTGAACAACTTATTCGCCACCGCTGCGCGGCCCTGGTCGTTCATGCGAAAAAAATACCTGACGAAGAACTCATTTCTTTAATGAAACAAATGCCCGGCATGGTGGTAATCAACCGAATTTTGCCGGGTTTTGAGCAGCGCTGTGTGGCGCTCGATGACCGCTATGGCGCGTGGCTTGCAACCCGCCACCTGATTCAACAAGGCCATACTAAAATTGGCTACTTGTGTTCCAACCATCAAATTTCCGATGCCGAAGATCGTTTGCAAGGTTATTACGACGCGCTAACCGAACACGGCTTGCCGATTAATGATCGCTTAGTGACTTATGGTGAACCGGATGAAAGCGGTGGTGAGCAGGCAATGACGGAACTGCTGGGGCGCGGAAAGAACTTTAGCGCGATTGCCTGTTACAACGATTCCATGGCCGCAGGTGCAATGGGTGTTCTTAATGATAACGGCATTGATGTCCCGAAAGAGATTTCACTGATTGGCTTTGATGACGTGTTGATTTCACGCTACGTTCGCCCACGTCTGACAACGGTGCGTTACCCGATCATTACCATGGCAGAACAGGCCGCGGAACTGGCTTTGGCACTTGCTGAAAAACGTGAATTACCCGAAATCACGCATATGTTTAGCCCAACACTTGTGCGGCGGCATTCGGTGATTGCCTATTCGGGCGAGTAAAGAAAATGAAATCAGCCAGATAAAAAAATCTGGCTGCAAATAACAAGCAACCTTATCCATTCGCACTTTAAATACCAGATTAATTATTAATTAATAAAATATATAACAAAGCGAAATAAAGTAGAAAAACCTTCCAAAATATTATGATTGCATTTTATTTATATTGAGACCAGGATTTCAGGTTAATAAACTTGCAAATCTTTATCATATAAATCACATCAATGATATTAATGGAATGATATGTCAAACTTAGCCTATTTAACCATAAATGGTCAAACACAGGGCCTGATCTCTGCTGGATGCTCATCATTAAATTCTATTGGTAACAAAGCACAAATCGCTCACATTGACCAGATTATGGTTTATGCCGTCACTCATTCAATGTCCCGTGCACAAAACGTCAATCATCATGAAATGGTGATCATTAAGCCGATTGATAAAGCTTCACCTTTATTAGCCAAAGCGATTAATGATAATGAAATGCTAGTCTGCGATCTGGATTTATACCGTACCAACCGGGTTGGGATGAATAACCTTTATTATAAAGTCAAACTTACCGGAGCTCGAATTTCGCATAATGAATTCATTGTACCTCACAATCTTCTGGATAACGGAGCCGAACCCCAGGAAAAAATCACCTTCAGCTATGAAACGATAACCTGGGAACATTGTGATGCAGGGACCAGTGCGTATAGTCTGTGGAATGATCGCGTATTTTAAATATTAGTTTTGATAAATAAGGAGGTTGTCATGTCTGAATTAAGAAATTCAAAGAATAAGCCACATGATTACTTGCGCGACGAACATCAATTTCAAACCTATCCAAGTATGAATCCAGTGTTGCGTGATATGGCGGCTATCAATGGTGATTTTATTACTGAAAGCCGATACATCATGTTGCTAACTATTGAGGAAGCGCAGGGGGTATCAGATGAATTACTTGGTAATTTAGATTATTTCTTTTCATACAAACTAGGGCCAGGAAACATCAAAGATGGCCTGGATGGATTTCGCACCCTCAGCAAATTAACAACTTACTACAGCCCTACGGGAAAATTAGTTTTTAACTTTAATTATCTAAAAATAAAAGCCGTAGAGTACGTAATTAATGGCAAGGCATATATAAAAATCACTGGTTATGCTGGCGTGCGCCGCATACTTACAGGCACCCGTTACGGGGCAACAAACCCACAAATGCTTGAAATGGCTATTGGGATGCGCGGTTTTGGAACCGCCCTTATAAAAGGAATGAAATTTTGTATTTATGCCTCGTTAGCGTTGCGAGGTGTTGAACTGATATTTAAGTCTGATTATCACCTTGTTGATTTTTTGGTTGATATTCCAATGGATATAGCAAAAATAATTGTGTCAAGCGTAGCGATCGGGATTGTCGGTGGGGTGATGACATTTTTCAGCTTTCCAGTTGTAATTATTGCTGGGTTTATCATTGGAATAGGCATTATATTAAATAATCAATTAAATCATCTTGATAACGAAATGGGGCTATCTACAGATCTAAAAAACAAAATTCGTGACGCTATCATTGAGCAGCAAAAAATGAGCGAATGGGATTATCAACATTTGGCTCCATTTTCAAAACCACTACATGAAAGAGGTTTCTAAAATGCGACCATATACCAAATTACAATGGGTAGGCTTTAAATTTGCTGGTATTTTTTTGATGGCCGTATCTTTGATTATGGTATATTACTCTATGTTTTTTATTGAGGAGTATCGACTCTACTCCCTTATTACGCTGGATAATACTATTATTTATGACGGAAGAATAATTACCGCCATTGGAGGGATACCAACTTACATTTACGTATTCTTTTTCTCATTCCGCACAATTTTGCAAAAAGGCGTTGAGCGACTAAAAAAAGGAACGCTCATTGGTAATATCTGGGGATTGTTTAGCCTTGCATGTTTCGTGTTTTTCATGGTCATATCATGGATAATCCCTCTGGGATTAATGGCGTTAGATTACACGTTATGTGACGAGGAAGGGGACGTTCCTGGACTGTATTACGCCAGTAAGCCAGAAATCTGCAAAACTATTGTTTCTAAACCTTAATTAGTGTGTGGTAAATGTTTAAAGCACGTATTTATAAAGATGAACCACCTTATCCGGGTAATCCAGCCCGTCGCCGATATATTCCCAGCCAAAACGCTCGTAATAATCTTTGCACGCTGAATAGAGATAAAGCTGCGGATAACCCAGCGCGCGAGCGTGTTCAATAACGTGCTGTTGCAGCTTTGCCCCAAGCCCACGTCCGCGCTGGTTTTCATCGATATATAACGCTGCTAACCACGGATAAAGATCCTGGCGGCTAATTAAATCGCAGCGCCATAACCCAACCGTTCCAACCAGTTTCTCACCTTCAACCGCCACAAAAGTTAAAGGCAACTGCCCTTCCCGCTGGCTGGTCACCACAATTGAAGCGAAAAAGTCCCGGCTGTCAGAAGTGCCAAATGCCTGCCATATCCAGTCTGTAACCTGCCCGGCATATTGCGGCATCGCATACAGCGGGAGAATTTTCACATCAGCTTCCCCTGAAAGATGGGAACGGACTCGAAAAGATAGCCGTCGAAATCGGGCGCATCGGAATCAGATTGCTCGAGCAGGCTATTTTTAACGTTTTCTAAATGCTGCCACATCGCCTGCCATGAACCCATGACATCGCGGCGGCGCAGTGCCGCCAGAATAGTTTGCAGGTCGCCGAGCCACTTCAGGCGATAGCTGCGTGTATCAATATGCGCCCGCAATTGCTGCCACATTGGGCTGCTGTCTAAATGGCGCCAGATACTTTCCACCGTCGCCAGCAACATCTGGTTTTGCGAAGCGCCCGCCAGAACCAGGTGGAACATCTTGCAGTTATCCTGACTCAGATCGTTTATCGCGATCGCGCGCTGCTCTTGCTCGAGAATTCGCTTAAGGTTGTCGATGTCCGCTTTGGTCGCCATTTTTGCGGCGAATGCCGCAATATTACTTTCCAGCAACTGACGCGCCTGGAGCATTTCAAACGGGCCAATATCGCTGCTGAAAAAGGCTTCTTCTTCCGCTTCATTTTCTGCCGGAACGCGCATGACATAAACACCGGAACCCTGGCGAATATCGACTGTGCCTTGCAGTTCGAGCATCAGCAACGCTTCACGAACAATCGTGCGGCTGACGCCATAGGTTTCAGCAATATTACGTTCAGGCGGCAAACGTGAACCGACTGGGTACAATCCCTGCATTATTTGCGCGCGCAGATCCTCACCAATTTCCTGGTATTGTTTTTTTTCTGTCGAAAGCACTACCTTGTCCACGATATCACCCGCATTTGTTGATTCTCAGCGCCATTATGTTCTGACGCTGATTTATGCCCGCTAGCTTATCAAATTCTGTACCCAATTATTTCCATTCATCATCAACGTTGAGCTGCAACGTGTGAGTTTCACCCAGCGTCCGATACCAATGCGCAGATTTTTTCGCCCGTCGCTCACGATTGTTTTGCAGGTTAATTTCAATCAATCCATAGCGATTTTTGAAGGCGTTCATCGGCGATACGTTGTCGGTAAACGCCCAAAGCATATAACCCTGGCAGTTAGCGCCATCTTCGCGAGCGCGCAGCGTCTGGTACAAATGCTCGCTGATAAACGCGATACGATAATCATCTTCAATCACGCCGTCAGCATTGCGGAATTGCGCCTCGTTTTCTGTTCCCATCCCGCTTTCTGCGACAAACCACGCAATATTGCGATACTCCGTTTTTATCCGCATCGCCATGTCATAAACGATACGGGGGTAGATTTCCCAACCCCGTGACTTATTCATTCGCCGCCCTGGCAACTCAAACGGCTCGTAATAATATGCTGGATGGAATGGCGTCTCCGGATTCCAGGCTCGGGACGGCGCTTTTACGCGATGTGGATAATATAAGTTGATACCCAGTTCATCGACGGTATTTTCCCGGATAATCGCCAGCTCTTGTTCGGTGTAATCCCACTTAATATCATGTTTTTTCAGTAGTTCGATAAGCTGCTGCGGATACTCGCCGTGCACCAGCGGGTCTAAAAATACGCGGTTGTAAAACAGATCGTATATCTGCGCCGCTTGCTGGTCATGAGCAGCACTGGAGCGCGCATAAGTCACTTCTGGATTAAGAATACAGCCGACGGTTCCGCTATAGCCTTTTTCGCGGAAAAGCTTCACCACTTTCGCCGTGGCGAGGTTTTTGTGGTGGTTCCACTGCATCCATTTATGGGTGTTTTGCTCATACGGCCAGCGCAACGCATCAAGATAAACGCGGGTTTGCACCACAATCGGCTCGTTGAACGTAAACCAACGATTCACTTTATGCGCATAACGGGCAAACACTTTTTCAGCGTACAAGACAAAAAGCTCGACCACTTTCTTCGATGCCCAGCCGCCGTAGGTTTCAAATAAAACGGCTGGCAATTCATAGTGCTCAAGACAAATCATCGGTTCGATGCCGTTGCGGCGCATTTCGTCGATTAAGTTGTCGTAATACTGCGCATATTCCTCGTCAATTACGCCCTTTTCATAGTCTGTGAAAAAGCGCGACCAGTTGATAGAGGTGCGGTAGTGCGTTAATCCCGCCTGTTTCATCAACGCCACATCTTCGCGATAGCGATTGATAAAATCCGTCGCGACCGCCGGGCCGTAGCCTTCATGCCATACATGTCTGTCGTTTTTGTACCAGGCGTCAAGCCAGGAATCCTGCCCTTCTTTTTTGCCGCTCCAGCCTTCGGTTTGCCAGGCCGATGCCGCAGCACCGAGTATAAAATCTGCTGGAATAGTGATTTTTACGTTGCTCATGCCTTCCTCACACGTTTTTGGCAAGTTGTTGCTGTTCGGCCTGTAACTGCGCTTGTTCAGCACGGCGAGAGGCTATTTTCACAAACGGCAGGTAAATCAGAACCGAAACCAGAATACAGCCCAGTTGCGTGACGACCGCGCCCATCGAACCGGCGGTAGAAAGCCAGGCGTTAATCAGCGGCGGCGTGGTCCATGGCACCATCACAACGGCTTTACCGGCAAAACCCATTGCCGTTGCGAAGTAGCCAATAGTGCCGGTAACCAGCGGCGTAATAATGAAAGGAATAGCCAGAATAGGGTTGAGCATAATCGGCATACCAAAAATCACTGGCTCATTAATGTTGAAGATCCCAGGGCCGAAAGAGAGTTTGGCGATTTCTTTCATCTCTTTGCGCTTCGTCGCAATCATCACCGCAATCAGCAGCCCAATCGTTAAACCGGAACCGCCAATACTCATATACACATCCCAGAACGGCATGGTGATGATGTTAGGGATCTCTTTACCTTGCTCAAACGCGCTCATGTTGACGGTAATCGCCCCGAGCAGCAGCGGCTCACGGATAGGTTTGATCATCTGATTACCGTGAATACCGATAACCCAAAACAGCTGTGCGACAAACATCAGCAGCAAAATCCCCGGCAGGCTTTGCACCACTTTTTCCAGCGGTTGCTGCACCACCTGATACACAGCGTCATACAGGTACATGCCGGTAGTTTGGTGGAAAACAAAACCGAAGGTCGCGATGGCGGTAACGGTAATGATCGAAGGGAGCAGTGCTGAGAAAGAGGCAGAAACATTAGGCGGAACGGTATCAGGCATTTTGATCTTCAGCCCTTCGCGCTTTTCCAGCCAGCAGTAAATTTCCACCGACAAAATAGCGATAAACATGCCAAGGAACAGGCTGCGGGTGTCAGAAAATTGGCGCGCCAGAATGTCTTTCACCATATGCATTTGCCCATCGACCATCATTTCGATGGTGGTTGGCGTCACGCAAATAAAGCAGATAACCGCCAGCAAGCCAGGGAACAGACTTTTGATGCCGTTGATTCTGCCTAATTCGATACCAATCAGGAACACCGCGCCAATGTTTAAAAAGTTAAGCGTGGCGTAGTTAATCGCCGCGGTAATCGGCTTGAGTTGGGCGAGAAATGACAGTGCAGAAAAACTGGCGAGGCCGTTTTTAGGATCCAACACCATATTCGAGATGAGGACCGAGAATGCCCCGACGATAATCACCGGCATTAGTGTAATGAAGGAAGCTTTGATCGCCATAATATAGCGGTAGCTATTGAATTTAGTGGCAAAACTTCCCAGAGAGTCGATTAACTTTTCCTGCAAAGCCATAGGGTATACCTCAGTGTTGTCGTTTTTTTATTATTCAAAGCGATGGAAGACGACCGATTTGGTATACCAAAAATAGAACCAACTCATTAACATTTCCGTGATAAACGTCCCACATTGTTATATTGGAATTCCAATGTGAATAATCTGGTATACCAAATAAATATAAGTTGCATGAATCATTCAAAAGCGTGATCCGGCACGACAATTGCTGCTAGCGCCATGTTTCATCATCACAGCGTGATAAACTAGCGCCATTATGCGACCACGCGGCAAGCGTCTTAATCAGGAATGAATTGATGGTAACAATGCTGGATGTCGCGCTACGCGCAGGCGTTTCCAAAGCAACGGTATCACGCGTGCTTAACGGAATTGGGCAAGTCAAAGAGAGCACCCGCGAGCAGGTGTTTACCGCCATGGAAGAACTGGGCTATCGCCCTAATTTTCTGGCGCGATCGCTGGCGAACCGTAGCAGTAATAGCGTCGGTTTGGTGGTGTCGACTTTTGACGGGTTCTACTTTGGCCGCCTGTTACAACAAGCCTCACGGCAAACGGAAGTCTGGGGCAAGCAATTGATTGTCACCGATGGACACGATACGCCGCAAAAAGAACTGGAAGCCGTGCAAATGCTGGTCGATCGCCATTGTGATGCCATCGTGCTGTACACCCGTTTTATGAACGAGCGGACTTTATTGTCGCTAATGAACAGCATTAAAGTCCCGCTGGTCGTGATTAACCGCGATGTTAGCCAGGCGCGCGATCGCTGCGTTTTCTTTGAACAGCAAGATGCTGCGTTTCAGGCGACCGATTATCTCATTGAGCAAGGTCATCGAGATATCGCCTGCATTACCGTGCCTATTTCTACGCCAACCGGCCAGGCACGTCTGATGGGTTACAGAAAAGCATTGCAAAAACATGGCATCGCTTTTAACGAAGACCGAGTGAAATATGGCGATTCAAGCATGGTGCTTGGCCATAAATTGTGTCAGGAATTACTGGAAAGCCAGGTGCCATTTAGCGCCCTGTTTGCCTGTAACGATGATATGGCGCTGGGCGCTTCAAAGGCGCTGCATCAGGCTGGAGTGCGGATTCCGCAGGATATTTCGTTGTTTGGATTTGATGATGCGCCGAGCGCGCAGTGGCTTGAACCCGCGTTATCCAGCGTTTATCTGCCTATCGACAGCATGATCACCACGGCAATCGATCAGGCGATAAAACTGGCAAACGGCGAGCCGCTTAAAGCTATCCCGCCGTTTGTCGGCAAACTGGTGTTACGCGAGTCAGTCGGCCCTGGCCCGTATTACATTTCCAACGCCAGCAATTCCTGAATGGTCTGACGGCGGCGAATCAGTCGCGCCACACCATTATCAAATAACACTTCAGGCAACAATGGGCGGCTATTGTAATTAGATGACATCGAAGCGCCATACGCGCCGGTGTCATGCAGCACTAAATAGTCACCGACCTGCACCGGCGGCAGCGCACGCGTTTCCACTTTGCCGCCCTCTTGCTGAGTAAACACATCGCCCGATTCGCACAATGGCCCGGCCACGACGGTTTCTACTGTTGGAAGTGAAGCGAGTTCACGTCCGTCTCCTGCCAGAGCGGAAATATGGTGATAGCTGCCGTACATTGACGGACGCATCAAATCGTTAAACCCGGCGTCAATCAGCACGAAGTGGCGCGAACCCATATTTTTAACCGAGCGCACCTGCGCGACCAGAACGCCGGATTCTGCCACCAGGAAACGGCCTGGTTCGATTTCCAGTTTCACCGGGTGTCCCAGACGCTGGGCGATTTTCTCACGCGCCGCATTCCACAAGCCGTAATAGTGATTAGTGTCGATGGTTTCTTCGCCTTCACGATACGGAATGGACAAACCACCACCTGCGGAGATCGCTTCCAGATCCTGACCAAAATCAATCACCTGCTGCACCATCGCGCCACAAACGCGTTCGAGGTGACCATAATCCACACCAGAACCAATGTGCATGTGAATGCCCACCAGGTGCAGTTTGTAGCGCTGGATAACCTCTAACGCCTGCGGCAAATCTGCATGCCAGATGCCGTGCTTACTGTTTTCCCCCCCGGTGTTGGTTTTCTGGCTGTGGCCGTGACCGAAACCAGGATTAACGCGCAGCCAGACGCGATGGCCCGGCGACACTTCACCAAGCTGTTGCAGCATATCCACGGAACCCGCGTTCACCGGAATCTGCTGTTCAGCCACCAGCGCCAGCGTCGATAGGTCAATCATATCGGCGGTGAATACGATATCGTCTTTGTTTTCAACCGGGTTATAGCCCGCCGCCAAAGCGCGGACAATTTCACCCTCTGAAACCGAATCCACTTTCACGCCCTGCTCGCGCATCAGACGCAGAATGTGAATGTTAGAACACGCTTTTTGCGCAAAACGGATCACATCAAACTGGCGCAATTGGGCAATCTGCTGGCGAATAATCTCAGCATCATAAACCCAGACCGGGCAGCCAAATTCCGCGGGCAATGCCAGCAGGTTTTGCGCATTCAGCGCGGTGTCGGTGTTATTGAGTGGGCGTGGCATGGTGGCTCCGGCAACATTTCATTTTTTTGTATTACGCCATACCGCGAAGTGAAGAAAAAATATCGTTTTCTCTGGAGTCTATGCAAAACTGATATGGAAACAGGAGAACGTTATGCCCTCAATAACCTTACGCCATATCGAAATTTTCCACGCGGTGATGACAGCCGGCAATCTGACTGAAGCGGCAGGGCTGCTGCATACGTCGCAGCCGACCGTCAGCCGTGAGCTGGCGCGGTTTGAAAAGCTGATTGGCCTGCAATTATTTGAACGTAGCCGCGGGCGGTTACATCCCACCGTGCAGGGCTTACGCTTGTTTGAAGAAGTGCAGCGCTCCTGGTATGGCCTGGACAGAATTCTGAATGCCGCCGAAAGCCTGCGTGAATTCCGCCAGGGCGAATTGTCGATTGCCTGCCTGCCGGTGTTTTCACAATCTTTTCTGCCGGTGTTAGTGCAGCCGTTTCTGGCGCGTTACCCTGAGTTGAGTCTCAATATCGTGCCGCAGGAATCACCGCTGTTAGAAGAGTGGCTTTCTGCCCAGCGCCACGATTTAGGGTTGACCGAAAATACCGTGACGCCCGCTGGAACCGAACGCCAGACGTTACTGACGCTAAACGAAGTCTGCGTGTTGCCCGCAAGCCATCCCCTCGCCCATAAAAAAGTGCTCACGCCGCAAGATTTTGCCGGGGAAAACTACATCAGCCTTTCGCGCACTGACAGCTATCGCCAATTGCTGGATTCACTGTTTCAGGAACACGACGTCAAGCGGCGTATGGTGATGGAGACACACAGCGCAGCCTCGGTTTGTGCGATGGTGCGGGCCGGAGTGGGCGTGTCGATCGTCAATCCGTTGACGGCTCTGGATTACGCCTCAAGCGGCGTTGTTGCGCGACGTTTTAGCGTGGCGGTGCCGTTTACCGTGAGCCTGATTCGCCCCCTGCACCGCCCTGCTTCCGCGCTGGTCAGCGCTTTTAGCGAGCACTTACAAACCAATATGCAGATTTATATCGAACCGCTAAATGCGCTGCTGGATGCCTGATTTAGTGTTCTGTCGCCGGGTGCTGATGCCCGGTGCCATTGCTGAAGTTAATCAAGCAGATAACCAGGCCAATTACCGCAAGCCCTGCTGCCGCGACAGGAACCGCCGTCAGCCCAAAACCGTGCGCAATAACCGAGCCGCCAACCCAGGCACCGAATGCGTTGCCAACGTTAAATGCGGCAATATTGAGCGTCGAAACTAAATTTGGCGCATCTTTGCCGTGCAGAACCACGTTGATTTGCAGCGCGGGAACCGTCGCAAATGCCGCCATCGCCCAGAGAAACAGCGTAATTTCAGCCAACCACAGGCCGTGGCTGGTCCAGCGGAACAGCAGTGAGAAAATAGCAATCAGGCTGAAACTCAGGATCAAACTGAAAGAAACTTTCCAGTCTGCCAGGCGCCCGCCCAAAATATTCCCCACCGTCAGACCCGCACCTATCAGGAAAAGCGTCCAGCTTACGCCTTGATGAGTCACGCCCGTCACCTGCAAAAGCATTGGCGCAATGTAACTAAACAGAGCAAACATCGCGGCGGCAAAAAAGACCGTCATTGCCAGTGAAAGCCACAGTTTGCCGTTCACCAGCGCGCTGACTTCGCGTTTCAGGTTTGGCGGAGTTTCCTCCTTTTGCGATGGCAAACTGACAATCAGCGCAATAAACGCCACCACGCCAATGATAGCCACGCCCCAGAACGTTGAGCGCCAGCCGTACAATTGCCCAAACCATGTGCCAATCGGCACGCCCAGCACGTTGGCCAACGTCAGGCCTGTGAACATCAGTGCCACCGCCGAGGCTTTGCGATTTGGTGCCACCAGGCTTGCTGCCACAACTGCGCCGATGCCAAAGAAAGCACCGTGACAAAGGGCGGTAATAATGCGAGCCAGCATCAGGAAGTGATAATTCAGCGCCAGCGCGCACAGAATGTTACCGACGATGAAAATCACCATCAGCAAGATGAGTGAGAGTTTGCGCGGTAATTTTGCCGTGAGCAGCGCCATGATCGGTGCGCCAATTGCCACGCCAAGCGCATAGCCACTAATCAGCCATCCCGCCGCAGGAATAGAAATCGACAGATCCCCCGCTACGTCGGGCAACAGGCCCATAATAACGAACTCCGTCGTGCCGATGGCAAACGCACTCATCGCCAGCGCGAGTAAGGAAACAGGCATGGGATTGACTCCAGATTGCAGAAATAACAAAAGGCGGGAGAGTGAACTCAGCCGCCAGATTACTTGAAATATGAACTAAAAAAATATTACTCAGCCAACATGAAATTGACCGCATCAGCGGCGTGAATAGCCGCGGTATCGAATACAGGGAGCGGGCAATCTTGTTGATTAAGCAACAAGCCGATTTCAGTGCAACCGAAAATCACGCCCTGCGCGCCCTGTTCCTGAAGTTGGGTAATAACTTGCTGATAATACTGCTTCGACTCGGCGGTGATTTTGCCCAGGCACAGCTCTTCAAAAATTATCTGGTTAATACGCAAACGCTGCGGTTCATCAGGGATTAAGGATTCGATACCAAACTCAGCCGTCAGGCGACCCCGGTAGAAATCCTGCTCCATGGTGTATTTCGTGCCGAGTAGCGCAACCCGATTCACGCCTTGTGCCGTAATGGCACGGCCCGTCGCATCTGCGATATGTAAAAACGGCAGCGCACACTGTGATTCAATATGATGCGCCACCTTGTGCATGGTGTTGGTACACAGCACGATGCCTTCAGCACCCGCTTTTTGCAGGCCCAGTGCCGCTTGCGCCAGCATATCCCCCGCCCGATCCCATTCACCACTGGCCTGGCAGGCTTCGATTTCATGAAAATCAACGCTGTGCAGCACGATCTTTGCGGAGTGTAAGCCCCCTAAACGGTTTTTAACCCCTTCATTAATCAGACGATAATAAGGGATAGTCGATTCCCAACTCATCCCTCCCAGCAAGCCAATTGTTTTCATCACGTTTCACCTGTTCGTATTTATTCCATTGGTTATATCAGAGAGACGACAAAACGTGAAAGCGTGATCGGCCTTACAAAACACGGGGGTGAACTATCGCAATTGAACTTTTCAGGATACGATTATTTAAATGAAACAATGTTTCACATAACTAAGGATCAAGAAATGTTCACCTTTATTAAAGATACTCAACTGGAAGATTTAGGTGCGGGCGTGAGCCGCCGTATTCTGGCGCATGACGGTAAAATGATGGCGGTACAGGTTAATTTTGAAAAAGGCGCTATCGGCCCGATGCACAACCACCCGCATGAACAGCTAACTTATGTGCTGTCAGGTGAATTTGAATTCACCATTGGCGAAGAAACTCATCGCGTTACCGCAGGCGACACACTGTATAAAGAACCGCATGTGATGCACGGCTGCGTTTGCCTGGAAGCGGGTACTCTGCTTGATACCTTCACCCCAATGCGCGAAGATTTTCTGAAGTAACGGACAAACAAAAACGGCTTCTTTTCAGGAAGCCGTTTTTGTGAAGCGAAATACGCGATTAGATTTCTTCAATACGCATACGTGATGCCAAAGCCCCACGCACCAAAACCAAACCAGATGCAACAATCACCCCCACCAATCCCGCCAGTATAATAATGAGTGCTTTACCCGGCCCGTCTTTTTTGAGTGGATATGATGGCTGCATTTGCAATTGATAAGGCGTGAAATCAACATTGCCAAGATTAATGGATTCTAATTGGCTCAGTGCATGCTCACGGTTTTGTAGTGATGCATTCATCTGCGCAACATCTTTAATCGACTGCTCAATCTTCAACTTCTCGGTCAGCCCTTTAGAACCAAGGGAAACAGAGTAATCAGGATCATCTTTTACCGCCTGACCGTTGCTGTATACCGGTTTTTCCAGGCCCGCAGCGTTCGCCACCTGCAATGAGTATCCCAGGCGCTCCAGGTTAACGTTATGTTGGTTCTGGAGGTTAACACGGTCGAGAGCCAACTTATTTTTTTCAAATGCAACTTTGAGTTCGATTGCATTTTTCACATTGGTAATAACGTCTTTATTCACTTCAGCAGAAACAAAATCAATATAACTTTTCAGCAATTGCTGGGCATCATCTGCGTCAGGCGCGGTAAAGCTGAGAGTCCATGAAGTGTAGGGAAGATTTTCGCTTTTTTTAGGGTCACTGTTGTCGAGCGCCTTAAATTTTGCTGAAACATTGACGATCGCACGGTACAAGTCGCTCTTATCTACATTTGGGTTTTTCAGCAGAGTCTGTACATAAGGAGATTGAGCAAGGAATTTTTCGCGCACTTCCTGAGAATCAAATTTCTTTAAAAATTTATTATAGAGGCGACTAGCATCAAGATTGGTTTCGACACCAAGCACTGTCAAATCAACCACCGCACGGCGTAATTCAATAATATTGCTATTTTCAGGTGGCGTGATAACCGCCTCGCTGGTCCATTTTTGTGGAAGCAGGAAACTGGCGGCCAATCCGCACAATGCGAACAGAAGCGTAATCGTGACTATCTGCTTTTTCGCGGCGTAAAGAGTCGATAATAGGCTCAATAAGTCTATCTCTTCATGCTGTGGTGCCACGAGTGGATAAGATGACGTATTTTCTAAAAGATTGGATTTCATTTCTATGGAAGACATAACTAGCCAGTTTTTAAAATATTAAGAAAAAGACCCGCTTTCGATACTCACACCAGTGAGTGCATTACCTACGTCATATTTTTGGTAAGCAAGTAAGATTTAAACGGCGAGAAAGTAGGTATTTCTGTTCCTTATTCGTGTCATTGTCGGGGCGAATACCCACAGCAGACAACAACCCGACTAATACGTAACATTCAGATAACAAAGAAACAAATTCACACCCAAATATGAAGCCCTTCTTTGAAGCGCCATTATTAACAAGAATTGTCTGAAAGACAACCACCAACTCTTGCAGTTTTTAAATTCGCAAAAATCGTGTTCTCTTTTACCGTTCCGCTGCAAAACCTCGTTCCCTTCACATATTCAAAACAGTGTTTCGACTTTGATCACATTTCCTTCATGAATCGAATGACTCAGTTACAAATCGTAATAAGATTATTTAAAACGCTGTTTTACAAATCAGGAACCACGGTTCGGATGTTTATGAAATCTATAAAACGATATGGATAATGAGCAACTGTAACGGTGATTTAATATTTTAATATCAATCAATTACCAGGGAATGAATATGTATGAATGAAAACAGAATGCTGGGATTGGCATGGATTTCACCCTACATAATAGGGTTGTTAGTCTTTACTGCCTTCCCGTTTGTTTCATCTTTCTTCCTCAGTTTTACTGAGTACGATTTGATGAACCCGCCGGTATTTAACGGTATCGAGAACTATCGCTACATGTTGACCGAAGATTCGCTCTTCTGGAAATCCATGGGTGTGACTTTTGCGTATGTGTTTTTAACCATTCCGTTAAAACTCGCATTCGCACTCGGCATCGCATTTGTTCTGAACTTTAAACTGCGCGGCATCGGTTTCTTCCGTACTGCGTATTACATTCCGTCAATTCTTGGTAGCTCTGTCGCCATTGCTGTTTTGTGGCGCGCACTGTTTGCTATCGACGGCTTGCTGAACAGCTTTATTGGTGTGTTCGGTCTGGACCCGGTGAATTGGCTGGGTGAACCTTCACTGGCGCTGATGTCCGTTACGCTGCTGCGTGTCTGGCAGTTCGGTTCTGCGATGGTTATCTTCCTGGCGGCACTGCAAAACGTTCCGCAATCACAGTATGAAGCCGCGATGATCGACGGTGCGTCTAAATGGCAGATGTTCATGAAAGTGACCGTGCCTTTGATTACGCCAGTCATCTTCTTCAACTTCATCATGCAGACCACGCAGGCGTTCCAGGAGTTTACCGCACCGTACATCATCACCGGTGGCGGCCCGACTCACTACACCTACTTGTTCTCGCTCTACATCTACGACACAGCGTTCAAATACTTCGATATGGGTTATGGCGCAGCACTGGCGTGGGTACTGTTCCTGGTCGTGGCGGTCTTTGCCTCCATCGCCTTTAAGTCATCGAAATACTGGGTGTTCTACTCCGCAGATAAGGGAGGCAAAAATGGCTGATATCCAACCAAGCCAGCTAGCGGCTAAAAATGCGACGGACCTTGCAGAAGAAGAGATCGCGCAGACTTTGCGCCGTGAAAAAATCAGCCGCACCATCCGTTATATCGTGCTGATTATTGTCGGTCTGTTGATGCTCTACCCGTTGGTGTGGATGTTCTCTGCGGCGTTTAAACCGAACCATGAGATCTTCACCACGCTCGGTCTGTGGCCGTCAAACCCAACCAGCGACGGCTTCGTCAACGGCTGGAAAACCGGTACTGAGTACACCTTTGGCCACTACATGTGGAACACCATGCAGTATGTGATTCCCAAAGTGCTGCTGACCATTATCTCTTCAACGATTGTCGCTTACGGCTTCGCCCGTTTTGATATCCCGTTTAAGAAGTTTTGGTTTGCAACGTTGATTACCACCATGCTGCTGCCAAGCACCGTGCTGTTAATCCCGCAATACCTGATGTTCCGTGAAATGGGCATGTTGAATAGCTATCTGCCGCTGTGGCTGCCAATGGCATTCGCAACCCAGGGATTCTTTGTCTTCATGTTGATCCAGTTCCTGCGTGGCGTGCCACGTGATATGGAAGAAGCCGCGCAAATTGACGGCTGTAACTCCTTCCAGGTGCTGTGGTATGTGGTAGTGCCGATTCTGAAACCGGCCATTATCTCTGTCGCCCTGTTCCAGTTCATGTGGTCAATGAACGACTTTATCGGGCCGCTGATTTATGTGTACAGCGTAGACAAATACCCAATTGCACTGGCGCTCAAAATGTCTATCGACGTGACTGAAGGCGCTCCATGGAACGAAATTCTGGCAATGGCGAGCATCTCCATTCTGCCATCGATCATCATCTTCTTCCTGGCTCAACGCTACTTCGTACAAGGCGTGACCAGCAGCGGAATTAAAGGTTAAGTGAGGGAATATCATGGCTGAAGTTATTTTCAACAAATTGCAAAAAGTTTACTCCAACGGCTTCCAGGCGGTTCATGGTATCGACCTGAAAATTGAAGACGGTGAATTTATGGTTATCGTCGGCCCATCTGGCTGCGCGAAATCAACCACCCTGCGTATGCTGGCGGGTCTTGAAACCATCAGCGGCGGTGAAGTCAGAATCGGCGACCGCGTGGTGAACAACCTGGCTCCTAAATCTCGTGGGATTGCGATGGTGTTCCAGAACTACGCGCTCTATCCACACATGACGGTGCGCGAAAACCTGGCGTTCGGCCTGAAACTGAGCAAGCTGCCAAAACAGCAAATCGAGTCCCAGGTAAATGAAGCAGCGAAAATCCTTGAGCTGGATGAGCTGATGGACCGCCTGCCGCGTCAGCTTTCTGGCGGCCAGGCACAACGTGTGGCCGTTGGCCGTGCGATTGTGAAAAAACCGGATGTGTTCTTATTTGACGAACCGTTATCCAACCTGGATGCCAAGCTGCGTGCGTCGATGCGTATTCGTATCTCCGACCTGCACAAACAGCTCAAGAAGAGCGGCAAACCCGCGACCACCGTTTACGTTACCCACGATCAGACCGAAGCGATGACCATGGGCGACCGTATCTGCGTGATGAAACTGGGCCACATCATGCAGGTGGATACGCCAGATAATCTTTATCACTACCCGAAAAACATGTTCGTGGCAGGCTTTATCGGTGCGCCAGAAATGAACATTCGCCCGAGCAAACTGATCGAGAAAGAAGGCCGTCTGCAAATTAGCGTCGGCAACGATACGCTGGCATTGAACGAGCGCCAGCAGAAGCGCTGTGCGGAGTACAAAGATCAGGACATTTTCTTCGGCATCCGTCCTGAGTTTATTTCAATCTCTGATGAACCGTTCGCTGAAAGCCATTCAAGCGGTGAAATGGTGCGTGTAGAGAATATGGGCCACGAATTCTTCATCTACCTGAAAGTAGCTGATTTTGAAATGACCTGCCGCATCCCTTCCGATGAAGCTAAGCCAATGATTGAGAAAGGCCTTCACCGCAAGGTGTATTTCAAGTTTGACATGGAAAAATGTCATATTTTCGACGCTAAAACAGAACAAAACATCTCACTCTGACAGGAGTCTATGATAATGAAAAAAGTGCTGTTAAGTACCCTGATTACCTCTACCTTAGCAATGGCTGCCGGCTCTGCATTCGCGGCAGATGATGTTGATTTACGTATGTCCTGGTGGGGCGGTAATGGCCGCCATCAGGTCACACTGAAAGCGGTGGAAGAGTTCCAGAAACAACATCCGAATATTAAAGTGAAATCGGAATACACCGGTTGGGACGGCCACCTTTCGCGTCTGACTACTCAGATTGCTGGCGGTACCGAGCCTGACGTCATGCAAACGAACTGGAACTGGCTGCCCATTTTCTCTAAAACCGGCACCGGCTTCTACGACCTGAATACCGTGAAGGGCGATTTGGATCTGGCGCAATTTGATCCGAAAGAACTGCAATCCACCACGGTTGACGGCAAGCTGAACGGGATCCCAATTTCCGTGACCGCGCGCGTGTTCTATTTCAACGACGAAACCTGGAAAAAGGCCGGCATCTCATACCCTAAAACCTGGGAAGAGTTGATGGCTGCGGGCAAAACTTTTGAAAGCAAACTGGGCAAACAGTACTTCCCGGTGGTGTTAGAACACCAGGATACGCTTTCTCTGCTGCGCTCTTACATGGTCCAGAAATACAACATTCCTGAAATCGACACGGCGAAAAAGCAGTTTGGCTACAGCAAAGAACAGTGGGTCGAGTTCTTTGGCATGTACAAAAAACTCATTGATAGCCACGTGATGCCTGACACCAAATACTATGCGTCATTTGGTAAGAGCAACATGTACGAAATGAAGCCGTGGATTGAAGGCGAATGGGCGGGGACTTACATGTGGAACTCCACCATTAACAAGTATTCCGACAACCTGAAACCACCAGCAAAACTTGAGCTGGGTTCTTACCCAATGTTGCCAGGTGCAACTGATGCCGGTCTGTTCTTCAAACCTGCGCAGATGTTCTCAATCAGCAAAACGACTAAGCATCCAAAAGAAGCCGCGATGCTGATCAACTTCCTGCTGAACGAAAAAGCAGGCGTTGAAGCGCTGGGTCTGGAGCGTGGTGTTCCATTGAGCAAAGCAGCAGTGACACAATTAACGGCCGATGGCGTGATCAAAGATAACGACCCGGCGGTTGCGGGCCTGAAACTGGCACAATCGCTGCCAAACAAACTGTCGACATCGCCATACTTTGACGATCCGCAGATTGTTTCGCTGTTCGGGACTTCTTTGCAGTACATCGACTATGGCCAGAAATCCGTAGAAGAAACGGCTGCTGAATTTGAACGCCAGGGTAATCGTATTCTGAAACGCGCAATGCGCTAATTATTCAGCCTAAGTATTGAAATTCATGCCCTGCCCGTTTCATCGCGTGGCGGGGCATTTTTTTTAGATTCTCAGGAGAATCGTTATGGCTAAGGGTAAGAAAATTCAACTTTCCTTCCGCGCCCGACGCGACAAGGAAACCGGTACGGAAGTGCTTCGTTTAACGCCCCCGCACATCATTTGTCACCGCAATTATTTCTATCAAAAATGTTTTAGTCACGACGGGCAGCGGCTGATTTTCGGCGGCGCGTTCGAAGGGCACTGGAATTATTATGCGCTGGATTTAGAGAAACAAATTGCCACGCAGCTAACGGAAGGCGAAGGCGACAACACCTTCGGCGGATTTTTGTCGGCTGACGACCGGTCACTGTGGTATGTGAAAAACACCCGCGAACTACGCCGCGTCGATCTGGAGTCGCTCGAAGAATACGTCGTGTATGAAGTCGATGACGAATGGGTGGCTTACGGCACCTGGGTGGCGAATTCTGATTGCAGCCAACTGGTGGGGATTGAAATCAAAAAGAGCGACTGGTCACCGCTCACCACCTGGCAAAAATTCCGTGATTTCTATTTCACGAATCCGGAATGCCGTTTGATTCGTATTGATTTAAACAGCGGCGAGCAGCAAGTCATCCTGCAAGAAAAACGCTGGCTGGGCCATCCGATTTACCGTCCGTTCGACGACGAAACCGTCGCGTTTTGTCATGAAGGTCCGCGCGATGCTATTGATGCCCGCATGTGGCTGATTAACCAGGATGGCAGCAATCTGCGTAAAGTTCGCCAGCATCAGGAAGGTGAGAGTTTTACTCATGAATTCTGGGTACCGGACGGGTCTGCTCTCTATTACGTCGCGCATAAAGAAGGCGACGCGCACCGCTATTTGTGCAGCGCCGACCCGCAAACGCTGGAGAATCGTCAACTGCGTACCATTCCGCCATGCTCACATTTAATGAGCAACCACGACGGCTCGCTGGTTGTCGGAGACGGCGCACCGCATAAAACGGGAAATATCGATCTTAACGATCCCTTCATTTGGGTGTTCGATCTTAAGAAAGGAACGCAGAAAGCGGTTTGTAGCCACAACACCTCCTGGAAAGTGTTGGATGGCGACCGTCAGGTGACGCATCCACATCCGTCATTTAGCCCGGATAACCAATGGGTGCTCTACACCTCCGACGAAGAAGGCATGCCTGCGTTGTATTTAGCGAGGGTATAGATATAAAAAAACCTCCTGAAAATCAGGAGGTTTCTACTTCGCTTGCGTTTGTCGGGGGCGCTACGCTTGCCCGACCTACCGAAAGGATTGGATTTTGTAGGGTGGATAAGCGCCAGCGCCATCCACCGTTTACATCAATCCTAAATTAACGCGCTAACCAGCCGCCATCAACCGCAACGGTGTAACCGTTGATGTAATCAGAAGCGGTTGATGCCAGGAACACGATTGGACCTTTCAGATCTTCTGGCAGACCCCAACGACCCGCTGGGATACGCTCAAGGATTGCCGCGCTACGCTCTTCGTCAGCACGCAGTTGCTGAGTATTGTTGGTCGCCATATAACCCGGGGCGATAGCATTCACGTTGATACCGTGTTGCGCCCACTCGTTCGCCAGCAGACGGGTCACGCCCATCACCGCGCTCTTAGATGCGGTGTAAGAAGGAACGCGGATACCGCCCTGGTAAGAAAGCATAGAAGCGATGTTGATGATTTTGCCGCCTTTGCCCTGAGCAATGAACTGGCGAGCCACAGCCTGAGACATAAAGAACACGCTCTTGATGTTCAGGTTCATCACGTCGTCCCAGTCTTTTTCGCTGAAGTTGATCGCGTCTTCGCGACGAATAAGACCCGCATTGTTCACCAGGATGTCGATTTGGCCGAACTCAGCAACCGCACGCTCCAGCAGCGACGGAATACCATCAATCTGACGCAGGTCAGCAGTCAGGCTCAGGAAGCGACGGCCCATCGCGGTCACGCGCTCGATGGTTTCAGTTGGCTCAACAATGTTGATACCCACGATGTCACAGCCCGCTTCTGCCAGACCGATAGCCATACCCTGGCCCAGGCCAGTATCACAACCTGTCACAACAGCAACTTTACCTTCCAGGGAGAACGAATCCAAAATCATGTAGGTTTCCTTTTTTATACGGGCTTGCTGTTAGCGCAAGCATCTCGGGGAAAATTTGTCTGCGCTAACTGCGCCATTCATAA
The DNA here is from genome assembly GCF_000735355.1 of Buttiauxella agrestis ATCC 33320. Classification (GTDB taxonomy): domain Bacteria; phylum Pseudomonadota; class Gammaproteobacteria; order Enterobacterales; family Enterobacteriaceae; genus Buttiauxella; species Buttiauxella agrestis. The sequence goes on from NZ_JMPI01000057.1 coordinate 109,477, forward strand.
ATCACTTACGGTAAAAACAGTGTTCCGTAATCTTTGATGGAGTAATACTAATCTTGTTGAAACCTCTTTTCAATTATAAATGAAACGATGTTTCAACTTTTGAGAGATAGTTTTCAAATTTGATATTCCGATCACGGTTACCCGCCATTTTTCCCGCCTGATCCATCAGTCTGATAAAAGTATTGTGAATGTTGTCACCGTTTAGTGAATGCAATCACACATATTGAAACAATGTTTTGATAAATTAACACCAGAAGTTCGAACATAAATTTTCGGCAGATATGAATTGCCATTTAAAGGAGAGCATCATGGCTAAAGGTATGCGGGTTAAACTGGTTTATGAAGTGAGCCAGGACCCAGACACAGGCGTCGAAGTCACCCGCTTAACGCCACCGGAAGTAACGTGTCATCGTAATTACTTCTATCAAAAATGCTTTACTCAGGATGGCAGTAAACTCCTGTTTGCTGGCGAATTTGACGGCAACTGGAACTACTATCTGCTGGATATCGCAGCCGCCGAAGCGGTGCAACTGACTGAAGGAATGGGCGACAACACGTTTGGTGGCTTCCTCTCTCCGGATGACAAATCCCTCTATTATGTGAAGAACGAGCGCACGCTACTGGAAGTCAATCTTGAAACATTGGTTGAACGCGAAGTGTATCGCGTACCGGAAGATTGGGTGGGTTACGGCACCTGGGTGGCAAACAGCGATTGCACCAAATTAGTCGGTATCGAAATTTCCAAAGACGATTGGGTTCCGTTGAACGACTGGAAAATCTTCCATGACTTCTTCCACAAAGGCCCAAATTGCCGCTTACTGCGCGTTGATTTGCAAACCGGCGAAAGCGCCGTTATTCATCAGGAAAAAAACTGGCTCGGTCACCCGATTTATCGCCCGTTCGATGACAACACTGTCGCGTTCTGCCACGAAGGCCCGCATGATTTGGTCGATGCGCGGATGTGGATGGTCAACGAAGACGGCAGCAATGTGCGTAAAGTTAAAGAACACGCAGAAGGCGAAAGCTGCACCCATGAATTCTGGGTACCAAACGGCTCATCGCTGATGTACGTTTCTTATTTGAAAGGCCAGCAAGGCCGAACTATTTATAGCTACAACCCGGACAACGGAATTAACGAAGAAGTGATGCAGATGCCTGCATGTTCTCATTTGATGAGCAACTTTGACGGCACGCTACTGGTAGGCGATGGCTCAGGTACGCCGGTCGATGTTAAAGATACCAGCGGTTATACCATTGATAACGATCCTTATTTGTATGCATTCGACGTGGCGAAGAAAGCTTATTTCCGCGTTGCTCGCCACGATACATCCTGGGCGACATTTGCTAATAGCCGCCAGGTAACGCACCCGCATCCTTCCTTTACACCAGACGACAGCGCAATATTGTTTAGCTCAGATAAAGACGGTAAACCGGCACTGTATATTGCAAAAATGCCTGCGAACCCAGAATTAATTCCCGCCTGATAGAAATATAGTGTGTCCTGTGTAGGCCTTGCCCTCTCATAAAGAGAGGGCTTTTTTATATTATTTGTACTTCAATTAACACCCAACATAATTAAGATATAAAAAAGCCCCCGCAAAGGCGGAGGCTGTTTGAAAGGGTATTAATGAATGAAGTTATTAATGCACTATTAGAAGCTGTATGCCACACCGACACGTAAACGGGTCTGGCGATCGTCACGGTCATTCACACCGACGTTGCCGACTTCACCATATGGAGCCCAATTTTTATCCAGTTTGTAAGCTAACTTCACATTATATTCTTGAGAATAAGGTTTGTTATTATTACGTGCGTTACCTTCTTCACTACGCGCATAAACGTAGTTCAGCTCTGTACGCCAGTCACCCATCACAAAACCAGCCCACGCATCACCACGGTTCACTTTATCATCTTCTTTATTCGCGCTTGCCGGGTAACGGGTGTAGTCATAACGGTAGCGGACTGCGACATAGAAACCATTGTCGAAGCTATATTGTGCGCGCAAGTTTGGCTTATAAATAGTACGACTGTCGTTACTTTCAATATTAAAACCTGGTGTTAACGAGAAGTTTTTATTGGCTTTCCATTGCCAGCTAATCGCTTCTTCATGTCCATTACCGATGAAATCAGCAAATGGCTGATCGGTATTATCACCGCCTGATTTCCATTTCGCTTCAACAGAGAAACCAAAACCATTTGCAAAACGATGCGAAACTGAGACGCGGTCAGCGTTGGTTTTATCCGTCTTACCACCGTCAATGTATTCATGGCGTAAGTCGACGGTTACAGCCTGTGCTGCAAAAGAAGCACCAATCAACATTGCCAGACCCAGAGTTTTCTTCAACATGTTTCTAATCCCTCATTGAAATATCGTTTCATTATTATGAAACTGGATTTTATTTTTAAATGAACAATATTTTAGTGATCGGGATCGTAAATGTTTATGTCAAAATACACACATGGCAATATTCGTGACGACTATCAACAAAACAAACATCAAAGCCTGACATTTGACGACAGGCATCACATTAAAAGTGCCAAAAACACTTTTAAAAAAGCATTTCAACGATGTTTAAGTTTATTTACACAGCAATACAACCAGACTTAAATAAAATTAAATCGCCGGATTTCTTAATAATAAAATTAAGAAATGAATAAAAATATGTGACGCAGTTAAATAAAAAGGGGTGAGAGTGTGATCTATATACAAGAAAAAAGCCTTCCGCTGGGAAGGCTTTAATTTACGCTGGTTAGTTTTGTCGGATGACGCTGCTGTACGACCTACGCTTGCGCTTTAAGAATGATGGGTACTGTTAATCTCGTTCAATTGCCAGGGCAACACCCTGCCCGCCGCCAATACACAACGTCGCCAGTCCTTTTTTGGCGTCTCGCTTGATCATTTCATGCACCAGAGACACCAGGATTCGGCAGCCCGACGCACCGATTGGGTGCCCCAGGGCTAGCGCACCACCGTTAACATTCACTTTGCGCTCGTCCCATTCCAGCATTTTACCTACTGAAAGCGCCTGGGCCGCAAAGGCTTCGTTGGCTTCAATAAGATCAAGCTCTTCCAGCGTCCAGCCTGCTCGCTCAAGGCAACGCTGAGTCGCCGTCACTGGCGCAATCCCCATATAGGCGGGATCCACTCCAACGCTGGCGAAAGCCCGAATGCGTGCCAGAACCGGTAAATTCAGCTCTTCGGCTTTGCTGGCACTCATCATTAACACCGCTGCGGCGCCGTCATTAATTGAAGAGGCATTTCCTGCTGTCACGCTTCCCTGAATATCGAAGGTTGGTCGTAATTGCGCCAGGGCTTCGGCACTGGCATCGGTACGTGGCTGTTCGTCAGTATCAACAATCACCAGTTTTCCGCTATTCGACTCAAACGCCACCGGGACGATTTCATCTTTAAAACGCCCGGCATCAATTGCCGCCCGCGCTTTGTGTTGTGATGCCAACGCGTAAGCATCCTGGCTTTCACGGCTAATACCGTATTCGCGAGCGAGGTTTTCAGCGGTGACGCCCATGTGGTAATCATTGAACGCGTCCCACAAGCCATCGTGAACCAGGCTGTCGATGAGTTGGGAATTGCCTAACCCCGCGCCGTTTCGGCTATCGGCCAAAACATGTGGCGCGCGGCTCATGTTTTCCTGCCCGCCCGCAATCACTACATCCGCCTCACCGCATTGAATAGCCTGCGTCGCAAGATGCAGCGCTTTCAGGCCAGATCCGCACACGTCATTGATGGTGATGGCGGAAACAGACCAGGGTAAACCGCTGTTCAGTGCGGTCTGTCGTGCCGGATTTTGCCCGGCGCCTGCCGTCAAAACCTGCCCAAGAATAACTTCATCGACTTCCTGCTCGCTCACACCGCTGCGTTCAAGCAAGGCTTTCACTACTGCACTTCCCAGCTCCGAGGCGCTGCGCGGGGAAAGCGCCCCCTGAAAGCAGCCGATGGGCGTGCGTGCCGCTCCCACGATGACGACATCTTTCATTGTTTTCTCCGCAACGTTTGACTGCTAACCAGGAATGTTTAAAAGCCCCGACGATGCGCCTTTTCGACATACATCGCCGTATCGGCTTCACGCAAAGCCGTATCGTGGTCAGTCTCAGCCGGATTGACCGCGACGACACCGATACTCGGGCCTGCATAATTAATCACACTGGAATGTAGCTGAAACTCGCCGGTCAGCAAGTTCGAGAGGCGAATTTTGAATGCCTGCGCAGCATGTTGTGCTTCGTCAGTATTTGACGGCCCAAATCCCGCCACGATAAATTCATCACCGCCGACGCGTCCGATGATCTCGTCAGGGCGCGTTCCCTTTTGCAAACGCTGGCCTATTTCACACAAGAAGTCGTCCCCAGCTTCATGGCCGTGGATATCGTTAATCTCTTTAAAATCATCCAGATCAGCAAATGCCAGCAGCACAAATCGGGCGTCGTCGCGGGCCTGTGAAAAGAGTTTGGGTAACTGTTCAAACACCGCGCGGCGGTTGGGCAAACCGGTCAGCTCATCCGTGTAACTGGCGGTCGTGAGCGCGGCATTGGCCTGCTGTAACTGCTGCAAAAGCTGTTCATTCTGAATCTGTTGCGCAATCAGCTGCGCAAAGAGTTGCAACACTTGCTCACTGCGGTCAGTCAAAATACGATGCTCAGAACTGGCCGCGCACAGCGTGCCATATAAAGATCCATCCGCGAGCGTCACCGGGGTGCTGACATACGTCGTGATCCCCAATGCTTTCGCCGCCTGCGAATCCCCCCAGACTTTTGCCACATCGCTGGTATAACGCTTGCCTTCATCCAATGCACGCTTGCAAAGCGTATCGCCCCACGGCACTGAAAGGCCTTCAGGAATCTGCATCTGGCGGGTATTTCGGGCAAAAAGAATGTGCTGAAAACTGCCATCCGGTTCAATACGAGTCAGGTAAGTGGACTCCATATTGGTCACCAATTCGAGCATCTCAAGCAACTGTCGGACAAGTCCTTCAAGCGTATATTCAGATTCTAACGCGGTGGAAATGCGCTCGATAAGATTGTCAGACATTTTTCGTTAACCCAGGGAGGCGATCTTAGATGTGCACTTTTAACATATTTTGGATGTGAGTTCCGCTGCCATTTATGGCATTTGAGGGGGCAACTATGGCGGTATGGTGATATTCCGTTCACCCGAAAGTTCTCAGATCCTATATAGATCAATGAACGGTGAACGACTTAGGGTGGCCACCGTCGCCACCCTAAGAACCCGGACTCCCGGCAAATCAATCGCCGCAAGCGGTAAACACCGTTTTTCACCCAACATTCGCGAACAACCCTGAACGTTGGGGGTAAGCTGGGGTTTACCGCGCAGCGGCAATTTAATCACCGGGCGACGGGGTCGCCAGGGGGATGTCGTTATCCACCTGGCACGTTCACCGTTCGCAGATTTATGTGGGATCGAATAACGTACAGGTGGACGGAAAACAACAAGACTTATAGATTCCCCAGGGACGATCCCACAGGCCAACTCAATAACCCACTAAATCCCTCATCCCACACCAAAGCCCTGAGCGCCGGTAGCTGGCAGCACGGCTTTAATAATTCAGGCAAAGGATAAATATCTCCCGGCGATAACTGCACATTCTCCAGTTTCCCCCACAAATACCACCCCTGCTCCACATTGCTTGCTGGAACAATCAGATGCAGATGCATCCCTTCTTCGGGTTCGTCAGGCAACCCTAACCATTGGCTTAAGCGCGGAATGTCTTCGGCTTCATAAACAACCAATGAACAGCGCTGCACCTGAGTAGCAGGAATATAGAAGCGCTGGTTTCCCAGCGTGATGCGCACCGCCGCAAGACTAAGCCCTTGAGTCATAGCCGCTGGTTTCCAGGTAACGTGCGAAGACTAAATCCAGATCCAGTAACGCAAAATATTCGGAACCGACAGGCACAATGCCGACCACGATTTTCTGCATAGTGGCCGATAAGTTATCCGCTGCCGGGTGAATCTGGCTCTCGGCAACTTCCAGCACATCAATTAACTTATCGACCAGAATACCGCTTTGCATTTTCTGGCCACGGCCAATCAGAATGGTGCGTTTACCCGCGTCCGTTGCAGGTGTGTCGAGCAGCTGATTAATATTAATCACAGATTCAACGCGTCCCCGGTAATTAATCACCCCTTCCAGAGAAGGCGGGCAACCAGGCACCCACGAAACCGGGCGTTCTGCCATAATTTCTTTGATTTGCGAGCCGTAAAACGCGAATTTCTTCTCCGCCAGTTTGAATAACACCAGGCTGCATTGCGGTTCATCAACGTTGGTGATTTCGCGGTTTTCGTCTTGATAGTGACTTAAAATGTGTTCCAATTGCTCGCTCATGCGACGTCCTTATCATTGGCGAGGCAATAGCGATTGCGCCCATGCTGCTTCGCGCAATACAGAGCCTGGTCGGCACGCTCACGGATACTTTCGATTTTGTCGCCCGGCTGCCAGGAGGCAATGCCTGCGCTGAAGGTATTGCTAAAACGGGTCTGGTTCACCGAGAAGTGTATTTTTTCAAAGCCCTGACGCAGTCTTTCAACAACTGCCGCCGCTTGCTCTTTGGTGGTCGCAGGCATAATTATCGCGAACTCTTCCCCGCCGTAACGCCCGACAATATCCGTGCTGCGTAAGCGATGAGAAAACAGCTGCGAAATCCCCAAAATAACCTGATCGCCCGCCACGTGGCCGTAAGTGTCATTGATATTTTTGAAGTGATCCAAATCGACCATCACCAGGCTAAAGGGAATACCGCTGTAATTAGACTCGGTAATAGCGCTTTCAAGATAATGCGTGGTGGTCGAGTGGTTATACAACCCGGTCAGGCTGTCCTGCGACATACGCGCCCGCAGGGTACGCATTCTTTCCGCACGAATCGACACCGCATTTATCAACTCCTGCGGGTCGGCCTGCTTGATAATAAAATCTTCAGCGCCGGTGCTCATCGCCCCGAACTGAGTCGTTTTATTGGTTTCGCTCGACAAATACGCAATCGGCAAACCGATATGCTGCGGGATTTGACGGATAAGTTTCGTCAACTCTTCGCCGCTGTAATCCGGCATGTGGAAATCCATCAGCACGATATCAATCGGATGGGTGTTCAGCACGTTCAGCAAATGAGGGATTTGTGTCAGAACATGCACTTCCATGCCAGCCATGCGCAGCATTTCAGCGTTGTATTGCGCGACTTCCGGCTCGTCATCAATCAACAAAACCTGATACGGTTTTTTCAGCGAAGGCTGCGTTAATCGATGCAGTTCCTGGACTAAATCGGTGGTGGAGGCGGGCTTAACATAATAGCCGTCGCACCCGGCTTTAATGGCATTGATGCGGGCATGGAAATGGCTGTGGCAGGAAAGATAAAGCACCGGAAACGGTGTGCCGACTTTCTTTTTTAAATCTGACATCGCCAGCGGGCCACCGTAGGCGTGTTCCGGGAAACTCACATCCATAATCACCACCGAAGGCGGCTGCGAGATAACGGCCTTGGTGAAATCAGCGGTGTTGGTAAACACATAACAAATAAAGCCAAAGCAGCGCAGTTGCGTCGCCAGCAGCTCGGCCTGCTCGCTTTCATCGTCACACAGGTAAACCGGCTTAATGGTGCGGTTAATCGCCACTTCGTCCTGGCTTGAAGCGGCTATCGGGAATTTCACAAGTGAATCCCCGCCGCGCCGTGCGCTTTCCGCCTGCTCTTCGGTTAAGGCGTAGAGCTGCTGAACCAGCTCTTTTAGCTTGTGGTAAAGCGAGTCGGGAAGCGTATTGCTCACCAACATATGCTCACCTTCCGCCGCAAGACTGGCTATTTTGGTGAAGCCAAACGAAGCGCTGGTGCCGTGGATGCTGTGCAGTAAAAGGTGTAATTGTTTATTGTCCGCATCCACAGGTGCAGCCGTCAACTTCGCCAGCAGAGCGTCCGCTTGTTTCAGCATTTCGGGAATGCGCTGCAAAAATCGCTGGCGTAAACGAGCGATTTTATCCTGCGCGGTGTTCATCGTATTTTGCGTCAATTGTTGATTCATCATGATTTTTTAATTTATTGAGCAGCTACGTCTGGGTTGAGAATTTCATTCACTACGGCCACTAATCTTTCTGCCATATTCTCGTCTTTCTTCACCCAGCAATCAGGGATGATAGTAATGTCGGTCATCTCGCTGGCGCTGAGTAAAATGAACGGTTTTTTCCAGCCGTTGGCACGCAGCATCTCTAACAAGTCCAGGCCGGTAATATCCGGCATATGGAAATCGCTTATGATCAGACTGATTTCGCTGTCTGAGTCCAGATTGGCTAACGCCGTCATCGCACTTTCGGCAATAATCACTTCATAACCGCTCATTTCCAGAAATACCGAAGCCAACTCCGCCGAAAACAAATCGTCATCTACTAATAAAACACGCATTTTTTTCTCACTTAGCGCCGTCAGCACAACAGCATCTTTAATGTTTCTATAAGACTATCTTGCTCAAAATCACCCTTGGCGATGTAAGCATCCGCGCCGACCTGAATGCCCCGGCGGCGGTCTTCTTCTTTTGCCCTGGAGGTGACGATAATTATCGGAATATGTTGATAATTTTCTTCAGCGCGAAGTGCTTTAGTCAGTGAGAATCCATCCATTACTGGCATTTCGACATCCGTCAGAACGGCGTCAAATTGCGTTAAGCGCGCTTTTTGTAAACCTGAGAATCCATCTTCAGCGAGCGTGACTTGATAACCGTGCGCTTCCAGCACGTTTTTCTCAATTTCACGGGTGTTCAGGGAGTCATCGACGATCAACACATGCCAGGAGTTTTGTCGAACCTCTGGCTTATGCGCGGCCGCCCTTGGTTGCCCCTGCTTTTGCGCCATTTCCATCAGCACCGGTACCTGCAAAACGCTCACCAGTTGGTTATCCGCGGTGAGCACCATGCCGGAAACCAGAGCCTGGTGCTGCATGTGTTTCGGCAGGGGTTTTATCATCATGTTGCGTTCGTCGAGCAGGTTATCCACCAGCATCGCCATCTTGCCGAACTGATTCTGAATAATGATCAGCAGCAAACTGGTCGCCACGGGCGTAGGGGTCTGGCTGCCGTGTCGGTCATTAATACGCAGGATCTCGGCGGCGGAAATCACCGGAATAAACTCGTTATGCAGAATGATGGCCGGGCGGTCAGCAATATCGCGAATCTCTTCGCGAGAACATTTCACCACTTCGACCACATATTGCGCCGCAAGGCCAAACAGGTGGTTTTGCTGTTCAAACTGCAAAATGCGCATCATCGCCAGTGAAATCGGCAACCTGATAATAAAGGTGGTGCCCTGGCCTGGGCGGCTGTGAACCTGAAGCGTGCCTTGCAAATCGGTGACGATAGTTTTGCGAACGATATCCAGCCCTACGCCGCGTCCCGAAAGCTCCGTGACAATTTTGCTGGTCGAAAAACCGGGGTGGAAAATCAGCTCGTTACATTCCAGCTCTGAAAGCTGGTCAACCACATCGGCGCTCACCAGGCCGCGAGCAACCGCCTTGGCACGAATCGCCGGGTAATCCAGGCCGCGCCCGTCATCTTCGACGCGCAACAAAATACCGCGTCCGTCTTGCTGCGTGGTCAATGTGATAGTGCCGCGCGCCGATTTCCCGGCAGCCAGCCGCTCTGGCGCTTCGCAAAGCCCGTGATCGACTGCGTTGCGCAGCAGATGCGTTAACGGCTCAGAAAGTCGGTCGATTAATTGCCGGTCAATTTCTACTTCGCCGCCCAGAATCCGGCAGTCCACCTGCTTATTGAGCGAAGCCGCAAGTTCACGCACCTGCTGTGAAACAGGCTCGAACAGCATGGAAACCGGGAGCATGCGAATCGTGGTGGCGACGTCATACAGTTCGTACATCTGGAGATGCTGAACCTGGAAATCTTCTTTTAGCTGGCGGCTAAATTGCAGGATTTCCTGGCGGAGTTGGTCGGCATCCATATGGGCCAGGCGCGGCCCAATGTTCGACAGGCTTTGAACCTGCTGCTCCAGGCGGTCATGGCTGGCAACCACTTCGCCGAGAATATTAATCAGGTCATCGAGTTTTTCGAGTTTGACGCGCACCGAACCGGCTTGTTTGAGTCCGCTTTCTGCGATATCGAGCGCCACAACGGGTTTCTCCGCCGGTACGACTTTTGCCTGCACCGGTTCGTCGCCCATTTCGCCACGGCTGGCACGCGCCAGACGCTCGCATAATTGTGCGTCTGCCGGGGGCAAGTTGTTAGTGCCTTCGCTGGCGGTCAACTGGTCGAGTTGCCTGGAGATGTCATCCGTGGCCTGCAGAATCAGCGTGCCGAGGTTTTGGTCGGGTTCGAGTTTCTTATCGCGCAGCTCACTTAAGATCTCTTCAAGCTGATGGGTGACATCGGCGATGCTTTGCAGTTTCAGCATACGCGCGCCCCCTTTCAGGGTATGGGCTGCACGGAACATCTCACCGATTTGTGCATCAACATTTTCACCCGATGAGAGCGAAAACGCCCCTTCTTTCACGGTCTGCAAATGGCCGTTTGCTTCATCAATAAAGCGCAGCACAAATTTTTTAAGATCGATTGCCATACGGTTCTCTAAATCCCATCCTGACTGGTGAACTGCGCCAACTGATGTTCACAAAGAAAACGAAACGAATTACTCGGGAACGACAAGGGCAGCCGCAACGAACTGGCGTTGGCCGTCGTATTGTTCATTTCCGCGTTGAGTAATTGCAGTGTGATGCGGTAGGTTCGCTGCGCGGGGCGATGCAGTTCACTTTGCCGATACATTTCCGCCAGGTAGTAATGCGCGGGCCAATACCCAGGCTGTTGATAAACCACCTGTTTAAACCAGGCAATCGCCTGTTGTGTGTGGTGCTGCCACATCATGGCCAACCCCAGCAGCATCTTCGCTTCCGCTGACCATTCATCAAGTTCGAGGACATGCTGCGCACTGAGCGCGGTTTGTTCGAACTCGCATTTTTCCAGCGCAATCGCGCCTTTAATCACCAAGGCTTCCTGGTTATCAATATCGCTATCGAGCACCTGGCTAATCCACTCTTCTGCTTCGACAAAACGTTTGTCAGCCACACACGCGAGCGCCTTTTTAATCCAGCTATCGCACTGCTGCACGGAGGGAACCGATGCGGCCACAAAAGGGGCCTGGGCCGGAATCACCGGAGTGATGATCCTGGGTGCGACGCTTGCCGCCGGAGGCTGAAGGCGCGATGTTTTCGGCTGGCAGAAATAGAAATGCCCGCTCTCTTGTTTGAGTTTTAAGATGCCAAAATTATTGGCTAGCGTTTCCGCATTCCCAAAGAACAGCGCGCCATCGGGTTGCAGAATGTTCAGCAAATTAAAATGCAGCAGTCGCCGCGTTTCGACATCAAAGTAAATGGAGACGTTGCGCAGCAAGATAATGTCGAATTGGGGTTGGAGTTGTTCTTTAACAATATTCGAGCGATGGAACGTCACTTTTTCGCGGATCACATCGTGTAACTGAAATTGATTCCCGTGGCGCGTGAAATACGTTTGCTGCAATAGCGGGTCAACGCCGCGAAACGAGTAGCTGGAATAACTCGCCGCGCGGGCTTTCTCGAGAATTTTAACGTCGATATCGCAGCCGTGAATTTCCACGCTTCTGGCAAATTTATCGTGATATTTCTGGTGGAGCTTTATTGCCAACGAGTAGGCTTCTTCGCCAGATGAACAGCCTGCACTCAGAATGCGTACCGGGCCGCCCTTCTGCTCAAGCATGCGCGGCACCAGCTTTTCACAGACGATATCCAACACTTCCGGCTCGCGGAAAAAGTAAGTTTCATTGATGGTGAGCAGACTTAACAGCTTGTCGAATTCGACGCTCGAGACGCAAAGTTTCTCGTAATATTCAGCGCTACTTTCTTTTCCCCGCTCGGAGATGCGCTGATGCAAAGCGGCATTCAGCAACCCTTCCATGCCGTTGTAAAAATGCAGGCCGACACGGTCTTTAATAAGATCTTTAAAGGCTGCAATATTGGGGATCATAAGCGTTTACCTTCAAAATACCGGGGATGGGTCATCGCCAGTAACGTCGCGGCGAGCTGCTCCAGCGGTAAGATTTTGTGGATAACGTTCTTATCAATGGCGAATTTATTCATACCAAACACCACCGACGTCACCTCGTCCTGAGCCAGCGTTTTACCGCCTTTGTGGAAAATCGCTTCGATTCCCCGGCAACCATCACTGCCCATGCCCGTCATAATGAGGCCGACCGCTTTTTCACGATAAACCTCAGCCACGGACTCCAGCAGCAGGTTGCAGCTTGGGTGGTACACGTCGCTGGCCTGGCGTGCGACAGCCGCTAGACGATGGTTTTTTTTCACCACCAGATGCTGCTCAGGCGGCAGAATGTAGACCCGTCCTGCGGTTAAAACGTCATTCACTTGCGCCAGTTGCACTTGCAGCTCGGTAATGCCATCCAGCCATTGCACCATGCTGGTGGCGAAACCGTCGGCAATATGCTGCGCGATAATAATCGGGCATGGGAAAATGCCCGGTAGCGCCTGTAACAATTTGCTCAGTGCCTGCGGGCCGCCCGTGGAACAGGCAATCGCCAGCACAAACGGCCATTCGTGATGCTGCGGTTGAGCGATTTCAGGGATCGGCGCGGTTTTCACCGCCCCTTCTGCATGATGCCGTAGCCCCTGAATGTGGCGTATCACCTTCACTTCCACCAGCATTTCCACCTGACGATGTAACGCTTTCGTCGCCTGCACCGACTCGCCAGGGTTGCAGACCACCGCCAACGCGCCGCGGGTGATAAATTCCGCATCCCACTGCGCATCGGCGTAATAACGCATCACCATGATTGGAATGGCGCAGGTCGCCATAATCGTTTCCACGGTTTCGACATTTTCACGACCCGGCGCACCTAACGTCAGCACCAGAAGCTGCGGAGCCATCTTTTGCACCAGGCTCGCCGCTTGTTCGCGATGAACGGATTGCCCCACCACTTCAATGCTTTTATTAATCTCAAGCTGTCGAATCAAATCATTGCGCGACGAGCCGCCATGATCGACGATCAGCACGCGGATTTTAGGCCTGCACATCAGAGCCGTCCGTCAGTTTGAAAGACTGTGAGGCCTGATTTAGCTCATTGGAAAGCTGAGTCATATCCTGGCTGATAGACAGAATGTCTTTAATCGATTGCGAGGTGTAATTACTGGCCACCACGATCTCACGCAGCGCCATAACCACCTGATTGCTTGCCGTTTTCTGCTGCTGCGTAGAGAGTGAAATCTGCATGGCGGCGGTAGAAGTTTGCTCGGCGGTCGCAACGATATCATGCAGGCGATCGGCGCTGACTTTGCAGGCTTTAGTACCCGCTTTAATGCTGTTACTGCCTTTCTCGGCATTGAGCACCAGGCGGTTAATCGAGTTCTGAATTTCGCTGATTTTGTTCTCAATCTCGAAAGTCGATTCCGTTACGGAGTCCGCGAGGCGACGGATTTCTGCGGCAACCACCGAGAAACGTTTACCCGATTCACCCGCACTTGCCGCTTCAAGGGCTGCGTTAAACGCGATGAGTTTGGTTTGGTCCGCAACGTTATTGATGATAATCATCACGCGGCTAATCTCTTTGGACTTGTTACCCAGCATCATGATTTCACGCATGCTTTGCTGGTTGTCACTGTCGATATCAGCCATACGAGTGAGCAGTTCGCCCATCGAATCAGAGCCTTTGTTGCAGTCATCAAGCGTGACATTGGCGATATCCACCACCGCACGAGAATGCTCGGCAATTTGCGTTGAGGAGGCCGAAAGTTCTTCCATCGTCGAGGTGATTTCTGCCACTGAAGATGAAGTTTCCACGCTGGTCGAGGCCTGGCCATCCACCGCTTCGGTGATATTTAAAGCCGCTTCATGAACGCGGCGGGCATGTGAAACCACTCCGCCCACCAACGCGTGCAACGACTGACGCATCTTTTCGTTCGCACTGAGCAAATCACCGATTTCATCGTTGTGATCGACCTGCACATTCACGGTCAGGTCGCCCTGAGCAATAGATTGCGAAATTCGCAGCACTTTATTTAAACGGCGTGAAATCAGAATACGGCTGGTGGCGGCAATCAAAATCAAAATCACCGGCATTAACAGCACGCTGAACATCAGCAAACTGTTACGCACCAGATTGCTGCTGCGGGCAACATCGTCGACATAACTGGTGGTGGAAATAATCCAGTTAATGCCATCTATATATTCAAATACCGCAACACGTTTGCGCGGTGCCGCACCGTAACCGCTCACGGTTTCGTAATAAACCGTGCCATTTTTAAGCGCCATAATATCGGCATAACGCTTGTAGCCATGGGCGTCGGTAATGTTTTCTACATGCTGGTTAGCAAGCGTTGGGTGCGCCACCATCATGCCGGGGCTGAACCCCGCATCCAGCACGTACGCATAGCCGCCTTCGCCAATGTGAACCGCTAGTAACTCTTTAATAACTGGCTGCAGCGCCAGTTTAACGTCAAAACCAATCGCAACAGCCCCCACCACCTGGCCGAATTTATCGGTAATAGGTTCGTAGTGGCTGATGAATTGTTTGCCATATATCGTCACCACACCTGAATAAGGTTTATTTTTAATCAGCCCCGCTAACGCCGGGTTGTCATGGCTCAGAACGGTGGATGTCGCTATTTTGCCTTCTTTGCCCTGGAGAGTGGTGGAGACACGAACAAATTGCTCGCCTTCACGAATAAAGGTCGAGGCAAATACGCTGGTTAATTCGGTGAAATGCGCATTAATACGCGTATCGCTTAATAAGGCTTTTAACTCTTCAGTCCCTAATGAACGCAGCGGCACCGGAGACATATTCTGGTAGTTATTAATATAAACATTGCTGTAACGTTCAGCGTCTCGGGTAACTCGTTTATATTCAGTAATAATATTGTTATGGAAGATACGCGTATTTGAACGCAAAACTTCCAGGGCGTTATCCTGCAGTTGTTTAGCTAAATACGATGACAACAGGAACGATGCGCCAATCAGCAGCACGGCGATGCAGGCAACCAGCATCAGCCCTAGCTTCATCGCCACCCCCACATGTAATTTATGCAGCCAGGATGTCAGAAAATTTTCGCTGCCCTTGGTTTCTTCCACATCTGAGGGGCGCTGTATTGTTAAAAATTTACGCATGGGTTTCCAGTTATCTAAATAATGTGAAATGAATGCTTAATTAAAGAATTTGTTTATGCGTGTCGTTATATCAACGTCAGCAACGGCACTGGCTTACCAATGTGATATCCCTGAAGCCAGTCAACATTCATATTTTCCAGGCAGCGTTGAATTTTTTCATTCTCAACATATTCAGCGACGACCTGCATATTTTTCATTTTTGCAACATGGCAAAATGACTCAACAATGTAATGACTGACTTCGTTATCGGTAATTTCACGAATAAACGAGCCGTCTATTTTCAGAATATCGGCGCTGACATCCATCAGGCGAGCATGGCTCGAAAAGCCCGTGCCGAAGTCATCAATCGCCACACGGCAACCCAGGCTTTTGAGCGAACGCACCGTATTTTGTGACTGTTCGGTATCTGACAGCGCATCCGCTTCCGTGATTTCAAAGATAATGCGATGCGGATCGACGCCGAACTCCGTCAGCAGTAACTGAACGTGATGAACGAAACTGGCGCGACACACAGTAACCGGAGCCAGATTGATAGAAAAACAGTGTTCCGGATGCAACTGCATGGTTTTCAGCGTATTTCTGATCACCCATAAGTCGATATCAGGCGCAAGCCCCGCTTCGGTTGCCACCGGTAAGAAACGATCCGGCGGAATAAACCGACCTTCTTCATCTAACATACGCAGCAGAATTTCGTGGTAACGCGGCTCGCCACAGGTGCTGACGATCGGCTGCGCCATTAATACAAATGCGTCGTTATCCAGCGTTTTCTGCAATACGGTACGAATATCAGTGCGCCCAACAATATAGCTTTCATGAATACGGCTGGACTGCGCCTCGAGGTTTTCCGGCTTACCGTTGACCAGCGAAAGCCCGGAAACAATGCCCAGTTTCCCGGTCAGGCTGTAGACATCGTTACAGAACTGCGTGGCCCGGCAATATCCCAGACCACTGCGAAACCCGAGCTGCTGATTGTTATGAGAATAGCGAAAGGTATTCGCCGATTTGTACAAAATGCTCAGTCTTCCCCAGCTAGGTTGCTCCAGCTTGAGCAGCAGCCCATAGCCCGCGTGGTAATAGACTTTCTCATCAACATTGAGCTTAAGGCGCAGATGCTCGGCCAGTTTTTTCTGGTATCTGGCGCGAAAGTGCAGCCCGTAGCGACGCGAAAAAAGCTCCATTTCCGGCACCTGAATCAGGCATACCGTGGAGTCTGGAGACGCCTGAATATCCGCTTTCAATGCCCGCAAATTGGGCATATTGGTCATCGGGTCCGTCAGACCCATATTCAGCAATTGCTCAATGCGTAGGGTGTTGAAACGGGCAAGCACGCCCATGATCACGATGGTGAGCGTGAAGATAAAAATAGCCGTCGAGACCAGCACCTGATGCAACATGAAGTCATCATTGACTGCGATGTAATTCACATTATTCTTCGCCAGCACAATCATCATCACGGTCCAGACGGGAGCCGTGAAAATATAGCCAATGCGCACCGAGCTCCACAGCATCAGCGGGAATATCAGTACCAGGCTGTAGAAGGTGAAGAAGATATTGTCTTTGAAGGGAATATTCAGACAAACCATCAGGATGAGTAGCGATAAGGCCCATGCGGAAAAGCGAGTGTAACCGACGTTTTCTGATAGCTGGGCCAAAACTGACTTCTGGCAGACTGCGGCGTATTTCGGGCGGCAGATAATCCTTAACGCGGTGTAAAACAAAGGAATGCCCGTGATACAGCCATTCATCACCCCCTGGATTCTGACCAGGGTTTCCGCGTTAAAAATGTAATCGCAGACCATTCCTGAACCCGTATGCGGCGTGGTCAGCAGGCAAATCACTTCACTAAAAAGCGTATTGAGCACCGCATTGCACAGACAGAGCCAGATAATTCGCTGGGTCGTGAGTGAAATCCGCCCAAAACTTGATGCACTGCGCCAGCCTGTATACCTGGTGTAGAAGAAGTAACTGATGAATGCGGCAATCAGGTAACCAAGCAGCTCGTAGGATTCGGTTGAAGAACGGAACAGCAGGGAAAATACAGAGAGAAGAATCAGGCCGGGTACGGCTCTGTAACCAAATAGCACCAATACCGCAGAGATAGCCGCCAGTTCCAGGTCATAAACCACCAGAACTCGTCCATCGACAATAAGGTGGCTACTGAGCAATTGGGCCAGTGAGTAAAGCAGGAACGGGAGAACCAGCGGGAAAACCCACCGTTTATTGGTATACGCTGTGCTGTTGCTGGCTGTAGAGTCCAAGTATTTAACCCGTTGCTTATGCTTAGTGTGCTATTTAGGTAGCATGGTGAGTATATTGATTAATGGAAAAATTCTTGCAGAAGACATAATGGAATAGAAAAAACGTTATAATTAATTAACATTTACAACGATATTAAGAAGATCCCGCACGTATTAAAATCAAAACAAATACGAACAATTAATTAACAAGCGCCATTGGTTATTTTAAATGATTTAAATTATTAACAAACAAGAAATCGCGCTGGCATTCTCAAATCCTTTTTAATTGTATTCATTTTGCACTCAAAAAAGAACTGCTACTTATAGGTAAAAATGGACATTAGTTAATAATAAAAGCCTGTTCAACAACAAACGAAAAATACACATAACCTACTGATTAACATCGAAATAAAATCAATAAAGAATTGTATAATATTGCGTTAAAATGGTAATTGAAAGATAAAGTCGCTGTGTCACTAACGTCTTTATTTGATGAAAAGCTTAAAGAGAATCAATGAATCGCGAAATTAGCGTTTAATCACTATTTTTTGTGATTGACTTGGTTATCCAGGTTATCTATAGTCCCGCCGCGTGTTTTGCCTTTATTTATTTCCTCATCATTAATGTTACATAATAGTTTGTTATTGGTGACGCAACGTCTGACACTCTTCATAAAAAACTCACATAACAGCAACAGCCAGACAATATATTTCAATGCATTAATTTCAAATCATTAATGCATGAGCAATTCGTATTCATTAGGAAACCGACAATCTGTGGCTAAAAGTTTTTTCTCGCTTAAAAGCGTAAAAGGTTGGCACCATTCTATCGCCGGGAAAATAACCCAGTTTTTGCTGGCGGGTATCCTTATTGCTTTCGGGGCAGGTGCTTGCGCGGGTTGGGGTCTGATTGATAGCTTTTCGTACCAACAGTGGGTACATCAGGCTGAAGCGAATGCGCAAATCATTACCTATATCGTCCGCAATGTTTATACCAACGTCGCGGTGGGAACCAGTTCGACCGGCCAAATCACACGCATTGTGTCGGAGCACAAAATCGGCGACCCGGACTCAGTGATTCAAACCGGTTATAACCCTGTCGATGTATTAGCTCTGGCCGCGGTGCAAACCCGTAACCCGACGTGGCTTTTCCTTTATACGCCAGAAAAAGGCTTCCAGGGCATCAGCAATAATTCAGAATCAACAGAAGAAAAAATCAGCTTCAAAGGACAAAGAGCCACTGACGCCCTGGGGAATTACTACATTGGTTTTGCCTCGATTAACGGCCAGGATTGCTTTATCAGCGCCGTGCCTATTCTGACTCCATCAGGCGAAATTCTGGGTAGTTTAGTCAGCAGCATCGGCAATAAAAAACAGCTCTATGCCGCCTATGACGCGATGCTGAAGAAAACACTGATCATTCTGGCGCTAATTTTGTTAGGTACGCTGGCTCTGGTGACGCTGTTTATGCGCCGCCTGTTCCGCCCGGTACCGTTGCTCATCAACTCCCTGACCCGCATTGCCCACGAGCAAACCGACCTTATTACCCCTTATTTAGATCAGGATGACGAAATCGGCAAATTAGCAGCAGCGATTGAAAAACTCCGTATTGCGATGGTTGAACGCGATTACCTGCAAAGAATGCAGGATATGTCGCAAAAAATGGAGTACATGGCTCACCATGATTCGCTGACCGGCTTCCCGAACCGCGCTTCTTTTAGCCAGGCACTGGATAAATGTATTCGCGAAATGAATCAAAACGGGCAGTCTTTCAACTTGTTGCTGATCGATCTTGATAACTTTAAACCGGTCAACGACACCTTCGGCCACTCGGCGGGCGATGAAGTTCTGATCGGTGTCGCACAGCGCCTGTCATTGTTGCTCGGCCCGATGGACTTTGCTGCGCGGTTAGGCGGCGATGAATTTGCTATTTTGCAGAGTGTGCGGGAAGACAATTGCCAGGAAGCTGGAGCACTGTCGCAAAAAATCGTTCGTGCTTTGAGTATTCCGTTTACCTACGGCAGCCACTCTTTCGCCATCAGTTGTAGCGTGGGTATTGTCACCGCCCCTTCTCAGGGCAACAGTGCCACGACGCTGATGATCAATGCTGACCTGGCATTGTACGCGTCAAAACATAGCGGACGCGGTTGCTACCACTTCTTTGAAGACGGCATGATGATGAAGCACACCAACAGTGTGTTCGTGAATCAGGAAATCATTAACGGCATTGATAATAATGAGTTCGTGCTGCACTACCAGCCGATTATCGATCTGGAAAATGAAACGGTTTGTGGTTATGAATCGCTTATCCGGTGGAATCATCCTACTAAGGGACTGATATTCCCGGATTACTTCATTAATATTGCGGAAGAATCCGGCCTGATTATTCGTTTGGGCGAATGGATTATCCGACAATCCTGTATGGCTGCGGCGAAGTGGCCTGAGTCCACTAAAGTCGCGGTGAATATTTCGGCCTATCAATTACATGGCCCTGGCCTGATAGACATTATTGTTGATGCGTTAAAACAAAGTGGCCTGGCGGCTAACCGTCTGGAAATTGAAGTCACTGAATCAGAAAAGCTGGATCAGTCTATTGCGTTGCCGGTATTCAGAAAAATTCGTGAAATGGGTATTTCTATTGCGATGGATGATTTGGGAACCGGATATGCGGCGTTGGATTACCTGCTTATTTATCCGTTCACTCGCATTAAAATCGCCCGTACCCTGATTATGAAACTGGAGCAAGAAAGTGCGAGCCAGTACCTGGTCGTGATGCTGATTCAATTTGCCCAGAAATATGGCATGAGCGTGACGGCAGAAGGGGTTGAAACGGAGCAGCAGCGGACCATTTTGCGCCGAATTTCTTGCCAGAATGTACAGGGTTACTATTACAGCCGCCCATTGCCTGAGAAAGATCTGGA
This sequence comes from Buttiauxella agrestis ATCC 33320, assembly GCF_000735355.1. Classification (GTDB taxonomy): domain Bacteria; phylum Pseudomonadota; class Gammaproteobacteria; order Enterobacterales; family Enterobacteriaceae; genus Buttiauxella; species Buttiauxella agrestis. The sequence continues at coordinate 129,793 of NZ_JMPI01000057.1, forward strand.
GCCGACGTTTGGCAATAAAGTCATCGACGGGGAAATCTGCGATGTCTGCTAAAACCCTATTTGCTGGGCTATTTCGTCGGTCGGATAAGTGTAACGCCATCCGACACCATTCACCGAAATGGTGGATGACGCATACGCTTATCCACCCTACAAACCTGTCAGTCATCTGGTTTTTGGCACTATTTTTGCTCAGTAGTCCGGTATGCCACGCACATGGCGTACACAGTAAAAACACACTGGATAAGATAGCCGAGACAAAGACAATTACGCTGGGTTATCAAGATGATGCATTTCCCTTTTCATACATTGAGGGGCAGCGACCGACGGGTTACTCCATTGATATATGCAATAAACTCGTTGATGCAATCAAAGTAAAACTGAAGCTAAAAGACCTTAAAGTTCGCTGGATAAAAAGCAGTACCGCGTCACAGTTCGTGCTCATTAAAAATCATGCTACTGATATCATGTGCATCCCTGGTTTTTATTCTGAATTGCGTCATCAAAAAGCCGAATTCTCATTCCCATTTTTCTTCTCCAGCACGCGTTTCATTACTCGCAAAAATAACCATACCGATACCATTGACGACTTAGCCGGGCACAGTGTCCTGGTTAAAAGCGGCACTATTTATGTCGAGCAAATCCACACCATCAATAGAACGAACGATCTCAATTTAAATATTGAGCTTGATAACAATAACAAAGGTGCATTCCAGGAACTTCAAAGCGGTGAGTTACCGGCTTTGATTTCAAGTACGGCGATTCTGAAAGGTATGATCGCGATGTCCCCGACGCCTGATGAGTTTGAAATATCAGATCAGACGTTAAGCCCACCGATTCCCGCAGGCTTGTTGCTGCCGCTTGATGACAGTGAATTCAAAAATTTTCTCGATAACACGCTCAAAACACTTATTACCGGCAAAGATTTTCAGAAACTGTACCAACGATGGTTCCAGTCTCCTATTCCACCGAACGCTATTAATCTAAATATTCCAATGTCGGCGGAACTTAAAAAACTCACAACATCTACAACACTCTATGCGTACTAACATGAAAAAGTCATTTAACACCGGGCTCAAGGTTCTTCTGAGGGCGTTGGCATTGTTACCTCTGATAATGGCTCCCAATTATCTCAGGGCCGATGGCACTTCTGCCACGCTTGATCATATTAAAGAAAGTAATGCGTTAAACATTGGTTATCGTCAACTTGAGCCTTTCTCTTTTCGGGATGTGAGCGGCAAAGTGACCGGGTACACCATCTCCCTATGCAATATGATTGCTGATGAATTGCGTATTTCTCTGGGTAAAAAGAATCTCGCCGTTCATTACATTCCTACTCTATTTACCGAACGCGTGAACTCACTTAACTCTGGTAAAATAGATTTGGATTGCAGCGTTAACACCGATGCGCCAGAGCGGAAGAAAAGCGTCTCCTTCTCTGTTGATTATTTTGTCGCCCATATGCGTATTATTTCGCTGCGCCAGAATAATATCCATACGCTTGAAGACTTAAAAGGCCGTACCGTCAGCGTGCCACGCGGTTCTAAAGATTTGTTAGAGTTCAATCGAGTGAACCGTGAGAAACATCTGAGTATCTCGATAATCACTTCAGATACCGTGCAAGATGCGTTTGATATGATGGCGCAAAAACGTACTGCCGCGATCATTCTCGATGACATCCTGGCGTATCCTATTATCAATCAAAATGAGCATCCTGAAGATTTCTCTGTTTCCCAGGACGTTGTGGGTGAAAAAATGAAATATGCCATTATGATGAGGAAGGAAGACCCACAGTTTGTTGCTTTTGTAGATAAGACACTTGGGCGCATCTTTGAATCACCCGTCAATACTCAGTTGACTCACAAGTGGCTGACACAAAAAGTGATGCCGAAAAACCTACAGCGAAACTAAACAGTTATTGGCTCTATTCGGATGTGTAATTGAACTCAGTCAGGTTATTTTTTCGCACCAGGTTATTAGCGCCTCTGATTTTTTCTGGTGTGCTGTTGTTACTATTGGCGGGAGGCTCTTTACGTGCAGCCTGGGATTTCACGACCATTCAACAACGTGCCGATCAACTCTATGGCCAGGCAACAAAGGATGGCGAGCTGCGTATAAATGCGTGGCAGCAACTGTTATTGAACCAACGGAGCCAAACTGAACTCGCACAATTAAATGCGGTGAATCGTTTTTTTAACCAGCAATTGCATTACCGTGAAGATATTGAAATCTGGAATAGCACTGATTATTGGGCAACGCCCGTAGAATCGCTGCGCAAAGGCGAAGCAGATTGCGAAGATTATGCTATCGCTAAATATTTCACATTACGTCACTTAGGTGTTTCAGGAGAAAAGTTACGTATTACCTACGTTAAAGCATTACGTCTGAATCGGGCGCATATGGTATTAACCTGGTACTCGTCACCGGATGCGATTCCCATCGTTCTTGATAGTCTGACGGATAACATTTTACCTGCAACACAGCGCTCGGATTTATTGCCTGTTTATTCCTTTAATGATAGCGGGTTGTGGTTGCCAGGAAGTCAGAATAATAAACGTGTCGGGGATAGTAAGCGTCTTTCTCGATGGCAGGATGTGTTGAAAAAAATGCGGGAAGAAGGATTCCCGATTGATGAATAGGATAAACCTGTGTCACTTTTCAAACAGCTTCTAATAGCTATCTTTCTATTTATGCTGATCATCTTCAGCGGTAGTTTTATTGTGAATCTCGAAAGTTCCCGGGAGCAATACAATAACCAGCTGCTTTCTCACGCGCAGGATGCCGCGACCGCATTGGGCCTTTCGCTCACCCCGCACGTTGACGATCCCGCGATGATCGAGTTAATGGTCAGTTCAATTTTCGATAGCGGCTACTACGATGCCATCCGTGTCATCGATCAGTCGAGCGGCAAAACGATTCTTGAGCGCAGCGCGTCGTTGTCTATTCCCGAAGTGCCGGGCTGGTTTGTCGCCCTGGTCAATGTGAAACCGCAAGCCGGTGAAGCGACGATTATGCGGGGCTGGCAGCAGGCGGCGCGCGTCGAAGTCCTGAGCAACCCGGTGTTTGCTATCAAGCGCTTATGGGAAAGCACGCTGGCAAACCTGCTGTGGATGCTGGCCTGTTCCGTGGTTTGTATTCTGGCGGGTGCCGCACTTTTGCGCCGCCAGTTACGCCCGCTCAATTATATGGTGAAACAATCCCAGGCGATTACCCGCCGCGAATATCTCACTCAGCTCGACTTACCGAAAACGCCGGAGTTGCGCCGCGTTGTGGAGGCCATGAACCTGATGGTCGCTAAACTTAAATCCCTGTTTGAAGATCAGGCCGAGCACAGCGAACGTCTGCACAATGAGGCCTATCTCGATAGCCAAACCGGTATCGCTAACCGTCGCGCTTTCGACTTGCAGATGCAGACCCGCTTAAGCGATGAAGAATCGGCATCTGGCTATTTGCTGTTATTGCGCATTCAGGATCTCGGTGGCCTGAACCAGCGTTTTGGCGGCCCGCATACCGATAACTTGCTGAAGCATGTTGCCGATATGATGAATGTCGTGAAGAACCAACATGCCAATGCCGACAGCATTCTTGCCCGTATTCGCGGTGGCGAATTTGCCCTGCTTTGCCCAGGCGTAACGCACAATGAAATGCTGACTTTGCAGAACTCGCTCAATCAGCAACTTGCCGCCTTCTACGCAACCGGCATGTCTGACATTAACCCGGTCGCGCATACGGGAATGGTGCCGTTTAGTTATGGGGATTCCCCGCAGTCGCTGATTGTTCAGGCCGACCGCGCATTGATGGAAGCCGAAACCCATACCACGCATCAGACCAACCTGTTCCCTGTGGTTCAAACTGATGCAGCCAATGAAGACCAGCATCTGTGGTTTACGCGCCTTGAGAATGCACTGAGCAAAGAGCAGTTCCAGTTGTTCTTCCAGCCGGTTGTGGACTGCAAAAACATACAAAAAGTGATTCATTACAAAGTGCTGTCGCGCATCATTGATGAAAAAGGCAACAGCATTCCTGCCGGTCGTTTCCTGCCGTGGATCCACCGGTTTGGCTGGAGCCAGCGCCTTGATCAGGTGATGTTGAGTCTGACGTTGAAGCAGTTGAAAAACTATCCGGGTTATCTGGCGCTCAGCCTGTCAGGAAGTTCTCTGGCAAATGACGCCACTATCAAGCAGTTGCTTAACCCACTGAAGACGAACCCGCAGCTTGCCGGTCGTTTAATTCTGGAGCTGGATGAGAACCAACTGCCGGAACCTGAGCAAATGGAAGTGTTTATCAAATCGCTGAACCAATTTGGTTGCCGCCTTGGCCTGCAACACTTCGGTAGCCGCTTCGATATGATTGGGCACCTGTCGCAATGGGGCCTGGCGTACCTGAAAATTGATTCCAGCTATATCCGCCACATTGATATTGAGAGCGATAAACGCTTGTTTATCGACGTGTTACACAGCGCAACCAACAATATTGACCTGCCGCTGATTGCCGAGCGTGTTGAAACCGAAGGGGAGCTGCGCGTGCTGCAAGAAGTGGGGATTTATGGCGCGATGGGGCAGTTGTTGGGTGAGCCAGCACCGTTCTGATTGATGAAAAATGGTGGATGACGCTGCCGCTTATCCACCCTACTCGTGTTTCGTAGATCGGATAAGCGGCAGCGTCATCCGACTCAGAAGATCCCTTGATCGTCGCTGTTCAATAAATCCTCTAACCCACCCAACCCCTGGCGCGCCTGCGCACGATTCATCAGCTTCACCTGCGCCATTGGCGGCAGGTCGGTGATCGTAATCACCCCTTTTTGAATCAGCAGGAAAATCAGGTCGTCCAGAACGCGGACCATTTCAAGGTCACTGCGTTGCAGTAATTCTTTATGTTGCAGGCTTTCATCCACCACGTTGCGGGCGTTATTCCAGGCGGTGATTTCAGGCGTCTGCGTGAAGACTTCACCTGTCATTCCGGTAAACGGCTCGTTCTCAACCCGTGTCAGTTGCCCTTCTTCATTACGTTGAACGTAATACATTTCCAGTACCTTTCTTTTATTGCCAGTACGGCATGTGAAATCACCGCCCGGTGAAGGGCGGTGATTATCATTTAGTGTGAGTAATGTTCTGGCTTGGCAATCAAGTGATCCAGCGAGTAGTGCGATGAACCACCTGAGTCGTGCATCGTTCCAGCGTCACCCGCGTGCGGAGCACCCGGTAAGTGTGTCGCTGCAGACGCCAGGCCTTTGCCTTGGCCGTGATCATCACCGCCTCTGATGTGGTGCGTAATGTCCGGGTTCTCGTGCAGTTCTTTCGCCAGGCTGCTGAGATCGTGTTTCGCTTCGTTGCTGTCATCTTTTCCGGTAAAGACTTTAGCGTCGTCACGGCCCGAATGAGCTTTGGCATCAGGGTGAAGATTAAACGACAAGGTTTCATGGCTGTCATCGAACAGGTTACTTAAACCATGATCATGGCCGTGCGTCGCGTGATGTGTTTTACCCGAAGTATCAACGTCATGCTTACCACGATGGGATAGATCATCCATTGTGAAATCTGACTGTTGATGGATAACGTTGCTGTTGCCATGATCGTCGTGAGCAATCACTGAAACATTCACGCTATTTTTACCGACATTCAGTTCATGGGTATTAACCGGAACGTCATATGTCAGATGGCCATTCTCTTCGTGCAGTACCACGTCATAATGCTTGTGGTTGATGGTGACATTGATATGTTCATTGTCATGCACATCGGCGCTGTCAATCTGGCCGGTGATATGAGTCAGATGGTGACGTGCTTCCTGCGAGTCGATGTGGTTATCGTCGGTGACATTATTGATAGTGATTTTGGCATCGGCATGGGTGTCCAACTGGATATGCTGGGTGGTCTCTTTAGTGATGACATTCCCTGCATGATCCTGAGTGGTCACTTTGGCTTTCAGGATATTGTCACCGTCGTTCAACCATTTTTTCTCAATATCAGCCTTATAAACTAACTGGCCATTGAGCAATTCAACATCAGCAGAGAAGGTGTGGTGATTGATTTCAAATTCCACATGATCACCCTCTTGCACATCACCACCCACCTGGCCGGTGACAGAAATAGTCTCAGGCGCGCTGGCATTGATCACGTGATTTGGTGTGACTGGATCGAGGGCGATCGTCGCATCAATTTTTGTATCAACGTAAACCGGATGGATGACTGGTGGAGTCGTTAAGTGGTTACCTGCATTATCAGTAACGCTGACGCTTACACTCAGATCGTTGTGGCCTTCCTGCACCCAATCCTTTTTAACATCAAACTCATAGCCAAGATGGTTCCCCATCATTTTTACTTCAGCCGTCGCGGTATGACCATTAACTTCCAGTGTCACCGTATCGCCCGCTTTCGCATCGCCATCAACCTGGCCCGTCACAGAAATACGTTTCGATTCGAGCGCATTAATCGTGTTATCAGCTGTCAGCGAATTGACGGTAATCGTCGCATCAGCATGGGAGTCCAGCGTAACAACCTGGTTATAAGCAGGTATCAGTCTATTTCCAGCATCATCGGTTACCTGCACATTAACGGTGACGTTGTTATCACCTTCATGCAGCCAGGTTTTATCCATCCGAACGTCGTAACCAAGATGGTCGCCAACGGGGACAACTTTGGTCCGGATTTCATGGTTGTTAACGTTCAGCGTCACGATGTCACCATCACGAGCGTCCCCATCAACCATTCCTGTAACATGAATTTGTGCGGGTGCCTTGCCGTTAACCACATTTCCTACCGCCACTGGGTCGATATTAATCGACGCATCAATTGTGGTATCGAGCTTAATGTGATGAGTATCGGTAGAGGTTGCAGGGTTGCCAGCGTTGTCTTCCCCATTGATGGTGATAGTGACCGTGTTATCGCCTTCAATTAACGCATCGGTTGAAACCGGAATAGCAAAAGTCTTATGCACACCGTCATCAGCGACGACAACGTCTTTAATATCAACAGTGATATTCGTGCCGTTCAAATCGATGGTTATCTTGCCGTTGACAACATCACCCGTAATGACGCCATGCACAATAGTATTGGCATTGTGGGATTCATTAATATTCACTCGATTATCACCAGCAACAGTATCAATTTTCACCGTGTTTGCTGCATCGTGGTCGATGGTAATGGTGTTTGTTTCGGTGACGGTTAAGGTGTTGCCGACAGCATCGACGCCGGTCACTTTATAGGTAATCGTCTGATCGGCAAGCAGATCGGAAGTCGGGACATCCAGTTTAAAGGTGTACCCATGTGTATCATCGCCATGGATGGTTACAGGGCGCTCATTGCCATTAATGGTAAGAATAACAGTGCTACCGTCTTTCACATCGCCGGTCACTGTGCCGCTAATCTGCGTGGTTGAATGCTGACTTTCTTCGATGTTCAGGATGTTGTCTTTTGCCACCGGATCAAACGTCAGCTTCACATCGGCATGATCGTCAATGGTCACAACTCTGCTCTGACTTTGAGTAAAGTGGTTACCGGAGCTGTCTTCGCCATTTACCGTCACGACGATCGTTGGTTTATCGGTGTGCTGGTATTGCGCTTCAGCTTTGAGATCGGCGGAGTCAACGTTCACCGTATAGACCAGCTTCCCGGTCACAGCATCCACTTCAACAAGCCCGCTCTTCACAACGCCATTGAGCATGATCGTAACTTTGTCGCCGACCGCTGCATCGCCATCTACCGTGCCGGTGATCTTCGTGTGTTCTGCGCTGAGATCTTTCGCCGAAAGGATGTCATCACCGGACACGATATTCATTTTGATACCCGCATGGGCCTCGGTATCAACGGTAATATTCTGAGTCGCTTGGGCTACGAGGGTATTACCATGCTCATCATGCCCAGTCACTGCTACGATGATCGGTTTGCCGTCAACTAAATCACTGATTTGTACATCAACTTTGTAAGTCCCGTCTTGAGCCACTTCTACATCGCGATATTCATGGCCATTGGCGGTCAGCGTTACGTGATCGCCTGGCTGCACGTCACCCGATACCTTACCGGTGATTTGCGTGGTAGCCGCTGTACTTTCATTCGAATTGATAATGTTATCGCCCGCGACAGTGTTAATAGTGATACCAGCGCTAATGTCCGTATCAACAGTAATATTTTTACCGTCCGTTGCCGTAAATGTATTCCCCTGATCGTCTTGCCCGGTCACGCTCACGGTGATGGTGGGGGTATGGCGCAGATCGTCAACGCTGACGTCTTTGCTAAAACGCATCACACCTTCGGAATCGGTAAAGACCTGAGTGGTAACAGGATTTCCATTCACCATGATGGTGACGTTACTGCCGTCATGAATACCATCACCTTTGACGATGCCGCTGATGGCGGTCGTTCCCGCACCCGCTTCGGCAATGTTGATCACATTATCGCCAGCAATATTATCGAGGTGAATTTCGGCCTTAGCCTCAGTATCTACGCTCAGTTCTTGAGATGCCGTAAACACTTGGTTGCCGTTGTGCGACGTGACGAGTGCTGTCACAGCCGGACTGTTCATCAGGCTTGCTGTATCAACCGGAATTTCATATCCGTACTCACCTGGGAGATTTGGCAATTCAACGACTTTACCGGTATAGGAATCTCTACCGATATGTAGCGTCACTTCATCACCAGGAAGAACATCCCCTGAAACCGTACCGCGAATTAAGGTCTTGCCCGCTTCTGATTCGGCTTTATTGATCACATCATTACCCGCAACCGGGCTGATGGTGATTTCGGCATGTGGGGTTTGACCAGCGTTCGATGGATCTACATATGGCGTCTGCGCAGAGCTATCGTTTTTACCCGGTGCAACAACTTGATCTATTGCCGTCTGACTATTACCGTAGTGATCGGTACCTGTGACTTCAGCAAAAATATACTGGTTTTTATCAGCACGTAATACCGTAGTCTCCAGCCCTGAACTAACGTCTTTTACAATCTCAGTGCGAAAACCTAGATAAGGCTTGCCATCGGAAGAGTCAGTGCGGATTTCAACGGTCGTGCTGTAGGTATGACCTTCAGTAGTGAAAGTAACGGTATCTCCTGCTTTCACATCACCGCCAACAGCCCCCATGAACAGATAATGATCACCTACAATATCGACGCTGAAGTCTAATTGCGCATCGGCCCGTGTATCAATCCCCACGGCGTGATCGGCCGTTGCCAGCACGGTGTTCCCCGCCGCATCGTAGCCGGTTACTGATGCATGAAGAATCGGTTTATCGCCACCGGAAAGCAGATCTGTGGTACTCACATCAATGCTGTAACCCAGGCCGTGGCCCGTGCCTTCAGAAACGACTTTTCCGAAGTAATGCTGATTGTTGACCTCAAGATCAACGGTGTCACCGATATGAACATCACCGGTGACTTTTCCAGTAATAGTGGTGTGTTCCTGATGAGCATCTACATTATTGATCCAGTCATCACCCGAAACAGTACCAATAGAAATCGTCGCGTTTGCGCTGTCATCTCTGGAGACATCGTGTGACGCGTAAACCGAAACGCTGTTGCCATGCAGATCGACAGCCGTAACAGTGGCATGAATATATGGATTGGCTAACAGCGCGTCGGTTCTCACGTCAACGGAATAACCCAGGCCACCCTTGAGATATGCCAGTGGTTCTACCGTCGCACGGTAATCAATTCCATTGACCCAAACATGAACGATATCCCCTTCATGAACATCGCCACCGACGGTGCCGTTAATGTTGGTGGTTGGGTGCTTTTGATCAAGGTGATTAAGGATATCGTCGCCAGAAACCACGTTGATCGTCACTGATGCATTAGCATGATCATCAATAATGACGTCGTGATGGGCAGTAGCTACGGTGCTATTTTGTGCCTGATCCGTGACGCTGATGCTGGCATGAATATGCGGATTGGCCTGAAGATCTGCCGTACTGACGGAAATATGGTACCCCATCTTTCCATTACCCTGATCTTCTACAAACCCTTGATAGTCATGACCATTGATGGTTAACGTCAGAGGGTCGCCTGCATGCATTTCCCCTTTAACCGTGCCACTAACCAGAGTATGCCCCTGCTTGAGTTCATCGGCGTTCAGGGCGTTATCAGGCGTAACGTAATCAACCGTAATTTCAGCTTCAACTTTCAGATCAACAACAACAGTCCTGTCTGCTTCAGCAGTTGCCGTGTTGTTGGCGTTATCGGTGGCGATCACGCTTGCCGTAAAGTGATGGTCGACCATCAGGTCGTGGGTACTCACCTGTTTGTTCCAGACCAGGTTGCCCTGAGAATCTTTAGTGACTTCTGTCGTCAGCTCATTGCCATTAATCACCAGGTGAACAACGTCGCCTTCTTTCGCGTCGCCGCCGACGGTGCCTGAAACCGTGGTTAATTCTTTATCCGACTCTTTACCATTGATCATATCGTCGCCGGTGACAGGATCGATAGTGATGCTCGCCGTCGCTTCCAGATCAATATCAATATGGTGAGAGATATCGATATGATCTGCGTTACCGGCGGCGTCGTGCGCCACAACATGGGCAATCGGGTCCGGGTCGGCCAGCAGATCTTTGGTCAACACATCTACGCTATAACCTAAAGCGCCATGCTGATAAGGCAGCTTGATAACGGTAGTTTCATATGAGTGATGATTAACGGTAATGGTGACTCTATCGCCTTCATTAATCTCACCGCTCGATGTGCCGCTCACGGTGCCGGTGACTTTGGTGGTGTGCTCTCGTGATTCGTGGTGGTTAATGATGTTATCGCCAGTCACCTGGCCCACAGTGAGAATGCCATCGGCGTGGTTATCAATATGAACAGTGTGTTCAGTGGTAACAGTAACAACGTTGTGCAGTTCGTCATGAGAGGTGACGGAGGCGGTAAATTTCACATCGGTGTCGATTTTATTGCGGTCACTTAAATCGTCAGATTTATGATCAGCCTTCTGATGATTGTTGCCGAAAGCATAAGAATCAACATCGATCTTATAGCCTAAGTGACCGTTATCCAGAACTATCACATTCCCTGGATAATCAGCCCCATTGATCGTAATCACTACGTGATCGCCAACTTTAGCATCGCCACCCACGTCACCGGTGATCGTCACTTTAGGCTGTTCTAAGTCATTGTAGTTAAGCACGTCGTCAGCAGTGACTTTATCGATACCAATAGTGGCATCGGCATGGGTATCGACCGCAATATCATGCGTATGAGAAGTCGTGACGACGTTACCGATTTCATCATGGCTGGTGATAGAAACTTCTACCGTGTCCAGACCTTCATAAAGCCCGCCCGGTGGCACCGGCACTTCGTAATATAGATGGCCATTTAAATCAGTGTGAACCACGCCTGGATAATCATCATGTGCAGGATTGCCGTGTTCATCAACTCCCGATACACGTACGGTGACTGCATCGCCATTTTTCGCATCATCCCCCGTGACGGCTCCACGAATGATGGTGTTACTACGGGCCTCAATTTTGCTGACCCAATCTTCGCCCGCAACGGTATCGATGGTGAAATCGTTGACCGCAAAGTTATCAATATCAACCTTGTGATCGGTGGTGACGGTAACTTCGTTGCCCGCAGCATCATGCGAGGTGACGGAAGCGGTGAATGTTACATCAGTGTCGATCTTATCGTGGTTATTGCCAAAGATTGAAGAATCCACAGGGATACGATAGCCAAGCTGCCCATGTCCGAGCTGCCCGTGGCCAAGATCGATAACTTCCCCATAGAAGTGTTGGTTATTAATCAGAATGTCTACAACATCATGAAGTTTGGCATCGCCGCCTACTGTGCCAGTGATAACCTGTTTCGCATGATCCAGTTCTGCGTGGCTCAGAATATTGTCCGGAGTGACATTATTAATAGCGATGCTGGCATCAGCCTGGGTATCCATCGTGATGTTGGTGTTCGCAACCGAGGTGACGTCATTCCCGGCTTTGTCAAAACTGGTCACCAACACCTGCACGAAGTTATTACCTAAATGCAGGGTTCCGGCCGGTAAAGGGACTTCATAGCGCAGATGGCCATCAGCGTCCTTGACGACGTTACCTTCAAATTTCTGCTGGTTAACAAGAACCAAAACATGATCGCCTTCGCGCGCATCACCACCGACATCTCCGGTGACCATCGTAGGCGCAACGGATTCAACGGCGTTAACCGTGTTATCGCCACCGGCAAGATTGTTATCAATGGATACGGTACTACTGGCAAAGTTATCAATATGAACAGTGTGTTCGGTCGTTTCCGTGACTTCGTTACCCAGGATGTCATGTGACGTCACGGACGCGTGGAAGGTGACAAATTTGTCGTCAAGTTCCACCTTAGGATCATGGAATTCCCAGGTAGGAACAGGGATTTTGTAGCCCAGGGATCCGTCATTCAAAACTTCGACCACACCCGAGTACGTGCGATTGTTGATCTCAATGACGACCTCATCATCTACACGAGCATCGCCGCCCACCTTGCCGGTGACGATTTGATCATGCGAAGCCAGTTCATCACGATTCAGTACATTGTCATCGGTCATTTGCTCAATTTTGATGGTCGCGTCTGCATGGGTATCCACCGCGACATAGTGAATGAGTGAATTTTCGACAACGTTCCCCGCTTTGTCGTGGCTGGTCACTGCCACTTTCACATCATTCTGACCTTCTTTTAGCGCCCCAACAGGAAGTGACACTTCATAGTACAAATGCCCACTGGCATCAGCATGAACCTCCCCCGTGTAGTTATGATTATTCACATTAACCACTATCGGATCGTGCTCGCGCGCATCTTTGCCTGTGACATCGCCGCGAATAACGATCGGGTTTTTGGATTCCGCATTACTGACCCAATCTTCGCCCGCAACGGTGTCGATAGTCAGGCCATTATTGGCGTGGTTATCAATATGCACAGTGTGGTCGGTGGTAACCGTCACCACGTTTCCGACATGGTCATGGGAAGTCACTGACGCGGTGAAATCGACATTTTTGTCCACCTCGCCTTTGTTGTTGCTGAATGCGCGGGTATTAACATCAATGCGGTAACCCAGGTTGCCGCCGCCCAGATCAATCACTTCGCCAAGGAAGTGCTGATCGTGAATGTTGATATCAACTTTATCGCCAATAGCGGCGTCACCGCCAACGGTTCCATGGATGGAAACGGTTGGATTAGCCAGTTCGCTGTGGTTCAGAACATTGTCTTTGGTGACACGATCAACTGTGATAGAGGCATCGGCGTGGTTATCAATATGAACTGAATGGTCAGCGGTCTGCACCACCACGTTGCCCGCGCCATCGTGGGATTTGATGGTAGCGCGGATGTTGACGTCACCGTCGATTTCGCCTTTGTTGCGGCTAAACGCCGCGGGGTTCACTTCGATGTTGTAGCCTAAGTTGCCGTTGCCGAAATCAACGACATTGCCGGTGAAATGATTGCCGCGAATTTCAAGATCAACCACATCACCCACGCGTGCGTCGCCGCCAACGTTACCGTGAACAAACTGGGTTTTAGCCGCCAGCTCATCGTGATTCAGGATGTTATCTTTGGTGACGGCGTCAATGGAGATGGTGGCATTGGCGTGGTTGTCGATTTTTACCAGGCGATCCTGAGTCGCGATCACTTCGTTGCCCGCATCATCATGAGAGGTAATGGTAGCGTGCACATTGACCGAGCCGTCAACCTCACCTTTGTTGTTGCTGAAAACGCGCGGATCGACCGCAATGTTGTAACCCAGTTTCCCGTTGCCAAGATCAATCACTTCGCCGTTGAAATGATTGCCTTTAATTTCTATATCCACACGGTCGTGAAGTTTCGCATCGCCATCCACAACACCGTGAATAAACTGGGTTTTAGCCGCCAGCTCATCGTGATTCAGGACGTTATCTTTGGTGACTGCGTCAATGGAGATGTTGGCATCGGCATGGGTGTCGAGCACCACATTTTTATGCTCCACCGCAATCGCCGTGTTACCAGCGGCATCCACGCCGGTGACCATCACCTGCACATCGTTGTTGCCTTCGTTCAGCGCCGCAGTCGGGACCGGG